>JAZKAP010000013.1:0-303422 GCA_040389085.1 Pseudomonadota bacterium
TCCCTTCTCTCGCCCAGCGGGGCGAGGGAAGGGCGGGGGGTTGGGAGTGGGGAGTCGCTCCTACTGTCCAGTGCGAACCAGGAACGCAGCGTGATGCCGGCGATGAAATCCGCAGGTTAGCGAACCCGCTCAACTCCGTTGTTGCATCTTCTCAATCCGCTCGCCCATGCGCGACAGCAGGTACCACCACTCGCTGTCGTCTTCGCGGTAGGTGCGCACCGCACCGGCGCGGACCAGGATCTTGCGCAGTTCGTCGTCGTCGAAACCGCCCAGGTGTTTTTTCAGCACCTCGAAGGACCGGTCGGTGAAGCTTTTGTGGCTCAGGAAGTGGCGCGCGGTTTCCTCGGCCATGAACTCGGTCCGGTACTGCTGCTGCAGCGCCTGGATCTGGTGCTTGAACTGCTGCCGGTTCACGGCAAAGGTCACCAGGCCGCCTACCAGCGTGCCCAGCAGGGTGAATAGAGGGGTCAGGAGGGTGGGGTCCATGGCGGGCTCGGTGGTGGGTTGATCAGGGGCTTGCCGGATTTTTGCAGTCCGCATTATTGCGGTGAATCAAGGCCCCGGCAGGTTTCAACCTGTGCGCAGCCTGCGGCTTCCGGATGGGACTAAACTGGTCTTGGGCTCACGCGATGCCTGATTTCTTACCACCGCACTTGGGAGCATGCCATGGACAACACCAGCAAAGACAAACTGATCACCGACATGAAAGTGGTCCTCACCGACGTGGAGGATCTGCTCAAGGCCGCCACCGCCGCCACCGGCGAGACGGCGGCCGCGCTGCGTGAAAAGGCTGCGGGCAAGCTCAAGCTCGCCACCGAAAAACTGACCGGCTTGCAGGAGGCGGCGCTGCTCAAGGGCAAGGAGGCGGCCAAGGTCACGGACGAGTATGTCCATGCCAACCCGTGGAAGGCTGTTGGCATCGCCGCCGCGGCCGGTTTCCTGATCGGCCTGCTGGTCAACCGCAGGTCATGATTGCCATGACGGGAAGCACCGGCGTGCCGGTGTGCCTGTTGTTGCCATGAACACACCCTCTCATGACCGCCGGGACGGCCCCCAGCCGCCGCGCCTGTTCGCATCGCTGCGCCAGCTGGGCCTGACGGCGCTGTCCATGGCGCACACGCGCGTGGCGTTGGCCGGCGTCGAGCTCGAGGAAGAGTTGCAGCGGCTGATCGGGCTGTTGCTGAGCCTGCTGGGCCTGCTGGTGTTCGGTCTGGTCGGCGTCCTGATGGTCACCCTGATGGTGGTGCTGGCCGTGGACCCTGCGCAGCGTGTCGCGGTGCTGGCTTTTTTTTCGGCGGTGTACCTGGGGCTGGGCGGCTGGTTCTGGTGGCGCGTGCAGCGCACGCTGGCCACGCGGCCGCCCTTCCTGCAGGCCACCTTGGCCGAAATGGCGCAGGACCGCGATACTCTGCAAGCCGCCTCGACCAGCGCCATGCCGCGGGGCGGAGACCCCCATGGATAACGCCACCCCCCAGAGCCAGCGGGCACTGAGAAAACAGTTGCTGTTGATACGCTCGGCAACGGAGCGCGCTGAACTGGTCCAGGCCCTCGGTGCGGCGCGGCAGTCGGTGACGGTTCTCAAAAGTGGTGTCCCGGGAGGGGTGCTCGGAAAAGGCTTGCCGCTGGCGCTGGGTCTGCTCAAGCGTGCGCCGCTGATCACCCCGGTGTTGTCGCTGGTGCTGGCCGGCGCGCGCCGGCCCCTGCTGCGTTACGCCTTGCTTGGGGCGGGTTCGGCCCTGCTGGTGTGGAAGGGTTACCAGTGGCTCGCAGACCAGCGCCCGCCTGCGACCGGGCCGGATGACGAGGGTGATCCGCCGCCTGCCTCCTGATCTTGCGGCTACGCGGCAGTGTTCGCGTTCACCGGGCCTTTGATGCTCCTGAATAGATAGCTGCTTGCGCCCGTACCTATGGGGCTGGAGGCATTTTTCTCTTAAGAGAAGCGGACTGGCCCCAACTCAGATTTCCAGGTTGTCAATCAGCCGCGTGGTGCCCAGTCTGGCCGCACCCAGCACCACCAGCGGCTCCGCTGCCCCGCTGCTTCCGGGCGGCAGCAGGTCGGCGCGGCGCCGCACCGTCAGGTAGTCGGGTGCCCAGCCGCGTGCGCTCAAGGCCTGCATCGCCTGGGCTTCCAGGACATCGAGCGTGTCCAGACCCTGCGCCCTGGCGGCTTCGCCCAGCGCCTTCAATGCCTTGGACAGATGTACGGCTTCGGCGCGCTGCGCGACATCCAGGTAGCCGTTGCGCGAGGACAGCGCCAGGCCGTCGGCGGCGCGCAGGGTTTCGCCGGGGACGATCGCTATCGGCAGGGCAAACTGCTGCACCATGCGCCGGATGATCATGAGCTGCTGGTAGTCCTTCTTGCCGAACAGCGCGGTGCCCCCGGACTTGCCGGCGAACACGCAGGAAAACAGCTTCATCACCACGGTGCTGACACCGACAAAAAAGCCGGGGCGGAAATGCCCTTCGAGGATGTCTGCCAGTTCGGCCGGCGGATGCACCTTGTAGGTCTGCGGCTCGGGATAGAGGTCGTGCTCCCGCGGCGCAAACAGCACATCGCAGCCGGCGGCCTGGAGTTTTTCGCAGTCGGCTTCCCAGGTGCGGGGATAGGTGTCGAAATCTTCGTGCGGCGCAAACTGCAGGCGGTTCACGAAAATGCTGGCCACCGTCACGTCGCCCAGCGGTTTGGCCTGGTTCACCAGCGCGATGTGGCCGTCGTGCAAGTTGCCCATGGTGGCCACGAAGGCGGGGTGCTGGAAAGGCGCCAGCGCGGCGCGCAGGTCGGGGATGGTGTGAACAATTTTCATGCGTGCTATGTGGGATTGCAGTTCAAAAGAGGCGAACTATACAAGCGTGGGGGTTCCGAATTCAGACCAGCCGGGGCCGCGGAACCGGCTTCGCCGGGCCGCAGGCGCAGCGGCCCCCCCGGGGGGCAGCGTAGTACACGGAGTGACAAGCGTGGGGGTCATATCTTCACCAGGCGTGCAGCGCATCGACCGGAAAACGCTGCTGCTTGACCGCCTGCACATAGGCCTGCATCGCGCCCTGCACGCTGTGGGCTTCGGCCATGAAGTTGTGCACGAACTTCGGCATCCTGCCCAGGTTCATGCCCAGCATGTCGTGCAGCACCAGTACCTGGCCGGCGGTGCCCACACCGGCGCCTATGCCTATGGTCGCGCAATGGGTGAGTTCCTTTGTCAGCGCTGCGGAGAGGGCCGCCGGCACCATCTCGAGCACCAGCATGGACGCACCGGCGTCCTGCAGCGCGTGCGCCTGGCTGGTCAAGGTGGCGGCGGCCTCGTCGCCCCGGCCCTGCACCCGGTAGCCGCCCAGGGCATGCACGGTTTGCGGCGTCAGGCCCAGGTGGGCGCAGACCGGTATGCCGCGCTCGACCAGGAAATGCACGGTCTCGGTGGTCCAGCCGCCGCCTTCGAGCTTGACCATGTGGGCGCCGGCCTGCATCAACACCACGGCGCTGCGCAGTGCCTGCTCTTTTGACTCGTGGTAGCTGCCAAAAGGCAGGTCGCCAATCAGCCAGGCGGTGGCCTGGGCGCGGCGCAGGCCACGGGCCACACATTCGGTGTGGTGGCGCATGGTTTCCAGCGTCACCCCCACGGTGCTGGACAGGCCCTGGCAGACCATGCCCAGCGAATCGCCGACCAGCAGGCATTCGACGCCGGCCGCGTCGGCCACGGCGGCAAAGGTGGCGTCGTAGGCGGTCAGCATGGTGATTTTTTCGCCCTGCGCATGCATCTCGCGCAGGCGCGGCAGGCTGACGGGTTTGCGTACCGCCAGGGGCGGCGCGGCGGGCAGCGTGCCGTAGGGGCTGGCGCTGCCTGCGGCCGGTTGATGGGCGGGTGCCTGCGTCATGGTTTTGTGTCCGGTGCAGAACGCGTCATGCCCAGGCGCTCCAGCAAAGCCACATCTGCGTTTGTATCGGGGTTGCCGGTGGTCAGCAGCTTGTCGCCGTAAAAGATGGAGTTGGCACCGGCGAGGAAACACAGGGCCTGCACCGCATCACCCATTTGCTGGCGGCCGGCCGACAGGCGCACACGTGCTTTAGGCATGGTGATGCGCGCAACGGCAATCGTGCGCACGAATTCAAACGGGTCCAGATCCTCCTGATCGGCCAGCGGTGTGCCTTCGACCTTCACCAGGTTGTTGACCGGCACCGACTCGGGGTAGGGCGACAGGTTGGCCAGCTCGGCCACCAGGCCAGCGCGCTGGCGCCGGGTTTCGCCCATGCCGACGATGCCGCCGCAGCAAACCTTGACGCCGGCATCGCGCACACGTGCCAGCGTGTCGAGCCGGTCCTGGTAGTCGCGCGTGGTGATGATGTCACCGTAAAAATCAGGCGCGCTGTCGAGGTTGTGGTTGTAGTAGTCGAGGCCGGCGCTTTGCAGCGTTTGCGCATGGCCGTCTTCCAGCATGCCCAGCGTCGCGCAGGTTTCCAGCCCGAGGGCCTTGACCGTGCGCACCAGCTCGGCCACTTTTTCAATGTCGCGGTCTTTGGGCGCGCGCCAGGCCGCACCCATGCAAAAGCGCGTGGCACCGGCATCCTTGGCGCGTTGCGCCGCCAGCTTTACCTCATGCGGCTCCATCAGTTTGGTGGCCTCCACGCCGGTGTCGAAGCGTGCCGCCTGCGGGCAGTAGTTGCAGTCTTCCGGGCAGCCACCTGTCTTGACCGACAGCAGTGTGGCAAATTCAATGCGCGTTGGATCAAAGTTTTCACGGTGCACGGTTTGTGCCTGGTGCATCAGCTCGGGAAAAGGCAGGTCGAACAGTGCTTCGATGGCATCCACGCTCCAGCGGGCGCCGGAGCTGGCCGGGACGCTCTGGCGCGGGCGGTGCAGGGTGACGGGTTGTTCAAAAACGCTGGACATGTCGTGGCTCCTGGAGGTGAGAGTCGTTTGACCCCGGGTTTGATCGGGAGGGTGGTGCGGCCGGATCAGATGCCTTGTACTGCAATGGTGGAGCGCTCTTCCCGGATGCGGTTGGCGCTGTCGACAAACACCAGTTTAGGCTGGAAGCTGGCCACCTGGTCTGCCGGCAACTGGCCAAAGGCTGCAATGATGATCAGGTCACCGACGGCGGCCTGACGCGCTGCCGAACCGTTGACGGAAATAGTGCCGCTGCCGCGCTGGGCGCGTATCGCGTAGGTCACAAAACGCGCGCCGTTGTTGATGTTCCAGATGTGGATCTGCTCGAACTCGGCGATGCCCGAGGCTTCCAGCAAGTCGTCGTCGATGGCACAGGAACCCTCGTAATGCAGTTCGCACTGGGTGACGGTGGCGCGGTGGATTTTTCCGGCGAGAAGGGTACGTTGCATGGAGTCTCAAGCCCTTAAGCCGTGGGTGAAGGCGTGGGTGAAAGTGTGGGTTTGGGAAACAGGGGCGCCGTGACGGGTGGACTCGCCCGGCCACGCCGCACGGCCTCCTGCAACTGTGCGATGGCCGTTTCCGGCGAGGCAGCTGCGGTGATGGCACTGATCACCGCCACACCGGCGGCACCGGCCCGTGCGGCCTGTTCGGTCCGCGTCACGTCCATGCCGGCAATGCCGACGACCGGCAGGGGCAGCAGGGCGCACCAGTAGGCCAGGTTGTCGTTGCCTTGGGGGACCCAGGGCATGGCCTTGGCCTGGGTCGGGTGAATCGGGCCGCAGGCGATGTAGCTGGGCCGAAGCGTCCAGGCGCGGCAGACTTCCCAGTAGGCGTGAGTGCTGATGCCCAGCCGCAAGCCGGCTCGTCGGATCGCGGCCAGGTCGGCGATGTGCAAATCCTCCTGGCCCAGGTGCACGCCGTACGCGCCTTCTTCGATGGCGAGCTGCCAGTGGTCGTTGACGAAGAGCTGCGCGTCGGCTTCCGTGGCCGCGTGGATGCTCTCGCGGATCTGCTGACGCACGAAGTCGCGGTGTTCCGGTCCTTCTGCGTCCTTGATGCGCAACTGCACGGTATGCACACCGGCAGTGACGACGCGCGCGACCCAGGCGGCGCTGTCGACCACGGCATACAGTCCCAGGTCCGGGTCGCTGAGTGCGGCAAACCCGCTGACGGTCGTGGGCCGGGGCAGGCTGAAGTGCGGCAGGTTGTTGCTACGCTGCGCAAAGTCGGGACGCGGCTGCAACAGGCCTGTCAGGGCCTGTTGTCGCAGTGCATCTGCTGTCGCCATGCGTGCCAGGATGATGGCTTCCATCGCGACGAAACCCTGTGCCAGCGCCGCGGCCGCGCTGGCGGTGAACACGGCGTCGGCACCGGGGACGGTGAGCGGCGGCGCGGCACCGTCCGGCAGCTCAAGCCAGCCGCTGGCCTGCGGCGTGTCGGCATAGTCGGTTTCGTCGCCGGTGATCACGACCGCCTCGCCAACGGCGGCGCGCAAACGGGCTGCGGCCTGTGTCACGGCCTCGGGGTTGTTCAGTGCAGCCGTGCCGAGCAAGGTGGCGGTTTCCCTGCGATCCAGGCAGAGCAGGGCGGGACGCGGGAGGTCCCGCGCGCTGCCGGCCAGCAGCGCTTGTATGTCCTTCGCGTTGCCTGCAAAGGTCCAGACCGACGGGGTGTTGGCGGCGCTCACAGGATGAAGGGCCGGCCTGTCACCGGTGTGGAAGCGACCGCCATGTCCTGCTGGGCCATGATGCCGGCCTCGTAGGCCAGGCGCCCGGACTCGATGCCGAGCTTGAAGGCGCGTGCCATCTGCACCGGGTCGCGCGCATGGGCCACGGCCGAGTTGAGCAGCACGGCGTCGTAGCCGAGTTCCATGGCCTGCACCGCGTCGGCTGGTGAGCCGATGCCGGCATCCACGATCAGCGGCACACCGGGCAGGCGGGCGCGCAACGTGCGCAGCGCGTAGGGGTTGACCAGGCCCTGGCCCGAGCCAATGGGTGCACCCCAGGGCATCAGGATGCGGCAGCCGGCGTCGAGCAGGCGCTGGCAGCTGACGAGGTCGTCGGTGCAGTAGGGGAACACTTCAAAACCATCGCGCACCAGTTCAGTTGCCGCCGTCACCAGTTCAAACGGGTCGGGCTGCAGCGTGTGTTCGTCGCCGACCACCTCGAGCTTGATCCAGTTGGTGCCGAACAGCTCACGCGCCATCTGCGACAGCGTGACGGCTTCACGCGCGCTGCGGCAGCCGGCGGTGTTGGGCAGCAGGCGGGTACCGCTGGCCCGGATCATCTTGTAAAAATCGTTTTGTGTGCCCGCGCCGCCGGCCGCCATCTGGCGCTTGAGGCCGACGGTCACGACCTCGGCGCCGGAGGCGGCAATCGCGTCCTGCAGAACCTGCGGTGAGGGGTAGCTGGCGGTGCCGAGGAAAAAGCGGCTGTTCAGTTCTGTATCTGCAATGCGAAATGTCATGGCGTGGCTAGCCTCCCGTGATGGCTTGAAAGGTAAAAACAGCATCGCCGTCTGCGAGTACGGTGCGGGCGCGCGCGTCGCGTGCCACAAACTCGCCGTTGACCGCACTGGCAAACGAGGCTGCCGGCTGCCCGCTGGTCTCCAGCAGGTCGGCCAATGTGCAGCCGCCAGGCACCTGCCGGGCCTCGCCGTTGAGTGTGATGTTGATGGTTGTCATGTCAGATGTTGCAGCGTTTGCTCGACCAGCGCCGGCGCAATCAGCCAGCCGTGGCGGAACAGGCCGTTGATGCGAACCAGCCCGGGGCTTTGTTCGACGCGCGGCAGATTATCGGGCAGGGCGGGCCGAAGGTTCGTCTCGGTATGAACAATACGCGCTTCGCCCAGTTCCGGAATGATGCTGTGCGCCGCGGCCAGCAGTTCGACCGTGCTGCGCAGCGAGATCGGCGAGCGGTCCTCGCTTTCGATTTCGCTGGCACCGACGACGATGTGCCCGCCTTCACGCGGCACCAGGTAGACCCGGTGCCGCGGGTGCAGCAGGCGCACCGGCCGCCGCAGTGCCACGCCGGGCGCATGCAGCCAGATGATTTCTCCGCGCACGCCGCGGACCTGCGGCGTGAAGCCGTCGTTGGGTGCAACGGCGGCCGGGGCGAGGCGCGCTCCGGTGCCGCGCACATCGAACACGCAGTCGAACCGGTTGACCCCTTGCGTTGTGTGAATCTCGCCGGCCTGCAGCCGGTTCACCCCCACGCCCCAGTGCCAGCGCGCACCCGCCGCTGTGGCGGCATGGGCCAGGGCCTCCATGGCCTGCACGGTATGGATCTGTCCCTCGTGAGGCAGCAGCCAGGCGTGCGCCACGCCATGGACGTCAGGCTCCAGCTCGCGCAGTGCTGCAGCGTCGAGTCGCTGCGGCGCATGACCAGCCGGCGCCTTGTGCTGCAGCAGGTCCACCACGCGGTGCGCCGCGCCTTCGTCGCCGCGGTGCGCCAGCAGCAGGCTGCCGCGCCGGTGCAGTTCCACCGGCACGCCCAGGTCAGCCACGATGGCCGGCCACAGATCCAGCGAACGCAAGCCGAGCGCGAACACGTGTTCGTCAGCCGCCTCCAGTTCGGCCGTGGGACTGAGCATGCCGGCGGCGGTCCAGCCTGCAGCATAGGGTGCCGCGCCCGGGCCGTAAGCAGGTGCCTGCGGCCCGGGCGCCGGGTCAAAAACCTCGACCGAATGGCCGGCCCGGCTCAGTTCGAAGGCCAGCAGCCGCCCGAGCAGGCCTGCGCCTGCGATGCCGATGTGCATGATGATGTATGCCTTTTTTGCGTGCGCCCAGACGCTCAGAGCTTCTGGATGGGGATGTAGATTTCGCTGCCGCCCTCGCGGAACTCGGCCGATTTTGCCTGCATTCCCTGGTCCAGCGCCGCGTTTTCCGCAATACCTTGTTGTGCCGCAAACTCGCGCACTTCCTGGCTGATTTTCATCGAACAGAACTTCGGTCCGCACATGGAGCAGAAGTGGGCGACCTTGCTCACTTCCTTGGGCAGGGTTTCGTCGTGGAATTCGCGCGCGGTGTCCGGGTCCAGCGACAGGTTGAACTGGTCATGCCAGCGGAATTCGAAACGCGCCTTCGACAGCGCCTCGTCCCGCGCGCGGGAGGCTGGGTGGCCCTTGGCCACGTCGGCGGCGTGCGCGGCGATCTTGTAGGCAATGATGCCCTGCTTGACGTCGTTGCGGTCCGGAAGGCCCAGGTGCTCCTTGGGCGTCACGTAACACAGCATGGCGGTGCCGAACCAGCCGATCATGGCCGCGCCGATGGCGCTCGAGATGTGGTCGTAGCCAGGCGCGATGTCGATGGTCAGCGGGCCCAGGGTGTAGAACGGCGCCTCGTGGCAATGCTTGAGCTGCTCGTCCATGTTGGCCTGGATCATGTGCATCGGAACATGGCCGGGCCCTTCGATCATGGTCTGCACATCGTGCTTCCAGGCGATTTTTGTCAGCTCGCCCAGCGTGCGCAGTTCGGCAAACTGTGCCTCGTCGTTGGCGTCGGCGCCCGAGCCGGGTCGCAGGCCGTCGCCCAGCGAAAAACTCACGTCGTAGGCCTTCATGATTTCGCAGATATCCTCGAAGTGCGTGTACAGGAAGTTTTCCTTGTGGTGCGACATGCACCACTTGGCCAGGATGGATCCGCCGCGCGAGACGATGCCGGTGCGGCGATGGGCCGTCATCGGGATGAAAGGCAGGCGCACCCCGGCGTGGATGGTGAAGTAGTCCACGCCCTGCTCGGCCTGCTCGATCAATGTGTCCCGGTAAATCTCCCAGCTCAGGTCTTCGGCGACGCCGCCGACTTTTTCCAGCGCCTGGTAAATCGGCACCGTGCCGATGGGCACAGGTGAGTTTCGGATGATCCAGTCGCGCGTGGTGTGGATGTTTTTCCCGGTGGACAAATCCATCACGTTGTCGGCGCCCCAGCGGATGGCCCAGACCAGTTTTTCCACTTCTTCCTCGATGCTCGAAGTGACGGCCGAGTTGCCGATGTTGGCGTTGATCTTGACCAGGAAGTTGCGGCCGATGATCATGGGCTCAACTTCAGGGTGGTTGATGTTGGCGGGAATAATGGCGCGGCCACGCGCCACCTCGTCACGCACGAACTCGGGCGTGACGAAGGCGGGCAGTTGTGCGCCCATGGGGTTGCCGCGCACGCGGGCTGCACGTTCGACATCACCCAGATACTCGGCCATCCATTCGCGTTTGGTGTTTTCACGCAGCGCGATGTACTCCATCTCCGGCGTGATGATGCCGCGGCGCGCATAGTGCATCTGGGTGACGTTGGCGCCGGCTTTGGCGCGGCGTGGCATGCGCTGCAAGCCCGCCGCCTGCGCGCGCAAGGCGGCGATGCGTTGGGCTTCCGGGTCTTGCGGATCATCGCGGTCCTGGCGGCGCGTGCCGTCATCAACCGCCTGGGCTGCACGGCCGGTGTACACCTCGGTGTCGCCGCGTGCCTCGATCCACGGCGTGCGCAGGGCTTCCAGCCCGCGGCGCACGTCGATGTCGGCGGTCGGGTCGGTATAGGGACCGGAGGTGTCGTAGAGCGTGGCGGATTCACCGTTGCTCAGCCTGACTTCGCGCATGGGTACGCGAATGCCGGCATGGAGCTGGCCGGGCACGTGGATCTTGCGCGAGGCGGGGAAAGGCTCGCGGGTGAGGGACAGCAGCTGGGCGAACTTGTCGGGAGCGTTCATCGGGGCATTCCTTGGCGTGCGTTGCGGCACAAAATGCTCCGAAGGTGTGGCCAGCACCAGCGCTGTGGTGTTGGTCGTTGACTGGGCCGGGGACCGGTGGCAGTCAGCTCTTCTTACGTCGGTACGAACCGATTCAAGTTCACGGGTTTGGGTTGGCCATCTCAGCGACCCGACCACCATGGTCGGGCTGCACCCCGGAGCAATTCCATTCTAGTCCACTCGGTAGCGGCATATCGCGCCCGAGCCTGGCGACGTGCACGATGGGCCGTGGACCGCGGAGGCTATTTCCGGATGGCAGCGGACGAATCTGTCGGGTTGGCGGCCTGCTGTCTCGCCACCTGAGGGTCGCGTTCAAGGACGTCGTAGGAGCCGAAGACTTCGCGGGCTGAGCGGGTCTCCGGCAGGATGTAGACGACGCCGTTTGTTCCTGTAAAGGCCGGACTGACCAGCTTGTCGTAGAACTTCACCGGGACATTGATGCAGCCATAGGAAATCCGGTTGTCGTCGGATGTCGGGCTGTCCAATCGCTGTGTCCGCCGCTCGCCGGGCGTACCCTTGACGGCACGATGCAGCGAGATGGCTGTGTCGTAGTCCACCCAGAGCATTTCCTGGCCATGGACATCACGGGCGAGGGACGAGACAAAACGCCCTGCGGGTGTCGTCCGCTCCTCGGGACGGATGGTGGACATCTTGCGCTCGCCAATGCCAGGCACCGAGTCGTCGCCACGAGCCAGACCGAGCAGCGCTGACGCCGCGCCCTGCAAGCGACCGGCGGCATCGAACAGCAGCACCCTGGCATGGACCTTGTCCACAATCATGAAAGGCATGCCCTGGTTGTCGGCGGAATCGACGACCCAGTCAGCGATGTGGATGGCCTCTGGGGACGCGCGCTCCTGTCCGAAGTAGGCGCGCCCGGGAGGACTGTGGATCGGGGCCCGCGCTGGAGCGCTGGCCATGGCTGCGCCGGAGGATATTCCGGAGACCGGGGCGGGACCGGACCGCTGCCCCACCTCGCCGCCGGCAAAGGCCGGGTGATACGCAAGGCTTGTGAACAGCAGGGCCAGGCAAAGGCCGGTCTGCCTCAAACCGGATGGGCGGCGGTCAGTTGCGCGCTGGCCGGGGTGCATAACGTGGCGCGATATACGGCGGCTGTGGGGCGAACGGTATCACGGTGGGCGCTGCCACCTCTTCTTCCTTGGTGACGAAAAACACATCGCCAGCGTCAGACATGTAGGTTGGCATCAGCCCCGACCGATACGACGCCAACGTGGCGAGTGCGGGCATGGCCAGTTCGACATAGGGCAGATTGACACTGCCATCCGAGTTCAAACCCCTGACGGCCGGCCTGATTGTTGCGGTGGTTTTCTGGACGATGGGCCCACAGCAATTCGACGCGAATGCGTACTGGCTGGCGTTGGCGCCACCCAGCGTGTAGCCGCTGAAGGTGACGGACTTGTTCGTTCCTGCGGTCGCATTGTCGAAAGTGGCTGTGGCGCCGGGGCCGGCAATCAGGCTCACACCGGCTGGGTTGCCTCTGAGTGTGGTGAGTACTGCATTGGTAGTGCCGTCGAAGTATCTGGTCGCATCGGGAAACACCAGCATGCGCTGCGTCAGCGTCGCCCCCGCGGTCAGGGTAAATTTGGGCGCATAGTCCGTCGGCGTGGTGTACGAGACGGGGTTGTAGGTGATGACGACTGGTGCGTTGGTGACGGCCACGGGTGGCACGAGCGGCGCGAAGACCACCGTGCCGCCCGCGACACCGGGGCCTGTACCGTCCGTGTCCGCACTGATGGTCAGGCCACGGGGCAGGCCCAGGCTGCGGGTGGCATCCAACGTGCCGTTGGTCACCGTGATCTTGCTGCTGATATTGACATCGTTGGCGGCGCACATCATGAGGTTGCCATCGGTGGTGGTGATGGCTGCATTGACGTTGACATTGCGCCCGCCGCTCAGCAGGATGCTTCCGTTGGTGGTGGTGAGGGCGGCGTTCACGTTGACATCGCGTCCGCAGCAGACTGAAAAGTTTCCGTTCGTGGCCGTCACGGCCGCATTGATGTTGGTGTCCCGGTCAGCCGTGAGGGTAAGGGTCGTCGGGGCGCCAGCGGCTGTCCAGGTGATCGCATCGTTGACAAAAATATCACCATTACCGGTGCCGGCTGCCGTGGTGATGTTGATGCTGTTGTTCACCAACTGCGCCGAGAGCGTGACACCAGAGATGTTGCCGCCTGCGCCGATGATGAAGTCCTGGGGATCGATCAGCCACGTGCCCATCAGGCCCTGAGGCGCGGCGGTGGTGACGCGTACATCGTCGCGGATGCTTACGCGCGCCGCCGAGGTTTCAATAAAGCCGCCGTTGCCGCCGTTCGGCGCGCTGGCGTCCAGCGTGCCGCTGACATTCATGGTGCCGCTTTGCATGTCGCCCAGCAGCAGGATGGTGCCGTTGCGGGTTCCAATGGTCTGCGCCTGGATCACACCGGTGTTGTTGACTGCGGTTTGCAGCAGGTTGCCGGCCGCCTGCGCCGTCAGCAGCACACGGCCGCCATCGGCGCGAATCAGGCCACCGTTTTCAACCAGTGCGTTGACTGCACCTTGGGCCACCGAAATATTGAGCAGGCCATCGCCGGCCACGTCCATGGTGACGGCGTTGCCGGCAGCAAGTGCCACCGAACCGAGTCGGGCGGAAATGACGCCCTGGTTGCTGACAGTCTTGCCCATCAGTGCCACGTAACCGCCGTCGGCCGCGGTGATGTTGCCCTGGTTGACGACCGAGCCGCTTCCCGCGTCGGTGAAGGCATAGTCGCCTGCCATGAACCTGGCATCGCTGAGACTCATGGTGGACGCGACCAGCCCGCCGACGTTCACCGATGCGCCGCTGCCGAACAGGACGCCGTTCGGGTTGAGCAGAAAGACCCTGCCGTTGGCCGAGAGGTTGCCCATGATGCTGGACGGATCGGCGCCCAGCACCCGGTTCAGGGCCACCGACGTGCTGCCGGGTTGCACGAACTGCACCGTCTGGCCGGCGGCAATGCCGAAGCTTTGCCAGTTGATTGCCGCGTTGGCGGTGGTTTGCGTGATGGTCGTGGTGGACGCGCCGCTGGTGATGCTGGCGCCTCCGGCTGCCACCACACCGCCTGTGGGCAAGGCATAGGCGGAGGCGCCCAGGCCGAGCATCAGGCAGGCTGACAAGGCCTTGACGGCGAAGCTCGCGGCGCTGGGGCGTCCCGTCGTGGACGAGGATTTTTTCTTGCTGGCGCCGCCAGCGTTTTCAGACACGGCGACGAAGGTGCCAGAGCTGTTGCTCCAGATGGATTGGTGAATGCGGTTCATGGGTGATTCCTTGTGTGCTGTCGTGTTGGCGCAGAAGCTGGCAAATGTCAAAAATACTTGATGGCCTGGATCCAGAACCGGCCTGACTTGTCGGGGGCGGAGATCGCCGCTTCGTTGCCGAGCTTGCGGGCGTAATACGTTCTCACCAGGAAGTTGCCGGGTTCGCCCCAGCTGGCGCCCACGCCGTAAGCGCCGAGGTTTCTGTGGTTGTTCCCGGTGAACCAGGGGTTTTTGTGAATGGTGACGCTGCCAGCGTCGACGAAGCCGATCAGGTGCACCTGACCCGGCACGCGTTCCGAAAGCCCAGCCAGCAGCAGCCGGGCCTCGAGGTTGACCAAGTAGCCCTGGTCGCCGGAGGCTTCACCCTGGGGATAGGCGCGCACACCGGTCATGCCGCCGAGGTCCATCTTCTCCGAGGAATCGAGGTTTTTCGAGGCGACCTGCCCGCTGATGGACCCATAAAGCGACACGACGTTGGTGACGCGCTGCAGCCGCGTGGCGGTGAAGGCGAGCTTGTTGTAGGAACCGTTGGTTTTGGCGCTCGCCGCGTCGGCGGCCAGCGCCGACGGTGTTTGGATGTTGAGGTTGCCGATGGACCAGGTCAGCGAATAAGCGCTGATTCCGCCGCCGCCCAGATTGTCGCGGTGGTCGCCATAAAGACTGGCCATCAACACGTCCGCTTTCCTGTCGGTGACCGACGGGGGGATGGTGCTGTCGATCCTGTCCTGGAAAGTCCGGGCTTCGTACGTGAGTTGGGTGTACAGATTGGTATTGCGCGAACGGATCAGCGGACGGATGGCGTAGACGCTGGCAATCTCTGCCGTGCCGTTGGCCTGCAGGGACTCGAATTCCTCGCCCAGTTCATACTCCAGCCGGCTGTAAGCGACGCCCACGGTTGTTTTGCCGAATGGCACCTGATAAGACGCACGACCGTATTTGAGCCCCGAGCCGGAAGTGACGGCGCGCACGCTGGCCTGGTCGCCCAGCCCCAGCGGATTGTTGAGGTTGACAGTTGCCCCGGCGCGGTATTCGCCGGTATAGCGGTTACCGGCGTTGTCGGCATCGATGCTGCCGCTCACGCTTTTGCCCGGTGTGACGTCAACGATGAGGTCGGAGGTACCTGGTGTGGCGCCCGGGACTAGCGTCGATTTGACATTCACGCCCGGCGTGTCCGAGAGCAGCAACAGGCGGCTCTCCAGCGGATCATTGGTGATGGGATCGCCGCTGTTCAGGCCGTCAAGCAGGCGATGGGCCTGATTGTCGGAAAGCCTGGACTGGTTACGCAGGATGATCTTGCCGTATTGACCTTCGCTGACCTCGATGGTGACGGTGTTGTCCGTTATTTGCTGCGCGGGCAGGTAGGCCCGGGCCACGAAATAACCGTTTTTTGCATAGTGCGTCGTGATTTTCGACGCCATCGCACGCAGGTCGGTGAGTGTCAGCTCGGTTCCCGGGGTGAAGCCCGTGATCGCGATCAGCTCCGCTTCGGTATAGGCTTTGGCGCCTGTGACGCGCAGGTTGCGGACCAGGATTTTTGCCTCATCGGCTGTTGGACCGACGGGCGCGCTTCCCCGTTCGATGCGGATTTCCGGCGGTGCTTTTTGCGGCACCGGGGCCGCAGGAATCTGCTGCATCTGGCTGCCCGCCGTGGGCGGCTGTTGGGCCAGGAGGCTTTGGCTGAGCACCAGGAGCGCAAACGGCACCAGGCTCTTGTTCAGGGGAAAACGCCAGGAACCGGAGCCCCGGGGAGCGGTGGACAAAGAGGTGTCGGTGGCCCGGTCGGGGCGGTGCGTCTGGTGCATGGTGCTTGGCCTTGTAGTACCAAGTCATCATGAGCGGCCGTTTTGTTAAAAAATGTAGGCGGGCAGGCCGGAAAATCGTAAGAAATTATTAAATTGAGAAATAACAAGAACTTATCAAATAATTTAATAGTATTAATATTTTGTAGTAGGACACACGAACCAGGGCCCTTCGGTGACAGTCAGGCCCGGTCCAGACCGGCGGCCAGATGGACCCGGCGCGCATCCGTTGAAGTGTGCGCCTGGGGTGGACGGGAGAAACCCGCTGCATGCAGCGGGAACAGCCGCCCGCCGCAGCCTGTTCTGCCTGCACCACCGGCAATACCTGCCGTTCAGGCCGGCGTGTAGGCCAGGCGGACGTAGATCGGTGCGTAGGCCTCGGCCTGGGTCACGTCGATCAGGCCTTCCTTGGAGAGCTCAAGCAGGGCAATGAAGGTGACCACCAGCACCGGCATGCCGCGGGCCGTTTCAAACAGGTGCTCGAACTCGACAAACTTCTGGCCCTGCAGCTTGCGCAGCACGATGCTCATGTGTTCGCGCACCGAGAGCTCCTCGCGGGAGATCACGTGGTGCTGGACCAGCTTGGCGCGTTTGACGATGTCGCGCCAGGCTTCCTGCAGGTCGACCACGCTGACATCGGGGAAACGCGGCTGCAGCGCCTGCTCCACATAGACCTGGGCGCGCAGGAAGTCGCGGCCGAATTGGGGGATGTCGTTGAGTTTGTGGGCAGCCAGCTTGATCTGCTCGTATTCCAGCAGGCGGCGCACCAGTTCGGCGCGCGGATCTTCCGGCTCTTGGCCGTCGGCGACCTTTTTCGGCGGCAGCAGCATGCGCGACTTGATCTCGATCAGCATCGCGGCCATCAGCAGGTACTCGGCCGCCAGTTCCAGGTTGGTGGCGCGGATTTCGTCCACGTAGACCAGGTACTGGCGCGTGACGGCCGCCATCGGGATGTCGAGGATGTTGAAGTTCTGCTTGCGGATCAGGTACAGCAACAGGTCCAGCGGGCCCTCGAAGGCCTCCAGGAACACCTGCAGCGCATCGGGCGGGATGTACAGGTCCTGCGGCATGGCGAACAGCGGCTCGCCGTACAGGCGGGCCAGCGCCACTTGATCAATCACCGCGGGCATGCCGGCCAGCGCCAGCGCGTCGGGCGGTGAGCCCGGCTCGGAAGGCGAGGGCGGCAGTTCGGTGATCGTGGACATGGGGGTGGGGGTGGGGTCGTGGCGTCAGTAACTATGAAAACAATAGCTGCCAGCGCATATCCAGCAAGGGCTGGAGGCCGTTTTGACTGTTGACCTCAGGCCTGTTCGCTGTTCGGGTGGCCGCTGGTGCCATACACATAGGGCTGCTGCGGCACGCGCGCATCCTGGTAGTCGGCCTGCTCGGAGCGGTCCAGCTTCTTGTCCCACCAGATCGCGCGTCCCGCGCGCTGTTCAGCTTCCAGCGTGGGCTTTTTCGCCTTGAGTTCCTCGATGAACAGGGTCACTTCCGAGGTGTAGTGGGGGCGGGCGAAAATGGACATGGGACTAAACTGCCTGAAGTGTTGAATTGACTGATTTTACCGGGGACCACCATGCGCCTGCCTTTTTTCGTTTTCCGGGCAGACCGCACGGCGGCGGGCCAGGCGCACACAAGGACATGGGCTCTCATGGGACTGCTGTCGGTATTGCTGGGGATGGTGGGTTGCGACCCGCAGCGCATCGCCGAACTCGAGGAGGGTGTGGCCACCGAAGCCGATGTGCGCGCCCGCTTCGGTGAACCCGAAAAAATCTGGGAAGCCGCCGACCTGGCCGGCAACCCCTTTCCCGGCGCAGCCGCCCAAGCCGGTGCGCGCACGCTGGAGTACAACCGCCAGCCCGAAGGCCAGGTCAACTACATGATCACCATAGGCCCGGACGGCCGGATGAGCGCCTTGCGCCAGGTCCTGACGCCGCAGAATTTCGCGCTGGTCCTGCCGGGCATGCCGATGGAGCAGGTGCGCAAGATGCTGGGCAAGCCGATGAAGGTCACGCCGTATGCCCTGCAGCAGGAAACCCACTACGACTGGCGTTACCTGTCGCCGCCGAACACGCCGAGAATTTTCACCGTGGTGTTTGACCGGGATCTGCGCGTCGTGCGCACCGCCTCGGTCGATGCCGAGGTGACGGGCCCCAGCGGCCCCAGCCGCTGAAATCACGTGTCAAAAAAGGGCTGCAGCCCTTATGGAATATGCGCAGGCAGCTATCATTTTCATAGTTCTTCAACCTTCGCCAGAAAACCCGAACGCGCCATGACCGCGCGCGGCTGGGCATTCAGGCCGGCGATCACCAGCCGGCCGCCGCGCAGCACGATGGCCTTGTGCAGCTGACCCAGCACATCCAGCCCGGAGGCGTCGAGCGACTGCAGCGACTGGGCATCGAGGCGCACCAGCAGGCCCTGCGGCGCGCTTTCAACCACCGACAGCACCGGATCGATCTTGGCGACCGCGCCGAAAAACAGTGAACCGTAGAGCTGGAAGTGGATGCTGTCGTCGGTGCGTGCGGTCTCCACAACCTGGAACAAGCTGCTCATGCGTTGCACAAACAGCACGCAGGCCAGCAGCATGCCGACCTGCAGCGCGACCGTGAGGTCAAACACCACGGTCAGAAAGAAGGTGCCCAGCATCAGCAGCCGGTAGTGGTTGCTGTACTGGTGCAGGTGCGCAAACTCGCGCCACTCGCCCATGTTCCAGGCCACATGCAGCAACAGGCCCGCCAGCACGGCCAGTGGCACATGCGCGGCCAGCGGCGCGGCGATCAGCACCACCCCCACCAGCATCAGCGCATGCACCAGGCCGGCCACCGGGGAGGTGGCGCCCGCCCGCAAGTTGGTCACGGTGCGGGCGATCGTGCCGGTGGCCGGCATGCCGCCGAAAAAGGGCACGACGAAGTTGGCCACGCCCTGGGCCATCAGTTCCTGGTTGGGGTCGTGTTTGGGCAGGCCGGACATCTGGTCGGCGACACGTGCACACAGCAGTGACTCCACCGCGCCCAGCACGGCGATGGCCAGTGTGGGCGGCAGCAGCAGCCGCACCGTCTCCCAGGAAAAATCGGGAAGTGCAAAGGCCGGCAGCGAGCGCGGGATACCGCCAAAACGCGAGCCTATGGTTTCCACCGGCAGACTCAGCAGCCAGGCAAAGCCCGTCAGCGTGATCAGCGCCACCACCGGTCCCGGCACGCGGGACACCACCCGGGTGGCCCCCACCAGTTGCAGGCCCTCGACCACCTGCACCCGCTTGATCAGGCGCGCGGCAAGACCATTGCCCGCGCCGGGGCGGCTGACAAACAGCTTGGGCCAGAGCACCAGGCCCAGAAAGCAGACCACGCCCAGGCCCAGGGCACTGGCGTTGAAGGAGTCCATGTGGGTGGCCAGGGCCTTGATCTGCGAGAAAAAGTCAGCCGGCATTTTGGCAATCTGCAGGCCCAGCAGGTCCTTGAGCTGCGACAGCGCAATCAGCACGGCAATGCCGTTGGTAAAACCGACCACGATGCTGACCGGGACGTAGCGCACCAGGGTGCCCATCTTGAGAAACCCGAGCAGGAACAGCAGCACGCCGGCGCAGGCGGTGGAAATCAGCAGGTTGGGCAGGCCGTATTGCTCGACGATGCCGTAGACGATCACGATGAAGGCGCCCGCCGGCCCGCCAATCTGCACGGCCGAGCCGCCCAGCAGGGCAACTAGCCCGCCGGCAATGATGGCGGTCCAGATGCCAGCCTGCGGCGACAGCCCCGAGGCAATCGCAAAGGCCATGGCCAGCGGCAGGGCCACGATGCCGACGGTCATGCCCGCCCCCAGGTCCTTGCCGAAACGTTCGCGCGTGTAGCCGCGCAGCGCCGACAGGATGCGGGGGCGAAACGGCGCGAGGTAGGCGGGCAAGTTCATCAGAAGACTCCAGAATGACACATCGGCCGGGTCATCCTCCAACTGTGGGATGGTCAGACCGGGAGTCCCTTGCTAAAGTGGGACACGTCTTTTCCTATTTCAAATACCTGCGGTTGCTCATCTTAAGCCGCTCACGCACGCTCCATGCCACTTTCCCCCAGCCGTTGGTGTTTGTCATGTCGGATCACGGACCGTCCCGGCCGGGCCCTGCTCGCCCTGGTCGCCTTTGTACTGGCGGCATGCTGGCTGTCGGCCAGTTCGTCGACACTGGCGCAGAGCGGGGCGGCCGCCGGATGGCTGGGCCGGCAAGGCGAGGCGCTGGTCCTGGTGGATACAGCGGGTCAGCAGACGCTGGCGCAGGTCCAGCAGCGTTTTGCGGGCGGCGAGGCCACACCGGCCAGCGCAGACCGCATCATGCCGGCGGGCGGCACCGCTGCCCTGTGGTACCAGCTGGCACTGCCTGTTGTCAGTGAGCCGACCCCGCTGGTGCTGGCGTTGCCGCACCCCGGCATGAACCGCGTGGATCTGTACCGGCCCGCAGCCGATGGCGGCTGGCATGTCCTGCGGTCGGGCGACTCGATCCCGGTCTCGCAGTGGCCCTTGCCTTACCTGCATCCGGCGTTCGAACTGGTGCAGCAGCCGGGAGAAGCCCGGCCCAGCTACCTGCGGGTGCAGCACAGCCATCCCATCAGCGTGCGCTGGACGGTGTGGTCTGCGCGCGATTTCCAGGAGTCCAGCAAGCGCTGGCATTTCCTGCTGGGCGCCTACGCCGGGCTGGTGGCACTGGTGCTGGTGATCTGCGCCGTCAACGCCTATTTCTGGCGCGACTCCATTCATTTTTATTACGCGGCCTATGTGCTGGTGATCGCCTTGGGCCAGCTCTCGCTCACGGGTCTGACCGGCGAGTATTTCTGGCCCGACAACCCCTGGTGGAATGACGTGGCGTCCAATGTGTTGCCCGTGACGGGTGCGGCGCTGGGCCACCTTTTCATGCGGGCTCTGGTGGTCGGGAGTGGCGCCCTCTGGGTCACCCGCCTGATGCTGGCCATGGCGGGCGTGGGCGCCGTGCTGGCGATGGGCTTCCTGTTTGTCGGACGCGACCCGTTTTTTGCGATCTCCGGCCCCTACTACCTGGCCAGTTTTGTGATGTATTTCGGTGTGGCGCTGTGGTACGCCTGGCGCATTCCGCGGGTCGGCCTGTGGGTGCTGGCCGGCGTGCTGGCGGTGCTGGCCGGCGCCGTGTTCCCGGTCCTGCGCAACATGCAGCTGGTGCCCGTGTCTTTCATGACGCAATACGGCGCGCAGCTGGGCGTGGCCCTGGAGATCCCGCTGCTGCTGATTGCCCTGTACGTGCGCACCCGGGAACGGCGCGACAACCGGGCCCGCATCGGCGCCATGGCCCGGATCGACCCGCTGACCGGTGCGGTCAACCACCGGGTGATGCTTGAGCGTCTGCACCAGCTGCTGGTTCACCAGCTGCGCGAGCCCGCGTCGGGTGCGGTGCTGCGCGTGCGCATTGGCAACCTCCAGGCAATCCGTGACGAGTACGGCCTGCAGGTGGCGCAGATGGCGCTGGTCCATGCGGGCGCCTGCATCACCCAGGTAGCCCGCGAGGGTGACACCGTGGCGCGCCACCGCGACGGCGATTTTGTGCTGATCCTCAAAGGCCGTGTCACGCGTGACCAGATCTCGGAAATGGGGCAGCGCCTGATTGCGCGGGGACTGGCGCCCAGCGAACGGCTGCCACCGGGTGCGGTGCTGCAGCTCAAGGTTGCCATTGCTGCGGCGCCGTTTCAGGCGGCGGGGGTGGCACTGCTGCTGCAGGCGCTCGATGCTGCGGTCACCGAGATGGCAGCCCGCCCGGGCAAGGCCCTGCGATTTGTCGCCTGAATGCCCGGGTTACCTAACGCGCATGCCGGGCTGGGCGCCGGGCAGAGGCTCCAGCACAAAGATGCCCGGCTGGGCCTTTTCATTGGCGTGACTGGCGGCCAGCACCATGCCTTCGCTGATACCGAACTTCATCTTGCGCGGCGCGAGGTTGGCCACCATCACCGTGTGTTTGCCGATCAGGTCTTCCGGTTTGTAGCTTGATGCGATGCCGCTGAAGACGTTGCGGAGGGTTGCCTCGCCCACGTCCAGCGTCAGCCGCAGCAGCTTGGTCGAGCCTTCCACGGCTTCGCAGTTGACGATTTTGGCAATGCGCAGATCGATCTTGCTGAAGTCGTCGATGCTGATGGCAGGTGCAATATCCTCACCGCCGGGTGCTATGGATTCGATAGCTGATGGCGCAGGTGTCTCCTGAGCTGGGGGCTCAAACAAGGCCTCGAGCTGTTTGACGTCCACGCGTTGCAGCAGGTGTTTGTAGTCACCGATTGCGTGGCCGCTGCCCAGGCCGGCAGCGGCATCGGCAAAGCCCAGAGGCCCGGTCTTCAGGAAGTTTTCCACTTCCGCGCCCAGGGCCGGCAACACCGGCTTGAGGTAAATGGTCAGCAGGCGGAAGGCCTCGATGCAGACCGTGCAGACATCATGCAGCCGATCGTCCATGCCGGCCTGCTTGGCCAGTTCCCAGGGCTTGTTCTGGTCCACGTAGGCATTGACGCGGTCGGCCAGCAGCATGACTTCACGCAGGGCCTTGGCGAATTCGCGGAATTCATACAGCTGCGTGATGGTGTCGCTCTGGGCGCGCAGCACAGACAGCAGCGCATCCCCGTCGGCGGAGATCTCCCCCAGCCGGCCGGCGAAGCGCTTGGCAATGAATCCGGCCGCGCGGCTGGCGATGTTGACGTATTTGCCGACCAGGTCGCTGTTGACGCGGGCCATGAAGTCGTCGGCGTTGAAGTCGATGTCCTCGTTCCTGGCATTGAGCTTGGCGGCCAGGTAGTAACGCAGCCACTCGGGGTTCATGCCCAGGCTCAGGTACTTGAGCGGGTCCAGCCCTGTGCCGCGGCTCTTGCTCATCTTCTCGCCGTTGTTGACGGTCAGAAAACCATGCACAAACACGTTGTCCGGCGTCTTGCGGCCGCTGAAATGCAGCATGGCCGGCCAGAACAGGGTGTGGAAGGTGACGATGTCCTTGCCGATGAAGTGGTACTGCTCCAGCGCCGGGTCGGCCATGTAGGCCTCGTAGTCCTCGCCGCGCTTGCCCAGCAGGTTTTTCAGCGACGCGAGGTAGCCGACGGGCGCATCCAGCCAGACATAGAAATACTTGCCGGGTGCATCGGGAATCTCGATGCCGAAGTAGGGCGCATCGCGCGAGATGTCCCAGTCGCCCAGGCCTTCGCTCTGGGTGCCGTCGGCGTTGTCACGCACCGAGAACCACTCCTTGACCTTGTTGGCCACTTCGGGTTGCAGCTTGCCGTCCTGCGTCCACTGCTCGAGGAACTCGACGCAGCGCGGGTCGGACAGCCTGAAGAAAAAGTGCTCGGAGCTTTTGAGCACCGGCGTGGCGCCCGACAGGGCCGAGTAGGGGTTGATCAGGTCGGTTGGTGCATACACGGCGCCGCAGACCTCGCAGTTGTCGCCGTACTGGTCTTTCGCGCCGCACTTTGGGCACTGGCCCTTGATGAAGCGGTCGGGCAGGAACATGTTCTTTTCGACATCGAAGAACTGCTCGATGGTTTTGGTCGAAATCAGGCCGGCCTTCTTGAGGTCCCGGTAGATCTGCTGGGCCAGCTGGTGGTTTTCCGGCGCGTCGGTCGAATGCCAGTTGTCGAAGCTGATGTGAAAGCCGTCGAGGTAGGGTTTGCGTCCCGCGGCGATGTCGGCCACGAACTGCTGCGGCGTCTTGCCGGCCTTTTCGGCCGCAATCATGATGGGCGCGCCATGGGCGTCGTCGGCGCCGACAAAATTCACCGCATGGCCCTGCATCCTCTGGAAGCGCACCCAGATGTCGGCCTGGATGTACTCCATGATGTGGCCGATATGGAAATTGCCATTGGCGTAGGGCAGGGCGGTGGTGACGAAAAGGCGGCGCTGGGACATGGTGGTGCTTTGGTGAGCTGCTTGAGCTGGCTGAGGCTAACCGGTGATTTTAAGTCGGACGGCCTTGCGGCGCCCGCGGGGCCCACGGGGCCCGCTTTCGCCGGTACTGCGCTCTTGTGGCTGATTGCGCCATCTGCGCGGAACTTGATCCACATCACGGTCGGGCTGCCGGCATGGGGGAGACACTGCAAAAAACGGATCAGGTCGCTAGCATGTGTGGGGCAGGTGGACTACTGCCGCCACGGAAGGAGTACGAATGACACGCAAGACAACTATCCCGGCGAACGCCCGGTACGGCAAGGATGCGCCCGAAGAGCCGTCCGAATCCACCGACCCCGCTGGGGAACCGGGCCGGATCGTGGCCCGTCCGGACGGCTACCACTGGCTGGCGCAGGACGGCAAACAGGAGTTCGGCCCGTTCGAGACGCTGGAGCAGGCGCAGCAGGACATGGATGCCGCCGACGGCGGCGAGCAGGAGCCGACCCTCAGCCTTCAGGAGGCTGAACGCGAGATCGGCATCGGCGAATGGCTGGACCCCGAGACCGGCGAGCCCGCCGAAGGTCCGTCGCCGCCCCACCCGGAAGGCGAATGACCGTGGGACCGGCCGCAGGGCGGCACATCGACGTCTGCAACGGCGACGCCGACGGCCTGTGCGCCGTGCTGCAATGGCGGCTGGAGACGCCGGCACCGGCCACGCTGGTCACGGGGCTCAAGCGCGATATTGCGCTGCTGGAGCGGGTGCAGGCCGGGCCGGGCGACGAGGTGCTGGTGTGTGACGTGTCGCTGCAGCGCAACCGGGCAGCCCTGCTGCGCCTGCTCGCCGCGGGCGCGCGGGTGTGCTACTTCGATCACCACGCGCCGCCCGATGTGCCGGACCATCCGAACCTGGAAACCCACATTGACCTCGACAGCCAGACCTGCACCAGCCTGTTGATGGACCGCCACCTCGGCGGTGCCCACCGGTCTTGGGCCCTGGTGGGGGCCTATGGCGACAACCTGACCGGCGTGGCCGACACGCTCGCAGTGCAGACGGGCATGAACACCGAGGATCGTGATCGCTTGCGTATGCTCGGCGAGGCCATCAATTACAACGCCTACGGCGAGGAAGAGAGCGATGTTTTCATGGCGCCGGCGCGCCTGTACGAGACGCTGCTGCGTTACCCCGATCCGCTCGACCTGCTGCGGTACGAGTCGATAGCGCAGCAGCTCGATGCCTTGCGCCGCGACGACCTGCGCCGGGCGGCGGACCTGCCGCCGCACTGGCAGAACAACCATGCCAGTGCGACCCTGCTGCCGGATGCCGGCTGGAGCCGGCGTGTGATCGGTTGCCTGGCCAATGAACTCGCGCGCGCCGAGCCGCAGAAGGCGCATGCGGTGCTCAAGGCGGTGCGCGGCGATGCCAATGTTGTCAGCGTGCGGGCGCCGCTGTCCGCCGCGGGTGGCGCGAGAGAGCTTTGCCAGCGTTTCGGCGGTGCCGGCCGGGCCGGTGCGGCAGGCATCGACCACTTGCCGGCGCAGGACCTGGACGACTTCCTGGAGGCTTTTGGTGCGACCCGCTGGGGCGTATCTGCCCGGGAGGCTGGGGTGGATCGGGCCAGCGACACGCCGTGAGTCGCGCTCAGGGGCGGGTCTTCCTGTAGGTGCCCACGAGTTCCGCGCTGGCCAGCACATGGCCCTGCATGGCGCGCTCGACGGCCGCCTTGGTCGGTTGATGGAGCGCGGGCAGTGTCGTATCCAGGGCGTAGAGCTTGAAGAAGTAGCGATGCCGGCCAATCGGCGGGCAAGGTCCGCCATAACCCGTGCGGTGCCAGTCGTTGAGGCCTGCGCGCGCACCGGCCGGCAACGGCTTGCCGCCCGCCGGCAAACCGGTGCTGTCCGGCGGCAGGTCGATCAGCACCCAGTGCACCCAGGTCTGCTGCGGTGCAGCCGGGTCGGGTGCATCGGGATCGTCCACGATCAACACCAGGCTGCGCGTGGCTGGCGGGACCCCATCCCAGTGCAGCGGCGGGGCGCTGTCGTCGCCCTCGCAGGTGTGGCGCCGCGGTATTTCGCCATGCGGCTCAAAAGCACTTGAACTCAGTTTCATGGGTATTTCCCCGGTCAGGCGGGTTTCATGGCGCCGCCGGGGACCCGACGCTTTGCGCCAGGGCGATGCGCTGGGTCGGGGACAAGCCCAGGGCCGCCGCCAGCCGGCCCCGGTCGATCAGGCCCCGAACCACCGTCGCCAGATCGGCGGCAGCGCAAAACAGGTAGACATTCTGGGCAATGCAGCCGGCGTCGGCGCCAGCAAGAAAATGGCGCTCCTCGGCGCTGGCATCGTGCATGCGGCTGAAGTCCGCCACATAAACCAGGTTCAGCGGCGCGCTGGCCACGAAGTCCTGCATGCCGGTGGCGCTGCGCAGATCCTCGGCCTTGACCAGCAGCAACTGGTGGGACACGGCGTCGTAGCGGTAAGCGCCTTCGGGCAACACCGCGTAGATGTCAATCTCCTGCCAGTTGCGGGCCGACGGTGCGGTGCGGTGGGCGCTGCCCTGCCGATTGATGCCAAAGCCGGCCCACAGCAGCGCCGACAGCGTTTCCAGCGGCAGGGTGTCCGGCAGGAAGGCGCGCGAACTGCAGCGCTTCTCCAGCGCCTGCGCCAGCGTGGCGGCGGGTGGCAGAGCCGGCGGCGGCAGGACCACCGTGTCGGTTTCCAGATTGAGCGGGATCGTGGACATGAAATCCTCCAGTAGGAAGCAACGTGTCAAAACGTGCAGACCGCACATGGGGCCACTGCGTGGATGCCGGGAGGTTGCATGCCTTCCCGCATCCTCCAAATAAATCATTCTCTGCCTGTGCCTACGGCATGCATTGAGGCAGATCAATGCTGAGTTGCGGCGAAAGCCCGTACGCACGGCCGGGTTGTCAGGTCATCGCCGGCCTGTCTGCACCTGCCCCGGCATTGGCTTAGACTTCAGCCCAACCCGCTGCCGCGCGGCGCGCCCCCGGTGCGGCCGGCTTGCCACCCCAGATTCAATCGGAGATTCCCCAGATGGCTGTAGAACAACAGGCAATTTTGAACGCGCTTCAAAGCGTGCTTGACCCCAACACCGGCAAGGACTTTGTCAGCACCAAGGCGCTTAAAAACCTGCAGATCGCCGGTGGCGACGTGGCCTTTGATGTGGAACTCGGTTATCCGGCCAAAAGCCAGCTCGCGGGCATCCGCAAGCTGCTGATTGCCGCCGCCAAGGGTGTGGCGGGCGTCACCAACGTGTCGGTTAACGTCAGCTTCAAGATTGCCAGCCACAGTGTGCAGCGCGGCGTGCAACTGCTGCCCAATGTGAAAAACATCGTGGCCGTGGCCTCCGGCAAGGGCGGCGTGGGCAAAAGCACCACCGCCGTCAACCTCGCGCTGGCCCTGGCCGCTGAAGGTGCCAGCGTCGGCCTGCTCGACGCCGACATCTACGGGCCCAGCCAGCCCATGATGATGGGCATCGAGGGCCGGCCCGAAAGCGTGGACGGCAAGAACATGGAGCCGATGGAAAACTACGGCATCCAGGTCATGTCGATTGGTTTTCTGGTGGCGCAG
Source organism: Pseudomonadota bacterium (assembly GCA_040389085.1). Lineage (GTDB taxonomy): Bacteria > Pseudomonadota > Gammaproteobacteria > Burkholderiales > Burkholderiaceae_C > Polaromonas. The sequence goes on from JAZKAP010000013.1 coordinate 27,149, forward strand.
GACGAAGCCATGATCTGGCGCGGCCCGATGGCGACGCAGGCGCTGGAGCAGCTGCTGCGCCAGACCAACTGGAAAGACCTGGACTACCTGATCGTCGACATGCCGCCCGGCACCGGCGACATCCAGCTCACCTTGTCCCAGCGCGTGCCCATCACCGGTGCGGTGATTGTCACCACGCCGCAGGACATCGCTTTGCTCGACGCCAAAAAAGGCATCAAGATGTTCGAGAAGGTCGGTGTGCCGATTCTGGGCATTGTCGAAAACATGGCGGTGCATATCTGCAGCAAGTGCGGCCACACCGAGCACATCTTTGGTCAGGACGGCGGCAAGAAGATGGCGGCCGACTACGGCATGAGTTACCTCGGCGCGCTGCCGCTGGACATGCAGATCCGCCTCCAGGCCGACAACGGCCGGCCCACCGTGGTGGCCGACCCGGACGGAGAAGTTGCCGGCATCTACAAGGCCGTGGCGCGCCAGGTGGCCATCACGATTGCCGCCAAGGCCAAGGATTTTTCCGCCAGGTTCCCGACCATCACGATCTCGAAAAACACCTGATCTTCCCGGGCGCCGGGGGCCAACCATGAACATGCTCGCTTCGCTGCGTTATCTGGTGGCCCTCAGCGAGCACCGGCATTACGCGCGCGCCGCCCAGTCCTGCGGCATCACCCAGCCGGCGCTGTCCAACGCCCTGCGTGCGCTGGAAAAAGAGTTTGGCATCGCCATCGTCAAGCGCGGCCGCACCTACGCCGGCCTCACGCCGGAAGGCGAACGCGTGCTTGCCACGGCGCAACGCATGCTGCATGAACACGAACTGCTGCAGCAGGAGCTGCGCAGCAGTGCCAGCCAGCCGCAGGGCGTGCTGCAGCTGGGCGTGGTGCCGACGGCCGTGCCGGTGGCGACACGTTTTGCGGCCCGGCTCCGGCAGCGTTACCCGGGCATCGCGCCCGTGGTGCGGTCGCTGAGCTCTCAGGAAATTGAACTCGGCCTGGAGAACCTGTCGCTGGACCTGGGCCTGGGGTTTGTCGAACGCCTGAACCAGCGCGCCAGCCGTTTCGAGCTGTTGCCGCAGTACACCGAACACTACTTCCTGGTGCGCCGAGCGGCGACGCCCGGCCGGCCGGGCAGCGGGCTGCGTGTGGGCCCGGCCATGGGCTGGCGCGAAGCGGCGCAGCTGCCGCTGTGCCTGCTGACGCCCGAGATGCACAACCGCAGCATCGTGGACAGCGCTTTTGCCGGCCTGGGGCTGGCGGTCAGGCCGGTCATGGAAACCAACTCCATCCTGGCACTGGCCCTCAGCGTGGTCGCCGGCGAGGTCTGCAGCGTGTTGCCGGGTGCACTGGTGGGCGCGGTCCGCAGTTATGCCGAACTCGAAGCCCTGCCGCTGGTTCAGCCCGAACTCACGACCCCTGTCGGCTTTTTCACGCTGGCCAAGGCCAGCCCCTCGCGGGCGCTGCAGGCCGCGCTGGTGCTGGCCCAGGATGGGGAGTGGTTGCGTCACGCGGCGCAGCACAGCGGAACCTTGCATTCAGATCCTGAATCTGCGCATACATGAATTCAATTTGACGCGGGCGGGCTCAGGAGCGACAGTGCGTCATGAACGCTTCCCCGGTCCTTCCTGTTCCCGTTCCCGCCGTGGCCCTGGCCACGCTGGACGACATGCGCGAGCGCATCCGCCGCAAAAGCAAACTCAAGGGCCGCCAGGCCGACGAGGTTTCTCTGGCCGAGGTTCGCGCGCTGATCGGCGGGCGGCCCGAAGGCGGCCACCGGCGTGACCTGCTGATCGAACACCTGCACCAACTCAACGACGCCTGGCGCTGCCTGCATGAGCGGCACCTGGTTGCGCTGGCCCGGGAGATGAACATTCCCATGGCCGAGGTGTACGAGGTGGCGAGCTTTTATCACCACTTCGAGATCGTCAAGGGCGACGGCCAGGCGCCGGGGCTCACGGTTCGCGTGTGCGACGGGCTGGCCTGCGAGCTGGCCGGTGCACAGGACCTGCTGGCGCGCCTGCCCGCGCTGCTGGGGCAGGAGGTGCGTGTGATTGCCGCGCCCTGCCTGGGCCGATGTGAACAGGCGCCGGCCGTGTTGGTGCACCAGCAGGCGCTGCCGCTGGCCACGGCCGAGGCCGTGGTTTTGATGGCAAATCAGCCCCCAGCCCAGAAGGATAAAGCGCAAGCAGCTATTAATTTTGTAGCGTCCGAGCATGCTGAAAAAAGTGTCCCCGGCTCGGCCGACGAGGTGCTGCCGGCCTTCACGGACTACGCCACCTACCGCTCCCACGGGGGGTACGCGCTCGCGGCGGCGCTGGTCAACGGGGAAGAGGACGCTGAGGCGGTGCTTGCCGCCATGGAAAATTCCGGCCTGCGCGGCCTGGGCGGCGCGGGGTTCCCGGCGGGGCGCAAGTGGCGCATCGTGCAGGGCCAGCCCGGCCCGCGCATGATGGCGGTCAACATCGACGAGGGCGAGCCCGGCACGTTCAAGGACCGCACCTGGCTGGAGCGTGATCCGCACCGTTTCCTGGAAGGCGTGCTGATCGCGGCGCAGGTGGTGGGCATAGCGTCCTGCTACATCTATTTGCGCGACGAGTACCACGATTGCAGGACCATGCTGCAGGCCGAGCTGGCCAAGCTGCTGGCCGATCCGCCGTGTCCGCTGCCCCTGATCGAGCTGCGGCGCGGTGCGGGCGCCTACATCTGCGGCGAAGAGTCGGCCATGATCGAAAGCATAGAAGGCAAACGTGGCGAGCCGCGCCTGCGCCCGCCCTACATTGCCGAAGTCGGTCTGTTCGGCCGGCCCACGCTGGAGCACAACTTCGAAACCCTTTACTGGGTGCGAGACATTGTGGAAAAGGGCCCGCAGTGGTTCAGCGGCTTCGGCCGCCGCGGCCGCAAGGGCCTGCGCTCTTTCAGTGTCAGCGGGCGCGTGAAGAACCCGGGCGTCAAGCTGGCGCCGGCGGGCATCACGGTGCAGGAACTGATCGACGAATACTGTGGCGGCATGGCCGACGGCCACCAGCTGTATGCCTATCTGCCGGGCGGCGCTTCGGGCGGCATCCTGCCGGCCAGTCTCAATGGGCTCCCACTGGACTTCGACACCTTGCAGCCTTACGGATGTTTCATCGGCTCCGCCGCGGTCATCGTGCTGGGGCACCACGACCGGGCGCGCGACGCCGCGCTCAATGTGATGCGTTTTTTCGCCGAGGAAAGCTGCGGCCAGTGCACGCCCTGTCGCGTCGGCACCGTCAAGGCCGCGGCCCTGATGCAGGCGCCGCGCTGGGACGCGCAGACTCTGGACGACCTGGCCCAGGTCATGGGTGATGCCTCGATTTGCGGGTTGGGCCAGGCCGCGCCCAACCCGATTCGCAGCATCCACAAGTACTTTGCGCACGAAGTCGGCGAAGCTCCCTGGCCGGGCGACTTGCCGCGGCCGGGTGCCGCGGTCGGGACCGAGCGTGCCGCCGGCAGGGAGGCTTCATGAACGCGACCGCCCGCCTGGCCGAAGTTCCGGCGCAGCCCATCAGCTTCACGCTGGACGGACAAGCCGTGCAGGCGCAGCAGGGCGACACCATTTTCCAGGCCGCGCAGCGTCTCGGCGTGGACATTCCGCATCTTTGCTACAGGGAGGGTCACCGGGCCGACGGCAACTGCCGTGCCTGTGTGGTCGAGATCGAGGGCGAACGCACCCTGGCGCCCAGTTGCTGCCGCCAGGTCAGCGCCGGCATGCAGGTGCAGGCGGGCAGTGAGCGTGCACGCAAAAGCCAAAAGCTGGTCCTGGAGATGCTGCTCTCCGACATGCCGGACCAGGGCTACAAATGGCATGAAAAAGACGAGTCGCTGCAACACGGCGAACTGAGCGACTGGGCCGATCGCCTGGACGTGACGGTGCGCCCCGCACTCAAGGCGTTGCGCCGCGTCCAGCCCGCCGCCGATATGTCGCACCCGGCCATGGCCGTGAACCTGGACGCCTGCATTCAGTGCAAGCGTTGCGTGACCGCCTGCCGCGAAGAGCAGGTCAACGACGTGATCGCTTATGCGCGGCGCGGCGCGCACAGCGAAATCGCCTTTGATCTGGGCGACCTCATGGGCGACAGCAGCTGCGTGGCCTGCGGCGAATGTGTGCAGGCCTGCCCGACCGGCGCCCTGATGCCCAAGACCCTGGTGGGCTCCCAGGTCGTCGATAAAAAAGTCGACTCGGTCTGCCCCTTCTGCGGCGTCGGCTGCCTGGTGACCTACAAGGTGAAAGACAACAAAATTGTCAGCGTCGATGGTCGCGACGGTCCGGCCAACCAGTCGCGGCTGTGCGTCAAGGGGCGTTTTGGTTTCGACTATGCGCACAGCCCCCAGCGCCTGACCAGGCCCCTGATCCGCAAGGCCGGTGTCCCCAAGGACCCGGCCGCCCTGCAGCATCTGAACCGCCACACGGCGGACTGGTCAGAGGTATTTCGCGAAGCGAGCTGGGAAGAGGCGCTGAGTCTGGCGGCCGGCGGGTTCAGGGGCCTGCGCGATGGTTATGGCAGCAAGTCGCTGGCCGGTTTTGGCTCTGCCAAGGGCAGCAACGAAGAGGCTTACCTGTTCCAGAAGCTGGTGCGCACCGGCTTTGGCTCCAACAACGTGGACCACTGCACGCGGCTGTGCCATGCCTCCAGCGTGGCGGCCCTGCTGGAGGGCGTGGGCTCGGCGGCGGTGAGCAACCAGGTCAACGACGTTGCGCATTCCGACCTGATATTTGTGATCGGCTCCAATCCCTCGGCCAACCATCCCGTGGCCGCCACCTGGATGAAAAATGCCGCGCAGAAGGGCGCCAGGATCGTGCTGGCCGATCCGCGCGTCACCGATATCGGCAGGAACGCCTGGCGCACGCTGCAGTTCAAGGCCGACACCGACGTGGCCATGCTCAATGCACTGATCCATACGGTGATCGAGGAGGGCCTGGTGGACCAGGACTTCATCGACAGGCGCGCCAGCAATTACGAAGCGCTCCGGGAAAACGTCAAGGCTTACAGCCCCGAGGCCATGGCGCCGGTTTGCGGGATTCCGGCCGGGACCCTGCGCGAGGTTGCCCGTGCGTTTGCGAAGGCCAAAGCTGCCATGATTCTGTGGGGCATGGGCATCAGCCAGCATGTCCACGGCACCGACAACGCGCGTTGCCTGATCGCCCTGGCCACCGTAACCGGGCAGATCGGCAAGCCCGGCTCCGGCCTGCACCCGCTGCGCGGCCAGAACAACGTGCAGGGCGCCAGCGACGCCGGCCTGATCCCCATGATGTTTCCCAACTACCAGCGGGTGGACAACGCGGCCGCGCACCAATGGTTCGAGAACTTCTGGAACACGAAACTCGACGAAAAACCCGGTTACACCGTCGTTGAAATCATGCACAAGGCGCTGGCGCCCGAGAGCGACCCGCACAAGGTGCGCGGCATGTACATCATGGGCGAAAACCCGGCCATGAGCGACCCCGACCTGAACCACGCGCGCCATGCGCTGGCCAGCCTGCAGCATCTGGTGGTGCAGGACATCTTCATGACCGAGACCGCCTGGCTGGCCGATGTGGTGTTGCCGGCCACCGCCTGGCCTGAAAAGACCGGCACCGTCACCAACACCGACCGCATGGTACAGATGGGCAGGCAGGCGGTCGATGCGCCCGGTGATGCAAGACCCGATCTGTGGATCATCCAGCAACTCGCCAGCCGCATGGGGCTGAACTGGAATTACGCAGGTGCGCACGATGGCGTGGCCGCAGTCTACGAGGAGATGCGTCAGGCCATGCATGCCGCGATCGCGGGCATCAGCTGGGAGCGGCTGCAGCGCGAGTCCAGCGTGACCTATCCCTGCCTGAGCGAAGACGACCCCGGTGCGCCCACCGTGTTCATCGACCACTTTGCCACCGACGACGGACGTGTGCACCTGGTCCCGGCCGACATCATTCCTGCCAACGAACGGCCCGACGCCGACTACCCGTTCGTGCTCATCACGGGGCGTCAGCTCGAGCACTGGCACACCGGCAGCATGACGCGGCGAACTGCCGTGCTCGATGCCATCGAACCCCTGGCCACGGCCTCGCTGTGTGGTGCCGACCTGCTGGCGCTGGGGCTGGCACCGGGCGATGTGATAACCGTGCAATCGCGGCGCGGGGCGGTCGCCCTTCATGTGCGGCGCGACGACGGCATGCCGCAGGGGGCGGTGTTCATTCCGTTCGCCTATTCCGAAGCCGCGGCCAACCTGATGACCAACGCTGCGCTGGACCCGTACGGAAAAATTCCGGAATTCAAGTACTGCGCCGTGGCGATTCATCGCGGCGGGCAGCTGGCAGGGGCGGCGGGTTATCGCCCCGCTGCTGCCGGAGGTCTTTGACCTTCCAGGCTGTGGGTGACAAAAGAGTTGTGCCACAAATGCGCATGAAGACAGCCGTACACTGCGGTCATGTCTGAATTTGTCCTGCAGCTTCCCGGTGCCGATACGGCCATTCGCCGTCCCTGTGTGGCGGTGGCCGTGGTCATGCGCCGCGAGCGCATCGACAACCGCTGGCAGCCCTGGCGCTGGTCGCTGGCCGACATCGTGCCGCACGAGGAAAGTTTCGGCGCGCAGCCGCGCCTGCTGCTCAAGGACGACCAGGAAGAGCGCTGGTTGCATCCCGGTTTCAAGGTCGAGCTGTTCACCGATGACGCTGAAGGTTATTACCTCAACGTCACCACGCCCCAGCCCTGCTTCTGGGTGGTCTGGCGCATGGAGGAAGAGGCGGCGCTGGCCGACGAGCCGGTGGCCGTGCCGCAGACCGTGACCCTGAGTTACCACGACGCCGGTCGCTGGCTGGACGCGCAGGAAACCGTGGAACAGGTGGCGGCGCCGCGCGATGTGGTCGAGTGGGTGCAGGCCTTTGTCGATGCCCATTACGTGCTGGAGGCCAAGCGCCGCCAGCGCCCGCAAAGCTTCAAGCCGCTGCAGGACCGGTTTGGCAACCCTGCGCGCGTGAGCACCGACAAGAAGTTCGGCGGGGGCGGCCATGGCTGAAGAAACTCCCGGCTTCCTGGGCCGGTGGGCGCGGCGCAAGACGGACGCCCTGCAGGGCAAACCGCTGGACGAACCGGTGCCTGCCGCAGCCCCGCCTGTGAAGGCAGACGCTGCCCGGGCCGGAACGTCAGTCCCCGTTGCCGCCGTGCCGGCTCCGGCCGATGCTGCCGCGCCAGCCGAAAGAAAGCTGCCGACGCTGGAAGATGCGCAGCTGCTGACCAGGGACTCCGATTTCACGCCCTTCATGGCCGGCGATGTCGGGCCTGAGGTGCGCAACGCCGCGATGAAAAAGCTGTTTGCCGACCCGCATTTCAATGTGATGGACGGCCTGGACATCTACATCGACGACTATTCCAAATCCGATCCCATTCCGGAATCCATGCTCCGGCAGATGACGAGCGCCAAGTTTCTCAATCTGTTTGAGGATGAAGAGAAAGAGGGCGGGAAGGCGGCGCAGGCCACGGCACCACGGGAAACTGCGAATAACCCCACGGATGAAACCGTGGCACAGTCCTATGAAGGCCCGGACATACCCGATCCGGCCATTTCCCCAGAACATTCCAGCCAACCCGAGCCGCAGCCTGGCTCCGGCGCCAGCCAAGAAAACCATGCCCACACTGATCTGCGACTGCAACCAGACCATGCCGCTCCAGCCCCAGGCGCTGGGCACGGCACTTGATGAAAAACTGACCCTGCATTCGGCGCTGTGCCGTCGCGAAGCAGGCGCCTTCCAGAAAGCGGTCCAGTCCGGTGACGACGTGGTGGTGGCCTGCACGCAGGAGACCCGGCTTTTTGCGGAACTGGCGCAGCAGACCGAAGGCGCAACCTCGGTCATCAAGTTCGTCAACATCCGCGAGACCGGCGGCTGGAGCCGGGACGCCGCCAAGGCCAGCCCCAAAATTGCGGCCCTGCTCGCGGTCGCCCACCTGCCGGATGCTGAACCCGTGGCGACCGTGACCTACAAAAGCGCGGGTCGCGTACTCATCATCGGCGAGCTCGATGCGGCCGAACGCGCCGCCGGCTTACTGTCGGACGCGCTGGACGTCACGCTGTTCAGTCTGGGGACGGGCCGCGATGGTGGTTTGCAGGAGCGGCGTTACCCGGTGCTGGCCGGGAAGATCCAGCGCCTGACGGGCTGGCTGGGGGCTTTCGAACTCCATTGGCAGCGCAACAACGCGATTGACCTCGACCTGTGCACGCGCTGCAACGCCTGTCTGGCGGTTTGCCCCGAAGGCGCCATCGGTTTCGACTACCAGATCGACAACGCCCTGTGCAAGTCGCACCGGGCCTGCGTGAAGGCTTGCGGTGTGGCGGGGGCGATTGATTTCGGTCGTGCCCCCGAGGCCTTGAGTGAAAAATTCGATCTGGTGCTGGACCTGCGTGCGACACCGGCCTTCACGCAACATGCCTTGCCCCAGGGTTATTTCCGCTGGGATGGCCAGGACAGCCGCACCCTGCTGCAGCTGCGTTCGCTGGTGGGCGAGTTCGAAAAGCCCAGGTTCTTCAACTACAAGCAAAAGCTCTGCGCCCACAGCCGCAATGAAAAAACCGGCTGCACGGCCTGCATCGATGTCTGCTCGGCCTCGGCGATCAGCAGCGAGCGCGACCGGCAGCAAATCGTTGTGAATCCCAATCTGTGTGTGGGCTGCGGTGCCTGTACCACGGTCTGTCCGAGCGGGGCCCTGACGTTTGCCTACCCGCGTCCCGGGGAGCAGGGCGCGAAGATCAAGACCCTGCTGGGCACCTATGCGCGTGCCGGCGGCAAGCAGGCGGCCCTGCTGATGCACAGCCAGGAAGCGGGTACGCGGCTATTGGGGGACCTGGGTCGCATGGCGCGGCTTGATCCGGCCACGCATGGCGTGCCGGCGCGCGTCTTGCCGCTGGCCTTGTGGCACACCGTGTCGGTCGGGCTGGAGTTGTGGCTCTCGGCCATCGCCCACGGCGCGTCCCAGGTGTGGGTCCTGATGACGGACGAGGAAGCACCGCAGTACCGCGAGGCCGTGCGCGAGCAAATGGACGTGGCGCAGGCCATCCTGGGCGGCCTCGGTTACCAGGGGGAACACTTCCGCATCCTCGAAGCCAGGGATGCACGTGATCTGGCAGCGCTCGACGCCGAGCTGCAGGCGGTGCCAGCGCAGGGCGTGGCCCAGGCGGCTGGCTTTGCCGTGCAGGCCGACAAACGTGCCACCCTGGAACTGGCGCTGGATCACCTGATGACGCAGGCCACGGCCAGGCCGGAGGCGATCGCGCTGCCGGCCGCCGGTTCGCCGCTGGGCACGCTGTCCATCAACAGGGATGCCTGCACCTTGTGCCTGAGCTGCGTCAGCGCCTGCCCGGCCAGCGCGCTGCAGGACAACCCGGAGCGGCCCCAGCTCAAATTCATCGAGAAAAACTGCGTGCAGTGCGGCCTGTGCGCGACGACCTGTCCGGAAAACGCCATCACTCTGCAGCCGCGCCTGCTGCTCACGCCACAGCGCAAGGAGGCGCGTGTGCTCAACGAGAGCCAGCCCTACCAGTGCATACGCTGCAGCAAACCGTTCGGCACCCTCAAGGCGATCGAGTCCATGCTGGGCAAGCTGGCCGGCCATGCGATGTTCCAGGGCGCGGCTGCCGAGCGTCTGAAAATGTGCAGTGATTGCCGCGTGATTGACATCTACTCCGCCGACAACGAAATCAAGATCACGGACATTCGCTAAACCCATCCCATGACCCAGCCCGCCCAACTCGTACCGTCCACGCTGGACGAAGAAACCGCCCGCGCCGAAATTTATGGACTGCTGGCCGCGCTGTATTACGCGCCACCGCCGGCTGCCCTGCTCGATAACCTGCGCGTGGCCGTGACCGAAGCACCTGCGGCCGGTGCCTTGCTGGAAGCCTCGTGGGCTGAACTGGTCGGCGCCGCCCGCAGCTTGTCGGACGGGGAGATTGCCCGGGAATACGAGGCGTTGTTTGGCGGCGTCGGCAAGCCCGAGGTCTATCTGTTCGGCTCCCATTACCTCAGCGGCTTTCTCAACGAGAAGCCGCTGGCGGCGCTGCGCACCGATCTGGAGGCCCTGGGCCTGGCGCGCGACGAAGCCATGCCCGAAACCGAAGACCATATCGCTTACCTGTGCGAGGTCATGCGTTACCTGATTGCGGGGGACGATGTGGCGGTCGCCAACCTGACGCGCCAGCGCGAGTTTTTTGCACGTCATCTGCAGCCCTGGGCAACGACCCTGTGCGATGCCGTCAGTGCCCATCCGAAGGCGGATTTCTACCGCAGCCTGGCCGGATTCACACATACCTTTCTCAGCGTTGAAACCCAGGGCTTTGACATGCTGGCCTGAGCAGGCCGGGCCAATCCCAGGCACGGCGCGCCCTCCCCGCGCAGCAGTTTTCTCAAAATGCGACACTTTCCCTTGATTAGATCCGTCGGGGTAAAAACTAAGATGCCCTATCGTTTTCCCCTAGGTGTTGTATTTGGCCTAGGCGGATCGTTGTCGCATGCGCAGGTCTGACGTAAAGTAGGCAGGTCGGTAAGTATGCAAACCAGTTCATAACAGCAAGCTTCCTTGGAGACCACTATGCAGGACAGCCAGCCAAAACCCTCGCGCCGGGGCTTCTTCTTCGGCGCAGCCGCCACCGGTGCTGTTGCCGCCGTGGCGGTCGCCCTGCCCGGGGTGCAAGCGCCCGAGGCCGCCCTCCAGGAGCCCCAGCCTGCGCCGGAAAAAGGCGGCGGCTACAGCCTGTCGGATCACGTCAAGCGCTACTACCAGACCGCGCGTATCTAGTTTTCCCGTTCCCCTTCTTACGGAGAGCTCCATGCTGCTCACGAAAAAAAATCACGGTGTTCACGGCGATACAGCGCAACGCGCCGGATCCGCACGTTTTGTACAAAGCCTGTCGCGCGGACTGTCGAATGCGCTGCCCACCATGGACCGCCGCGCTTTCCTGCGCCGCTCGGGTCTGGGGGTCGGCGTCGGTCTGGCTGCCACCCAACTGACGCTGGTCAAGAAGGCCAGGGCTGCGACGCCCGGCGCTGGGGACGGCAGCGGGAAAATCGAGGTCAAGCGCACGGTCTGCACCCATTGCTCGGTGGGTTGTGCTGTCGACGCTGTCGTCGAAAACGGCGTCTGGGTCCGGCAGGAACCGGTGTTCGACTCCCCGATCAACCTCGGCGCGCACTGCGCCAAGGGCGCCGCGCTGCGCGAACACGGCCACGGCGAATACCGCCTGCGCTACCCGATGAAGCTGGTCAACGGCAAGTACGAACGTATCGGCTGGGACACGGCACTCAATGAAATCAGCGCGCGCATGATGGAGTTGCGCAAGGCCAGTGGCCCTGATTCGGTGTATTGGGTTGGATCGTCCAAGCACAACAACGAGCAGGCCTACCTGATGCGCAAGTTCGTGAGCTTCTGGGGAAGCAACAACTGTGACCACCAGGCGCGCATTTGCCATTCCACCACGGTGGCTGGCGTTGCCAACACATGGGGCTACGGCGCCATGACCAATTCGTACAACGACATGCAAAACAGCAAGTGCGCGTTGTACATCGGCTCCAACGCCGCCGAAGCCCACCCGGTCAGCCTGCTGCACATGCTGCACTCCAAAGAGACCGGCTGCAAGATGGTTGTGGTGGACCCGCGTTTCACGCGCACGGCAGCCAAGGCCGACGAGTACATCCGCATCCGCTCCGGCTCGGACATTCCGTTCCTGTTCGGCATGCTGTACCACATCTTCAAGAATGGCTGGGAGGACACCAAGTACATCAACGACCGTGTCTACGGCATGGACAAGGTCAAGGAAGACGTGCTCGCGAAGTGGACGCCGGACAAGGTCGAGGAAGCCTGCGGCGTGCCCGAGGCGCGCGTGTACATGGCCGCCGAGATGATGGCCAAAAACCGGCCGTCCACCATCGTCTGGTGCATGGGACAGACCCAGCACACCATCGGCAACGCCATGGTTCGCGCTTCCTGCATCCTGCAGCTGGCCCTTGGCAACGTCGGCGTCTCCGGTGGCGGCACCAATATTTTCCGCGGCCATGACAACGTGCAGGGTGCGACCGACGTCGGCCCCAACCCGGATTCGCTGCCAGGTTATTACGGCCTGGCCGAAGGGTCCTGGAAACATTTCGCCAAGACCTGGGGCGTGGACTTCGACTGGATCAAGGGGCGTTATGCCTCGCCCGCCATGATGGGCAAACCCGGCATCACGGTGTCGCGCTGGATCGACGGCGTGATGGAGAAAAACGAATTCATCGACCAGGACTCCAACCTTCGCGGTGTGGTGTTCTGGGGCCATGCGCCCAACTCCCAGACCCGCGGCCTCGAGATGAAACGCGCCATGGACAAGCTGGATCTGCTGGTGGTCATCGATCCTTATCCATCGGCCACAGCCGCCATGGCTGCCATGCCGGGCAAGGCCGAAGACCTCAATCCCAACCGTGCCGTCTATTTGCTGCCGGCTGCGACGCAGTTCGAGACCAGCGGTTCCGTGACCGCTTCCAACCGCTCGCTGCAATGGCGCGAAAAAGTCATCGAGCCGCTGTGGGAAAGCCGCAGCGACCACATGATCATGCACCAGCTGGCCGAGAAACTGGGCTTTGCCAAGGAGCTGTCGAAGAACTACAAGATGCAGAAGGTCAAGGGCATGGACGAGCCCGTGCCGGAAGACATCCTGCGCGAGATCAACAAATGCGTCTGGACCATCGGCTACACCGGGCAAAGCCCCGAGCGCCTGAAGGCCCACATGCGCAACATGCACATGTTCGACGTCAAGACGCTGAAGTCCAAAGGCGGCAAGGACAAGGAAACGGGCTACGACACGACGGGCGACTATTTCGGCCTGCCATGGCCGTGTTACGGAACCCCGGAGATGAAACACCCCGGTTCCCCCAACCTCTACGACACCTCCAAACACGTGATGGACGGCGGGGGCAACTTCCGCGCCAACTTCGGCGTTGAGAAGGACGGCAAGAATCTGCTGGCCGAGGATGGCTCGTACTCCAAAGGCGCCGACATCCAGACCGGCTACCCGGAACTTGATCACCTGCTGCTCAAGAAGCTCGGCTGGTGGGATGAACTGACCGAGCCGGAGAAGGCCGCAGCTGAAGGCAAGAACTGGAAGACCGATCCTTCGGGCGGACTGATCCGGGTGTTCATGACGGGCCACGGCTGTCATCCCTTTGGCAATGCCAAGGCGCGTGCGGTGGTGTGGAACTTCCCGGACGCCATTCCGCAGCATCGCGAGCCGCTGTACGGCAACCGGCCTGATCTCATGGCCAAGTACCCCACGCATGACGACAAGAAAGCCTTCTGGCGCCTTCCGACGCTTTACAAGACCATTCAGCAGAAAAACATCGCCGACAAGGTGCATGAAAAGTTCCCTCTGATCATGACCTCGGGCCGTCTCGTGGAATACGAGGGCGGTGGCGAAGAAACCCGCTCCAACCCCTGGCTGGCCGAGCTGCAGCAGGAAATGTTCATCGAGATCAATCCCAAGGTGGCTGCCGAGAAGGGCATACGCAACGGCGAACGCGCCTGGGTCAGCACACCGACCGGCGCGCGCCTGAATGTCCAGGCGCTGGTGACGGAGCGTGTGGGACCCGACACCGTGTTCCTGCCGTTCCATTTTTCGGGACGCTGGCAGGGCGCCGACATGCTGGCCTACTACCCCAAGGGCGCCGCCCCTGTGGTGCGCGGCGAAGCGGTCAACACGGCGACCACCTACGGTTACGACAGCGTGACGATGATGCAGGAAACCAAGACGACGGTCTGCAACGTCGAGAAGGCATAAGGAGACACCATGGCACGCATGAAATTTGTTTGTGACGCGGAGCGCTGCATCGAGTGCAACGGTTGCGTTACTGCCTGCAAGAACGAAAACGAAGTCCCGTGGGGCGTGAACCGCCGCCGTGTGGTGACGCTCAACGACGGCGTCCCCGGCGAGAAGTCCATTTCGGTGGCCTGCATGCATTGCAGCGATGCGCCCTGCATGGCCGTCTGCCCGGTCAACTGCTTCTACCGCACCGACGAGGGTGTGGTGCTGCACGACAAGGACGTCTGCATCGGTTGCGGCTACTGCTCTTATGCCTGTCCGTTCGGCGCGCCCCAGTTCCCGTCCCAGGGCACGTTCGGCGTGCGCGGCAAGATGGACAAGTGCACCTTCTGTGCTGGCGGCCCCGAGGCCAACGGCAGCCAGGCCGAATTTGAAAAATATGGCCGCAACCGGCTGGCCGAAGGCAAGCTGCCAGCCTGCGCCGAGCAGTGCTCAACCAAGGCGCTGCTTGCCGGCGATGGTGATGTGGTTGCCGACATCTTCCGCACCCGTGTGGTGCAGCGCGGCAAGGGCGCCGAAGTGTGGGGCTGGGGAACGGCCTACGGTTCCAAACAGGCGGGTCAGCCTCCCGTGCAAGGAGCCAAATCATGATGCGTCTTGCACTGCTTACGGCTGCCGTCATGGCGCTTGCCGCTTGCGGCGACAAACCCCAGTCCGCTGGCGGTGTCAAAAGCGACACGGCTGCGTTTCAGGGTACCGGCAATGCCTTCAATGCCCCGGGCTGGAAAGCCGGCGACAAAACCGCCTGGGAGCAGCAGCTCAAGACCCGCGCGCAGGCCGGCCAGAACGAATACAACCGCGTGAAATAACAGGGAGTTCACATGCAACGCCCATCGCGATTCCTGGCAGCACTCTTCTTTGCCGCTGTCGGCTGCGCGGCCACCGTGTCGGCCCAACCCGCGGTCACCCCGGCCCCGGCTGCAGCAGCGGCTCCGGCCGCGGCGGCCCCGACAGGCGGCATCCAGAGCGCCAACATCTTCGAGGTCAAACCCGAGGCAAGTGCTGATCCCAAATACGCCGAGCAGACCAATGGCGAACGCGCCAAGGTCCAGCCCGGCAACAATGCGCCGATGTGGCGGCAGGTTGGCTCCGGCGTCACTGGCTACAGCAGCCTGCCCAAAAGCGAGGCGCCCGAAGCCGGCAACCTGATCCAGCCTTTTGTGCAGTACCCCGGTTCGCGGCTGACCAATGCCGGAGAGGCCTGGCGCCAGGTGCGCAACAACTGGCTGATCCCCTACGGTGGCGCGCTGCTGCTGATCGTTGTGGGGGCGATCGCGCTGTTTTACTTTGGCAAGGGCAGGATCAATCTGCACGGTTCCGAAACGGGCCGCAAGATCGAGCGTTTCACACCGTTTGAGCGTTCCGCACACTGGGCCAACGCCATTGCTTTCTGCATTCTTGCCATCTCCGGCGTCGTCATGGCCTTCGGCAAGTTCTTCCTGCTGCCCATCATGGGCAGCACGCTGTTCGGCTGGCTGACCTATCTGCTCAAGAACATGCACAATTTTGCCGGCCCGCTGTTTGCCGTGTCGCTGGTGATTGTGTTTTTCACCTTTGTTCGCGACAACCTGCCACGACGTGGTGACATGGGCTGGCTTCTCAAGGGTGGCGGTCTTCTGGCCGCCAAGGAAGTGCCGTCGCACCGCTTCAATGCGGGCGAAAAACTGGTGTTCTGGGGCGGCGTGTTTTTCCTCGGCATCATCGTGGTGGCCTCGGGGCTGGTGCTCGACAAGTTGATCCCCGGGCTGATCTATGTTCGCGACACCATGCAGGTGGCGCACATGGTGCATGCCGTTGCGACGGTGCTGATGATGGCGATGTTCATCGGCCATATCTACATCGGCACCATCGGCATGCAGGGTGCCTACGACGGCATGAAAACCGGCTATGTGGACGAGACCTGGGCCAGGGAACACCACGAGTACTGGTATGACGACGTGAAGGCTGGCAAGATTCCGGCGCAGCGCAGCGAACCTGCGCCACCGAGCCAGACCGTCCAGGCCTAGATCAGATCCGAACAGCGAGGATTCCATGAAAAAAATTCTTATTGCCACCTTGTTTGCCAGCCTGTCCGCCGTGGTGCTGGCCAAGCTTCCCCCGGTCAGCGACGAGGCCAAGGCCAAGGCCGCCGAGGCCGCCGCGAAGGCCGCCTGGGCCGGCAAGGTCGATGGCTACCTGTTGTGCAAATCCATGGACAAGGTGGTAGCCAGTTATTACAAGACGGCCAAGGCGGCCGGCAAGGAAACCAAGCCGCCGGTGGCCACGCCTGCGTGCGCAGACCCTGGCGCCTTCAGCTACAAGCCGCCCGAGGCGGCCAAGCCCCTTGAGGCTGCAGGTGCGCACTCTCCTGCGGCTACCGCAACCAGCCCGCCCAGCAGCAAGACACCTGCGGCAGCCATTGCTCCTGAGAAAAAATCCTGACCATCGACCATCCATTGCAAAAAGGCCGGCCCCGCAAGGTGTCGGCCTTTTTGTTGTAGTCTTCTCCCATGCCTCTGCCATACCTGACCCAGGCCCGGGCGCCGCTCACCTGCGACATCGATGCCGTCAACGAATACGGTGACCCGCTCCAGATTGCCATTCCTGCCGAACGCCCCCTCACGGTGTATGTCGACAAGCGCGAGCTGGTGACCTTGATGACGCTCGGTGCCCACCCCGAACTGCTGGTGCTGGGTTACCTGCGCAACCAGCGGCTGGTCAAGGACGCCGCAGACATTGAATCGATCACGGTGGACTGGGATGTGGGGGCCGCGGCGGTCAAGACGCGCCATGGCATCGCGGATATCGAGGAAAAAACCGCCCGCAAGGTGGTGACCACCGGTTGCGGGCAGGGCAGTGTGTTCGGCGGCCTGATGGACGAGGTGGACCAGATCGAGCTGCCGGCCGATGCCTGCATCACCCAGGCCCAACTGTACGGTCTGGTCAACACCATCCGCCTCAAGGAGACCACCTACAAGTCGGCCGGATCCGTTCATGCCTGCGCGCTGTTTTCCCTGGCAGCCGCAGAGCCGGAGATGCTGCTGTTTGTCGAGGACGTGGGACGGCACAACGCCATTGACACCATTGCGGGCTGGATGGCGATGAATATGGCCCCCACGCTCCGCACTGGCGTGTCATCGCTGCCCTCCGAGGGGGCCGCTGCGCCTGCGGACTGGCAAAGCCAGATCCGCGGCCCTGGCTGGTCTGGATCCGAAGTCCCCACACTCTCCCACCCGCCTTCCGGACTCGTGTTCTACACCACCGGGCGCCTGACCAGCGAAATGGTCATCAAGTCGGCGCAAATGGGCGTGCCGATTGTGGTCTCGCGCAGCGGCATCACGCAGATGGGCCACCAGGTGGCGCAGGCCGTCGGGCTGTGTGCCATTGGCCGCGCGACCAACCGGCGTTTTGTCTGTTACGCCCAGCCCCACCGGCTCAAGCTGCAGCCTGACCTCGCCGGTCCCAGGCTCCGGTCGCCAGAGACGGCCTGATGGCCTGATGGCGGTGCGGCATTCCCGCACGGATTCTGGCTTGCGGGACCGCCCCTGTTGTCCGTTGGCAGAAACCGACGGACGCCGGGGCTGTGGACTTTGCGTTATCGTCAGGCGATGAACACCCTTTTCCTCAAACTCGGCTGGCGGACGCTGCTGCGCGACCTGCGCGCCGGGGAACTGCGCCTGCTGATCGTCGCGGTGACACTGGCAGTCGCAGCCCTGACGGCCGTCGGTTTTTTTGCAGACCGTCTCAAAGGCGGCCTGCAGCGCGATGCCCGCCAGCTGCTCGGCGGTGACGCCGTTCTTCGCAGCGACGGCATGACCCCCGAGGTGTTTATCGCCAGGGCGCGCAGCCTGGGCCTGCAGGTCACCTCGACAGTGACCTTTCCGACCATGGGCCGGGCGCGCGAGGAAGATGGCGGCGCCAGCAAACTCGTGGCTTTCAAGGCGGTGCCCGAGGGCTACCCCTTGCGCGGCACCCTGCAGGTCGCCCCCAGCCCCGAGGCTGCCGGCGCGGCCACCCGCGAGGTTCCCGCGCCCGGCACGGCCTGGGCCGACGCGTCGCTACTTGATGGGCTGGGCCTGCGCATCGGCCAGACCCTGCTGATGGGCGACGCCCGCTTTACGTTGGCGCGTGTGATCGTCCAGGAGCCGGACCGCGGCGGCGGTTTTGCCAATTTTTCGCCGCGCGTGATGATCAACAGCGCCGATCTGGCGGCCACCGGCCTGATCCAGCCGGCCAGCCGGACCAACTACCGCTTTGCCGTGGCCGGCAGCGACGCCGCGGTGAAAACCTATGTCCAGTGGGCCACGCAGGAGATCAAGAAGACCGAGTGGCGCGGTGTGCGCATCGAGTCGCTGGAGAGCGGCAGCCCCGAGATGCGCCAGACGCTGGACCGCGCCGAAAAATTCCTCAACCTGGTGGCCTTGCTGGCGGCCTTGCTGAGCGCAGTGGCCGTGGCCATCGTGGCACGCGGCTTTGCTTCCAAACACCTGGACGACTGCGCCATGCTGCGCGTGCTGGGCCAGCCGCAGCGCACCATTGCGCTGGCCTACACCTTTGAATTTGTGCTGGCCGGCATGGCCGCCAGCGCCCTCGGTGTGCTGATCGGTTTTGCCGTGCATTATGGTTTTGTGCTGCTGCTGGCCGGCCTGGTTGAAACGGCGTTGCCGTTCCCCACCCTCTGGCCCGTGGCTTTCGGCATGGGCATGGGGCTGACCCTGCTGCTGGCTTTTGGCCTGCCGCCGGTGCTGCAGCTGGCCCAGGTGCCGCCGCTGCGCGTGATCCGCCGCGATGTCGGCAACCTGCGGCCGGCCTCGCTGGCCGTGCTGGTGGTCGGCGTGCTCGGTTTTGCGGCCCTGCTGGTGGCGGCCAGCAGCGACCTCAAGCTCGGCCTGATTGCCGTCGGCGGCTTCGCCGGGGCGGTGGCGGTGTTTGCCGTGGCCAGCTTCGCGGCCGTCAAGCTGCTGCGCGCCAGCGTCAACGAAGCCACCGCGCCGCGCTGGCTGGTGCTGGCCACGCGCCAGCTGTCGGCGCGCCCGGTCTATGCCGTGGTGCAGGTCAGCGCGCTGGCGGTCGGTCTGCTCGCGCTGATGCTGCTGGTGCTGCTGCGCACCGATTTGATCAGCAGCTGGCGCCGGGCCACGCCGCCCGATGCGCCGAACCGCTTCGTCATCAACGTGCAGCCCGAGCAGGGCGCCGCCTTCCAGCAGGCCTTGCGCGACGGCGGCGTCACCAGGTTTGACTGGTACCCCATGATCCGGGGTCGCCTCGTTGCGATCAACGGCAAGGACGTGACGCCGGAAGACTTCGAGGACGACCGCGCCAAGCGACTGGTGGACCGCGAGTTCAACCTGTCCCATGCCGCGCAGCAACCTTCGCACAACCAGGTGGTGGCCGGCCGCTGGACGGCTGACGAGGCGGGCGCCATCAGCGTCGAGGATGGGCTGGCGAAAACGCTGGGCCTGAAGCTGGGCGACAGCCTGCGTTTCGACATCGGCGGCCAGCTCAGCGAGGCCAAAATCACCAGCCTGCGCAAGGTGGACTGGGGCTCCATGCGGGTCAACTTTTTCGTGATGTACCCGGTGGCGAAGATGATGGACGTGCCGGTGTCCTACATCAGCGCCTTCCGCGCGCCCGAACGTGTGCCCGCGCAGGACGGGGTGAAGCCGCGCAGTTTTGACAACGAACTGGTCAAGGCCTTTCCCAACATCACCAACGTGGACATGAGCAGCACCATCGCCCAGGTGCAGCGCGTGCTGGACCAGGTGATACGCGCGGTGGAGTACCTGTTCGGTTTCACGCTGGCGGCTGGCCTGGTGGTGCTGTTCGCGGCCATCACCGCGACGCGCGAAGAGCGTGCGCACGAATTCGCCATCATGCGTGCCGTCGGTGCGCGCGCTTCGCTGCTGCGCCAGGTGCAGCGCGCCGAACTCGCCGGCGTCGGCCTGCTGGCCGGTTTCCTCGCTTCCATCGTGGCGCTCGCCGTCGGCTGGGGCTTGGCGCGTTATGTGTTCGATTTCAGCTGGACCGGCTCATGGACCGTGCCGCTGCTGGGCAGCCTTGCCGGCGCGGTGCTGGCGATGGCGGCGGGTTGGTGGGGGCTGCGCTCCGTGCTCAACACGCCGGTGGTTGAAACCCTGAGAAAAGCCCAATGAACATGCAGATCGAAGAAAAACCACCGGGCACACCGCCCTTCGACACCCCCTTCGCCTGGATAGGCGGCGAGGAGCGGGTGAAGGCGCTGGTGGATCGGTTTTACGACCTGATGGACCTGGAGCCCGGCTACGCAGCATTGCGCGCGGCGCACGGCAGCGACCTGGCCAAGGCGCGCCAGCACCTGTTCTGGTTCCTGTGCGGCTGGCTGGGTGGGCCGCAACATTACACCGAGCGTTTTGGGCACCCCAAGCTGCGCCTGCGCCACATGCCTTTTGTCATCGGCATTCTCGAACGCGACCAGTGGCTGGCCTGCATGGACCAGGCGATGGGTGAGACCGGCGTCGATGAAGAACTGCGCGCCAGGCTGCGGGCCTCTTTTTTCCAGACCGCCGACTGGATGCGCAATTCGCCGGCCTAGGGTGTGCTATTTATTTGATAGCTGCCTGCGACCGTCCCGACTTGGCTGGCGGCACTTTTTCTTCAGAAAATTCCACAAACCGTCTTGCAACATCATTTGTATTGATGTTCTTTAGTGAAATCAGCCCTCAGCCCTTACCACGCGGGCACAAGAAGCTATTGAATTCATAGCTAAACGGGGAATTCAGCTCTGCGCCAGCAGCACCACCAGCGCACCGGCGCCGCCCTCGGCCGGCCGCGCCTGCACAAAGGCGATCACCTCCTGCTTCTGGATCAGCCAGCTTTGCACCCGGCCCTTGAGCACCGGCGTTTTTCCGGGCGAACCCAGGCCCTTGCCGTGCACCACACGCACGCAGCGCATGCCGGCCTTGTGGGCTTCGCGAATGAAGGCCGAGAGCGCATCACGCGCATCCTCGCGGCGCAGCCCATGCAGGTCGAGCTGGCGCTGGATGCTCCAGCCGCCGCGGCGCAGCTTGCGCACCACGTCCGGCCCCATGCCCGGCCGGCGAAAACTCAGCGCCTCGTCGGTGTCGAGGAGGGTTTCCACATCGAATTCGTCGGAGATCGCCTCGCGCATCACCGACAGCTCGTCGCGTTGCTGCTGCACGGGGATTGGCGCGGGCTGGGCCGGCGCCAGCTGCGCCCGGTGGCCGGGCCGGTGTCTGGCCGGCAGCGCCTTGACCGGGCCGATGGCGCGCGAGAAAAGCTCTTTTTCGGCCTTCGCTGTCGCAGCGGCAGCCGCGCGCGCCGCCTGGCGTTCGGCTTCCTCCCGGGCCCGGGTTTCTATCTCGAGTTTGACGGCTTTCAGGCCCTTCAGGTCCTTGATGGCCGGTGGTCTGGCCGCCATCAGAGCAAGCCCCGTTCCGCCATCGAGATCGCCTGCGTACTGGTCACGACAAAATGGTCCAGCACCCGCACATCCACCAGGGCCAGGGCGGCTTTGAGCGTCTGGGTCAGTGCTTCGTCGGCACGCGAGGGCCGGGCTTCGCCGCTCGGGTGGTTGTGCGCCAGCACCACGCTGCCGGCGTGCAGCGCCAGTGCCCGCACCACCACTTCGCGCGGGTAGACGCTGGTTTGTGTCAGCGTGCCGCGAAACAGCTCTTCCAGCGCGATCAGCCGGTGCTGGCTGTCGAGAAACAGCACCGCAAAAATTTCATGCGGCCGGCTGCCCAGCTGCAACTGCAGGTAGTCGCGCACCGCCTGCGGCGTCGTGAACAGCGGTTTGTCCTGCAGCTCCTGCGCCAGCGCGCGGCGCGCGAGTTCCAGCACGGCCACGAGTTCGGCGCGTTTGGCCGGTCCCAGGCCCTTGATGCTGTTGAGGGCCTGGTGCCCGGTGTGCAGCAGGCCGGCCACACCGCCGAAAGTGTCCACCAACTCCTGGCCCATCTGCAGCGCGTTTTTGCCGGGAATGCCGCTGCGCAGCAGCAGGGCCAGCAGCTCGGCGTCGCTGAGCGCGCCGGGGCCGCGGGCCAGCAGCTTTTCGCGGGGGCGGGCGTCCTCGGGCAGGTCTTTCAGGAGCATGGGCATTCCGGCAGGTGGGCAAGCATTGAAAAAAACGCCTTCACAGGGCCAGTATCAGGGCTAAACGGGCTGTTGTTTCCCGGTCGGTCGGCACTTTCTACAATAGGGGCAGTTTACAAACAGTTGGCGGCCTCCCGGGCCGGCACCCGAAAGTCCTATGTCCACCGTGGAAACACCCGCTCCCTCCGTCGTTCAGCCTGGTTCCTTCCTGACCCTGCACTACCGCATGGCCGGGCCGTCCGTCGCCGGACAACCGGGCGCCGACATCATCAACACCTTTGCCGGCAAGCCCGCCACCCTGAGCCTGGGCACCGGCGAGTTGTCGCCCGCGATCGAGCAGCGCCTGCTGGGCCTGTGCGAAGGCACGCGCACCAGCTTCGAGCTGGCCGCCGGCGAGGCTTTTGGCGAGCGCAACCCCGAGCTGGTGCAGTGGGTGGCGCGCAAGCTGCTCAATGAACTGGGCGACCCCCACGAGCAGTACAAGGTCGGCGATGTCGTGCAGTTCCCCACGCCCGACGGCATGGGCCAGTACGCCGGCAGCGTGCAGCAGGTCAAGGCAGACGGCGACGCCGTGCAGTTTGACTTCAACCACCCACTGGCCGGCCAGCCGGTGGTGTTTGAAGTCCAGGTCATAGGCGTTTTATGAACGACAAGGCATTGCCCCAGGAAATCATCCTGGCCGAACCGCGCGGTTTCTGCGCCGGTGTCGACCGCGCGATCGAAATCGTCGAGCGCGCGCTCGGCAAGTTCGGCGCACCGATTTATGTGCGCCACGAAATCGTGCACAACACCTACGTCGTCAACGAGCTCAAGCAAAAGGGCGCCATCTTCATTGAAGACCTGGACGATGTGCCGCCGGGTGCCACGCTGGTGTTCAGCGCCCACGGCGTCAGCAAGGCCACCGAGCGCGAAGCCGAAGCGCG
Source organism: Pseudomonadota bacterium (assembly GCA_040389085.1). GTDB lineage: Bacteria > Pseudomonadota > Gammaproteobacteria > Burkholderiales > Burkholderiaceae_C > Polaromonas. The sequence continues at coordinate 49,968 of JAZKAP010000013.1, forward strand.
CGGCTTCCGCATTTTCGACGCCACCTGTCCGCTGGTGACCAAGGTGCATGTGGAAGTGGCCAAGCTCAACAAGGAAGGCTACGAATTCATCATGATCGGGCACAAGGGCCACCCCGAAGTCGAGGGCACCATGGGCCAGCTCGACAGCGGCATCCACCTGGTGGAAGACGTGGCCGACGTGGCGCGCATCCAGCCGAAGCAGACAGAAAAACTCGCGGTGGTCACGCAGACCACGCTCAGTGTGGACGACGCGGCCGAAATCAGCGCCGCCGTGAAAGCGCGTTTCCCGAACGTGCGCGCGCCCAAGCAGCAGGACATCTGTTACGCCACACAAAACCGGCAGGACGCCGTCAAGATCATGAGCCCGCAGGTTGACATCCTGATCGTGGTCGGCAGCCCGACCAGCTCCAACAGCAACCGCCTGCGCGAGCTGGCCGCCAAGCTGGGCACCGAGGCCTACATGGTGGACGACGCCACCGAGCTCAAGCCCGAATGGTTTGAAGGCAAAAGCCGCGTCGGTCTGACCGCCGGGGCGTCGGCGCCCGAAATCCTGGTCAAGCAGGTGATAGACCGCATCAAGGCGTTGGGTGCGGTGTCGGTGCGCAAAATGGCCGGCATCGAGGAGACCCTCAAGTTTCCGCTGCCCAAGGGGCTCAAGCTGGACGGCCCCGCGCTGGACGCCATCGGCAGCGACCTGCATGCCGAGTCCTAGGCCCGGTATGCCAGATATGCCAGATATGCCAGATATGCCAGATATGCCAGATATGCCAGACCGCTATCAAATCGAGAGCTGCCAGCGCAGGTTTCAAGAGGGTTACAGCCACTTTATTCGTCAAACTCCGGTTTGGAAGCTGCCCGGCAAGGCCCTCGGTGTGGACTGCGCTGAAGTCTGGCTCAAGCTCGAGCAACTGCAGACCAGCGGCAGCTTCAAGGCGCGCGGCATGCTCAACCGCCTGCTGTCCAACACCATCCCGTCCAGCGGCGTGATTGTGGCGTCGGGCGGCAACGCCGGCATTGCCACCGCAGCCGCTGCGCGTGAACTCGGCGTGCGCTGCGAAGTGTTTGTGCCTGAAGTGTCCAGCCCGGCCAAACGCGCCAAACTCGCTGCACTGGGTGCCGAGGTCGTCGTCACCGGCGCGGCGTATTCGGAAGCGCTGCAGGCCTGCCTGGCGCGCCAGCAGCAAACCGGTGCGTTGCTGACCCATGCCTACGACCAGAGCGAAGTGGTGGTCGGCGCCGGCACGCTGGCGCTGGAGATCGAGCAACAGGCCGGCCTGCCTGATGCCGTGCTGGTCAGTGTGGGCGGCGGCGGCCTGATCGCCGGCATCGCCAGCTGGTTCGAGCAGCGCGCACGCGTTGTTGCGCTGGAGCCCGAACTCGCGCCCACGCTGTTCCGGGCGCGCGAGGCCGGGCAGCCGGTCGATGTGAGCGTCGGTGGCATTGCCGCCGATTCATTGGGCGCCAAACGCATTGGCGACTTGGGCTGGGCGGCCACCCAGGCGCATGTGCGTGATGCGCTGCTGCTCGGCGACGACGCCATCCGGGCCGCCCAGCTGTGGCTGTGGAAGGAGCTCAGGCTGGCGGTGGAGCCGGCCGCGGCCTTGCCGCTGGCGGCGCTGCACAGCGGCGCCTATGTGCCGCGGCCCGACGAAAAAGTCTGCCTGATCATCTGCGGCGCCAACCTCGACCCGGCCAGCCTGAACTGAACCCGCCGCGGTGGCCGGCCTGCCGCGGCACAAAATACAATGACCCCATGCTAGACATCAACCTGCTCCGTAAAGACCTGCCGTCGGCTATTCGCCGGCTGGAAACCCGCAAAAGCCCGCAAGCCTTCCTCGACGTGGAAGCTTTCCAGGCGCTGGAGGCCGAGCGCAAGGCGCTGCAGATCAGGACAGAAGAGCTGCAGAACCAGCGCAACACCCTGTCCAAGCAGATCGGCCAGCTCAAGTCCAAAGGCGAAGACGCCAGCGCCGTGATGGCGCAGGTGACAAGCTCCAAGACCGAGCTAGAGGCCTCCAGCGTCCGGCTCGAACAGATCCAGGGCGAGATGCAGGCCCTGCTGCTGGCCGTGCCCAACCTGCCGCATGAAAGCGTGCCGCACGGTGCGGGCGAGGCCGGCAACGTGGAGGTGCGCAAATGGACGCCAGTTGAAGGCCTGGGCGGTGAGCCACCTGCGTATGCCTTCGAAGTGAAAGACCATGTGGACCTGGGCCAGCCCCTGGGGCTGGACTTTGAATTGGGCACCAAGCTCACCGGCTCGCGCTTCACGGTCATGCAGGGCCAGCTCGCACGCATGCACCGGGCGTTGTCGCAGTTCATGCTCGACGTGCAGACGGCCGAACACGGCTACACCGAGTGTTATGTGCCTTACATCGTCAATGGCGATTCCCTGCGCGGCACCGGCCAGTTGCCCAAGTTTGAAGAAGACCTGTTTGCCGCCAAGAAGGGCGGGCAGGAGGGTGCGGCCGAAGCCGAAAGCACGGCGCTGTACCTGATTCCCACCAGCGAAGTGCCGCTGACCAACTTTGTGCGCGATGAAGTGCTGCCCGAAGCGCAGCTGCCGCTCAAGTTCACCGCGCACACGCCATGCTTTCGCTCAGAGGCCGGCAGCTACGGCCGCGACACCCGCGGCATGATCCGCCAGCACCAGTTCGACAAGGTCGAGATGGTGCAGATTGTCCACCCCGACCACAGCTACGACGCTCTCGAGGCCATGACCGGCCACGCCGAGGCCATCCTGCAAAAGCTGGGCCTGCCGTACCGCGTGATGCTGCTGTGCACCGGCGACATGGGCTTCGGCGCCAGCAAGACTTACGACCTGGAAGTCTGGCTACCGGGCCAGAACGCCTACCGCGAAATCAGCTCGGTTTCGAACTGCGAAGCCTTCCAGGCCCGCCGCCTGCAGGCCCGCTTCAAGAATGCGCAAGGCAAAAACGAATTTGTGCACACCCTCAACGGCTCCGGCCTGGCCGTGGGCCGCACGCTGGTCGCGGTGCTGGAAAATTATCAGCGCGAAGACGGCAGCGTTGCGGTGCCGGCTGCCTTGCAGCCCTATATGGGCGGCATCACGGTATTGACCTCCGCAGGAAAGTAGGACCAGCTCTATCCCAATTCCAGCAAGGGCCGCGGAGCTGGCTTTGCCAGTCCGCAGGCGCAGCGGCCCCTCGGGGGCAGGGAACTACACGAAGTGAGTGACCGTGGGGCTGTTAGAATAGCGGCTCGATTTAGGAGAGGTGGCAGAGTGGCCGAATGTACCTGACTCGAAATCAGGCGTACCGCAAGGTACCGTGGGTTCGAATCCCACCCTCTCCGCCAAGAACCGGTTTGATGTAGTCCAACACAGACCCCCAAAAGCCCCGCAAGCCCAGTGTTTGCGGGGCTTTTTTGTTGCCGTCTTCAGGGGGCTTGTGCTTTGACATCGCGCGCAGGTCTTTCTGCTCCCGAATTTTGTTGGCATGCCATCAATCAGGCGCCGTAGTCAGGCCCTTCAAGTATTTACCCTTGCTTTGACCCAACCCCTGTCAACATTGACAGGGGTGGGTGATGCATCGCTTTCCCATTCGTTGATCATCGACGGTGTTTCGAGATGTTTCAACCGTATGCTCTGCCACATACGAACAGAGGGAGGGCCCGCAACCAGCTTGCGGGTGAGGGAGCCATGCAAAAAGAATATGCACAAGCTGTCTTCGTGTGGGCGCTGCAAACGATGTGTGCGGTGCATCGCCGACCATTTGACGCGCAACTGCTGTTGCAGCAGTTTCCACCGCCGTATGACGAATCGGGTCTGGTTCGCGCGGCGCGTGGCTTGGGTTTCAAGGCGCAGTTGCGCGTCATGGAGTCCCGAGCGCTGGCTCAATTGCCTTTGCCCCTGCTGGTGGAGCTTTCCAGCAAGCGTGCCGAGGGTGAGCTTGCAACGGCGCCCGAAGGTCCTGAGGACGTCATTCCCCTCGCTCCGACACTGGGCATCGTCATCGCCGCAAGTGACGAACAGGTTGTCTGGTTGCCGGCCAACAGCAACTCTCCCGTTACCAGCTCAAGGGCCGAATTCGAATCAACCCTGAACGGGCAGGCCGTGCTCCTTTTCCCGGAAGACGAGGCCGTGCGCGACCCGGATGCTGCCGCCGGTGTGGGTTCTTCCTTCGGGTTTCGCTGGTTTGTGCCCGAACTGCTCAAGCACCGCAAGGTCTGGCACGAAGTGCTGGGCGCCAGCCTGGTGCTGCAGCTTCTTGCGCTGGGCTTGCCGCTGTTCACGCAGGCCATCATCGACAAGGTGGTGGTGCACCGCACCGAAAGCACGCTGATTGCGTTGGGCATCGGCATGGCGGTTTTCATGCTGTTCACTGCACTGCTGACCTGGGTGCGCCAGTACGCCATTCTGCACACCGGCAACAGGGTTGACGCCGTGCTGGGAGCGGCGGTGTTTCAGCACCTGTTTCGCCTGCCCCCCAAATATTTTCAGAACCGGCCCACTGGCGTGATTGCAGCCCGGCTGCATGGGGTGGAGACCATACGCGAGTTCATTGCTTCAGCCGCGGTGACCATCATTCTGGATGTTCCGTTTTTGTTGATCTGCATGGGCGTCATGTTTTATTACTCGGTCACGCTCACGCTGATCGTGCTGGGTGTTCTGTCGGTGATTGCGCTGCTGTCTTTTCTTGTGGCGCCGATTTTTCAGACCCGTCTGAACCAGCAGTTCATGCTGGGTGCGCGTAACCAGGCTTTTCTGACCGAATACATCGCCGGGCTGGAGACCGTCAAAAGCCTGCAGTTTGAGCCGCAACTGCAGACCCGCTATGACGGCTATTTAGCCACCTACCTGCAGTCAGGCTTTCAGACCAAACAGATCGCCAACACTTACAACGTCATCGCCAACACGCTGGAGCAGATGATGACGCTGCTGATACTGGTCATAGGCGCGTGGATTGTGATGCACCCCGACACCATCGCGCTGGCCGCGGGCACCGGCACTGTGTTCACCGTCGGCATGCTGGTGGCATTTCAGATGTTTGCCGGCAAGCTCAGCCAGCCCATGCTGCGCATGGTCGGCCTGTGGCAACAGTTCCAGCAAGCCAGTCTGGCGGTGGACAGGCTGGGCGACCTGATGAACGTGCCGACGGAGCCCTACCGCCTGGCCCCCACCAGAAAGGGCGATGCCAGGGGTGAGATTGAGCTCATAGATATCGGCTTTCGCTACGCGCCTGATCTGCCGCTGCTCTACAAAAACGTCAACCTCACCATAGAGCCCGGCCAGACGGTGGCCATCATGGGGCCCAGCGGCACGGGCAAGTCCACCCTGACCAAATTGCTGCAGGGCTTTTACCGCCCGACCGAAGGGCAGATCAAGGTGGACGGCATCGACATCCTGCACCTGAGCGCCAACGAGCTGCGCGCCAACTTTGGCGTGGTGCCGCAGGAGACGATGCTGTTCAGCGGCACCGTGTATGACAACCTGCTCATGGCTAACCCCCACGCCAGTTTTGAGCAAGTGGTGCAGGCCTGCCAGATGGCTGAAATCCACGACGCCATTCAGATCCTGCCTCAAGGCTACCAAACCGAAATCGGCGAGCGCGGCGCCGGCCTGTCGGGCGGGCAAAAGCAGCGTCTGGCCATTGCGCGTGCCCTGCTCAAAAAGCCCAAGGTGCTGATTTTTGATGAAGCCACCAGCGCGCTGGATGCGCAAACCGCCAATGCCTTTGCCACCACCGTCAACGCCCTGCGCGGCAAGGTCAGCATGTTGTTTGTAACGCATGCATTGCCCAAGACACTGCAGGTTGACGAGATATTCGTCATTGGTGGCGGGCACCTCAAGAAAGTCGTTCAAGCAAAGGCGGTCGCATGAGCACTTTGACCCAAACCCTGACCAAGCGTCTGTTGCCCGACGCCGCAGAGTTTTCCCCCGGCTTGCTGGCTATCCAGGAAAGTCCCATGCCCAAGCTGCCGCGGCTGATCTTGTATCTCGTCGGCGGGCTTTTCACCATCCTGCTGGCCTGGGCCATCTTCGCCAAGGTGGATGTAGTGGCCGTGGCCGACGGCAAACTGGTGCCTGTCAGCTACACAAAAATTGTGCAGCCGGCCGAAGCCGGTGTGGTGGCAGAAATTCTGGTGCGCGAGGGCGACCAGGTGCAGGTCGGCCAGGTGTTGATCAGGCTGGACCCCACCATGACCGGTGCCGACAGCCGCAGCCTGGCCAGTGAGTTGAGCCTGAAACGCCTGACCCTTCGTCGCGTTGATGCTGAACTCGCCGGCATTCCGCTCGCCATCAGGGACGGTGACGACCCGGTGATGATTGCCCAGGTGCAGGCCCAGGCCAACGCTCATCGGCAAGCATTCACTGATTCGCTGGCGCAAGAGGTGGCAACCCGCGAGCGTGCGCAAAACGAATTGCGCTCAGCCCAGGAAACGCTTACCAAACTCAAGAACACTTTGCCCAGCTATGAGCAAAGCGCCAAGGCGCACAGCAAGCTGGTGGCAGAAGGCTTCTTGAGCCCGATTGCTGGCAACGACAAAGAGCGCGAAGCCATCGAAAAATCACAAGACCTCAAAGCCCAGGCCGCCACGGTGCAAGGGCTGCTCTCCACCATCACCGCGCAAGACAAAAAAATCGCCGGCCTTTCCAGCACCTTCCGCAGCCAGCTGCTGATAGAGCGCACCGAAGCCATGGGTCAGCTGGCCAAGCTGGAGCAAGACACGCAGAAGATGGGCTACAAAACCGGCCTGCTCGAGCTCAAGGCCCCGCAAGCCGGTATCGTCAAAGACGTGGCCACCACCAGCAAGGGCGCCGTGGTGCAGCCCGGCATGGTCTTGCTCACCCTGGTGCCCAGAGGCGAGCAACTGCTGGCCGAGGTACAGGTGAAAAATGAAGACGTGGGTTTTGTGCTGAGCGGCCAGCACGTGCGCGTCAAGGTTGCTGCCTACCCGTTTCAAAAATACGGTCTGCTCGAAGGCAGCATTCAAACCCTGGCGCCAGACGCGCAATCAAACAACAGCAACAACCCCGGCCAGACTGCACCCCAGGGTTACAAAGCGCTGGTCAAGCTGGACACACAGTTTCTCGAATCCCTCAACGGCGACACCAGCCAGCGCAAGGGGCTGGAGGCCGGCATGCAAGTCGCCGCAGAAATTCACCAGGGCCGCAGAACCATCATGGAGTATTTGCTGAGCCCGGTGCAAAAGGTGTCGGCTGAGGCGGGGAGGGAGCGATGATACTGAGTTCCAGGTTTGTGAGTTGCACGAAGACCGCGTTGGATTTTCATGCCGTTCGCAACACATACAAATGAAGAGGGATTGAAGATGCTAAAGATGACTGGCTTGGATGTCCTATTCGCTGCAGCGGGCAATCTCTACTTGTTGCTAGCTTTGGCAGGCATTTGCGTAGCACTTTGGGTAGGAAAAACCTGGCCGCGAAAACTCGTGTATGCGGCACTTGTACTTGCTCTTGCTATCGCGCCAATTGCGCCAGAAATTTACCGAACGGTTGAATATCGCAGCAAGCTTTACAAAGCCGAAGCTTTGTTTGAGGAGCGGTGTAAGACAGCGGGGGAGAGGATTTACAAGACAGTGGATAACGTGGAGGGTGTACTTCTAACGAACGTGCGCCCGGCAAAGATCAGTGACTCATCGCAATTCGATGCTGATGATCAATATGGCTATAACGTTGGCGGGGAGGAGTACATCCGCTATTACCTGATTGGCAGCAACGATGCAGCAAGTCGATATAGATTTGTTGAGGTTATGCAGGGAGATAAAAAGCATCGCTTCACAACACCCTTAGCTGCTGCTGTGAGCCGGGAGTATTGGACGAAGGGGGGTGGAAAGGTACCTATTGAGTCAACGGTAGAAGGTGATTTTTCTGCTCTTTACGCTATTGAATGGAAGGACATCTCGACCAAAGAGGATCGTGATTCTTGGATCGCAGGTGGCGCATTGCGGATTACCGATAGAAAAACGGGCGAACTTTTGGGGGAGCGCATTGGCTACTTGTATGAAACCGGATTCGGCAGTACCGCAGGCCAACGGTCACCTTGGTCTTGGGCGAGGTATTACGCGCAGTCTTGCCCTTCAATAAAAGAACATAACCGCATATTTGTTGAGAAAGTATTGAAGCCCGCAAAGGAGGCTAAATAATGAGCGCTGATGTCATAGCCACTCTCCCGTATGCAAACCTGCAGATGGCCGCCGAAGCCTTGCTGGATACGATTCCAGAAGTAGGTCTACTTAAGGCGCTTACTAACGGCAACAATCGTTCAAGCAAATTCACCGCCACCCAAGCCGATCAATTCATTGAGGACGGTTGGACGGTTGTAGACCACAAGCCAGACACCCGCACGGGCTTTAGCGGAACGCTCTTCAAGAACACGCTGACGGGCGAGTCCGTCATGAGCTTTCGCTCCACGGAATTCATAGACGACGCAGCCCGAGATAGCCAAGCCACCAACTCCCTGGAAATTAAAGAAAAAGGTTGGGCCTTTGGGCAGATTGACGATATGGAAACCTGGTTTTCCAGCCTCCAGTCGAGCGGAAAACTTGAAGAAGGCTATCCAGTCACCGTTACGGGCTACAGCCTGGGGGGCCACCTTGCCACCGCTTTCAACTTGCTGCATAAAAATGACCTGACCTCTTCGGGTGAGCCGCTGATTGACGCGACATACACCTTTAACGGCGCGGGTGTAGGCGAATACAGCACAGGTACATTGAAGCAGGTGATGGATGTATTTCATCAAGCGCGCACTGAAGGCAGTGCTGGATTGTTTACGACAACAGTTGCGCAACAACTGTATGCCGATCTCAAGCTCGCCATCAACGGTCAAGCCAGCAGTTCTGACATGGCCCAAGCGCTGAGCAACATTACACAGGCACAGGCCGAAGTTAATGCATCAGCTAACCCTATCGCCAATGCGCAATTGCTCAACGAGTTGAGTACTTTGCGCGAAGGGGTCGCGCGCGCCAAAGTCGTGCGCGATGAGATCGATCGCGTCGCCACCATCACCAACAGTGGTCCGGGTCCTACTCAGGTTCTGGCGAGCGCCGTCGATGCTGTCAAACTGGACTACCAATTGGCAGTATTGACAGCGGCGAAAGACACCCGCGCCTACCGCACCGCACCTGCCGACCTCATCTACGACGCAGTGACCAATGCCCGTGCGATGTCGGGTGGCCTCAATAATGTGTACGACATCTACGGCGCTACGTCGCCATCCGCGGTGTCCAATTCTCAAATTCACTATGGAAGTGCCACACCCGTCGCCATAGAGGATCAACCGCTTTTCCGCGGAAATGTCATTCGAGACAGTCTGACGCAGTCACTCCTTTATGCAGACGCCAAGCTTCTTGTCAACGATTTCAGTCAAAACGATTTTGGCGATACGCACAGCTTGGTGTTGTTGGTAGACAGTTTGAGTGTGCAAAGCGTCTTTGCACAACTTGATTCGACTTTCACCGCAGCCAAATTCGCTCCCATCATGCTGGCGGCCACCAATGTAAGAAGCCACAATACGCCATACGGCCAGGGGGTCGCTGAAGGCGACGCGCTAGAGAACATCGTTAACTCACTTGCACGCACCTTCAAACTGACCGTTGTGCCACTTAAAGGTGACACGCGAGGTAATACATGGTTTGAAATCAAGGATGAGGACGACCCTGGCGGTCGCACCAAGTTTCATGAAACCATAGACAAAATTGTCAAGAGCGACGAATTCAACCTTATTGCTGGAGGCGTTGTTGTTTCGACGACAGGAAGCAACATTGCCGCACAGGCCAAAGCCCGGGTTGGTTTTGAAGACATCGTTGCCCTTGAAACCTTGAGTTCGTTCAAGCTTGAGGCTGCGAACAATGAAGGGAAAGTCGCCCTGAAAGCCTTGTGGATGTCAGGCGACTGGAGCGATGACTACCAAGGCTGGCAGGATGATGTGGTGGCGCTTCAGGCTGGCGAGGTTGTCACTCGTTATACCGATGAATGGATATCGGATCGAGGCAAACTATTGCAAATCCTTATCCTTCGAAATACACAGAACCAGGAAATTGATCATGTGCTTGACTCAAGTGTTTCGAGTGATCGGGTTTTGTTCTTTGACTACGATGAAAGCGCGGGCGAACACAAAACAATCATTACACAAAGCCGCGCTGGGGTAGGGCTAAAAGATCAACACATCATTTTTGGCAATGATCAAGCGAACACCATTCAAGGCTATGACAACGCTCTAGGTGACCATATTTATGGTGGGGGCGGTGATGACACCCTCGACGGCAAGGGTGGCGACGACTATCTCGAAGGCAACACCGGCGACGACATCCTCATGGGAGGCGAAGGCGACGACACCCTGGTCGGCGGCAAAGACACAGACACCTACCAATTCAGCGCCAGCAACTGGGGCCACGACACCGTAGTCGATGCCGATGGCCTGGGCCAGATCAAGCTTGGCGAGATCATTCTGGGCAACGCCAGCAAGTGGGGCAGCTCCCCCAACGTCTGGGTGGACGCTACCCAGACCTACCTGATCGCCAGGATCAAAGTCACCGCCACCCGCACCGACCTGCGCATCACCCGTAAAGATGATGCCAGCCAGGCCAGCATCACCATCCAGAACTGGAGCACCGACAAGAAACTCGGCATTGTGCTGGCCGACAGCGCCAGCGCCGCTCCCCCCGCCAACAGTGCCAGCGAGATCAGCGTCTGGCAAAGTTATTCCCAGGTCACCGTTGGTACAGGCAGCACTGTCGCGCACCTGGCCGATCAGACCACCACCACGCCAGGCGGCAACTACCAGATTGAATACACCGTCCAGGCCGCCACCAACGGCTTCGACAGCAGCAGTTCGGGTGATTCGCAATTCATCATGGGCAGTAACCATGCCCAGCAAATAAGCACCGGCAGCGGCCACGACCTGATCCTGGCAGACCCGCTAGGCGGCTATACGGTCGGAGGTGACGATGTCGTGGTCTCGGGAACCGGTAGCGACATCATTTTTACCGGAGCGGGCAGCGACTTTATCGATGCCGGCGATGGCGATGACTTCATTGTTGTGGGTGGCGTCGGATCAATCGATGGAAGTTCCATCACCGACGAAACCGCCACGCTGCCCAACGGCATCTCATTGCACCAGGGGCTGGGACCCTGGGGCACTTACAACGACAGCAACAACAGTCAGGGTCTGTGGGCTACCAAATCAATAGCAAATCAGGCAGTAGGAATTGGGCTGAAGGCCGATTTGGCACCAAAAAGCAACTTCAAGCGTGTCTGAAGCGGCACTAACACATTTTGAGCAGTGTTTGCAGGACTTTCCAACCACACTCAACGACTTCGGGAGAAAAAAAGCATGCGTGATTACTGGTTAACAAAAGACTTGCTGCAAGCTACCGGCATGGCGTTCAATGTTCTGTCTCTTGGTGGAATGGGTTTGGCTCTGTGGCTACCTTCATGACCACCAATTCAATTTATACCTTCACCTCAAATTACAAACGGAATCAAAAATGAATCGCCGAATGAACACCTTACTGCCATGCCGCAGTGCTACAAAAATAGCCGCCGTTTCTGTGGTGCTGGTGTTTTCAATCGCTGCAACCGCTGCAACCGCTGCAAACCCTTATGTACCGACGAAGTGGACGAAATTCGTCAAGGTCGAAGGCCAAAGAGAACCAGTGCCTGAGCAGTGGTTGCAGGATGCGGAAGCGCGCATCGCTTACAGCTTGAAACTGCCTGATGCTGTGCCAAATGCGGTCCCATTTGATTTCAGAAGCGCGTCTTGGAGGGCATGGATTCCTGGAAAACCCACCGTTGGGGTTCAGTACTTCAATCACCTATGCAGCACTGAAGCAGGGGAATGGATATTCCGAAAAGAACAGAACGTGGAGGGGTTGTACTTTGCGCGTCCGCAAAATGAGCCCACTACCGATGTAATGACAGATCCTTATGGGCCGGAGATGCCGTGGATACAGCGGATTTTTATGGTCAGTGGGAACGGCTTAAAAGATCAAGGCGCGCAGTTTGTGAATCCGCCTTTTTACAACTACCGCTTCGTCGAACAACCTCGCCGTGAGGTGGATTGGCAGAAGGGTATCACCGAGCCCTACATCCGTTTGTTTGGGTACACAACCGAGCGTGCTCGAGACCAAAACGGAAAACTAACTGACCACCGTAAGCAGGCAACTGCCATGCAGGTCAGTGGTATCCCCACACCCAGTGTCCGCTACGGCTATACATGGCGCGGACTCAAACGACCACAGGATCGTGAGCATGGCATCGCTGGCGGGGAGTTGCTGATCTATGACATGAAAACCAAGGAAGTGCTGGCGGTGCGTCGGCAGTTTCTGATCGCTGGGCGCAACTCGCGTGGGGAGGGTAAAGCGATGTGGGAAGTGGCTGCATCCTGTCCGCAAGTGCAAGCGCACCCTTACATAGGTGAATTCAAGCAGTTTTCCTTCAACGTCCTCCAAACCATCGAGCCCTCAAAGACTGGTAAGTAGCCCATGAATACCAATATTGCATCACTCTATGAATTCACTTTGCAGCAAATGGCGGCAGAGTCATATTTCGAGGGTATCGATCTCAGCGTAAACGAAGACGTTGCAACTCAACTCCGTCTAGGCACCAACCGCGTAGGTTATCAAGGTGGATCATCTGATCTCAACGAAGGCTTTCCCGGCTACACGCGCATGACAACGCAGCAAGCCGATGAATTCTTAAGCAAATACCGCATCGTCCATCAATGGTCAGATAACCCCACAACTGGTAGCGTTCCTGGTTCGCGGCCCCCGCCTGAGGGTGATTCCAGCAAGCCACAACTGAATGATGAAATTCTTGCAAATACGGGGCTGTCGGCGACTTTAGTCCGCAAGCTTGATGGCAACGGCAATCCTACTAACGAATACACCCTGGCCATTCGATCTACGGAATTTCGTTCATGGGCCGCGGGCGGAGATGGCGAGCGTGACAAGATGGCTGCAGACATCAATGACATCGCCTTTAAGGGATTTTCGCTAGCGCAACTTGATGCATTGGAGCAGTACTACCAGTGGCTTAAAGACAACGAAAAACTGCCCGCGAACGCTCAGCTAAATGTTACTGGTTATAGCCTTGGGGGCCAACTTGCTACCGTCTTTACGGAAATTCACCAAGCCGACATCGACGTCCAGTTCGGGCAGACCGTGACCTTTAACGGTGCGGGTAGGGGTAGCTTTAATAGCAGCGTCGGGTCACTGAAAGACATGATTAATTACTATCACGAGGTGCTGAATGATCCGCGCCTTGCTCCTGATCCAGGAGGTGGCATCGCCACCGCACAGCGCGGTGCCGCGATAGGTAGGTTGGGGCAAGCCTTTGGCGACAAGTCCTTGTACAACGATGAACGCTATTCATGGGCCGTGACTGCTACGCAACTCAAGTACGGACTGACGTTTCAAAGGTTGAGCAGTGAAGGTCGCACGGGGACTCAGGCTGATAACCGTATCACGCAGGTTTTTGGGTACGAAACTCTCAATAACACGAATTTCACTGCAAACTCGGGAATCCATGGGCCTGCGGTGAGAGTAGGTGTTGAGTCCCAGCCTTTGATTGAAGGTGCACTTAACGATTTTGGCAACGGCCATTCCATCACGTTGATAGGCGATTCCTTGGCGTTGCAACGCGCCATGAATCAACTAGATGTCAGCTATACGTTGGCTAAATTTGTTAGCTTGCTGCCTGCGACGAGCAATCGACTCGTGATCAGTGGGGCTAACGCAAACTACGAAGCCGACGCTTTGGAGACCGTTCTGGATGCATTGCGTCGTGTTGTATTTGGCGCCGGTGAAGCTAAGACAGAATTTAAAGATGGTGCATCTGGATTCGGCGACATTACAAGAAGGGAAGGCTACTACGCCAATCTCAAGACATTGACCGAAAGTCCTGCTTTTCAGTCGTTGGCTGGGAAGTTGCTCATTCGACCCACCAGTGCTGATCTGCGAGCTGCCGCCCGCAACGACTTTGCCGCCATTGTTGCTCTCCAGGAGCTTTCCCCTATTTGGGTTACCGGCAAGGACGCCGCAGTGGACGCCCTGCTGGTCCCTCTTTGGCAAAGCACTCGAGCCAGCGATTACGCGGCGTGGGAAGCTGACAAAACCGCGGCCCACCCCAGTGGATTTACAGATAGCTGGCTAGCCGACCGAGCAGCCATGCTGCAAAGCCTGATCGCTGCGAACACCCGGAACGCTGTTGAGAATCCCGACGGTTACTCGGCCGTGCAAGGCACTGCTGGCGGCAGCACCAACATCCGTTACATCGATTTAATCAACAACAAACTTCTGCAGGTCAACAACGCGCGCATTAGTCCCAGCACCGCGTTGAATAAATACTTCATTTTTGGAAATGAAAGTGACAACATCATTAATGGTGGTTCCGAGGTTGACCACCTCTACGGAGGAGCAGGCAACGACACCCTGGACGGCAAAGCCGGCAACGACTACCTCGAAGGTGGGCAGGGCACCGACACCTACCAATTCAGCGCCAGCAACTGGAGCCACGACACCGTGGTCGATGCGGACGGCCTGGGCCAGATCAAGCTTGACGAGACCATTCTTGGCAACGCCGGCAAATGGGGCAACTCCCCCAACGTCTGGGTGGACGCTACGCAGACCTACCTGATCGCCAAGATCAAAGTCTCCGACACCCGCACCGACCTGATCATCACCCGCAAAGACAAGCCCACCGAAGGCAGCATCACCATCCAGAACTGGACCGCCAACAAGAATCTGGGCATTGTGCTGGCCGACAGCGCCAGCGCGCCCCCCGCCGCCGACGGCGCCAGCGAGATCAGCGTCTGGCAAAGTTATTCCCAGGTCACCGTTGGTACTGGCAGCACCGTCGCGCACCTGGCCGATCAGACCACCACCACGCCGGGCGGCAACTACCAGATTGAATACACCGTCCAGGCCGCCACCAACGGCTTCGACAGCAGCAGTTCGGGTGATTCGCAATTCATCATGGGCAGTAACCATGCCCAGCAAATAAGCACCGGCAGCGGCCACGACCTGATCCTGGCAGACCCGCTAGGCGGCTATACGGTCGGAGGTGACGATGTCGTGGTCTCGGGAACCGGTAGCGACATCATTTTTACCGGAGCGGGCAGCGACTTTATCGATGCCGGCGATGGCGATGACTTCATTGTTGTGGGTGGCGTCGGATCAATCGATGGAAGTTCCATCACCGATGAAACAGGTACACCACCGAACGGCATTTCACTCCACCAGGGGCTGGGCCCCTGGGGCACCTACAACGACAGTAGCAACAACGACCTGGGCGGGCGGCTTTTTGTTTATGGTGTGCAAGCCCGGCAGAGCTACCTGGGCTGGTCCGGCAACCCTGGCACGGCGGGCACAGAGGTGACCGATGCCGACGTGGTCTTTGCCGGTGAAGGCAATGACAAGGTGTATG
The DNA here is from genome assembly GCA_040389085.1 of Pseudomonadota bacterium. Classification (GTDB taxonomy): domain Bacteria; phylum Pseudomonadota; class Gammaproteobacteria; order Burkholderiales; family Burkholderiaceae_C; genus Polaromonas. The sequence goes on from JAZKAP010000013.1 coordinate 65,371, forward strand.
GCGGCCTGGGTGATGACCTGTTGATGCTGGAAGGCGGCAACGATTTTGCCCTGGGCTACATAGGTGACGACGATATCGTGGGTGGCAGTGGCGCCGATATGCTGTTGGGCGACGGGCTTTATGTCAGCGATGCGTACTGGAGTGCTGCCGTTCTACTCGGCATGGACAACCTGCGCCGGATTGACAGCGGTGATGACCTTCTGAGCGGCGGAGAGGGCAATGACGTTCTTCTGGGCCAGGGCGGGGACGACATGCTCGAAGGCGATGGCGGCAATGACGACCTGTACGGGGACGATGCCGACTACCTTACTGGCGCCTACCAGGCCGCCCTGGGCGCCAACGGGGCATTTGCCGGCAAAGACTACCTCGATGGCGGCGGTGGCCGCGACCGGCTGGTGGGCGGGGGGAGTGATGATGCACTGTTTGGCGGCGCCGATGACGACACCCTTTGGGGAGACAACACAGTGCCCGAGGCTTTGGCCGTGGCGGATCATGGGGAAGACTATCTGGACGGCGAGGAAGGCAACGACACCTTGTATGGGGGTGGAAAGAACGACATGTTGATGGGCGGGGCCGACAACGACCTGCTTTATGGAGAAAACGGCAACGACACCTTGGAAGGCGGAACCGGTTCGGACTTGCTCGCTGGCGGCGAAGGTGACGACACCTATGTGTTTGGCCTGGGCGATGGACTTGCTTCCACCAACGGGGATGCGATCGCCGATGCCCAGGGAAGCAACACACTGCGCATTGACGGTGTAGCGCTGACCGACATAGGGCTCAAGCGCAGCAGCAGCGGCCAGTTGATGGTGGGTTACGGCAACCTTGCCAAAACCGTCAGCCATGGCGCGACGACGGTCACCGCCGACAACTGGGTGACGGTGCAAGACGCACTAACCCACCAGGTCATCAAATACCTGCAAGTCAACGGGCAGAGCATCAGCTTTGCGGAGTTTGTCGGCAAAAACCTCGACGCTGCTGTCAGCACCACCACCAACTCCGATGGTCAGCAGCTGTTGGGCGGTGCGGTGGCAGACACCTTGACCGTGCAGCACAGCGACACGGTGGTGTCGGCAGGCGTCGGCAACGACGCCATTACCCTGGACGGCAGCCACAACACCGTGCAGATCAGAAATGGTGATGGCACAGACACGATTGACGGCGCCGAACCACTGGTAATGGGCGGCAACAATACCGTGGAGTTTGGCGCCGGCATTGCCCGCGGAGATATCAAGTTAACACGGGGTAGTGGCGGCGCGGTGGTTCTTGCCGCTGCCGGTGCTGACGCCGGTGTGGTGATGACGGGAGGAATAGGCATGGTGTCTTTTGCAGACACCGGCGAAGTGTTCACGCTGGCCGACCTCGTGCAGGCCGAGCTGTCGGCGCGCAAGACCGGCGGGGACGACGTGATTGAAGGCTCGGTCTTTAATGACACTCTCAATGGCGGAGCCGGAAACGACCTTCTGCTGGGCTACGAGGGTGACGACACCCTGGTGGCTGACGGCGGCGATGACATCTTGATTGGCGGGCAAGGCAATGACACCTATGTCATTGGCGTCAACGCAGGGCAGGTGACCTTGCTCACCGGCCTGAGGGAGGGAGACGACGCCTCGGTTGCAGGCAATGACCGTATCGTGCTTGCCGGCAGCAAAACACAAACCGTGTGGACCGCCAGCCGCAGTGACCATTCACTGGTGCTGACCACGCAACTGGCGGGCTCCAGCACAAGTTCCAGTGTTCGTCTGGAGGGGTATTTTGATTCCGGCCTTGCTGCCGAAGCTTGGGCTTCCACCGCCGTGGAGTTTGAGGACGGCAGCACCATTTCGCTCCAGGAGTTATTGGCCGCCACCGGGCAAGCAACCGAGGCCGATGATGTTATTTACGGCCGTCAAGGTGGGGAAGTGATCAATGCTCTGGGCGGCAATGACACGGTGTTCGCTTTGGGGGGCGATGACGTTGTGGCCGGCGGCGCTGGTGATGACATGCTCGACGGGGGCGACGGCAACGATTTGCTGAACGGTGACGAGGGGCAAGACGTCCTGGCTGGAGGCGCGGGCCAGGATGTGTTGCATGGTAGTGATGGAGACGATGTACTCGATGGTGGCGACGGCAATGACGTGTTGTGGGGTGATGGCGGCGACGATCAGCTTGTTGGTGACTCGGGTGCTGACGCGCTGGCTGGCGGGGAAGGGGTTGACTTGCTTGATGGAGGCTCTGGCGCTGACGTCCTGGAAGGTGATGCAGGAAACGATACCTTGCTGGGCGGCAGTGGAGACGATCACCTGCTGGGCGGTGGTGGTGCTGATTTGCTGAAGGGGGGCGCGGGGTCTGACCTGCTCGAAGGCGCGGAAGGCAACGATGTTTATGTATTTGACGTCAACAGTCTTGATGCCAGCCGGGGGGGGGAGGTTGATGTGATTGTTGACATGCTGGGCGCCGACGTCATCCGTCTCGATGGCGCAGCCCCTGACACGGTAAAAGTGTATGCCAATGCCGATGGTAATTTCACCATGTTGTGGGGCGCTGGCGGCGTGCAGGTCAGGGGGGGGCCAGATGCGGTTTCGCGCATACAGCTGGAGATAGGCGGGGTCCGCTCCGCCTTAAGCGGGTATTTGGTGGCGCCGCCGCCGGAAGAGCCGCCGGTCACGATGGCGCAGGCCAACGCCAACTTCATGGCGCGGCGTGAATATGAAACTCGCGCACAGATTGACTACGCCGGTAGCATTGGCGCTTTGGCCTGGCGCTATGACGCTGGCGATGCGCTGGGGGCGCTCATGCAGCCGGTAAGCAATGATGAAGCCTGGGCCGACATGTCCCAGTCTTCCTACAGTGAGACGCAGTCTCCTCGTTCCTTCTTGTATAACGGCTACAAAAATGCGCAGGGCAATTATTTTGATTCGCCAACGTATGCCGTGCAGATAGTTGAAGACCGGTTTACCCTGAGCCACATCGAGCCGGCTTACCAGCGCATACTTGGCGATGGCACGGTGGTAGATGTGCCAGCAGAATATTTTTATAGTCGACATGTTGTGGAAACAACGCGCACCTATGAAATCCCTGGATTGACCGCAGTCAGTGAGCAACGCGTTAGCTACGCCACAAGCTATACCCTCCAACCTGCAGCCAGCTCCATAGACGCACAGCTTGGTACATCAGCCAACAACTTCACGTTTTCTGCGGGGCTGGTGAACGCAGGAGAGGGTGACGACCATGTCACCGCCAACCTGGCTTCCTTCTCCCGTCAGCAGTATTCGAATGCTGGTCCGTCCGGTTACTCCGTGAACGATCATTTTCTCGTCACTGGAGGTCAGAGCGAAGCGCTGACGCGTCGAAACGAGATTTTGCTGACCGGACAAGCCGCAGCAACCTGGATGGATGGCGGCGCAGGCAACGACACCATTTTGGGTTCGGAAGTGTCAGATGTCCTTTACGGAGGAACGGGCTTCAACTCCCTGGATGGCAACGCCGGGCCGGACCGCTATCTTGTGCTTGATGAAGGTGCGGAGAACCCAGGGTTTAGCTATATCGCTGACAACTCGGTGACGGAGCCGCTTCTGAATCCGTATTACGAAATTTACGGAGGCATACCGCAAGAGCTTTTGCCGCCGGGTGCAGATATTGATACGGTGGAGTTCGGGCCGGGCATTCACCTGAACGAGCTCCAGTTCCGTATCAAAAACTCCCAAACCGATACCGAGTACTTCGCGCCCACCGTAGGCGCGCAGGCTAGTTCGCCCTATCTGGTGGTGGAGCGCGGTGGGCGCAGGCTGGCGGCTATCGAGCTCACGAGCGATGACATCACGATTGTGGGGAGGCCGCAAGTTTCAGCTGACGCAGGCATCGAGTTCCTTGAGTTTCAGGACGGCCAGAAGATCACCCTGGCCACAGCTCTGGGGATGGCGACAAACCAGATTCCCCCGGTGCTGATCAGTCCCTTGGCCGATGCTGCTGCCGCTACAAACCAGCCCTTCAATTACGCAATCGGCCTGCATGCTTTCGAAGACCCGCTTGGAAGGCCAATCGCGCTCACTGCCAGTCAGGCCGATGGTTCGCCATTGCCTTCCTGGTTGCAGCTGACCTTTGATGCGGCGCGAGGCTGGGTCCTGGCCGGAACCCCGGCCTTCGGAAATGCAGGGCAATTCACAGTGCGTGTGACTGCGGTCACTCCTGATGGCAACCAGGTTAGCGATGAGCTGGTACTGAGTGTGTCCTCAAACAACACAGCGCCTGTTGTCGGGGAGGTGGTTGGGAACGGTGAGGCATTCGGAGAGGAGCCTTTTGTCTGGCAGGTGCCGCAGACCGCCTTTATTGACACGGATGTGCAGGACAGCCTTTCCTGGAGCTTCACGCCTGATGATCCGGAAGCTGCTGGCTGGTTGACATTTGATCCAGTTACCCATGTTTTCAGTGGTACGCCAACGTCGGAGTATCTCTATACGGCTGCCAACGGGACATTAACCGTGACTGATTTAAGTGGCCTCACCGCCACCCAGCAGATATTCATTTGGGTGGGAGACCTTCCAGGAATCAGCTTGACAGGGACCGAGGGTGACGATGTGTTGAGAGGAACGCGAGGGACAGACGAGCTGAACGGGGGGGCAGGAAGCGATGTGCTTGTTGGCGGGCGTGGGCATGACAGCTATTTCGTGGATGTTTCAACCGATAAGGTCGTTGAGAAGCTGGACGAAGGTTACGACACGGTCTACTCTACGGTGACTTATGCACTGTCCGGCAACGTGGAGGATCTGATCCTTCAAGAGAACGCGGGGGACATAGATGGAAGAGGTAATTTACTCAACAACTATCTCGAAGGCAACGAGGGAGCGAACAAGCTCACCGGCGGCACCGGCAACGACACCCTGGTCGGTCTGGCCGGCGACGACCGTTTGACAGGCGGTCTGGGCGCAGACACCATGCTGGGCGGAGCTGGTGACGATCTGTACGAAGTAGACAATGAAAATGATTCGGTGATCGAGTGGGCGGATGAAGGCGCGGACACCGTAGAAGCCTCAGTGACCTACACCCTGGGCGCCAACGTCGAGAATTTGATTCTGACCGGCACGGCCGCGATAGACGGCAGCGGCAACGAGCTGAACAACGTCCTGCAAGGCAATATAGCCGCCAACACCCTGACAGCCGGAGCCGGCAACGACACCTTGAACGGAAGACTCGGCCTGGATATCCTGATTGGCGGCTTGGGCAACGACACCTACCTCTTCGAAGACGACCTCGACACCATCGAGGAAGAAGCGGACGGTGGACGCGATACCCTCATCAGCCGGATCAGCGCAGCCACTCTGGCCGCCAATGTCGAAGACGGCATCCTGCTCGGTTCGGCTGTTGCCCTGACCGGCAACGAGCTGACCAACGTCCTGACCGGCAACAACGCCGCCAATATTCTGGACGGCGGCGCAGGGGCCGACGTACTGATAGGCGGCAAAGGCAACGACCTGTACATCGTGGGCAGCCAGGCCGACACCGTGGTCGAGAACGCAGCGGAAGGCAGTGACACCATTGAGTCAAGCGTCAGCTACAGCCTGGGCGACAACGTTGAGCACCTGACCCTGACCGGCGCGGCAGAAGCCGGCATGGGCAACGAGCTGAACAACAAATTGACCGGCAACACCGCCTCCAACAAACTCTGGGGTGGTCTGGGCAACGACGGCCTGGATGGAGGTGTGGGCGCCGACATCCTGTTCGGCGGGCTCGGCAACGACAAATACTGGGTCGACTCCTCCGACGACCTGGTGGTGGAAAACGCAGGCGAAGGCACAGACACCGTCTACGCCAGCGTCTCCTACGCCCTGGCCGACAACGTCGAACGCCTGACCCTGACAGGCAGCGCCAACATCAATGCCGTCGGCAATGCGCTGAACAACCGCCTGGAAGGCAATACCGGCAACAACGTCTTGTTTGGCGGACTCGGCAACGACACCTATGTGTGGGGCCGCGGTAGTGGCCAGGACGTGGTTGCCAACTTCGACGCCGGCAAGCCCTCGGGCGACATGGTGCAGCTGGGGGCCGATATTGCCGAGGCCGACCTGGGCGTGGCCCGGCAAGGCAACGACCTGATCCTGAGCATCAACGGCACTAGCGACCAGCTCACGGTTGCCAACTACTTCGAGAACGCCGGCAAAGGTGCCAACGCCCTGGAGAAAATCCGCTTTGCCGACGGCACCAGCTGGAACCATGCCGCTGTGCTGAGTCGCACCACCGCACAGGAGGGTGCCTCCAGCGCCCAGATGCTGCCACCGGAGTTGCTGGCCGGCAACCCGACCGCCCTGTTTGACGCACCGGATCCGGCGCAGACCCAGACCAACGACACCACGACAGCGCCGCAAAGCGTGGCCGAGTCGATTGCGGCCGCCAAAGAGCGCTTCGAGCAGGGCTTGCAGAACCTCACCTACAGCGTGGACGAGCAGGGCAGCCTGAGCCGCAGCGAGTTTGCCGAACGCCGGGCCTTGCCGCTGTTGTGGAACCTGCAGGATGCCTTGCTAAACCTGCAACTTGCCAAGAACCCGGACGGGCGTTTCACGGCCGACATCTCCATCGACAGCCGGGCCACGCGTGATCTGGGTCTGAGCATCACGGTGCTGGGCGGAGCGGCCGGCACGGCTGGGCAGCTCGGGCAGGTTGCTCGGCCTCAGGAGATCCAGCAATTCGACCTTGCTCAGATGCAGTAACGTACGCCCGGCCAGCGTATGAGCAAGACCATACTCATAGTCTGGGAACATGGTGGCAACCTGGGACATCTGTTCCGGTTGTTACCCATAGCTGTTGCCTTGAGAGACGCCGGGTACGAAGTGGTCTTCACGGTAGGCAATGAAGTTGCTGCCAGAAGCTATCTGGAATCGGCGGGATTTTCATGCCTGGGTATGCCAAAGGTTGCGCCAGAAACACCTTCCTATGCTGCAGGGGTGTTGAATCATGCCGAACTGTTACTCCGCACCGGCTTTGGCAGAGTCGCTCAGGTCAGGCGGTGCATAGAGCAATGGCATGAATTGTTCAAATCAGTCAAGCCGCAAGCCGCACTGATAGATGCGTCACCCGTGTGTCTATATGCTGCACGTAGCGCGGGACTACCGGCCGTGGCACTTGGGCATGGGTTTGAAATACCGCCAAGTCGGGCGCAACGTCCCTGCTTCATTCCATGGGCTGAAGATTCAGATCTCAAAGCCGAAGCATTTGAGCTGCAACTTGAGCGATCACTGGCAGAACTGGCCCAAGCGATTGTGGGTCGTGGACTTCCTCCACCCATGTCGATGGACGAACTCTATCCACCGGGGAAAGACGTCATATGTGCCTGGCCAGAACTGGACCACTTCAGCCGCCTTCCAAGCGACATTGACACTGCCGTCACCTATTCGGGTCCCATCTGGTCGGAACCCGTTAACGGGGAGGCCTACGACTGGCCCCCGACGGACGGAGCAAAAGTGCTTTGTTATCTCAATCTGCGGGATAAGCGCTACGACATGATTTGGCAAGCATTGAAATACCAGGGCGCCGATGTGCTGGTGATCTCCCCGGCAGGCCTGCCAAAAGCTTGTCAGGCTGCACGGGGATGGGGAATCAAAGTCGTGGAGCATCCAGTGCGTCTGGAAACTTTGCTAAGTCAGTGCCAAGCCATTGTGGGCCATGGAGGAATGGGTTTCACCAGCATGGCTTTGCATGCAGGAAAACCTGTACTGATGTTGCCTGAACATCTGGAACAAGCCATTCTGGCTTACAGATTGGGTAAGCAAGGGTTGGCCTTGGCGACCATACGGCAAAACGATAAGAGCTTGATAAACAAGAAGGTCTCCCAACTACTGCATGACGATTCCTTGAGGCTGCAGGCGCAAAAATTTTCTGCAATCTATGGCGCCTATGCCCCGAGCTTGGCTGTAGAGGGCATTGTTACCAAGCTCAAGAACGCTATCGCCAGGCAACTCATATGAATATCAAGTTGAACAAAGAGACCTCCTGTTTTCGTTCTGTTGGGGAGACGGTCGAAACCATCGTGGAGGTACTCGCAAGAAGAAGCTGCCTGGCTGGTCAAGCCCTGGTACCCGCTGCGCAGGCCAGCAATAACAACAACCCCGGCCAGTCAGCCCCGCAGGGCTACAAGGCGCTGGTCAAGCTCGACACGCAATATCTGGAGTCCCGCAACGGCGACGCCAGCCAGCGCAAAGGCCTGGAGGCCGGCATGCAGGTGGCCGCAGAGATTCATCAGGGGCGCAGAACCATCATGGAGTATTTGCTGAGCCCGGTGCAAAGGGTGTCGGCTGAGGCGGGGCGGGAAAGGTGAAAACAGCATTGACGTTAAGTAGTGCTATTGAATTAATAGCTTGTTCGGCACGCTCAATAGGGGCAAAGGCCGATTTGATGCTCAATTCACGTCATCCAACCAAACCAGCATGAAGGGCGCAGCATGATCACGATATTCCTGTTTATCTTGACCATCCTGTACGTCGGGTTTGGGGTGTGGGTGTGTAAAAAGCTCAAGAGTTGGCCCGCTCGCATAACTGTGGCGCTGCTCATGATTTCACCGGCAATTTATTGGGTAGGTACGTACCAGTACGTGAAGTACGAACACAAAGCCGTTTGCGCACGCGACGGTGGGTTGAAGGTGTTGATTCAGCCGGAGAAGGCGGATCGGATTCAGTTGAAGGCAGATTCATACTTGTCCGAAAGTACTGCTAGAGACCTTCTTTTTCAATATCCACCCCGGCTTGCTGTTGTTGAAGCGTGGGACGGCGAATACAACGGCAATGGGAAAAGGAGTGGGTATTTTTCGTACTTCCTTGACGCAGCTTCTACTACGTTGCCTAGGAAAAATTGGGAGGTCAACAAGGTGCCACTCGCCGAGTTGACTACGGGCCTGTATGTGCTTAGCGAAACGACAAAAATTGAAAGTGATTTCACCAAAACAACGTGGAAGCTGGAGCGCAATGGACAGCTCTATGCCACATGGACAAAGTTTCACCACTACTGGACCCGAAATCCAGGTATGCCCATAGGTTGGCAGTGTTTTACGTCAACTTCGCCTGATTCTTATGAGCAATTTCCGCACAGAGTCCTCACAGAACTAATTTTGAGATAACTATCACGGAGCAAAAAAAATGAATCCATCACAAATGAACGCCACGCAACTCAAAGAATTCGTCCAGCTGGGACAAGCGTCGTACTCCTTCTTTACAGCGGCAGATTTTTACAAAAACAATACCGAACCACGTTCGACCATGGACCGTTTGAAAGACGCACTCAACGGCCCATTCTCCGAGGGCGAAGCCAAGCAATTCACCGACCGCTACGCCGTCTTAGACCAACACACCGAGCCCGGCCTCAATGGTTTCAGTGCCACGGTGTTTCAAGACAAAGGCAATCCCAACCGCGTGGTGCTGAGTTTTCGGGGCACCGAACTCAACGGCGACACAATCAGGGACTTGTTGTTGACTGATCTGCGCATCGGCTTTGACGGCTATGCCAGTCCGCAGGCCGTGCCGCTGTACCGCTATATCAAACAGCTCATGACCCCGGCGGGCCAACCGGTGAGCTACACCGAGGCTGACATGGTGAAACTGTATTCGCTGCAAAGAGGCGAGTTATACAACCCGTCGACCCCGGAAGATGAGGTCTACTTGGCAAGTTTCAAATTGGGCTTTGAGCCTGGTGTGGGTGTGGATGCAGGCCAGCCCGCAGGCACCGCAGTGCTGGGACCGGGCAGAGAAATTGATATTGCGGGCCACAGCCTGGGGGGGCATTTGGCCTTGCTGGCACAGCGCTTGTTTCCTGGCACCTTTGACGATGTGGTGACCGTCAACGCGGTTACCTTTTATTCGACATTTGCGGTGCAATACTCTCCTGCGTATTTCGGGTCGGAAAACGTGCTGTCCCAATTCGGACAGTGGACCCCTGGCAACATCTTGCGTATTGAGTCTGAAGGCGATGCAGTGTCTGGCCTTGGCAGCGTGCACCCCGGCCTGACCTACACCGTGGGCATGGAAACCCAGCCTGTGAGTGGCACCCTTGACAACCATTCGGCAGCCAACATTGCCGATGGCTTTGCGCTGGCGGAGGTAATGGGCAAGCTTGATGCCCGCTTCATGGCGAACCCGCGTCTTATGAAGCAATATTTTGATGCAGCATCCAACGCCTACGTTTCCACATATGAAAAGCTATTAGATGGTTTGAGAAAAACCATCACTGGTAACGCCACCCCGGCAACCACCAACAATGATGCCGACGATGGCGCATCTAGGCAATCGTTCTACGTCAACCTCAAAGCCCTTGCCGACCTTTTCGCAGAGCCCAGCGGCTCCTTAAAGTCCCTCGCCGGCAAACTCACCCTCTCTGTACCAGGCACCACTCTTGCCATCAACGGTAAAACCGACTTCGCCGCATTCCTGAGTCTCAATGCCTTAAGCCCAGTCGTCATCAGCACCGCTGATGCGGCTGCCATCAGTGCCCTTAAAGTAGCAAACCCCGATTTGTCCACTGCTTGGACCGCCGACAACAATGCACGCTTGTACGGCGACACCACCAAGGTCTTTGACTACAGCGACAACTGGTACACAGACCGCGCAGCCATGCTGGGCTACATCGTTCAGGCCAACGTGATTGATATTACGGGGCCTCTTGGCATTGCCGGCGCGCAAGGCATGCACTATGAAGACATCGCCAGCGGCAAAATTATCGACATTGGGCTGGTCAACGACGTATTGGAAAAATGTCAAACTATCTTTGGCAATGATGCAGCGCAAGCGATAAATGGAAAGAAACTAGCTGACCATCTCTACGGTGGTGGCGGCGGCGACACCCTCGACGGCAAAGCCGGCGACGATTACCTCGAAGGCGGAGCAGGCGATGACATCCTCATCGGTGGTGAAGGAGAAGACACGCTGATGGGTGGGGCCGGCTTTGACACCTATCGCATCACGGCTGGGGAAGGCTTTGACACCCTCACAGACAAAGACGGCAAGATCGAGCTCAGGATCGGCGCCGACGTTGTCACGCTGGCCGGCGGCCATGCCGTCCCCGGTTCGGCTAACACCTGGATGGGTCACGACGGCCGCGTGTACTACAGCCTGATACCTTCCTCCGGAGCCCTCGGCGTGATGGACCTCATTGTCAGCACCGCCCAAGGCGCTTTCAGGGTGCGCAACTTCCAGAGCGGCGACCTTGGCATCACCCTCGAGGGCCTGCAGCCCGATTCCGTGGAACGAATAGAGCGCACCGTTGGGAGCGGGAGTTTTTTCGACCACCCAGGTGCGGAGCTCTTTATGGTCACTAACTGGTTCCGGATCGAGCAGCGAGGCGACCATGACAAATTTGTTGTCGAAGGAAACAATGATTCATGGGTAATGCCTAGTTTCGGAGAGGGCGGCAGTGCTGCAGACGCAGGCGATATTGTCATCGGCGGCGGCGGCAACGACCTGCTTGCCACCGGCATGGAAAATGCCAGAAGCCAGTACGTGTCGACGGTCAACCCTTCTCAGGGCCTCGTCTCCTACGAGTACAACCCCGCGGGCATTACCTTCGACGGCGTTCTGTACTCCTATGCATTCAGTTATGCCAACGGCGTGCAGGACGTCGGGCGTGACCACCTGGAAGGAAATGCCGGTGCCGACGTGCTGTCGGGCGGCAACCGGGGCGACGAGCTGCTGGGCGGCAGCGAGGGGGACTTGCTGTTCGGCGGCCGGGGGGCAGACTACCTGGACGGCGGCTCCGGCAACGACCTGCTGTTTGCCAGCCACTCGATTGAGCGCCACCACCTCACCGAATTTGCAGCCGTCGGCAATGACCAGAGCGTGGTAGCCAGCTCAACCGTCGGCGTCGTACCGTATTGGCGCCTGCTAAGCAGTCAGGTGAATGGAAACCTGAGCTACAGCCTGGAAGGGTTGAGTGTCATCGATACCACCAACCAGATAGACCGGCCCCTGGGCCTGGATGTGGGCAATTACGTCGATGCCAGTGCTTCGATCTATGGCTCTGGCGGGGACATGCTCTTTGGTGGTGCGGGTGATGACCTGCTCATAGGTTCGCATGCGACGGACTATCTGTACGGTGAAGAGGACAACGACACGCTTTATGGGCGCGGCGGCGCGGACCGCCTCTACGGCGGGGCGGGCCGAGACATCCTGTACGGCGGTGGTGATGTTGACGACGTCAACTCCTGGGCTTTCACCCCTGTCGGCCTGGATGGTGATGACTATCTTGACGGTGGTGCGGGCAACGACCGGCTATTTGGTGGTGCCGGAAAAGACGAGCTTTTGGGAGGCGACGGGGATGATTCTTTGTACGGTGATATTCAGGATTTTGGGTCTGTCATTAGTCCGCAAAACGACGATACTCTCGACGGCGGAAATGGCGACGATATTTTGTATGGGAACGGAGGGGACGATACGCTCCGTGGTGGAGCGGGTCTCGATTATCTATTTGGAGGCGCCGGCAACGATTTGCTCGACGGGGGTGAAGGTCGGGACACCCTGGACGGAGGGCTTGGCGATGATGTTCTTATCGTCGGCGCAGAAGACTTCGCTTTCGGCGAGGAAGGAAATGACTCTTATCTGATTGGCGGCAATGCGACTATTTCTGACTTTTTCGGAAAAAACAGCTATGTCATTGACGCCGCACAGTCCACGGTTGTCAAACTCGTGGATGCTGGGCGTTCCAGCAGTACCGTTGCAATCATCAACGCAAGCAATGGCGATGAAGCGCCGCTGCTGAGCCGTCTTGCCAACGGTGTGGAGCAGATCAGAATCGGAAACTTGACGATCACGGGCTCTGGTTGGGGCAACGGCTCTTTTGCGTCGATATCTGTCAACGGCAAGGTTTACAGCGCCTTGCAGCTCTTCGCTAACAGCCTCTCGCCCTGGAGTATTGATGTGTCCGGTACAGGCGAAAGTATTTCTACCGGCGCCGGTGCTGACGCGATCTACGTGACTGGCACAGGAAACACCATATCGGCGAATAAGGGAAACGACAGCCTTCGAATCGATGCTGCTGGCAATACGCTGCGTTTTCATGCGGGGGACAACCGGGACACCGTGCGCCTGGCCAGCGATGTGGCGCAAGCCGCCAACGCCTTGACGCTGGCGCTGGACGAGGACACTGATTTCTCCCAGTTGCGGATTGGCTTGACGCAGGGCAACCCGAAAGCGATCGTGCTGTATCTCGATCCGACCGGCAGCGATAGCATCACGATGGATCCCTTAGGCACCGATGTGGAACAGTTTCTTGACCACTTTATCGTCACGGCGGGCCAGCAAACGACAACCCTGGCTCAGTTGCTCGCCGCGGGTCAGGAATTCCAAGGCAATGCCGAGGACAACCATCAGATTGCCTTCAATAAACCGAGCTTTTTGTCTGGCCAGGAGGGCAACGACTCTCTGGTTGGCAGTGATTTCAACGATACGCTGATTGGTGGGCCAGGCGACGATGTTCTTGCGGGTGGACTGGGTGATGACACTTATGTGTGGGGGCGCGGATTCGGGAATGACGCGGTGAGCGAAGCAGGCGGCGCAGACGTGCTGTTGTTGACCAATCTGCTTTCGTCAGAGATTGCGGTCGTAAAAGACAACGGCGGTGCGCTTGAGGTCAAAGTACTGGATACCGGCGAGGTGTTCCGGATCCCCAATTTCCTGTCTTCATATCAGCCGCACCAATCCGTAGAGCGGTTCGTTTTCGCCGATGGCATGCAATGGGACCTTGAAGACATCAAGGCAAAATCACTTACCGCAACTGACGACGGCAGTTCCATCTGGGGCTATGACACTGATGACACGTTGTATGGAGGCATGGGCAACGATGATCTGAGAGGGGGCGCCGGAAATGATCGCCTGATTGGAGGCCCGGGGAACGATGCCTTGGGCGGGGATGGAGGCAATGATACTTATGTTTGGGGTCGCGGAGACGGAAATGACACGATTTACGATTGGGGCGGTGCGCGTGATGTACTGGAACTGACGGGCATGAATGCGGAAGACCTGACCTTTGTACGTTATGCCGGTGGCGACGCCAAGCTGACAATCAAGGACACAGGCGAATCGATGGCCATCGTGCAGAACTTTTACTCTTTCGAAGAGTATTACTACACCATTGAGCAGTTTGTTTTTGCAGATGGAACGGTATGGAACGTAGGCGATCAGCTTCTCAAAAGCACCTTGGTCGAAGCAGAAATTTACCCAGATGCCCCCCTGGTTGGAGGATATTCTGCCGAGCACATTGTGGGCGGCGCATCCAACAATTACCTGCATGGTGCGGCGGACGATGATGTTCTTGACGGTGGCGCCGGTAATGATTATTTGTTCGGAGGTACCGGCGACGATACCTTTATCTGGGGCGCGGGTGGGGGCAATGACGTAGTCAGCGACTATGACAATCAGTACGGGGAATATGTAGCCGCAGACAACTACAACTACCACGGAGGCGGCGGGTTTGACACGCTCAAACTCGCAGGCCTGAATCCGCTGGACATCCTGGTAACTCATGATCCCGATTCACTTGATCTGGTAATTCAAATAGTTTCTACTGGCGAAACATTGACAGTCACGTCGGGTCTTGATCGTGGCAGCAGTGATCATTTTCTTGAAAGAATCCTTTTTGAGGATGGCTCGGTCTGGACCGCAATGGATATCCGGTTGGCTGCCAACATGGACGGAATAAATCACGCACCGGAAACCACTTTTTCTGTCGAAGCCCAGACGGTGCAAACCGGAGAGCAGTTTTACCTGGATCTTTCCTCTGATCTGTTTTTCGACATGGATAATGATGCCCTCGCAATGACGGCGACGTTGTCAAATGGCGAGCCGCTTCCAGGGTGGTTGACCTTCAACGTTTACACCATGACGCTAGAAGGCACGCCCCCTGCCGACGTGGCTGGCGCCATTTCGATTTCCATAACGGCTGAAGACGTGTATGGACTGAGAGTAACTGCGGGCTTCACGCTGACGGTTGGTGGCGTCGGGTTGATTGTCGGCACCGACGCGGACGACACGCTGACCGGAACTACGAGCAATGACCTGATTGACGGCGGCGAAGGCGCAGACCGTATGACGGGAGGCGTAGGTGACGACACCTACCACGTCGACAATATTGCCGACGTGGTGGTGGAGAAGGCAGGAGAAGGCACAGACACCGTAATCACGACGGTCAGCGACAGCCTGTCGGCCCATGCCGAGAACCTGACGCTGGCTGGGGTAGACGACATCAACGGAACCGGCAACAGCCTGAACAACGTGTTGATCGGCAACAGCGCCAACAACGCCCTGAACGGCCGCGCCGGTGCGGACGTGATGCAGGGCGGCCTGGGCAACGACAGCTACTACGTCGACAACACTGGCGACCAGGTGATTGAAGAACAAGACCAGGGCACAGACCGAGTGCTCGCATCCATCAGCTACACCCTGGGCGAGAACCTCGAAGACCTGCAACTCACGGGAACGGCCAACATAGACGCCACCGGCAACGAAAGCGCCAACAAACTCACCGGCAACGCCGGGGCTAACACCCTGATGGGTTTGGCCGGCGACGACCGTTTGACAGGCGGTCTGGGCGCAGACACCATGCTGGGCGGAGCTGGTGACGATCTGTACGAAGTAGACAATGAAAATGATTCGGTGATCGAGTGGGCGGATGAAGGCGCGGACACCGTAGAAGCCTCAGTGACCTACACCCTGGGCGCCAACGTCGAGAATTTGATTCTGACCGGCACGGCCGCGATAGACGGCAGCGGCAACGAGCTGAACAACGTCCTGCAAGGCAATATAGCCGCCAACACCCTGACAGCCGGAGCCGGCAACGACACCTTGAACGGAAGACTCGGCCTGGATATCCTGATTGGCGGCTTGGGCAACGACACCTACCTCTTCGAAGACGACCTCGACACCATCGAGGAAGAAGCGGACGGTGGACGCGATACCCTCATCAGCCGGATCAGCGCAGCCACTCTGGCCGCCAATGTCGAAGACGGCATCCTGCTCGGTTCGGCTGTTGCCCTGACCGGCAACGAGCTGACCAACGTCCTGACCGGCAACAACGCCGCCAATATTCTGGACGGCGGCGCAGGGGCCGACGTACTGATAGGCGGCAAAGGCAACGACCTGTACATCGTGGGCAGCCAGGCCGACACCGTGGTCGAGAACGCAGCGGAAGGCAGTGACACCATTGAGTCAAGCGTCAGCTACAGCCTGGGCGACAACGTTGAGCACCTGACCCTGACCGGCGCGGCAGAAGCCGGCATGGGCAACGAGCTGAACAACAAATTGACCGGCAACACCGCCTCCAACAAACTCTGGGGTGGTCTGGGCAACGACGGCCTGGATGGAGGTGTGGGCGCCGACATCCTGTTCGGCGGGCTCGGCAACGACAAATACTGGGTCGACTCCTCCGACGACCTGGTGGTGGAAAACGCAGGCGAAGGCACAGACACCGTCTACGCCAGCGTCTCCTACGCCCTGGCCGACAACGTCGAACGCCTGACCCTGACAGGCAGCGCCAACATCAATGCCGTCGGCAATGCGCTGAACAACCGCCTGGAAGGCAATACCGGCAACAACGTCTTGTTTGGCGGACTCGGCAACGACACCTATGTGTGGGGCCGCGGTAGTGGCCAGGACGTGGTTGCCAACTTCGACGCCGGCAAGCCCTCGGGCGACATGGTGCAGCTGGGGGCCGATATTGCCGAGGCCGACCTGGGCGTGGCCCGGCAAGGCAACGACCTGATCCTGAGCATCAACGGCACTAGCGACCAGCTCACGGTTGCCAACTACTTCGAGAACGCCGGCAAAGGTGCCAACGCCCTGGAGAAAATCCGCTTTGCCGACGGCACCAGCTGGAACCATGCCGCTGTGCTGAGTCGCACCACCGCACAGGAGGGTGCCTCCAGCGCCCAGATGCTGCCACCGGAGTTGCTGGCCGGCAACCCGACCGCCCTGTTTGACGCACCGGATCCGGCGCAGACCCAGACCAACGACACCACGACAGCGCCGCAAAGCGTGGCCGAGTCGATTGCGGCCGCCAAAGAGCGCTTCGAGCAGGGCTTGCAGAACCTCACCTACAGCGTGGACGAGCAGGGCAGCCTGAGCCGCAGCGAGTTTGCCGAGCGCCGGGCCCTGCCCCTGCTGTGGAACCTGCAGGATGCCTTGCTGGACCTGCAGCTGGCCAAGAACCCGGACGGGCGTTTCACGGCGGACATCTCGATGGACAGCCGGGCCACGCGTGATCTGGGCCTGGGCATTGCGATGCTGGGCGGTGTCAACGGCACGGCGGGGCAGCTTGGGCAGGTGGCCCGGCCTCAGGAGATTCAGCAGTTTGACCTTGCGCAGATGCAGTAAGTGCCATGCGCAATTCACCGGGCCTGGGAACCTTCCTGGAGTGTTTGCTGAGCCCGGTGCAGAAGGTGTCGGCTGAGGCGGCGGGAGCGGCGCCAGGAGGCAAGACATGAAAGCGCTATGAAATATGTAGCTTTTCACGTCCGTGCAATAAGGGCTGGGGCCAAATTTGGCACTGAGCCCTAAGCGAAGCCAAAGAAAATATTGCCCAGAATGGCCAGCCACTGTTCATCCTCCGGGAGTCAACGACCAGTAAACTGCAGCCATGGATTCCGCCCCCCTGCCTTTGCCCGCTGACAGCCCTCACGTCGTGGCGGACATCGCCGCGCGTGATGACTGGGTGGAGGCCAAGCTGACGCGCACCTTCATGCGCAACGCGCGGCCGGCGCTCAACTCCACCGCGCTGGTGATCCCGGTCATCGTGGCTGTCCTCTACAACAACGTCAACCACTGGGCGTTGCTGGTTTGGGCGTTGGCGGCGGTGCTCATTCTGGTGATGCGCTACCGGGTGGTCCAGATCTACCAGCGCGACTATGCCGACTCCGGCATCGCCCGGCAGCGGGCCTTCATCGCGCGTTATGGCTGGACCTGGACGCTGGGTGGCATGGTCTGGGGCGCGTCGATGTTCCTGTACTTTCGCAAGGCGCCGGTTTTTGACCAGTTCATCTGCCTGATCGTGCTGGTGGGCATGGCGGGCTTTTCAGTGGGTGCGTTGGCTGCGAGCCTGCGCTGCTTTATCGGGTACATCAACGGGCTGGCCTACACCATCCTGGCCGCGTTGGCCTGGAGCATGGCGGTAGAACGGCCCTTCCCGGGCACCCTCACGACCTATGCGCTGGTGGTGCTGGTGCTGATTTACTGGTCGGCCGTCCGCATGGCCGGGCAACGCCTGAACCGCGTGCAGCGGTCCAACCTGGAGCTGCAGTTTGCCAACGCGCAGTTGATTGCCTCGCTGACCGAAAAAACACGCGTGGCGCTGGAGGCCGTCGAAGCCAAAAGCCGGTTTATTGCAAGTGCCGCCCACGATTTGCGCCAGCCGGTGCATGCCCTCAGCCTGTATGCCGACTGGTTGCGCGCCGAGCCGGAACTGGTGCTGCAGATCACCCCGAAAATTGTGCAGTCCACGCAGGCCGTCAACGAGCTTTTCAATTCGCTGTTTGATCTGGCCAGACTCGATGCCAGCGTGGTCGAGGTGAACTGGCAGCGGGTGGACCTGCCGTCGCTGGTCGGGGAACTGGAGTTGCGCTATGCCCCGCTGGCGAAGGAGAAGGGGCTGGACCTGCGCACCCATGTGCTGCCGGGGGCAGTGCGCTCAGACCCGGTGCTGCTCAAGCGCCTGCTCGGCAACCTGCTGTCCAATGCGATCCGCCATACCGAGCGGGGCGGCGTGTTGCTGGCGGTTCGTCCGGGCGAGGACGGCTGGTGTGTGGAGGTGTGGGACACCGGCGTGGGCATCGAACCGGAACACCAGCAGGCGATTTTTCAGGAGTTTTACCGTGTGGCCAGGCACAACGGCACCGAGGAAGGTTTCGGCCTGGGGCTGGCCATCGTGACGCGGCTGTGTGGTGCCCTGAATCATCGCCTGAGCCTGCGATCCAAGCCAGGGAAGGGCACGGTGTTCCGGCTGGACATGGAGGCCTTCGACGACGCAGAAGCTACCCGCGGGCGCCCAGACGGCCACCACTGAAACGGCGCCTTGGCGCAGACCCTGGAGCAGGGCCTAGAGCAGGCCTTGGGTGCGGGCCAGGTGGCTGGCCTGCGAGCGGCTTTTGACATTGAGCCTGCGAAACAGGCGCCACAAATGAACTTTCACGGTGTGTTCGCTGATCTGCAATTCAGCGGCAATGTCGCGGTTACTCATGCCTTTGTCCAGCATCACCAGCAACTGCTTCTGGCGTTTGGACAGCTTCTCGGGTTCGGTGCTGGCCTCCGGATCGGCGCTGTCGTCCAGAAAGGTTTTCAGGACCTTGGAGATCTCGGTCGCGCCGACGGATTTTTCAATGTAGACATCGGCGCCGGCTTCCAGCGAGAGGTCCTGGTAGTCCTGCGCGGGGGCAGCTGACAACACCACGATGGGCACCTCGGGAAACTGCTGGCGCACCTCCCGCACGCCGGATACGCCATGGGTGTCCGGCAGTTTGAGGTCCAGGCAGATGATGTCCGGGACGCCATGCTGCTCCACGGCCGGGCCGATGGCCGCCAGCCTGTCCAGCTCGATGACGACGGCTTTGGTATGCAGACGGCGAATAAGCATCACCACGGCTTCCCGCATGAGTGGATGGTCATCGATGACAAAAATACGCATGGGGCCTGGAGGTAAAGGATGTGAAAGACTGTCAGTGAATGGAACAAAAAGTAAGCATACCTGCTGACTGTCAAGTTGGCGAGTAAGCGATAAATTTTAAGTCCGGAATTAATTCACGATGCATGGTTTGAAACGCATCCTTTTTCATTACTTGTCAGCCTTGCACTTCTGCTGCCGGATGCGTTTTGACGAGCCTCGTCCCGGCCTTCAGGACCTCGCTTCGACCAGTTGCTGCAAGGCCGAATCCAGTGCTGCCGCGGTAATGCCGGGGAGAGGCTGCAGTTTTTCCCGTAAACCGTCGAGTGCGCTCGCGCCCTGGGTTTGCAGCAGGCCAATCGCCTGCGCGGCCTCCTTGGGGGCATCGAAGCCGTGGCTTTGCAGCAACAGCTGGCCCTGGGTATCGACCAGCTTGAAGTGGAACTTGCCGTCTGCCTCGCGGTATTGCTTGAAGACCGGCAGGGAGGCCTTGGCGGCTTTCTCTTTGGGGGCGGCGCTCGCCTGGGCGCCGAGGTTGCGCAGGCCCACCGCGTGACGCAGCTCCCGCAAGAAGGGGGCTGCGAGCTGGCGTGCCTTGTCGGCGCCGGCCTGCAGAATGGTTTCTATCCTGCCGGGATCCTTCATCAGGGCCTGGTACTGGGCGCGCATGGGCGCCACTTCCTGGTCAATCCGCTCGAACAAAAGCTGCTTGGCGTCGCCCCAGGCAATACCTTCGTTGTAGGCCTGGCGCAGTGCGGCGGTTTCGGGCTCGCTGGCAAAGGCCTGGTAGATCTGGAACAGGGCCGAGCCTTCGACTTCCTTGGGTTCGCCCGGCGCGCGCGAGTCGGTCACGATGCCGGCGATGAGTTTTTTCAGCTGCTCGCGCGGCGTGAACAGCGGGATGGTGTTGTCGTAACTCTTGCTCATCTTGCGGCCGTCCAGGCCGGGCAGCAGCGCCACCGACTCCTCGATCAGCGCCTGCGGCAGCACAAAGTGTTCGCCGTAGAGGTGGTTGAAACGCTGCCCCATGTCGCGCGCCATCTCGATGTGCTGGATCTGGTCGCGCCCGACCGGCACATGATGGGCCTTGAACATCAGGATGTCGGCGCCCATGAGTACCGGGTACATGAACAGGCCCGCGCTGACGTCGGCATCCGGGTCGTTGCCTGCCGCCGTGTTCTTGTCCACCGAGGCCTTGTAGGCGTGGGCGCGGTTGAGCACGCCCTTGGCCGTCACGCAGGTCAGCAGCCAGGTGAGTTCGGGAATCTCGGGAATGTCGGACTGGCGGTAAAAGGTCACGCGCTCCGGGTCCAGCCCGGCGGCCAGCCAGCTGGCGGCGATCTCCAGCGTCGAACGCTGGATGCGCGCCGGCTCGTCGCATTTGATCAGCGCATGGTAGTCGGCGAGGAAATAAAAGCTCTCTGCGCCGGCGCCTGTGCTGGCTGCGACGGAGGGCCGGATCGAGCCGACATAGTTGCCCAGATGCGGCGTGCCGGTGGTGGTGATGCCGGTGAGGAAACGCTGGGGCGAAGGCGAAGTGGCGAGGCGCGCGGCGGCGTCGGAAGGCTTGTTTGTCATCATTTGTCCAGGGTCATTGCACCAGCATCGCCAGAGGCGTCAGCACGATTTCAAGAAGGGCGTAGGTCAGCGTCATCAGCGGCCGCATCCACAGGTTGGTGATCACGCCGGCAATCACCAGCGCCATCACGATGAAAAATCCCCAGGGCTCCACGCGCGAGACCAGCATGGCCTGTTTCCAGGGCAACAAACCCACCAGCACACGCCCGCCGTCCAGCGGGGGTAAGGGGAACAGGTTGAACACCAGCATCACCACATTGACCAGAATGCCGGCCTGGCACATCTTGATGAAAAACGGCTCGGTCAGGCCCGCGCCCTGCAGCAGGTACAGCGCGATGCCCCACAGCAGGGCCTGGGCCAGGTTGGCGCCCGGGCCGGCCAGGGCCACCCAGACCATGTCGCGCTTGGGATTGCGCAGCTTGCCGAACTGCACCGGCACCGGTTTGGCATAACCGAACAAAAAGGCGCCCGAGGTCGCGAAGTAAAGCACCAGCGGCATCAGGATGGTGCCCACCGGGTCGATGTGTTTGAGCGGGTTGAGCGTGACGCGGCCCAGCATCCAGGCCGTGTTGTCGCCAAAGTGCCGGGCCACATAACCATGCGCCGCCTCGTGCACGGTGATGGCAAACAGCACGGGAAGCGCGTAAATGGCGACGGTTTGAATCAGGTTGGCAAAGTCCATCTGCCAATTGTCTCAGACCTGCCCCGCACGCTTGTCGCTTCGTGTACTGCGTTGCTCCCCGAGGAGGAGCTCTTCAGACCAGCCGGGGCCGCGGAACCGGCTTTGCCGGGCCGCAGGCGCAGCGGCCCCCTCGGGGGGCAGGAAGCTACACGCAGTGAGCGACCGTGGGGGTTCTACAAGCCCAACGCTGCGAGCTCGCCGCGCCCCTGCCGCACCACCACGGGGTCATCACCCTGGCCCATGGGGGTCAGGTCGATCACGGTGGTGGCTTCCTTGGGACAGGCGCCGGCATCGATGACCGCCGCCAGATCGTGCTCCATCTGGTCGCGAATTTCGCCTGCGTCGTTCAGCGGCTCGGTCTGGCCCGGCGGAATCAGCGTGGTGGCCAGCAGCGGCGCACCGTGCAGTTCCAGCAGCGCCTGCAGGGTTTTGTGCCCGGGCACGCGCAGGCCTATGGTCTTGCGCGAGGGGTGGCTCAGGCGCCGCGGCACTTCCTTGCTGGCTTCGAGGATGAAGGTGTAGGGCCCCGGCGTGGCGGCCTTGATCAGGCGGAACTGCTTGTTGTCGACGCGTGCGTAATTGGCCAGCTCGCTCAGGTCGCGGCACAGCAGGGTCAGGTGGTGTTTGTCGTCCACCCCGCGGATACGGCGCAGGCTGTCGGCGGCGGTTTTGTCGTCAAGATGGCAGACCAGCGCGTAGCTCGAATCCGTGGGCACGGCGATCACCGCGCCGCGTGTCAGCAGCGCCACCGCCTGTTTGAGCAGGCGCACTTGTGGGTTGTCGGGGTGAATCTCGAAATACTGGGCCATGGTGTGTGTTTCGCAAGAATGTCAGGACTCTGCCGGCCGCACGCTGAACTCTCTCAGCGCGCGGCTTTCACGCGCGGTCAGCCAGGCCCCCAGCGCGCCGCAGATGGCGATCATCAGCATGCCGATCATGGACCAGCTGTCCGGCACATGCGAAAAGGCGATCCAGCCGCCGACCATCGCAAAGGCGATCTGGGCATACAGGTAGGGCGTGAGGGTGGCGGCCGGCGCCCGCATATAGCCCAGGATCAGCATGAAATGCCCGACGGTGGCCATCACGCCCATCAGCAGCAACCAGCCCCACAACGACCACGAGGGCAGGGTGATCCAGACAAAAGGCAGGGCCAGCGAGGCCAGCAGCGTGCCGACCCAGCCGGTGTACAGGTGCATGGTGATCGGGTCTTCAGTTCTGGCCAGCCGGCTGGTGAGCACCTGGAAGCCGGTGTTGGTCGCCACCATGCCCAGCGGCAGCAGCAGGGCCCAGGTAAAGTCTTCGCCGCCGGGGCGGATGATGATCAGCGTGCCGGCAAAGCCGCCGAGTACCAGCGACCAGCGCAGCGTCGAGACTTTTTCGCCGAGCGCGGTGGCGGCCAGCAGCGTGATGAGCAGCGGCACGATGGCGCCGATGGCGGTGAACTCGGCCACCGGCATGTATTTGAGGCTCAGGAAGGCGAACAGGCTACTGAGCAGCAGCAGCAGGCCGCGCAGGCACTGGAATTTCGGGTGGGCGGTGCGCAGCACGCCCAGGCCGCGCAGCGGCAGCACCACCGCCGTGGTGGCGACTGCCTGGAAAAAGTAGCGGAACCACAGGGCCATCAACAGCGGCACGCTGGCACTGACAAATTTGGTGGTGGTGTCCAGCGTCGCAAAAAAGCCGGTGGCTGCAATGACCAGCGTGATGCCCGCCAGGGCCGATGGCGCGCGGCTCACCGGATGCGGTCTTCCAGAAGCTCCCAGACGGGGGTCAGGTGGCCGGGCAAAAAGGGCAGGGTGCCCAGGTCGGTGTGGCTTTCGTCGGGGCTGTGGAAGTCGCTGCCGCGCGAGGCGGCCAGGCCGAACTCCTTGGCGGTTTCGGCGTATTTCACGTATTCCTGTGTGCTGTGGCTGCCGGTCACCACTTCCACCGCCTGCCCGCCATGGGACTTGAATTCGGTGAACAGTGCGTATTCTTCGTTGGGAGTGAACTTGTAGCGCCCCGGGTGGGCGATTACCGCCACGCCATTGGCGCTGGTGATCCAGGCCACGGCGTCCTGCAGGCTGGCCCAGCGGTGCGGCACGTAGCCGGGTTTGCCTTCGGTCAGGTACTTGCGAAACACCTCGGAGGTTTCCTTGCAGACGCCGGTCTCCACCAGGAAGCGCGCGAAGTGGGTGCGCGAAATCAGGTCCGGGTTGCCGACAAACTTCAGGGCACCTTCGTAGGCGCCGCGGATGCCGGCCTTGGCCAGCGAGTCGGCCATCTCCATGGCGCGCTGTTCGCGGCCACCGCGCGTGTTGCGCAGGCCCTGCTGCATGGCCGCGTCGTCGGGGTCGAACCCGAGGCCGACGATGTGCACGGTCTCGCCGGCAAAGGTCACCGAAATTTCCGTGCCGGTCAGGTAGTGCATGCCCTGGGCCCGGGCTGCCGCCGCGGCGCGGTGCTGGCCGCCGATCTCGTCGTGGTCGGTCAGCGCCCAGAGTTCGACGCCGTTGGTTTTGGCCCGTTCGGCCAGCGCTTCGGGGGTCATGGTGCCGTCCGACACCACGGAGTGGCAGTGCAGATCAGCGTTGAGGATGTTTTGGGGGGTCACCGGGTCATTTTAGGCTTTATGCCCTGTTGGCGCTGTGGGCGCCGCCATGGCCTACCATGGCAACACCTCCTGAACCTCACCGGATTTCCCCCATGATCACTGTCCATCACCTCAACCACTCCCGCTCGCAACGCATCCTCTGGCTGCTGGAAGAACTGGGCGTGGACTACGAGATCCAGCGCTACGAGCGTGACCCCAAGACCATGCTGGCCCCCCCGGCGCTGCGTGCTGTGCACCCGCTGGGCAAGTCACCGGTCATCACCGACGGTGAGCTGACCCTGGCCGAGTCGGGCGCCATCATCGACTACCTGGTCGAGCGTTATGGCGCCGGAAAATTCTCTCCGCCAGCGGGAACACCGGCGCGGCTGCGCTACACCTACTGGCTGCATTACGCCGAGGGGTCGGCCATGTCGCCGTTGCTGCTCAAACTGGTGTTCGACAAGATAGAAACCACGCCGATGCCGTTTTTTGCCAAGCCGATTGCCAAAGCGATCAGTGCCAAAACCAAGGCGGCTTTCATCGAGCCGCAGATCAAACAGCACCTGGACTATCTGGAGGGGGAACTGGGAAAGAGCACCTGGTTTGCAGGTGAAACGTTCAGCGGCGCGGACATCCAGCTGAGTTTTGTGCTGGAGGCAGCGGCGGCGCGCGGCGGGCTGGATGCCAGCCGTCCGAAGCTGATGGCCTTCCTGAAGCGCATTCACGCGCGACCGGCCTACCAGCGGGCCATCGCGCGCGGCGGGGAATACACGCTGCTAAGCTGATGGTCAGATCAAATCGGCCTTGAGCCCTTGCTGGCTGGCCAGCATCAGCTATTTTTTTGATAGCTTGATGAGGCCGCCACCATTTTCAGCGAAAGCCGAAGTAGGACAGGATGAAGCCGATGATGACGACCAGGCCGACGATGTAAATGATGGTGTTCATGTTTTCCTCTGGGAGGTTTCTGGATGCACCGGGGGGGCACACCTTCTGTCCCAGATCATGAGCGCAGCGACGGTTGGAGGCTGTAGGCTGCCCCTGCCTGCGGCCGTCAGACAAGGGCTACAGCCGCGGCCCCGGCCCGGGCGCGGTCCGGCGCGTCAGGCCTTGTTTTTCATCGCGCAGGTGCTC
Source organism: Pseudomonadota bacterium (assembly GCA_040389085.1). Classification (GTDB taxonomy): domain Bacteria; phylum Pseudomonadota; class Gammaproteobacteria; order Burkholderiales; family Burkholderiaceae_C; genus Polaromonas. The sequence goes on from JAZKAP010000013.1 coordinate 90,927, forward strand.
CAGCCGAACAGGGCGTAAGGCGGGCACCAGCCGATGGCACCGGTGGCCAGCGGAACGATGCCTATCCAGCCCCACAGGCCGACCGTGCCGGTGGCGGCCAGCGCGATCAGGACCAGACCGAGGACGATGCGGAGAATGCGGTCGATGCCGCCGACGTTGGATTTCATGGTGGGCTCCTTTGAAAAAGCGGAAAGAAAGACTGATGACTGCATTGGGCGCGCTGGCGCAGCCCGGGTCTGTGACCTGGGTCACGCAGCAGCCCTGCGGGCCGCCCGGGGCTCAGGCGTGCAGGGCCGCGGCCATGGCGCGCAGTGCGGCGCTGTCGCGGATATGGATGTGCTCGCGGGCGAGCTCGACCCAGCCTTCGCGCTCAAAGCGGCGCAGCAGGCGCGAGACGATTTCACGCACGGTGCCCAGCTCGTCGGCCAGCGTCTGGTGCGTCAGCGCCAGGTCCTGGCCGCGGCCCAGCAGCGCGGCCGCCAGCCGCTGGTCCAGCCGCTGGAAGGCGATGGCATCGATCAGTCCGGTCAGGTCGGCCATGCGTTCGGCAAACAGGCCCAGCACCGCGTTGCGAAACACCGGTGTCTCCAGCCAGCGGGCAAACACCGGCGGTGAAATCAGCAGCAGGGTGGTGGGCCGGGTGGTCACGCCCTGCGCCGACAATGGCTGGCTGCGAAACAGGCAGGCGCTGGAGACCAGGCACAACTCGCCGGGCACCACGCGGTAGAGCTCCAGCGAACGCCCGTCGCCGGAATGGCGCGAGACCTTGACCTCGCCGCTGAGCACCAGCGGAAAGCCCTGGCAGGGCGCGTGTTCGTCAAACAGCACGGTGCCGGCAGGCACGCTGAGCGGGCCGGCGTCCGGCCCCAGCTCGGCCAGCGAAGGCACGACCTGGGCCAGGGCGGGGTACAAGGCGAGGGGGTCGTTCATGGGGGTGACGCTCACTTCCGGGGTGGGGGCAGGCTGTGCCGGTGTACAAATGCTACCAAATCAATAGCTGCTTGCGCCCGTCCTTGTTGGGCTGGAGGCCGAAATAATTCAAATTTCTGCCGCCTCCACCAGAAAACGCACACGTTTGATGCCCTGCCACTCGTCGGCGTCGAGCCGGAAGGCCAGTTTGACGCGCGCCGGCAGCGACTCGGTGTGGCCGAACCAGATGCCGTCCACCGGCTGGCCCTGGTGCTTGAGCTTGAGCGACAGGTGTTTTTCGCCGACCAGCCGCTGCGAGATGACCTCGACTTCCTCGCTGAAGGTTGGTGCCGCAAAACCCTGGCCCCAGACCTCTTTGTGCAGCGTGTCCACCAGGTCGGCGCGCCGGTACTCGGGCGCCAGCGGACCGTCGGTGTCCAGGCGGCGCAGCAAGGTGGCGGCGTCCAGCCACTCGTGCGCCACCAGCTGCAGCGCCTGCTCGAACACCTCGAAGTGTTCCTCGGCAATCGTGCAGCCGGCCGCCATCGCGTGGCCGCCGAAACGCAGCAACACGCCGGGGTGGCGCTTGGCCACCAGGTCCAGCGCATCGCGCAGATGAAAGCCCGCAATCGAGCGGCCCGAACCCTTGAGCTCATGTTCCTTGCCCGGCGCCTGGCTCGCCGCAAAAACAAAGGTCGGGCGGTGCAGTTTGTCCTTGATGCGCGAGGCCACGATGCCGACCACGCCTTCGTGAAAGTCGGGGTCGAAGATGGCGATCGCCGGCGGGGGCACTTCGTCTTCGTCGATCATCGCGTCGGCCGCGTACTGGGCCTGTTCGCGCATGCCGGCCTCGATGTCGCGCCGCTCGCGGTTGATGCCGTCCAGCGTTTTGGCCAGTTCGTCGGCGCGGCCCGCGTCGTCGGTCAGCAGGCACTCGATGCCCAGCGTCATGTCGCTGAGCCGGCCGGCGGCGTTGATGCGCGGGCCGACGGCAAAACCAAAGTCGAAGCTGGTCGCCACCGCCGCGACGCGCCCGGCGGCGGTGAACAGCGCCGCCAGGCCGGCCGGCAGGGCGCCGCTGCGTATGCGCTTGAGGCCCTGCGCCACGAGGCGGCGGTTGTTGGCGTCGAGCCTGACGACGTCGGCCACGGTGCCGAGTGCAACGAGAGGCAGCAGGGTGTCCAGCTTGGGCTGGTTGCCCGCATCAAACACGCCGCGTTTGCGCAACTCGGCGCGCAAGGCCAGGAGCACATAAAACATCACGCCGACGCCGGCCATGGCCTTGCTCTCGAACGCACAGCCGGGCTGGTTCGGGTTCACGATCACGTCGGCGTCGGGCAGCACGATGGCACCGTCCCTGAGCGCCGGCAGGTGGTGGTCGGTCACCAGCACCTGCATGCCCAGTTCACGCGCGCGCGCCACGCCCTCGATGCTGGCGATGCCGTTGTCCACCGTGACGAGAAGGTCAGCGCCGGTGGCTTTGACGCGCTCGGCAATCGTCGCCGTCAGTCCGTAGCCATCGACCACGCGATCCGGCACGATGTAGCTGACCTGGGTCGCGCCCAGCAGGCGCAGGCCGCGCAGCGCGACCGCGCAGGCGGTGGCGCCGTCGCAGTCGTAGTCGGCCACCACGCATATTTTTTTGTTCGCTGCGATGGCGTCGGCCAGCAGCACGGCCGCCTCCGCCGCGCCTTTCATCGACGCCGGCGGCAACAGCCGCGCCAGGCCGTCGTCGAGTTCATCGGCGGTGCGCACCCCGCGCGCGGCGTACAACTGCGCCAGCAAGGGGTGGACGCCGGCCTGCTGCAGTGCCCACACGCTGCGCGGCGGTGCTTCGCGTACTATTATTTTCATAGCTGCTCGAGCAGGACGGACAAGGGCTGCTGGCCAAAAAGACTTTTCATTCGGGAGAAAATTCCGGTGGAGGTGGTTTCAAAGGTCTGTGCGTTGCGCTCACCGCACAGGCTCAGCCGGACGCTCGCGCCGCCTTGCTGCAAGGCGAGCAGCCGCGCGCCGTCGCTGCCATCAAGGGCCGTCCAGGCCTGGGCGTAGGCGGCCCAGTCGTCGCTGAAAGCGGCGTGCGCCAGGCTGCGCGAGACCGTGGTGTCGGGCTGCGCTTTGGCATGAAAGGGGTCAGGCAAGGCGCCGCTGCCGCTGATCCAGAAGGAGTTGACGGCCAGCTGCCTTCTTGCCGCACGCGCATCGTTGACCGCATGGGTGTAGAGCAGCATCTGCATCTCGTTCTGCAACAACCTCATGGCCCGGCCGGGAACGCCGCCGGGCAGCCAGGGGTCCACATTGCGGCCCAGCACGCGGTCCAGCGAGGCACTGGGCAGGTCGCGAAACAGCTCCCCTTCGGCCAGCCAGCGTGTCGGGTCCGCATAGTGCAGCGTGATGCCATAGGTCTCGAAATAGGGCTGCATGGCTGTCAGCAGCGCGCGTGACTCGGCTTCTGGCAGGTCCAGCGCGGCCGGGTCGGTCATCGTGGCATGTTCGCGGCCCATGGCCCAGTGGCAGGGTGTGATGAACGCCCAGGCCCGGGCCGCGGGCACGCCGCCGCCCTGCAGGTGTTGCCAGGCGGCCCAGGGGATCAGGCCGTCGGGCGCGGGCAGGCCCAGCCCCCGGGCCAGCACCCGCTCGTGCGGCGGCGACAGCGAGCGCACATCGCCGCTGTCGGTGTGGACCAGCTTCATGCCCTGCAGCAACTTGCCGAGGTGGCGCCAGGTGGCGGGAGGCATGGCCTGGACGGCAGGCAGCCAGTCATCGGAGGCGCAGGCGGCAAACGGCAGCACCCAGTGGTGTTGGGGCGGGGGGAGGGAGGCGGGCATCCGCTTATTGTCCGGGATGGCGGGACCCTATGCGTAACTCCCTGCGTTATACGCAGGGTCTCGGGCTGATGCCACAATCGCCTCATGCAAATCCCCTACGAACTGATTCTGGGCTGGCGCTACACCCGCGCAGGCCGCGCCACGCGGCGCAACGGGTTTATTTCCTTTATCTCGGGCGTCTCCATGCTGGGCATTGCGCTGGGCGTGGCTGCGCTGATCATCGTGCTCAGCGTGATGAACGGTTTCCAGAAAGAGGTGCGCGACCGCATGCTGGGCGTGATCTCCCACATCGAGGTGTTTGCGCCCAATGGCGCCGCCCTGCCCGATGTGCAGAAAACCCTGGCCGAGATCCGGCAGAACCCGCAGGTCATCGGTGCCGCCAGTTTCATCGCCGCGCAGGCCTTGCTGGCGCGCGGCGAGGACATGAAGGGCGCGATCGTGCGTGGCATCGACCCGGCGCTGGAGGGGCAAGTCACCGACCTGGCCGTTGACCTCAAGGACACGGCCTTGCCCAAGCTGGTGGCCGGCGAGTTCGGTGTGGTGCTGGGCATCGAACTGGCCCGTTCACTCGGCGTGCGTGAGGGCGACCAGGTGACGCTGATTGCGCCCAGTGGCCAGGTGACCCCGGCCGGCGTGGTGCCGCGCCTCAAACAGATGACGGTGGTGGGGGCGTTTGACTCCGGCCACTTTGAATACGACTCGGCGCTGGTCATGCTGCACCAGGACGACGCCGCGAAAATTTTCCGCCTCGAAGGCCCGACCGGCATACGCATCAAGCTCAAGGACCTGCACCAGGCGCGCGAGGTGGCGGCCCAACTGTCGCGCAGCCTCAGCGGCGACTTGCTGATCCGCGACTGGACGCGCCAGAACAAGACCTGGTTTGCCGCCGTGCAGCTGGAAAAGCGCATGATGTTCATCATCCTGACGCTGATCGTGGCCGTGGCCGCCTTCAACCTGGTCAGCACGCTGGTGATGACGGTGACCGACAAACGCGCCGACATCGCCATCCTGCGCACCCTGGGCGCCAGCCCGAAAAGCATCATGGGCATCTTCATGGTGCAGGGCGCGATGGTCGGCGTGATCGGCACGCTCTCCGGCCTGCTGCTGGGTCTGGGCATCGCGCTCAACATCGACGTGCTCGTGCCGGCGCTGGAGCGCCTGCTCAACGCCAGCTTCCTGCCGAAAGACATCTACCTGATCAGCCGCATGCCCAGCGACCCGCAATACGCCGACATCATGCCGATCGCGGTGATTGCGCTGGTGCTGGCGTTTCTGGCCACCATCTATCCGAGCTGGCGCGCCAGCAGAGTCAATCCCGCAGAGGCCCTGAGATATGAGTGATGTTGTTCTAAAAGCCCAGGGCCTGACCAAACGCTTCCACGAAGGGCCTATCGACCTGACCGTGCTGCACGGCGTGGACCTGCAGGTGATGGCCGGCGAAACCCTGGCCATTGTCGGCGCCTCGGGCTCGGGCAAAAGCACCTTGCTGCACCTGATGGGTGGCCTGGACGCACCCACCAGCGGAAACGTCGAACTCAAGGGGCAACTGATGTCCTCGCTGTCGGCGGCCGAACAGGGCGAGCTGCGCAATCGGCACCTGGGTTTTGTGTACCAGTTCCACCACCTGCTGCCCGAGTTCAGCGCGCTCGACAACGTCGCCATGCCCTTGTGGATACGGCGCGACGACCGCGAAAAAGCGGCGCAAACCGCCACCGCCATGCTGGCCAGTGTGGGCCTGAAAGACCGCATCCACCACCGTCCGGCCGAACTCTCGGGCGGCGAGCGCCAGCGCGTGGCGATTGCGCGTGCGCTGGTCACGCGGCCGGCCTGCGTGCTGGCTGACGAACCCACCGGTAACCTGGACCGGACCACCGCCGATGGCGTGTTCGAGCTGATGCTGCAACTCGCCCGCGAGCACGGCACCGCCTTTGTGATGGTGACGCACGACGAAACACTGGCCGCGCGTTGCGGCCGGCGTTTCAGGCTGGTGTCGGGGCGCCTGTCGGAATGGGCGGCCAGTCCGGCGCAAGGGCATTAACCGGCCTCCCGCCCTGAAAAGGGCCGGACGTGCATAATCTTGGGTCCCCTCGTCGCCCGCGCCTGCGCTTTTTCCTGCCGGTGAGCCCTTCAACATGCCGTGGCAGTGCCTTGCCCGCGGCCCAGGACAACACCACCCGCGCATGACCGACCACTACACCGCCCTCGGGCTGGACAGCGCTGCCACGCTGGCCGACGTCAAGAAAGCCTTTCGCCAGAAGGCGTCGTTCTGGCACCCCGACAAAAATGCCGATCCGCAGGCGCCGGCGCGTTTTCGGGCGGTGCAGGAAGCGTACGAAGTGCTGTCGGACGCGGACAAACGCCAGGCCTGGGACGACAACCGGCGCCGCAACCTGCTCGACAGCCCGCTGGCCACCGCGACAGATATCTGGCAAAACTATTTCAACCCGCTGCTCACCTCTGAGCTCCGCTGACCCATGGAACTGAACAATGAAAAACCCGGCGGCATGAGCATCTCCCCCTATTTCCTCGACCTGCGTTCGGCCTACCAGTCCGAGATGGAGGACCTGCGCTTCGACTCCGAGGGGCGCGACGTGCTGCACCAGCGCCTGGCCGGCAAGCGCCAGGAAATCAGCTTTCTGCTCCAGATGATGGAACTCAGCCCCGAGATGGTGGCGGTGGTGTTTCACCAGGGGTTTGATTTCACCGGGCGGGTCGCCATGGATCACCTGCTCACCCATGACGCCGATGTGTTCCCGGCCTGGAGCAGCCTGGCGGGCAGCTGTGAGCTGGCGCCCTGGGCACAGGATCTGGCGCAGATCGTCCTGGAGTCGCCGGGCGGCGACCGGTTTCTGACGCTGACGGCCGGCCTGGAGTACATGGCCGGCTTGCCGGTCGCCGCGTCGGGTCTCGCCCTGGGTGGCGACGATGAAGACGAAGAAAGCGAAGAAAACGAAGAAGACGCCGACCAGGATGGCGACGATGGCGAGGGCGGGCAGGGCAGTGATGCGCGCGCACGCCAGGAAGCAGGGGCCGACTGGCTGGTCCAGCAGGGCTTCGACCAGAAAGACTGAAACAAGCCACATGACCCGGAAAGTGAAACCCTGATGACCAACCACCTCGCCCTGATAGAAAAAACCCAAAGCCTGATTGCGGCCGGCGACATCGTGGGCGCCGAGTCGGCCCTGGTCGGGCTGGCCGACACCGAAGGGGATGGCGCGCTGATGGTGGTGCTGGAGCAACTGCCGCCCAAGGACATCCTGGCCGTCATCCGCGAATACGACCATTCGAAGGAGTCGGTGGTCAGCCTTCTGGTGTCGCCCGCGCAGTTCGCCCGCGCCGTGGTGATCGAAAAACTCTACAAGGACCTGACCCGCACCCATCTGCGCGGCATGGTCAACGCAGTCATCTTCCGGGACGACGCCGACCCGCTGGACTTTCTCAATGCGATTGGCGACCTGGACGGCGGCAGCGAGGCTCTCGCCGACTATTTTTCCGACCAGTGGAGCCGCGTCGAGGGTTTTGCCCGCAGCGGCAGTTTCGAGCCGGCCGACGAGTACGGCAAGATGCTGTCCCAATCCGCCCTGCTGGCCTCGGCCTACGAGAAACCGCGTGTCCAGCAGGATGAAATCGCCGACCATGACTGGATGGAACTCGCCTGGATTCTGCGTTACGAACTGCCGGACCTGTTCATCGAGATGCTGATGGTGCTGCGCGCCAAGGTCAGTGCTCACCAGGCGGCTGCTTCCGAGGATGAAGACGAGGAAGACGCCGAGGACGATGGCAAGGTCGAGACCGGCGACACCGACCGTGGCAAGGCCACACCGACGGCGCGCGAGTCCGACGAGGAATCGGCGATCTGAACCTCACCATCTCCTGACCGTAGCAAACACCGTGTCCACGCCTTCGCCTTCCGCCGTCTCGCTGTACGATGCCCGCCCTTTTTTCGAAAAGGCGCTGCAGCATGGTGTGCAACACGGCATCCTTGGTCCGGAAAAAATCGAAGCCATGCGCATCGAGGGCCCCAAGGGCATGGTGCAGATCGCGCGTTATTTCGGTAACGAATTCTTGCGCCCGGAGCTTGAAAAGGCCCGCGACCGCATGGTCAACCTGATCAGCATTTACCTTGAAAGCAGCTGCGGCGGCGACTTGCAGCAGGCGGCCGAGTCGCTGCGTGATTTTTCGCTGCTGTCGCGCTCCAAGGGCGGCTCGGACATGCTCAAGGTCCTGATCGCCATGCCGCAAAACAGCCACTTCGGCATGAACGAACGCGGTGGCTTCCGCGACGAGCATATTCCGCTGCTGGCCAAATGGTCGCTGCGCAGCCTGGCCGACTACCGGACCGAACTCGCCCGGCGCAGCCAAGTAGCGCAGGTGGTGGATGCCGCCCTCTGGCTGGCTGGCGAGCTGGGCATGGACGCCGACGAGCTGGACGAGGCAGGCAAGGATGCCGAAGCGGTGATCCGCACCGCCTTGCTGGTGCTGGGGGCGGGCCGCATCGAGATGCCCGACTGGGTCGCGTTCGAGAAAATGATAGGCGCGCTGCGCAAGAAGCATGGTGCCGCACCAAAGGCGTTGCCTGTCGCCTTGCCAAAAAAACTGCCTGCCCATCTTCACGACGTGGTGGAGGGCGTGCGCCAGTCGGTGATGGCCGACGCACCGAAAATACTCGACCCGGCCCTGCCGGTGCGCCAGCTGTTCGACCGCAGCCCCGCCTTCATGGGCCGGTATTTCTGGGTCGAAGACGCTTTGGCCGAAGTCGACCACCACGACCGCCAGGCGTCCGCGGCGTGGAACAAGGTCACCGGCGGCAACAGCGATGACGGTTCTCTGCTGACCTTGTTGCTGTGCGTCGCCGCCGGCGCCACGCCGAAAACGATGCTGACCGAAAAAGGCGCCGCGACCCTGGTGCGCAAGATCTGGAAATCAGGTTTCCATCCCGCGCTGGCCATGCAGTACCTCCTGGACCATGCGCCGGCGCAGCATCAGGAGGCGTACGCCAGTTTGTGGGAAAACTTTGTGGAAGAGGCGCAGCCCACGCTGCAAAGCGATGCGGTTCACGCGCTCAATGACGCCGTGGCGCTGCTGCGGCGGGAATGTCATGTGCAGTAGGCGCTTGCCGCCTGTAATGGCTGAAAGCGCATTGTCATAAAAGATTTAGGGTCGCAGCCATTATGTGACGGGCGCAGACAGCTATTGAATTTATAGCGGTATTGTTCTACCCGCCGTGCGGATTGAGCTTGTCGAGGCCGTTTCTTCTTCCTGCGTATGTGGTGCGCCAGCAGGCCGGGGGTTGCCCGGCGGCAAGTAACTTTCTTTTGCGTCGCCAAAAGAAAGTCACCAAAGAAAAGGCGACCCGATGGTCTGGGTCCCCTGCGCTGCGCTTCGGGGCAACCTCCGGTGCTCGCCGAAAGCGGGGCCGAGCTCGAACTCGCTTCGCTCAGACAATCGCTCGTCCTGATCCGCTTTCGGCTGTGCTCCTCGGCCCAGCCCGACGGGTGGAGGGAAAAATGCGGGTTCGGGTTCGGGTGCGGGTGCGGGGAGTCCTGACGCGCCTAGCGCGTCAGGACGGCGTCAAGTGGCTGTCATGTTTGCACGCGTTAGCAGCACACGCAGCCAAATGAGGCTCCCCGCCATCGCCCAGCGGGGCGAGGGAGGGGCGGGGGGAGGGAGTGGGGAGTTCAACTACTGCCAGAGGCAAGCCGCAGACGCAGCGTGATGCCGGATTCGCCTTGACGGCGAAGCGGTGACTTCAAAGAATCCGGTTGAACCAAAGCAACGACAACGAAGCCGACAGCAGTGCCAGCACCGAAGCCACCAGCGCCAGCAAGCCCGAAATTTCGGTTTCCTTTTTCACCACGGTCAGGCGCGAGCTCAGGGTCTCGTAGACCTTTTTCAGGTCCGCCGCAGTGCCGGCATAGAAGTATTCGGCCTGGGTCTTGTTGGCAATGGCCTTGAGGGTTTCCTCGTCGAGCCTGACGCGCATGGACCAGCCTTCAAAACCGATGGTCTCGCCGTCGACCGTGCCCACACCCACGGTGTAGATGCGCACGCCGCGGTCGGCCGCCATCTTGGCGGCTTCCAGGGAGTCCACCCCGGTGGTGCGCTGGCCGTCGGTCAGCAGGATGATGGCCGCCGAGGTGTAGGAACCCGGTGCAACTGGCGTGAATTCTTTCTTCGGCTCTTTCGGCGCCTGGTCAATCGCGATGCCGCTGCTGCGGTTGCGGCCGTAGGTCAGCGACGCCAGGTCGATGCCGGCGTCGGGAAACAACTCGGCGAGCGAGACGACGATGGCGTTGCCGATGGCTGTGGCGCGCTGCAGCTGGAACTTGTCGATGGCCGTGACCAGGTCTTCCCGGCTCAGGGTGGGTGACTGCACCACCGAGGCGGTCCCCGCAAACGCGACGATGCCGACCCGCACGCTGCGCGGCAGGTCGGCCAGGAAGGCCTTGGCCGCGTTTTGCGAGGCGACCAGGCGGTTCGGCAACACGTCGGTGGCGCGCATGCTGCCCGACACGTCCATCGCCAGGATAATGGTTTCCTGCTGCGAGGGCAGGGTGACCACGGCGAAGGGCCGCGCTGCAGCCAGCAGCATGGCGGCGATGGCCAGCAGGAAAAGCAGCGGCGGGATGTGGCGGCGCAAGGTCTGGCCGCTGCCCATGGCTTCGCGCACGATGGACAGGCTGGCATAACGCAGCGCCATTTTCTTCTTGCGGCGCAGCAGCCACACATAAACCACCACCAGCAGCGGCAGGGCCAGCATCAGCCATAAAAACTGGGGCCAGAGAAATGTCATGGGCGATGTCATGGGGTCATCTCCTTGGGGCTCAGGCCGCCGCCTTCAGGTGGCCGGGCAGCTTGCCGCGGCCACCCCGGCCGGCGGCACCGGAGACCTGGCCACGGCGCTTGCGCAGTTCGGTGAAACGCATGATGGCATCGACCAGGTCGCCGTCGGTGGACAGCTCCAGCGTGTCCACGCCGGCCTGCGCCAGCGCCTGGCGCAAGTCGGCTTCACGCTGGGCGGCAATGCGTGCAAAGCGCTGGCGAAAGGCTGCGTCGTGGGTGTCCACCAGCAGCTGCTCGCCGGTTTCCGCGTCGCGTATCGGGATCAGGCCGAGGTCGGGCAGTTCGAGTTCCATCGGGTCCAGCAGGCGCACCGCCACCACCTCGTGGCGCTGCGCCAGCTGCGCCAGCGCTTTTTCCCAGCCGGGTTCGCTGATGAAGTCGGACACCACAAACACCGTGGAGCGCCGGCGCATCAGCTGGGCGGCCGAGCTCAAGAGTTCGTCGAGGCGGGTGGTGACCGTGCCGGTGGTGGCGGGACGGGTCTGCAGCGTGTGCAGCAGTTGCAGCACATGCGCGCGCCCGCCGCGCGGCGGCAGCACGGTGTCCACGCCGGCGCCGTACAGCATGGCGCCCACGCGGTTGCCGTGGCGTGTCAGCACGCGGGCCAGCACCGCGACGAATTCGCTGGAGACCTGGCTTTTGCGCTGGTCGCCCGAACCGAAATCGACCGAGGGGCTCAGGTCCAGCAAAAACCAGCTGGCCATTTCGCGGTCCTCGGTGAACACGCGCACATGCGGCGACTGCAAGCGTGCTGTCACGTTCCAGTCGATGTGGCGCACGTCGTCGTGGTGCTGGTACTCACGCAGGTCGGCCAGGTCCATGCCGGTGCCGCGCATCAGCGTGCGGTAGTCGCCCTGCAACAGGCCGTCGAGCCGGCGCAGCACGGTCCATTCGAGACGGCGCAGCACGTGCTCGGCACCGCCAGCGTCGCCAGCCTGCACCAAGGCCGCCGGTGCAGGAACGGCACCCTCTGTGGGAGCGGATTTGCGAAACCAGTTTTTCATGGACTGTCAGCGCCCACAGGGCATCTTTCGGCAAGCTCAGGAAGAACGGAAAACACCGCGAAGTTACGAGGAAGACTCTCGTTCAAGCAGGGGCCGCGGGTCCGGCTTCGCCGGCCCGCAGGCGCAGCGGCCCCCGAGGGGCTGGAGCCTGCGGCTCCAAAGCTGCCCGCGCAGTTTTGGACAGGCGACAGAGGCGAAGCGTCTCGCGAGCCGCGGCCTGCAAGGCCTCGGGAGCTACACGCAGTGAGCGACCGTGGGGGCAACATATTCATGCAGCAAGCTTGTCGCGTTCCAGTGGCCGCGCAGGTGCCGGGACTTTGGCCATGATTCTGGCGATCACGGTATCTGCGCTCAGGCCCTCGGACAGCGCTTCGTAGGACAGCACCAGCCGGTGCCGCAGCACATCCGGTACCAGGTCGGTCATGTCTTCGGGCAGGACGTAGCTGCGTCCGCGCAACATGGCCAGGGCGCGCGCGCCTTCGGTCAGGTTGATGGTGGCGCGCGGGCTGGCGCCAAAGGTGATGAAACGGGCCAGGTCTTTCAGGCCGTGTTTGCCGGGCGTGCGGGTGGCGGAGACCAGGCGCACGGCGTACTGGATCAGCGAAGGGTCCACATAAACCCGCCGGCATTCGCGCTGCAGTTCGGCCAGCTGAGCGGTGGTGGCCACGCTGGACACGGTCACGGCCGGGCCGATCACGCGCTCGACAATCACGAACTCCTCCTCGTCGGTCGGGTAGTCCACCAGCACCTTCATCATGAAACGGTCCACCTGCGCTTCAGGCAGCGGGTAGGTGCCTTCGGTTTCGATCGGGTTTTGCGTGGCCATGACCAGAAAGGGTTCTGGCACGCGGTGTGTTTCGCCGGCAATCGTGACCTGGCGCTCCTGCATCACTTCCAGCAGCGCGCTCTGCACCTTGGCCGGTGCCCGGTTGATCTCGTCGGCCAGCAGCAGGTTGGTGAACACCGGGCCCAGCGAGGTGCTGAAGTCGCCGGTTTTCTGGTTGTAGATGCGTGTGCCCACCAGGTCGGCCGGCACCAGGTCGGGTGTGAACTGGATGCGCTTGAAGTTGCCATGGATCGTGTTGGCCAGGGTCTTGACGGTCAGGGTCTTGGCCAGGCCCGGCACACCTTCGACCAGCAGGTGGCCCTGCGCCAGGATGGCCACCATCACGCGTTCGAGAAAACGGTCCTGGCCGACGACCACCCGTTTGACCTCGTAGAGGATCTGCTCCATCAGTTGCGCGGTGTGGGGGTCCTGCGAAGTGGCGGGTGTGTGCATGGGGAGGTCCTTCAGAAAGGGGGCAGGCCGACGGCGGAGGCGGCGTTTTCGATCGGCACGGCAAAGGCGATGCCGACAAAGCTGCGCTGCTGGTTGGGGTTGAGGATGGCGGTGACGATGCCGACCACCTCGCCGTCCATGGTGACCAGCGGGCCACCGGAGTTGCCGGGGTTGGCGGCCGCGTCGAACTGGATCAGGTTGCTCATTTCCTGCTTGCCTTCAGGCGAGCGGAAGGTGCGCTTGAGTCCGGAGATCACGCCGGCCGAGGCCGACGGACCGATGCCGAAGGGGTAACCCACGGCGAGCACATGGTCGCCGGGTGCCAGGTCGCCGGTGGAACGCATGGTGGCTGCAATCATGTCGTCGGGGATCTTGTGGGCCTGCAGCACCGCGAGGTCGTTTTCGGGCTGGGCGCCGGTGATGTGGGCGGTCGATTCCAGTCCGTCGGAAAACAGCACCTTGATGGTCTGCGCCCCCTGCACCACATGCAGGTTGGTCAGGATGATGCCTTTGTCCACAATCACCACGCCGGTGCCGACACCGACCTCCACGTCTTCCTTGCCGTTCTTGCTTTTGCCATAACCGGTGACGCGTACCACCGAGGGACGGATGGTGTCGTAGGCCTTGGCGACGGCCGAAGGCAGCTGGGCGGTTTCCAGCGTTTTCAGGACGGCCGCATTGATGTCGGCCTGCGTCAGCTTGCGTGGCTGCGGCCGCAATGCCAGCGAGAGGCTGAGGGCCAGCAAGAGCGCCATCACGGCCAGCGCGGCCCAGAGAAGGCGCGGACTGGACAGCGAGAAAAAACGTGTTCCGGGGGCTGGCGCAGCGGCTGGCGCGGCTTGCGCCTGCTGCCCGTGCGCCTCCGCTGGCGCGGGGCTGCTGGAGCTGCTGTAGAGGGCTGGCCTGCGCATCCGTGTCACCTGTGAAAAGGGTTTTCCGGGGATTTCCGGACTGACGAATGCACGGTATCACGTCTGGCGCAACCCTGCATATTCTTCAGGCATCCGTGGGGTCATCGCGGCTGCTTGGCGATCAGGCATTATTGGGTCATGCCCCACTGGATAGATACCCATTGCCACCTCGACGCCCCCGAATTCGACAGGGACCGCGCGGCTGTGCGGGCGCGGGCGACAGCCGCCGGTGTGGTGCATTGCGTTTTACCTGCGGTCGGGGTGTTTGATTTTGGGGTCGTACGCACCCTGGCGCACGATTTTGGGGACAGTTATGCGCTGGGCATTCACCCGCTGTTTGTCGGCCAGGCGGCCGACGGCGACCTGGCTCTGCTCGATGCCGAGCTCACCCTGCGGAAGGCCGACGTCCGGCTGGTTGCGGTGGGCGAAATCGGGCTCGATTATTTTGTGCCAGCCCTGACGCAGAGCCCTTTGCGCGAGCGCCAGGAACATTTCTACCGCGAGCAGCTCCTGCTGGCGCGCAAGCACGGCCTGCCGGTGATCCTGCATGTGCGCCGTTCTGCCGACAAGCTGCTCAAACATCTGCGCGAGCTCGCGCCGCAGGAAGGCTGGCGCGGCATTGCTCACGCTTTCAACGGCAGCCGGCAACAGGCCGATGAATTCCTGAAGCTGGGCCTCAAGCTAGGTTTTGGCGGGGCCGTCACTTTTGAGCCCGCGCGGCAGCTCAGGCGCCTGGCGGCCGAATTGCCACTGGACGCGCTGGTGCTGGAAACCGACTCGCCGGACATTCCGCCGCACTGGCTGTACGCCACGGCGCAGCAGCGCGGCGAGGGCCAGGCCCAGGGGCGCAACGAGCCGGCGGAGTTGCCGCGTATTGCCGCTGTGGTGGCTGAACTGCGTGGCATGACGGTCGACGCCCTGGCGCTGGCGACCACGGCCAACGCCGGTGCGGCACTGCCCGGGCTGCAGGCCCTGTCTGCATGCTGACGGGTCTGACGCCGCTGGTCAGCCCCCGGACCCGCGTGCTCATTCTCGGCAGTTTCCCCGGCGTGGCCTCGCTGGCGGCGCAGCAGTACTACGGCCACCCGCAAAACCAGTTCTGGAAAATCCTCCAAGCCATTTGGCCGTCCAGCCCAATACCATCGGGCGCGGATAGCTATCAAAGTCGTAGCGAATGGCTGCTCGACAGGCAGCTGGGTCTCTGGGACGTGTATGCCTCCTGCGAACGCGAGGGCAGCCTGGACAGCCGTATCCGCCAGCCGGTGGTCAACGATTTCGCGCAGATGCTGCAACAGTGCCCGGCGCTGGAAGCCATCGCCCACAACGGCGGCGAGAGTTTCAAACACGCGCGCCACACCGCGCTGCTGGGTTTGCCCGTTTACAAGTTGCCGTCCACCAGCCCGGCGAATGCCTCCTGGTCGTTTGAGCGCAAACTCGCTGCCTGGCGCGAGGTTTTCGAAAAGCACGGCCTGGTGTGATCCCGTGTCCGGCGGACGGAGCCGGCGGCGGGAGTCCTTGGGCACGAAGTCACCGCGCTGAACGACGCCTGGGGTCGGGTGGGTACACTTTGAGCCTTTGACGCTGGCCGCGTTCCGGCCGGCATCCAGATTGAACCGATGGCCCGCAAAGAAACCAGCAACCCGCTTCCACAGGCAGAACTGCCCGAGGTGAATTTCTCCGATTACGGCGACGTCCGCTACCTGCATCTGGGTACAGAGTGGGTGCAGGGGTCCATGCTGCTGGACAAACCTTTCGACATCGAGCTGGAGTATGTCCAGCGCATGATGGTCTGGCTGCTGTTCGCCGAGCCGGGCACGGTGGCCGCGCGCCACGCGATGCAGCTGGGCCTGGGGTCGGCAGCGCTGACCAAGTTCTGCTACAAGAAGCTGAAGATGAAAACCACGGCCATCGAGCTCAACCCGCAGGTGCTGGCCGCCTGCCGGCTGTGGTTCAAGCTGCCCGCCGATGACCTGCGCCTGAAGGTCATCGTGGCCGACGCCGCGCAGGAAATCCGCAAGGCGGAGCACCGCGGCACGGTGGACGCGCTGCAGGTGGACCTGTACGACCATGAAGCGGCGGCGCCGGTGCTCGACAGCGAGGACTTCTACGCAGATTGCCGCGAGCTGCTCAGCGAGGACGGTGTCATGACGGTCAACCTGTTCGGGCGCGACTCCAGCTACATCAGCTCGCTGGAAAAAATCGCCGAAGCCTTTGGCCCCGAATCCGTCTGGGCCTTCAAGCCGACGCGTGAGGGCAACACCGTCGTGGCGGCGCAACGTGAGCCGACCCGGCCCGAGCGGGGGGAGCTTTCGCAAAGGGCCGAGGTGATCGAGTCCCGCTTTGGCCTGCCCGCAAAAAAGTGGCTGAGGCTGTTCAAACCCGTTTTTTGAGAGTTCCCCGAGAAGTTTTCCGTCTCGGAGGGGGGATCAGTTAAAGTGCCTGCATGCGAGCTGCCGTGCCTCCCAAACACCTCCCTGAATCCACCCCCCGGTCCGCCGCCCCTTCCGGGCCGTTGGACTGGCGCCGGCTCGTGGAATGGCTCAGTGACGACGGGGTGATCTCGGCGGCCGAGGCGCAACGCACCATTGCGCGCTGCTCGCAGGTCCAGAGCGCGCAGCACCCGCTGATCCGGCTGGCCAGCGTCAGCATGACCCGCGTGGCCGACGGCAAGCCGCTGGACATTGAAACCATTTCCCAATGGCTGGCCGGCCGGGCTGGCCTGGGTTATCTGCGCATCGACCCCCTGAAGGTGGACGTGGGCAAGGTGGCCGACACCATGTCGGCCGTGTATGCCGAACGCCACAAGGTGCTGCCGGTGCAGGTCACTCCGACCGAGGTGGTGGTGGCGACCGCCGAGCCCTTCGTCACCGACTGGGTCTCCGAGGTCGAGCGTCAGGCCAAGCGCAGCGTGCGCCTGGTGGTGGCCAACCCGCTGGAGATTGCCCGCTACACCGCCGAGTTTTTCGCGCTGGCCAAATCGGTGAAGGCGGCGATGAAGGCCGGCGGCAACGCCGGCGCCGCCAGTTTCGAACAATTGGTGGAGCTTGGCAAAACCAACAAGCAGCTCGACGCCAACGACCAGGGAGTGGTGCAGGTGGTGGACTGGCTCTGGCAATACGCCTTTGACCAGCGCGCCAGCGACATCCACCTCGAGCCGCGGCGCGACCAGGGCGTGATCCGTTTCCGGATTGACGGCGTGTTGCACCCGGTCTACCAGTTGCCCATGGGGGTGCACAACGCGATGACGGCACGCATCAAGCTGCTGGGCCGCATGGACGTGGTCGAGAAGCGCCGCCCGCAGGACGGCCGCATCAAGACCCGCAACCCGCGCGGCGACGAAATCGAAATGCGGCTGTCCACCTTGCCGACGGCCTTCGGCGAAAAAATGGTGATGCGGATTTTCGACCCCGACACCACCGTCAAGGACCTCGATGCACTGGGGTTTTCCCAGCACGACGCCACGCGCTGGGAACAACTCGTCAAGCGGCCCTATGGCATCGTGCTGGTGACGGGGCCGACCGGCTCGGGCAAAACCACCACGCTGTATTCAACGCTCAAACGCATCGCCACCGAAGAGGTCAACGTCAGCACCATCGAGGACCCGATCGAGATGATCGAGCCGGCCTTCAACCAGACCCAGGTGCAGGCGCACCTCGACTTCGATTTCCCCGAAGGCCTGCGCGCGCTGATGCGGCAGGACCCGGACATCATCATGGTCGGCGAGATCCGCGACCTGCAGACCGCCGAAATGGCGGTGCAGGCCGCGCTGACCGGGCATCTGGTTTTCAGCACCCTGCACACCAACGACGCGCCTTCGGCGGTGTCGCGCCTGATGGAGCTCGGTGTGCCTTCCTATTTGATCAATGCCACCTTGCTGGGTGTGCTGGCGCAGCGCCTGGTGCGCACGCTGTGCTCGCAGTGCCGCGAGAAAGACGAAGGCAGTTCGCGCGAAACGCTGACCGAAATCGTCAAGCCCTGGCAGATCAACGGCGCTTACCAGCCTTACAAGCCGGCCGGCTGTGTCGATTGCCGCATGACCGGTTTTCTGGGCCGCATGGGTCTGTATGAACTGCTGACAGTGACCGAGGCCTTCAAGGACAAGGTCACCAAAGAGCCCAGCATTGACGCGTTGCGGCGCCAGGCCGTGGCCGACGGCATGCGGCCGCTGCGGCTGGCGGGCGCGCTCAAGGTGGCGGAGGGCCTGACCACCATCGAGGAAATCCTTTCCACGACGCCTCCGATGTCCTGAACCCTGTCCCGGCCGGGACAGGTGCGCTGTTTCTGCCCCTTTTTTGCGTAAGTGAAAGCCACATCCCCTTCAGGGGCAATTGCATGCACAATCCACCGATTCATTCTTTAGTTAGAGGAGACAAACCGTGAATATCAAGAGTCAAAAAGACTTTTTTTGCGGCCTGATGTTCATGGCCGTCGGAGGCGCATTTGCATGGGGCGCCAGCACTTACAACGTGGGTACGGGCGCGCGGATGGGCCCCGGCTACTTCCCGCTGATGCTGGGTGTGTTGCTGGCCATCATCGGCGCCGCGATCACCTTCGCTGCCTTGGTGGTTGAAACCGAGGGCGGCGGCAAGATCGGCAAGATTGCCTGGAAGCCGCTGATCTTCATCATCCTGGCAAACGTCGTGTTCGGCATTTTGCTGGCGGGCCTGCCCGCCATCAAGTTCCCGGCCTTCGGCATGATCGTGGCGATTTACGCCCTGACCTTCATCGCCAGCATGGCGGAAGCCGGCTGGAAACTCAAGACCACCTTCATCCTCGCTACGGTGCTGGCCGTCGGTAGTTACATCGCCTTTGTTCTGGCGCTGAAGCTGCAGTTCCCGGTGTGGCCATCCTTCATCACGGGCTAAGGAAAATAAAATGGATCTGATTGCAAACTTGTCCCTGGGTTTTGGCGTGGCATTCACGCCGATCAACCTGATGTATGCCTTTTTTGGCTGCGTTCTGGGTACGCTGATTGGCGTGCTGCCGGGCATCGGCCCTGTCGCCACCATCGCCATGCTGCTGCCGGCCACCTACGCGCTGCCACCGGTTTCCGCGCTGATCATGCTGGCCGGCATTTATTACGGCTCCCAGTACGGCGGTTCGACCACCGCCATCCTGGTGAACCTGCCCGGTGAGTCGTCGTCCGTGGTGACCTGTATCGACGGTTACCAGATGGCCAGGAAGGGACGAGCGGGACCGGCGCTGGCCGCCGCCGGACTGGGTTCGTTTTTTGCCGGCAGCGTCGGCACGCTGATCATCGCGGCCTTCGCGCCGCCGTTGACTGAACTGGCCTTCAAGTTCGGCCCGGCCGAGTATTTCGCCCTGATGGTGCTGGGCCTGATCGGCGCCGTGGTGCTGGCTTCCGGCTCGCTGCTCAAGGCGGTGGGCATGATTGTGCTGGGGCTGCTGCTGGGCCTGATCGGCACCGACGTGAACTCCGGTGTGGCGCGTTTCAGCTTTGATGTCCCCGAACTGACCGACGGCATCGGTTTTGTCGTGATCGCCATGGGTGTGTTCGGTTACGGCGAGATCATCAGCAACCTGTCCCAGCCCGAGCATGAGCGCGAGGTTTTCACGGCCAGTGTGACGGGGCTGTTCCCCACCAAGCAGGATTTCAAGGACATGGCCCCGGCCGTGTTGCGCGGCACGGCCCTGGGTTCGGCCCTCGGCATCCTGCCCGGTGGTGGCGCCTTGCTGTCGGCTTTTGCCGCCTACACCCTTGAGAAGAAGATCAAGGGCCGTCCTGGTGAAGTGCCATTTGGCCAGGGCAACATCCGCGGTGTGGCCGCCCCTGAATCTGCCAACAACGCAGGCTCGCAGACGTCGTTTATCCCGCTGCTGACACTCGGCATTCCGCCCAACGCCGTGATGGCGCTGATGGTGGGCGCGATGACGATCCACAACATCCAGCCCGGCCCCCAGGTCATGACCAGCAACCCCGAGCTGTTCTGGGGCCTGATTGCCTCGATGTGGATCGGCAATGCCATGCTGGTGATCCTGAACCTGCCGCTTATCGGCATCTGGATCAAGCTGCTGACCATCCCCTACCGCCTGCTGTTCCCGGCGATTGTGCTGTTCTGTGCGATTGGTGTCTATTCGACCAACAACAACACTTGGGACATCTGGATGGTGGCAATCTTCGGTGTGATTGGTTATGTTTTCATCAAGCTCGGCGCTGAACCTGCCCCGCTGCTGCTGGGTTTCATCCTGGGCCCCATGATGGAAGAGAACCTGCGCCGTGCGCTGCTGCTCTCGCGTGGCGACTGGAGCGTGTTTGTGACCCGTCCGCTGTCTGCCGGTCTGCTTGCCGCCGGGGCGCTGCTGCTGGTGATCGTGCTCCTGCCGGCGGTCAAGAACAAGCGTGAAGAGGCTTTTGTCGAGGACTGATCCCTCGGCAACAGGCCCCAACGGCACCCTCGGGTGCCGTTTTTTTTGAGTAAAACTGTCCTGACCCAGGCAGCCTGAAAACCGTTGCACAATGGCGAAATGAAACGTAGACATATCATTTTTCTGACGGCGGCCAGCGTTGCGGTGGCTGCCGCCTTGCCCGCCGCGGCGCAGACTTCCGCGGCTGCTACCGGCGCGGCTTACCCCGCGCGACCGATCCGCATGATCGTGCCTTTCCCGGCGGGTGGAGCGACGGATATTCTGGCGCGCGCGCTGTCGCAGAAGCTCGGTGAAAAAATCGGACAGACGGTGGTGGTCGACAACCGGCCTGGCGCCGGCGGGACCATAGGCGCCGACGCTGCGTCCAAGGCCACGCCGGATGGCTACACGCTGCTGCTGGCGACCTCGAGCACCCACAGCATCGGGCCGGCCATCAACCCGAAAATCCCCTACAACGCCGAGACGGATTTCACGCCGATCGCCTATGTCGCCAGCTCGCCCAACGTCGTGCTGGTGCCCAACTCCTCGCCAGCCAGGACCATGCGCGAGTTCATCGACCATGCGCGGAAAAATCCGGGGCGGCTGAACTACGCGTCCAGCGGCAACGGCACCATCGTGCACCTGACCACCGAGTACTTCAAGGCGCAGTCCGGCACCTTCATTCTTCACATCCCTTACCGCGGCACGGCGCTGGCCATGCCGGACCTGATCAGCGGCAAGCTCGATGTGCTGTTCGACTCCTTTGTGACCGGCATGCCGCATGTCAAGGACGGCAAGCTGCGCGCCCTGGCCGTGACCACCCTCAAGCGCACCGCGCTCGCGCCTGATCTGCCAACGGTGTCCGAGATCCTGCCGGGCTTCGAGTCGGTGACCTGGTTTGGCGTGTACGGCCCCAAAGGCCTGAATGCCGAGCTGACGGCCCGGGTGAACCAGGCGCTCAATGCGGCGCTGGCCGATCCGGACGTCAAAGAGCGGTTTGCGCGGCTGGGCGCCGAGCCCACCGGTGGCACGCCGCAGGCTTTTGCGGCGATGGTCAGGACCGACAACGCCAAGTGGAAAAAAATCATTTCCGAACGCAAGATCACCACCGACTGACAGCGTTTAACCGACGCCAGGGCCTGGCGCCAGCCCTTTCTTTTTCAGAGCCATTCATGAACTTCGACTACAGCAATCCCTACACCTCCACCCGCATTCCCCTGTTTGCCCGCAATGTGGTGTCCACCTCGCACCCGTTGGGCGCGCAGGCCGGGCTGCGCATGCTGCTCAAGGGCGGCAACGCGGTGGATGCGGCCATTGCCGCTGCCGCTGCCATGACCATTGTCGAGCCGGTCAGCAACGGTCTGGGCAGTGACGCCTTCTGCATCCTGTGGGACGGCAAGGAACTGCATGGCCTCAATGCCTCGGGCCGCGCACCGCAGGCCTGGACGCCGGACTACTTCAAGCGCAAATACGGCGACGGCGCCGCCACCCCGCCCAAACGCGGCCTGGATTCGGTGACCGTGCCCGGTGCCGTGGCCGGCTGGGTGGCCATGAGCGAGCGTTTTGGCCGGCTGCCGTTTGCCGACCTGATGGAGCCCGCGATCGAAATTGCCGAGCGGGGCTACCTGCTGCCGCCGGTGGTTCAGCAGAAGTGGGCGGCCGCTACCAATGAGCTGAAAGCGATGCCCGGTTTTGCCCAGTCCTTTCTGCCCTGGGGCCGCGCGCCCAATGTCGGCGAGCTGTTCCGGTTCAAGGCCGCGGCCAGGGCGCTGCGGGCGATCGCTCAGAGCAAGGGTGCGGCGTATTACGGCGGCGAGATCGCGCAGGCGATCGAAAAATTCTCAGCCCAGAATGGCGGCAGCCTCACGGCCAAAGACTTTGCGTCCTACCAGCCGGAGTGGGTCAAGCCCATCGGCAAGGACTACCGCGGCTACACGCTGCACGAGATTCCGCCGAACGGCCAGGGCATTTCGGCACTGATTGCGCTGGGCATTCTCGACAAGTTCGATGTGGCCGGCCTGGCGGTGGACGGCGCGGACTCGCAGCACTTGCAGATCGAAGCGATGAAACTGGCTTTTGCCGACGTCTACAAATACGTGGCGGAGCCATCGGCTATGGAGGTGAGCGTCGATCAAATGCTCGATGACAGCTACCTCGCCTCCCGTGCCAAACTCATCGACATGAAAAAAGCGCAGGACTTCGGCGCCGGCAATCCGGTCAAGGGCGGCACCATTTACCTCACGGCGGCCGACGAAGACGGCATGATGGTCAGCTTCATCCAGAGCAACTACATGGGGTTCGGCTCGGGTTGTGTCGAGCCCGAGTTCGGCATCAGTTTGCAAAACCGCGGCCACGCCTTCAGCGTGCAGGCCGGTGCCAACCAGGTCGCCCCGGGCAAGCGGCCTTTCCACACCATCATCCCGGCCTTCCTCACGAAAGACGGTCAACCGGTGATGAGTTATGGCGTGATGGGCGCCAACATGCAGCCCCAGGGCCACATGCAGACGCTGGTGCGCATGCTCGACTACAAACAGAGTCCGCAGGCTGCCTGTGATGCGCCGCGCTGGCGCTACAACGCCGGGTTTGAAATCAATGTCGAAGCGGCGATGAACCCGCAGACCGTGCAGGCCCTGTCGGACCGCGGCCACCGCATGGAAGTCATCAACGACTCCTACCAGGACTTCGGCGCGGGCCAATTCATCTGCCGCGCCGGTGATCCCAAGGTCGAAGGTTATGTGGCGGCCAGCGACAGCCGGCGCGACGGTCAGGCCGTCGGTTTCTGATCATTCCACTTGTCCAGAAGTTCAGAGCAAAAAACACTTGCAGCCCAGGACCAACGGGCGCAGACAGCTCCTAAAAGCATAGCAACCGGATTGCTGCTGGCGACGTTCGGCGCGATCGCCTTCAGCGGCAAGGCGATCATCGTCAAGCTCGCCTACCGCTACGGCGTCGATGCGGTCACGCTCATCATGTACCGCATGCTGTTTGCGCTGCCAATCTTTGCCGTGATGGCCTGGTGGGCCAGCCGCGGCAAGGCGGCCCTGACCCGCAAGGACTGGCTGGGTGTGCTCTGGCTCGGTTTCACCGGTTATTACCTGGCGAGTTTTCTGGACTTTGCCGGGCTCGCCTACATCAGCGCCTCGCTCGAGCGGCTGATCCTATACCTCAATCCCACGCTGGTCTTGCTGCTGGGTCTGGTGCTGTACCGCAGGCGCATCACTACGCCGCAAATCATGGGCATGGCCATCAGCTACAGCGGCGTGGTGCTGGTCTTCGGCCACGAGATCACCCTGCTGGGGCCGGAGGCCGCCTGGGGCGCGCTGTTGGTGTTTCTCAGTGCCGTCAGTTATGCGCTCTACCTGGTCTACAGCGGCGAGATGGTCAAGCGCCTGGGCGCCTTGCGTCTGGTGGGGCTGGCCACCACGGTCGCCTGCCTGTGCTGCATCCTGCAGTTCCTGCTGCTCAGGCCACTCAGTGCTGCGGTTGTGGCGCCCGAGGTGATCTGGCTGTCAGTGCTCAATGCCATGCTGTGCACGGCGGCCCCGGTGCTGATGGTGATGATGGCCATCGAACGCATAGGCGCCAGCATGGCCGCCCAGACCGGCATGGTCGGCCCGATGTCCACCATCCTGATGGGCGTGCTGATTCTCGGGGAGCCGTTCACTGCCTGGGTGGCGGCGGGCACGGTGCTGGTGATTGCCGGGATTTTTGTGTTTTCCCGAACTAGATAGGCCCCACGGTCGCTCACTTCGTGTAGCTCCCTGCCCCCCGAGAGGGCCGCAGCGCTTGCGGTCTGGCAAAGCCAGTCCCGCGGCCCCGGCTGGTGTTGAGAGCGACCGTGCCATTTATTGCGGTGTCGCGGAACGCTCGCGCATTCGGATCAATGCTTCCCTGACCCGGTCGAGGGGGCCGCTCCAGTCATCAGCTCTGTCCTGCCTGAACAAGCGCGCGCTGGGATACCAGGGGCTGTCCTCGCGCTGGAGCAGCCAGCGCCAGTCCGGCGCATGGGGCAACAAGATCCAGACCGGTTTGCCCAGGGCTCCCGCCAGGTGGGCTGCGCTTGTGTCCACGGTGATGACTAGGTCCAGCGTGGACATGAGCGCGGCGGTGTCCGCGAAATTCGCCAGTTCCCGGCCCAGGAAGGTGACTCGGCCGTCGGATTGGAGCGCCGCCGCATCGGCTTCGCGCAGCTCGGGCTGAAGGTACACGGCTCTCATATCGCCCGGCAAGGCGTGCAAAAACCGGCTCAGTCCAATGGATCGCTGCTGGTCGCGCCTGTGCGCCGGGTTGCCGGAGCAGACGATGCCTATGCGCGGGGCCGGCATGCCGAGGCCGTCCATTCGTTTGCGCCAATGTTCGACGCGTTCAGGCACGGCCCGCAGATACGCTGCGGGCGCCGCCACGATTTCCGCAGTGTGGAGCCCCAGCGCCAGCGGCAGGCTCATCAATGGGCAATGCAGGTCGAATTCCGGCAGCGGCTGGCCGTCTTCAATGATGTGCGCGTCGGCGGCCAGGCCCGACAACACATCGCCAAGGCCGCGCTGCACCTGCAACACCACACGCGCGCCCCGTGAGCCGACGTCGGCCGCATACCGGCAGAACTGCAGGGTGTCGCCGTAGCCGTATTCCGAATGAAGCAGGACGGTTTTTCCCTCGATCGATTCCGCCCCCAGCCACAGCGGTTGAGCAAAGTGGCGGTCATAGCTGCCGTGGCTCACCTTGGTGCGCCACTCCCATTCCTTCCAGCCCCGGTCATAGTCGCCCAGCAGCAAGCTTGCGAAACCCAGGCCCCAGTGCGCCGGGGCATTGCCGGGGTCAATTTCGAGAATCGCCCGATAGCGCGCAATCGTTTTGTCGTACTGGCCTTCATAGGACTCATGGGTCATGAAGTCGAAGCCCGGCTGAAGCCGCATGACCTCCCGAAGGTGCGAAGTCGCTAGAACCATGTCGCCCTGGTCCTGGGCCAGGGTCGCCAGCATGAAATGGGCATCGAACTGGGACGGGTCCACTTTCAGCGCCTGTTCGAGCGCCTGCCGCGCTTGCCGGTCCTGGCCCTGCTCGCTCAGCACGTAGCCGAGGTTGACGAAAGCGGCGGCATCTTGCGGGTCGGCCAGGGTCGCAGCGCGGTAACGCAAACCGGCTTCGTGCAAATTGCCTCTGGCCAGCAGTGCATTGCCCTGCTTTTTCAGCTCGGCGGAACTGAGCGCGCCGGCCGGGGTGGGAACGGGCTCGGTCGCGGCGGGCCGTGCTTGCGCCTGTTGTTTACCGCTCAGCCAACTCCAGAATCTCATACTGCCCTTTGCGCTTGTCAACGCTCTTTTTTCCCGCCAGTGACGCAACTGTCGCTTTTTTTTGCCGAGGTCGCCAACCTGAGCATACGCGGCCCTGATGTTGCGGATGCCGGCGATGTGCGCAGGACGCAAGAGGTCCTCGCGGCCTGAAGGTGCCCCTGCGAACGGCTTTTCCCTCAGCCGCCTGTCAGCGCTATTTTTTTGCCGGCGCTTTCCCGGTGGGTGCTTGCGCCGTGGGGCGGCGATTTGCCGCGCCCATGCGTTGCGCCACCGTGACGGCCGGCTGGCCCGCATAGGCGTCAAGCCGGGTTCCCATGGCTTGCTCCAGCAGGTCCAGCCGCTGCTGCGCCGGCGGGTGGGTGCTCAGCGACAAGGCAAACAACGGGTTGTCGGGCGTCGCGGTGCGTAGCTGCTGCAACACGGCCACCAGGCCATAGGGATCAAAACCGGCGCGCGCTGCCAGCGCCACACCGCTGCGGTCGGCATCGAATTCATCGGTCTGGTCCAGTCCGCGTGAATACAGGTCGCGCCCCAGGCTGAGAAACTGGGCTGACACCGCGCCTGCCAGTTCGCCCTTGACCTGCGAGCCGATGACCTGGGTGAGCAGGCCGGCCCGTGCGGTTTTGGCAATCGCCTGCAGGTGGTGTTTGGCTGTCACGTGGGTGATTTCATGCGCCAGGATGCCGGCCAGCTCGGCCTCGTCGGAAACACGTTCGACCAACCCTTTGGTCACGAACACATAACCACCGGGTGCGGCGAAAGCGTTGAAGCCGGCATCGTCAAGCACCGCAAAAGTCCAGGGCAGTTGCGGCCGCGAGGACTGCAGGCTGATCCAGCGCCCCAGCTGGTTGACGTAACGCTGCAGCGCCATGTCGGGATGCAGCGGCTTGCTGCCCAGCAGCACGGCGGCCAGCTGGCGGCCGATTTCAATTTCCTTCGGTTCATCAATCTGTTCCAGCGACTGCGACAGCAGGCCGATCAGGTCACCGGCGCGGGACGCCTGACCCGCGCCTGCCGGGGCGAAGCTGGCGCCCAGCATGTTTCCCAGCACGCCGGCGGGCGAGGCCGGCTGGGCTGGCGCCGGCGCTTCGGCAGGGGCGGCCTGGCGCAGAAAGGAGCCCAGCAGGTTCAGGGCCTTGCCGGCGTCCTGGCCGTGCGCCGGCATGCAGGCCAGACCGGCGGCCAGGGCCAGCGGCAGCAGCCAGGCCGGCTGCGGGAGGCGATGTGGCAGGTTCATGGACGGCTCCCTAGTTGTTATTGCCCGTGGGGCCGGCGTTTTGCAGCGGCGCCTGCGCCGGCTCGGGCAGGGCGTCCACCGTCCGGCTGCTGAGGGCCGCCGCGCTGGCGAACTGGCGGGCCTGGTCGGCATCCATGCGCAGCGTGTCGGCTTGCGCCACCGCCGCCATGTTGGGTTGTGCGCGCGCCAGGTCTTCCGCGCCCAGCCCGCGTATGCCCACGGTGGAGGTGGCGGTGGTGGTGCCGCCCTGGGCACTGCCCTTGTTGAAGAAGCTGGTCAGGCCGCGCAGTGCGTTGGCGCCGGTACTGGGCGCGGCGGCGCTACTGGCCGGGGCCACGTCGAACATGTGAACCCAGCCGCTGGTGCCTTCGGCGGTACGCACCTGGATCCACGCGCCCTGGCGCGCGCCCGAGCGCGTGACCGGCGTGCGCGCCGCCAGCGGGGCCACGCTGCGCGACGTTTCCCCCGGCGCCTCGCGCAGTTCAGTGGTTCGTTTGACCAGCACCGCTTCGGTTTGTGCATGGGCCAGGGCGCTGGCCAGCAGGAGGGCGCAAGAGCCCAGCCAGTGAACGCGCTTGGATTTACTCAGTATCATGGCCCATCAACTTTCAACGAAGAAGCGGAAATTATTATGGATTTAGGTATTGCAGGCAAATGGGCGTTGGTGTGCGGCGCAAGCAAGGGCCTCGGTCTGGGCTGTGCCCGGGCGCTGGTGCGCGAAGGCGTGAACGTGCTGATCGTCGCGCGCGGCGCCGAGGTGCTGGAAGCGGCTGCTGCAAAATTGATAGCTGATAGCGCCCGCCCGACGGGCGCCAGCGTGCAGTTCGTGGCAGCGGACATCACAACCGTTGAAGGCCGCGCGGCGGTCTTCGCGGTGCGCAAGGACTTCGACATCGTGGTGACCAACGCCGGCGGTCCGCCACCGGGCGACTTCCGCGACTGGGACCGCGACGCCTGGATCAAGGCGGTGGACGCCAACATGCTGACCCCGATCGAGCTGATCAAGGCCACGGTGGACGCCATGGCCGCGCGCGGCTTTGGCCGCATCATCAACATCACTTCCAGCTCGGTGAAGGCGCCGATTGACATTCTGGGATTGAGCAACGGTGCGCGCAGCGGGCTGACGGGTTTTGTTGCCGGCGTGGCGCGCACCAAGCTGGCGGCCCAAGGTGTCACGATCAACAACCTGTTGCCAGGCAAGTTCGACACCGACCGCATCGCCACCACTGTGCGTGCCGCCGCTGAAAAGTCCGGCAAGAGTGTCGAAGAGGTCCGCCGCGCCCAACAGGCCCAGATTCCCGCCGGCCGCTTTGGCACGCCGGACGAGTTCGGTGCGATCTGTGCCTTCCTGTGCAGCACGCATGCCGCCTACATGACGGGCCAGAACGTGCTGGCCGACGGCGGAGCCTATCCGGGCAGCTTCTGAACGGGGCAGTGGCGCTTACCGGATCCTGGTGCGGCTCCACCAACCCAGGACCAGCAGCAGGACGGCAATGATGCCTATGCCTGCCAGGGCCATGTCGGGTACATAGTAGGTGGTGTAGACCTCCCAGCCCAGCAGGCGCAGTGCGGTCGATACCTCGGTATAGATGCCCACCAGATGACCGCCGAGCGTGCCGGTGATGCCCAGCAACGCGCTTCCCAGCAGTGCCAGACCGGCCATGATCCAGCGTGTCATGCCATCCCACACCGCTTCACCACGGCGCCAGCGCACAAACAGGACAAGGGCCCAGTACGCCACCGTCCAGCTCGCCGTCAGCACATGGTTGCGCGCGAGTGCCGAAGCGGAAATGGTTTCCCAAGGCCAGACCATGAGGCCAATCGAGAAGGCGATGATGCCGAAGATCAGGCTGATGCTGAGCAGGGGAACGAGCGCGTGGTCCACCGACCTGGCCAGCGGCCCATCGGAAAAGGCGCGCAACAGGATGGCCAGTGTGGCGGTCATCCACAAGGCGATGGGAAAATGAACCATCAAAACGTGATACGGGGCCATGGTCAAACTCCTGGGTTGCGTTTGAGCAACTGGTTGAGGGCGATGCCGAAAGCGGCGATCAGGACAACACCGGCAAGCAGAGTCCACAGCCACTGGCGATAAATGGCGTCGGCAAATTCGGCTTCGATGCCGTAATGTTTGAGTTGGTCGACGCTATGGTGTGTTGTCACCGGCTGACCCTTGCGGATGTACTCGGCACCCGCATGTTTGGTGCTGTTGAGGTGAGGCCAGCTGACCTGGCCGGGATAGAACAGTTCGACGGTGGTCCATTGGGTGCCCCATGGCGGCGCATCACCTGCAAAGCGCGTCGCCACGATGTCCCCGGCGCGCCCCAGACCGAGTGAAGCAGGCAAGGAAACATAGTGCCAGCGACCGCCTGTGGCATTGCGATGAATGGCGAATGCTACCGCGTAAGCGCCCTGATCCTTGAGAACCTTGTCGTCCAGCGGATTGCCGGTGTCGAGTTTGCGCGTGAGCGTGACATCCCAATAGCCATCGGCCCAGCGGCCCTTGCCCTGCACCGCGATGTCGGCCATGGAGCCCTCGGGTGTGCGCAAGGTGCGTCGTGGCAGGGTGTCGCCGTTGACCCAGCCCGCAGCCGGATCAAATGGCACCGCTTCGCCTTCACGCAGGAAATAAGTGGAATCCTGGGCAATCTTGCCCTGCTTGACGTCATCCCATTTCAGGGCCTTGTAGCCGGTAGCGGCCGCGTTGAACATCAGCCTGGGTTGCTTTTTCTCGCCATCCCAGTTGCTACCGGCTGAACTTTTGCCAGCGTCGCCCAACCGTGCTTCTGCAATCAACTGGTCGTCCGACATGTTGATCGGGTTCGAGCGGTGGCCGCGCCAGTGCCACAGGTCGAGGAAATAGCCGGCTTCGCGTTGCGCCTTGAGCGTCGCTTCGGGCTGCACGCTGGCCCAGTCATTGATGTCCGTGCGGGTTCCGGGCAGAGACTTGGTGACCACATCCCCTTTGAGTTTCTTGCCCAGATGGGGGTGCGCTTCAACCTCTTCCTTGCTTGCATGCCTGGTGAAAGTGTCGATGCCTGAGCCAATCGCCATGTAACCACCGTAACGGGCGAACTCCGGCACGCTGCCATCGTCCAGCATCATCGCCACCCGGTCTTCATGGATGCCGTCTTTCTCCGGGCCTGGATTGCCCGCACCCTTGCGAACCCACTTGCCGTCTTCGAACTTCACGACATCATGAAAGATGCCGGGTCTTTCGGCCGGCCAGCGGTACCGGAAGAACATATGCGTGCCGTTGTAAGCGGCCTGCACCTGCAGCGGCACCGTCAGTTGGCTGGGGATGCTGATATTGCGTTTGGGATCGTTTTGAACCACCCCGGTGCCGTGGGTCAGCCACGACAGCAGCAGGCCACCGCCAAACAAAGCCAAGGCCGCAACCAGCCCTTTGAGGCGTAAACCGTCATTCATGTGCTGTCTCCGCATTGTGAAATTTCAGCCCATGCTAAGCCCGGCACAAGACACGTCCGTTGATTTATGTCAACGTTGTCCGAATGGTCTTTCCTGTTGGAGGGCAAGCCGGTTTTCGGGGTGCTCGACACCAGACTCGTGGCTCTGCGCTGCGAACAACGGCGTGACGGTTTGACGCCATGGTGTTGGCGTGATCGGCCGAGGCAGCGGGCTGACGGGTTTTGTCGCCGGCGTGGCGCGCACCAAACTGGCGGCCCAGGGTGAGCTCAAAACGTTTCCCAGCTGCCCCCGGCCGCGGCCAGCTCGCCGGCCGGTGCGGCAGGCCTGCGCGGCGCCGCAATGGCCTGCCTGGCTTTGGGCGGCTGCATCGGCCTGGCCTTGGGGCTCGCAGGACGGGCGGGCGCCTGGTGATTCTGGTGATGCAGCTGCTCGCTGCCCAGCCTGAACACACTGACCACCTGGCTCAACCCGCTGGCCTGCTCCTGCAGTGAGGATGCGGCGGCTGCCGCTTCTTCCACCAGCGCGGCGTTTTGCTGCGTCACCTGGTCCATCTGCGTGATCGCCTGATTGATCTGCTCTATGCCTGGCGTCTGCTCCTGGCTGGCCGCCGTGATCTCGGCCATGATGTCGGTCACGCGTTTGACGCTGTCCACAATCTCGTCCATGGTCTTGCCGGCCTCGGCCACCTGTTTGCTGCCTTCTTCGACCTTGTCGACGGAGTCGCCTATCAGGGTCTTGATCTCTTTGGCCGCTGCCGCACTTCTCTGCGCCAGGTTTCTGACTTCAGCAGCCACCACCGCAAAGCCTCTGCCCTGTTCCCCGGCCCGGGCCGCTTCAACCGCAGCGTTCAGGGCCAGGATGTTGGTCTGGAAGGCAATCCCGTCGATCACGCCGATGATGTCGACGATCTTTCGGGAGGAGGCGTTGATGGCGCCCATGGTGCCCACCACTTCGGCGACCACGCTGCCGCCCTTGACGGCCACGCTGGAGGCGGTCACCGCCAGCTGGTTGGCCTGGCGGGCGTTGTCGGCGTTTTGTTTGACAGTGCTGGTCAGCTCTTCCATCGACGCTGCGGTTTCTTCCAGGGAGCTGGCTTGCTCTTCGGTGCGGGACGACAGGTCGTGGTTGCCGGCGGCGATCTGGCTGGAGGCTGTCGCTATCGTGTCGGTGCCGCTGCGGACTTCGCCGACCACCGTGGCCAGGCTGTCGTTCATGTCTTTCAGGGCCTGCATCAGCTGGCCGGTTTCGTCCTTGCTCGTCACTTCAATCCGGCTGGTCAGGTTGCCGGCGGCGACAGCCTGGGCAACCTGCACCGCACGCTGCAGGGGCTGCGTGATGCTGCGTACCAGCAACCAGGTCAGCAGGATGCCGAGGCCCAGTGACAGCACGGTGCAGACGATCAGCAGCATGCTGGTTCTGGCACGCAAGTCTTCACTGCGTTGCGCCGCAGCGTCCAGTTGAGCCCGTTCGATGTCCACCATTTGCTGCACGCCCGCAAGATAGCTGCGCGAGGTGGGTTCGAAGCGTTCGTTGAAAATGCGGTTGGCGCCTTCCACATCGCCTGCCAGCTTGGCTTTGCTGACTTCCTCGCGGGCCGCGAGGTAGTTCTTGCGCAACTCGCCCACTTTGCTGAACAACTGGCGTTTTTCCGTCGTGTCCATCTGCGTTTCGATGAATTTCTGGAGTTCGTTGGTTTGCGTGATGGACGAGGCCGTGGCCGGCGCAAAGTAGGCAATCAGGCTGGCATCGCTGCTTTTGGCAATGGCCGCGGCCCGCTGCACGCCCGAGGTGGTGTGGCGCAGCCAGTCGGCACCAGCCCGCTCGGTCTTGACGTTTTTCTCGACCATGGCGTTGATTTCAGTGCCCAGCTGACGCAGCTTCAGGACGGCAAGCACGCTGCTTGTCAGAAACAGCGCAAGCATGATGCCGACCACAAGGGCCAGACGCTTGCCAATCGAGATATTGCCTAGAAACATGATCGGGACTCCAGAAGGTGAGGGGGAGAAAAAATGCGGCATGCCTTGCGCCATGGACGCGGGTGAAGTGATGGAAACCGGTGGCCGTTGGCATGGGTCCAGCCACGCCATCGCCATCGCCGGCGAAGCGCCATGTACCGCTTTCCTCGTTACCTGCTTATCGGCAGAACCACGAAAAAGCTTGAGGCGCGCTCACCGGAAAATTGTGCGAAAACGTTACGTCAATCGGCCCGACCCTGCGCCTGGCAGCGACCGGTACAGGATGTGATTCGCAGAAGCCCGGGCCTCAGGCCTGTGGCATCGGCAGGCGCTGCAGCCCTCTGACTTGCGAGCCGAAAATAACCCACGCCTGCACGGCGAAGCCCGCGAGGGCCAGCACCAGGCAGGCGGGTTCGCCCCAGGTCGCGCCCACGAAGCCGCCCAGTGCGGCGCCGATGGGTCGGGCCCCTGTATTGGCAGCCAGAAAAATCGCCGACACACGCCCCAGCATGGCGCCGGGGGTGACGGTTTGCCGCAAGGTCGTGGACGTGATGGTCCAGACAATCGGGCCGGCGCCGAAAAGAAAAAACGCCAGGCCCGCCAGCACGCCGGACGGAAGGACAAGTGTGGCGACCATGGTCAGCGCCGCCAGCACCGAGACGGCCGGCCCCAGCTGAATCGCCCGGCCGAAGGGCAGCTTCGCAACCACGTGCGGGGCCAGCAGCGCGCCCACCACCATGCCGGCCCCATACGCGGCGAGTGTCATGCCCACGGCCGCGGCGCTCAGGCCGAGCAGCCGGATGGCGTAGGGCACGTAGGCGGCCTGCAGGACGAACCAGGAAATGTTCCAGGCCACGGCCGTCAGGAAAATGGGCCGCAGCAGCGCATGGCGCCAGACCCAGTGCGCACCGTCCCGAATGTCGAGCAGAGGGTGACGCCTGGCCATGGGCGCGCGCGGCGGCTCCACCAGCTGGAGCAGCAGAACCACCGCAGAGACTGACAACACGGCGGCCAGCACAAACGCGGCAGGTGCGCCGGCCCAGGTGACCAGTGCGCCGCCCAGCGCGGGCCCGGCGGCAAACGCGGCACTTCGGGCAAGTTCCAGCCGGCCGTTGGCGCGCGCCAGCGCTTCACGCGGCACCAGCGCGGGCACCAGCGCAGGCGCGGCGACGCTGAAGCCCACGGTGCCGACAGCACCCAGAAAGCCCAGCACGGCCAGCAAGCCGATGGAGAGCTGGCCGGACATCACGGCTGCCAGCAGGCCAAACAAGGCCAGGGCGCGCAGGGTTTCGGCCCACACCATCAGGCGCCGCCGCGAGGTGCGGTCGGCCAGCAGGCCCAGCGGAATCGACAGCAGTAAAAAGGGCAGGGTCTGGGCGGTCGCCAGCAGCCCGATGTCGCCGGGCCCGGCGCCCAGCACCAGGACGGCGACGATGGGCACTGCCGCCAGACTCAGTTGCTCGGCCAACTGCGCCGCGAGGTTGGACCCGGTGAGGGCCAGCAGGGAGCGGGGAAGCGGGGGTGTCATTGGGGTGCCTGTTCTCCGGAAAGACGCATCATGCCCGGTCTTGCGGCCGCGGCTGGCCATTTGCGGACCTGTCGGCGGGGGAAGTGCTCCGGGCGCAGGCTGTGCTCAGCGCTATAGTCCAGCCTATGAAAAAGGCAGCGTTGATCCTGGTCCTGATAATCGCGGTGGCCGGTGCTTACCTGAGCTGGTGGCCGGTACCTATAGAGCCTGTCCGCTGGAACGCCAGCACGGCCCCGGGCTACACCGGAGCGCACGCGGTCAACAACAAATTGGCGGGTTTGCAGACGATTTCGCTGGGCACCGAGGAAGGCCCCGAACATGTGGTGATGGCCAGGGACGGCAAGCTGTATGTGACCGTGGCCAGCGGCAACATCCTGCGCATGGCCCCGGACGGTAGCGCGCGCGAGGTGTTTGCCAACACCGGCGGCAGGGTGCTGGGTTTTGATTTTGACGCCGCAGGCCATCTGATTGCGGCCGATGCGGTCAAGGGCTTGCTGTCCATCAGCCCGGACAGAAAGATCACGCTGCTGACCGACAAGGTGGGTAGCGACCTGATCCGTTATGCGGATGCGGTCATCGTGGCCGGCAACGGGAAAATTTATGTCAGCGATGCCTCCACACGTTTTGCGCCGGCCGCCTGGGGCGGCACGTTTGAAGCCAGCGTGCTGGACATTCTCGAGCAATCCTCGACAGGGCGAATCCTGGAATACGATCCGGCGACCCGGGCCACGCGGGTGGTCGCCCAGGGCCTGAGTTTTGCCAATGGTGTTGCCCTGAGTCAGGACGGCCGGTTCCTGTTCGTCAACGAAACCGGAAAGTACCGCGTATGGAAAATTTCCGTGGACGCCAGCAATCTCGACGTGGCGCAATCGAATCCACAAGCCAGTGTGCTGCTGGACAACCTGCCCGGTTATCCCGACAACCTCATGCGCGGCCTGGACGGCAGGATCTGGCTGGGCCTGGCCAAGCCCAGAAACCCGACGGTCGACAAACTCGCGGACCAGCCCTTTTTGCGCAAGCTCACCCTGCGGCTCCCGCGTGCCCTGTGGCCCATTCCGCCCTCGTACGGGCATGTCATGGCCTTCACGGAAGACGGAAAAATCGTCGCCGACCTGCAGGACCCCAGCGGGGCCTACCCGGAAACCACCGGCGTCACGGAAACCCCCGACAGGCTGTACATCCAGAGCCTGCATGCCAAAAGCCTGGGCTGGCTGGCGAAGTAGGCTGCGCGGCGGCTCACGGGCTTATCGCCGCGCCGACACCACAATCCCGCCCACGATCAGCGCAAAAGCCAGCCCGTGGTACAGGTGCGGTAGCTCGCCCAGGAAGGCGGCCGACATCAGGGCCGCAAACAGCGGCGTGAGGTTGGCAAAAAAGCCCGCCACCGCGGGGCCGGCGCGTTGCACCCCCACGCCCCAGCAGCGGTAGGCCAGGATGGCCGGGCCGAGGGCGACATACAGCAGCGCGGTGGCCAGCGGCCAGCCCCACTGGATGTGGGCATCGGTCAGGGCCCATTCGCTGGCCGCGAACAGGCCGGACCAGCCCAGCCCGAAAATCATCTGCGCCATCAGGAAGGCCGACCAGTCGTTGCGGATCTCCGGCGGCTCCGCGGGTTTGGCCAGCAGCCAGCTGTAAAACGCCCAGGCCATGGTGGCCAGCAGCACATACAGGTCGCCGGGGACCAGCCGGACCTGGGCCAGCAGCGACCACTGGCCGCGCGACAGGACCACCAGCACGCCAGCGATCGACAGCAGCGCCCCCACGATCTGCCGCCGCGACACCTTCTGGGAAAAAAACAGCCAGCCTATGCCCAACATCCACACCGGCGTGCTGGCCGCGACCAGCGTCACATTGAGCGGGGTCGATGTCTGCAGCGCCAGGTATTGCAGCGCGTTGTAGGCGCCCACACCCAGCAGGCCCAGCAGCGCAAAACGCCGCCAGTGGGCCCACAGGCCGCTACGGCGGCGCAACACCCAGCCGGCCAGCGGCAGCAGGATCACGAACGCCAGCGCCCAGCGCAGGAAGTTCAGCGTGATCGGCGGCACGAGCTGGTTGACCAGCCTTCCGACCACGGCATTGCCGGCCCAGAGCAGCGGCGGGATGGTCAAGAGCAGGGCGGTGCGAGGGGTCAGGCCGGGTGTCATGCGGCGACTGTACCGAGCACGCCGCGGGATTGCTGAAGAAAGCCTGAACACCCGCCGAGTGCCCGGGCCGGTTGCGTTCGCGGCGAGCAGAGCCCGGTGATTCGTGGCAGGATGCAGGCCGCATTCTTCTTTTCGCATCCCTTCCATCGCATTCCAAGGAAAAACCACCATGGCCCAGACCACCTCGCTCGCCGTCCAGATTGACAAAAACGGCGGACCTGAAGAACTCAAGCTGGTGGAGGTGACTGTCGGCGAACCCGGCCCCGGCGAGATCCGCATCCGTCACAAGGCGGTGGGCCTGAACTACATCGACGTCTACCAGCGCGCCGGCCTGTACAAGCTGCCCATGCCGCTGCAGCTGGGCATGGAAGCCTCGGGCGTGGTCGAGGCCGTCGGCGAGGGCGTCACGCACCTGAAGGCCGGCGACCGCGCGGCGTATGCGAGCCAGCCCCCCGGCAGTTATTGCGAGGTCCGCGTGATGCCCGCCAAGTGTGTGTGCAAGCTGCCCGACGACATTTCGTTCGAGACCGGCGCAGCCATGATGCTCAAGGGCCTGACGGTGGAGTACCTGCTGAACCGCACCCAGCCGCAGGGCGGGCTGCAGGCCGGTGATTTTGTGCTGTTTCACGCCGCCGCCGGCGGCGTCGGCCTGATCGCCTGCCAGTGGGCCAGGGCCATGGGCCTGCAACTCATAGGCACGGCTGGTTCGGACGACAAGTGTGCGCTGGCCAAGGCGCAGGGCGCGGCGTTTGTCATCAATTACGCGAAAGAGGATTTTGTCGCCCGCGTCAAGGAGATCACCGGCGGGCAGGGCGTGAAGGTGGTGTACGACTCGGTCGGCAAGGACACCTTCCTCAAGTCGCTCGACTGCCTGCGCCCGTTCGGCCTGCTGGCCAATTTCGGCAACGCCTCGGGCAAGGTCGAGCCGCTGGACATCGGCGTGCTGGCCGCCAAGGGTTCGCTCTATGTGTCGCGCCCCACGCTGTTCACCCACATCGCCACGCGCGAAAGCACGCAGGACATGGCCGACCAGCTGTTTGCCATGCTCAGCAGCGGCAAGGTGCATATCCAGATTGACCAGCGTTTCCCGCTGGCCCAGGTGCAGCAGGCGCACATCTCCCTGGAAGCACGCAAGACCACCGGCTGCACCATCCTGACGCTGTAGGCCACGGCAAAGCTGTGTAAAGCTGCGGCTGCGGTTCAACGCCGGGCGCGGTCCCGGCGTTAAATGGGGCTTCAGGAGTGACCATGCCCACAGCCACCACGGTAAACCGACTGCTCGCCTGGACGCTGGCAGGATTGACCGGCCTCGGCAGCCCCGCGCTGCGGGCCCAGACCGACGCCGGCGCGCCTTCCGCCAACACGGCGGCCGCCTGGCGTGCCACCTCGCGCCTCGGTTATGCGCCCACCCCGGCTTCGGTACAGGCGGCCCAGGCCGGGCCGCGCGCCTGGGCCCTGCAGCAGATTGACGCCGCCTACGTGGCCAGCCAGCGGCCGCCCCGGCTGCCGGACCAGCTGGCACGCATCAATGCGCCGCTGAACGACATTGCCCGCGACTTCCATGCCGAACGCGAAGCGCGCAGGACCCTGCGTGTCCAGGCCGGCACGGGCGCAACGGCGCGAACCGCCTTGCCCGGCGCGGGGGGTGCGGAAGTGTTCAGCCGTGACATGGCCCAGAGCGCCGCGGCCTGGCGGCTGATGGCCTGCAGCGACCCGGCGGTCGAAGCCCCCCTGCTGGCCCGCATGACCGAGTTCTGGTTCAACCACCTCAACGTGTTTGCCGGCAAGGGCACGGTGCGGCCCTTTGTCGGGCACTACGTCCTCAACGTGATCCGGCCTCACGCGCTGGGGCGCTTCGAAGACCTGCTGCTGGCCAGCGCGCAGCACCCGGCCATGCTGTTTTACCTCGACCAGGCGCAGAGCAACAGCCGCGGACTCAACGAAAACTACGCCCGTGAACTCATGGAGCTGCACACCCTGGGCGTGAACGGCGGCTACACGCAGGCCGACGTGCGCGAGCTGGCCCGCATCCTGACCGGCTGGACCGTGAACCTCAAGGACGGTGAGGGTTTCCGTTTTGCCGAACGCCTGCACGACCGCGGTGACAAGACCCTGTTGGGCCGTCCTTACA
Source organism: Pseudomonadota bacterium (assembly GCA_040389085.1). Classification (GTDB taxonomy): domain Bacteria; phylum Pseudomonadota; class Gammaproteobacteria; order Burkholderiales; family Burkholderiaceae_C; genus Polaromonas. The sequence goes on from JAZKAP010000013.1 coordinate 128,782, forward strand.
GCGCCAACGGGATGGCCGAAGGCGAGGAAGCGATCCGCTTGCTGGCGCGCCAGCCGGCCACGGCGCGGCGGATCGCGACGCGGCTGGCCAGTTTTTTTGTGGCCGACCAGCCGCCACCGGCGCTGGTGGACCGCCTGAGCAAGACCTTTCTGTCCACGCAGGGCGACATTCGTGCCGTCATGCGCACGCTGGTGTCGGCGCCCGAGTTCTGGGCCGAGGGCAACCAGCTTTTCAAGACGCCGCTCGACTATGCCTGCTCGGTGCTGACCGCTGCTGGCGGCGTGAAGGAGCGCCGCGACATGGCGCAGGCCCTGGGTTTTCTGGCGCAAGCCGGCCAGCCCATGCACGGCTGGCAAACCCCGGACGGCTACAAGACCGATGCCGCCACCTGGCTGGCGCCCGAGGCCCTGACCCGGCGCGCCGACTATGCCATGGGCCTGGCGCAACGCATGGTGGAACCCGCCTACCTGAACGTTTTCCTGAGTGGTCCCACACGGGAGCGAATTGACCGCGAGGCGGCGCCGCTGCGCACCGGCCTGATGCTGGCCAGCCCCGACTTCATGCGCAAATAAACCCGAGCCGAGGAGTTGTCATGCATCCAGATATTTTCTCCTCCCGTCGCCGCAGCCTGCTGCAGATGGGCGCGTTGGCGGCGCTGCCCTGGGGCTCGGGCGCCTGGGCGCAGGTGCTGGCGCCGGGGGAAACGCCGCTCGACGGCGGCCGCCTCGTGGTCGTGATGCTGCGCGGTGCCTGTGATGGCCTGTCGGCGCTGGTGCCCTATGCCGACCGCGACTACTACGCCTTGCGGCCCAACATCGCGATTGCCGCGCCGGACGGCAGCGCCCAAACCGCCCTGCGCCTGGACAACACCTTCGCGTTGCATCCGGCGCTGGGTCCCCTGTTGCCGCTGTGGCAGCAGGGTGTGTTGGGTTTTGTTCCGGCGGCCGGCCTGCCGGCGCCGAACCGCTCGCACTTCGACGCGCAGTACCAGATGGAAATTGCGCAGCCCGGGCGCACCAGCAGTGCGCCGGGCTGGCTCAACCAGGTGGCAGGCCTTCGTACGGGCGCCAGGGGCTCCGCGGCGGCGCTGGGAGTGGGCGAGGCCAACCCGGCGATTCTCGGAGGGCCGGCGTCGGTCAAGCTGATCCCGCGCGGGCAGGCGGCCGAGCGCACCGGTGTCCTGGCCAACGACAAAACGCGCCGGGCCTTGCTGGACCTGTACGCCGGGGATGACAGCCTCAGCCAGGCCTTCCGCCAAGGGGCGGGCAGCCGCATGCAGAGCGCGCAGGAATTGAGCAGCGAAAAAGCCGCTACCGACGTCCGCCGCAAGGCCATGGCCGGCGACATGTCCATGGCGGCGCGCCAGCTGGACCGGGACGGCGCACCAGCCAGTGCCCAGGCCCAGTCGGCGCAAATGCTGGCGGCCAGCAACGGCGCACCCGACCCGGTGGGCCTGCAGCTCGATGCCCAACACCTGGGCACCTTGATGCGCAACGACCGCGGCCTGCGCCTGGGTTTTTTGTCGGCCGGCGGCTGGGATACACACGCGAACCAGGGCGCGGCCACCGGCCAACTGGCCAACCACCTCGGCAACCTGGCGCGCGGTGTGGCGCAACTGCGCCAGGATTTCTCCGAAGCGGGCGACGTGATCGTGGTGATGAGCGAGTTCGGCCGCACCACGGCGGAAAACGGCACCCGCGGCACGGACCACGGTTTCGGCAATGCGATGTGGCTGATCGGCAATCGCGTGAACGGTGGCCGCTGGCATGGCCAGTGGACGGGCCTGGCCCACGGCAACCTCAACGAGGGCCGCGATCTGCCGGCCCACCACGACTACCGCGCCGTGCTGGCCCAGGTGCTGCGCCGCACGTTTGCGCTCAGTGATGCGCAATTGTCTGCCGCGCTGCCTGGCGTCAACTGGGACCGGCGTCTGGATGGGCTTTTGGCCAAAACGTAAGACGATTTCTGGCTTCGGTCCTTTGGATACGGGCGCCAGAAGCTATTAAATGCATAGCGGGTGGCGGGCAACGAAAACCTGCGCATGGCTTAATACGCTTCATGAATTTTCCTGCCTTTGAGCCCGCCCACCTTCGCGCACTGCGCGCTGCCGCCACGCAAGCGCCGCTGCGTCCGCGTGTACCGCTGTGGGCCGGCGAATCGGTGATTGGTTCTGTGGAGCCCGATTTTTTGCATCAAATCACGCTTGAGCCCTTATTCGACGGGCGCAAGCAGCTATCAAAAGAAGAGCGAAATGGGCAGACAGGCTGGCACCTGCAGGGCGAGATCACGCAGGGACTGAACCGCGTGGCCGCTGCCCTGCACGCTGTGGGGCTGGCGGGCGCCTGGCGTGACGAGCAGCTCGCCGTGTGCGACCCGCATGGTCGGCGGCTTGGCACCGTGGAGCGTGCGGCGGTACGACCGCTGGGCATTGTCACGCAGGCCGTGCACCTGGTGGGGCAGGCGGCCGACGGCCGTTTCTGGGTACAGCAGCGGGCTTTCGACAAGCCCAACGACCCGGGGCTATGGGACACCCTGATGGGTGGCATGATCTCGAGCGCGGACACGCTGGACAGCGCGCTGGCACGCGAAACCTGGGAAGAGGCCGGCCTTCACCTGACCGAGCTGGCCGACCTGCACTACGGTGGGCGCCTGCACATCTGCCGGCCTGCCAGGGACGGAAACGGCGCAGGGTACGTCAGCGAGTACATCGACTGGTACCACTGCACGGTGCCCGATGGCCTGATGCCGGTGAACCAGGATGGCGAAGTTGAGTGCTTTGCCCTGATGGATGGGCAGGAGCTGCTGCGCCAAATGCAGCAGGACCAGTTCACGCTGGAAGCAGCGCTGATCCAGGCGGCTTTGCTGGATGTGCGCTCAGGCACGTCACCCGCGACTTAAGCGAAAGCGCACCGCCGAAGGCTCGCGAAGCGACATGCGTCGGGGTCTTATTCCTGAGCGGAGACTGCCTTGCCAATCTCCGGCCAGCGGTGGTGCAGGTAGAGCCAGGCCAGCAGGCCAATGCCCATCATCAGCAGCGACGTTGCCGCCAGCGCCACGGTGGAATGCATGATCAGCGGCGCGATCACGCCGGCCACAATGCCGTTGGCTGTCGAGCCGATAAAGGCCTGCAGCGATGAGGCCATGCCGCGCCGTTCGGGGTAGAGGTCCAGCACCAGCAGGGTCACCACCGGCACCATCAAGGCCCAGCCGAAGGCGAAGATGGCAATCGGAAACAGCGCCCACGAGACATGGGCCTTGAACAGCAGGTTGGCTGCCAGGTTGAGCACCGCAATCACCAGCATGATGACAAAGCCGTGGCGGATCTGCTGCTTCGGGGCGATTCGTCCCGCCATGCGGCCACTGACCCAGGCGCCAGCCATGATGCCCGCAATCGTCAGCACGAAAAACCAGAAAAACTCCGTCGGCGCCAGGCCCAGATGTGAACCGAGGAATTCGGGCGCTGCCAGCACGTAGAGAAACATGCCGTTGAAGGGCACGCCGCTGGCCAGCGCCAGCAGGAAAAAACGTGCGCTGGAGCCGAGCTGCCAGTAGCCGCGCATCAGGTGTTTCACATTGAAGGGCTGGCGCTGCGTCACATGCAGGGTCTCGGGCAGCAGCTTGTAGTTGGCGGTCCACAGCAACACGCCGATGCCGGTGAGGAACCAGAAAATCGCATGCCAGTTCAGGTGCACAAACAGCCAGCCGCCGATGATGGGCGCAATCGCCGGCGCCACGCCGAAATAAATCGTCACCTGGCTCATCACTTTCTGCGCCTGCGCCGGCGGGAACATGTCGCGGATCACGGCACGCGAAACCACGATGCCGGCGCCGGTGGACAGGCCCTGCAGCGCCCGGAAAAAAACCAGCTGCTCGATGCTTTGCGACAGCGCACAACCGGCCGAGGCTACGGTGAACATCGCAATGCCCCACAGCACCACGGGACGGCGGCCGAAGCTGTCGGCCAGCGCGCCGTGGAACAGGTTCATGAAGGCAAAGCCGAACAGGTAGGCCGACAGCGTCTGCTGCATCTCGACCGGCGTGGCGCCCAGCGAACGCGCAATGCCCGAAAACGCCGGGATGTAGGTGTCGATGGAAAACGGCCCGAGCATGCCCAGCAGGGCCAGCAGCACCGCCAGTGCCCAGCGCGGCGCGCGCCAGAGCTGGTCGGCGTCGGGGTTCATCGCTGCATGTCCTGCAGGTCAGCGGGAGATCGAATCACTGAAGGCGCTTTGGCGCAGGCGGTTGGGCACCAGGGCGCCGGCGGAGTCGAGGATGGGGTAGGCGATCGAGCAGATGTGCGAGTTGATGCGTTTGAGGTCGCTGATCAGATCGATGTGCAGCGAACTGGTTTCCATGCTCTGCATGGTGCGGTCGGACAGGCGGCCCAGGTGGGTGGTCGCGTAGGCGCGCTCCAGGTCGCGGAAACGCGCCTTTTCTTCCAGCAGTTTTTTCGCGTCGCGCACGCTGCCGTTGAGGAACACGCTCATGCCCAGGCGCAGGTTGTCGAGCAGGCGCTGGTGCAGCTCGCAGATCTCGGCCATGCCGGCTTCCGAGAAGTTGCGGCCCGGCTTGATCTTCTTGTCCTCGATGTCGATCAGCACGCGTTCGATGATGTCGCCGATCTGCTCCATGTTGATGGTGAAGCTGATGATGTCGGTCCAGCGCCGGCTTTCTTCCTCGCCCAGGGCCTCGCGCGAGATCTTGGTCAGGTAGTACTTGATGGCCGAATACAGCTCGTCCACCGTGTCGTCCATCTTGCGCAGGTCTTCGGCCAGCCGCAGGTCGTTGTGGCGCATGACTTCCAGCACGCCGATCAGCATGCTTTCCACCACGTCGGCCTGGTGCAGTGCTTCCCTGGCCGCACACGAGATCGCCAGCGACGGCGTGGACAGCGCCGTCGGGTCCAGGTGGTGCGGCCGCCCGCCGGTGGCACCACCCTTGACCGGGCGCGGCAGGAGTTTTTCAACCCAGCGTGCCACGACCTGCGTCCAGGTGATGAACACCAGGCCGACCAGCACGTTGAACATCAGGTGAAACAGCACCACCGTGGTGGCAGCCTCGCCGAGAAAGGGCCGCACATGGCGCAGCCACAGGCCGACAAAGGGCGCGGCGGCGGCCACACCGAGCAGCTTGAACAGGAAGTTGCCCAGCGGCACCTGCCGCACTTCGATGGCCGACCGGGCCGTGGTCAGCACCGCCAGCAGGCCGCTGCCGAGGTTGGCGCCCAGCACCAGCCCCAGCGCCACGTCCAGCGGAATCACGCCCGAGGCTGCCAGGGTGGCCGTCAGCAGCACGATGGCCAGGCTGGAGTAGGACACCACGGCCAGCACCGCACCGACCGTGATCTCCAGCAGCAGGTCGCTGCTGAGTGTGCCCAGCAAGGCCTTGACGGCCGCGTTCGAGGTCAGCACCGCGGTCGAGTCCGTCACCAGGCGCAGCGCCAGCAGCATCAGCCCCAGGCCGATCAGGATGCGGCCGAAACGTCCGACATTGGTGGACTGGCGCGAGATGAAGAGCACCACGCCGGTAAAAATGAACAGGGGCGAGAGCCAGGACAGGTCAAACGAGAACACCACGGCCATCAGGCTGGTGCCGATGTCGGCACCCAGCATCACGGCCAGCGCCAGCGGCAGCGCGATCAGCCCCTGGCCGACAAAGGAGGAAACAATCAGCGCGGTGGCGGTGCTGGACTGCACCAGCGCGGTCACCCCGAGACCCGACAGGGCGGCGGTGAAACGGTTGCCTATGCTGCGCGACAGCACGTGGCGCAAATTGGCCCCGAACACGCGCAGGATGCCGGTCCGAACCAGGTGGGTGCCCCAGACCAGCAGCGCGATGGCGGCCAGCAAATTCAACAAATGCTTCATAGGTGTTGAGGACCACTATAACGCCGGTGCGCTTGCAACTGGCGCATTGAAGCGGGCGCCGTCCATTTTTCACCACGCTGCCGGTCGCCGCCAGTCGCTGGCAGGTGGCGCGCAGGCGCAGGAAATGCTTATTTCGCGTTCCGGACGCGCAGCAGTTCGTCCAGCACCAGGCAGATGGCCCCGACGGTGATGGCGCTGTCGGCCACGTTGAAGGCCGGAAAATGCCAGCCGGCGTAGTGGAAGTCCAGAAAGTCGACCACATAGCCGTGCAGCGTGCGGTCAATCACGTTGCCGACCGCGCCGCCCAGAATGCAGGCCAGTGCGAAGGAGAACAGCCTTTGCCCCGCGTGCGACTTGAGCATCCACAGGATGAACAGTGCCGCCGCAATGCCGATGGCGGTGAAGAACCAGCGCTGCCAGCCCGACGCGGAGGCCAGGAAAGAAAACGCGGCGCCGGTGTTGTGCACCCGCACCACGTTGAAAAAGCTGGTGACATAGGTCGCGTCCCCGAGCTGGTAATACCCCAGGATCAGCACCTTGGTGAACTGGTCGGCAATCAGGAGGATCAGCGCCAGGCCCAGCCAGGGCAGCAGGCTGGCGGAGGTGGTTCCGAAGGTGGTTTTGGCCATCAGGCGTACTTCCTTTCTTCCCCTGTACCGAATAGGTTGCTGGTGCAACGCCCGCAGATCGTCGGGTGCGCCGCGTCATGGCCCACGTCGTCCCGGTAATGCCAGCAGCGTTCGCATTTGACGGAAGAACTGGCTTCCACCCTTATGGTTTGTTCGCTTCCAGCTATCAGATCAATAGCGGAAGTGATGAAGACAAACTTCAAATCGTCGCCCAGGCTGGCCAGCAGCGCGTGGTCGTCGGCCACGACTTCCAGGGTCACTTTGGCCTGCAGCGACGAGCCGACCTTGCCGTCGGCGCGCAGGGCCTCGATGTCCTTGTTGATCGCGTCACGCAGTTCGCGGATGCGGCTCCATTTGGACAGCAGGGCCGCATCGGCCGCGGCCAGATCGGCATAGGTTTCCATGAAGATGGACTCCGAACTGCCGAAGACTTTCCAGGCTTCCTCGGCCGTGAAGCTCAGGAAAGGCGCCATCCAGCGCAGCATCGCATGCGTGATCTGGTGCAGCGCGGTCTGCGCGCTGCGCCTGGCCAGCGACTTCGGTGCCGTGGTGTACAGCCTGTCTTTCAGGATGTCGAGGTAGAAGGACCCCAGGTCTTCGCTGCAGTAGATCTGCAGTTTGGAGACCACCGGGTGGAATTCGTAGACCTCGTAGTGCGCCAGGATGTCGGCCTGCAGCTGCGCCGCGCGGCTCAGTGCGTACCGGTCGATTTCCAGCATCTGCTCGAACGGCACGGCGTCTTTGGCCGGGTCGAAGTCGCTGACATTGGCCAGCAGAAAACGCAGCGTGTTGCGGATGCGGCGGTAGGCGTCCACCACACGCGCCAGGATCTTGTCGTCAATGGCCAGGTCGCCCGAGTAATCGGTCGATGCGCACCACAGGCGGATGATTTCGGCGCCCAGCTTGCCCGACACCTCCTGCGGTGCCACGACATTGCCTTCGCTCTTGCTCATCTTGCGGCCCTTGCCGTCCACCGTGAAGCCGTGTGTCAGCAGGCCCTTGTAGGGCGCGTGGTCGTACATTGCGCACGAGGTGAGCAGCGACGAGTGGAACCAGCCGCGGTGCTGGTCGTGGCCTTCGAGGTACAGATCGGCTGGCCAGGCCGACTGGTCGGCATGGCTGCGCTTGAGCACATGGAAATGCGTGGTGCCCGAGTCGAACCAGACGTCCAGGATGTCGGTGCTCTTGATGTAGTCGGGTGCGTCGGCACCCAGGATGGACTCGGCGCTGGCCTTGCTCCAGGCCTCGATGCCGCCGGCCTCCACCATGGCGGCGGCCTGGTCCATGATTTCCATGGTGCGCGGGTGTAACTCGCCGGTGGCGGTGTGGATGAAAAACGGCAGCGGCACGCCCCAGTTGCGCTGGCGGCTGATGCACCAGTCGGGCCGGCCGGCAATCATGTCGTGCAGGCGGGTCTTGCCGTTTTCCGGGTAGAAGCTGGTTTCCTCGATCGCGGCCAGCGCCAGCTGGCGCAGCGTGCGCGGCGCCTTGTCCTTGGTGAACACGCCTTCACCCTCGTCCATGCGCACAAACCACTGGGCGGCGGCGCGGTAGATCACCGGCGTCTTGTGACGCCAGCAATGCGGGTAGCTGTGCACGATGTCATGCGTGGCAAACAGGCGGCCGGCGTCGCGCAGGGCCTCGATCACCAGCGGCGCGGCTTTCCAGATGTTGAGGCCGCCGAACAGCGGCAGCTCGTCGACGTAACGGCCGTTGCCCTGCACCGGGTTCAGGATGTCGTCGTAGGCAATGCCGTTGGCCACGCAGGAGTTGAAGTCTTCCACGCCGTAGGCGGGCGAGGAATGCACGATACCCGTGCCGTCGTCGGCGGTCGCGTAGTCGGCCAGAAAGACCGGGCTCAGGCGCCGGTAACCAGCATCCACGTCGTACAGCGGATGTTTGAAATTGATCAGCGCCAGGTGTTTGCCGGCCGTGGTGGCCAGCACCGTGCCGGTGAGCTGGTAACGCTCCAGACACTTGTCCACCAGCGAGGCGGCCAGCAGCAGGATGCCGCGCTCGGTATCGACCAGTGCGTAGTCCAGATCGGGATTCAGGTTCAGCGCCTGGTTGGCGGGAATAGTCCACGCGGTGGTCGTCCAGATCACGGCATAGGCGTCCTTGGACAGGCTCTTCAGGCCGAAAGCGGCGGCCAGCTTGTCGGGCTGGTCGCACTGGAAGCCGACGTCCAGCGTCTGCGATTTTTTGTCCGCGTATTCGATCTCGAACTCGGCCAGCGAGGAGCCGCAGTCAAAACACCAGTAGACGGGCTTGAGGCCGCGGTAGACAAAACCGCGTTCCATGATGCGTTTGAGCGCGCGGATCTCGTCGGCTTCGTTGCCGGGGTTCATGGTCAGATAGGGGTTGGCCCATTCACCCAGCACGCCCAGGCGCTTGAAGTCCTCTTTCTGCTGTGCGATCTGCTCGGTGGCAAAAGCGCGGCTCTTGGCCTGCACGTCGTCTCTTGAAAGATTGCGGCCATGCAGCTTTTCGATGGCGTTTTCGATCGGCAGGCCGTGGCAGTCCCAGCCCGGCACATACACGGCGTCCAGCCCCTTGAGCTGGCGCGCCTTGACGATCATGTCTTTCAGGATCTTGTTGGCCGCATGGCCGATGTGGATCTGGCCGTTGGCGTACGGCGGGCCGTCGTGCAGCACAAACTTCGGTTTGCCGGCGCGCACATCGCGCAGCTTTTTGTAGATGCCCTTGTCGTCCCACTCCTTGACCCAGCCGGCTTCGCGTTTGGGCAGGTCGCCGCGCATGGGGAAAGGGGTGTCGGGCAGGTTCAGGGTGCTGCGGTAATCGGTTTTGTTGTCGGACATGGGATGCTTTTGTTGAGGCAGGCCGGTGAGGCAGGACCGCCGGAATACGGGTCGGGAAGAAAGCCGTTCGCCCGGAGGGAGGGGCGGGGCCAGAGGCGACGAGATCGTCTAAATTCGGTCGCGCGTGGTCTGGCGGCTGGTTTCCGTGTGCATGGAGGCTGAAAATGACTTCGCGGCTTCGGCAAAAAACGCCCGCGCATCGTCGCAGTCCCTGGTGATGCCCGCCTTGAGGCTGTCCAGACCGTCGTATTTCAGTTCGTCGTGCAGTTTGTGTAGCAGTTCCACCCGGATGATTTTACCGTATGCCTCCTCCAGCCCCAAGCCGGCGGGCCAGGCCAGGCAATGGGTCTCCAGCAGCACGCGTCCGCCGTTGACGTCGGTGGGGTCCAGCGAGGGCCGGATGCCCAGGTTGGCCACACCGGGCAGGGGCTGGTCCGACAGGCCAAACACCTGGACCGCAAAAATCCCGCTGGCGGCCGGTTTCCAGTGGGAAAAGCGCAGGTTCAGCGTGCGAAAGCCCAGATCGCGCCCGAGCTTGCGGCCATGCACCACATGGCCGGAAATGCTGTAAGGCCGGCCCAGCAGGCTGGCCACCCGGCCCATCTGGCCCTGGCCCAGGGCCTCCCGCACCGCAGAGCTTGAGACGCGTGTGTTGCTGACCTCGTAGCTGTTCATGCGGGCCACGTCAAAACCCAGCTGCTCGCCGGCGGCGTCGAGCATGGCGTAGTCGCCGGCGCGTTTGGCACCAAAACGGAAGTCGTCGCCTACCAGCACGTAACGCGCGCCCAGGCCGCGCACCAGCACGTCTTCGATAAAGGCCTGGGCGGGCTGGGCGGCCAGCCGTGCGTTGAAGGGCAGCACCACGCACTGGTCGATGCCGCAGCGCGCCAGCTCGGTCAGCTTGTCGCGCAGCGTGGCGATGCGCGCCGGCGCCAGCTCGGGTTTGCGCGCCACCGCGGCGAAGTAGTCGCGCGGATGGGGCTCGAAACTCATCACGCAGCTGGGCACGCCGCGGTGCTGGGCCTCGTTTTTCAGCAGCGCCAGCATGGCCTGGTGGCCGCGGTGCACGCCGTCGAAGTTGCCAATCGTCAGCGCGCACTGCGCCGCAAGCTGGGGATGCTGGTAACCGCGAAAAACTTTCATGCTGCCAATTATCGTTTTAATAGCGCCTCAGGTCGGCTGGATGGGGGCTGGAGGCCTGAAAAGGGGGATGGACCCGGCATTGTCATGAAATCGCTGTATATTGATGGTTCAAGCAGTTTGAGTCCGGTTTCCATGCGTTTTTTTAAATGTTGGAGGTTCGTTTGAAGGTCTTGAAACTCTCAGCCCAGGGGTTGCCGCAATCGTGGATCAGCCTCGAACAAGCCGTGCTGCACTATGCCTCGGACGAAGTGCGCTGGGAGATGGGTGCGCAGGTGGCCACGTTTCACGGCGGCCACAACGCCATCACCGGCAACCAGTCCATCATCACCGTCAACAGCATCATCGGCACCAAGGGCGTGCCCAACATCAACCCCTTCGACCTCAAGCCCGGGCTGACCAACAGCAAGCTGTTCGCCCGCGACCGCAATGTGTGCGCCTACTGCGGCGACCATTTCCACGAGGAAGACCTGACCCGCGAACACATCATCCCGTTTGCGCAGAACGGCATCGACAACTGGATGAACGTGGTCACCGCCTGCCGCGCCTGCAACCACCGCAAGAGCAGCCGCACCCCCGAGCAGGCGCACATGCCGCTGCTCTACACCCCGTATGTTCCCAGCCTCTGGGAAGACTTCATCCTGCGCAACCGCCGCATCCTGGCGGACCAGATGGAGTTCTTGATGGCGCATGTGCCTAGGACGTCGCGGTTGCTTGTTTGAGTTTTGCGGTGGGGCTCTTCCTGCGAAATGGCTGTGGCGAATTTGCCTGAGCCAATATGAGGCACGATCGGTGGACTTTACAAATGGTGAATTCCGGGAGAACCAGCGACGCGTCGAGAACTTGATCTCTGCCGCGAAGGACCTTTCTGTTGGCCCTCCGGCTCAAATTGAGCTTTCACAAGACGTATTTCGTGCAGCGGTCGTCTTTCTGCACAGTTCGCTTGAGGAGATTGTGCGAAACCTGTATGTACAACGTCTGCCTAACGTTCAGAACAGAGAGAGCTTGAATAAAATTCCTCTGCTCACCGATCCACCAAATATTCGGCCAGCACAAATTCTTCTAGGGCAGCTTGCACAGTTCAGAGGGCAGTTCGTCGAGAATGTCATCGTTGGGTCAATAGAGGCCTACGTTAGCAGCTTCAATCTGAATAACACCACACAGTTAGCACAAAGCTTGCAACTTCTCGAAATTGAAGTGGTAAAGCTGGAGGAGTATTTTCCTGAGCTGAACCGCTTGATGGCGCGGCGGCATCAGATCGTTCATCAGATGGACAGGACAAATGAGCTTGACCCGTTAACTGTCCCATTGAGCCCCATAGACGTTGCCACGGTCAATCGGTGGAAGCTCACCTTGGAAGAGTTTGCCGCGGCACTGTTCGTTCTATATGGCGAACCCGTCTAGCCCCTGTTTTGTGGGGCTCCGGCCCTTTATTGGTGGGCGCCAGCAGCTATTACAATGATAGCAGATGCTGGGGTATCTGATTTCAATATGGAGCAGACTTCACGCCTGCCGGCCTGAACCTGCAGACGCTCCCAAGACCTCAGTAAGTCAGCTCCAGAACCACCAAGTGCCTGTCAGCCAGCGGCCAGGTCCGGCCGGTGATCTTCTCGCCGTTGAACTCCGCCGCAATCGGCCGAACGCCGTCCTGACTCAGGTTGATCTTGGAACTCGACACGCCCGCGCCTGCGGGCGGCACGCCCGGCAGGGCCTTGCCGTCGAACGACATCTTGTCGCGCATCGCGTCCAAGTAGCCGCGCGGCCGTGTCAGCGTGATGCTGGACTTGGCGCTTTTGTCGGCCTCGGCCGGGCGGTCGGCGCGCAGGTGGATGAGCTTGCTTGAGCGCGGGAAGGGGCTGCGGTAGATGTGGGTGGTTGCATACCCTGGCGCGCTGATGACAAATTCATAAGGCGTGCCGGGCTGTGCGGTGAACGGCCCCCAGAGGCCGTCGGCGCCCACGGTTTTGTTGTGCACCGCGTTGCCCACGCGTGCGCCGGTGGCCGCGTCGGTGGCGTACACCGCGAGTTGCGCGCCGGGCAGTGGCAGGTTGTTCGAATAGTTGCCCGAGGCCGGGTCGGCCGGGCGCAGGCCCAGGCCGGTGATCTTGCCGTTCAGCACCAGCGGCGTTTCGCTCTGGATCGCCGACGACTGTGGCGCCCGGCCGGTGATGAAACGGTAGGTGGCCTCGAACGCTGCCGGTGAAAAGGAAGTTTCGCGGTGGTCGACGCGCGGCAGCACCAGATTGGTCGCGCCCTTGAGGGCCGGGCCCTCGTAGGTGACGTTGGTTGGTGTGCCTTTGGCGCCTATCCACAGGCCATCGGGCTGGGCAAACTTGTCGTTGTTGTCCGAGCGCAGGGTCAGCCACTTGACCGGGCCGGTGACTTCGTCGCCGGCGGCGTTTTTCGGGGCGTTGAGTCCGGTCAGGAAGGGGCCGGTACCGGAGAACTCATTGGCTTCGCGGAAACCCTTGATGGCCCAGACGCCGTGGTTGGGCGTGCCGCCCAGGATGGCGTGGCTCACGCGGCTGCTGCCGCCGCCGTTGTAGATGTAGTTGCGAATCGCGTTGCCGCCGCGCGAGTTGCCGACCAGCACCACCTGGCGGGCGCCGGTGGCCTGCAACACCTTGTCGACTTCCGCCTTCAGGTAAGCCATGTGTTCTGCGGTCGAGGTGCGGCCTGGCTGGGCCTTGCCGTCATCGTCGCGCGCCAGCGGGTAGGGCAGGTCGATGGCATGCAGCCGTTCGCGTGGCCAGCCGTTGGACTCGAAGCGCCAGACCGTGCTTTGCCAGATGGAAGCGCTGTCGCCGTTGCCGTGCACAAACACGATGGGCGGGTGTTCACCGGGTGTGGGTGCCGTGGCGCAACCGGCCAGCACCAAGCCGGTGGCAGCAAGAACGAGAAGAAGGCGGCGGTGCAGCATCATGGTTTTGTCTCCTGAAATTAAAAAGTGCCCGTGATTCATGCCACGGAGCATCGTTTTTCAATATGTCGCCGGCAAGTCAGGCAAACACGCCGGCGGTGTCCTGCATGCGCGACGACACCTCACCCAGGTGATGCAGGGTGTCGCCAAAACTCATTTCCATCTGGGTCAGACGCTTGAAATAGTGGCTGACGATGTATTCGTCGGTCACGCCGATGCCGCCATGCAGCTGCACAGCCTGCTGGCCGACAAAACGCATGGACAAGCCGAGCTGGTACTTGGCTCTCGCCATGGCGGCGCGCCGCTCCGCAGCCGGCGCGTTGAGCTTGAGCGAGGCGTAATAACTCATGGAGCGGGCCAGCTCCAGCTGCATCTTCATGTCGGCCACGCGATGGCGCAGCGCCTGGAAGCTGCTGATCACCACGCCGAACTGCTTGCGGGTGTTCATGTACTCGACGGTGATGGCCAGGGTCTTGTCCATCACGCCGACGGCTTCGGCGCAGGTGGCGGCGATGCCGATGTCGGTGGCATGCTCCAGCGCCGCCAGGCCGTCCAGCGTGATCAGTGTGGCCGGCGCGTCCTTGAGCACCACGTCGGCCGCACGGCCGCCGTCCTGCGTGCCGTAGCCGCGGGTGCTGACGCCCTTGGCTGTGCGTTCGACCAGGAACAGCGCGATCTTGCCCTTGGCCTGCGCCGGGACGATGAAGGCATCGGCCTGGTCACCGGCCGGTACTATGTTTTTGGTAGCTGTCAGCGTCCATCCGGCGCCGGCTGCAGTCGCTTTTGCTTCACAAACATCGAGCCGGTAGCGGGCGGCGCGCTCCTGCGAGGCGAGCACCACCAGCGCTTCGCCGCCGGCGATTTTCGGCAACCAGGCGGCCTTGATATCGGCGGGGGCGTAGCCGGACAACACGGCGCCGGCGATCAGGGTCTGGGCCAGCGGCTCGAGCACGATGCCGCGACCGAGTTCCTCCATCACGACCATGCCTTCGACCGGGCCCATGCCGAGTCCACCGTCGTCCTCGGGAATGTAGAGGCCGGTCAGGCCGAGTTCGGCCAGCTGGCCGTAAGCCTCGCGCGAGAAACCGCCGGCCTTGGCGATGCCGCGGCGGCGCTCGAAGTCATAACCCTTGGCTACCCATTTGCCCACTGCATCGCGCAGTTGTTCCTGGTCGTCGCTGAAATCAAAATCCATGCTGATGCTCCAAATTTTTGAGGTTGCGCAGTGAGCTTTCAGCCCAGAACGAACTGCGACACGATGTTGCGCTGGACCTCATTGGATCCGCCGTAAATCGTGGTCTTGCGCATATTGAAATAGGTCGATGCCAGCGGCGCGTCGGCGGGAATGCCGCCGGGGAAATCGCCTTGCCAGCCGGCTTCCATGGCTTCCTCGATGAAGGGCAGGCTGAAGGGGCCGGCGGCCAGCATCATGAGTTCGGTGTAGCGCTGCTGGATTTCGCTGCCGCGGATCTTGAGCAGGCCGGCGATGTCCAGCGAGTTCTTGCCGGACTTTTCAGCGGAGAGTACACGCAGCACCAGCATTTCGAGGGCCACCACATCGACTTCCATCTTGGCGATTTCGTCGCGAAAGCGCAGGTCGTCATACACGCCCTCGGCCTTGGCGATGCGTTTGAGGCGTTCGAGTTCGCGTTTGGCGCGGTTCACGTCGGCAATGTTGGTGCGCTCGTGGCTGAGCAGGTGCTTGGCGTAGGTCCAGCCCTTGTTTTCTTCGCCGATCAGGTTCTCCGCAGGCACTTCGACGTTGTCGAACCAGACCTCGTTGACCTCGGCCTCGCCGTCGAGCAGCACGATGGGGCGCACGGTGACGCCGGGCGACTTCATGTCGATCAGCAGGAAGGAAATGCCGGTTTGCGGCTTGCCCTCGGTGCTGGTGCGCACCAGGCAGAAAATCCACTCGCCATACTGGCCCAGCGTGGTCCAGGTCTTCTGGCCGTTGACGATGTATTTGTCGCCGACACGTTCGGCCCGGCATTTGACCGAGGCCAGGTCCGAGCCCGAGCCCGGCTCGCTGTAGCCCTGGCTCCACCAGACTTCGCCGCTGGCAATACCGGGCAGAAAGCGTTGTTGCTGTTCGGGGCTGCCGAACGCCATGATCACCGGCGCCACCATCACCGGGCCAAAAGGCACGACGCGGGGCGCGCCTGCGAGGGCGCATTCTTCCTCGAACAGGTGTTTTTGCACCGCGTTCCAGCCCGGGCCGCCAAACTCCTTGGGCCAGCCGTGGCCGAGCCAGCCTTTTTTGCCGAGGATTTTGGCCCAGCGCTGCATGTCGTCGCGGCTCAAACGCAGGGCGTTGTGCACCTTGTGCGAAATGTCGGCAGGCAGGTTGGCGTGAACCCAGGCGCGAATGTCTTCGCGGAATGTCTGTTCTTCGGGGGTGAAAGCGAGATCCATAAGATGCGTGTCTCCGTCGGGTTCGAGTTACTGCTGCATTTTTAGCACGGTCGTTCGGAATTTTATGTCCCAGTTGGGACAAATAGCGAGCGATTCCGCCTTGCAGAATCGGGCGCGGGCGAGTGTTTTTTCCGGCCCCGGATAATCACCCCACCTTGCCTTCCTACCGCACCATCATCAGCGCCCTCAGTGTCGGCCAGATTCTTGTCTGGGCCATCATGTATTACGGCTTTTCTTCCTTTGTGCTGCCGATGCAGCGCGACATGGGCTGGAGTCAGCCCGACATCATGGGGGCGTTCACGCTGGGCCTGATGGTCTGGGGCCTGGCGACCTATGCGGTCGGCGCGGCGATCGACCGCGGGCGCGGGCGCGCGGTGCTCACTGGCGGCGCGCTGCTCGGTGCCGCCGGCTGCGCGCTCTGGTCGCAGGCCTACAGCCTGCCGCTGCTGTATGGCGCCTGGGCGCTGCTCGGGTTGGCGATGGCGATGACGCTGTATGAACCGGCCTTCATGGAGATCACCAAACGTTTTCCCGACCGCTACCGCCAGGGCATCACCACCCTCACCCTGGTCGGTGGTTTTGCCAGCACGCTGTCGTTTCCGGCGGTGGCCTGGCTGCAGGCCCGCCTGGGCTGGCGACCGGCGCTGCTGGTGATGGCGCTGGCCCTGCTTCTGGTGGCACCCCTGCATGCGTGGGTGCTGCGCGGGGCCTGGAAGTACCCGCCTATGCCCGGCGCCGCGCCGGTGAAAGCGGCGCAGGACCAGGCCACGCTGCGCCAGGCCATGGAGGGGTCCACCTTCTGGCTGCTGACCGCCACCTTCACGCTTTACACCTTTGCGCTGTCGACGGTATGGGCGCACCTGATGCCGGCCTTCGCGTCGCGCGGGTTGTCGCAGGCAGAGGCGGTGGCCGTGATGGTGTGGTTCGGCCCGGCGCAGGTGGCGGGTCGCTTTGCCTTTCTGTGGCTGGGCCGCTCGCTGAACCACCGCGCGCTCGGGCTCGTGGTGCTGGCGCTGTTTCCGTTCGCGCTGATGCTGTTTGCGCTGGGCCGCCAGCCCGGGGTGCTGGTCGCTTTTGCGGTGCTGTTCGGCGTGGCCAACGGGCTGATCACCATCGTGCGCAGCAACATCGTGCCGGACTTCTACGGCCGCGAACATGTGGGGCGCATCAGCGGCGCGATGTCGGGCATTGCGCTGTGTACCCGCGCGGCGGCGCCTTTCCTGACGGCCTGGGCCTTGCTGGGGCTGGGCGGCTACACCGGGCTGCTCTGGCTCCTGGTCGGCATGGGCGTGGTGACGCTGGCGCTGTTTGCCCTGGCCAGGTCGCCGCAGCCGCGGGCGTGATGGCGATAATCCACGCACCCATGCCAAACCTGATGCCACGCCAGCCCAAAAACATCGTGATCCTGATCTCGGGCAGCGGCTCGAACATGGCGGCCATCGTCCGGGCCGCGCAGGCGCAGCATTGGCAACAGCAGTTCGGTGCCCGGGTGGCTGCGGTGATCAGCAACCGGCCCGACGCGGCCGGGCTGCAGCTCGCGCAGTCTCTGGGCGTGGCCACGCAGGTGCTGAGCCACCAGGCGTTTGAATCGCGCGAAGCTTTTGACGCGGCGCTGATGGCCCTGATCGACACCCACCAGCCCGCCCTGGTGGTGCTGGCCGGGTTCATGCGCATCCTCACGCCGGGGTTTGTCAGGCACTACGCGGGACGGCTGGTCAACATCCACCCGTCATTGCTGCCGGCCTTCACCGGCCTGAACACGCACCAGCGCGCCATCGATGCGGGCTGCCTGGAAGCCGGCTGCACGGTGCACCAGGTGACTGCCGAGCTCGACCACGGCCCCATCCTCGCGCAGGCGGTGGTGCCGGTGCTGCCGGACGACACGGCGGACACGCTGGCCGCGCGTGTGCTGGTGCAGGAGCATCAGCTGTATCCGCAAGCGGTGAAGGCCTGGCTGCAAAGCCAGCCCTGAACCGGCCCGGCGGTGTTTCAGCCCGCCTTCAACTGGTGCAGCGCCGCCTGGACGATGCTTGACGCATCGACTCCGAAAAACCCGCGCAGCGCCGCACGCGTGTCGCTGCGGCCGAAACCGTCGGTGCCCAGCGTCAGGTAGCTGCGGCCGGCCGGCAGGAAGGCGCGGATGCTTTCGGGCACGGCGCGTACATAGTCGGTGGCGGCGATGATGGGGCCTTCGCTGGCCTTGAGCTGTTCCGCAATGAAGGGCGCGGACGCGGGTTCGCCCTGGAGCGCGCGCTGCTGGCAGGCCGCGCCGTCACGCGCGAGTTCGCTCCAGCTGGTTACGCTGTACACCGTCACGTCCAGTCCCTGCTCGGCCAGCTGCTGCGCCGCCTTGATGACTTCGGTCAAAATCGCGCCGGAGCCCAGCAGCGTCACTTTTTCAAGCGTTTTTGGGCTCTGGCCCTTGTCTGGTGGGCGCGAGTAGCTATTGAATTTATAGCATCCACGAACAATGCCGGCTTCGGACCCGGGCCGCAAATCGGGTTGCGCATAGTTTTCGTTCATCAGCGTGACGTAATAAAAAACGTCATGCTGCTCCACCATCATTTCCTGCATGCCGCGGTCGATGATGACGGCCAGCTCGCAGGCAAAGGCCGGGTCCCAGGCCTTGCAGTTGGGAATGGTCGCGGCCACCAGGTGGCTGGAGCCGTCCTGGTGCTGCAGGCCTTCGCCGCCCAGGGTGGTGCGGCCCGAGGTGGCGCCCAGCAGAAAGCCGCGGGCGCGCTGGTCGGCAGCGGCCCAGATCTGGTCGCCCACGCGCTGGAAGCCGAACATCGAGTAATAGATGTAAAACGGGAGCATCGCCAGAGCGTGCACGCTGTAGCTGGTGGCAGCCGCCGTCCAGCTCGCCAGCGCGCCTGCTTCGCTGATGCCTTCCTCGAGGATCTGCCCGTCGAGCGCTTCGCGGTAACTGAGCACCGAGCCGATGTCTTCCGGCGCGTACTTCTGGCCCACACTCGAATAAATGCCGACCTGCTTGAAGAGGTTTGCCATGCCGAAGGTGCGCGCTTCATCGGCAACGATGGGCACGATGCGTGGGCCCAGCGCAGCGTCTTTCAGCAGACCGCCCAACATGCGCACAAAAGCCATGGTGGTGCTCATCTCCTTGCCGTCGGCGGCCAGTGCAAAGTTCGCATACACGGGCAGGGCGGGGACAGGGACGGTGTCGGCGCTGGTTTCGCGTTTGGGCAGATAACCGCCCAGCGCGGCGCGCTTGGCATGCAGGTACAACATTTCCGGGCTGTCTGCGGCCGGTTTGTAAAACGCCAGTTGCCTGGCCTGTTCGTCGCTGAGCGGCAGGTTGAAGCGGTTGCGGAATTCGAGCAGATCGCTTTCGTCGAACTTCTTCTGTGAATGCGTGGTCATCTTGCCCTGGCCGGCGCTGCCCATGCCATAACCTTTTTTGGTGTGCGCCAGGATCACCGTCGGCTGCCCCGTGTGATTCGCCGCCGCCGCATAGGCCGCGTGGATTTTCACGAGGTCGTGGCCGCCGCGCTTGAGCCGGTCGATCTGCTCGTCGGTCATGCCTTGCGCCAGCCGTGCCAGCTCCTCGTTCTGGCCGAAGAAGTTGTCGCGGTTGAAGCGCCCGTCCTTGGCGGCGAAGGTCTGCATCTGGCCGTCCACCGTATGCGCGAAGGCCTGGGTCAGCGCGCCGGTGATGTCGCGCGCAAACAGGCCGTCCCAGTCGCTGCCCCAGACCAGCTTGATGACGTTCCAGCCGGCGCCGGCAAACAGCTTCTCCAGCTCGTCGATGATGCGGCCGTTGCCGCGCACCGGGCCGTCCAGGCGCTGCAGATTGCAGTTGACGACCCAGACCAGGTTGTCCAGGCCTTCGCGTGCAGCCAGCGTCAGCGCGCTCATCGACTCGGGCTCGTCCATCTCGCCGTCGCCGAACACGCCCCACACCTTTCGGCCGGTGCAGTCGAGCAGGCGCCGGTGCGTGAGGTAGTGCATGAAACGCGCGTGGTAAATCGAGCTGATCGGACCGATCCCCATGGAGCCGGTCGGGAACTGCCAGAAGTCCGGCATCAAATAGGGGTGCGGGTAGCTCGACAATCCCTGGGCGCCTTGCTTCGCCGCCGAGAGTTCCTGGCGGTAAAACCCCAGATCCTTCTCGTTCAGCCGGCCTTCGAGGTAGGCGCGGGCATACACGCCGGGCGCGCTGTGCGGCTGGAAAAACACCAGGTCGCCGCGGTGTTGGTTGACACCATCGATTTGACCGAGCCCTTCGCGTGCATGAAAGAAATGGTTGAAGCCGGTTTCAAACAGATCCGCCGCGCTGGCATAACTGGCAATGTGGCCGCCGAGCTCGCTGGAGCCGCCCGACTCCGCCTGGTTGGCGCGCACCACCATGGCCAGCGCGTTCCAGCGCATCAACGAGGCCAGCCGTTCTTCCATCGCCAGGTCGCCCGGAAAGACCGGCTGTTCGTTGACGCTCACGGTGTTGACATAAGGCGTGGCAAGTTCCGGCTTCCAGCCCACGCCTTGCTCGCCCGCCAATCGCGCCAGTTCATCGAGCAGGTAACGCGCACGGGCCTGGCCTTGCGACGCGGCCAGTGCCATGAAAGCCTCGCGCCATTCGGAGGTTTCCTGGGGATCGGTGTCGGGTGTGGACATGTCAGCCTGCTGCAGGGCGTGGAGTGGGACGGATGCATTCATGCCTCCAATATAGGCCGATTGCCCCCCTATGAGCTGTCAAAATACGTCGCCAGATGGCTGTTTTGCGGCATAAAATGCTTCGAATTGGAGAGATAAAGCGCCATGAAGCTGGATGCACTGGATTTGCGGATACTCGACGAGCTGCAACGCGACGGCTCGTTGTCGAATGTGGAACTGGCCAGGCGCGTGCATTTGAGCCCGTCCCCCTGCCTGGCCCGGGTCAAGGCACTGGAGGCGGCCAGGGTGATCGACCGTTATGTGGCGATCGCCAATGCCGCGGCGCTGGGGCTGGGGCTGAGCGTGTTCATTTCCATCAGCCTGCGGTCGCAAAACAAGGACTCGCTGGCCGAGTTCGAGCGGCGCATTGCCGAGCACGACGAGGTCATGGAGTGTTACCTGATGACGGGTGACAGCGACTACCTGATTCGTGTGGCCGTGGCCGACATCGCGGCGCTCGAGAAATTCATCCTCGAGCAGCTCACACCGATTCCGGGCATTGAAAAAATACGCTCGAGCTTTGCGCTCAAGCAGGTGCGCTACAAAACCGCCTTGCCACTGCCTGGCTCGTAAAGCGGGGAAAGCTCAGTGTCGTTCAGAGCCGGATGCGAGATTTCGATCGCATTGATTTTGGCAACCAGGTCTTCCCGGCGGGTGCTCTCCTCCGCCGGAACGCTTGCAGGTTCGCCGGCAGCATCGACAAACTGGACGTAATGTTTCGGTCCTGAGGACATCCGCCGCAGGCGGGTTTTGAGGCTGTCGATGATTTGCTGCCCGGTCTGCTCGCCGGGCGTGTCATGCCAGATGGCCGTGTGCAGGTTGAACGCGTTGGGGTCGTCCAGTTTTCCGGACAGGCGTATGCAGTCGGCCAGGATCTTGGTGGCGATTTCGGCGACGGCCTCGCGATTGACCGGGCCTTCGATGAGCATCAGAAACAGGTTCTCGTCGTAACGGACCACCGTGTCCATGTCGCGCGCGGCGCGGCGCAGGATTTCGCCGATGCGCGAAAGCGCGGTGCTGCGCTTGTGGTCGCTCAATTCGTCAGGGCTGGGGACCTGGTCGAGCCAGCTCAGCATCAACAGGCCGCATTCCGAGTGTTTGCGGCGCGCGCGCAGCAGCATTTGCGCCAGCCGGTTGTCGATCACCCGGGGCAGCATCAGCCCGCTGGCCGGGTCATAAGTGGCCAGGGCGGCACCGCGATGAGTGGAAAACAGGGCAGCCCGGCTGCGCCATGCCAGCACAAAAAAGATCCACAGCAGCCCGACCATGGCCGACAACACGCCGGCCGCCTGTGCCTCCTCGATGTTCTGCACCCAGCCCGCGTTGTAGGACAGCCGGGCCAGCGCTGCCAGTGCGATGGGTGCCGTGCCCAGCAGGAGCAGGAGGTTCCATGCCTGCCCGCGCAGGGACATCCACACCAGGCTGCCCAGGATTGCCACCGTGGCCAGCGCCAGCCACAGGTTGCGAAGGTCGCGCGGGATGAAGTCTCTATCGATCGCCGCCAGGCCGGCCACGAGAAGGCTGCCCGCTGCGACGGTGGCCAGCAGCCGGTAGATGCGCGGGTGGCCGCTTTTGGCGTAGCTGGCCTGGGCACAGAACCATGCCCCGGCGGCCATGCTCAGCGCGGCCGAGACCCAGCCCATGACCTGGTTGAGGTGCGCGCTGCCTGGCCACATGCGCCAGCCGCCGTAGTCGATCAGCACCAGCTGCGTGAACATCAGCGTCACCACCACGGCGCCAAACCACAAAAACACCCGGTTGCGTGCCATGGAGAACGCGGCAAGGCTCAGCGCTGCCAGCACGCTGAACATGCCCCACATCAGGCCAATCACCACGCCCACGCGGGAGGCGCCGTCGACGTACTCGACGGGAGACAGCAGCATGGGTCGCCCCGTGAGCGCCCGGTTGTTCTCGAAGCGCAGGTAGTAGGTCTGCACGCGGTCACTGCGTGTCTGCAATTCAAAGCTGGGCACGCGGGTGCGCAATGACCAGTTGGCCGGCGCAATCGCCTCGCCGGCCGCCTGTACGAGCCAGTCGCCCCGGGGGCCGCGCGAGAAAAGGCTGGCCTTGACGAGCGCCTGGCCCGGCAAACGGATGAACCAGGTTTGAAGCGACTCGGTGGCCGGCAGCGAGAAGGTGGCCCAGACGTCCTGCTTGCCCGAAGTGGGAAGAACCGTGTTGTCGGTGTAGGGCTGCAATCCCCAGGGCCCGGCGGCAGTGAAGGCGTCGGGCGAGGCAATCGTGCCTTTGGGCACGGCCACCCACTGCAGCGGTTCGGCCAGCGTGATGGTGACGCTGTCGCTGTAAAGGCGGTCAAAGTCCTGCGTGTGGCCTGCCCGCAGCACCAGGCCAAGCAGCACCAGAAAAAAAATGCGCAAGCTGGCCTTTCTGTACATCCGCATAGCTTATTGTAAAAGCGCCTGCCGTCCGGCCGCGGACGGCCCGGCCCGCAGGATGTCACAAGAATTGACGTCCATCCGTCTTCCTTCAACAACGGATGCCACATGTTTTACCCCGGCCTCACAGGTGCCCCGACCCGAACAAGCTGACGCGCAAGCCGTGTCGGCCTTCTCCTGCTTCATGATCGAAAACGTGGACTTGGTCGATGCCACGCACGTCATCGTGGGCAACGACAACAAGCCGCCGTTTTCCAGCAGCCGCGAGCCGAACCAGGCCGATGACAGTGAGCTGATCCTGCTGGAAGTCGGCGATTTCCCCAAGGCGCAGTGAGGGGGCAGGGTGCAAATGCTATTGAATCAATAGCTGCTTGCGCCCGTCCCTTCTGGGCTGGAGGCCGAAAAGACTAGATTTTTGACTGGAAGACCAGGCCCGCGTGTTCGCGCAGCGCATGGAACTTGATCTTGGGCCACTGCTGCTCGACGGCGCGCAAGGTGGCGCTGTGATCGACCAGCAGCGTGGGCGCATCCACCGCGTCGAGTGCCACGCGGTGCGCATTGGCGTCGATGAATTTTTTCAGCTCGTTCGGGTCATCGCAGGTGACCCAGCGTGCGAGGTTGAAGTTGCTGGGCATGATGCGCGCCTTGACGCCGTATTCGTGCTCGAGCCGGTGTGCCACTACCTCGAACTGCAGCTGACCCACGGCGCCCAGCAGCAGCAGGGAGCCGGCAATCGGCCGGAACACCTGGATCGCGCCTTCTTCACCGAGCTGGGTCAGGCCGGCACGCAGCTGCTTGCTGCGTAGCGGATCGGCGACCTCGACCGCGCGGAACATTTCCGGCGCGAAGAAGGGCAGGCCGGTGAACTGCAGCGCCTCGCCTTCGGTGAGGGTGTCGCCGAGCTGCAGGATGCCATGGTTGGGAATACCGATGATGTCGCCGGCAAAGGCGGTGTCCAGCAGTTCGCGGCGCTGGCTCATGAAGCTCACCACGGTGTTGGGCCGGATCTCCTTGCCGCTGCGTACCACCTTCAGGCGCATGCCGCGGGTGAACTCGCCGCTGGCCACGCGCAAAAACGCGATGCGGTCGCGGTGCGCCGGGTCCATGTTGGCCTGGATCTTGAATACCACGCCCGAGAATTTCTTTTCTTCCGGATGCACCACGCGCTGCAGCGCGGTGCGATCGGCCGGCGCCGGTGCCAGGTCCACCAGCGCGTCCAGCACTTCCTGCACGCCGAAGTTGTTGATGGCCGAGCCGAAAAACATCGGTGTCTGTTTGCCGGCGAGAAACGCGGCACGGTCAAACTCGGGTGAGGCGCCTTCAAGCAGCTCCAGTTCGCCCTGGGCCTGTGTGAACTCGGCACCAAAACGCCGTTCCGCTTCGGCGTTGTCCAGGCCGGCCAGGATTTCATCGTCGCCGCCGGCCTTGTCTTCGCCGGGGCTGAACACGCGCATGCGTTTTTCACGCCGGTCGTAGACACCGTGGAACAGCTTGCCCATGCCGACCGGCCAGGTGAAGGGTACGACGGTCATGCCGAGCTCCTGCTCGATCTCGTCCATCACGCTCATCGGGTCCTGCACCTCGCGATCCATCTTGTTGACAAAGGTCAGGATGGGGGTGTTGCGGGCACGGCAGACCTGCAGCAGGCGCCGCGTCTGCGGCTCGACGCCGTTGGCCGCGTCGATCACCATCAGCGCGGCATCGACGGCGGTCAGCACGCGGTAGGTGTCTTCGGAGAAGTCCTGGTGACCGGGGGTGTCCAGCAGGTTGATCACGCAGTCGCGGTATTCCATCTGCATGACCGAGGAAGCCACCGAGATCCCGCGCTGCTTTTCAATCTCCATCCAGTCGGAGGTCGCATGGCGCGCAGCCTTGCGCGCCTTGACGCTGCCGGCGATCTGGATCGCCCCCGAGAACAGCAGCAGCTTTTCCGTCAGCGTGGTCTTGCCGGCGTCAGGGTGGGAGATGATGGCAAACGTGCGGCGGCGCTTGACCTGTTTTTCGATTTCAGTGGATTCGGACATAACCCACGATTATCGTTGACGGGGGTGGGCTAGCTGGCTTGCCTGGCGAAACGCGGCTGGCGGACGCCGTCGATCACCACCTCTTCATTGAACATCGCAGCCGGTCGCACCCACAGGCCGTGTTCGCCATAAAGCGCGCGGTACAGGGTCAGGGGTTCGAGGGTTTCGCTGTGGCGCGCGGTGCCCACCACTTCATACAGCATGCCCTTGTAATGGCGGTACAGGCCGGGCGGGGTGGTGATCAGCGGGGGAAGGTCGTCAGACATGGTCATCCAGATGCAAAAAGGCACGCCGCGGGCCTGCGGTGGGACAATAGGGGGATGCATCCTAACGCCTTACTCGACAGTTGTGCCACGCTTCTCAAGCAGGTCCTCAGATTTGAACACCCCGCCGACATGGTGGTGTCGCGCCATTTTCGTGAGCAGCGCCTCGGCCCGCGCGAGCGCGCGACCGTGGCCGAGACGATTTACGGCGTCCTGCGCAAAAAGAATCTCTACACCTACCTGGCCCAGCACGGCAGCGGCCCGACCGAGCGGCGCCTGGCCATTCTGGGTTTTGCGGCGGAGCGCGATTTCCTGCTGGGCGCCCTGACGGACCAGGAAAAGGACTGGCTGGCGCGTTGCGACCAGGTCAAACCGGACGACCTGATGGAGCCGCACCGCCACAACCTGCCGGCATGGCTGGTCGAACCGCTCAAGGCCCAGCTCGGGGCCGACTTCTGGCCGCTGGTGGAAAGCCTCAATGCGCCGGCAGGGCTGGACCTGCGGGTCAACACGCTGAAAGACAAACGGGCAGACATCCAGAAGGAGCTGGCCAAGGCCGGCATCAAGGCCGTCGCAACGCCGTATTCCCCCTGGGGCCTGCGGCTGGCCGGCAAACCGGCGCTCAACAAGCTGGAGGCCTTCACCCGCGGCGCGATCGAGGTGCAGGACGAGGGTTCGCAGCTGCTGGCCTTGCTGGTCGATGCCAAACGCGGGGAGATGGTGGTGGACTTCTGTGCGGGTGCCGGCGGCAAGACGCTTGCCCTGGGCGCCAGCATGCGCAACACCGGCCGGCTTTATGCCTTTGACACCTCGGGCCACCGGCTCGATGCGCTCAAGCCACGGCTGGCCCGCAGCGGCCTGTCCAATGTCCATCCGGTCGCCATTGCGCACGAGCGGGACGAGCGCATCAAGCGCCTGGCCGGCAAGATCGACCGGGTGCTGGTCGATGCGCCGTGTTCGGGCCTGGGGACCCTGCGCCGCAACCCCGACCTCAAATGGCGACACAACCCGCAGGCCATCGAGGAGCTGACCGCCAAGCAGACCGCCATCCTGCAGAGCGCCGCGCGGCTGCTCAAGCCGGGTGGGCGGCTGGTTTATGCCACCTGCAGCATCCTGCGCGAGGAAAACGAGGCGATCGCCGAGGCCTTCAGCGCCGCGAATAAAGAATTCACCGTCCTTGAAACCGGGCCTTTGTTGACCCATCTAGGGGTGGAAAAGGCTGAAACACTGTGCCGGGGTCCCTACCTGCGACTCTGGCCCTACCTGCATCAGACGGACGGTTTTTTCGCCGCGGTATGGCAGAAGACTTGATGTATTTGACGAAAAAAGAAGGCGAGTAAGCCGAAGTTTCCGATTGATCGGTGATTTTGTTCGTTTTTTCCCGGTCTTGATGCGGGTGCTCCGGCTTGATGTTTTGCATGGGCCCAATTACAATGGAAAGTTGTCCGGCGCAGCCTCCGGAGACAACTTTGATATGTGTGGCTGGTGACTGTTTAAAGGATTCTCATGGTTTTGTTTGATGCCGCCCTTGACTGGCTGGCTAATGGTTTGCTCGCCGCCAGCTGGTGGCAAATTGTGCTGTACACACTGGTGACGACCCACATCACCATTGCCAGCGTGACGATTTATCTGCACCGCCACCAGGCGCATCGTGCGATGGACCTGCACGCCATCCCCTCGCATTTCTTCCGCTTCTGGCTCTGGCTGGGTACCGGCCAGGTCACCAAGGAGTGGGTGTCCATCCACCGCAAGCACCACGCCAAATGCGAAACGGCGGAAGACCCGCACAGCCCGCAGGCTTACGGCATCAAGAAGGTGTTCTGGGAAGGCGCCGAGTTGTACCGTGCTGAAAGCAAGAACATGGAAACCATGGTCAAGTACGGCCACGGCACGCCGAACGACTGGATCGAGCGCAATCTCTACACCCGTTACAGCTGGCAGGGCGTTGGCCTGATGCTGGTTATCAACCTGGCCTTGTTCGGCGCAGCCGGTCTGGCGGTCTGGGCTGTTCAGATGATCTGGATCCCCGTGACGGCCGCCGGCATCATCAACGGCATTGGCCACTACTGGGGTTACCGCAACTTCGAGGCACCGGATGCCAGCACCAATGTGTCGCCTTGGGGCATCATCATTGGCGGCGAAGAACTGCATAACAACCACCACACCTATCCCACCTCGGCCAAGTTCTCTGTCAAACCCTACGAGTTCGACATTGGCTGGGTGTACATCCGCGCCATGGAAAAAGTCGGTCTGGCGACGGTCAAGAAGGTTCCGCCCCGGCTTCAGCTCGGGGACATCCAGCCTGTGGCTGACGAGAAAACCCTCGAAGCCCTGATTGCTCACCGTTACGAGGTGATGGCTGGTTTTGCGCGTGAACTGCGCCGCGCCGGCAAGGCTGAAATCGAGGCACTCAAGGCCCGCAAGGCCGACATCTCGGTGCTGCAGGCGGCCAACCGCTGGTTGCATCGCGACGATGACAAGGTTCCTGCTGCGGCCAAGCCGCAGGTGGCGCAGGCCCGTGCCGAGCACCCGGTGCTCGACAAGATGGTCACGATGCGCGAAGAGTTGCGCCAGATGTGGCTGTCGAGGTCGGCATCGCGCGAGCAGCTGGCCACGGATTTGCAGGCCTGGTGCCGCCGTGCTGAAGAAAGCGGCATTGCCGCCTTGCAGGAGTTCTCGATGAAGTTGCGCGCCGCGCGCGCCTGATACCACCGTCAGGGGGCTTGCCCCGGTGCTGCAAACCGCCTCGGTGCCTCGCGCCCAGGCGGTTTTTCTTTGGGGTCTCGGGTTCGCCCAGCCGACAAGGGGCGGGGCGGCGATAGGGATCACTTCGGAAGTACCGGTTGCTGGCTGCTGGCCGCTGGAAAGGCCCGTGACACCACACACAGACCTTGCGAACGCTGCTGTCTGCTGCTGTCTTCCCCGAGCCATGGTTACGCCAGGGCAAACCGGCCCGGCCATGAAAAAACCCGCTGGGACACTGGGTCCGGGCGGGTTTTTTCATGGTGCAGCACAGATTGCTGCAGGTTCAGGCTGAATTACTTCAGCTTGATTTCCTTGTATTCCACATGCTTGCGTGCCTTGGGATCAAACTTCATGATCAGCATCTTGTCAGGTGTGGTCTTCTTGTTTTTGGTGGTCGTGTAGAAATGACCCGTGCCGGCAGTCGATTCCAGCTTGATTTTTTCGCGTGCGCCTTTTGCCATGATGATTCTCCTTAGATTTCACCGCGGGCACGAAGGTCCACCAGGACCGCGTCGATGCCGAGCTTGTCAACAAGACGCAAACCGGCGCTGGTCACGCGCAGGCGGACCCAGCGATTCTCCGTTTCGACCCAGAAGCGGCGGTATTGCAGATTAGGCAAAAACCGGCGCTTGGTTTTGTTGTTCGCGTGAGAAACATTGTTTCCCACCATCGGGCCTTTGCCCGTAACCTGACAGACGCGTGCCATGAGCACTCTCCGTATAAAAAAAGAAAAAAAGGGATGCTGGCACCCGTCGGATACTCAGCCAAGCCTGCGATTATAGCCTGAAAACCAGCCGCCCTCAAGTCTCAAGTTCCCTGCGGTGAAGGTGGAGGGCCTGATTGCCCGCCGCTCCCGAGAAAAAATCAAGCAGGGGCCGCGGATCCGGCTTGGCCGGTCCGCAGGCGTAGCGGCCCCCTCGGGGGGGGCAGGGAGCTACACGAAGTGAGCGACCGTGGGGGCCTAACTTTGCTCCAGAAAACGCTGGGCATCGAGGGCCGCCATGCAGCCGGTGCCGGCGCTGGTGATGGCCTGGCGATAGACATGGTCCTGCACGTCGCCGGCGGCAAAGACGCCCGGCACGCTGGTCATGGTGGCAAAGCCCTGCAAGCCCGCACGGGTGACGATGTAGCCGTCCTTCATGTCCAGCTGGCCGGCAAAGATATCGGTGTTCGGCTGGTGGCCAATGGCAATGAAGCAGCCCTGAACGGGGAGATTTTCGGTGGCACCGGTTTGCGTGTTTTTCAGCCGCACGCCATTGACGCCGGCGGCATCTCCCAGCACTTCATCAAGCGTCTGGTGCAGCTTCAGCACGATCTTGCCGGCGGCCACCTTTTCGTGGAGCTTGTCGATCAGGATGGCTTCGGCCTTGAACTTGTCACGCCGGTGGACCAGGTGGACCTTGCTGGCAATGTTGGACAGGTACAAGGCCTCTTCCACCGCGGTGTTGCCGCCGCCGACCACACAGACTTCCTGGTCGCGGTAGAAAAAGCCGTCACAGGTGGCGCAACCCGACACGCCCCGGCCCATGAAGGCGGTTTCGGAGTCCAGGCCCAGGTATTTGGCCGATGCGCCGGTGGCGATGATCAGCGCGTCGCAGGTGTAGGTGCCGCTGTCACCGGTCAGTGTGAAGGGGCGCTGGCTGAAGTCGACCTTGTTGATATGGTCGAAGATGATTTCTGTCTTGAAGCGCTCGGCGTGTTCCAGAAAACGCTGCATCAGCGCCGGGCCCTGCACGCCCAGGGGATCGGCCGGCCAGTTGTCCACGTCCGTGGTGGTCATCAGCTGTCCCCCCTGCGCGATGCCGGTGATCAGCACGGGGTTGAGGTTGGCACGCGCCGCATAAACAGCCGCTGTGTAGCCTGCGGGGCCAGACCCCAGAATGAGAACTTTAGAATGTCGCATGGTGAAAATCTGTAGGGAAAAGCATTTGAACTCAGTTAGAGTCGGGGCTGACCACAGGGTTTAAAACCCCTGGCGGATGGAAATAGTTGGCACAACACACGCTATTGTAAGAACCCGTTCCAGAAGTTTGCATCGCCGGTGCCGCTTCCCTGGCGTCGGCAGGTTTCTGGATTCCTTCGGCAGCGTGGTCTGGAGAAGTTTGTCATGTCTACGATGGTGTCTAACCTTGAACTGATTCGTCGGGTGCCCCTGTTCTCGATGCTGACGACCAGCCAGGCCGAGTCCGTGGCCCAGGCGGTGATCAAGCGCCGCTACAAACGCGGGGAAGCCATTGTCGAGCAGGGCA
Organism: Pseudomonadota bacterium; assembly: GCA_040389085.1. Lineage (GTDB taxonomy): Bacteria > Pseudomonadota > Gammaproteobacteria > Burkholderiales > Burkholderiaceae_C > Polaromonas. The sequence continues at coordinate 158,923 of JAZKAP010000013.1, forward strand.
AGAAGTCCAATGCCCTGGCCATCATCCTGACCGGGCGGGCGCGCGTCGTGACCACCGATGCGCGCGGGCGGGAGGTGATCCTGGCCACCCTGCATCCGGGCGACTATGTGGGCGAGATGAGCCTGATCGACAACGAACCCCATTCGGCCACCGTGCGCACCGAAGTCCAGACCGACGTGCTGGTGGTGGGCCGGCCGGAGTTTGCCCGCTGCCTCCCCGAAAACAGCTCCATGGCCTACGCGGTCATGAAAGGCCTGGTGCAGCGCCTGCGGCAGGCCGACCGCAAGATCGAATCGCTGGCGTTGATGGATGTCTACGGCCGCGTCGCCAGGGCCTTGCTGGAGTCCGCGGTGCCGGACCGCGAGGGCAACACCGTGATCCGCGAAAAGGTCTCGCGCCAGGACCTGGCAAAAATGGTCGGTGCCTCGCGCGAGATGGTCAGCCGCGTGATGAAAGACCTGGAAGAGCGCGGCTTTATCGAGACCCGCGCCGATGGCTCGATGTGGGTCAAGGACAGGCTCAACACCCTGGGCTGACGACAGTTTTTCTGTCACCTTTTTGCGTCATGCAGGCCTGGTTAACTGAGGTAAGCTCAGTGATTGCCCTATGACTTATTCGCTAGATACCCTGAACTCCCGAACCTCTTCCGCCACCGGTCCCGCAGGCGGCGTGAAACGCTTTGCGCATGAAGTCAGCCTGATCCTGGGGCTGCTCGCGCTGGTCTTCTGGCTCGGAGCGCTGATCAGCTATTCGCCGCTGGATGCGGCCTGGTCCACCACGGGCAACAGCGAAACGGCCAGCGCGCTCAAGGCCGGCGAAGCCGTCACCCGCAATTGGGGCGGGCGCCTGGGCGCGCACCTGGCCGATGCCAGCTATTTCCTGTTTGGTTTTTCCGTCTGGTGGGCGCTGGCTGCGGGCGTTCGTGCCTGGCTGGGATCGCTGGCGCGCGGCCTGCGCAGCCAGCCGGCTTCCAGCACGGCGTTGGACCGGGTCAGGTTCTGGGCCTGCCTGGCGCTGCTGTTGCTGGCCAGCACGGCGCTCGAATGGTCGCGGCTGTACCGCTTTGAATTGAAGCTGCCCGGCCATGCGGGCGGGGTGCTGGGTTACCTGGCGGGTCCTGCCAGCGTGAAGTGGCTGGGTTTTACGGGCTCCGGCCTGGTCTGGATTGCGGTCGGCGTGATTGCGGTGTCAGTGGTGTTTGCTTTTTCCTGGGCCCACACGGCCCAGCGCATAGGCGCCTGGATCGACGAGCTGATCGAGTCGCGCCGCGAAAAACGCGAGATTGCCGAGGATCTGGCCGTGGGCCGCGTCGCAGCCCGCGAGCGCGAGGAAATCCTGCACGAGGAACGCATCGAGATCGAGGAGCATCACCCGGTGCCGGTGCTGATCGAGCCGACGCTGGTCGAGATTCCCAAAAGCGAGCGGGTGGCCAAGGAGCGGCAAAAACCGCTGTTCAGCGAGATGCCCGACTCCAAGCTGCCGCAGGTGGACCTGCTCGACGGCGCGCTGATACGCCAGGAAACCGTGGCGCCAGAAACGCTGGAGATGACCTCGCGGCTGATCGAGAAAAAGCTCAAGGACTTCGGTGTCGAGGTGCGTGTCGTGGCGGCCGCGCCGGGCCCGGTCATCACGCGTTACGAGATCGAGCCGGCCACCGGCGTCAAGGGTGCGCAAATCGTCAATCTGGCCAAGGACCTGGCGCGCGCGCTGAGTCTCGTGTCGATTCGTGTGATCGAGACCATTCCCGGCAAGAACTACATGGCGCTGGAACTGCCCAACGCCAAACGCCAGTCCATCAAGCTCAGCGAAATTCTGGGCTCGCAGGTGTACAACGAGGCCAAGTCCATGTTGACCATTGGCCTGGGCAAGGACATCAGCGGCGCGCCGGTGGTGGCCGACCTCGCCAAGATGCCGCACTGCCTGGTGGCGGGCACCACCGGCTCGGGCAAGTCGGTCGGCATCAACGCGATGATTCTGAGCCTGCTCTACAAGGCTGACGCGCGCGACGTGCGCCTGCTGCTGATCGATCCGAAGATGCTGGAGATGAGTGTCTACGAAGGCATTCCGCATCTGCTGGCACCCGTGGTCACCGACATGCGCCAGGCCGCGCACGGCCTGAACTGGTGTGTGGCCGAAATGGAAAAGCGCTACAAGCTGATGAGCAAGATGGGTGTGCGCAATCTGGCCGGCTACAACGTCAAGATCGACGAAGCCAAGGCACGCGGCGAGTTCATCTACAACCCTTTCAGCCTCACGCCCGAGCAGCCCGAGCCGCTGGAACGCCTGCCTTACATCGTGGTGGTGATCGACGAACTGGCCGACCTGATGATGGTGGTCGGCAAGAAGATCGAGGAGCTGATCGCCCGGCTGGCGCAAAAAGCGCGCGCCGCCGGCATCCACCTGGTGCTGGCCACCCAGCGCCCCAGCGTGGACGTGATCACCGGCCTGATCAAGGCCAACATTCCCACGCGACTGTCCTTCCAGGTCAGCAGCAAGATCGACAGCCGCACCATCCTCGACCAGATGGGCGCCGAGGCCCTGCTGGGCATGGGCGACATGTTGTACATGCCCAGCGGCACCGGTTTCCCGGTCCGCGTGCATGGCGCGTTCGTCAGCGACGACGAGGTGCACCGCGTCGTCGCCTACCTGAAGCAGCAGGGCGAGCCCAACTACATCGACGGCGTGCTCGAAGGCGGCACGGTTGACGGCGAGGGCGACCTGCTGGGCGACGGCAACGGCGGCAGCGAGGGCGACAAGGACCCGATGTACGACCAGGCGGTCGAGATCGTGCTGAAAAACCGCAAGGCCTCGATTTCGCTGGTGCAGCGCCACCTCAAGATCGGTTACAACCGGGCTGCCCGCATGCTCGAAGAAATGGAGAAAGCGGGCATGATCAGCGCCATGTCGGGCAGCGGACAGCGCGAAATTCTGGTGCCCGCACGCGCCGAATGACGACAGCGGGGCATTTACCGGGGCGATACATTGTTCAGGCAACCAATGCCCGCCGCTTGAGTCTCACATGCACTGTTCACCCAACGGGGCTTACCCCTCCATTTGCCATGACCCATTTGCTCTCATTTCCCGCTGCCCTTGCCGCCCGCCGTCCTCTGGCCGGCGCATTCCGGGCCACAGTGGCCGGCCTCTTTGCCGTTTTTGCCATCGCTGCCAGCGCGCAGGTGAACACCGCCAGCGGCCTGGAAAGCCTGGAGGCTTTTGTCAAGAACACAAAAAGCGGGCGCGCCGTTTTCACCCAGGTGGTGACCAGTCCGGCACGCGAAGGGCAGACCGCCAAGACAAAAACCTCCAGCGGCGGCTTCGAATTTTTGCGGCCCAACCGGTTCAAGTTTGTATACAAAAAGCCGTTTGAGCAAAGCATCGTGTCCGACGGCCAGACCCTCTGGCTGCACGACGTGGACCTGAACCAGGTGACCGCCCGCAAGCTCACGCAGGTGCTCAGCGGCACGCCCGCGGCCGTGATCGCGGCGGCGGCAGACATCAAGGCGTTGCAGGCCGATTTCACCCTGGTGCCGCAACCCGACAGGAACGGCCTGGAATGGGTGCAGGCCACACCCAGGACCAAGGACGGCCAGGTGCAAAACATCACCGTCGGTTTCAGGAACACCGGCAAGGGCAGCGAACTGGCCGTGCTGGAAATCCTCGACAGCTTCGGCCAACGCTCGGTGATGACCTTCAGCCAGTTCGAGGTCAACCCGGCCCTGAGTGCCGGCGGTTTCCAGTTCAAGCCGCCTGCCGGCGCGGACGTGATTCGTCAATAGAAAAACAGAAGAAGACGCATGGCCGCTCTCGACGGGACCCCTTTCGGGCAGGACGCCGATGTCCGGGCGGTGGCCCCGCTGGCCGAGCGCCTGCGTCCGAAAAACCTCGGTGAGGTGATAGGCCAGCAGCACCTGCTCGGCGAAGACATGCCGCTGCGCATTGCCTTTGAATCGGGCCAGCCCCACAGCTGCATCCTCTGGGGCCCGCCCGGCGTCGGCAAGACCACGATCGCGCGCTTGATGGCCAGCAGTTTCGACGCCCACTTCATCACCATCTCGGCCGTGCTGGGCGGTGTCAAGGAAATCCGTGAAGCGGTCGAGCAGGCCAGCATCTGGCAGGGGCAGGGCGGAAAACGCACCATCGTGTTTGTCGACGAGGTGCATCGCTTCAACAAGAGCCAGCAGGATGCGTTCCTGCCGCATGTGGAAAGTGGCCTGTTCACCTTCATCGGTGCGACCACCGAGAACCCCTCGTTTGAAGTCAACTCGGCCTTGCTGTCACGCGCGGCGGTGTATGTGCTGCAGCCCCTTGGCGAGCAGGATCTCAAGCAAATCATCGCCAGGGTCCTTGCCGAGAAAGCGCTGCCAGCTATCAAAAGCATAGCGCCCGATGCTGCCGACCAGCTCGTGGCCTACGCCGACGGCGATGCCAGGCGCCTGCTCAACACGCTGGAGTCGCTCAACGTGGCAGCCCAGCGCGAAAAAAAGGGCGGCAGCCTGGAGGTCACGGCGGCCTGGCTGCTCAAGGTGCTGGGCGAACGCATGCGCCGCTACGACAAGGGCGGCGAGCAGTTCTACGACACCATCTCGGCGCTGCACAAGTCGGTGCGCGGCTCCGACCCGGATGCCGCGCTCTACTGGCTGGTGCGCATGCTCGACGGTGGTGCCGAGCCCAAATACATGGCGCGGCGCCTGATCCGCATGGCCAGCGAAGACATCGGTCTGGCCGACCCGCGTGCGCTGCGGCTGGCGCTGGACGCCGCCGAGGTCTACGAGCGCCTGGGTTCGCCCGAGGGCGAGCTGGCGCTGGCCGAATGTGTGGTCTATCTGGCCATCGCCCCCAAGTCCAATGCGGTGTACAAGGCCTTCAACGAGGCCAAGGCACTGGTGAAAAAGGACGGCAGCCGGCCGGTGCCGCTGCACTTGCGCAATGCGCCGACCCAGCTGATGAAAGACCTCGACTACGGCAAAAACTACCGTTATGCCCATGACGAGGAGGGTGGTTTTGCCGCCGGCGAAAGCTACTTCCCCGACGGCATGCCGGTTCCGGTGTTTTACCGCCCGGTGAACCGGGGGCTGGAGATCAGGATTGCCGATAAGTTGAATGAGTTGAAGCTGATGAACAAGCAGAAAAACTAATGAAAAACAAAACCTGCTGATAAAGCCTGATTCGGTTCGATAAATGCGGTTTCTCAAGGGTAAACCCCGCGAAAACCGGCTTGCTGGCCCGTTTCTCGCTAGAGACGCATGGCTACAATTTGCGGATTAGCTCGCCACCCAATCCAGTTGTTATCTGGTGTTGATAGGCGGGCTTTTTGTTAACTCACGCGTCCTCACGGTGATCCCGGGGGGTCGTGGCCGCCAGGCGGAGTTGACAATTTCAACCAATCGGGAGAGTGAGTTATGGAAGTTTTGCTTCAGCAGATCATCAACGGGCTGGTGCTGGGCAGCATGTATGCCCTGGTCGCCCTGGGCTACACCATGGTGTACGGCATCATCAACCTGATCAACTTCGCGCACGGCGAGGTGCTGATGGTGGGCGCGCTGACGAGCTGGACCATCATCGTCTGGATGCAGGAAGCCATGCCGGGTACGCCGGGCTGGATCATTCTGGTGATTTCACTGCTGATCGCCTTCGTGGTGTGCGGTGCGCTCAATTTTGCGATTGAAAAAATTGCCTACCGGCCGCTGCGCAACTCGCCCAAGCTGGCGCCGCTGATCACCGCCATCGGCATGTCCATCCTGCTGCAGACCCTGGCCATGATCATCTGGAAGCCCAATTACAAGCCTTACCCGACACTGCTGCCTTCAGAGCCGCTGCAGATCGGCGGTGCGGTGATCACCGTCACGCAAATTTTCATCCTGGGCGCCACCGCCGTGTCTCTGTCCATCCTGATGTACCTGGTCAACTACACGCGCCTCGGCCGGGCCATGCGCGCGACCGCCGAGAACCCGCGGGTGGCTGCCCTGATGGGGGTCAAACCCGACACCGTCATCTCGGCCACCTTCATCATCGGCGCCGTGCTCGCGGCGCTGGCCGGCGTGATGTACGCGTCCAACTACGGCACGGTGCAGCACACCATGGGCTTCCTGCCCGGCCTCAAGGCCTTCACGGCTGCGGTGTTCGGCGGCATCGGCAACCTCGGCGGTGCGGTGCTGGGCGGCATTCTGCTCGGGTTGATCGAAGCCATTGGCGCCGGCTACATCGGCCCGCTGACCGGCGGTGTGCTGGGCAGCCAGTACTCGGACATCTTCGCCTTCATCGTGCTTATTTTTGTGCTCACGCTGCGGCCTTCGGGGCTGCTCGGGGAACGTGTGGCGGACAGGGCCTAGGAGAACTTCGATGAAAACCAAAAAAATCGTCACTTTCCTCATCGTCGCGGCGGCACTGCTGGTGCTGCCCCTGATCCTGCAACAAGGCGGCAACGCCTGGGTGCGCATTGTCGACATGGCCCTGCTGTATGTCCTGCTGGCCCTGGGCCTGAACATCGTGGTGGGCTATGCCGGCCTGCTGGACCTCGGTTACGTGGCCTTCTTTGCCGTCGGCGCCTACCTGTTTGCGCTGCTCGGCTCGCCGCACCTGGCCGATGCCTTTCCCGCGGTGAAGGCGGCCTTTCCGAACGGCCTGCATCTGCCGATTTGGGCCATCATTCCGATGGCGGCGGCCCTCGCCGGTCTGTTCGGCGTGCTGCTGGGTGCCCCGACGCTGAAACTGCGCGGCGACTACCTGGCCATCGTCACGCTGGGTTTTGGCGAAATCATCCGCGTGTTCCTGAACAACCTGGACCGCCCGATCAACCTGACCAACGGGCCCAAGGGCATCAGCCAGATCGACTCGATGAAGTTTTTCGGTTTCGATCTGGGCAAGACGCATGAGTTCTTCGGCATCGAGTTCACCTCGGTGTCGATGTATTACTACCTCTTTCTGGTGCTGGTGATTGTGTCGGTGGTCATCTGCCACCGGCTTGAAAATTCGCGTATCGGCCGCGCCTGGATGGCGATTCGCGAAGACGAGGTCGCCGCCAAGGCCATGGGCATCAACACCCGCAACCTCAAGCTGCTGGCCTTCGGCATGGGCGCGACGTTTGGCGGCGTGTCCGGTTCCATGTTTGCCGCCTTCCAGGGTTTTGTCTCGCCGGAATCCTTCAGCCTGATGGAGTCGGTCATGATTGTGGCCATGGTGGTGCTCGGCGGCATCGGCCATTTGCCGGGGGTCATTCTCGGCGCGCTGCTGCTGGCCGCGCTGCCGGAAGTGCTGCGTCACGTGGCCGGTCCGCTACAGGCCATGACGGGCGGCCGCCTCGACTCCGCCATCCTGCGCCAACTGCTGATTGCGCTGGCCATGATCACCATCATGCTGTCCAGGCCGCGCGGCCTGTGGCCGGCGCCCGACCACGGCAAATCGCTGGTCAACACCGGCAACGGCAAATAAGGGCAAGGCCATGAGCGAAACCATTCTCAAAGTCTCCGGCGTCTCCAAACGTTTTGGCGGCCTGCAGGCCCTCAGCGATGTCGGCATCCACATCGAACGCGGCCAGGTCTACGGCCTGATCGGCCCCAACGGCGCCGGCAAAACCACCTTCTTCAACGTGCTGACCGGGCTGTACACGCCTGACAGCGGCACTTTCGAGCTGGCCGGCAAACCCTACAAGCCGTCGGCCGTGCACGAAGTGGCCAAGGCCGGCATTGCGCGCACCTTCCAGAACATCCGCCTGTTTGCCGACATGACGGCGCTGGAAAACGTCATGGTGGGGCGCCACATCCGCACCAAATCGGGCCTGATCGGCGCGGTGTTTCGCACGCCGGGTTTCAAGGCCGAGGAAGCGGCCATCTCCAAACGCGCGCAGGAACTGCTCGACTACGTGGGCATCGGCAAGTACGCGGACTACAAGGCCCGCACGCTGAGCTATGGTGACCAGCGCCGCCTCGAGATCGCGCGCGCACTGGCGACCGACCCGCAGCTGATTGCGCTCGACGAACCCGCCGCCGGCATGAACGCCACCGAAAAGGTGCAGCTGCGCGAGCTGATCGACCAGATCCGCAAGGACAACCGCACCATCTTGCTGATCGAACACGACGTCAAGCTGGTCATGGGCCTGTGCGACCGCGTCACCGTGCTCGATTACGGCAAGCAGATTGCCGAAGGCCCACCTTCCGAGGTGCAGAAAAATGAAAAAGTGATCACCGCCTATCTGGGCACAGGTCATTGAAGGAAATCAAGAACATGGCCACCACAAGTCATAACACCCTGCTCAAAGTCACCGGCCTCAAAGTGGCCTATGGCGGCATCCAGGCGGTCAAGGGCGTCGATTTCGAAGTCAAGGAGGGTGAACTGGTCACGCTGATCGGCTCCAATGGCGCCGGCAAGACCACCACCATGAAAGCCATCACCGGCACGCAGCCGCTGCTCGACGGTGACATCGAATACCTGGGTAAAAGCATCAAGGGCCAGGGCGCCTGGGACCTGGTCAAGGAAGGCCTGGCCATGGTGCCCGAAGGCCGCGGCGTGTTCACCCGCATGACCATCACGGAAAACCTGCAGATGGGCGCCTACATCCGCAACGACAAGTCCGGCATCGCCGACGACATGGAAAAGATGTTTGTGCTGTTCCCCCGCCTGCGCGAACGCAAGGACCAGCTCGCCGGCACCATGTCCGGTGGCGAGCAGCAGATGCTGGCCATGGGCCGCGCGCTCATGAGCCGTCCCCGCGTCTTGCTGCTCGACGAACCGTCCATGGGCCTGAGTCCCATCATGGTCGACAAGATTTTCGAGGTGGTCAGGGACGTGTCGGCGCAGGGTGTCACCGTGCTGCTGGTCGAACAGAACGCCAGCCGGGCCCTGGGCATTGCCGACCGCGGTTATGTCATGGAGTCGGGCCTGGTCACGATGAACGGCGAGGCGAAGGAACTGCTCAATGATCCGCGGGTGCGGGCGGCTTATCTGGGGGAGTGATTCTTCAAGGGTTTTGTGCGTCCAGCCCTTATGGGATGCTCGCAATCTGCTATTGAATTTATAGCTAATCACGCCTCCATATCACCTCACGGTCATCCCGGACCTGATCCGGGATCCATGTGGGCCGACTACCTTGTTCCACTGTTTGTGGTGCGCCACCAAGCCGGGGGTTGCCCGGCGGCAAGTAACTTTCTTTTGCGTCGCCAAAAGAAAGTCACCAAAGAAAACGCGACCCGATGGTCTGGGTCCCTCCGCTTCGCTGCGGGCAACCTGCGGTGCTCGACAAAAGCGGGGTCTCGCTCGAACTCGCCTTCGGCTCAGACAATCGCGAGCCCTGATCCGCTTTTGCCTGCGCTCCTCGGCCCAGCCCGACGGGTGGGGGAATAAATTCGGGTGCGGGGAGACATGACGCGCGAAGCGCGTCATGTCGGAGTCAAGTTGCCGTCATGTTTGCACGCGGGTGCAGCACACGTTGCCAAATGAAGTCCCCCTCCATCGCCCAGCGGGGCGAGGGAGGGGTTAGGAGTGGGAGTGGGGAGTGACGCCTACTGTCGAGAGCGACCCGCAAATGCAGCGTGCGGCCATCCGGCCGGCAAACCCTCGCTACTTGCCAGCCGCGTTCGACTTTTCAATCCCGGTCGCCACCGCCTGGGCCAGACTGTTCGACAAGCCGCTGTCACCCGTCACCTTGCCCAGTGCCGCACCGGTCACCAGCTGGATCAGGCGGGTCGATGGGTCGGTATTGGCCGACGTGCTGGTCGAACCTTCCGGGGCGGTGGCGCTTTTCATCAGGCCGCTGACCAGGTCCATGGCAAAACGGTTGCCTGAACTTCCGCCACCACCGCCTGAAGAGCCCGCCATCGTCAAGGCTACCTGGCCCAGAATCGCAAAAGCCGTGCGCCAGGCTTTTTCACTTTCCTGCTGCTTGAAATCACCAACGGCAATCTGCAGGTCGCGGTGGTACTGCTGCTGCAGCAGGGCCATGTAGTCGGGCCGCGCCGGCATGAACATCACCACGCCACCGCCGACTACCGCCGAATTGCTGACAAACAGGCCGGTTTCCTTGCTGTTGTCTTCCAGATCCACCTTGTCACCGTAAAAGATGATGTGGCCCATGGTGATGCGTCCTGCCTCCATCCCCTTGGCCGGCATGTAGTCGAAGCGGCCGCGGAATTCGATGCCGTTGCCCAGGGCATACACACCCTCGTAGGGCACCGCCAGCCGCGCCCGCATGAAGGCGTGGTCCAGGCGTCCGAAGCTGCCGGTGAACACCGGCACGATGTTCATGGCGCCAAAACCGCGTATCTGGCTGCCGCGGTCCATCAGGCCGTCTGCGCCGTAGAACTGCTCGTACTTCTTGCCCTTGGTCAGGGGATGGCTGACGAGGTAGCGCTGGCCGGGAATGGTTTTGCTGCCTTGCCAGACGCCTTCGAGCATCTGGTTCTGGTACATGTCGTGCACTGTTCCCTGGCCGTTGCGGCAGTCGCCCTGCACACAGCGGTAGAAGTCGGCGTTGGAGATGTCCAGCGCATGGACGGCCGGCGCCAATGCAGCCACCAGCGTGGCCAGCGCCATGGCGCGGCGTGAAGGGGAAGCCCGCATCCCCTCAGTCCTTGGGACAGGTCTGGGCTTTGGTCAGCACGCCCTCGATGAAACAGGTGCGGGTCTCAATCATTTCCACGCCGCCCACTGTCACCAGCCGCGCGGTTTCCATGCCGGGCACCTGGTCCAGCCGCATGCCGGACGCCTTCAGGTAGTTTTCCTGAGTCTGCACCTGCTCGCCGTGCGCCTTGCCGTTTTTCATCGACGTCTGGCTGGTCATGAACACCTTGTCGTTCTTGTACATGACCATCCGCTGGAGCGGCGTGTTCATGCCCGAGGTGAAATGGCTGTCGAGTTGCTGCTGGAAGCTGGTGTTCACGCCGAACAGGCCGGCGCTGATCTTGGGCGCCATGCTGACCGTGAACATGGCCATTCTTCCGGCCCCGAAGTTCATGTAGTTCAGCGTGACCTGCGGCTCGGGCGCATCCGGGATTTTTGTTTTGGCCATGGTCTGGGTCATCTGCGCATCGTCGTACAGCGTCTCGTTGCGCATGGCCAGTTGGGTGACGTGGTACCGGTCCCCGTCCTGGACCTTGCCGTCCTTGAAGGTCAGGAAATAGCGGCTGGCCTGCTGCGTCCCCATCTTCATGGTCATCTTCACCTTCCTGGTGCCGAGGTCCATGTTGTTGACGTTTTCCATCAGGGTGTCGAACTGCACCAGGAAGTCGGTGTCGCCCTCGAGCTTGCCGTCCTTGCAGGCCGCCTTGAGCGGCGTGATGCGGATGTTGCTGTACTGCATGGGTTTGGCGGCGGTGTCCGGGTCCATGCCCATGTCGCGCAGCTGTTTGCGCGACATCAGCCGGATCTTCTCGGCCTCTTCCGGAATTGCCATGAACAGCCCGAGCGGTGTGTACAGGTCACGCTGCGGTACTTCGCAGGGTATGGCCACGGGGGCGGCCGGCGGCTTGAAAAAGTTGGGATCCGCCTTGATGCGGGCGTAGTCGGCCTGGAAGCGCTTGACCAGCGCCTGCGCTTCGGGCTCGGCGGGGTTCGGCAGGTCGAGCGCGAGCGCGGGACCTGTGCCCAGACAGGCAAGTGCCAGCAGGTAAAAACGCGAGGCGCGGGAGGAAAAACGGGGCATGGCAACTCCAGGGGGTAGGTGCCGGCCATGTTAGCCAGCGCTGCGCATTCGGGGCATCCCGCGTTTGTGGGAGGCCGGACGCACTAGGGAATGCCACGGTGAGCAGGTTGCCCGTTTTTTGCCACAATCAGGGCCATGAAAACCTCCTTTTTCCCTTCTTTCGCGGCCCGTGCCCTGGCGGCGGCCGCCATCGCCGTGCTGACCCTGTCGTCCCCCCTCGCCGTGGCCCAGCCCAAGGTCATGCGCATCATCGTGCCATATGCACCGGGCGGCCCGATCGACGTCACCGCGCGCCTGATGGCCGAACGCGTGAAGGACACCCTGGGCACCGTGATCATTGAAAACCGCCCCGGTGGCGGCGGCAACATCGGCGCCGATGTGGTGGCCAAAGCCGCGCCTGACGGCCTGACCATCGGCATTGCCGCCGTGGCCACCCACGCCATCAACCCGTGGCTCTACAGCAAGATGCCCTACAACGCAGCCACGGACTTTGCGCCCATCACGCAGATGCTGCGCGTGCCGAACGTGCTGGTGATGAACGCCGACACCGCCAGACGCCTGAACATCAACAGCCTGGCCGACCTGATCGCCTATGCCAAAGCCAACCCGGGCAAGCTCAACTACGCCAGCGGCGGCAACGGTAGCGCCGGCCATCTGGCCGGTGAAATGTTCAAGAAGGACGCCGGCATTTTTGCGCTGCACATTCCCTACAACGGCGGCAACCCGGCGCAGCTGGCGCTGCTCAGTGGCCAGGTCGATTTCAACTTCGACAACCTCGCGACCGCTTCCGCCAACATCAAGGCCGGCAAACTCAAGGCGCTGGCCGTGACCACCGAAAAACGCAGCGCAGCGCTGCCCGACGTGCCGGCCGTGGCCGAAACGCTCAAGGGTTTTGCCATCGACACCTGGTGGGGTCTGGTGGCCCCGGCCGCCACGCCGAAAGACGTGGTCGCGAAACTGAACCAGGCCTTTGTGGCTGCCCTCAATTCGCCGGAAGCCAAAACCCGTTTTGCCGCGCTGCTGGCCGAGCCGGTGGCGAGTTCGCCGGAACAGTTTGGCGCTTTCATGAAAAGCGAGTTGGCCAAGTATGAGAAGGTGGTGAAGGCTTCGGGCGCGCGGGTGGATTGATTTTTAGGAGTCTTTTCAGGCTGTGGCCCTTATGGGACGGGCGCAAGAGGCTATTGAATTAATAGCATTTCGATGCACCGTTCGGGCTGAGCTTGTCGAAGCCTTGGCAAGCTTGCGCTTCAGTGGATGTTCCAACATGCCGGGGGTTGCCCGGCGGCAACTTACTTTTCTTTTGCGTCGCCAAAAGAAAAGTAAGCAAAAGAAAAGGCGACCCGACAGTCTGGGTCCCTTCGCTTCGCTCCGGGCAACCTGCGGTGCTCGGTCAAAGCGGGGTCTCGCTCGAACTCGCCTGCGGCTCAAACAATCGCGAGCCCTCATCCGCTTTGACCTGCGCTCCTCGGCCCAGCCTAACGGGTAGGGAGCGGAAACGGATGCGGGGAGACATGACGCGCGAAGCGCGTCATGTCGGACTCACGGGACTGTCATGTATGCACGCGGGTGCCGCACATGTTGCCAAATGAAGTCCCCCTCCATCGCCCAGCGGGGCGAGGACAGGGGCTAGGGGTGGGAGTGGGGAGTCCGTCCTACTGTCCAGGGTGAACCGGGGACGCAGCGCGATACCAGCGAAAAAATTCAGGCCAAAGCTTTGGCCTTGTCCGCTTCCGTCGTAAACGAATCCGCATAAAACTCTTCAGCCGGCAAACCACCGATGGCGCTATAGTCTGCGCGGGCCGAGTCGACCACGATGGGCGCGCCGCAGGCATAGATCTGGTGGCCCGAGAGGTCGGGGAAGTCTTCCAGCACTGACTTGTGCACGAAGCCGGTGCGGCCGGTCCAGTTGTCTTCCGGCAGTGCGTTGGAGATGACCGGCACGTACGTCAGGTTGGGCATCTCGGCCACCTTGGCCATCACCCAGTCGTTCATGTACAGGTCGGCCGGCCGGCGGCCGCCCCAGTACAGCACGGCCGGGCGCGTGATGCCCTTGAACTGCATGTGTTCGATCAGCGCCTTGATGGGCGCAAAGCCTGTGCCCGAGGCCAGCAGCACCATGGGTTTGTCGCTGTCTTCGCGCAGGAAGAAGCTGCCGTACGGCCCTTCGATGCGCAGGATGTCTTTTTCCTTCATGGTGCCGAACACCTGCTCGGTGAACTTGCCGCCTGGCATGTGGCGGATGTGCAGCTCGATGCCGGGGTTGTCCACCTGCGTGTGTGGCGCATTGGCCATCGAATAGCTGCGGCGGTCGCCGTCACGCAGCAAAAACTCCACGTACTGGCCGGCGTGGTACTTGAACACATCGCTGGCCGGCAACTGCAGGCGGATCACGATCACGTCGTGCGAGGCGCGTGCCAGGCTGCTCACGCGGGCCGGCATTTTCTTGATCGGGAAGGCGCTTTCGTCGGTGACCTGGCGCGACTCCAGCACCACGTCGGTCTGCGCCACACCGCAGCAGGTCAGGATGAAACCCGCGGCTTCTTCCTCATGCGACAGCGCCTTGAGCTGGTGCGGGCCGTGCACGACCGTGCCTTCGATCTTTTTGCACTTGCAGGAACCGCAGGCGCCGTCCTTGCAGCCATACGGCATGCCTATGCCCTGGCGGATGGCCGCGGCCAGCAGCGCTTCGTCGGGGTTGGCGGTGAACGAACGGCCGCTGGGCAGCACGGTGACGTTGAAAGTCATACTGGTTATCCTCTGACGTAATCCTGTTTTTTATAACTCTGGCTGTTTTCAGCAGATTCCCCAATTTTGCCCTCAAACCAAAGTCCCCTTGGCGCCCTGCCTTCGCGCTTTCGCCGCCAGCGTATTCTGATCATCGGCTGCGGCGACGTCGGCCTGCGTGTCGCACGCCAGCTGGCGTCGCGTGTGCGGCTGCTGGCCCTGACCTCGTCGCCCGAACGCAGCCCTGAACTGCGTGCCCGCCACATCACACCGCTGGCCGGCAACCTGGATCAACCCGCCACCCTGCGGCGGCTGGCCGGGCTGGCCACCCGCGTGGTCCACCTGGCGTCGCCGCCCGGCGAGAACCTGCCCGACTGGCGCCGCGACCCGCGCACGCTGGCCCTGCTGCGGGTCTTGCGCCTGCGTAGCCTGCCGCAAGCGGTGGTGTACGGCTCGACCAGCGGCGTGTACGGCGATTGCCAGGGCGAATGGGCCAGCGAAACCCGCCCCGTGAACCCGCACACGCCGCGCGCCTGGCGCCGCGTCGATGCCGAGGCCCAGCTGCGCTTTTTTGGCCGCTCCAGCGGCGTGCGGGTGCACACGCTGCGCATTCCGGGCATCTACGCCCCCGACCGCGAGGGCGGCACGCCGCAAGGCCGTTTGCTCAAGGGCACGCCGGTGCTGGCGCCCGACGACGACGTGTTCACCAACCACATCCATGCCGACGACCTGGCGCGCGCCTGCGTGGCGGCCCTGTGGCGCGGCAAACCCCAGCGCGTCACCAATGCCAGCGACGACACCGAGCTGAAGATGGGCGACTACTTCGACCTCGCGGCGGACCTGTACAACCTGCCGCGCCCGCCGCGGGTGGCCCGCAGCACCGCGCAGGACGAATTGCCGCTGATGCTGCTGAGTTTCATGAGCGAGTCGCGCCGGCTCGCCAACACGCGCCTGAAGCAGGAGCTAGGGTTGCGCCTGCGCTACCCCACCGTGGATCAGGGCTTGGCGCTACAAAAAAAGTAGCGTGCTGCGCCGACCAGTCAAGGGCTGGAGGTCATTTTTATTACATTGAATTGGGCCCCTTTTCAGGCGCTTTTCAGCGCTATCCTGCCCGGCCTTTCTTGCTACCTTCCATGGGTCTGGCCTCTCCCGCGTCTTGAGACGGAAGCGGCCTGCAGGAGGCGACACATGCAACTCGACGATTGGAAGATCAGCACACGGCTGGGGGCGGGCTTTGGCCTGGTCCTGCTGATGATGGGCGCCCTGGTGGCGGTGGGGCTGGCCGGCCTGGCCGGCGCGGGTGCGGCCAGCCGCGAGATCACCGGCAACGACGGGTCCCGCGCCGGGGCGGCGGCGACGCTCAGCGCCGCGACCCAGGCGAGCGCACGAAGGACGATGGAGCTCTTTCTGGCCGCTGATGCCGCGCAGGTGGCGGCGCTGCGGCAACAGCTGGCGGCTGGCGAAAAAGCCGTGACCGACGCGTTGGCAGCGCTGGACCAGGGCAGCCCGCCGGCAGAGGAAAAAGCCCTGCTGGCGGATATTCGCAGCACCCGCGCCGCTCATGCGCTGGCCCTGGTCAAGGTGGCCCGGCAGCTCGAAGCGGGCGAACGCGAGGCGGCTTCCCGCGCCTGGACGGGCGAGGCCCGGCAGACGCTGGACCGGCTGCAGCAGGAACTGCAGGCGCTGGCCGATCTGCAGACGCGCCAGGTCCGCGCGCGCGGACAGGTCGTTGAAAGCGACATCGCCACGGCGCGCCGCTGGATGCTGGCGCTCGGGCTGGCCGCCTTGCTGGCAAGCGCCATCGTGGTCTGGCGGCTGGCGCGCAGCATTGCGCAGCCGCTCAATGAGGCGATCTACATTGCAGAAACCGTGGCGTCGGGCGACCTCAGCCAGGAATTTTCCACCGAACGTGGCGGCGATTTCGGCCGCCTGCTGGGCGCCCTGGGCGGCATGGAAGACACGCTGACCGATCTGGTGAGCCGCATCAAGGCCTCGACCGATTCGATCACCCTGGCGTCCCGGGACATCGCGGCCGGCAATGCCGACCTGTCGCGCCGCACGGAAGAGCAGGCCGCCTCGCTGGAGGAGACCGTCTCCAGCATGGAGGAGCTGACGGCCACGGTCAGGCTGAACGCCGGGCACGCGAGCACGGCCAGCGGGCTCGCGGCCAGCGCCTCGGACATTGCCGCGCGCGGCGGCGAGGTGGTGGTGCAGGTGGTGGACACCATGGCCGCCATCAGCGGCAGTTCCAGAAAGATTGTGGACATCATCGCGGTCATCGAAGGCATCGCCTTCCAGACCAACATCCTGGCGCTCAACGCCGCGGTGGAAGCCGCGCGTGCCGGCGATCAGGGCCGCGGTTTTGCGGTCGTGGCCAGCGAAGTGCGCGGCCTGGCCCAGCGCAGCGCCGGGGCGGCGCGCGAGATCAAGGCCCTGATTGCCGACTCCGTGGCGCATGTGGAGAACGGCTCCGAACTGGTCGGGCAGGCGGGCCGGACCATGCAGGACATCGTGCAGGCCGTCAGGCGCGTGAGCAGTCTGCTCGAGCAGATTTCGGCGGCCTCAGTGGAGCAAAGCAAGGGCATCGAACATGTGAACCAGGCCATGGTGCAGATGGACAAGGCGACCCAGCAAAACGCCGCGCTGGTGGAGCAGGCCGCCACCGCCGCCGCATCGCTGGCCGAGCAGACGCTGCAGCTGCAGACGGCGGTGGACGAATTCAAGCTGGACGACGAGTCGGCGCCGGCCTCGGGCCCGGCTCCCATGGCCGCGCTGGAGCTGCGGGCGATCAGCGGCGCCCAGCCGCTGCTGCCCGCCGCAGCGCGTTAGGCGCTACAAAATCAGGAGCTGATGGCGCTTGTCTGTCAAGGGCTGGCGGCCGATTTGACTTGAAGCCTCAGATGCCGGAAGGTTTTTTCAGGGTTTGCAGGCGGTCCTGCGCCTTCAGCACAATCGTCTTGACGTCGGCGCCTTGCAGCACGGTGAGGGATACCTCCGAATCGGGCGCGGCCCGGTCCCAGAGTTTTTTGTAGAAATCGGCCAGCGTCGCGACCTTGGTGCCGTCCACCGCCAGCACCACGTCGCCCGCCTCCAGGCCCGCCAGCTCGGCCGGGCTGTCCTTGCTGACGCGCACGATCTGGATGCGTCCGCCCCGGTCGCTCGAGTTCAGGCCCAGCCAGGGCCGGTGGCTTTGGGCGCTGGAGCCGGAGCGCTGCATTTCGGCCAGGATGGGGCGCAGCAGGTCCACCGGGACAAACATGTTGCCGGGCAGGGCCCGGTTTTGTCCGCTGGCGTCGGACACCAGCAGCGAGCCTATGCCCACCAGTTCCCCTTTCTGGTTGAACAGCGGCGCGCCGCTGTGGTTGGCGCTGTTGCCCAGCAGGGGCGGGCTGGTGAACAGGGCCGTGTCGATGTGGTACTCCCAGGTGCCGGAAAACGCGCGCTTGCTGACCAGCCGTGTCATGCTGACCTCGCCGTCGTCGCTGGCCTGCGGGCCGGTCACGGCCATCAGCGCCTCGCCGGGCTGCAGGGGCTGGCTGCTGCCCAGCACCGCGGCGCCGACGCGCAGGGGCAGCAAGGGGCGCAGCAGGCCGAAACCGGTCGCCAGGTCGTAGGCCACGGCGCGTGCCGGCAGGGTCTTGTTGTCCTGCGTGACGATTTCAATCTGCTCGGCTTCCAGCACCAGATAGCCTATGGTCAGGATCAGGCCATCCGGCGCGATCACCACCCCGGAGCCGCGGCGGTGCTGGCCCAGGGTCTCGGCCGACCGCGCCTCCTCGTCCACCATGACACGCACACCGACCACCGAGGCGTTGGCCCTGGCCAGCGCCGCAATCATTTCCTGGGCGCTCGGAGGCTGGGCGGTGGCCGCCTGGCCGGTCAGGGCCGCCAGCAGGACAGCCGCCACGAGGGGCTGGGTCCAACGACGAAGTGAGTGCATGACGGACTCCCGGGGCCGCAGAAAAAACTGCGTTTCGAGAATGCGCCTGATTCAATGCCGTGGCATTGCGCAGGGTCAAATCGCGGTGACCCGCGCCTGGCGGCAGGGCTTACCGGCTCAGGCGCGCATGCACCCAGTGCGCGGCCGCCAGCAGGCGGTGGTCGTCGCCATGGGCGCCCACCAGCTGCAGGCCCACCGGCAGCCCATGGCGGCCCCGGGCAAAGGGCAGGTGCAGGCAGGGCAGGCCCAGCAGTGTCCAGGTGCGGCAAAACAGCGGGTCGCCCGTGCCGTCCAGCCGGGCCGGGGCCTCGCCGATGCTGCTGGGGGAGAGCAGCACATCGTGCCCGTTGAACAGCGCCTGTGCCTGCTGGCGGGCTGCCGCGGTGACCTGCAGGTTGCGCGCATGGGCTTCACCGCCGATGGCCAGGCCGGTCGCGATCAGCGCCTGCAACGGCGCACTGAGCTGGTCGCGGTGCCGCAGGCGCTCATGGCTCAGGGAGCGCGCAGTCTCGAAGGCCTGCACCTCTTTCTGCACGGCGACCAGACCCGACAGCTCGGGCGGCAGCGCCAGCGGCACGCCGTGGCCGGCCAGCGCGGCTTCGGCCTGGGCCCAGGCCTGCTGCGTGTCCTCATCGGCCTGCGCCCATTCGGGCGTGCGGCAAAAGCCGATGCGCGGCGCGGCTCCTTGCGCAAACGCGGCGGGGTCGGCCAGCCGCGCATCGCCGGTCAGCACCGCGCCCAGCAGCGCCACGTCGCGCACGCTGCGCGCAAAGCCGCCCACCGTGTCCAGCGTTTCCGACAGGCTTTTGACACCGGCCCGGGGCACCCGGTTGTGGCTGGGCTTGTAGCCGACCACGCCGCAAAAAGCCGCCGGTCGTATCAGCGAGCCGGCAGTTTGGGTGCCCAGCGCCAGTGGCAGCATGGCGTCGGCCACGGCGGCGGCCGAACCGCTCGACGAGCCGCCCGGCGTGTGATCCGGGTGGTGCGGGTTGCGCGTGACGCCGGGAAACATGTTGGCCAGCTCGGTGGTCACGGTTTTGCCGAGCAACACCGCGCCGGCTTCACGGCACAGCGCCACGGCCGCCGCATCGGCCAGCGGCTGCTGGCCGGCATAAATCGGTGATCCGTAAGCGGTGGGCAGGTCAAAGGTGTCGAACAAGTCCTTCACGCCGAAGGGCAGGCCGTGCAACAGGCCACGCACCGGCCCGGCATCGAGTTCGCGGGCCATCGCCAGCGCGGCGTCGGCGCCCAGCTGCACAAACGCCTGCAGCTGCGGCTCACGTTCGGCAATCCGGTCCAGGCAGGCGCGGACCAGGTCCACGGCCTGGAGTTCGCGGCGCGCGAGCAGGGTGGCGGCTTGCCAGGCGTCGAGTTGGTGCAGGGGAGTGCTGGAGGAAGTCATGGCCGCCAGTATCTGTGCTTCTGCGTTTTTGCGCGCAAGCGCCCACAAAAAAGGCCCCTCCAGAACTGGAAGGGCCTGTATCTGGTGCTCGGGGCCGGAATCGAACCCGCGTACGACGTGCGCTTTGTCAATATCGCCCAAAGGCGGGCCGGTTCGGGAGAACCAGGCGACGAAGTTCACAAGAGGTGGTGCCCGGGGCCGGAATCGAACCGGCACGCCTTGCGGCGGGGGATTTTGAGTCCCCTGCGTCTACCAATTTCACCACCCGGGCAGGAAGAAGCAAAGAGGCAAATTATGGCACAGTGCAGGGTATGAATTATCCGACCATCGAAGACGCCATTGGCAAAACGCCCCTGGTGGCGCTGCAACGCATCCAGTCCCAAGCCAACATCCAACGCCACAACGTGGTCCTCGGCAAACTCGAAGGCAACAACCCCGCCGGTTCAGTGAAAGACCGGCCCGCGCTGTCCATGATCAAGCGCGCCGAGGAGCGCGGCGAGATTCAGCCCGGCGACACGCTGATCGAGGCGACCTCCGGAAACACCGGCATTGCGCTGGCCATGGCCGCGGCCATCAAGGGTTACCGCATGGTGCTGATCATGCCGGAGGACCTGTCGATCGAACGTGCGCAGACCATGAAGGCCTTTGGCGCCGAGCTGATCCTCACGCCCAAAAGCGGCGGCATGGAACACGCCCGCGACCTGGCCGACCAGATGGCCAAAGACGGCAAGGGCAGGGTGCTGGACCAGTTTGCCAACCAGGACAACCCGCGCATCCACTACGAGACCACCGGTCCCGAAATCTGGGCCGACACGGCCGGCAAGGTCACGCACTTCGTCAGCGCCATGGGCACCACCGGCACCATCACCGGCGTGTCGCGTTTCCTGAAAGAGAAAAACCCGGCGATCCGCATCATCGGCGCGCAGCCGAGCGAAGGCTCGCGTATTCCCGGCATCCGCAAGTGGCCCGAGGCCTACATGCCGAAGATTTACGACCCCCGCCATATCGACGACACCGTGCTGGTGAGCCAGCTCGACGCCGAAGACATGTGCCGCCGGCTGGCGCGCGAAGAGGGCATCTTCGCCGGCATCTCCGCCGCCGGCGCCTGCTGGGTGGCGCAGGAGATTGCCAAAACCGTCGAGAACGCGGTGATCGTGTTCATCGTCTGCGACCGCGGTGACCGTTATCTGTCGACCGGCGTGTTTCCGGCCTGATGCCGTCACCGTCCGGGCTCAGGGCGGACGGGTTAGCCAGGTTTTGTATGTAAAAAGTGGCTGTTGCCTTTGTTCCATGGGCGCAAGCAGCTATCAAAAAAGAAGCAAAAAGGTCTGCATGCCATGAGCCAGGAATTCAAGTTTTGCCCCAGCTGCGCCACCCCGCTGGCGATGATTTCCCAGCTGGAAGACAGCGGCGAAACCGTGCGCCTGCGCTGCCCGGCCTGCGACTACACCCACTGGAACAACCCGGTGCCGGTGCTGGCCGCGGTCATCGAACACCAGGGCAAGATCCTGCTGGCGCGCAACGCCGCCTGGTCCGGCAAGATGTACGCGCTGATCACCGGTTTCATGGAGGCCGGCGAAACACCCGAAGGCGGCATCACCCGCGAGATCAAGGAAGAAACCAGCCTCGACGTGACCGACCTCAAGCTGATCGGCGTCTACGACTTCCAGCGCATGAACCAGATCATCATTGCCTACAGCGCCGTCGGCCATGGCGAAGTCAAACTCTCCCCGGAGCTGGTGGACTACCGGCTGTATGCCCACGAAGACGTCAAGTGCTGGCCGGCCGGCACCGGTTATGCCCTGGCCGACTTTTTGAAGTCCAGGGGTTACGCGCCGGAGTTTGTGGAGTGGGCGAAGCGGGACTGAGTGTCCGGTGGTCCGAGTCTTGGTGTTTGTGAGTCTTTCAGGGTTGCAGCCCTTGTTGCGTGGGCGCAAGCAGCTATCAAAAACGTAGCGATTGATGGCGGATACGCCGGCCCTGCCAGGCCAGCGCCTCGCGTGCGGTGTTCCCATGGCCTGAATTTTTGTGGTTTCAGGCTTTTTATTTCAGGCCTCGCGTCACAAACCGGAAAGCTGAATCGTCAATACGGTGTCACCTCCAGTTTTTAAAGGAAACACCATGACTGCTACCGCCGTTGCCAGCACCGCTCCCGTACGTTTCGACCTCGTTGTCCCTGAAGTCTTTCCCGCCCTGCTCAAGGTGCATGAAGTCGTCAGCGATCTGGACCTGGACAAAAAACTTCACCACCTGGTGCACCTGCGCGCCTCGCAGATCAACGGCTGCGCCTTCTGCGTCAAGATGCATACCCGCGAAGCCCGGCAGGACGGCGAAACCAGCGACAGGCTGGACCGCCTCGTTGTCTGGGCGCATGTGAGCGACTTCAGCGAAGCCGAGAAAGCCGCACTGGCCTGGACCGAAGCCCTGACCGTGCTCAACCCCCAGACCGACTACGCCAGCCTGCGCGGCCGGTTGCGTGCCTCTTTCACCGACAAGCAGATCGGCGCACTGACCGCTACCATCGGCATGATCAACCTCTGGAATCGCCTCCAGGTCTCGGCACACTGAGTAAACCCGAGACGCGCAGCATGAGCACCATTGACCCCACCGCCGTCTTTGAAGAAAGGCGCAGGCATTTGTTCGGCCTGGCCTACCGCATCCTCGGTTCACGGGCCGATGCCGAAGACGCCGTGCAGGATGTCTTCATCAAATGGCAGGCGGCCGACCACGCCGGCATTGCCACGCCGGCGGCCTGGCTCACCACGCTCTGCACGCGGCACTGCATCGACATGCTGCGCGACGCCCAGCGCAGCCGGGTCGACTACGTCGGCACCTGGCTGCCAGAACCGATTCAGACCCGCACCGAAGACACGCCCGAAACTCAGGCCATGCTGGCCTCGTCGCTGAGCATGGCTTTCTTGCTGCTGCTGGAGCGGCTCACGCCCAGGGAGCGCGCCGCTTACCTGCTGCACGAGATTTTTGAAACGCCGTACGCCGAAGTGGCGGAGATGCTGGACATGGAAGAAGCTGCCTGCCGCAAGCTGGTCTCGCGCGCCAGCATCAGCATTGCCCAGGGCAAGGTGCGGCACGTGACGCCGCCCCAGGTGCAGGACGGCCTGCTCACCGCATTCCGCGAAGCCATCACCGCAGGCAGCACCGAGTCGCTCGCCAGCCTGCTGTCGGACGACATCGCCCTGTGCGCCGACAGCGGCGGCAAGGTCAGCTCCATTGAAGGCGTGGTGCAGGGCAAGGGCAGCGTGCTCACGCTCATTGCCACGCAGCTGGCCCGCTACTGGGCTGCTTACGAATGGCTGCCCTGCGAGATCAACGGCGGCCGTGCCATCCAGCTGCGCAAGAACGGCGAAATCGCGGCGGCCATCACCTTCGCCTACAACGACAAAGGCCAGGCCACCAACATCTACATCATGCGCAACCCCGACAAACTGGACGGGCTGGCCTTCGGGCCGGAGGTTTTGTTGTGAGGCTGCCGTGCTGAGGCGCGAAATGAGCCTGAAACGTCATTGATATATAAGCGTTTTTTCTCTCCAGCCCTTATGGGGCGGGCGCAAGCAGCTATCAAAAAAGAAGCGACTTGCTGGCTCCCCGAGGGACAGCCGGCCGGCCTGTCGACCGCACCGCCCCGGAATTACCGCAGCTGACGAAGCCGGGGGCCTGCATCGGGGGCGCCGCGTCGTCCGCCTTGGTAAACTATGTGTGTGTGCCTTTGTAGCTCAGTGGATAGAGCGATCCCCTCCTAAGGGATAGGTCGCAGGTCCGATTCCTGCCAAGGGCACCATTTTCTTTTTACGCTGCCGTGCCAATCACGCGCTGAGCGGCGATGCCGCTTCAGGCCGTGCGTTACTTCGACAGCAGGCGCATCGCCTCTTCCAGCCCCTTGATGGTCAGCGGGTACATGCGCTGGTTCACCAGCTGCTGCATCACAGCAATGCTCTGGCGGTACTGCCAGACGCCTTGCGGCTCGGGGTTGATCCAGACAAATTTCGGGAAGGCGTTGGTCAGCCGCTGCATCCACTCGGCGCCGGCTTCCTCGTTGTTGTATTCGACGCTGCCGCCCGGCTGCAAAATTTCATACGGGCTCATGGTCGCGTCTCCCACAAAGATCAGCTTGTAGTCCTTGTTGTACTTGCGGATGATGTCCCAGGTCGCAAACTTCTCGCTGAAGCGGCGGCGGTTGTTCTTCCACATGAAGTCATAGACGCAGTTGTGGAAGTAATAAAACTCGATGTGCTTGAACTCGGTCTTGGTGGCGGAGAACAGTTCTTCCACGCGGCTGATGTGTTCGTCCATGGTGCCGCCCACGTCCATCAGCAGCAGCACTTTCACGTTGTTGTGGCGCTCCGGCACCATCTTGATGTCCAGCCAGCCGGCGTTGGCCGCGGTGGACTTGATGGTGTCGTCTAGGTCCAGTTCCTCGACATGGCCTTCACGCGCAAACTTGCGCAGGCGGCGCAGCGCGACCTTGATGTTGCGTGTGCCGAGTTCCTGCGTGTCGTCGTAGTCCTTGTAGGCGCGCTGGTCCCAGACCTTCACCGCGCTTTTGTTGCGGCTTTTCTCCTGGCCGATGCGTATGCCCTGCGGGTTGAAGCCGTTGGCGCCAAACGGCGAGGTGCCGCCCGTGCCTATCCACTTGCTGCCGCCTTCGTGACGCTCTTTCTGTTCCTCGAAACGCTTTTTCAGCGTTTCCATGAGTTCGTCCCAGCCCATCTTCTCGATCTTGGCCTTGTCTTCGGGGCTGAGTTCGAGCTCCAGGTTCTTGCGCAGCCATTCGAGCGGAATGTCCTTGGTGAAGTCGGCAATCATCTCCACACCCTTGAAGTAGGCCGCGAAAGCGCGGTCGAACTTGTCGTAGTGTTTTTCGTCCTTCACCAGCACGGTGCGGCTCAGGTAATAGAAGTCGTCGATCTTGTAGGCGCCCTCGCCGATCTCGCCGTCCTCCCCTTTGACGCTGTTGGGCCCGACCACGCCGGCCTGCAGCGCTTCGAGCAGCATCAGGTATTCCTTGACCGAGACCGGCAGCTTGGCCGAACGCAGGGTGTAGAAGAAGTCGATCAACATGGTCGGGCTCCCTTCATTGCTTTGGTGGACGCGGCTTGTCCAGCAGGTACAGCAGCTGCGCCTTCACTTCCGGCCACTCGCCGGAGCGCAGGCTGTACATCACCGTGTCGCGAATCGTGCCGTCGCGCCGCAGCGCGTGGCCGCGGATCACGCCGTCTTTTTTGGCGCCCAGGCGTTCAATAGCGCGCTGCGAGGCGAAGTTGAAATTGTCGGTGCGCCAGCCCACCACGTGGCAGCCTAGGGTCTCGAACGCGTGGGTGAGCATCAGCAGCTTGCAGGTGGTGTTGACATGGGTGCGCTGGCAGCGCGCGGCGTACCAGGTGTAGCCAATCTCGACGCGTTTCACGGCCGGCAAAATGTCGTGGTAACTGGTGCTGCCCAGCACGGTCCCGCTGGCGGCGTCACGCACCGCGAAGGCGAAGCGGTGGCCGGCATCGCGGGCCTTGAGCGCGTCTTCAATATAGGTGCGGGTCTGGTCCGGCTCCGGGACCGAGGTCACCCGCAGCTTCCAGAGTTCACCGTCGGCGGCCGCGGCGCGCAGGCCGGCTTCGTGGTCCAGCGCCAGAGGCACCAGCTCGATGCCGCGCCCGGAAAGAATGACGGGGTGCACAAAACTCATGTGTCTTTGCCCTGCTTTTTTGCCTGCGCACGGCGCCAGCGCCGCGCGATCTGCAGTCCCAGACCACCGCCCAGGCCGACCAGCACGATGCCGCCTATGGCGCTGTTGCCGTAACCGGCGGCAAAAATGTCCAGGCCGAACAGCCGGCCCAGCCAGAAGCCGAGCAGCGCGCCGCCGACAAAACCGACGGCGTCGGACAGGCCTTCGACCAGGAGAGTGCGCTTGTCGCTTGCCATGGCCGGACCTAGCGGTTGTGGCGTTGCATGAACACCAGTTTTTCAAACAAGGTGACGTCCTGCTCGTTCTTGAGCAGCGCGCCCACCAGCGGCGGCACGGCCACCTTGTCTTCCTTGCTCTGCAGCGCTTCCAGCGGAATGTCTTCGGCCACCAGCAGCTTGAGCCAGTCCAGCAGTTCGCTGGTGGAAGGCTTTTTCTTCAGGCCGGGCAGGTTGCGCACGTCGTAAAAGGTCTTCATGGCCGCGGCCAGCAGCTCTTTCTTGAGGCCGGGGAAGTGCACGTCGACGATGAGTTTCATCGTGTCGGCATCGGGGAACTTGATGTAGTGGAAAAAGCAGCGGCGCAAAAAGGCGTCGGGCAGTTCTTTCTCGTTGTTCGAGGTGATGAAGACCAGTGGCCGGTGTTTGGCCTTGATCAGCTCGCGTGTCTCGTAGCAGTAGAACTCCATGCGGTCGATCTCGCGCAGCAGGTCGTTCGGGAACTCGATGTCGGCCTTGTCGATCTCGTCGATCAGCAGCGCGACCGGCTCGTCGGCCGTGAAGGCCTGCCAGAGCACACCCTTGATGATGTAGTTGTGGATGTCCTTGACCTTTTCGTCGCCGAGCTGCGAGTCGCGCAGGCGCGAGACCGCGTCGTATTCATACAGGCCCTGCTGCGCCTTGGTGGTGGACTTGATGTGCCACTGCAACAGCGGCAGTTGCAAGGCTTCGGCCACTTCCTCGGCCAGCATGGTCTTGCCGGTGCCGGGCTCGCCCTTGACCAGCAGGGGCTTTTTCAGGGTGGCGGAGGCGTTGACGGCAAGCATCAGATCCTGGGTGGCGACGTAGTTTTTGGAGCCTTGGAATTTCATGGTGGACAGGAGGTAGGGACAGGAAGATGGGTGAATCTGCGGTGATTAAGCCGGGGCAGGACCGGGCCGCGGCAGGCACAGATATAATCAGCGGTTGTTTTTTATAACAAATTCTCACCTGATTGTGCGCGCAAAATGACCAAGCTGTTCA
Source organism: Pseudomonadota bacterium (assembly GCA_040389085.1). Taxonomy (GTDB): domain Bacteria; phylum Pseudomonadota; class Gammaproteobacteria; order Burkholderiales; family Burkholderiaceae_C; genus Polaromonas. The sequence goes on from JAZKAP010000013.1 coordinate 185,554, forward strand.
CCACGTTATTCGCCCTGGCTGTCTCATTTGTGACGGTTTCCGCCCATTCCCAGGACATCAAGGGTGATGTCAAGGCCGGCGAAACCAAAAATGCCATGTGTATTGGCTGCCATGGCATCAAGGGTTACCAGGCCAGTTTCCCCGAGGTCTACAAAGTCCCCATGATTTCCGGCCAGAGCGCCAAGTACATTGACGCGGCCCTGCATGCCTATAAAAAGGGGGAGCGCAAACACCCCACGATGCGCGGCATCGCCGAGTCGCTGAACGACCAGGACATTGCCGATCTGGCCGCGTATTACGCCCAGCATGGCGTGACCGAAGGCGCAGCCGCTGCAGCGCGCACCGCCAAAACACCCAGCCCGGCCGTTGCTGCCCTGCTGGGCAAGGCCAATTGCGCGTCCTGCCACGGCGCTGACTTCAGCAAGCCGATCGATCCGTCCTATCCCAAGCTCGGCGGCCAGCATGCCGACTACCTGTTTGTGGCGCTCAAGGCCTACAAGGTGGAAAACAACAAGACCGTGGGTCGCGGCAACGCCATCATGGCGGGCATGGCCAAGCAGTACACCAACGCAGAACTCAAGCAGCTGGCCAACTACCTGGCATCCGTCGAGGGTGACCTGAAGGTCGTTCCGCAGAGCAAGTTCCGTTAAACGCACCTTGCATCCACGAAAAAGCCGCTGATTCAGCGGCTTTTTTTGTGGACCAATGATCCGGACGGTGGTCGTGGGCCTCTTTCTCTTTTCAAGCAGGGGCCGCGGGTCCGGCCTTGGCCTGTCCTGAGCTTGTCGAAGGGCCGGCCCGCAGGCGCAGCGGCCCCCCAGGGGGTAGGGCGCTACACGCAGTGAGCAACCGTGGGGGCTAGTCTCTCGTCGCGTGGCGCTGCACGCAGGCGATGTAGGCGGCGCCGTCGGGCGGGCGGCCGGCGCGCTGGCTTTCCCAAACCATCTGGCCCAGGCAGTCCATGGCTTCATGGTGGGCGTCGTGCAGCGAATTGCGCCGGGCGGTCAGCAGCTCGACCGCCTGCCGGATGCCGCGCGGCTGGTCAATCGAACACTGCTCGCTGATCGACAGGTGCATGGACAGGTGAAGGAAGGGGTTGGTCTTGCCGCCTTCCACGTCGTACATCTTCTCCAGCGCCGCATCGGCATCGGCAAAGTCGGCGTGGTACTCGGGGTGCTCGTCGATCCACTGGCTTGCTATGGTTTCAATAGCTTCCAGCGCTTGCCCTGAGCGGGCTTTGGCGTAAACGGAACAGTAAAAACGACGGACGTCGGCTTGCGAAGGCGTGAACATGGGTCAAGCGTAGCATGGGGCCTGTGCTTGTTGCAGCTGTGGTGTTTTCGGGACGCCAAAAAAGTCCGTCGGCAATGTCCTACGCGCCCTGCAGGGTCTTATCGGCTAGATTACCTGCACGGTAGCGTGATCCCGGCAGCGCGCGCCGGCATACCCATCATCCGGCGAGGAGAATTTCATGAATGCAATCAGAATCACAGGCATTGTCCTGATCGTGCTCGGCCTGGCCGGCTTTTTCACCGGCGGTTTCAGCTTCACCAAAGACACCACCAAAGCCAACATCGGCCCGCTCGAGCTGGTCGTCAAGGAAAAAGAGTCGATCAATGTGCCCCAGTGGCTCAGCATCGGCGCGATTGTCCTGGGCGCCGTGGTGCTGGTCATGGGTTCCCGCAAGTCCTGAACGGCCCGTCGGGTCATGGCCCGATCAGGTGCGTTGAACGCTGAGCAAGCGTGAAATCGTTTGCGCGGCGGCCAGCAGGGCCGGCAACATGCTGTCCTGCATGGCCCTGGCACTGGTCCGGTTGGCCTGGCCGCTGATGTTCAGGGCCGCCACCGTCTTGCCTAGCCGGTCGTGAATCGGCGCGGCCATGGACACCAGGCCTTCTTCCAGCTCCTGATTGACCAGGCACCAGCCCTGCTTGCGCGTCTGTGCAATTTTCTGGCGCAGGGCGTCCAGGTCCGTCACCGTGTGGCGGGTGAGCGGCGCCAGCTCCGAGGCTTTCAGGCAGGCGAGGGCTTCGCCCTCCGGCAGGCCGGCCAGCAACACGCGACCCATGGACGTGCAGTAAGCCGGCAGGCGCGAGCCGACCCCCAGCGTGATGCTCATGATCTTGTGCGTGGCCACCCGCATCACATACACAATGTCCGTGCCTTCCAGCACCGCGGCAGAACACGACTCCCCGACTTCCCCGGCAAGACCCTCCATCACCGGTTCGGCCAGGTTCCAGATCGGCATGGACGACAGGTAGGCAAAACCCAGGTCCAGGATGCGCGGGGTCAGGGAGAACAACTTGCCATCACTGTCCACATAGCCCAGCGTCTGCAGGGTCAGCAAAATGCGCCGCGCACCGGCACGGGTCAAGCCGCTGCGCGCCGCCACTTCACTCAGGGTCTGGCGTGGCGACTGCGCGCTGAAGGAACGGATGACCTCCAGCCCGCGCGCGAACGACTGGACATAACTGTCGCCCGGCGCGGGGCCGGGACGGCCATCAGGACCTGAAGGGGATGCGGCAATTGCCATGGGTGCGGAAATCTCCTAAAATTCATTATACGAACATTTGTTCTATATAAGAACAAATTTCAGACGAATGATCTTTCCGACGGAGACAGTTTCATGATCAACAAGACAGCCCGGTCGGTGGCCGAGGCGCTGGCCGGTGTCAGGGACGGCTCAACCGTGCTGATCGGCGGCTTCGGCACGGCCGGCATCCCGAACGAACTGATAGACGGGCTCATTGCGCAGGGTGCGAAGGACCTGACCGTGGTCAACAACAACGCCGGCAATGCCGACACCGGTCTCGCGGCGCTGCTCAAGACCGGCCGCGTGCGCAAGATCATCTGCAGCTTTCCGCGCCAGGCCGACAGTTACGTTTTTGACGAGCTGTACCGCGCCGGCAAGCTCGAGCTGGAACTGGTGCCGCAGGGCAACCTGGCCGAGCGCCTGCGCGCGGCGGGCGCCGGCATAGGCGCGTTTTTCTCCCCGACCGGCTTCGGCACCGAGCTGGCAAAACATGCCGATGGTTCGCCCAAGGAAACCCGTGAAATCAATGGCCGGCATTACGTGCTGGAAATGCCGATTTACGGCGACGTGGCGCTGATCAAGGCCGAGCGCGGCGACCGCTGGGGCAACCTGGTGTACCGCAAGGCGGCGCGCAACTTTGGCCCGGTCATGGCGACAGCGGCCAAACAGACGGTGGCGACCGTGCACGAGATCGTGGAGCTCGGCGCGCTGGACCCGGAGCACATCGTGACCCCCGGCATCTTTGTGCACCGGATCGTGAAAATTGACCGTGTCGCCACGCAGGCCGGCGGCTTCAAACAGGCAGCCTGACATGACTTACCTGAAACGCAGCAAAGACCAACTCGCCGCACGTGTGGCGCGCGACATCCATGACGGCGCCTACGTGAACCTGGGCATAGGCATGCCGACGCAGGTCGCCAACCACCTGCCCGAGGGCATCGAGGTCATCCTGCAGAGCGAGAACGGCATCCTGGGCATGGGCCCGGCCCCGGCCGAGGGTAACGAGGACTTCGACCTGATCAATGCCGGCAAGCAGCCGGTGACCCTGCTCAAGGGCGGCGCCTATTTTCACCATGCCGACAGCTTTGCGATGATGCGCGGCGGCCACCTGGACATCTGTGTGCTCGGTGCCTTCCAGGTGTCCGCCACCGGCGACCTGGCCAACTGGAGCACCGGCGAGCCCGGCGCCATTCCGGCCGTGGGCGGTGCCATGGACCTGGCCATCGGTGCCAGGCAGACCTGGGTCATGATGGACCTGCTGACCAAAAAGGGCGAGAGCAAGGTAGTTCAGACCTGCAGCTACCCGCTGACCGGCATAGCCTGCGTCAAACGCATCTACTCCGATCTCGCCACGCTGGAATGCACGCCGCAAGGCCTGCGCCTGATCGACAAGGTCGAGGGGCTGGAACATGCCGAGCTGGAGAAGCTGGTCGGCCTGCCCATCGCGGTGTAAGGCCGCGAAAATTTCCGTTCGGGCCGAACCTGTCCAGGCCCTTTGACAACCCATCCGAGAGAACCACCATGACTCCCCATGCCTTTATCTGCGACGCCATCCGTACCCCTTTCGGCCGTTATGGCGGCGCGCTCAGCAGCGTGCGCACCGATGATCTGGCCGCCGTGCCACTCATGGCGCTGATGGCGCGCAACCCCAACGTTGACTGGCTGGCCGTGACCGACGTGATTTACGGCTGCGTGAATCAGGCCGGCGAAGACAACCGCAACGTGGCCCACATGGCCACGCTGCTGGCCGGCCTGCCGCTGGAGCTGCCGGGCGCCACCATCAACCGCCTGTGCGGTTCGGGCATGGACGCGGTGGGCACGGCGGCCCGCGCCATCAAGGCCGGCGAGGCCCGCATGATGATTGCCGGTGGCGTGGAGAGCATGAGCCGCGCGCCGTTTGTGATGGCCAAGGCCGAGAGTGCCTTCAGCCGCGCCGCGCAGATGTACGACACCACGATTGGCTGGCGTTTTGTCAACAAGCTGATGAAGGAAAAATACGGCACGGATGCCATGCCGGAAACCGCTGAAAACGTGGCAACCGAGTACAAGATCAGCCGCGCAGACCAGGACAAGATGGCGCTGGCCTCCCAGCTGAAGGCGGTGGCCGCGCAGAAGTCGGGTTTCTTCGACGCCGAGATCACGCCGGTGACGATTGCCCAGAAAAAAGACGACCCGGTCGTCGTCAGCAAGGACGAACACCCGCGCGAAACCTCATTGGAGGCGCTGGCCAAACTCAAGGGTGCGGTGCGCCCTGACGGCAGTGTCACGGCAGGCAATGCTTCGGGCGTCAACGATGGCGCCTGCGCGCTGCTGATCGCCAACGAAGAGGCCGCGAAGCAGAACGGCCTCACGCCACGCGCGCGCATCGTCGGCATGGCGACGGCCGGCGTACCGCCGCGCATCATGGGCATAGGCCCGGCCCCGGCCACCGAAAAGGTGCTGGCACTGACCGGCCTGAGCCTCGCGCAGATGGACGTGATCGAACTCAACGAAGCTTTTGCCGCCCAGGGCCTGGCGGTGTTGCGCCTGCTGGGCCTGCAGGACGACGATGTACGCGTCAACCCGAACGGCGGCGCGATTGCGCTGGGCCACCCGCTGGGTGCCTCCGGCGCACGCCTGGTGACCACGGCGGTCAACCAATTGCACCGCACTGGCGGCCGTTACGCGCTGTGCACCATGTGTATCGGCGTCGGGCAGGGCATTGCGCTGGTGATCGAACGCGTGTGAACCGCGCGACCCGTTAAAGCGCCATCGACGGGCGCTGCGCCATGGCCGTGCGCCAGCGCGTCAGGTCCGGGTGCTGCTCGCCGGGCTTGACCTTGACGATGCGCGCAAAGTCCACCACCACCGCCGCGGTGATGTCGGCAATGCTGAACTGGTCTGCTGCCACGAAATCGCGGCCCCGCAGCTGTTCATCCAGCACCGAAAAAAACTGCTGCACGCGCGCCAGTCCGCGCTGGGCAAGCTCCGGAATCTGCGGGTAGTCCACCGGCCCGGGCAGGGCGCGGTTCGCCATCCCTGGCGAGCTGTTGCGCAGACATTCGGCAATCGCCAGCAGGCCTTCAAACTCGATGCGCCATTGCCAGCTGGCGATATCGGCCTTTTCCAGGGCGGTGCGGCCCAGCAACGGGGGCTGCGGGCAGTGGGCTTCCAGCCAGGCGGCAATCGCGGCGTTGTCGGTGAGCATCACGCCCTCGTCGGTGCGCAGTGCGGGCACGGTGCACTGCGGGTTGATGCGGCGGTAGGCCTCACCCAGCTGCTCGCCGGCGCGCAGGTCAATCTGCACGGTCTCATGGGGCACGCCTTTTTCGGCCAGCAGGATGCGGGCGCGTCGCGGGCTGGGGGCGGTGGCGCAGTCGTACAGGGTGATCATGGTGGGGCCTGTTAGTGCTATTTTCAGGAGATGCGTTGTGAGTCAAAGGGCTGTGAGCAAGGCGCAAAACGCCGCCGGGGCGAACCCCGGCAAGGCTTTGCAACGCCGCGCACGGCCCTTTGACTCACAACCCGCAGGGAACGGGTGAAAACAGCACCACTCGGCGTTGCGCTCCTAGGCCGGACTGGAGTCCGCCCGTCGTCGTGCGCCTTGATTGGCATTGTTTTCACCGCGTTCGCACTTCTGAAAATAGCACTATCAGGCCCCTAGCTTGTCCTGGGTGCGGGTGTCGAAGTCGCTCGCGTCATGGCGCTCATGCAACTGGCTGGAGGGCTCGCCCCAGGTGCGATTGACCATGCGCCCCCGTCTGGCGCCCGGGCGCTTCGCAATCTCGTCGGTCCAGCGCAGCACGTTTTTGTAGACCTGCACCTGCAGGAACTCGCCGGCTTCATAAAGCTGGCCCTTCACCAGGGCGCCGTACCAGGGCCACACCGCCATGTCGGCAATGGTGTACTCGTCGCCGGCCAGGTAGGGCACCTCGGCCAGGCGGCGGTCGAGCACATCGAGCTGGCGCTTGACTTCCATTGCGTAGCGGTCGATGGGGTATTGCATCTTGCTCGGGGCGTAGGCGTAGAAGTGGCCGAAGCCGCCGCCCAGAAACGGCGCGCTGCCCATTTGCCAGTTCAGCCACGACAGGCACTCGGCGCGTGCCGCGCCGCTGGTGGGCAAAAACGCGCCGAACTTCTCGGCCAGGTACTGCAGGATGGCGCCGGATTCGAACACCCGCTGCGGCATGGGGCCGCTGCGATCCACCAGCGCCGGGATCTTGGAGTTGGGGTTGACTGCCACAAAACCGCTGCCGAACTGTTCGCCCTCGTGGATACGGATCAGCCAGGCGTCGTACTCCGCACCGCTGCGGCCCAGGGCCAGCAACTCCTCCAGCATCACCGTGACCTTGATGCCGTTGGGCGTGCCCAGCGAATAGAGCTGCAGGGGATGGCGGCCGACCGGCAGTTCCTTGTCATGGGTGGGGCCGGCCACAGGACGGTTGATGTTGGCGAAGCGGCCGCCGTTGGCTGACGCTGGCGACCAGATGGCCGGGGGGACGTAGGTTGAGGTGTCGTTCATGGAAACCATATTGCCTGAATTTGGAGGGGTCTGCACAACACGCCTGATTTGAAAGAAGCGTCCTGGCCAGGCTCGAGGCAAGCGCCTTTTTCCGCCAGCAGGAAAACTGATCTCCTCTGTATTTCTTGAACCCGGCGCGCGGCTGCAGCACTTTGGCGCTAGATGTTGTGAGCAAGGAGACGGCATGACGGTGCGCATCGGATGGATGGGTTTGGGTCGCATGGGCGAGGTGATGGCCAAGTGCCTGATCAAGGCCGGCCGCGAGGTCAGTGTGTGGAACCGCACGGTGTCCAAGGCCGCGCCACTGGCGGAGTACGGCGCCCCGGTCGTATTGCTTCTTGGGTGAGGGGAGGGAGGAGGACTAATGCCCCACCTGCCACAGCGGCAGGCGCCAGTCGCGCCACAGCGCCAGCAGGCGCAGGCCGGCGGTGATGGTCACGGTGCTGACCAGCGCGACCCATTCGGGCGCGCCAAGCGCGCTCAGTCCCAGGTACACCCAGCCGCCAACAAAAGCGCAGACCGCATACGGCCGGTGGTCGCGAAACGCGCTGGGGATTTCGTTGCAGACAATGTCGCGCAGCACGCCACCGAACACGCCGGTGACGATGCCCATCAACACGCAGACCAGCGCCGGCATGCCGGCCCGGCTGGCCACGTCCACCCCCACCGCGGCGAACAGGCCCAGGCCCAGCGCATCGGGGATCTGCATGACCCGCTCGGTCGGCTCGAAATGGCGCTGGCGCATGAACAGCATCGCCGCCGTGCCCAGCGCCAGAATGCCCCAGACATACTCCACATGCCGGACCCAGAAGAAGGGCCGCTGATCCAGCAGCAGGTCGCGCAGCGTGCCGCCGCCAAAAGCGGCCACAAACGCCACCACAAAGACGCCCACGGCATCGAGCCGGCCGCGGGCGGCCGCCATGACCCCGGAGAGGGCAAAGGCCACGGTGGCCGACAGTTCCAGCGCATGGCGCAGCCAGCTGCCCCAGGTGTTGATGTTTTCCATGGGGCGATTGTGCCGCGGCGGCCGCCGGGCGGGCGGCTGCCCATTTTTTTCGGCCCATGAAAAACTGATTTCCGCTGGATTTCTTGAACCCCGGCAGGTGCTGCTGCACACTGGCCCGGGTCACAAGCAACAAGGAACAAGCATGGGCAAGCGCATCGGATGGATAGGTTTGGGACGCATGGGCGAGGCCATGGCCAAACGCCTGATCAAGGCCGGCAACGAGGTCAGTGTGTGGAACCGCACGGCCTCCAAGGCCGCACCGCTGGCCGAATACGGCGCCACCATCGTCGGCAGCAAGCAGGACCTGGCGACCTGCGACATCGTCTTCACCATGGTCTCCACCACCGACGACCTCAAGCAGGTGCTGTTCGGCGAAGGCGGCCTGGTGGCGGGCACGGCCAAACCCAAGGTGGTGGTGGACAGCTCGTCGATCTCGCAGGAGGGTTCGGCCGAGATCCGCGCGCGGCTCGAAGCCATGGGGGTCGGCTACCTGTGTTCGCCGGTGTCGGGCAACGCCAAGGTGGCCAAGGCCGGCAAGCTGCTGCAGGTGGCCTCGGGCCCGAAAGCGCTGTACACCGAGGTCGAGCCTTACCTGCAGGCCATGGCCCGCAAGGTGATGTGGGTGGGCGAGGGTGAGCTGGCGCGCATCTGGAAAATCGCGCACAACACCATGTTCGGCGTGATCATCCAGAACCTCTGCGAGATCACGGTGCTGGCGGAGAAGGCCGGCATTCCGCGCCACATCTTTCTCGAAAGCATCAACGACTCGGTGCTCGGCTCCATGTACACCCGGTACAAGACACCGATGCTGACCAACCTGACGTTTGACCAGGTGACCTTCACGCCCAAGCTGCTGCTCAAGGACATGGACCTGGGCCTCGGGGCTGCCCGCGCACATGGCGTGGCCATGCCCGCCGCGGCGGCCACGCGCGAGTCGGTGGCGCGTCTGGTCGGCCGCGGCCACGAGGACATCGACTTTGCCGTGCTGCTGGTGGAGACCGCCAAGGATGCCGGTCTGGAACTGAAGCCGGAAAACGTCAAGATGAGCGACGGGCTGGAGTCATGACCCCCACGGTCGCCCACTGCGTGTGGCTCCCTGCCCCCCGAGGGGGCCGCATTTCGCCTTGGGGCGGCCCGGCGGCGAAACTCATGCCGCTGATTCGGACAGGAGTGTGACATGGACAGAACCCTGATCAAAGGCGCGACCATTGTCACCATGGATGCGCAGGGCGACCTGCCCACCGGCGACATCCTCGTGACGGGTGACACCCTGACGGAGATCGCGCCGGTCATCCATGCCGACGATGCGCAGGTGGTCGACGCCACCGGCCACATCATCATCCCGGGCCTGATCAATGCGCACATGCACACCTGGCAGACCGCCTTGCGCGGGCTGGCCGCCAACTGGACGCTGCTCGAGTATTTCCAGAAGATGCACGCGGGGCTGGCCACCGTGTTCACACCTGACGATTTGCACATCGCCACGCTGGTCGGCTCACTGAACCAGCTCAACTGCGGCACCACCACGCTGGCCGACTGGTGCCACAACAACCCGACGCCGGCGCACAACGACGCGGCCATCGGCGGCCTGCTGGCGTCCGGGATACGTGCCGCCTTTTTTCACGGCACGCCCAAGCCGGACCCGCTGCCCGGGCAGGCACCGTTCTGGGAAGTGCCGCATCCGCGCGCCGAAATCGAGCGTCTGCTCAAGGCGCACCAGGGTCAGCCGCTGCTCAGTGTGCAGGCGGCCGTGCTGGGGCCCCACTATTCGACGCTGGAGGTGGCGCTGCACGACTTCGCCATGGCCAAAGACCTCGGCCTGATCGCCTCGCTGCATCAGGGCGGCGGTCCCGCGCGCACGCCCGACGGCTGGCGCCAGCTGGACATGGCCGGCCTGCTCGGCGACCACATCAACATCGTGCACGGCCACGCGCTCAATGACGTGCAGCTGCAGCGCTTCTGCGAGCTCGGCATGAGTTTCTCGGCCGCGGCAGAAAGTGAAATGAGCCAGGGCCATGGCCATCCGCTGACCGGCCGGCTGCGGGCGCTGGGCCGCGCCCCTTCACTGGGCGTGGACCTGGAAAGCGTGATGAGCGGCGACATGTTGTCGCAGGCGCGTATCGCGCTGGGCATCCAGCGCTCGCTCGACAACGTGGCCTGGCGCGAAACCTATGGCACCATCCCCTCGACCTCGACCATCACCACGCGCGAGGCGCTGTCCTGGGTGACGGTCGAAGGCGCACGCATGCTCAAGCAATCGCACCGCATCGGCTCGCTGGCCGCCGGCAAGCAGGCCGACCTGGTGCTGATCCGCGCGAGTGACCTCAACATGCAGCCGGTGCACGACCCGGTCAACTCGGTGGTGATGCAGACCTCGCTGGCCAACATCGACAGCGTGATGGTGGCCGGGCGCTGGAAAAAGCGCCACGGCCAGCTGCTGGGTGTGGACCTGGCGCCGCAGTTGGCGGCGCTGCAGGCCTCGGGACAAAAAATCGCGAAGGCGCTGTTGCTATCAAATAAATAGCTGACTGCGCTTGTTGGTAAAGGGCGAAGACCCGATTTTATTCATAACTCAGGAGACAAATCATGAAACGACTGATTCTTGTCGCGGCGGCCGTGCTGGCCACAGGCGGCGTGTTGGCCCAAGCCGCCTATCCTTCCAAACCGGTCCGCTTCCTCGTGCCCTTCACGGCCGGCAGCGGCACCGACCTGATTGCCCGCAGCATCGCCGACACCATGAGCAAGAGCATGGGCCAGCCCATCGTGATCGAGAACAAGCCAGGGGCCGGCGGCACCATTGCCGCGGGCCAGGTGGCCAAGGGCGAGGCCGACGGCTACACCGTGCTGGTGCATTCATCGGGCCATGCGCTGAATCCGGCGATCTACAGCACCATCGGGTACGACACGCTCAAGGACCTCACCGGCATCACGCCGCTGGCGGCCCTGCCCAACGTGCTGGTGGTCAATCCGGCCAAGGGCTGGAAGTCGGTGGCCGATCTCGTGGCCGCCGCCAGGGCCAAACCGGGCCAGCTCAACTACGCCTCGGCCGGTGTCGGCAGCGCGACCCACCTCAATGCGGAGAAGTTCCGCCTGCAGGCTGGCATCGAGGCCCTGCATGTGCCCTACAAGGGCACACCGGAGGCCATGACCAACGTCATCGGCGGCAGCAACGACTGGTTCTTCGCGCCGCTGGCCTCGGTGCTGCCGCTGGTCAAGGACGGCAAGCTCCAGGCGCTGGCCGTCAGCACCCCGGCGCGTTCCCCCTCGCTGCCGCAGGTGCCGACCACGGTCGAGGCCGGTGTGGCGGGTTCCGACTACACCTTCTGGGTCGGCATGATTGTGGCCAGCAGCACCCCCGCGCCGGTGGTCAAACGCCTGCATGAGGAGGCGCTGAAGGCCATGGCCAGTCCCGAGGTCAAGGAGCGCATGAACAAGCTGGGCGCCGAACCTTTCCCGCTGTCGGTCGAGGCCTTCAACGCGTTCATCCGGACCGAGGTGGACGCCGCCGCGCGGATTGCCAAGGCGGCCGGCCTCAAGGGCCAGTGATGGTGCGGGTGCATGTCGCCGGTGTCGGCAAGATGGGCCTGCCCATGGCCGGGCATTTCCATTCGGCCGGCCATGCGGTAACGGTCAGCGACCCCAGCGAGGCCCGGCTGCTGCTGGCGCGCGGCCAGGGCCTGCAGGTGGCCGAGGCCCGTGCCGCGATGGCGCTCGCCGACATCATTGTTTCCTCGCTGCCCAACGACGCCGCCCTGCGCCAGGTCGCCGCCCAGGTGGCGGGTGCCGCGCGGCGCGGCGCGATTTACGTGGACACCAGCACGGTGTCGCAGCAGGTCTCGGCCGAAGTGGCGCAGCTGTTGGAGGCGGCCGGCGTGGCCTACCTGCGCACCACCGTGTCGGGCAACAACAAGATGGCCGAGGCCGCCCAACTCACGGTGATGGCGTCCGGGCCGCGCGCCGCTTATGAAAGCGTGTTGCCCTTGCTCAACACCCTGGGGCCGAACCAGTTTTACCTCGGCGAGGCCGAGCAGGCACGCCTGATGAAACTGGTGGTCAACCTGATGATTGCGCAGACCAGCGCCATGCTGGCCGAAGCCCTGACCCTGGGCCGCAAGGGCGGGCTGGCCTGGGCCGACATGTGGCAGGTGCTGGGCGCCAGCGCGGTGGCGTCGCCCATTGTCAAGGCGAAGTCGGCGCAGCTCTCGCAGCGCGACTTCACGCCGACCTTCACGGTCGAGCAGATGCTCAAGGACCTGACGCTGATTCTGGGCGCCGGCGCCGACAGCCATGTGCCCTTGCCGCAGACGGCGCTCACTTTCCAGCTGATGCAGGCGGCGCTGGCCCAGGGCGACGGCCAGGACGACTACGCGGCCATCATCAAGGCGGTCGAGCGCAGCGCCGGTTTGTCGAGTGACTTATAAAGTGAATCCATGAAGAGTTTTGTTTACAACGGCCAGCCCGGCCGCGTCATCTTCGGCGCCGGCAGCCTGCAGCACCTGGGGCGAGAAATCGAGGCGCTGGGCGCGCGCAAGGCGCTGGTGTTGTCCACGCCGGAGCAGCGCGCCTCGGCCGAGATGATTGCCGACCTGCTGGGGCCGCGCGCCGCCGGCGTGTTCGACCGGGCCGTCATGCATGTGCCGATGGAAACCGCGCGTGAAGCGCGCGAGCTGGCGCGCAAGCTGGGTGCGGACTGCGCGGTGGCCATCGGCGGCGGCTCCACCACCGGGCTGGGCAAGGCGATTGCGCTGGACTCCGGGCTGCCGATTCTTGCGATCCCCACCACCTATGCCGGCTCCGAGATGACGTCCATTTACGGCATCACCGAAGGCGGGCTGAAGAAAACCGGCAAGGACGCCCGCGTGTTGCCGCGCACCGTCATTTACGACCCCGAGCTGACCCTGAGCCTGCCGGTCCGCATGAGCGTGACCAGCGGCATCAACGCGCTGGCCCACGCGGCCGAAGGTCTGTATGCGGTGGACAGCAACCCCATCATGGACTTGATGGCCAAAGAGGGCATCGCCGCCATGGGACGGGCGCTGCCAGCTATCAAAAAAGAAGCGACGGACATTGCCGCCCGCAGCGACGCGCTGTACGGCGCCTGGCTCTGCGGCACCGTGCTGGGCAATGTCGGCATGGCGCTGCACCACAAGCTGTGCCACACGCTGGGCGGCAGTTTCAACCTGCCGCATGCCGAGACCCACACCATCGTGCTGCCGCACGCGCTGGCCTACAACGCGGCTGCGGCGCCGCAGGCCATGCAAGCCATCGCGCAGGCGCTTCAGGGCCGCAGTGCGGCGCAGGCGGTGTTTGACCTGGCGCAGAACAATGGCGCGCCGGTGGCACTGCGTGACATCGGCATGAAGGCGTCCGACCTCGACAAGGCCTGCGACATCGCCATGCAGAACCAGTACCCGAACCCGCGGCCGCTGGAGCGCGCTGCGATCCGCCAGTTGCTTCAGCATGCTTTCGACGGGCGGCGTCCCGAAGCCTGAAATGCGGACGGCCGCCATGGGGCGATGGCGCGCTTTCATGGGTCGCCATTTTCGGGTAGCCGTACTAGACTGGCATCCTGTGTGGACAGACCCGTGGCGTCATGGAAATTTTTGTTCTGCTGCTGATGGTTGCTGCTTTCGGCGCCTGGCAGCTCAAATCGGAAAACCGGACCAGGCGTGTTGCCCTGCTGGACGGCTTTCTCGGCCGCTACCAGCTGGACAAGCGGATGGAACACCTGATCGAAGGCTACCTCAAGGCGCTGGAGGAGAAAGACCCGGAGCGCCGGACCCGGCTCTGGGCCACGCTGGCCTTGTCCGAGGAGCAGTTGTGTGAACAGTTCCGGCGTTTTGCCGCCGATTTTTCGGCGGTGGACGAAGCCGAGGCCCGCGTCAGCAAGCTGCCGGCGTTTCTGCCCGAGACCGACAGGTTTTTCCCCGACAACACCTTCGACATGCGGCGTGCCCTGGTCGTTCATGCAGAAGGGATGGAGCGCGCGGCAAAAAATGCGCGCGGCCGCACGTCGCGTGACAAGGCCTACACCCTGTCGGCCGAACTGTTGTTGATGCAGCACACCTGCCACTGGTACTGCCACTCCAGGGCGGTCGCATCGGCCCGCATGCTGGCCCGGCACCAGACGCCTTACCAGCAGCTACTGGTGTCCGTGGACCCGGAGACCCGTCAGGCCTACCTCGCGGTGATAGGCCGGTGAACCGATGGTGCCGCCGAAAGGGTCCAGTCAAATCGAGCGTTAGCCCTTATCGGACGTGCGCAAACAGCTATCAAATCAGGAGCTATTGGGTTGTTGGCGCTTGTCAGAACGTGCCGGCGACATGCCCGGTCGCTTGCTTCAGCACCTGCAGGGCCTGCCGGCCGTTGCTGCCGCGCCAGACCACGATCTGGTCCGGACGGATCAGGGCCAGCGGCGCTTCGTACAGCGCCAGCAGCGTTTCTGATGGCTGCACCACCACCTTCAGATCCATGCCCAGAGCCGCCGCCGCTTCCACAAAGCCGCGCGTGTCGGGCGCATCCGGCCCCAGGGCCAGCAGCGTCCATTCGAAGTTGAGACTGTCGTACAGCGAGGAGCCGTCCTCCAGCCAGGCGTGCGGCGCGCGGCCACCGGGGCTGGCGCTCGGCTGGTAGATGCCGGCTTCGTCCGGCGGCGGTGTGCTGCCGTCCTTCACGATCAGGGGCGAGCCGTCGTAACGCCCGCCGAAGGTCACACCGGGAATATTGAACTCCAGGCGAACGTGCTGGTTCAGGTAGCTGGAGGCGCGTTCGCGCTCTGCCTGGCCGTCGGCACCGTCCTGCTCCAGCAGGTCGGTGGCGCGGAAGCTGCCGACCGAATCGGCAAAACGCCGGGCATAGGCGGTGTTGCGTTCGGCCAGCGGTTGGCGCTCCGGCCCGTAACTGTCCAGCAACTGCGGCGGCGCCTGGCCGCGCAGCACGGCGGCCAGTTTCCAGCCGAGGTTGACGGCGTCTTCCACCGCGGTGTTGTAGCCAAGGCCGCCGGTCGGCGTGAACAGGTGGGCCGCGTCGCCGCCAATGAAGACACGGCCGCGCTGGAAACTTTGCGCCACCAGCGAATGCCCGGCGGTCCAGGTGCCGACCGACAACACCTCGATGGCCAGATGCGTGCCCATGGCTTCATCGACAATCCGCTGCGCGTCGGCGGCGGTCCAGCTGTCGGCATCTTCGCCCTCATGCACGGCCGCGTGAAAGGCAAACTCCGACTGACCGTCCACCGAGGCCATGAAGGCGCGCCGCTGCGGGTTGACCGACACATACATCCAGGCGCGGGCGTGTGGGAAGACGGTGTAAAAATCCGGCGCGCGCAGGTACACCGCGAACATCTTGCCGCCCATGAACTCGCGCCTGACGCCGCTGGCGCCGTCCCAGGCGATGCCCAGTGTGCTGCGCACCAGGCTGCGCGGGCCGTCGGCGCCGACCAGGTACGCGGCCTGCACTTCAAGGGTTTCGCCACCGACGGTGGCTCGCACCTGTGCCTGCACGTGGCTGCCGCGGTCCTCGAAACTTTCAAGCCCCCAGCCATAACGTACATCGACGCCGGGCAGGACTTCGGCGTGGCGGCGCAAGGTGGCTTCGACAAACTTCTGCGACACGCGGTGCGGCAACTCGGCCGCGCTCCAGGAGCCGCTCATGGCCTTGATGTTCTTCACCGCCTGCGCGGCGGTGGGCAGGTGCAGGCGGGCCAGCTCATGGCCGGTGTAACGCGTGAAGTAGGCAATGTCGGTCGGGTGGTCGTCAGGCAGGCCCTGGGCGCGGATCTCGCCGGCAAAACCGAGGCGGCGGAAATGCTCCATGGTGCGCGCCTGGGTGGCGTTGGCCTGCGGATTGAAGGCGGTGCCGGGTTTCGGGTCCACCAGCAGGCAAGGTATGCCGCGCCGCCCGAGCTCATTGGCCAGCATCAGGCCGCAGGGGCCGCCGCCGGCGATCAGGACATCGGTTTGAATCAGTTCGCTCATGGATCAGTACACGCCAAAACGTCCGGTCCACTTGCGCTCATAGTCCTGTTTGGCGAAATGTTCGGCGACGAAGTCGATGAAGGTGCGCACCTTGGCCGACAGGTGTTTGCGGCTGGGGTAGGCCAGGTTGATGGTCAGGTGCGGCAGGTCCCATTCGTCGAGCACCGGCACCAGGCGGCCGGCCACGATGTCGTTGTAGACGATGTAGCTGGGTTGCACCAGGATGCCCAGCCCGTCGAGGGCCGCGGTGCGCAGAATCTGGCCGTCGTTCGACTCCAGCAGGCCCTTGACCGTGACGGTGGTGGATGCACCGTCGCGGGTAAAGCGCAGCTCGTTCGGGTTGTTGGCGTAGGTGTAGATCAGCAGCTTGTGTTTGTGCAGGTCTTCCAGGGTTTTCGGAAAACCGTGCTGCGCAAAATACCGCGGCGACGCTGCCAGGATGCGCCGCGTTTCCGCCAGGCGCCGTATCGTGATGTTGGAGTCGGGCTCGATCTCGCGGGTGCGGATGGCCACGTCGATGTTGTTGTCGATGATGTCCAGGTAGCGGTTGGCGGCCTCGACGTGCACGGTCACGTTGGGGTAGCGCTGCGTGTATTCGCGCAGCAGCGGCGCCACATGGTGCAGTGAAAACGACAGCGAGGCCGTGATGCGCAGCATGCCGGTCGGGTTGAGCGCGGTGGCATTGACCGCGGACTCGGCATCCTTGAGGTCGGACAGGATGGTTTTGGCGCGGCTGAAAAACTCCTGGCCGGTGTCGGTGAGGTAGAGCCGGCGCGTGTTGCGCTCCACCAGCCGGGCGCCCAGGCGCTCTTCCAGCGCGGACAGATGCCGGCTCGCGGCGGCATTGGACAGGTCCAGTGCTTCGGCGGCGCGGCTCAGGCTGCCGGTTTCGGCCACCTGCACAAACAGTTCAATCTCCGTCCAGCGATCCAAGCCATGTCTCCTGCAGTTGCCGCTTTTGCTTTTTCTTTGGGCCGCCTGCATTGTGGCCCAGCCGCACCGGCCTTTTTTCCGCGGCGCGGAAAAGTGATTTGCGCCAGCCCGCTTTTGTTCGGGGACGCCCGAGCCTACATTTAGCGCCAGAGAGTCCACGAAGGAAAGTATGCACGTCCACGCTCCCGTTTTTCGGAAATTCCGGCCATGCGCAACCTGAACCAGGACACCATCACCCAGGCGGTGCTTGCCCGTTTTGCGGGCACACCCGATGCGCGCCTGAAGGAGCTCATGACCAGCCTGGTACAGCACCTGCACGCCTTTGCGCGCGAGGTGAAGCTGACGGAAGCAGAGTGGCTCGCAGGCATCCAATTCCTGACCGCCACCGGCCAGAAATGTGACGACAAGCGCCAGGAGTTCATCCTGCTCAGCGATACGCTGGGTCTGTCCATGCTGACCGTGGCCATGAACAACGACAAGCCGCAGGGGTGTACCGAGGCCACGGTGTTCGGCCCCTTTCATGTCGAGGGCGCGCCGCATTTCGACAATGGCGCCGATGTGGCCAACGGCGCGGTGGGCGAGCCCTGCATCGTGCGCGGCCGGGTGCTGGGCCTGGGCGGCGAGGCGGTGGCCGGCGCCGAAATCGAGGTCTGGCAAGCCGATGCCGAGGGCAACTACGACGTGCAGTACGCTGACCTGGGCAAGTTCCAGGCGCGTGGCGTGCTCAACTCCGGCGCCGACGGCAGTTTTACCTTCAGGACCATCGTGGCCGAGCCCTACCCGATTCCCATCGACGGCCCGGTGGGCGACATGCTGCGAGCGACCCGGTGCCACCCCTGGCGGCCGGCGCACCTGCATTTCATGATCAAGGCCCCGGGTTATGAAACGCTGGTGACCCATGTGTTTCGCAATGGGGACCCTTACCTCGACTCCGATGCGGTGTTCGGCGTGCGCCAGTCGCTGGTGGCCGACTGGGTCAAGCAGCCCGACGGCGTGTACCGCCTTGATTTCGATTTTGTCCTCAACCCGGCCTCATGACGTGATCTACCTCTTTTCCCTGATCGACAAGCCCGACAGCGGCGCGTTGCGCCAGCGCGTTCGGCCCGAACACAAGGCGTATCTGGCGACCATGGCAGACCGCATCGCCTTTGCCGGGCCGCTGGTCACCGACGATGGGCAGACCATGCTTGGCAGCCTGCTGGCGATCGAGTTCGACTCGCGCGATGCAGCGCACGCCTGGCTCGCCGATGAACCCTTTACCTGCGCAGGCCTGTATGCGAGCACCAGCATCCATGCCTTCGTGAACCTGTGGCCGCAGAAAACCGGGTTTCCCGCATGATCAAGCACATCGTCATGTGGAACATCCGCGGTGACACGCCTGAAACCAAGGCGGTGGGCATCGCCAGGCTGCAGCGGAGTTTTGAAAGCCTGCGCGGGAAAATTCCCGGCCTCGCGTACCTGGAAATCGGTGTCGATGCCAGCCGGGTCGATTACGCCTGCGATGTGGTGCTTTATTCGGAGTTCGACAGCCAGGCGGCGCTCGATGCCTATGCCAGCCATCCCGAACATCTGCGCGTGAAAGGCGAACTCGCCGATCTGCGTATCGCGCGCCACCAGGTGGACTATGAAGTTCCGCGTGGCACCCGGCCGGGCGTCACCCCACAACACAAGGAGGCAGTCAATGAATGACAACAGGGGCATGGACAGCGAGCTGCTGATCCGGCAGATGGTCGAGCGCTGGGCCGTCTGGCGCGATGCCGGCGACTGGGACCGTTTTGCCACGGTATGGCACCCCGAAGGCGTGATGATGGCGACCTGGTTTCAGGGACCGTTCGCGGACTTCATCCGCGTGACGAAAGAGGGCTGGGCCAAGGGGGTCAGCATCCTGCATTTTCTCGGCGGCTCGGCCGTCGAGGTCGCGGGCGAGCGGGCCATCGCGCAGACCAAGATGACCATTTCCCAGCGCGGCATGGTGGAGGGCGCGGACGGTCCGGTGCTCTGCGACGTGGTCTGTACCGGCCGCTTTTATGACTTCGTGGAAAAGCACGAGGGGCAGTGGAAGCTGCTGCACCGCCAGCCGATTTACGAAAAAGACCGCATCGACCCGGTGGATTCCTCGGCCAGCCTGAAGCTTGATGCGCAGGCGCTGGCCGCTTTCCCGGAAGGCTACCGCCACCTGGCCTATATCCAGACGCGGATCGGCTACACCGTCAAGCTCGACATGCCGATGCTCAAGGGCCCGGTGGTCGAGGAGCTGTACCGGCGCGGCGCACGCTGGCTGGCCGGCGGCCCCCTGGAGCGTTGACCATCGTGAAAACCTCCCTCTTTTCTTTCAGCGTGAGTGCGATTCTGGCGCCGCTGCGTTTTGTCGCAGCAGCCTTGCTTGTCGCTGCCGCCTCACTGCCGGTGGTGCACGCCCAGGGCAGCCCTTACCCGAACAAGGTAGTCAAGGTGGTGGTGCCGCAGCCGCCGGGCGGCGGTTTCGACTTTGTCGGCCGCCTGCTGGCCGATCGCCTGGGCAAGCAGATGGGGCAGAGCGTCATCGTGGAAAACAAGCCGGGCTCGGGCACGCTGGTCGGCACCGACTTCGTGGCCAAGTCCGCGCCCGACGGCTACACCCTGCTGGTCGGCTCGGTCTCCAACCTGGCGCTCAATCCCGGCCTGTATCCCAACCTGCCATATGACAGCCTGAAAGACTTCGAGCCGCTCGGCCTGGCCGTGGCCTACAGCTACACGCTGATGGCGCGCAAGGACTTGCCGCTGGCCTCGCTTCAGGAGGTGGTGGCTTATGCCCGGGCCAACCCGCGCAAGTTGACCTACGCCTCGGCCGGCAACGGTTCGGGCCAGCATGTGCTGGCTGCGGCGCTGTGGCATCTGGCCGGTGTGGAGATCACGCATGTGCCCTATCGCGGCGCCCAGGCGGCCTACCAGGACTTGCTGGGCGGGCGGGTGGACCTGTTCTTTGACCTGTCGCCCACGGCGCGCGTGCAGGTCGATGCCGGCACGGTCAAGGCGCTGGCCGTGTCGGGCGCGGCACGCAACCCCATGCACCCGGCGGTGCCGACGATCCACGAAACCGGCACAGCAGCACTGGAGCTGGAGTCCTGGTTCGGCTACTTCGCGCCGGCGAAAACGCCGCCCGAGGTGCTGGCCCGCCTGCGCGGCGATCTGGCCAAGGTGATTGCCGCGCCTGATGTGACGGAGGCTTTCCGCAAGGCCGGCGGCAAGCCCATGAGCCTGGACACGGGTGAAACCCGCGCCCTGGTGCGGCGTGATGTCGAGCGCTGGACCCGGCTGATCCGCGATGCCGGCATCAAAGCCGAGTGATAACCCTTTTTAGAACCCTTTGAACCCTTGAAAGTGACCCCATGAAAATTGCCCCCGAGTGCCTCGACCAGTTGTTTCTCAAGGCACGCACAGCCAACGGCTTTCTCGACAAGCCGGTGGCGCTGTCCCTGCTGCGCGAGGTGTATGACATTGCGAAGATGGGCGCTACCTCGATGAACACCCAGCCGACGCGTTATGTGTTCCTGATCTCGCCCGAGTCGCGCGCGCGCCTGCTGCCGGCCCTGTCACCCGGCAACCTCGACAAGACGCGGGATGCACCGGTGACCGTGATCGTGGCCAACGACACGAAGTTCTATGAACACATGCCCCTGGTCTGGCACAAGCCGGGCGCGAAGGAAAACTTCGAGGCCAATCCGGCCCTCGCCCAAGGCACGGCGACCCGCAATGGCACGCTCGGAGGTGGCTACTTCATGATGGCGGCGCGTGCGCTGGGGCTGGACTGCGGCCCGATGAGTGGCGTGGATCTGGCCAAGGTCAATGCGGAGTTTTTTGCCGACGGCCGCCTGCAGGCCAACTTCCTGATCAACCTCGGTTACGGCGACGACAGCAAGCTGTTCGACCGCAATCCGCGTCTTTCCTTCGAGCAGGCATGCACGGTCCTGTAAACCGTCGTTGCCGTTTTCAGGTGGCCGGGCTGGCCGCCCGGCGGATGATGTCTGCGAAATGTTTGATGGTGGGGGAGCGTGTGGCGCCTTTTTTCCAGAGCATGCCGGGCGTGCGTATCGGCGTCGGGTCTTCCAGCGGCACCACGCGCAGGTCGGCCGAGGGTGTGACGGCCGTCTCCGCAATGATGCCGGCCAGCCCGGTCTGGCGGATCAGCTCGATCATGGGTGCGATGGAGTTGAGTTGCGCCGCCACCAGCGGCTCGGCGCCCGCCGCTTCGAAACAGTCGTCCAGCAGTTTGCGCGTCAGGAACTGGGACGGCAGCAGGACCATGCGTACATGATGCAGCTCGACCATGCGCACGCGCCGACGTGTCGCCAGCGGGTGCGAGCTGGCCACCACCAGGCGCAGCTCCTCGTTGTAAAGCGGCTCGAACCACAGGTCGGTGCCCTCGGGGCGGTAGGACACGGCCAGGTCCAGGTGGCCCGAGGCCAGGCGCCGGGCAATCATGTCGGCCGACAGTTCTTCGACCGTCACCTGGATGCCCGGGTAGTGGTGCAGGAAGGTGGACACGCACAGCGGCACCATGCGTGTGTTGAAGCTCGGCGTGGTGCCGAGGCGAATGCGGCCGGTCAGGGTTTCGGCATTGCTGCGCAGGGCCTGCACGGCCCGGTCGATTTGTCCCAGCGCCGGGGTCAGGTGGCTGCGCAGGATCTCGCCGGCTTCGGTCATGCGGACTTTTTTGCTGCTGCGGTCGAACAGCTCGACACCGAGCTCGTCTTCCAGCTGGCGGATCTGGTGCGACAGCGTCGACTGGGTGACGTGCAGCCTTTCGGCGGCGCGTGTGAAATTCAGGGTTTCGGCGACGGCATCGAAGTAGCGGACGTGGCGCAGTTCCATGAAACAAGCTCCGTTTTCATCATTGATGACATCGATGATAACGGTGGAAATTAATCACTTCCGGAGCGGGGCGTGAGGTCCTAGACTGGCGCTGCTTTTCCAATGCCAAGCCTCAGGGTTAACGACTCAGGGTAAACGATTAAAGGAGACAAGACATGGCGCAACTCGAAGCACAGGACCTGGCGCAGGCCGTGGTGGACCGCATGGACGACTGCCAGGACGCGCGGTTCAAGCAGGTCATGACTTCCCTGGTCAAACACGCACACGCCTTCGTGCAGGACGTGCAGCTCACCCCCGACGAATGGATGACTGCGATCCAGTTCCTCACCGCCACCGGCAAGATGTGTGACGAGAAACGCCAGGAGTTCATCCTGCTGTCCGACACGCTGGGTATTTCCATGCTGGTGGTGGCGATCGAGCAGGCCAAGGGCGCTGCGGCGCACCAGGCACGCAGCGGCGTCGATGCACCGACCGAAGCGACGGTGCAGGGCCCGTTCTACTGGGAAGGCGCGCCCGAGCTGCCGCTGGGCGCCGACATCGGCGCAGGCAACCCGGGCGAGCCCTGTTATTACCACGGCCGCGTGACCGACCTGGCCGGCCATCCCATTGCCAACTGCGCGGTGGACGTGTGGTCGGGCGACGGCGAGGGTTTTTACGACATGCAAAAGGGCGCGGACGCGGGCATGGCCCTGCGCGCGCGTTTTCACACCGATGCGGACGGCAACTACCGCTTCTGGTCCATCAAGCCTTCCTTTTACCCGGTGCCTGACGATGGCCCGGTGGGCGGCATGCTGCATAGCATGGGCCGCCACCCGAACCGGCCCGGCCACATGCACATGATGCTGACCGCGCCCGGCCATGAACGCCTGACCACCCACATCTTCGTGTCCGACAGTCCCTACATCGACTCGGACGCCGTGTTCGGCGTGCGCAACAGCCTGATCGTGGACTTCGATGCGCACCCGGCCGGCCAGGCACCCGACGGCCGCACCCTGGACACACCTTTTCACAGCGCGAAGTACGACTTCCGGCTGGTGGCCAGCGCCTGAGCCCCTCGCGCACCTTTCTTGACTGGAGAACTCATTTGAAAATCGGCAAGGCCACCGTGCCCCGCTCTGCGATCTGCACCTCGAACGAAAACACCATCGTTGTTCGTGGCGCGGATCTCGCGCACGAACTGATCGGACAGATCAACTTCGGCGACTACTTCTTCCTGCTGGTGACCGGGCGCCGCGCCGACGCCGCCACCAGCGCCGTGCTCAATGCCACCCTGGTGGCCATCGCCGAACACGGCCTGGTGCCCAGCGTGCAGGCCGCGCGCATGACGCTGGCGGCCGCACCCGACGCCATGCAGGGCGCCGTCGCGGCCGGCATCCTCGGCTCCGGCTCGGTGATCCTCGGCGCGTCGGAAACCGCCGGCCGCCTGTTCCTGGCGGTTGAGAAGGAAGCCGCGAACCACCAGGGCGACATCAGCGCAGCCGCACGCGTGGTGCTTGCCGACCTGCGTGCCCGCAAGCAGCCGATTGCCGGGTACGGCCACCCCGAACACAAGACGCTGGACCCGCGCGTCGGCAAGTTGTTTGAAGTTTCGACCAAAGCCGGTGGCGGCCAGCGTTATGTGGAGATTGCACGCGCCATCGAGGCCATCATTCCCGAGGTCGTGGGCAAGCCGCTCAGGCTCAATGTCTCGGGCGCCATTCCCGCGGTGCTGCTGGGTGTGGGTTTTCCGGTCAACGCGCTCAAGGGCGTGCCCATGCTGGCCCGCACGGCGAGCCTGATTGCGCACCTGAACGAAGAGCTCAGCGATCCCATCGGTTTTGCGCTGTCCTACCAGGCCACGCGCGAGCTGGAATACACCGGCGAGATGCCGGCGGAGCGCCAGGCATGAGCAAGGTTCTCGCGGACGTGCGGGTGGTCGAACACGGCACCTTCATCACCGGGCCGGCAGCCTCGATGTTGCTGGCCGACCTCGGCGCCGATGTGGTCAAGGTCGAGCTGCCGGGCACGGGTGATCCTTTCCGGGCGTTCAAGGACGGCCTGTACAGCCCGCATTTCCAGACCTACAACCGCAACAAGCGCAGCATCACGCTCAACACCAAACAGGCCGCGGACCTGGCGCAGTTCGATGCGCTGATCAAGGAAGCCGACGTTTACATCCAGAACTTCCGGCCCGGCGTGGCCGAGCAGATAGGCGTCGGCGAGGAGCGCCTGCGCAAGCTCAATCCGCGGCTGATCTATTGCTCCATCAGCGGCTTCGGTGCGACCGGGCCTTCCTCACATCGACCGACCTATGACACCGTCGCCCAGGCCGTCAGCGGCTTTCTGGGCCTGCTGGTCAACCCGAAGGACCCGCGCGTGCTGGGCCCGGCCATGGCCGATTCCCTGACCGGTTTCTACGCGGCCTACGGCATACTCGGGGCGCTGCATGAACGCCACGCCACCGGCGTGGGCCGCAAGGTGGAAGTTTCCATGTTCGAGGCCATGACGCATTTCAACCTCGACGCCTTCCAGCACCTGTTTTCCGCCAATGAAGTCATGGGTCCGTTCAGCCGGCCCAGCGTGTCGCAGTCCTATGTGATGAAGTGTTCGGACGGCAAATGGATCGCCCTGCACATGTCCTCGCCGCCCAAGTTCTGGCAGGGCCTGGCCGCGGCGATGGAGAAGCCGGACCTCTTTGAGGACGAGCGTTTTGCCACGCGCGAGGCCCGCATTGAACACCAGGAAGACATGATTGCCGTGCTGGGCCCGATCTTTGCCCAGCGCGATCGCGCGGAATGGTGCCGCCGCCTGGAAGCCGGGGACGTACCGCACGCGCCCATGTACACCACGGCTGAAGTGCCCGACGATCCGCAGGCCCGGCACCTGCAGCTGTTTGTTGAAACCGAGCACCCGGTGGCCGGAACCTTTCGCACTGTGCGTTCACCCGTCTCCTTCGATGGCGAACGCGCCCTCGAAGTCACCGCGCCGCCCTTGCTGGGCGAGCACAACGCAGAACTTCGCGGCGGCTGGACCCCGCGCGTCGCGACAACACCCCAACCGGACACCCGCTCATGACCTCTTCTTTCATCTCTTCGTCGCACCCGCGCCTGGCCCGGCGCACACTGCTGGCGGCCGCCTGCACACTGGGCCTGGCCGCCCTGGGCCTGAGCCCGGCGGCCGTGCTGGCGCAGGACTACCCGTCACGGCCCGTCAAGCTGATCGTGCCTTTCGGCCCGGGCACCACGACGGACATCATTTCCCGCGTCATTGGCGAAGCCCTGGCCAAACCCCTGGGGCAGGCGGTCATTGTTGAAAACCGCGCAGGCGCTGGCGGTGCCATCGGCTCCGACCTGGTGGCCAAGTCGCCGGCGGACGGCTACACCCTTGTCATGGGCACGGTGGGCACCCATGCGATCAATGCCACGCTGTACAAAAAGCTGCCCTACGACCCGCTCAAGGATTTCGCCCCCGTCGCTTTTGCCGGTTACACGCCAACGCTGCTGGTCGTGGCTGCGAGTTCGCCGCTGAAGTCGGTGAAAGACTTGGCGGCCCAGGCGGCCAAACCCGGCGGCGTGAGTTTTGCCTCGGCCGGCAACGGCACCTCGGGCCACCTGGCCGGCGAGCTGCTGAAGGCGCGGCTGGGTGGCGAGATGGTGCATGTGCCCTACAAGGAAGGTGGGCTGGCCATGTCTGACGTGATGGGTGGGCAGGTGCAGTTCATGTTCTACCACCCGGCCGCCGTGCTGCCCCACATCAAGGCCGGCAAGCTGCGTGCGCTGGGGGCCTCCAGTGCAAGGCGCAGCGCCGCTGCGCCGGACGTGCCGGCTATCGCAGAGCAGGGTGCGGGTGACTTTGACCTGGTGGCCTGGTTCATGATCTACGCGCCCGCTGCCACCCCCGCGCCTGTCCTGGCCCGGCTGCGCGATGCCGCCGCCCAGGCCATGGCCAGCAGCGAGGTCGTGGCCAAACTTGGCGCGCAAGGTCTGGAGCTGCGCAGCATGAAGCCCGATGAGCTGGCCGCCTTCGGCCGGACGGAAATTTCAAAATGGTCTGAACTGGTCAAGCGCTCCGGCGCGCAGGTCGACTGAGTCCCGAGTTTTCCCGCGTCCTTACCTATAAATCAACAGGAGACAAACCATGAAACTTTTCAACCGTATTCTGTCCGCCGTCGTTGCGGCAGGTGCCGTCAGCATGCTGGCGATGCCTGCTGCCGCCCAGGCCCCCGCGCCCCTTCGCATCGGCAGCACGCTGGCCCTGACCGGACCGCTCGCCACCACCGCGCTGACGCACAAGCTGGCAGGGGAAATTTATGTCGACCAGCTCAACGCCAGGGGTGGCCTGCTGGGCCGCAAGGTGGAGTGGATTGTCAAGGACGACCAGTCCAAGCCGGAACTGGCCCGCACGCTGTACGAGCAGCTCGTGACCTCCGACAAGGTGGACCTGCTGATGGGACCCTACGCGACCGGGGCGATTCTCTCGGCCATGGGCGTGGCCCAGCGTTACAACAAGGTGCTGGTGCACCACACGTTCGGCATTCCGGCGCTGGCCAAATACGAGATGGCGTTTCCGGCCTGGTCGCTGGGGTCGGATCCCGGCACGACGGTGCCGAACTCGGTGTTCGACGCGCTGGCCGCATCGCCCAAGCCGCCCAAGACGGTCGCCTTCGTCACCAGCAAGTTCCCCTCGATCCACTTCATGTCCCTGGGCGCGCGGGAAGTCGCCAAAAAACGCGGCCTGCAGGAGGTGCTGTTTCTCGAATGGGACTTCGGCAACCGCGATTTCGGACCGATTGCTGCGCGTGTCAAGGACGCCAAGCCGGATCTGGTCTGGGTCGGTGACATCGGCCTGGAGGGCAATATGCTGCTCGACGCGATGAAAAAAATAGACTACGTGCCACCGCTTCATTTCCACACCTATCCTGCCCCTGGCCCCATGACCAAGTCGCCGGACGGAAAAAATGCGCTGTCGCTCACGATCTTCGAGGAACACGCACCGTTCACCGCCAATCCGGTCGCGGCCGAATTTGTCAAACTGTTCAACGAACGCGCC
The DNA here is from genome assembly GCA_040389085.1 of Pseudomonadota bacterium. Classification (GTDB taxonomy): domain Bacteria; phylum Pseudomonadota; class Gammaproteobacteria; order Burkholderiales; family Burkholderiaceae_C; genus Polaromonas. Next base: position 212,382 of record JAZKAP010000013.1, read on the forward strand.
ACCAAGGCCAACCTGCCTGACACCTCGGTCGAGGTGCAGGCCGCGGCCTCGTACTCGGCCTGGCAGATTCTGGAAGCCGGCGTGCGCGGCGCCAACAGCTTCGACGACAAGGCGATTGCCGCTTTCCTGCGCAAGAACCGTGTGGAAACCATCCACGGCCGCCTGCGTTTTGACGGCCCCGGCAACTACGGCGACGACCTGATGAAGATCAAGCAGGTGCAGAACGGCAAGTGGGTTGTGGTGCATCCCGCGCAGTTCGCGCCCGCCGGCGTCAAGCTGCAAGTCAACTGACCCCGCGAGCCGCAGATGAGTTTCCCGAGTTTCAACCTGCTCGCCCAGTCCATCCTCTCGGGGATCTTCATCGGCGGCCTCTACGGCCTGATCGGTCTGGGGCTGGGCCTGACCTGGGGCCTGCTGCGCCAGATCAACCTGGCCCACTTCGGCCTGGTTTTCCTGGCTGCCTACATGAGTTACCACATGGCCACGGTGTGGCATGTGGACCCGCTGCTGACGCTGCTGATCCTGCCACCGCTGTTTTTCCTGTTTGGTGTCGGCATGCAATGGGTGTTGTCGCGTTTTGCGATCTCGCCCTTCAATTCGCTGCTGGTCACCTTCGGCATCACCGTGGTGATGGAGAGCATCATCCAGGCGATCTGGACGGCGGATTTCCGCCGGCTCGAGACGCATTACAACGACCAGAAGTTCACCCTCGGCTCGCTCTACATTCCGGTGCCGGAGCTGGTGACGCTGGTGGTGGCGGTGAGCCTGTCGCTGCTGATCTGGGCAGCCATGCGGTACACAGACCTCGGCAAGGCGCTGCGCGCCATGGCCGAGGACGGACCGATTGCCGCGGCCTTCGGTATCAACCAGAAAGGCATGTCGCTGATGCTGGCCGGGATCTGCGCCGCGCTTGCGGCCGTCGCCGGCATCTGCCTGGCGCTGACCTTCACGCTCACGCCCTCGCAGATTTTTGCCTGGGTCGGCGTCGTCTTTGCGGCGGTCATGCTGGGCGGTCTGGGCAGTGCGCTCGGCCCGCTGGTGGCCGGCATCATCATCGGCGTCAGCGAGGCCATCACCATGGCGGTTGCCGCGCCTTCGTGGGCGCCCATCGTGAGCTTTTCGCTGCTGATCGTGATGCTGCTGTTTCGTCCCGGCAAGCTATGACCCCCACGCTCACCACTTCGTGTGTTTCGCTGCCCCCCGAGGGGGCTGAACTTTGCTTGGGGCGGCCCGGCGCTCCGTTCGGATCTGAACAATGAACAAAACTGTCATCGGCATCCTGGCCGCGGGTGCCTTGCTGGCCAGTGTGCCCTGGCTCGGCGTGCCGGCCTTCTACGAGTCCTTTCTCTACCTGCTTTGCCACTGGATGATCCTGGCCTTGTCCTGGAACATCCTCTCGGGGTATTCGGGCTACTTCTCCTTCGGTCACGGTGCGTTTTTCGGCATCGGCATGTACACCTCCGCCGGGCTGGCGGCCAACCTGAACTGGCCGTTTCTCTGGACCCTGCCCGCGGCCGCGCTGCTGGCGGCCTTGCTGGGCATGGCGCTGGGCGCCGTGGTGTTCCGGGTCAAGTCCGTGCGCGGCGAGTTGTTTGCGCTGCTGACGCTGGCCATCACCTTCGTGGTGGGGACCATCGTGCTCAACACGCGCATTGACGGCGGCCCGGGCATTTATCTCAATTCGGTGGCGATTCCCGCGATCGGCCCGACGGCGTCGTCATCGATCTACCTGATGGCCCTTTTGGGTGCCGTCGCGACACTGCTGATCTCCTACCGCATCCAGGCGTCCCGGCTCGGCATGGGCCTGTTTGCCATCCATGACGACGAAGACGTGGCCGAGGTCATGGGCGTGCCGACCTTTCGCTACAAGCTGCTGGCGTTCGGCATCTCCTGCGCGCTGGCAGGTCTGGCCGGTGGCATCCATGCGCTGTTTGTTTCCTACGTCACGGCGGGCGAAACCTTCACCATCGTGGTGCCGCTGACGGTGGTGCTGATGAGTGTGCTGGGCGGCACGCGGCACTGGGCCGGGCCGGCCGTTGGCGCCGTGGCCATCACCTGCCTGATGTACTTCTTCACGGCGGGCAACCATCCGATTGCCGGCAAGGCGGCCGTGGGTGTGATCCTGGTGCTGGTGATCCTGTTCATGCCCAACGGCATTCTCGGCTTCATTCTCAAGCGCACGGCGGGTAAACGTTCGGTTCCACCGGTGCTTGCGGCCCAGGCCGCTGCGGCCCCCGAGGCCGCGCCAGCGCCGGCCACCTCCGGCAAGGTGCTGCTGGACGTGCAGAACCTGTCCAAGGCCTTCAAGGGTGTGCAGGCCCTCGACGGTGTGAGCCTGCAGGTGCACGAAGGTGAAATTCTCGGCCTGCTCGGCCCCAATGGTTCGGGCAAGTCGACCTTCATCAACGTGGTGAGCGGGCATTTCCCGGCGACTGGCGGGCAGATGTTTTTTGAAGGCCGCCAACTCGCAGGACTGGAGGCCCACAGCATTGCGCAGGCCGGCATCGCGCGCACCTACCAGATCCCCCGGCCGTTTGCCCATTTGACCGTGCTGCAGAACGTGGCCCTGGTGGCGATGTTTGGCGGCGCGGCGCTTAATCACGAGGAGGCCACGCAGGAGGCCTGGAAGTGGCTGGCATTCACCGGCCTGCAGGACAAGGCCGATGCCTTGCCCGATGACCTGAACCTGCACCAGCGCAAGTTTCTCGAACTGACCCGCGCGCTGGCTTCGCGGCCGCGCCTGGTGCTGCTCGACGAGGTGCTTTCCGGCCTGACGCCGGGCGAAATCAACGAGGCCATTGCACTGATCCGCAAGATCCGGGACCGCGGCGCCACCATTGTGTTTGTCGAACACGTCATGCGCGCGGTGATGGCGCTGGCCGACCGCGTCGCCGTGCTCAACTACGGCAAGCTGATTGCCGTCGGCCCGGCCCAGGAAGTGATGCAAAACAGCGAAGTGGTCAGCGCTTACCTGGGGACACCCCATGCTTGAAGTCAACAATATCTCTGTCAACTACGGCGCGGCGCCGGCGCTGTGGGATGTCTCGCTGCAGGTTCAGCCCGGCGAGCTGGTGTGTGTGGTCGGCCCCAACGGCGCGGGCAAAACCACGCTGATCAATGCCATTGCGGGCATGCACCGGGTACGCGCGGGCAGCCTGCGTTTCAACGGACGGGACATCACCGAGCTGGCCAGCCACCGCTTCTGCGACGCCGGCATTGCCATCGTGCCGGAGGGGCGCAGGCTGTTCACCCAGATGACGGTGCTGGACAACCTGGAGCTGGGCAGTTTCATCGCATCGGCCAAGGCGCACCGCAAGGCCTCGCTGGAGCATGTGCTGTCGCTGTTTCCGGTGCTCAAGGTCAAGCTCGACAGCCCGGCCGGATCCCTTTCGGGCGGTCAGCAGCAGATGGTGGCGATTGGCCGCGCGCTGATGGCGCGGCCGGGCTTGCTGCTGCTCGACGAGCCGTCCCTGGGATTGGCGCCGCTGATTGTGATGGACATGTTCCGCATCATCCGCCAGATCAATGCGCAGGGCACCTCGGTGCTGCTGGTGGAGCAGAACGTGGCCATGGCCATGGAGCTGGCCAAACGCGCCTATGTGATGGAGGAGGGCCGCATCGTTGCCCAGGGCGAGGCCAGCGAGTTGCTGACACGCCCGGAAATCCAGAAAGCCTACCTGGGCCTGGAAACGCACGATTGAAGCCGCGGACGTCCGGCCGGACGCTGCTCCTGAAACAATAGCTGCTTGCGCCCGTATTTCAAGGGCTGGAGCCATATTTTGTTCATAAGTGCCGATCCGCGGTCGAGCTGTCTGGCTGCGGCCCGGCGGCGCCGTCGCCCTGGCAAGCCTGATAATCGGCTGCTTTTGTCTGCAAGCCCGTGACCTTTCCGCTCATCACTGACCCCTTCTTCTACGCCGTGGCGGTGCCCGCCGTACTGTTGCTGGGGGTCAGCAAAAGCGGGTTCGGGGCGGGCTTCGGCTCGCTGGCCGTGCCCATGATGGCGCTGGCGGTGACCGTGCCGCAGGCGGCGGCCATCCTGATGCCGGTGTTGCTGCTGATGGACCTGCTCGGCATGGCGGCGTTCCGCAAGGACTTTGACCTCAAGCTGCTGAAGTTCCTGCTGCCTTGCGGCCTGGTGGGCACGCTGATCGGCGCCCTCTTGTTCAGCCTGCTCGACGGCAAGGTCGTCGCCGGCATCGTGGGTTTTTTCACCCTGCTGTTTCTGGCGCAGCGCCTGCTTTTCCCGCCCCGGCCCGACAGCCCGCCGCCGCCGAAGTGGCTGGGTGCGTTGTTGACCGCGACCTCGGGTTTCACCAGTTTCGTGGCCCATGCCGGCGGCCCGCCCATCAGCGCCTACGTCATTCCCCTGCGCCTGAGCCCACTCAAATTCACCGCCACCCTGGCGTTTTTCTTCTTTGTGATCAACCTCTCCAAGTGGATTCCCTATGCCTGGCTGGGGCTGCTCGACCTGCGCAACATGGCGACCTCGCTGGTCCTGCTGCCGCTGGCGCCCGTGGGCGTGTGGGCTGGTGTACGCATGGCCAGGCGCATCAGCCAGCTGCTGTTTTACCGGGTGCTGTACGGCGGCATGTTCCTCACTGGCTGCAAGCTGCTCTGGGACGGTTTGCGCTGACGCCAGGCGACACCGCCCTGCGGGTGGCACGCGTCGCTGGTAAAAACTTCACACGCGGGGGCGGGTGATTTTCTGTAAAAATCGCCAATATGAGAACAAAAGGTTACGTGTTACCGTTTGACACCACGTGCGTACCGGTCTGTTCTGCCCTCCGGTTTTCCAGAATGTCTTCATGACCACCGTCGTTTTTGCCGATCTCGTCGGCAGCACCAGCATGTTCGAGCGGCTGGGGGATGAAACCGCCTCGCGCTTTGTCACGCAACTGGTGGGGGCGCTGAGCCAGGTCTTCGAGCAGCACAACGGCCGTGTCGTCAAGCTGCTTGGCGACGGGCTGTTTGTCGTGTTTCCGCAGGAGGGTGATGCGCTGGCCGCCTGTGTCGCCATCCAGAAGCGCTTCCTCGACAAACCCATCCGGCCCGGCGGCAGTGGCGCCCCGGTGCAGATGCAGATGGGCATGGAGTCGGGGGACGTGATCGAGATCGACGGTGACTGTTTTGGCGATACCGTGAATTCGGCGGCGCGCCTGGCCGACCTGGCTGGTGCGGCGCAGATTCTCACCACGCAGAACGTCTGGGCGGCCCTGGGGCCTGTGCAGCGGGCCTCCTTGCGCAGCCTGGGGCCCATGCACCTGCGCGGCAAGGCAGAAGCCAGTCTGGTGTACCGGGTGGAATGGCAGAGCGGCCGCGATGACGATGCCACCATGATGGGTCGCTCGATGGCGGCCGACGCCGGGCCGCTGGTTCTCGAACTGGTGGCCGGCACGCAGGCCGTGCAAGTCAACGCCGGCAGCGCCAGGATGTCCATCGGCCGGGGCGCAGGCGCGTCGCTGGCCCTGAACGATCCGCGGGTGTCCCGCATGCATGCCACGCTGGAGTGGCGCGGCGGGCAGTTCGTGCTCAGCGATGCCTCAAGTTATGGCACCTGGGTCTACTTTGGCAACCAGAACGAAGCCGTGGTGCTGCGCCGTACCGAGTGTTATCTGGTCGGCAGCGGCCAGATCAGCGCCGGGTGCGAACGCAAGGAAGGCAGCCCGCTGATCAGTTTTTCTATCAGCAGCTGAACAGCGGCCGATAGAATTGCTGTTTCCAAACGTATCCAACTGGTCTTTCCCCCTTTTTTCCTTTTCCCCCTTACCTTCACCGCATGAGCCTCAACAAGCTGGGACGCTACGACATCATTCGCGTGCTGGGCAAAGGCGCGATGGGGCTGGTCTACGAGGCGCGCGACCCCAACCTGGACCGCCGCGTGGCGATCAAGACCATCAAGGTGGAAAACCTGTCGGAAGAGGCTGCAGCCGAGTACGAAGCGCGTTTTCGCACCGAGGCGCATTCGGCCGCCCGTCTGCAGCATCCCAATATCGTCAGTGTGTATGACTCGGACCGCCACGGCGACATGGCCTTTCTGGTCATGGAGTTCATCCAGGGCGAAGACCTCAAACACCATCTGGACGCAGGCCGGCGTTATTCGCTGGAGGAAACGCTGCGCATGGTCCGGGACCTGTTGTCTGCGCTGGACTATGCGCACCGGCAGAACATCGTGCATCGCGATGTCAAGCCGGCCAACCTGCTGATCGAGGCCGATGGCCGGGTCAAGCTTACTGATTTCGGCGTGGCCCGCATCCAGGACTCCGGCGAAGCCACACGCACCCAGGGAACCATGGTGGGCACCCTCAAATACATGTCGCCCGAGCAGGTGCAGGGTCTGCCGATCGATGCGCGGGCCGACCTGTTTGCGGTGGGCGTGGTGCTGTACCAACTGCTCACCGGCAAGCGGCCCTTCGACGGCGATACCGACTTTGCGATCATCCAGCAGATTGTGGGTCACACCCCGGCCGCGCCCAGCAGCTTCAGCACGCTGTTGCCGCCCGCCATCGACGCGGTAATGGCGCGGGCGCTGGCCAAAAAACGCGACCAGCGTTTCGCGACTGCGCAGGAATTTTCGGCTGCGCTGCAGGAAGCCAGCGGCCATGCTTCGGACCCGACGATTGTGCCGCCGGTGAGCCCGTCCGGCGGGCGCGCGGGCACCGCCACAGACACCGGCCGTTCAAGCGCGGGCGGCTCCACCGTCAAGCTCAACACGAACGGGACCGACACCGGCTCGACTGTGACCCAGGAGCTCGAGCTGGTCTACTGGAAGGACATCAAGGACTCCGAGGACCTGGAGGACCTGGAAGGGTTTCTCGACAGGTTTCCCTCCGGCATTTACGCCGATCTGGCGCGCCGGCGCCTGCGCAAACTGGGCGGCACGGTAGAGGCCGATGGTTCGGGGACCGGCAGCGGGCCTGACACCACAGGGGCTTTTTCCGAAGAAGTCAGTGAATGGACGCGGCTGCAGGTTCTCAATACCCGGGCGGCCCCGATCCCGGCCACGGATACCCGGCCCGCTCCTGCAGCAAGTGTCCCGGCCGGGCCGGACACCGAGGGGCCTGACGAAACCTGGGGTGTTCCTTCGACGGTGCCGCTTTCCAGTCCGGCGCCGGCCAGCGCTGCCGCCGCCATGATGGCGCCGCCAGTGGGTGCACCGGTTGCGCCGGGCGAGGCAGGCACGCCTGCGGCGCCGGTAAGCCGCTCCCGGATGCCCCTGTTCGCGCTGGCCGGCGTGGCGCTGCTGGTGCTGGCCGGCGTGGTGTTCAAGGGCCTGTCCGGCCAACCGGCGCCGGTGATTGCGGCGCCAACTGATGCGGCCCTGCCAGCCACGGCTGCCGGCGCCGCGGCTGCCAGCCCTGCTGCGCGCTCGTCGGAGCCTTCACCTTCGGCCAAGGCGGGCGCAGCGCCCGCTGCCGTCCATCCGGCGCCGAAACGCGCCACCCCCGTGCGCACGGAGAAGCCGGCACCATCCAGGCCGACTGCGGCAGGCCCGGACGCCGGGACGGGCGCTGCTGCGACGGCTGCCGGTACGCCGCCTGCGGCTGTCCCGGCGCAGCCGTCCAGTCCGGCGCAAGCCTGCGAAGGCCGTGTGTTTCTCGGTTTTCAGATCTGCATGAATGAACAATGCGCCAAACCGGCCTACAGCAGGCATCCGGTCTGCGTCGAACGGCGCGCGATGGAAAAGCTGCGGCGGGAGGCGCAGGACCAGCGCAATTGAGGTTTTTTTTGAGAAGCTGTCCACCTGCACACCGTCGCGCCCCCTTATTTGCTATAAAAATGGGAGCGTTCTCCGCCCGCGTATCAAGGGTGGAAAGGTTGTTTGACTGAAATTGCCGGGTGCCGCGCCGGGCGTGGCAGCAGCGCAGGCAGAAGGGGGTCGGCCTCATGGCGAGCCGGCCGTCCGTCCGCGGTTTGGCCGATGAGGTGCCAGCCGTTACCATAGTGTCAAAATTTCCGGGAGATTCGCATGCCTGTGGTTGTGATTGCCAATCCGAAGGGCGGCGTCGGTAAAACGACGCTGTCGACCAATATTGCGGGTTATTTCGCCAGCCAGGGCCATGCGGTCATGCTCGGCGATGCAGACCGCCAGCAGTCGTCCCGGCTCTGGCTGGGTCTGCGGCCGCCCGCAGCCCGGCCGATTTCGACCTGGGATGTCAACGCCGACCTGATTGTCAAACCGCCCAAAGGCACGACCCACGTGGTGCTCGACACGCCCGCCGGCCTGCACGGCTGGCGCTTTAACGATGTCCTCAAGCTGGCCGACAAGGTGATCGTGCCGCTGCAGCCCAGCGTGTTTGATATTTTTGCCACCCGCAGCTTTCTGGACCAGCTCGCCGAACACCGCCACGCCGGCAAGATGCAGGTCGGCATCGTCGGCATGCGCGTCGATGCCCGCACCATCGCGGCCGACAAGCTGCGTGCTTTTGTCGAAGGCCTGGGCTTGCCGGTGCTCGGTTATGTGCGCGATACCCAGAACTACATCCATCTGGCGGCCCGCGGCTTGACGGTGTTCGATGTCGCCCCGGGGCGGGTGGAAAAAGACCTGCAGCAATGGCAGGGCATCTGCCGCTGGCTGGACCAGTGACAGGAGCGGCTTGCGGGGCCGGCCATGTCGCTGGCTGGACAGGCCGCCATCGGTGCGGACGTTAAAGTCCGGGCATGAAAACCTTCCAGACCCTCTCCGAACTGGCGGCCTGTGTCGGCCAGGAAGTCGCGATCAGCGACTGGCTGACCATCACCCAGGAGCAGGTCAACCTGTTTGCCCAAGCCACTGGCGACCACCAGTGGATCCATGTGGACCCGGAAAAAGCCAGGGCGGGACCGTTCGGCGGGCCAATTGCGCACGGCTTCCTGACCCTGTCGCTGCTGCCGGCATTTTTTGAATCGTCACTGGAGATCGTTCAGTCCCGCATGGGGGTCAATTACGGGCTCAACCGGGTGCGTTTCACGGCGCCGGTGCCTGTTGGCAGCCGCTTGCGCGCCCGCCTGAAGCTGCTGGCCTGCGAGCCGATTGACAACGAGGGGCAGCAGATGACCTGGGAAGTGACGGTCGAGCGGGAGGGTGCGACCCGGCCGGTGTGTGTGGCCGAGTCCCTGGTGCGGCGCTACCCGTGACGGGCCCACAGGCGCGAACCGCCTGATCCACAAAAAAAGCCCGCTGCAACAATGCAGCGGGCTTTTTTTCGGGAGAAGCTGGTCCCCCCGCGCGGCAGGCTTACATGTAGCCGGTTTCGCCTTGCGGGATTTCCCCGTTGCGCAAGGCCGCGATGGCTTTGGCACGCACAGCACTGCGCTCCAGGCCGGAGTTGGTGACGCCGACGAAGCCGGTGCTGCCGTTGCTGATCTTCATGGGTGTGAGTGCTTCAGCCCGGACCTCGGCGACGGAACGCGTGGAATTGAACTGGACGGCGAATTGCGAGCCGTCGGCCTCGTCGGCGTGGGCGCCGAAAGCGGCCAGGGTGGAGAAAGCGGCGACAGCAAACAGTTGGGTGGTTTTCATGATGAATCCTTTCAGGGGTTGGTACAGAGTTCCGGCCAGGGTGGGCATCATCAGTCCCATCTTGTCCAGTCTCGGTGAGTCGGTTGGTGCTCATCGATGGGTTGAACTTTACGCCTGTATCGATCAATTTAAAACTACATAGTCATCAATTAACCATTTCAGTAATTGAAACAATAAAGAATTAATCATACAATCTGTTGCAATATGGATCGTTTGAGCTCAATGAAGGTGTTCCAGCGCGTGATCGACGAGGGCGGCTTCGCGTCGGCCGCGCGCGCCCTCGACATGTCGCCCGCGGGTGTCACGCGCATGGTGGCGGCCCTGGAGCAGCACCTGGGCGTGCGCCTGCTGCAGCGCACCACACGCAAGCTGGCGCTCACTGACGCAGGCGAGGCTTACCTGTTGCGCGTGCGCAGCATCCTGCACGAGGTGGAAGACGCCGAGTCGGCTGCGGCTGAACACACGCGCGAATTGCAGGGTACGCTGCATGTGCTGGCAACACCGGTGCTGGCCTCGTATTTCCTGTCGCCGCGCATTGCCACCTGGCATGCGCGTCACCCGGGGGTACTGCTGGACCTGCAGATCGACCCTTTTCCCCAGTCGCGCATTGAGGAGTTTGACGTGACCTTCCTGGTGGTGGACGAGGGTTTTGACGGTGACATCGTGGCCCGGCCGCTGGCCACGACCGACTGGATCGCCTGCGCGTCTCCCGACTACCTGCAACGCGCCGGCACGCCGGATTCGCCGGAGCAGTTGCGCGGCCACACCTACCTGAAATTCCAGTGGCCGCAGAACTCCGGCCACTATGGCCGGCAAACGCGCCTGCAACCGGCACGGGGCGGTGACGCCGTCGAGGTGGACCTCAAGCCCGCACTGCAAACCACCAGCTTTGACGTGTTGCTGCGCGCGGCACTCGATGGCGCCGGCATCACCTTCCTGTCACGCTTGCTGGTGGCGTCGCATCTTGAGCGCGGCTCGCTGGTGCACGTGTTGCCGGACTGGGTGTTTGGCCGCTTCACGATTTATGCGGCGCTGCCCACGCGCAAGTTCATGCCATCACGGACCCGGGCCTTCCTGGATTTTCTGGCCGAGTTTGGTCCGCGCGACGGAACCGGTCGTTCTAGATCCGGGTGAGTTGGGCTGCGGGCAGCCAGCCGCTGAAAGCGTCCAGCAGGGCGTTGATGCGCCTGGCGGCTTCTGTCTGGTCGCGTGCGCGCGAGATGCACTGGTACAGGTCACTGCGCAACAGCCAGAGATCGGCCGGGGTGTCGGCGATGTTGATCCTGAAGATGATGCGCTGCGCGTCAACACTCTTGCAGTCATGCAGGGTTTGGTGCAGCTGATGCCGGATCTGCTCAAGCGGCATCCGGTCCGGGGTGTCGGGCGCAGCAGGAGATGGCCGCATCGCGGCAAAAATGGAGGGGAAAGCCATGGTGACCTGTGGATTCCTGAGGTCGGGTAGACCGCAGGGGGAGGGCGGAGGAAACGCTGACGGACCGGATCGCGGTCCTCAAGCGTGAGCGTTCTAGCGAATTCTAGGGATTACCCTGTGATTGAGTAGGCCGGCCGACCTAACCCGTTGTGACATTTGCCGCAACGTTGTTGCACGGTGCCGGCACCGCGCCCTGCGCGCCGGGTGGCGGGTTTCCGCAAGAACAAAAAAACCGTCCGGAGCAAGCCTCCGGACGGTTCTGGATGGGCCGAAACCCGGCCCATTCTCAGTTATGCAGGTAGCGCCGCTATTTATTACATGTAGCTGGCTTCACCGCGCGGGATCTGGCCCAGGCGGACAGCGTCAGCCGCTTGTGCACGCACGGTGGCGCGGTCGGTCGAAGACTGCACGGTGGCCGCAACGCGGGAGCCGGCAGGCTCCTGGCTGTGGGTTGCCACTTTGGCGGCGGCTTCGGCGCGCACTTCGGCGACGGAGCGGGTGGAGTTGAACTGGACGACAAACTGCGAACCGTCAGCCTCGTCGGCATGGGCGCCGAAAGAGGCAACAGTGGCAAGCGCGGCAACAGCGAAGAATTTGGATGCGTTCATGATGAAATTTCCTTGAGAGAGTGAATAAACATTTCCGGGCATGGCGGGCTCATTGATTCCGTCTGTCCAGCCTCGGTGAGTCGTTTATTGGTTGCGGCTCATCGATGTATGAACTTTACTGTTGCCGACAACAAAGAAAAATAGCTATTAAATCAATTGGTAATTGCTGTTTATGGAATAATAAGGGCTTGATTTACTAAGTACTTACCCCATGGATCGACTTTTATCCATGCGTGCCTTCCAGCAAGTCGTGGACGACGGCGGGTTTGCCGCCGCCGCCAGAACGCTGGACATGTCGCCGGCCGTGATGACCCGCCTGATCACGGATCTGGAGCAGCACCTGGGAGCCCGCCTGCTGCAGCGCACCACCCGCAAGCTGTCGCTGACCGAGGCAGGTCAGTCCTACCTGCAGCGGGTGCGGCACATCCTCAACGACGTGGACCAGGCCGAGGCTTCCACGCGCCAGCAAACCGACGAACTGGCCGGCCTGCTGCGTATTCACACGCAGCCCGTGATGGCGGTGCACATCATTGCGCCTCTGGTGGCCGAGTTTCGCCGCCGTTATCCCAAGGTGGTGCTGGACATCACGGTGGACTCGCCGCTGGTGCCGCCGATCGAGGATTACGACCTGACAATTCTGGGCGCCGGCCGGCTGTATGACGCCAACGTGGTGGCGCGTCCGGTGATTGTTTCAGAGGGCCTCCTGTGTGCTTCACCGCGCTACCTGCGCAGTGCAGGCACGCCGCGGCAGCCGGACGACCTGAAGAACCACGCCCTGCTCAGGCTCAGCCAGGCGGGTATCCGCCAGCGCGAGTGGCAATTGATCAACCCTGAGGAAGATGACCGGGAGGTGGCCGTGGAGGTCAAACCCGTGATGATGGCCAACCACAGCGACACCCTGCTGCGCGCCACGCTGGACGGCACCGGCATCAGCGCGCAGCCGCTGGATCTGGTGGCCAATTACCTGCGCGACGGGCAGCTGCGGCGCGTGCTGGCGCCCTGGATCACCGGCCGTTTTACCCTGTATGCGGCCCTGCCCAGCCGCAAATACGTGCCGGCGCGGGCCCGGGTGTTCATGGAGTTCCTGATTGAGCAGACCCGGCTGAAAGCCGCCGAGGCCGAGCGCACCTGGCCCTCCAGGGGCGAAGGCAAGGCGGGTGATCCCGCCCCCTAGTCAGGCGCGCCGGGCGTGGCAAAGTGGTTTTGCCGCCAGGCTTCAAACACCGTGACGGCCACGGCGTTGGACAGGTTCAGGCTGCGCTGGCCGACCTGCATGGGCAGTTTCAAGCACTGAGCCGGCGCAAACAGGTCACGCACTTCGGGGGCCAGGCCCCGGGTTTCCGCGCCGAACACCAGCCAGTCGCCCGGCGCGAAAACGGCGTCGTGCACCAGCCTCGTGCCGCGGGTCGTGAGGGCAAACATTCTTTGCGGGTCGGGCTGCTCGGTGGCCAGAAAAGCGGGCCAGTCGGCATGGCGTTTGAGCTCGGCGTACTCGTGGTAGTCCAGCCCGGCGCGGCGCATGTGTTTGTCGTCCATCGAAAAGCCCAACGGCTCCACCAGATGCAGGCGGCAACCGGTGTTGGCCGCCAGCCGGATCACGTTGCCGGTATTGGGGGGGATTTCGGGCTCGACCAGAACGATATTGAACATCGCCTGATTGTCGCGTGTCGGCCCTAGCTGGCTTCGGTACGAGCGACTACCAAGCCGCTGACGCCGGCTGCGCCGGCTTCGCGCAGGGCTCGCGCGGCGGCAAACAGGGATGCGCCGCTGGTCATCACGTCATCGACCAGCAGTACGTGGCGGCCTGCCAGTTCGCCTGCGCGCAGGGGATCGACGACAAATGCACCCCTGACATTTTGCAGCCGCGCTTCGCGCTTGAGTTGGGACTGGGGTGGCGTGTTCCTGATACGCAGCAGCAGCCGGGCGTCGGGACGCGCGGCTGTGCCGCTTTGACCGGCGATTGCCTTGGCCAGCTCCCAGGACTGGTTGAAGCCGCGTGTCTGCAGGCGTTCGGCCGACAGGGGCATGGGCAGCAACCAGTCCCCGGGCTGCAGGGCTGCCAGCCGCCCGGGCAGGCCAGGTGTGCGCAGAAGCAAACCGGCAAACACCGCGGCCCACGCCGGGTCCTGGCCGAATTTGTAGACGGCCATCAGTTTCGACCAGGGATAGGCATAGGTCACGGCAGAAAAACACGCGTCCAACGGCGGCGGCTGCCTTACGCAAGTGGCGCATTGGGCCTGGCCGCTGACCAGGCTGATTGCGCAGGTGCTGCAGCGCGCCGCCGGCTGGCCGAAGCGCGCGACGCAGGCCGCGCAGACACGGCGCGCTGGCCAGCTGTGGCACACCGCGCACTGGCTGGCCAGATTTTGCAGCGTCAGGAAAGCCGGAGTGGTCAGGCGCAGCGACATCATGTCAATATACTCGTCGCTCTGCCTGCCTGATTCCCTCCATGTTTCTCTTCTGATGTCCAACGACCGCCCACCCACCCTGGACCCGATGGCTGTTGCCCGCTGGCAACGCGTGGCACCGGCGGCCTCGCCCTGGCTGCATGAGGAAGTGGCGCAGCGCATGCTGGACCGGTTGCAGTGGATCAAGCTCAAGCCGCAAGCCTGGGCCCACTGGGGGGCGATGCGTGGGGGCCTGCAGGCGCATAGGCAACTCGCCGACCGTTACCCGGCTGCCGAGTGTTTTGTGGTCGAAGCCCAGCAGGAGCATGCGCAGGAAGCTATTAAAAAAATAGCAAAATCCTGGTGGAGCCCGAAACGCTGGACGGCGCCAGCCGTGCATGTCGAGACGCCGCCGCCAGCCGGGGTGGACATGCTCTGGGCCAATATGGCGCTGCATGAGGCCGCCGATCCGCAGGACTTGCTGGCGCAGTGGCATCGGGCACTGAAGGTCGGAGGTTTTCTGATGTTCTCCTGCCTGGGTCCGGACAGCGCACGCGAGTTGCGCGAGGTCTACCGGGCTCTGGGCTGGCCGCCGGCCGGCCACGAACTGACCGACATGCACGATTGGGGCGACATGCTGGTGCAAACCGGTTTTGCCGAACCGGTGATGGACATGGAGCGCATCACGCTGACCTACGAGACACCGCAGCGCCTGTTGCAGGAGTTGCGCGAGCTGGGCCGCAACTTCCACCCTGCGCGTTTTGCCGGCCTGCGCGGACGTGCCTGGAAGGCACGCCTGTTGCAGGCGCTCGAGGGCTTGCCGCGCCAGAGCGACGGGCGGTTGATGCTGACCTTCGAGGTCATTTATGGTCATGCGCTCAAGGCGCAGCCCAAAGTCAGGGTCAGCCCCATGAGTGCGGTGTCGGTGCAAGACATGCGCGCCATGCTGCAGGGCTCGCGCGGTATGTCCTGAGGCCTGCGGGACGCAGGCAGAACAGTCGGGATTGGCCCGTGTGGCGGCTTTGCGCAAAACAAACCCGGCTACAATCCAGACTCGAATTTTGGCTATCCTACACAGCTGGCAGCCGAAAGTGTTTGATCAGCGTCAAAGTTGTTTCGTGTTGCACACCACCCCATCGTTTCGATTTGCCAGAGCACCCGGCCAGAGCGGTCAGGGGCAGCAGGCAGTCCAGTGGCTGCTCAAACGGAACTGCTCCGTGACGCCGGCGCAGCTGCTGGGGCTGTATGTTTCGCTGTGTGTGGTTTCTCTGGGCATTGCCGGATTCTTCTGGTCGCAGGGTGCCACGATGGTGATGCCTTTCGCGTGGCTGGAGCTGGTGGCGGTGGGCGCGGCGTTCCGGGTGTATGCCCGCCATGCGACCGACGGTGAACGTATCGTCCTGCAGGGCGGTCAGCTGGTGGTGGAGCTTGAGAATGCGGGGCGTTTCGAACGGGCAGAGTTCAACCGCGAATGGGTTCGTGTCGAGCCCAAAAACGGAGATGGCTCGCTGATCGAGGTATCGGGTCAGGGCCGTTCGGTCAGGGTGGGGCGGCATTTGCGTCCTGAACTGCGGCCGGCATTGGCCCGGGAGATCCGTCACGCATTGCGTGGGTGTTGAGTTGGCCCTGACGACAGCGTGTCAGGCTGGGGCTGTCCGGATGGTGTCAGGGCTGTCTTTATAATCAGTCGGTAATTGAGGCATTAAAAGTGATCACGATGAACGTACGCACAACAACAGGGTCAGGCATGAAGCACGCAGTCGAAGTTTTGAAGTCCCTGATCCTGCACGCTGGCCGCAAGCTGGCTGCTGTCACGGCCCTGTCGGCCATCTGGCTGAGCACAGCGGCCTACGCCGTCAACGACCTTCCCGGCGGCCCGGCGGTCAACCAGCTCAACCTGCACCCGGCCGTGACCAGGATCGCGCAAGAGCAGCACTGGCTGCACTGGTTCATGATGATCATCTGCCTGGTCATTTTCCTGGCCGTGTTCGGCGTGATGTTCTATTCCATCTGGAAGCACCGCAAGTCCGTCGGCCACAAATCGGCCAATTTCCACGAGTCCGCCACGGTCGAGATCATCTGGACCATTGTTCCCTTCGTCATCGTGATCCTGATGGCCCTGCCAGCCACCAAGGTGCTGGTCGCCTCCAAGGACACGACGGGCGCCGACCTGACCATCAAGGCCACCGGCATGCAGTGGAAATGGGGTTACGACTACATCAAGGGCGAAGGCGAAGGCATCGGTTTTGTCTCGGCGCTGGACAGCACGCAGCGCGAAATGTCCAGCAACGGCGGCCCGAAAAAAGGTGAAGCTCCCGACGACTACCTGCTCAAGGTGGACAACCCGCTCGTGGTACCTGTCGACCGGAAAATCCGGATCATCACGACTGCCAACGACGTGATCCATGCGTTCATGGTGCCGGCCTTCGGCATCAAGCAGG
Organism: Pseudomonadota bacterium; assembly: GCA_040389085.1. GTDB lineage: Bacteria > Pseudomonadota > Gammaproteobacteria > Burkholderiales > Burkholderiaceae_C > Polaromonas. The sequence continues at coordinate 228,752 of JAZKAP010000013.1, forward strand.
ACGCCATTCCGGGCTTTGTCCGCGACACCTGGTTCCGCGCTGAAAAAGTCGGCGACTATTACGGTCAGTGCGCCGAGCTGTGCGGCAAGGAACACGCCTACATGCCCATCCACGTGAAAGTCCTCTCAGCCGAGGACTACAGCAAGTGGGCTGGCGTCAAGCTCAAGGAAGCCGCTGCCAAGGCCGATGATCCTGCCAAGGTGTGGGCGCTGCCTGAACTCAAGGCCCGCGGCGAAAAAGTCTATGCGGCCAATTGTGCAGCCTGCCATCAGGCCAACGGCAAGGGCGCCGGCCCGATCAAGCCGCTGGATGGTTCGGCCATCGTGCTCGACAAAGACCATGGAAAACAGATCCAGGTTCTGCTCAACGGAGCCGTCGGCGGTGCGATGCCTTCGTGGAAGGCGCTGAGCGATACCGATCTGGCCGCAGTGGCCACCTATACCAAGAACAACTGGTCGAACCAGACCGGAGAGATCGTGCAGCCCGCTGAAGTGCTGGCCGCCCGCAAATAAGCCGATTCACCTCCGCAGATTCACAAGCGGCTGGCGCAACACCCGGTCCGCCGCAAAGACAAAGCTACAGGCACAAGCCACCAAAGGAAGCCAAGATGAGTGCAGTTCTAGACCATCACGATCACGCGCATGACGACCACGACCATGCCCCGACGGGCTGGCGTCGCTGGGTATTCGCGACCAACCACAAGGACATCGGAACGCTCTACCTGCTGTTCAGCTTCACGATGCTGATGTTCGGTGGCGTGCTGGCTCTGGGCATCCGGGCCGAACTGTTCCAGCCCGGCCTGCAACTGGTCAACCCCGAACTGTTCAACCAGCTGACGACCATGCATGGCCTGATCATGGTGTTCGGCGCCATCATGCCGGCCTTTGTCGGTTTTGCGAACTGGATGATTCCGTTGCAGATCGGCGCGGCCGACATGGCGTTTGCCCGCATGAACAACTTCAGCTTCTGGCTGCTGATTCCTGCCGGCCTGATGATCGTGGGCTCCTTCTTCATGCCCGGTGGTGCTCCGGCCGGTGGCTGGACGCTGTATGCGCCGCTGTCGCTGCAAATGGGCCCGTCCATGGACGCCGGCATTTTTGCCCTGCACATCCTGGGCGCTTCGTCCATCATGGGCTCGATCAACATCATCGTGACCATCCTGAACATGCGCGCACCCGGCATGACGCTGATGAAGATGCCGATGTTCTGCTGGACCTGGCTGATCACTGCCTACCTGCTGATCGCCGTGATGCCCGTGCTGGCCGGCGCAATCACCATGACGCTGACCGACCGCCATTTCGGCACCAGCTTTTTCAACCCCGCCGGCGGCGGCGACCCGGTGATGTTCCAGCACATCTTCTGGTTCTTCGGCCACCCCGAGGTCTACATCATGATCCTGCCGGCCTTCGGCATCATCAGCCAGATCATTCCGGCGTTTGCCCGCAAGCGCCTGTTTGGCTACGCCTCCATGGTTTACGCCACCGGTTCCATCGCGATCCTGAGCTTTGTCGTGTGGGCGCACCACATGTTCACCACCGGCATGCCGGTGACCGGCCAGCTCTTCTTCATGTACTCGACCATGCTGATTGCCGTGCCGACCGGCGTGAAGATCTTCAACTGGATCGCGACGATGTGGAAGGGCTCCATGACCTTCGAGACACCGATGCTGTTTGCCGTCGGCTTCATCTTCGTGTTCACCATGGGCGGCTTCACCGGCCTGATCCTGGCGGTCGCGCCGATTGACATCCAGGTGCAGGACACCTACTACGTGGTGGCCCACTTCCACTACGTTCTCGTGGCCGGCTCGCTGTATGCGCTGTTTGCCGGCTACTACTACTGGTCGCCCAAGTGGACCGGCGTGATGTACAACGAAAAGCGCGGCAAGATCCACTTCTGGTGGTCGCTGATTTCCTTCAACGTGACCTTCTTCCCGATGCACTTCTTGGGTCTGGCAGGCATGCCGCGCCGCTACGCTGATTACCCGATGCAGTTTGCAGACTTCAACGCGATTGCCAGCGTAGGCGCCTTCTTCTTCGGCTTTGCACAGGTTTATTTCTTCTTCTTCGTGGTCCTGCCCACCATGCGCGGCAAGGGTGAAAAAGCACCCCAGCGTCCGTGGAACGACCCGGACGGCGCCGGCGCTGAAGGCCTCGAGTGGGAAGTGGCATCGCCTGCACCCTTCCACACCTTTGAGACACCGCCCCGCCTGGACGCCACCGCGACCAAGGTGATCGGCTACTGATCCGTTCGAAGAAAACCCGCGCCATGACACCTGAACAGAAAAAGAACAACCTGCGGCTGGGGCTGATCTTCGCCTCGATCGCGGTGGTGTTTTTCCTGGGCTTCATGGCCAAGCTGGTCTTTTTCGGCAAAGGCTGACGCATGGGCTTGAAGCGCGAAAATTTCCGGATGGTGGGCAAGCTGGGCGTGATTGTGCTGGGCATGTTTGCCTTCGGTTATGCGCTGGTGCCGATTTACAAGGCCATCTGCGAGATGACCGGCATCAACATCCTGGCGCTGGGCGACCGGCAGATTCCCGGCGCGACGCCAAAGTTGTCAGCCAACACGCAGGTCGATACCAGCCGCAGCATCACGGTCGAGTTTGACGCGAATGCACGCGGTCCCTGGATGTTCAAGCCGGCGCAGCGTTCGCTGCAGGTGCATCCGGGCGAATTGATGACGGTGATGTACGAGTTCCAGAATGTGCAGAACCGCACGATGTCGGCGCAGGCCATTCCGAGCTACGCACCCGTGCAGGCCGGCGCGCACTTCAACAAGCTCGAATGCTTCTGCTTCAGTCAGTACACGCTGGCGCCGGGCGAGAAAAAGCAGTGGCCGGTGGTGTTTGTGATCGACCCCAAGTTATCCAAAGACGTGACCACCATCACGCTGTCGTACACATTTTTTGAAGTCGGCGGAAAAACCCCGGCCGCGCCGGCAGCCGGGCCTGTTGCCGCCGTGGATCTGGTGCGACCCGCGCGTGAGTCCGGCGTATGACCACGCCGGTCACGCAGCGCAAAGGCTCCATCTGGCGCACCATCAAGGCGGTGAGCTGGTCGTTTGTCGGCCTGCGCACCCGGGGTGACTACGAGAAGGATGTGCAGCAGCTCAATCCGGTCCACATCGTTGTGGTGGGTCTGGTCGGGGTGCTTGTTTTTGTCGGTGGCCTGATTCTTCTGGCCACCTGGGTGGTGGGCAAATAGACCGCAGGGCGCCCACCAGGCCTTGATTATTGAATTTGAGAATTTAGCGAAACAGGAGTTGGAAATGTCTTCAGCAGCACATGCAGGAACCCCGTATTACTTCGTCCCGGCGCCTTCGGCTTACCCGGTGATGGCGGCCATCGGCCTGTTTTTCCTCTTTTTAGGCGCGGGGCAGTGGATCAACGGCTCGGGCTGGGGTGCGTACTCGCTCGCGTTTGGCCTGGCCTGGTGGCTGGGCGTGCTGTTTTTCTGGTTTCGTGCCGCAGTCAGCGAAAGCGAGGGCGGGCTCTACGGCCACAAGATCGACCTGTCCTACCGCTGGAGCATGAGCTGGTTCATTTTCTCGGAAGTGATGTTCTTCGGGGCTTTCTTCACGGCCCTGTGGTGGGCACGTGTGCACTCGGTGCCTGCGCTGGGCAGCCTGGAAAATGCCTTGCTCTGGCCCGATTTCAAGGCGGTCTGGCCCAGCGTGGCTGCCGGCGTGACCGGTTCACCGGCCGACATCATTGAGCCCTTCACAACCATGGGCCCTTTCTGGCTGCCCACCATCAACACGGCCCTGCTGCTGAGCTCCGGCGTCACGCTGACCATCGCTCACCATGCGCTGCGTGAAAACCACCGCGGCAAGACGATTGCGTTCATGTGGATGACCGTGCTGCTCGGCATCATCTTCCTGTGTGTTCAGGGCTACGAGTACTTTCATGCGTACTCCGACCTGAACCTGAAACTCTCGTCTGGCGTGTATGGATCAACTTTTTTCATGCTGACGGGGTTTCACGGCTTCCACGTGTTTGTCGGCATGCTGATGCTGCTGTTCATCACGCTTCGCCTGCAAAAAGGACATTTCACGGCGGATCGCCACTTCGGTTTTGAAGGTGCGGCCTGGTACTGGCACTTTGTGGACGTGGTCTGGCTGGGCCTGTACATCCTCGTCTACTGGCTCTGACGGCTACTGCGAGCTTGTGATCCGTCGTTGCGGGGCCCGTCCGGAAATCCTCATGGACCTGAAGTCCACTCCGGTTTCCGGCCACCCGCGCCTCGGCTGACAAGCTCTCGCTACGCCGAATTGTGAGTGGAGGCCGCTGTTGCGGTCTTTTTTATTTGCCCGCCGCAATGCCGGTGGGCTGGATGTAGCCCATTTTCCAGGCGATCAGGATGCAGACAAACAGCACAATTGAAAAGCCGACACGAAAGGCCAGTGCGCGTGCCATGTTGCCGCTTTTGGCTTTGCTGCCGCTGCCGCCCTTCAGCATGAAAAACAGTGCGGATCCGAGGCTGGCGAGGATGGCCAGAAATGCAATGGCGACGAGGTAATTCATGAACCGGATTATCCGCGCATGAGCTCACCCCTGCCCAGCGTCCGCTTTTGGGTCGTGACCCTGGCTGCCCTGCTGATGGCGGGCCTGACCTTCTCGCTGGGCCAGTGGCAATGGCGCCGCGCTGCCGACAAGATCGCGCTGCAGGCTGCGATCGATGCCCAGAACAGGCTCCCCGCCCTGGATAACCGGGGATTGCTGGCGACGCAGGACATGGCAACGGTGTTGCACCGTCAGGCGCTGCTGCAGGGTGTCTGGCAGGAGGCGCACACGGTGTACCTGGACAACCGTCCGATGGGCGGCAAGTCCGGTTTCTGGGTGGTGACGCCGCTGGCGCTGGAAGGCGGACGGCCGTGGATCCTGGTGCAGCGTGGCTGGGTGCCGCGCGACTTCAACGACCGCACCCGCCTGCCTGCTGTACCAACGCCGCCTGGACTGGTCAGCGTGCCCGGCCGCATGGCCCCGCCGCCGTCCAAGCTATATGAGTTCGCTGGCGAGCCAGGCGGGCGCATCCGGCAAAATCTCGACGTCGCTGCCTTTGGCGCGGAAATCAGCCAACCCCTGATGGCCGTCTCGTTGCTGCAGACCGGTGCCGCCAGTGAGGGCCTGCTGCGCGACTGGCCGGCTCCCACCGTGGGCGTGGACAAGCATTATGGGTATGCCTTCCAGTGGTTTGGCCTCTGCGCCTTGGTCGTGGGCCTGTATGTCTGGTTCCAGCTGATTTCCCCACGCCGCAAAAAGCGGCATTTACCGCGTCCCCAACCCTGAACGGCGATTTTCAAAGTGCAACATCCACAGCCCGATCTTTCCCCGTCCCCCACAGGCCCCGCCGCGCCGGGCGCTCAGGACCAGCCCCTGGGTCTGACTGTTCATGCCATGCCGCAGCTCGACGCGGTCACCGCCGCACGCGCGCCCTATACCCGGGCAGGGCGCTGGAAAATGCTGGCTGTCCTGCTGGTCTGTGCCGCACCGGTGATTGCGTCCTACTTCACCTATTACGTGATCCGTCCGGAAGGCCGGCGCAACTATGGCGAGCTGATCGACCCGCAGCGTCCTTTGCCGGCCCTGGCTGCGGTGGCACCCGACGGCAGCCGCATCGAGCTGCCGGCGCTCAAGGGCCAGTGGCTGCTGCTCAGCGTGGCCGGCGGCGCCTGCGACACGACCTGCGAGCAGCATCTGTATTTCCAGCGCCAGCTGCGCGAGTCCCTGGGCCGGGAAAAGGACCGACTGGACCGCGTCTGGCTGGTCAGCGATGACGCGGCCATACCGGACAAGCTGACAACGGCGCTGCTGGGTTCCACCGTGCTGCGTGTATCCGGCCTGGACCAGTGGCTGCAGGCCGCGCCCGGGCAGCGTTTGCAGGACCACCTGTATGTGGTGGACCCGCTGGGCAACTGGATGATGCGTTTTCCGGCGAACATGGATGCCGCCGGCGCCGCCAAAGCCAAGCGCGACCTCGAACGCCTGATGCGCGCATCCGCCTCCTGGGACAAGGAAGGCAGATCATGACCCCCACGCTCGTCACTGCGTGTACGTCGCTGCCCCCCGAGGGGGCCGCTGCGCCTGCGGGCCGGCGTAGCCGGACCCGCGGCCCCGGCTGGCCTAAGACTGGTACGCCGCGGCTGTTTCACGCTGTACGTACCGCGTCGTTTTAAGCATGGACACCCAAGACCTTTACAACCTCAGCCCGGCGCTGCGGCTCATGGGCATGGGCCTGATGCTGGCGTTGGGCCCGCTGGCCTGGGTCTGGCTGCGCAACAAGAACCAGCCGATGGCGCGGCGCCTGCGGGTGCTCACGCTGGTGACGCTGTTTCTGACCTTTGACCTGGTGCTGTTTGGTGCCTTCACACGCCTGACCGACTCCGGCCTGGGCTGCCCCGACTGGCCGGGCTGTTACGGCCACGCCAGCCCGGTCGGTGCGCAGCAGCCGATCAGCGCCGCGCAGGCGGCCATGCCCAGCGGGCCGGTCACGCATGGCAAGGCCTGGATTGAAATGATTCACCGCTACCTCGCCACCGGGGTCGGGGTGCTGATCCTGACGCTCGCCGTCGCCACCTGGCTGAGCCGCCGAAAGGGGCAGGGCACCGGGACCATCCTGTCTCCCTGGTGGCCGCTGGTGACGCTGGTGTGGGTTTGCGTGCAGGGCGCTTTTGGCGCACTGACTGTCACCATGAAACTGTTCCCGCTGATAGTCACCCTGCACCTGCTGGGCGGGCTGGTCCTGCTGGCTCTGCTGCGCGCCCAGGCCGTGCGTTATGCGCAGGCTCAGGGCGAGGCCCTGCCGGCGCCCCTGCCTGCGACCACGTGGCTGTTGCTGGCGGTGACCTTTGCCCTGTTGTGGCTCCAGATCGCGCTAGGCGGGTGGGTCAGTACCAACTACGCGGTGCTGGCTTGCACCGACTTTCCCGTCTGCCAAGGCAGCTTCTGGCCGCAGATGGACTTCCGGGAAGGCTTCACGCTGTGGCGCGCGCTGGGTGCGGGGCTTGACGGTGACAACATCAGCTTCCAGGCGCTCACAGCCATTCACTACGTACACCGGCTGACGGCCTATGTTGTTTTTGCGGCCCTGCTGTGGCTGGCCAGCCGCCTGCGGCATTTTCCTGCCATGCGCTCTTATGCCCTCTGGATAGCCGCCCTGGCGCTGTGGCAGTTCGCCACCGGCCTGAGCAACGTCGTGCTGGGCTGGCCGCTGGTGGCGGCGGTGTCCCACACGGGCGGTGCGGCCGCCCTGGTGGTGGTGCTGACGGGCGCCATTTTTTCGAGCTATCGCACCCCTGAGTTGGCAAGTGCGTCAAAATTGAGAGCTTCCAGCCTATGAATCCCGCCGACTCCTCCGCCTCCGTGGCGGTCGCCCCTTTTGTGCCCTCCAAGTTTGCGCAGTTTTACGCGCTGACCAAGCCGCGCGTGGTGCAGCTGATTGTGTTTTGCGCGCTGATCGGCATGGTGCTGGCCGTCCCCGGCGTGCCCAGCTGGGCCGATGTGAGGCTGGCGCTGGTGGCCAGTGCCGGCATCTGGCTGGTGGCTGGTGCCGCGGCGGCCTTCAATTGCCTGGTCGAGCAGCAGATCGACTCGAAGATGAAACGCACGGCCTGGCGCGCCACCGCGCAGGGACAGATCAGCAACCCGCTGACCCTGGCTTTTTCAAGCGTGCTGTGTGCCATCGGCTCGGTGATTCTGTATGTCTGGGTCAACCCGCTGACGATGTGGCTGACCTTTGCGACCTTCGTCGGTTATGCGGTGGTCTACACCGTGATCCTCAAGCCCCTGACGCCGCAGAACATCGTGATCGGCGGCGCATCGGGTGCGATGCCACCGGTGCTCGGCTGGGCTGCGATGACCGGCGCGGTCAGCCCCGAAGCCCTGATCCTTTTCCTGATCATCTTCCTCTGGACGCCGCCGCACTTCTGGGCGCTGGCGCTGTACCGGGTGGAGGACTACCGCAAGTCCGGCTTGCCGATGTTGCCGGTCACCCACGGCAACGAGTTCACGCGTCTGCAGGTGTTTCTGTACACGCTGGTGCTGTTTGCGGCCTGCCTGATGCCCTTTGTCTTCAAGATGAGCGGCTGGCTCTACCTGGTGGTGGCGATTGGCCTGAGTGTCGGTTTCAGCTGGTACGGCTGGCGCCTGTGGCGCAATTACTCCGATGCCCTGGCGCGCAAGACCTTCCGCTTTTCACTGATCCACCTGTCTGTCTTATTCGCAGCCCTGCTGCTGGACCATTACCTCGTATGAGCACCTTTCCCGCTTCTTCCGGCAAACGAAACACTATTAAATTAATAGCTGGAGGCGCTTTTCTGGCGGGCGTTGCAGGTCTTTTAGGCGCATGCTCCGGGGAAAAGAAACCGCAGTTCACCAGCATCGACATCACTGGTGCCGACTATGCACGCGACTTTGCCCTGAGCGACCACAATGGTCAGGCGCGCAGCATCAAGGACTTCCAGGGCAAGGTGGTGGTCATCTTTTTTGGGTTCACCCAGTGCCCGGACGTGTGCCCGACCTCCATGGCCGAATTCGCCGAGATCAAGAAAATGCTGGGGGCCGACGGCGCACGCCTGCAGGGCCTGTTCGTCACCCTGGATCCCGAGCGCGACACGCAGGAGGTGCTCAAGGCCTACATGGGCAACTTCGATCCGAGCTTCCTGGCGCTGCGTCCCGATCTCGACAAGCTGCCGCAGCTGGCCAAGGACTTCAAGATCTTTTACAAGAAGGTCGACGGCAAGACGCCCGGAAGCTACACGCTGGACCACTCGGCCGGCAGCTACATTTTCGATCCGCAGGGCCGGGTGCGCCTGTACAGCCGCTACGGCAGCGGCGCTGCGCCACTGGCTTCGGACATCCGCCTGCTGCTGCAGGGCAACTGAAGCGTCGCCCTGCACCCTGCCGGCAGAGGGGCAAAAAAAAGCCTGCAGACGATGGTCGAATGCAGGCTTTGGCAATCACCGCTTGCGCGGTGTTGCAGTCAAGGTATCAGGCACGGTCAGGCATATGCGGCCAGGACCTTTTTCATTTTTTTCATCGCTGCCACTTCAATCTGGCGAATGCGTTCGGCGCTGACCTTGTACTCGGCCGCCAGATCATGCAGCGTCATGCCGCCTGAGCCGTCGTCGTTGACCTTGAGCCAGCGCTCCTCGACGATGCGGCGCGAACGGTCGTCCAGGCCTTCCAGCGCGGTGGCGATGCCGTCGCTGGCCAGGTGGTCGCGCTGGCGCGACTCCATCAACTGCGTTGGTTCCTGAGTGGCATCCGACAGGTAGGCAATCGGGCCATAGGCTTCTTCGCCGTCGTCGCTCGGGCTCGGGTCCAGCAACACGTCGCCGCCGGACATGCGCTGCTCCATCTCGATGACTTCCTCGCGCTTGACGTTCAGCGTTTTGGCCATCGAATCAATCTGGCCTTCGGTCAGCGTGTCGCGGTGCGTCGCCACATCGGCGTCGTCCTTGAAACCCTGTTTCATCGAGCGCAGGTTGAAAAACAGCTTGCGCTGGGCCTTGGTCGTGGCGACCTTGACCATGCGCCAGTTTTTCAGGATGTACTCGTGCATCTCGGCTTTGATCCAGTGCAGCGCGTAGCTGACCAGGCGCACGCCCTGGTCCGGGTCAAACCGTTTGACCGCCTTCATCAGGCCGATGTTGCCTTCCTGGATCAGGTCAGCGTGGGGCAGGCCATAACCGAGGTATTTGCGCGAAGTGGCCACCACCAGCCGCAGGTGGGACAGCACCAGCTTTCCGGCCGCGTCCAGATCGTTCTCGTCCTTCAGTTTCCGGGCAAATTCCTGCTCCTGCTCCAGCGTGAGCATGGGCAGGCGGTTCACCGCCGAAATGTAGGCATCCAGGTTGCCCAGCGGTGGCAGCAGCGACCACGGATTGGCAGGCGCCAACTGGGTTGTCGCGGGGGCCACTTGAGGGGACAGAGCGTAGGACATAGGGTGAAACTCCTTTATAGAAGTAATATTAGCACTCTGTTGGATAGAGTGCTAAGCGATAGGTTCAATGGTTTTGATAGAGCAAGGCTAATAAGTAATAACCCTTGTTTGTGTCCCATTTTCTGCTTTAGTTCAACCGCTTTTGTAGGCCAAGATGCAGTGAAAGAGGCGTCCAAAGGCCCCGGTCTTGCGGTGGCGCAGGCGCCATCCGGGTGGAACAGGGCGGGGGGAGAAGGGGCCGGCAGCGCCGGGTTTTATGCATGAAATCGGTCTCCAGCCCAATACAGTCAAGCGGGGACAGCTATTGTTTGCATAGCAAGATGGAGCCGGTGCATGGCCTCGAAGGAGGCGGAAACAGGTTCAGGCCCCCGGGTGATCAGGGCAGGCGCTTGTCGCTGCGAATCTCGCGCACTTCGACGTCCACCACGTCTGACTCGCGCGCCGCGGCGCCGGGTTTGACGGCACCCGGCCAGGCGGCCTGGGACGAGAAGCGCTGGAAACTGCCAAACACGACGGGTTTGGGCTTCTGGCCGGTGATCAGTGAGCGCAGCAGGCCCAGCGCCAGCAGGACAAGGCCGGCCAGCATCAGGCTTACCGCGAAGATCGCGGCAAAGGTCCACAGGACCAGACGCAGGAGAAAGGACAGGACGCGGCTGAGGAAGCTGGGCACGTGAGGGTTTCCCGTAAGAGTCAGAGCAGCTTATATGCGGGCAACTGCCGTCGCTTCAAGCCCGGTAGAGAGGCGTAGAAGCTACCAGCGGATCCCCAGCTTGCCGAACAGCTTGCTCAGCACGAACAGCGGGCCCACCCAGAGGTACTGGATGTCTTCGAAAAACGAAGGCTTTTTGCCTTCGAGCTTGTGGCCGACAAACTGCAAAATCCAGGCGCCGACAAAAATCGCCAGCGACAGCGGCAGCACGCGCTCACCCATGGCGTGCACCAGCGCCAGCAAAAGGGCCGACCAGAGCACCATGGTCCCCAGAAAAACCAGCGACAGCCGCAGGTAATACACCATGCTGGCGGCGACAAAAAGATAGGCGACCCAGGGATGCAGCGCAAACATCATGCCGAGCAGGCTCAGCATGATGAGCGGGATTGCAATGAAGTGGATCAGCTCGTTTTTCGGGTTCTGGTGGCTTTCGCCGTAATGGGCGAGCAGGCGGTCCACCTCGCGTGGACCGGCGGATGTATCGGATGTGTCGGGTGTGCTGCTGGGGTTCATGGGGCCTCCGGTGCCGCGGTCGAAACGCCGCCGGCTAACAGGGCACTGTAAGGGATCACTCAGGTTTGCGAAAGCAGGCGAATTACTGCATTTTCGCCAGCCGGTGCAGTTGTTCGTGCAGCGCATCGGGAATCGTCAGCCCCGACGTCCCGGCTTGCTGTTCAAGGGCCATCCTGCGGGCCCCGGCCAGGCGCACACCGTCGTCCAGCAGCATTTCCGTGATCAGCGTTTCCATGCGTTCGTAATAGACGTCCTGGCCCGCCAGCGCGCCCGGGTTGATCACGACAAAGGCCTGGCCGAGGCGCGGCGCGTTGCCCTCATCGACAAAAAACGAGGAAGCTTCAAAGCCGAACTGCGCACCGAGCAGGGCCGTGACCAGCAGCTCGACGATCAGCGCCAGCATGGCGCCTTTGGGGCTGCTGGCAGCGCCCAGCGGCAGCATGGAGCCCGCCAGGCCGGCTTTCGGGTCGGTGGTGGGTCGACCCTGGCTGTCCAGCGCCCAGCCCAGCGGGATGGCCTGGCCCTCGCGGGCCGCCACCATCAGTTTGCCGCGCGCGACTTCGCTGAGGGACAGGTCGATCATCAGCGGGTCGGCGCTGCGCCGCGGAAAAGCCGCTGCGACCGGGTTGGTGCCGAAGATGGCGTGTTTGCCGCCGGCCGCGGGCATGGCGGCCGGCGAGTTGGCAAAAGCCAGCCCGACCAGGCCGGCGTCGGCCACCGCCCGCAGATGATCGACCAGCACCCCGCAGTGGTGGCTGTTGGTCACGCCGGCGAAGCTCACACCCAGCGTGCGTGCGGTCGCGATGGCTGTGGCGACGGCCAGATCGCAGGCCGGAAAGGCCAGGCCCTGGCCGGCATCGACCAGCACGGCCGCCCCCTGGTGCCGCGTCACCCGGGCCACGACGTTGCCGTCAGCCCGGCCGTTGCGCAGGTGGGTCGCGTACTGCGCCACCCGGATCAGGCCGTGCGAGGCCAGGCCTTGCGCCTCGGCGCGCACCAGCGCTTTCGCGGTGCTGGCCGCCATGGCCGGTCCCGCGCCGGCATGGCGCAGCGCCTCCAAGGCAAGGCGGGTGGCTTCTTCAAGGGACAGCTGGGCCATGGTTTTCAGGTTCTTTCCGCTGACGGGCAGCGATGAACGCCGGCAGGTCGGCGGTGCAACGCAGCCTCTCAGGCCAGCAGGGCCTGCGAAAATTCCCGGGCGTTGAAGGTTTCGAGGTCTTCGAGTTTTTCGCCGACGCCGATGAAATAAACCGGCACGGGCCGCAGTCCCGGCGAGGCCTTGGCGCGCTCCCGCGACCACAGCGCAATGGCGGCCAGCACGCCGCCTTTGGCCGTGCCGTCGAGTTTGGTCACGACCAGGCCGGTCAGCTGCAGGGTCTCGTCGAAGGCCTTGACCTGGCTCAGCGCGTTCTGCCCGGTGTTGCCGTCGATGACCAGCAGCACCTCATGCGGCGCCGTCGCATCGGCCTTGCTGACGACACGTTTGATCTTGCGCAGCTCTTCCATCAGGTGCAACTGCGTCGGCAGGCGCCCGGCGGTGTCCACCAGCACCACGTCCTTGCCGCGTGCCTTGCCGGCGCTGACCGCATCGAAACTCACGGCCGCCGGATCGCCCCCTTCCTGGCTGACGATCTCCACCATGTTCCGGTCCGCCCAGGCTTCGAGTTGCTCCCGCGCAGCGGCACGGAAGGTGTCGGCCGCGGCCAGCAGCACCGACGCGCCTTCATTGGCCAGGTGATGCGTGAGCTTGCCGATCGAGGTCGTCTTGCCCGCACCGTTGACGCCGGCCACCATGATGACCGTGGGTTTGTGTTCGCCGATCACCAGCGGCTGCTCCAGCGGCTTGAGCAGCTGGGTGAGCGCTTCCGTCAGGATGTTTTTCACAGCCACCGGATGGGTGACGCCGCTGTCTTTCACGCGGCGTTTGACTTCATCAAGCAGGTAGGTGGTGGCGCCGGTGCCGGCGTCGGCCATCAGCAGGGCCGACTCCAGGTCTTCGTACAGCGCGTCGTCAATGCGGTTGCCGGTGAACACGCCGGAAATGCTGGCGCCGGTCTTGTGCAGGCCAGAGCGCAGCTTGCTGACCCAGTGCTCGCGGCTCGCCGGTATCGTTCCGGGCAGCGGGATGTCGATGGGCGTGACCAGCGCACTGCCGATCAGTCCACCGCCAGGCAGCGCCGGCGTGGCTGCAGCCGGGGCCGTAGCGGGTGCCGCACCGCCGGGCAGGGCAGGGGGCGGTACCGCTGCCGGCGCGGCCTCAGGGGGGGCAGGGGGCTTTTTTTTCTTGAAGAAACTGAACATTGGTTGTGCTTTGGAGTCACACTATTCTATGAAACACACCACACAGGATTTCATGGGCAGTTTTATCCGCTTTCCGGCACTCTCACGCAACACGCTTCTCCCCCTTCTTTCCCTGCTCTTCAGCTTCTTTCTGGCCAGCCCCGCGGTGGCCCAGACTGCTACCCCCGTCACGCAGTTCCAGCTGGCCAATGGCCTGACGGTCATCGTCAAGACCGACCGGCGTGCGCCCACTGCGGCCCACATGCTCTGGGTGCGGGTCGGCTCCATGGACGAGGTCGATGGCACCACTGGTGTGGCCCATGTGCTGGAACACATGATGTTCAAGGGCACACCCAGCCTGAAGCCGGGCGAGTTCTCACGCCGTGTCGCGGCGCTCGGTGGGCGCGAAAACGCGTTCACGTCCCGGGATGCCACCGGTTATTACCAGCAGATTCCCTCGAACAAACTCGAGGAGGTGATGCGCCTGGAGGCCGACCGGTTTGCCCGCAACCAGTGGGCCGACGAGGAGTTCGCAAAAGAACTCGAGGTCGTCAAGGAAGAGCGCCGCCTGCGTACCGAAGACTCGCCGCGCGCACTGATGTACGAAGCCGCCAACGCCATCACCTTTGTTGCGTCGCCTTACCGGCGCCCGGTGGTGGGCTGGATGAGCGACCTCGAGGCCATGACGCCCGACGATGCCCGCGCGTTTTACCGGCGCTGGTATGTGCCGGCCAATGCGGCCGTGGTGATTGCCGGCGATGTGGATGTGGCGCAGGTGCGGCGGCTGGCGGAAAAATACTATGGCGCCGCGGTTTCCCGACCAGTGCCGCCGCGCAAGCCGCGCATCGAACCGGTGCAGACCGGGCTGCGCAGGATGGACTTCAAGGCACCTGCCAGCCAGGCCTATGTGAGCCTGTCCTACAAGGTGCCGGGTTTGCAGTCGCCGGCGGATGCCGCGCCGGGTGCGGGGGAGGCCTTCAACCGCGATGCGCTGGCCCTGACGGTGCTGGCCGCGGTGCTCGACGGTTACAGCGGCGCGCGGCTGGAACGCGCCCTGACCCAGGGCGACAACCGGCTCGCCGACAGCGCCGGCGCGTCCAATGGCCTGATCGGCCGCGGCCCGCAGGTCTTTGTGCTCGATGGGGTGCCTGCTGCCGGAAAAACCGCTGACCAGGTGGCCGACGCCCTGCGCCAGCAGGTGGCGCTGATTGCCCGCGAAGGCGTCAGCGAGGCCGAACTCAAACGCGTCAAGACCCAGTGGGTGGCCAGCGAAACCTACAAACTCGATGCGTTGTTCAGCCAGGCCCGCGGACTGGGCGCCTACTGGGTCAACGGCCTGCCGCTCGACACCGACGAGCGCCTGATCAGTCAGTTGCGCAGCATCAGCAGCGCCGAAGTGCAGGCCGTGGCGGGGCGTTATTTCAGTGACGACCAGCTGACCCTGGCCAACCTGCTGCCGCAGCCGCCCGACCCGGGCCGCGCCAAACGTGTGCCTGCCGCGGGGCTGCGGCATTGAGCGCGCGCCGCCCGCACGGGGCCTTCTCTTCCATCCTGTCTTCTTCGGGAACCGTTGTGACAAGTGCTATCAAAAAAAGAGCTATTGGCGCCCTGTTGATGGGGGCTACAACCATTTTTTATCCCATGTTTTCATGGGCCGCGATTCCGGTGCAGCACTGGACGCAGCCCGGTGGCGCCAGGGTCTATCTGGTCGAAAGCCCGGCCATCGCCATGGTCGATGTGCAGCTGGACTTCGATGCCGGCAGCCGTCGCGTCGCGGCCGACCAGGCCGGTCTGGCCGGCATCACGGCCTCGTTGCTCTCCAAGGGTGTGGCGGCACGCGGCGGCGAGCCTGCGCTCGATGAAAATGCGCTGGGCGAAGCCTGGGCCGATCTCGGCGCGCAGTTCGGCGCATCGGCGGGGTCCGACCGCTTCAGCTTTTCACTGCGCAGCCTGACCGAGCCCGACCTGCTGGGCCAGGCCATGCGGCTGGCCGCGCGCCAGATCGCCGAGCCCGCGTTTCCGGACCCGGTGTGGCAGCGCGACCGCCAGCGCATGCTGGCCCAGCTCAAGGAGGCCTATACCCGACCCGCCTACCGGGTGGGCCGCGCGTTTACCGAAGCCGTGTACGGCAGCCATCCCTACAGCCATGAAACCAGCGAAGCCAGCCTGGGGCGCATCAGCGTGGCCGACATGCGGGCTTTTCACGCGCGCTACATCACGCCTTGCCATGCCCGGGTCAGCATCGTGGGGGCGTTGACGCGCGCGCAGGCCGACACGCTGGTGACGGGGCTGCTCGCACGCCTGCCGCAGGCTGACTGTGCGGCAACGCCGCCGCTGCCGGTGGTGGCCGAGGTGGCGCCGCTGGAGCGCGCGCAGATGATCAGCATCCCGTTTGACTCGGCGCAGGCGCATGTGTTGATGGGCCAGCCCGGCTACAAGCGCAACGACCCTGATTTTTATGCCCTCACCGTGGGCAACTATGTGCTGGGTGGTGGCGGCTTTGTCTCGCGTCTGACCGAAGAGGTGCGCGAAAAACGCGGCCTCAGCTACAGCGTCTCCAGTTATTTTTCACCGGGCCGCCATGCCGGCGCGTTCACGGTGGGCCTGCAGACCCGGCCCGACCAAGCCGCGCAGGCCACCGGGGTGGCGCGTGAGGTGGTTGCGAAGTTTGTCGCCGAGGGCCCGACGCAGGCCGAACTCCAGGCCGCCAAGGACAACCTGATCGGCGGCTTCCCGCTGCTGATCGACAGCAACCGCAAGCTGCTCGGCAACCTGGCCAATATCGCCTGGAACGATTTGCCGCTCGATTACCTGGACACCTGGACCGAGCGCATCGGCAAAGTCAGTGTCGCGGAGGTCAAGGCCGCGTTTGCGCGCAAGCTGCAGCCCGAGAAAATGGTGACTGTTATCCTCGGAGCTACTTCCCAGTAAACGGCACGTCCTTTTATGGGATTGATCCCAAGCGCCGCAAATGAAATACACCCCAGCCTCCGACAACAAAACCGCCAAACCTGCCGCGCCGCGCCCGAAATCGGGCAAGGTGGTGGGCCGCAAGTCCGTGCCGCCGGGCGAGATCCGCATCATCGGGGGGCAGTACAAACGCACCAAGCTGCCGGTGGTCAACAAGCCCGGCCTGCGCCCGACACCGGACCGCGTGCGCGAGACCCTGTTCAACTGGCTGGGCCAGGACCTGAGCGGCTGGCGCTGTATCGACGTGTTTGCCGGCACCGGCGTGCTGGGCTTTGAGGCCGCCTCGCGCGGCGCTGCCGAGGTGCTGCTGTGCGAGCAGGATGCCGGCCTGGTGGACCAGCTCAAGGCCCTGCAGGCCAGGCTGCACGCCGACATGGTGCGGGTGGAGCGCGGCGACGGCGTCGCCGTCCTCCGGCGGGCAGCACCGGCCAGCATGCAACTGGTGTTCCTGGACCCGCCGTTTGACTCGCCGCTGTTCGAGCCCGCGCTCAAGGCGGCCGCGCAAGTGGTGGCCGAGCCCGGTTATGTCTACCTCGAGGCGCCGCAGGCGTGGACCGACGAGGCACTGGCCGACTACGGCCTGCAACTGCATCGCAGCGGCAAGGCGGGCGCGGTGCACTTTCACTTGCTGGTGCGCAAGAGCGTTTCGCTGGAAGGCGCGTAGCCCTGCAGGCGGCAGGGACACGCGGGTCCACGGTCAGGCGGGCATAATTGCCGCATGGCGACAAGCACCCCGAGTTCCCGTGTGGCGGTTTATTCCGGCACCTTCGACCCCTTCACGCTCGGGCACCAGGACATCGTGCGCCGCGCAGCCGGGCTGTTCGACCGGCTCATCATCGGTGTGGCCGCGGCGCACCACAAGAAAACGCTGTTCAGCCTGGACGCGCGCCTGCAGCAGGTGCGCGAGGAAACGCAGGGCATGGCCAACGTCAGCGTCCTGCCTTTCGACGGCCTGATCATGGATTTTTGCGCGGCCCAGCAGGCGGTGGCCGTGGTGCGCGGCGTGCGCAACCTCACCGATTTTGACTACGAGGCGCAGATGGCGGCGATGAACCGCAAGCTGCGGCCCCAAGTGGAAACCGTGTTTTTGCTGCCCGACGCGCCGCTGCAATGCATCAGCAGCACGCTGGTGCGCGAGATCAGCAAGCTAGGCGGCGATGTGGGTCAGATGGTCAGCGCCAATGTCGCCATCGCCCTGCAGCAGGCGCAGAAGGAGGGCTGACCATGGCCTTGCTGATCACCGACGAGTGCATCAACTGCGACGTGTGCGAACCCGAATGCCCGAACCAGGCGATTTACCTGGGCAAGGAAATCTACGAGATCGATCCGAATCGCTGCACCGAGTGTGTCGGCCATTTCGATGAGCCGCAATGTGTGCAGGTCTGTCCGGTGGCATGTATTCCCGTCAACCCGGCCTTCATCGAAGACCGGGAAACGCTCTGGCAGAAGTACCAGCGCTTGCAGGCAGAGCAGCCTGTGGCGGCGGTGGCAGCGCGCTCTTCATAGTCTTTTTGGCCTCCAGCCCTTATGTGGCGGGCGCAAGAAGCTATTGAATTCATAGCGAAATCTTCTTTGCCTCAACGCTTCAGGTTTGCCTGCTGGCCGGGTCTCGCCCCGGCGGGCGACTTACTTTTCTTTGCTTCGCCAAAGAAACCTAAGGAAAAGAAAGGCGACCCGATGGTCTGGGTCCCCTGCGCTGCGCTTCGGGGCAACCTCCGGTGCTCGGTAAAAGCGGGGTCTGGCTAAACTCGCTTCGCTCAAACAACGCCAGCCCTGATCCGCTTTTACCTGCGCTCCTCGGCCCAGCCCGACGGGTTGGGGGGGGCGAAAGCGGATGCGGATGCAGGGGAGCCCTGACGCGCGAAGCGCGTCATGTCGGAGTCAAGTTGCCGTCATGTATGCACGCGGTCGCAGCAGACGCGGCCAAATGAAGCTCCCCGCCATCGCCCAGCGGGGCTTGGGAGGGTCGGGGGGAGGGAGTGGGAAGTCCGTCCTGCGTCAGCAGCAGACCGCAGGCGCAGCCGCAGCGTGACGCTCCTAATCGTTGACGGAGTCGTCAGCCTCAGGCTTGCGCGGCGGCTTGGGCCGCTGTGGCGCGCTGGTGTGGATCAGCATGGTGGCTTTTTCCATTTCGCCGGCGAGCAGGTCGGGCACGGCCTTGAGCGCGCGCGCGATGCTGTCCTCGATCGCCACGCGGTGTTCCTGCGATGGTTTTTTCAGCACCCAGTTGATGACTTCCGACTTCACGCCCGGGTGGCCGACGCCTATGCGCAGGCGCCAGTAGTCGCCGGTGCCGAGCTGGGCATGGATGTCGCGCAGGCCGTTGTGCCCGGCGTGGCTGCCGCCGAACTTGAGCTTGGCCTGGCCGGGCACGATGTCGAGCTCGTCGTGGGCCACCAGGATCTCTTCGGGCGCGATCTTGAAAAAACGCGCCAGCGCCGCCACCGATTTGCCCGACAGGTTCATGAAGGTCAGCGGCTCGAGCAGCCAGACGGTCTGGCCCTTGATGGTGGTGCGGGCAACGCGGCCGTGGTAGTTCTTGTCGAGTGCCAGGCTCAGCTTGAGCTCACGCGCCAGCGCCTCGGTCCACCAGAAACCGGCGTTGTGGCGGGTGGCCTCGTATTCAGGGCCGGGGTTTCCCAAGCCTACAAAAAGTTTGATCATGCTGTGTGATGAGAGGGGAAAAACGGTCTGCAGGTGGGGCCCGCCACCGGATTATGGGTGCAGCAAGACCTGGCCCCAAGAAAAACGGCCCTTGACCTCCGGGGAGGACAAGGGCCGCTGGCCTTTTCAGGCCGGTGCCGTCAGGAATTACTTCTTGGCAGCAGGCTTGGCAGCGTCAGCCTTGGCGCCGGCTTTGGCTTCCTTGGCGGCAGCGGCCTTGGCGGCCTTGGGATCCACAGGCACGGCAGCGGCAGCGGCTGCTGCGGCGTCGGCTTCAGCTTCTTCCGAAACGGCAGAGACCGACACCAGCACCGGGTTGTCCATGCCGCCTTTGGCGACAAACTTCACGCCTTTGGGCAGCGTGATGTCCTTGACGTGCAGCGAAGTGCCTTTTTTCAGGCCGCTCAGATCGACGGCGATGAATTCAGGCAGGTCTTTGGGCAGGCAGGAAATGCTCAGCTCGGTCAGCACGTGGTTGACCAGGCAGTTTTCGGCCTTGACCGCGGGGGACTCTTCCTGGCCGCTGTAGTGCAGTGGCACTTTCATGGTCAGGCGGGTCTTCGCGTCGACGCGCTGGAAGTCGATGTGCAGGACCAGTTGCTTGAACGGGTGCATCTGCAGATCGCGCAGCAAGACCTTTTGTGTCTTGCCGCCCAGTTCCATCTCGAGGACGGAAGCGTGGAAAGCTTCTTTCTTGATGGCATGCCACAGTGCGTTGTGATCGAGTTCGATCAGCGACGGTTCACCGGTGCCACCGTAAACGATACCGGGCGTGCGGCCCGTGATGCGGAGACGGCGGCTCGCACCCGTACCCTGCTTGGCGCGCTCAAAAGCGACGAATTTCATAATCTTCTCCAAAAGAGGTGGGCCGCGACCAGCTCACCCCGACATAAAAAAGCTGCACGAATGCAGCCGGCTTTTCGCTCCGGATCAGAACAGGTTGTCCTGGTCCGAGAACAAACTCATGACCGACTCACCGTTGGCGATGCGCTGGATTGTCTCGGCAATCAGCGGTGCCACGGAGAGCTGGCGAATTTTCTTGCAGTCCTGCGCGGCCTGGCTCAGCGGAATGGTGTTGGTGATCACCACTTCGTCGAGGGCTTCGCCCTGCGCAATGCGTTCAATCGCGGGGCCCGAAAAAATCGGGTGCGTGCAATAGGCATACACCTTTTTGGCGCCGCGCTCCTTGAGCACCTCGGCGGCCTTGACCAGCGTGCCGGCCGTGTCGATCATGTCGTCCATGATGACGCAGTTGCGCCCGTCGATGTCGCCGATCACGTGCATGACTTCCGACACATTGGCCTTGGGCCGGCGCTTGTCGATGATGGCCATGTCGCAGCCGAGCTGCTTGGCCAGCGCGCGGGCGCGGACCACGCCGCCGACGTCGGGCGACACCACCATCAGGTCGTTGTAATTTTTCTGGCGCAGGTCGCCCAGCAGCACCGGCGAGGCGTAGATGTTGTCCACCGGGATGTCGAAAAAGCCCTGGATCTGGTCGGCATGCAGGTCCATGGTCAACACGCGCGAGACGCCGACGGCCTGCAGCATGTTGGCCACCACCTTGGCGCTGATGGGCACGCGTGCCGAACGCGGGCGCCGGTCTTGCCGGGCGTAGCCGAAGTAGGGGATCACCGCGGAAATGCGCTCGGCCGAGGCGCGCTTGAGCGCATCGACCATGATCAGCAGTTCCATCAGGTTTTCATTGGTCGGCGCGCAGGTGGACTGCACCACAAACACGTCACGCGCGCGCACATTCTGCTGGATCTCGACCGTCACTTCTCCGTCGGAGAAACGCCCCACATGGGCGGCCCCCAGCGAAATGCCCAGATGCTGGGCGATCTCGGATGCCATGCTCGGATTGGCATTGCCCGTGAAAAGCATGAAGTCGGAGTGGTGCGGTTGCATGTGTGGCCCAGCGGGTGTCCAGGAAGAAAACGTTGCTGAATGGATAAAAGCAATAAGCGCACTGAAAACACGGACGCCCTGTGTCCGTTCCATGTCAATGCGGCTTCTGGCCATTTCCTGCCCGGCCAATTCAGCGGCTGAATTGCGCAGGCAGAGCCTTCACCGGAGACACTCAACAGTCAGCGAGCACGGCCCCCGTTGTCGGGTGGCCTAAAAACACGGGCCCCACATGGGACCCGAAAATTTTGGCAGGGGTGGAAGGATTCGAACCTGCGAATGCCGGAATCAAAATCCGGTGCCTTAACCAACTTGGCGACACCCCTACACAGGTAGATTGTCGGACCTGAAAACTGTCAAAGACAGATGTCAGGGGACCGGCAACCAACCCTTTAATCGTTGTTTCTGGAAACACATTCCATGGCCCTTATCTTACCAACCGGCCAGAGGATGTGCATCCAGGTTGCTGCACTTGCGGACCTGCCAGTCGCCCGGGGCGACCGCGAGTTCCATCTCGTGCGGCATATGCGCAAATACAGCACTTCCCGAGCCAGTCATGCGGCCTTGCAAATGCTGCATGGACAGCCAATCGAGCGATTGGCCAACCTGCGGACACAAGGTCTGCGCGACTGGCTGCAAGTCGTTATGGCCGAATTCGTAAACAGAGCCATTTGCGTTTGCAGCAAAGCCTCGGATTGTAGCAGTTTCTGTATCGCGTTTGAGCCCGGGCGAGCGGAAAATGGCGTCGGTCGGCAGCCCGGCAGTGGGCTTGACCACGACAAAACGGGCGGCGGGCAGGGCCAGCGGCGTGATTTTTTCACCGACACCTTCCACCCAGGCGTGGCCGCCGCTGAGGAAAAACGGCACATCGGCACCGAGGCCGAGGGCGATGGCCTGCAATTGTTCCGATGGCAGCCGGACGCCCCACAGGCGTTGCAGCGCGAGCAGGCAACTGGCCGCATCGGAAGAGCCGCCGCCCATGCCGGCCTGCGACGGAATGCGCTTTTCCAGCCCGATGTGCACACCCAGTGGGGTGCCGGTCGCGCTTTGCAGCGCCCGCGCGGCACGCACCACCAGGTCTTCGGCCGGCAGCGCCTCGCTGGCTTCGCTGCCGAGGTCGGTGCGCGTGATCTGGCCGTCCTGGCGCAGTTCGAAATGCAGGGTGTCGCACCAGTCAATCAGCATGAACACCGACTGCAGCAGGTGGTAGCCGTCGGGACGGCGCCCGGTGATGTGCAGGAACAGGTTGAGTTTGGCCGGCGCCGCGACATCGTAGATCGCTTTCAGCGGCGGGGCCGAAGCAGGGCGTGACAGTCCGGCTTGCATCAGGGTGCCGCCAGCACGATGCGCAGGTCGGAGCGCGGTTGCGGCATCGTCCGGCTGGCCGAAATCCGGCCCTCGGCCTGTTGCGAAAGATCGGCATTCCAGCCGTCCGCGGCGGTGTTTTTGCCGTCCAGCCAGTCAAACAGCGCCGGTAGCGGCACGGCTGCGCCGGTGGCTTTTTCAATCAGTTCGTCGACGGTGGCAAAGCGCTGGATCTGGTTGCCGGAATCAAGCACGGCCTCCTGCGGCGACCAGCGCAGCACGGCCAGGCTGTTGCCCAACGGGCTGTTCAGCGTCAGCTCGCCCTGCGTGGGGTTACCCTTGAGTTCGAAGCCGGCAAAAAAGGCCTGGGGCGGCTCGCTTTGCACCTGCAGGCTGATGCGGCCTGCCCAGAATGATTTTTTTTCATCATTTTGGCCTGTAGCCCTTGGTGGGCTTGCGCAACCAGCTATGAAAAATGTAGTAAATAACAGGCTCACCAGCAAGGCGGCGGACCGGCGCAGCGGGGCGTCAAAGAGGGTCATGGCGGTTTACAGCCTGACCCGCAGGCGCTTGAGGGTACCCAGCAGCGTCTCGTTCTCGGCGTTGAGCAGCATGCCCTCCTTCCAGATGGACAGGGCCCTGTCGCGCTGACCCAGGCTCCACAGCACCTCGCCGAAATGCGCGGCGATCTCGGCGTCGGGCTTGGCCTTGTAGGCGGCTTCAAAAATGCTCAGGGCTTCGGCCTTGTTGCCCAGGCGGAACTCCACCCAGCCCAAGCTGTCCTTGATGAAGGGGTCTTCGGGTGCGTACTCCAGTGCCTTGAGAATCAGCTGTTTGGCTTCGGGCAGGCGCACATTGCGATCGGCCAGCGAGTAACCCAGCGCGTTGTAGGCGTGGTGGTAGTCGGGCTTGCGCTCCACCACCTGGCGCAGCAGGCGTTCCATTTCCGGCAGTGCATCGAGCTTCTCGGCCATCATGGCCTGGTCGTAGAGAAGCTCGGGTTCGTCCGGGAACTGCGTGACGGCCTGCGCGAGCAGCTCGTAAGCGCTGCGGTATTCCTTTTGCTCGCGCAGCAGGTTGACCTCGGCCATCAGCTTGAGGCGCTTGTCATCGGGGTTGCGTTCGGGCAGTTTCCGGATCAGCAGGCGGCCCTCGTTGAGTTTGCCTTGCCGGGCCAGCAGCGAAGCGCGGCGCACCTGCGCCTGGACCAGTTCCTGTGCATCGGGGATCTTGTTGATCCAGCTTTCCGCTGCGGCGAAATCCCTGCGTTTTTCAGCAATCTGCGCGAGCGACAGGTAGGCCTGGGACTGGCCGCGGCTGGTCTGTGGCTGGGCTTCACCCTGGCCGGCCAGTTCGAGATAACGCAGCAGCGACGTCTGCGCCGCCGCCAGCTGGTTGTCCTGCAGCTGCAGGGAGCCCAGCACCAGCCAGCCTTCGGGGTAGTCGGGTTTGTCGCGCGTGACCAGCTGCAGCTGCGTGCTGGCTTCGGCATAACGCTGGACATCGAGCAGGACGCGGGCATAGGCCATGCGGATTTCAGGCGCGGCCTTGGGGTTGCCCGCCAGGTATTTCTGGACCAGGGCTTCGGCGCGCGGCAGTTTGGGGTCCATCAGTTCCAGTGCCAGCAGGGTTGGCCCCTCAGCCGCGGGGTCGAGCGCCTGCCCGCGTTCGGCCGCCTCCAGCGCGCCGGGCAGTTCGCCGGCGGCCAGCCGCATGCGCCCGACGGCGGTCCAGGCGGCTGCGCCCGTGGCGGGCGCCTTGAGCTCGTCGGCCAGCGCCTGCTCAAGCACGCTGGCGGCGAGTTTTTTGTCGCCGACACGGGCAAAAAATCGTGGCAGGCTGGTGATGGCCTGCGGGCGTTCGACCTGGGGCGCGAGCTTCACCTCATTTTTCAGCGGCTCCGTGGTCTCGGTGATGCGGTTCAGCGCCAGCAGGATTTGCAGCACATAACGGTTGGCTTCCCGCGAGGCCGGCTGGGCCTGGCGCCAGGCTTGCGCCGCCTGCAGCGCTGCGTCGCCCGAGCGAGATTGCAGGGCGATGTCGGCTGCGCGCTGGTAGAGCTGGGCGTCGTTGGTTTTGCGGGCAGCGTCCAGCATCAGTGAAAAACCGGTGGGGGCATCCCCTTCGCGGGCCGTGAGTTCACCGAGCAGCACCTGGTAGAACAGCTCTCCATCCAGGCTGGAAGGTACGGGGGTGAGGGTCTGGGTCGCGGCCGGCGCCTCAGGCTGGGCAGCGGGTGGCAAGGCCGGGGCAGGCTGGGCGGTCTGGGCCCACAGCACCGGAACTGCCAGGCAAAGTGCACTGAAAACGCTGATAAGTTGTTTCATCGGACCATGATAATTGAAGCCTGCGCCCATGCAGACTTGTTCCCTGATTGACCCGAGTAGCCCATGCCCGAATTGCCCGAAGTCGAAGTCACCCGCCTGAGTTTTGCCAGCCGCATTGCCGGCGCAAAAATACTGGACCTGCAGATGGGCAAGCCGCTGCGCTGGCCCCTGGGCTGCGATGCCGCGCACCTGACCGGGCACACCGTGCTCGAGGTCCGCAGGCGCGGCAAATACCTGCTGCTCGACACCACCGGCGGCCTGCTGCTGATCCATCTGGGCATGTCCGGCAGCCTGGGTTTCGGTGCAGACTTGCCGCCACCCGGGAAACACGACCATTTCGACCTGCGTACCACGGCAGGCACCTTGCGACTGCACGACCCGCGCCGCTTTGGTGCCGTGGTGTACGCGCCTGCCGAGCACGACGCTGCTGCGCAGAAGCTTCTGGGCCGGCTGGGTGTGGAGCCGCTGACGGACGCCTTTGAGGCGCTGGCCTTTTATCGTGCGCTGCAAGGCAGGCAGACGGCGATCAAGCAGGTGCTGCTGGCCGGCGAGATCGTGGTCGGAGTCGGCAACATCTATGCCTCGGAAGCGCTGTTCATGGCCGGCATCCGTCCGACCGTGCGGGCGGGGCGGCTGAGCAAACCCCGTGCCGCCAGGCTGCATGCAGCGATTCGCAGCGTGTTGACACAGGCGCTTACAAAAGGCGGCAGCACCCTGAAGGATTTTTCCAATGCCATGGGCGAGAGCGGCTATTTCCAGCTCGACGCCATGGTTTACGACCGGGCCGGCCTTCCCTGCAAGCTGTGTGCGGCGCCGGTCCGCATGCTCCGGCAGGGGCAGCGGTCCACTTTTTACTGTGTCAACTGCCAGAAACACTGAACATCCGTTCCGCCCGGGGCTGACCGTTTCCGGTGGGCGATGCTATATTGATTGACCTATGTCCACGGCGCACCATGTCTTTTAACCAACAATTTGACCAGCACGGCGCCTGGCGGCGCGAGTTTGCCTTGCGTCTCAAGCTTTTGTCCGAATGGATGAAGGGCCACGACCTGCTCAACGCCGCCGTGGAAGAACGCCTGCTCCGGCTGGAGTCGCAGGTGCGTTCGGACAAGGTCATGGTGGCTTTTGTCGCCGAATTTTCGCGCGGCAAGTCCGAGCTGATCAATGCGATCTTTTTCGCCGGTTATGGCCGGCGCATCATGCCGGCCAGCGCCGGCCGCACCACCATGTGCCCGACCGAACTGGGCTATGACGCGGACTCACCGCCCTGCCTGCGCCTGCTGCCCATCGAGACCCGGCTCAAGCCGCAGGCCCTGATGGAGTGGCGCATGGTTCCCGAGAAATGGACACGCGTCGACCTCGATGTGAACGATCCGGTCAAGCTCTCGAAAGCGCTGGAAAAGGTGGCCGAAGTCCGCCACGTCACGCAGGACGAGGCGCGTGCGCTGGGTTTCTGGCATGACGACGCGCCGCAGGACAATCCGCGGGTCAATGCCGATGGTCTGGTCGAGGTGCCCAAGTGGCGCCATGCGCTGATCAATATCGCCCACCCGCTGCTCAAGCAGGGGCTGGTGATTCTGGATACCCCTGGCCTCAACGCCATCGGCGCCGAGCCGGAACTCACGGTGAGCCTGATTCCGCAGGCTCACGCGGTGGTCTTCATCCTGGCGGCCGACACCGGCGTGACCAAATCCGACCTGGCCATCTGGCGCGAACACCTGATCACCGAGGGTGATGACAACGATGCACGCCTGGTGGTGCTCAACAAGATAGACACCCTGTGGGACGCCCTGAGCTCGCCCGCGCAGATCCAGGCCCAGATCGACCGTCAGCGTGCAAGCTCGGCAGAGATTCTCGGGCTGCCGGTGGCGCAGGTCATTCCCGTCTCGGCCCAGAAAGGCCTGGTCGCCAAAGTCACGGGCGATGACAAGCTGCTGCAGGCCAGCTGCCTGCCCGGGCTGGAGCTGGCACTGGCGCAGGGCGTGATGGGGCAGCGGCAGAAAATACTGCGCTCTGCGGTGGCCGCCGGCATTGTCGAATTGCGTGCCGAAGCTGGCCGCGTCATCCACATCCGCCGGCGCGACCTGGCCGAGCAGATGATCGAGCTGCGCGGCCTGCGCGGCAAGAACGACTCGGTCATCAAACACATGCGTTCGCGCATCGAGCAGGAGCAGGTCGAATTCAATGCCAGCGGCGCCAAGATTCAGGCCGTGCGTTCCATCCACCTGAAGCTGCTCAGGGAAGTGTTCCATCTGCTGGGCACGCCGACCCTCAAGACGGAGCTGGCCGAACTGACCGACGCGCTCAAGCAGCCCGGCATCAAGCTCGGTGTCAAGAAGGCCTATGGCCAGACCTTTGCGCGGCTACGCGAAGGCCTGCAGAAAGCCCAGACCACCAGCGCTGACATCCAGAGCATGCTGGGCGGATCGTTCAAGCAGCTCAATGCCGAGTTCGGTTTTTCCCTGCAGGCGCCCAAGGAGCCCGAAATGAGCCGTTTCCTGGTGGACCTGGAGCAGATCGAACGCAGCCACCTGCAATACCTGGGCGTGGCCAACATCCTCAAGCTGGCGCAGCCGGATTTTTCCGAACGGCTGGTGCGGGCCCTGGCCACACGGCTGCGCGTGGTCTACGAGACCGCACTGGGCGAGGTCGAGTTGTGGAACAAGTCGGCGGCTTCTCAGCTGGATGCCCAACTCAAGGAACGCCGCAAGAATTTCAGCCGCCGCATCGAGGCGATCGAACGCATCCAGCAGGCCGCCACCGGCCTGGACGAACGCATTGCTGAAATTGCCGCCCACGAGCGCGCGCTCGATGAACTCGACGGCAAGCTCGACGAACTGACGGACCAGCTCGTGCATGCACCGGCCAGTCCGCATGACCCGGCTCTGGCGGCCCCGGCCGCAGCAATGATCCAGGCCGCCTGAGCGCGGGCATGGCCCTGACCTCGACGCCCGGGGCCGGTGTGCCCCCGCTGCTTTCCGGAGCGACTGAAACCGGTTTCCAGGCGGCCGCCCTGGGCAGCCGGTTTTCCACGCAGGTCGTGCGCTGGCAGAAGAGCCACGGACGCCACAGCCTGCCCTGGCAGAACACGCGTGACCCTTACCGCGTCTGGCTGTCCGAGATCATGCTGCAGCAAACGCAGGTGGCCACGGTGCTCGACTACTACGCCCGCTTCCTGGCGCGGTTTCCGGCGGTGGCCGATCTGGCCGCCGCCGCGCAGGACGATGTGCTGGGTTTATGGAGCGGGCTGGGTTATTACAGCCGGGCCAGAAACCTGCACCGCTGTGCGCAGGACGTCGTGCGCCTGCATGGCGGAGAGTTTCCGCAGACGGCGGAGCTGTTGCAAACCCTGCCCGGCATCGGGCCTTCGACCGCTGCGGCCATCGCCTCTTTCTGCTTTTCTGAGCGGGTGGCCATCCTCGACGGCAACGTCAAGCGCGTGTTGACACGGGTCACCGCGTTTTCCGGCGATCTGGCCTCCAGCGCGCAGGAGCGGGAACTGTGGGCCATCGCCACCGAGCTGCTGCCGCGCCGCCAGCTGTCTGAAACCATGCCGCGTTACACCCAGGGCCTGATGGATCTTGGCGCCACGATTTGCACGACACGCCAGCCCTCCTGCCTGCTGTGCCCGGTGCAGGGCATGTGCCAGGGCCTGGCCGGCGGCATGCCGGAAAGTTTCCCGGTCAAGACCCGCAAGCTCAAGCGCAGCGCGCAGTCGCTCTCGCTGCTGTGGGCTGAAAAAGGCGACGGTAGCGTGTGGCTGGAACGCCGCGTTGCGCCTGGCATCTGGGGCGGCCTTTATTGTTTTCCGGTGTTCGACAGCGAAGAGGACCTGCTGGCGGCCTTGCCGGCGCCCCTGCAGACCCGTCTGACGGCAATCAAACCCTTTGTGCATGTGCTAACCCACAAGGACCTGCGCCTGTCGCCCATGGTGCTGGCGCTGTCGGCCCGCGAGGCCAGAAGCATCCGCCTGCCGGGCACGGGGGCCTGGTTTGCGCGCGGCGCCTGGGAGGCCCTGGGACTGCCTGCACCGATCAGGAAGTTGCTCGCGCAACGCGACGCCTGATTTTTCGGGGGTTTTGATGAAAAAGGCCTCCAGCCCCTGAGGGACGGGCGCAAAATGCTATCAAAATGAGAGTAAGCCGGCCTGCGACGGCCAGGCTCACGGCGCGGCGTCGAGTTCCCGGTGGCGTTTGAGGGTGACCCAGTGCGGCCCAAAGGCCTGCGCCAGCTGCTCGACCAGGTAGACCGAGCGGTGCTGGCCGCCGGTGCAGCCGATGGCCACCGTCACATAGCTGCGGTGGTCGCGGGCCAGTGCCTGCAGCCAGTGGCCGATGAACTGCTCGATGTGGCGGAACATGTCGCCCACCTCGGGGTAGCCTTGCAGGTAGCTCACCACCGCTTCGTCCTTGCCGGTCAGGCGGCGCAACTCCGGTTCGTAGTGCGGATTGGGCAACATGCGCACGTCAAACACATAGTCGGCGTCGACGGGTACGCCGCGCTTGAAGGCAAACGATTCAAACACCAGGGTCAGCTGGGTGGCCGGTGAGGAAATCAGCGCCTTCACATAACCCTGCAGCTGGGACGGCCGGATCATGCTGGTGTCGATCACATGGGCATGCTCGCGCAGCTCGCCGAGCAGCTCACGCTCCTCGCCAATCGCATCGACCAGGGCGCGCTGCTGGTCCAGGTCGTCCCGCCGCGACAGCGGGTGCATGCGCCGGGTTTCCGAAAAGCGCCGCACCAGCGTGTCGGTGCTGGCGTCGAGAAACACCGATTGCACGGCCACGCCCTCTTCCCTCATCTGCGCCAGTTGCAGCGGCACCAGCGGCAGCGAGGTGGCGCTGCGCACGTCCATCGCGATCGCCACCTTGCTGGCGCCGTGCTGCTTTTCCAGCGCGACAAAAGGCAGCAGCAACTCCGGCGGCAGGTTGTCCACGCAGTAGTAGCCCGCGTCTTCCAGGGCATGCAGCGCGATGGATTTTCCGGAACCGGACATGCCGGTGATCAGCACCATGTCCATGTCCGGGGCCGTTTCCGGGGTGAGGTCGGTGGCGGCGTTCATTGGCCCAGCATCTCCTTGGCGTGGGCCAATGTGGTGCCAGAGAGTTTTTCGCCGCCCAGCATGCGGGCCACCTCGGCCACCCGCTGCTCGCTGTGGACCAGTTCGACGGTGCTCACGGTCTGGCCCTTGTCCGGACGTTTGGCCACCATCAGGTGATGGTCGGCACAGGCTGCGACCTGCGGCAGGTGGGTGACGGCCATGACCTGGCGGTCCTTGCCGAGCTGCTTCATCAGGCGGCCCACGGTTTCGGCCACCGCGCCGCCGACACCGGAATCGACCTCGTCAAAAATCAGGGTCTGCGCCTGGCCGAGCTGGCTGGTGGTCACGGCAATCGCCAGCGCGATGCGCGACAACTCGCCGCCGGAGGCCACCTTGCCGACCGGCCGCGGCGTGCTGCCGCTGTGGCCGGCCACCAGAAATTCTGCCTGCTCCAGGCCATGCTGCGCCGGCTGCTCCAGCTTGCCCAGGGCCACTTCAAACTTGCCGCCCTGCATGCCCAGGCCCTGCATCGCCTGGGTGATGGCCTTGGCCAGCAGGGGCGCGGCCTTGCTGCGGGCTTTCGACACCTGGCGCGCTGCGTCCGTGTAGGCGGCCTGGGCCAGTTGCTCGGCTTTCTCCAGGCCCACAAGGTCGGCCGCCGCATCGAGTTTTTGCAGCTCGCTGCGCCAGGCGGAAAGCAGTTCCGGCAGCTCGGCCGGCGTGCGCTTGTAGCGGCGTGCCAGGCTGACCCACAGCGAGAGGCGCTCATCGAGTTCGGCGAGGCGTTGCGGCTCCAGCTCGGCATGCCGCGCGTAGCCGTTCAGCGAATGCACGGCATCTTCAACCTGCGCCAGGGCACTGCTCAAAACATCGATCAGCCCTTTGAATTCGGGCTCGATATGCTCCTGATTCTGTAGCGCGGTGAGGGCGCGGCCCAGCAGGGCGCTGGCGTTGTCGTCGGACTCCTGCAGCGCATCGACCGCAGTCTGCACCGCGTCGCGCAAGGCCTGCACATTGGACAGCCGGCTGTGCTGCGTGTTGAGTTCTTCCCACTCGTGCTCACCCGGTGCCAGCTTGTCGAGTTCGCCGATCTGCCAGGCCAGGCGTTCACGCTCGCGCTGCAAGCTGTCCTGCGCCTCGCGCGCTTCCACCAGGGCCTTGTGCGCGCTGCGCCAGGCCTGCCACGGCTGCGCCAGGGCCTGGGCCGGTACGCCAGCGTAGGCATCGAGCAGGCCGCGCACCGCCTCGGGCCGGGTCAGGCTTTGCCAGGCATGCTGGCCGTGGATGTCGACCAGCAGGTCGGCGATCTCGCGCAACTGGGTGGCTGTGGCCGGGCTGCCGTTGATCCAGGCCCGGCTTTTGCCCTGGGTATCGATCGTGCGGCGTAGCAGCAAGTCGTCTTCTGCGGCAAAGCCGGCCTGGTCCAGCCAGCCGGCCAGCGCGGCCGGCGCGTCGAAGGTGGCACTGATCTCGCAGCGCTGCGCGCCCTCACGCACCACACCGGCGTCGGCGCGTGCGCCCAGGGCCAGTTGCAGGGCGTCGATCAGGATGGATTTTCCGGCACCGGTCTCGCCGGTGAGGACGGTGAAGCCGCTGTCCAGGTCCAGCGCGAGTTCGCGCACGATGACAAAGTCGCGCAGGGCGATGTTTTTAAGACTCATACCGCACCTTCATTCCAGTGAAGTTTTTTCCGCAGGGTGTCGAAGTAGCTCCAGCCCCGGGGATGCAGGAAACGCATCTGGTATTCCGAGCGTCGCACCGTGATGCGGTCGCCGTGCAGCAGGGTGGCCAGCGACTGCATGTCGAAATTGGCGCTCGCATCGCGGCCCGCGACTATTTCCACGGTGACCTCGCCGGTGTCGGGCAACACGATGGGCCGGTTCGACAGCGTGTGCGGCGCAATCGGCACCATGACCCAGCCGGAAATCGAAGGATGCATCAGCGGACCGCCCGCCGACAGCGCATAGGCGGTGGAGCCGGTCGGCGTGGCAATGATCAGGCCGTCGGCGCGCTGGTTGGCCACAAAACGGCCGTCAACTTCGACCCTGAGCTCGACCATGCCGGCCGTGGCGCCGCGGTTGACGACCACGTCATTCATGGCGGTGGCACTGAAGACGCAGCGGCCGTCACGCATGACCTCGGCCTGCATCATCCAGCGCCGGTCTTCCTCGTATTCGCCGCGCAGCATGGGCTCGAGCGCCGTCTGGAAGTCCTCGAAGGCAATGTCGGTGATGAAGCCCAGGCGGCCCTGGTTGATGCCGACCAGCGGCACACCGAACTGGGCCAGCTGCCGTCCTATGCCCAGCATGGTGCCGTCGCCGCCGACCACCAGGGCCAGGTCGCAATGCGCACCGACGCCGGCCACATCGAGCACCGGGTAGTGCATCAGGCCGGTGTTGCTGGCCGTGTCTTTTTCCAGCGTGACCTCGCAACCCTGCGTGTGCAGGAAGCCGGCAATTTCCTCCAGCGCCGAGCGTGAACCCTGTGCGTGGTACTTCCCGATCAGGGCGACGTGACGAAATTGCGACTTCATCGCCAAATTACATCACAACATCCTTGCCAAGCTTCGTAGAATGGCTTCATGCTTGATGAACGTGCCCGACTGTTGTTAAAAGCGCTTGTGGAGCGCTACATCGCCGACGGTCAACCGGTCGGTTCGCGCACCTTGTCCAAGGCCTCCGGGCTGGACCTGTCGCCGGCGACCATACGCAATGTCATGAGCGACCTGGAGGATCTGGGCCTGATCGTCAGCCCGCACACCTCGGCTGGTCGCATCCCGACCGCCCGCGGTTACCGCCTGTTTGTCGACACCATGCTGACCATGCAGCGCGACCAGTATTCGTCGCTCAGCGCGCTGGGCACACCCCGCCTGGCACCGGACCAGCCGCAGAAGGTCTTCAGCAACGCCGCCAACATCCTGTCGGACCTGTCGCAGTTTGTCGGTGTCGTGATGGCCCCGCGCCGCACTTCCGTGTTCCGCCACATCGAGTTTTTGCGACTGTCCGAAAAACGCATCCTGGTCATCATCGTTTCGCCCGACGGCGATGTGCAGAACCGCGTGATCTTCACCGAGACCGACTACACCCAGAGCCAGCTCATCGAGGCGGCCAACTTCCTCAATTCGCATTACGCCGGCATGGCGATCGAGGAAGTGCGCGAGCGGCTGGGGAGCGAGGTGGAAGCCCTGCGCGGCGAGATCGCCAGCCTGATGCAGGCGGCCGTGCAGGTCAGCAGCGAGGCGATCGAGTCGCGTGACGAGGTGGTGATTTCGGGCGAACGCAACCTGCTGGCGGTCAGCGATTTCTCCAGCGACATGGGCAACCTGCGCAAGCTGTTCGACCTGTTCGAGCAGAAAGCCCAGCTCATGCGCCTGCTCGATGTGTCCAGCCGGGCCGAGGGCGTGCGCATCTATATCGGCGGCGAAAGCCAGGTCGTGCCCTACCAGGAGCTGTCCATCGTGACCGCGCCCTACGAGGTGGACGGCAAGGTCGTGGGCACCCTGGGGGTGATCGGGCCCATGCGCATGCCCTATGAAAAAATGATCCAGATCGTCGACATCACGGCCAAGATGGTCAGCAGCGCACTGAGCCACAGCAAGTAGGGCCGGTACAATCTGCTCTGGCGACGTGGGGCGTTAGCTCAGTTGGTTAGAGCAGAGGACTCATAATCCTTTGGTCCACAGTTCAAGTCTGTGACGCCCTACCACCCAATTAATAGGCTATAATTCGAGGCTTAGCGGCTGTAGCTCAGTTGGATAGAGTACTTGGCTACGAACCAAGGGGTCGTGGGTTCAATTCCTGCCAGCCGCACCAAACGTCAAGCCCTGGAACCGCGAGGTTCCAGGGCTTTTTCGTTACGATGTCCCGATATGGACACGTTTTGACTGCCTCAGTCGCTCATGAGCAAAGCATTCACCAAAGAAACCGACGCGGACGACGATGACGAGCTGTCGTTGCCACCCTTGCCCGCGGGCGGCAAAAACTACATCACGCCCGAGGGTTACGCCCGGCTCAAGGCCGAGCTGCTGGAGCTGATCGACAACGAACGCCCCAAGGTGGTGGAGGTGGTTCACTGGGCCGCCAGCAACGGCGACCGCTCCGAAAACGGCGACTACCACTACGGCAAGAAGCGGCTGCGCGAGATCGACCGGCGCATCCGGTTTTTGACCAAGCGGCTTGAAATTGCCGAGATTTCCGACCCTGCCGTGCACCATGGCAGCGACCAGGTGTTTTTTGGCGCCACTGTCACCTACATCGACGGCAGCGGGTCCGGACAGACGGTGACCATCTTGGGTATTGACGAGGCGGACAGTGCGCGCAACCAGGTCAGCTGGATCTCGCCGATTGCCCGTGCGCTGCTCAAGGCGCGGATCGGCGACGAGGTGAAGCTGGCAACCCCGGGCGGACTCAAGGACATCGAGGTGATGCAGGTCAGTTATCCGGCGCCGGACGCTGCCGACGGACCGCGCTGACATGAACTAAACAGCCCCGGGGGCTACGCTCAGACGCCTGGTTTGGCGCGCTGGACACGCAACACCGAAGGGGTGCGCTTGACGCTGCGCATGACGGACGCGAGGTGGATGCGGTCACGCACGGCCACATCAAAGCGCAGGTCGGTCGCATCCTGCGCAGGCTCCTGTCCCATGTCCACATGCGTGATGTCGGCCTCGGCGGCGGCCAGCGCCGAAGCCACGCGGGCGAGCACACCTTTGCCATTGGTGACCGTGACCAGCAGGCCGGTTTCAAAGGCACGGGTGGGTTCGTCCGACCAGTCAACCGCAATGAAGCGTTCGCTGTCGCGGTGCTGCAGCTTTTTGGCGACGGCGCAGTCGTCCGTGTGGACCACCAGGCCTTCACCGCGCCCCAGATAACCCACGATGGCGTCGCCCGGAATGGGACGGCAACACGGGGCAAACTTCACCGAGGCGCCTTCGCTGCCGTCCAGCACCAGCGCCCCCTGCGAAATCGACTCGTGCGCGGTGTAACGCTCGCGGCTCATCAGCAAGGGGTCCGGTTTTTCGCCGGTTTCAGCCAGCAGCGTGACGATGCGCTTGGCGATCATGCTGGCGATCCGTTTGCCCAGGCCGATATCGGTGAGCAACTCGGCGCGTGTGCGGTTGCCGCTGAAACGCAGGATTTTTTCCCATGTGGCGTGGTGGGCGTCGTCGTCCTCGGACAGTCGCTCGCGGTCTATGCCCTCGGCCCGCAGGGCTTGCGCCAGCATTTTCTCGCCCAGATCCTGCGACTCGCTCAGGGCCATGGTTTTGAGGTGATGACGAATCTTCGAGCGGGCTTTGCCGGTGCGCACAAAACCCAGCCAGGCGGGGTTGGGGCTGGAGACCGACGCGGTGATGATCTCGATCACGTCGCCGTTGTGCAGCTCCGAGCGCAGCGGAACCTGCTCGCCATTGACCTTGGCGGCCACGGCGCGGTGCCCCACATCGCTGTGGATGGCGTAGGCAAAATCGACAATCGTTGCGCCGCGCGGCATCGCCATGATCTGGCTTTTCGGCGTGAACACATACACGGCGTCGGGAAACAGGTCGATCTTGACATGGTCCCAGAACTCGGCGGCATCGCGGGTTTCGTGCTGGATGTCGAGCAGGGATTGCAGCCACTGGGTGCCCAGCCGTTGCGAGGCATCGCTTTCCGGGTCGGTGGCTTTGTAGAGCCAGTGTGCGGCAACGCCGGATTCGGCCACGATGTGCATGGCCTCGGTGCGCATCTGGAATTCGATGTTGGTGCCGAAGGGCCCGACCAGCGTGGTGTGCAGCGACTGGTAGCCATTGACCTTGGGAATCGCGATGTAGTCCTTGAACTTGCCCGGCAAGGGCTTGTAGAGTTGGTGCAGTACGCCCATGGCGGTGTAGCAGGCCGTGACGCTGGCGACAATGATGCGAAAGCCGTAGATGTCTGTCACCTGCGCAAACGACAGGTGCTTTTCATCCATCTTGCGATAGATCGAATAGAGCGCTTTTTCGCGCCCATAGATGTGCACCTGGATGCCGGCGCTCGCAAACGCTGCTTCCACTTCGGACTGAACCCGCTTGATCACATCGCGCCGGCGGCCACGGGCGCGGGCCAGGGCCTTGGTCAGCGTGGCGTAACGCCAGGGGTACAGGTGCTGGAAGGCCAGGTCCTGCAGCTCGCGGTAGGTCGCGTTCAGGCCCAGGCGGTGCGCAATCGGCGCATAGATGTCCAGGGTCTCGCGCGAGATGCGGTTCCACTTGCTGCGCGGCACGTCGCTGAGCGTGCGCATGTTGTGGCTGCGGTCGGCCAGCTTGATCAGGATGACGCGCACATCGCGTGCCATGGCCAGCAGCATCTTGCGAAACGATTCGGCCTGGTTTTCCTCGCGGGTGTTGAATTCCAGCTTTTCCAGCTTGGTCAGGCCGTCCACCAGTTCCGCGACCGGCGCGCCAAAACGCTCGATCAGCTCCGGCTTGGTGACGCCGCAGTCCTCGATCGCATCGTGCAGCAGGGCGGCCATCAGGGCTTGTGCGTCCAGCTTCCATTCGGCGCACTGCTGCGCCACGGCGATCGGATGGGTGATATAGGGCAGGCCGCCGTTGCGAATCTGGCCCAGATGCGCTTCATCCGCAAAGCGGTAGGCGGTCCGGACGTTGTTGACGTCCTCGGCGCTCATGTAGTCCAGCTTGGCCGTGAGCGCAGCAAAACTCGCCGCGGCTGCGTTGGCGGCAGCCGGGGTGGACTTGACGTTTGCGATGGGGAAATCCAGGGCGCTCATGCCTTAAATGTATCGTGGTGCCGATAAAACGTGCAAAAAGCGGGCATTACACGACGTTGGGGAAACAAAAAAGCACCGCTTGCGGTGCTTTTCTGGAGGAGAGGGAGGACGCCTCAGCTGGGGACTTTTTTCAGCATTTCGAGGCCGATTTTGCCTTCGGCGATTTCGCGCAAGGCGGTCACGCCAGGCTTGTTCTTGCTCTCGATTTTGGGGGCATGGCCCTGGCTGAGCATGCGCGCGCGGTAGGTCGCGGCCAGAACGAGCTGGAAGCGATTGGGGATTTTTTCCAGGCAGTCTTCAACAGTGATGCGGGCCATGATGATCTCCGGGTTAAATGCAATAGGGGAATGAAGCAGCAAGTCAGGCGATGTGCAGGGCCTGGAAGGTCTCGGCGCGGGCACGTCTTTGGGCTGCAAACTTGAGCCGCTGGGCATGAACAATGGTTTTCAGGTCGAAAACGGCTCGTTCAAATAACTCGTTGATTATAACGAAATCGAATTCGTGGGCCTGGGCCATCTCGATGGCTGCATTTTTAAGCCGCAATTCGATCACTTCCGGCGTATCCTCGCCGCGCCGCTCCAGCCGCGAGCGCAACTCTTCCCAACTGGGCGGCAGGATGAAAATCAGCACCGCGTTGTTGAAAATACGCTTGATGTTGATCGCGCCCTGAAAATCGATTTCAAGAATGACGTCGGCACCGGTCGCCACGCGTTCCTCGATCGTTTGCCGCGACGTGCCGTAACGCTGGCCATGGACATGCGCCCATTCCAGGAAGGAGTCCCGCAGCACCATGCCGTCAAACTCCTCGGGCGAAATGAAGAAGTATTCGCGGCCATGCTTTTCCTGTCCGCGGGGCGGCCGGGTGGTGTGCGACACCGCCGGCTGCACCCGCGCATCGAGCTCCATCAGGGCCTTGACCAGGCTGGATTTGCCAGCTCCACTGGGCGCGGCGACAACAAAGAGATTTCCTGGGTAGTCCATATCGGCGGGTGGTGTAGGTTGTTGTTCTGGCCGGGGCTGGCCTTATTCAATGTTCTGGACCTGCTCGCGGATCTGCTCGATCAGCACCTTCATGTCCACCGAGACATGGGTGAGTTCCAGCGACCCGGATTTGGAGCCCAGCGTGTTGGCCTCACGGTGTAGCTCCTGGATCAGGAAGTCGAGACGTTTGCCGACTTCGCCGCCAGCGGCCAGCAGCCGGTCGATTTCGTCCAGATGGGAGGACAGCCGCGTGATTTCCTCCGCCACATCGATGCGTATCGCAAAGGAGGTGGCTTCCGTCAGGGCCCGGTCCTGTGCCGCTTCGGGCAGGGTGCTGCCGCCGCCCAGCGCCATGGCCTCCTGCCAGCGCTCCATGAAACGGATTTTTTGCTGCTCGACCAGCTTGGGCACCATGGGCACGGCCGAGGCCGCCAGCGCCCGCAGCTGGGCCGTGCGGTCCAGCAGCATCTGCGCCAGCCGGGCGCCTTCGCGCTCCCGGGCTGCCAGCAGGTCCTTCAGGGCTTTTTTGGACAGCTTGAGCAACTCGTCACTGTAGTCGTGGGTGGCTTTGTCTTCGCCGCCTGCCAGGCGCAGCACATCGGCCACACTCAAGGCCGCAGCGTGGGGCAGCCACGATTTCACCGTGTCTTCCAGGGAGCCCAGGCGCTGCAGCGTGCTGGCCGCCGGGGCGCGCAGGCTGCTGCCGGAGCTGCTCTCCAGCGAGACGCGCATTTCTATCTTGCCGCGCTTGAGCTTGCCGGTCAGCAGTTCGCGCAGGGCAGGTTCGGCCTGACGCAACTCATCGGGCAGGCGGAAGGCCAGATCCAGAAAGCGGCTGTTGACCGAGCGTATCTCCACGCCCAGGCGTGCGCTGGCGTCCGTCGCTGCGTCCGTTTCCGGGGTATTTCGCGCAGGCGTGGATTGAACGGCTGCATAGCCAGTCATGCTGTAAACTGACATTTAGTTATACGCTTTTCGTAGAGAAACAGGACTTGGTGATCCCGTCACCTTGCTTAATCCCGAATTATGTCAAAGGTCAAGCCCGCGCCACTTCCACCCGATACCGTCATTGGCGGCTATCGCGTGGTGCGCAAGCTGTCGGCCGGCGGGTTTGGGGTAGTTTACTTGGCTGTTGACAACGAGGGCCAGCAGGTTGCCATCAAGGAGTACCTGCCGTCCTCGCTGGCGAGCCGCCCGCCGGGCGAATTGCTGCCCCAGGTGCAGCCCGAAAAACTCTCGCTGTACCGGCTGGGCCTGAAAAGTTTCTTCGAGGAAGGCCGTTCGCTGGCCCAGATCTCGCACGCGTCCGTGGTGAGCGTGCTGAACTTCTTCCGCGAAAACGAAACCGTCTACATGGTGATGAACTACCTGGAGGGCGGCACCCTGCAGGATTTCATCATCACCGCACGTGAGCTCAAAAAACAGAAGGTGTTTCGCGAGTCGACCATCCGCTCCCTGTTTGACGAGATCCTGCGCGGGCTGCGCATCGTGCACCAGCACAAGATGCTGCACCTGGACATCAAGCCGGCCAACATCTTCGTGACCGACGACAACAAGGCCGTGATGATCGACTTTGGCGCCGCCCGTGAGGTGTTGAGCAAGGAAGGCAACTTCATCCGGCCCATGTACACCCCCGGCTTTGCCGCGCCCGAGATGTACCGCCGTGATTCTTCCATGGGGCCGTGGACCGACATCTACGCGATTGGCGCCTGTATTTACGCGACCATGCAGGGTTATCCGCCCAATGACGCGCCGCAGCGGCTTGAAAAAGACCGTCTGTCGCTCGCACTCTCCCGTTTGCGCGGTGTGTATTCGGACAACCTCATTGAAGTGGTTGAATGGTGCATGTCACTCGATCCCTTGTCGCGGCCGCAGTCGGTTTTTGCCCTGCAGAAAGAACTCAGCCGCGAAGGCGAGCGGCGCTACACCAAGCTGACGGTCGGCGAAAAAATGCGGCTGCAGTTTGACAACATGGTGTCAGACACCAAGAAAACCGCGCGCAAGGCCACTGGCTTTGCGACGAAATTCAAATGAAATTCTCGGTCTTTCAGGTCAGTCGCAAGGGCGGTCGCGAGAAAAACGAAGACCGCATGGGGTATTGCTACACGCGCGAGTCGGGCCTGTTTGTGCTGGCCGATGGCATGGGCGGCCACCCCGAAGGCGAGGTCGCAGCCCAGCTGGCGCTACAGACTATTTCCGCGCTGTATCAAAAGGAAGCCCGGCCGCTGGTCAGGGATACCACCGAATTCCTCTCGTCGGCCCTGATGGCGGCGCACCACCAGATCATCCGTTATGCCAGCGAAAAAGGCATGCTCGATACGCCGCGAACCACGGTGGTGGCTGCCATCCTGCAGGGCTCGGGCGCGACCTGGGTCCATTGCGGCGACTCGCGGCTGTACGTGGTGCGCGACGGCGAGCTGTTGACCCGCACGCGCGACCACTCCTACCTGGAGCAGCAAAACGCCGGCATCATCAAACTCGAGCGCCTGAACCGCAACATCCTGTTTACCTGCCTGGGCTCCCCGTCCAAGCCGGTGTTCGATATCGCCGGCCCGGTGGTCCTGCAGCAGGGCGACAAACTGATGCTCTGCTCCGACGGCCTGTGGGGCACGCTGACCGACGCTGAAATTGTGCGCCACATGGCTGGCAACAGCGTGTCTGACGCCGTGCCCGACATGGTCGAACATGCGCTGCGCAATGGTGGCGAGCACAGCGACAACGTCACGGTGCTGGCCATGGAGTGGGAAACGCCCGACGCTTTCGAATCGACGCGCGGCGTTTCGACCGACAGCATCATGGACGGCGTGTTTGCTTCGACCATCCAGGCCGGTGTGCTCGACTCCAGTGTCGAAGACCTTGACGATGAGGCGATCGAACGCTCCATTGCCGAAATCAACGAGGCGATACGCCGCTCTGCGGCAAAAAAGGCCTGAATTCCCCGCCTGGCAGCTTGGCCGCCTTCGCGCAGGTGCTGCCTTTGGCATGACTTCCCTTTTCTTTTTTTTCTGTTTCCCCGGGCGCAGTGACGCCAGAAAGCCCCGACCATGAGTTCATTTTCGCGAAGCAGCGCCCGTGCCGCCGACCAGTTGCGCCCGGTGCGCATCACCCGGGCCTACACCGCCTATGCGGAAGGCTCGGTCCTGATCGAGTTTGGTGCGACCCGGGTGTTGTGCACCGCCTCGGTCGAGGAGAAAGTGCCGGGCCACAAAAAAGGCAGCGGCGAGGGCTGGGTCACCGCCGAATACGGCATGCTGCCGCGCGCCACCCACACCCGCAGCGACCGCGAGGCCGCGCGCGGCAAGCAGAGCGGGCGCACGCAGGAAATCCAGCGCCTGATCGGCCGTTCCATGCGCGCGGTGTTCGATCTGAAAAAACTCGGAGAACGCACCATTCACCTCGACTGCGACGTGATCCAGGCCGACGGCGGCACACGCACGGCCAGCATCACCGGCGCCTTTGTTGCGGCGCAGGACGCCGTCAACAAACTGTTGGCCGAAGGCAAGCTCAAGGAAACGCCGATCATCGGGCACGTGGCCGCCATTTCCGTCGGTATCGTGCAGGGCACGCCCTTGCTGGACCTCGAATACATTGAAGACGTGAGCTGCGATACCGACATGAACGTGGTGATGACCGGCGCCGGCCATTACGTCGAAGTGCAGGGCACCGCCGAAGGTGCCGCCTTTTCGCGCCAGGAAATGGACGCGTTGCTCCTGCTGGCTGAAAAAGGCATCAGCGAGCTGGTCACGCTGCAGCAGCAATCGCTCCTGAATTAATAGCTGCTTGCGCCCGTCCTGATTGGGCTGAAGCCATATTTTCCTTATGAAAATCGTACTTGCATCGAACAACCCCGGCAAACTGGCCGAACTGCAGGCCATGCTGGCGCCGCTGGGCGTGACACTGGTGAAACAGGCCGACCTGGGTATTCCCGAGGCGGAGGAACCCTTTCGAACCTTTGTCGAAAACGCCCTGGCCAAGGCGCGTCACGCGTCGCGCCTGAGCGGCCTGCCGGCGCTGGCCGACGACGCCGGCCTGTGTGTCGATGCCTTTGGTGGTCTGCCCGGTGTGGACACCGCTTTTTACGCCACGCAGTTTGGCTACGACAAAGGCGACGACAACAATGTGCGCGCCCTGCTGGAGCAGATGGCCGGCATGGACCAACGCCGCGCCGCGCTGGTCAGCACCCTGGTGGCCGTGCGTTCAGCCGACGACCCCGAGCCTCTGATTGCGGTGGGCCGTGTCAGCGGCGAGATCGCCCGCGAGCCGGTGGGCAGCAACGGTTTCGGTTTTGACCCGGTGATGTTCATCCCGGCCTTCGGCAAGACCTTTGCGCAATTGCCGGTCGAGGTCAAGAATGCCAACAGCCACCGCGGCATGGCGGCGCGCCAGATGATGGACCTGATGCGCGAGCGCTGGTTGTGAGCGTTTTCGGTTTCTTCTTATGATTTTCCCCATTCCTGTTGTCAGTGCGTCGCCCGCGGAGGAAGCCGGGGCGGGGCTCAAGGACATCCAGCACTACATGCGGGACGGCACGCTGCAACTCAGCGCCTTGCCGCCGCTGTCGCTGTACGTGCACCTGCCCTGGTGCCTGAAGAAATGCCCCTACTGCGATTTCAACTCGCATGAAGTTTCCGGCGAGTTGCCCGAGCAGCGTTACCTGGACGCGCTGATGGCCGACCTCGAAGCCTCACTGCCGCTGATCTGGGGCCGCACGGTGCACAGCATCTTCATTGGCGGAGGCACACCCAGCCTGTTCTCGCCGCAGGCCATCGACCGCCTGCTGGGCGACATCCGCGCGCGGCTGCGGCTGGAGCCCGACTGCGAAATCACGCTGGAAGCCAACCCCGGCACGTTTGAAAAACACCGCTTCAAGGCCTTTCGAAGCGCTGGTGTCACGCGGCTGTCGGTTGGCGTGCAGAGTTTTGACGACAGGCACCTGAAAGTCCTGGGCCGCGTGCATGACCGCGCCCAGGCCATTGCCGCGGTCGAAGAGGCTGCGCAGTCCTTCGACACCTTCAACCTCGACATCATGTACGCGCTGCCGGGTCAGACGCTGGAGAACCTGGAGCAGGACATGCGGCAGGCGCTGGCGCTGCAGCCGCCGCATATCTCGATTTACCACCTGACGGTCGAACCCAACACGTATTTCGCCAAATACCCGCCGGCGCTGCCGCAAGAAGACGACGCCTACGCGATGCTGGACCGCATCACCGAACTGACCGGTGTGGCGGGCATGGACCGGTATGAGATCTCGGCCTACGCCAAGCCCGGCCACCGCTGCCTGCACAACCTGAACTACTGGAAGTTCGGCGACTACCTCGGCATAGGCGCCGGTGCCCACAGCAAGCTCAGTTTTGCGCACCGCGTGGTGCGCCAGGTGCGCTTTCGGGAGCCCAGGCTCTACATGGACAAGGCGCTCGCCGGAACCCCGGTGGCGCAGGACAGCGAGGTCAGCCGCGCCGATTTGCCGTTTGAGTTCATGCTCAACGCCCTGCGCCTGCGCGAGGGCTTCAAGCTGCAGGACTTTGCCGAAAGAACCGGTTTGCCGCTGACTGCGATCCAGGCCGGGCTGGACGAGGCCGAACGCAAGGGCCTGATCGAGCGCGACTTTGCGCGGGTCAAGCCGACCGAGCGCGGCTTTGACTTCCTGAACGATTTGCAGACCCTTTTTCTGGCGGATTGAGAACCGGTTGCAGCAGGCCTTGCGCACCGCCTTGCGGGCAGTGATGCACTCTTCAAATGTAAAAAAGCCGCCGACAGCGATTGCTGAGGGCGGCGATATCTGGCGGAAGCGGCGGCTTTCGAACCAAATTATGACCGGCTTAGGCCGGTTTTTTTCTTGTAAGTTAAATGTTTGCCCTGTCATTTCTGACAGGGGACTCCGCGCGTTTCAACCTGTTGTCAGCTAGATTCGCTATCAAAATCGTAGCTAGCCGAAGGGGAGAACGGTTTTGATTTATGGATACGCTCGGGTCTCCACGACCGAGCAAGACACCAGGCTGCAGCTCGATGCGCTGCATACATCAGGGGTTGAAATCATCTTGCAGGAGAAACGAAGCTCGGTCGGAAAGCGGCCGAAACTGGAAGAACTCCTGAGCCGGCTTGCACCAGGTGACATGGTGAAGGTCTACAAGATCGACCGCTTCGCCCGCTCGTTGATCGATCTGCTGTCCATCCTGGACGGAATACAGAAATCCGGCGCAGCGTTTCAAAGTCTCACTGAACCGGTGGATACCAGCACTTCGGCCGGCCGCATGGTAATGCACATGCTGGGAGCGTTTGCAGAGTTCGAACGCGGCATTATTCGGGAGCGATCGATTGCGGGGCAGACTGCGGCGATGATGCGCGGCATCCATTGCAACAGACCTAGGTCTGTTGCACCTGAGGACGAGAGGGAAATTGTTCGGCTCTGGCAGTCGAATCAATACACCATGGATTCACTGGCTGCAATTTTCAATGTTCACCCGTCGGGCGTAAAGCGGTCGATCTATCGGGTTCTCAAACCTGACATTCGAGCTTGCGATAACGTTTGACACAAGGGCAATCGAGAACGATGGCCCTTAGACGTCTCCTTGATGGTTAGGCATCGCGGCGAACGCATTGGAGAGCCGGGATTCGTATGAATTCACGAGGTGTTTCCTGGTTTGATTGTCGTGAGGCGGAATCCAACGGAGGACGCGCGTCGGTCGTGCTTGCGATGCTGAGCGCCATGTTATGCATTTGATTGGAGCTCTCTTTTAAGTGCTTCGTACAGACCAGGTGCTGAATCTAAAACAAATGCAATTTGCTTCTCTGAAATTTTTTCCCCATGGACGGCATAGTTACAAATAGCCATAATTTCCAACACTCCAT
This sequence comes from Pseudomonadota bacterium, assembly GCA_040389085.1. GTDB lineage: Bacteria > Pseudomonadota > Gammaproteobacteria > Burkholderiales > Burkholderiaceae_C > Polaromonas. The sequence continues at coordinate 272,984 of JAZKAP010000013.1, forward strand.
TGATGACGTTCGGGGAAATTTTTTCGTTTTTCTGGAGTTCGCGCAAAGCCCTGTGCATCGGATAACGGCGCGGGTCGATGCCATTCAGGCGGGAGTATTCATTGACTAGCCGTTCAAAGGAGAGGCGAACCTTAAATAGATCAATGCTCTCTTTCTGAATGTCATGTGCAAAATGCAACTCGCCTTGGTCTATTTCCCCTACACCAATACCGAACTCTCTCAGTGTCTCTGCAATCTGCTGTTTTATGTCTGGGATTTCAGCATCGTTAGCAGGAATTGGTGCTCCGCTGTTGATGTGAACATGACTTGTATTGGATGAAGAAACATCAATTGACGATTGGAGTTCAACCTTCATGAGCGCCAATTGATGCGAGATGTCTTTTTTCAGCTTTTCAATGTCTTGCTTCAGTTCGAGGCCGAACAGCTTTACGTCTTTAAAGATGGGAGCAAGGCAAACCGCCATCCACACCAAGAAGACAACTACATCGAAATAGGTTGGGTTTCCCCCGATAAGTTGGTCGTGTCTCAGATAGAGATAAGCACCTAGGGCGATAACTAAGATTGCCCACCAGACGAGCTTGAAGTTGTTGGAGTTCAACATCGGTTGCTAATCCCTCTGGAGAAGCACAACATATTTCAGATCGCAGACCAAAGACTTAGTTTTAACTTGGCATCCACGGATTAATTTGGACATGAACTCCTCGCTTAGTCTTCGTCTGCATTGAATCATTAAAGTGTGGCCAAGTATGCAAAACTACTTGAGCAACTTATCTTTAAATTCTGATGACGTGAGTTGCTTCGAAAATTTCCTAAGTTCGTTTGTGTCGGCGCTGTTCAACTTAATGGTGTTGTTGGTAAAACTACCAGCACTACTGGCGAGGTTTTCAATTTGTGGCTTCGTGATGGTGAAGGCTGAGCTCGTGACGACTGCTGGATTCCAAGCAACTAGGACAGGCATGATGTCCAGAGGAGATATCGAGACAAGCTCTTTTTGCGAATAGTTCGAGGATTGAACATATCTCTTTCCTCCGCCATCCACATATGCGAAGGCCGATTTAACTTCGGCAGCATTTTCCTGATATTCGCTCGTCACCAAGGTTGAGTACTGAATATTTTGGTTGTAACTAACTTTGTAGCCCTGGGATGCATAAATCTTCCCAACCTCTAGGACGATTTTCTTCAGTTCATTGTCTCCCCAGAAACTCGGTGCTTCCAGCTTCCAACGTTCGTTGATAGCGATCTCCAAGAGAGTCTTTTCAGTTGTCGAAATTCCAAGCATTCCGAGAAAACCGACCTTCACCGCTTGCTCTTTTGTTAGCATGGTTCGATAAACAGACTCGCTAAGATTTTGAGGTTTCAACGTTTTCTTGATGCTTTCTGGTAGGACGTTTAGATATTGATCTGCTTGACCGTCCTTCTTTAAGACCAAGCAGCCCGCCAGTTCAAACGGGTTGACCGTGGCTTTAGATATAACGAGTTGCGAGTGCTTGTAAAAGTCTAGGGGAGCGTCTATCGGTACAGTGACTTCCGCACTAGCAATACCGACAGCGGCCATTCCTGCGGCCAAAATTCCAAGAGTGGTGAAGCGCATCTCTTTTCTCCTGCAAATATTTGTATAAGAATCCGTTACCCCTACAACTGACTCTAGGGCGAAGCTTCCCAACTTGCATCCTCTAAATGGAGTAGATGACCCGAAGCAATCGATTTAGCCCGTTACTGCCGCGTCTTCGAACCCGACCAGGCTGCACCCTTGGGTGCCAGTCGCTGCGCTTGCCGGCCCTGTTGGGCCTGTGTCACGTCGGCTGCGGCGCCTAGCCTACCGTCTGAAGAAACCGGACTGTCCTGGCGGTCGCTGGATCCCCCCACAAGACCCCGTCCCGGTGTGAGGGGCACTTGTGGGGGGATCTTGAATACAGCGACGCCGGGCCAGCCCGGTTTTTTCTTGTGGCACCAACAGCACCCCCCTCCGCCCCCTACTCGGGGGAACGAGGAAGCCCGAGCGAGAGGATCTTTTTTGAAGTCCTCTTGTTCATCCACTCTCGGGGTACGGGCGGATACCTTGTGGATCAGGGTCATGTTGCGTTGGATCCCTCTGTCCTACTAGCGGTTAAACTACCCTCCTTGGAAGCGTGGCAGAGTGGTCGATTGCACCGGTCTTGAAAACCGGCAAAGGGAAACCTTTCGTGAGTTCGAATCTCACCGCTTCCGCCAGACGGCCCAGCACAGGCCCGAAGTTACAAAATATCCCGATGACCTTCCCCCTGCGTTCATGGCCTGCTGTTGCCGGGCTGTTATTGGCCGTTTGCTGCCGTCCGGCTACGGCCCAGGCGCCAGTTCCTCCGGGTGTGCACCTGGGCATGAGCGCCTCCGAGTTGCGTGAAGCGGTGCCGGGGCTTCAGCCCGTTCGGCGGCCGCAGACCGTCGCTGGTGCTGTCGGCAGGTGGCGGGTTGATGGTGTCCAGCAGGCCGATCTGGTTTTCGACGAGACATTCTTTTTTGCGGAGCAAACGCTGCAGCGTGTGGAGCTGGTTCTGCAACCGGGGAGCTCCGCGCAATCCGACGAGGTTTTCGCGCATCTGGTGGCTTCGCTGCGCGCCAGTTACGGACCGGAATTGCCGCTGCACGGCGGTTTGTCCAGTGTGGAGGCAGGGAGCGCCTCCTGGGTTCACGATGAGATGGACATTCTGGCCCGGCAGTCGGGTTCTGCGAGCCAGACCCGCGTGCGCCTGATCTACAAAGCGCGTGTTCTCAAGGACGCCAGCGAACTCTAGCGCCTGATGCTCCGGCTCAATGTGCGCCGAGCATCCCCTTGCTTTCGATGAAAGCCACCACCTCCGCCAACCCCGTATTGGTCTTCAAGTTGGTCATGACAAAAGGCTTCAAGCCTTTGGCCGTGGTGCGCATGCGAATGGTGTCGGCTTCCATCACGGCCAGGTCGGCGCCCACGTAGGGAGCCAGGTCGGTCTTGTTGATGACGAACAGGTCGCTTTTGGTGATGCCGGGGCCGCCCTTGCGCGGAATTTTTTCACCGGCGGCCACGTCGATCACGTAAATCGTCAGGTCGCTGAGTTCGGGGCTGAAGGTGGCGGCCAGGTTGTCGCCGCCGGATTCGACAAACACCACGTCGGCATCGGGGAAGTCTTCCAGCATGCGGTCGATGGCTTCGAGGTTGATGGACGCGTCTTCACGGATGGCGGTGTGCGGGCAGCCGCCGGTTTCCACACCCATGATGCGTTCAGCGTCCAGCGCGCCGCTGACGGTCAGGATGCGCTGGTCTTCCTTGGTGTAGATGTCGTTGGTAATCGCCACGAGGTCGTATTTGTCCTTCATGGCCTTGCACAGCATTTCCAGCAAAGTGGTTTTGCCGGAGCCGACGGGGCCGCCTATGCCGACGCGCAGGGGCGGGAGTTTCTTGGTGCGGTTGGCGATGTGGTGCATGCTCATCAGAAGTGCCTTGAAGATAAATGACCGTGCTCAGGAGCGAAAGAGCCGTGAATACTGGGTTTCGTGTTGCGATGAAAGAATCGCCAGCATGGGCGAAAAGGCCTGGCGCTCATGGTCCTCAAGCGCCATGGCCGTGGCGATGGCGGCCGGTATTTCTGCGGCCAGCCGGGCCAGTATGCGCTGGCCGGCGCTCTGGCCCAGCGGCACCGATTTGAGTGCGGCCTGCATCATGTTTTCGGCCCAGCCGAAGGCGTAGGCGGTCAGACAGTCGGACACACCGGCGGCCAGCGGGGAAGCGGCCAGTGCAAAGGTGACGGGGTAGGTCGGTGGCAACTTTGCGCAGGCGTCCATATCCGCCTCGCTGACGCTGTGGTGGTTGCGCAGCCACTCGAGCAGCGAGCGGCCCATCTGTTCGGCTTGCGCCCGCAGCTCGCTGGTCTCGCGGGTCTGCAGCACCCAGTCGTTGAGCGCCTTCACCTGGTCTAACCTGCCGTTGCGCCAGGCCGGGATGGCCTGCGCGATCACCGCGAGGTCGCCGCGCGCCAGGCTCAGCTGCAACTGGTCGCTGAGCCAGTCCGACGCTATGCTTTCTGCAGCTACTCCCGCCCGTTCCACGCCGGCTTCCAGTCCTTCGGAGTAGGAAAATCCGCCGACGGGCAAGGCAGGCGAGGCCAGCCAGATCAGCTGCAGCAGGCTGGCGGCCGGCAGGGGCTGGGCCATCGCGCTCAATGGCTGTGCGGCTTGTGGGGGTGGATCTGGACCGGCACCTCGTGGTGCGTGTGCTCATGGCCGTGATCGTGCCCATGCTTGCAGTCCGGACCGTGCACATGCGGCGCGGGTGCCGCCGCGGGCGCGTGGGCGTGAGCATGTCCATCCTCGTGCGCATGGCCGTGGCCGCCAGCGCTGTAGGCGCCGCCTTCGGGCTCGAAGGACTCGCTGACTTCGTTGACGATCAAATGCATGGACCGCAGCATGTCGGCCAGCACGTGGTCGGGTTCGATCTTCAGGTGGTCGGGCTTGAGCTCGATAGGCACATGACGGTTACCAAGATGGTAGGCCGCGCGCGTCAGGTCGAACGGTGAGCCATGCGCGGTGCAGGCGGTGATGCGCAGCACGGTTTGCGGCGCGGCAATCACCTTGACCATGGAGCCATCTTCGGCCACCAGCACGTCACCGCCGCGCACCAGCGTGCCGCGCGGCAAGAAGATGCCGAGCTGCCGGCCCAGCGAGTCGGTGGCTTCGAAGCGGCTTTTCTGGCGCACGTCCCAGTCGAGTTCGACCGTGGCCGCGCGTTTGAGCAGCACGGGTGCCAGGCCGGCGCCCTGCGGCATGATTTTGGAAACCTGGAGCATGGAGGAAATTCAGTTCAGAAAAGAAAGTAGCGTTGTGTCATTGGCAGGCTCACGGCGGGTTCGCAGGTGAGCAACTGGCCGTCGGCGCGCACCGAGTAGGTCTGTGCATCGACCTCCATTTTCGGCGCGTAGTCATTGTGGACCATGTGGCGCTTTTGCACGCCGCGTATGTTTTTCACGGCGGACAGATTCTTGGCCAGGCCGAACCTCTCCTTGATGCCACCGGCCAAACCGGCTTGCGAGACAAAGGTCAGCGAGCCTTTGGCAATCGCGCCGCCGAAGCCGCCGAACATCGGGCGGTAGTGCACCGGCTGCGGTGTCGGGATGGACGCGTTCGGGTCGCCCATCGCGGCCATGGCGATGAAGCCGCCCTTGAGGATGAGCGCCGGCTTGATGCCGAAGAACGCCGGCTTCCAGACCACCAGGTCCGCCCACTTGCCGAGTTCGATGGAGCCGACCTCGTGCGCGATGCCGTGGGCAATCGCCGGGTTGATGGTGTATTTGCTGATGTAGCGTTTGACGCGGAAGTTGTCGTTGCGCTCCGTGTCGCCCGGCAGCTTGCCGCGCTGCTCCTTCATCTTGTGCGCGGTCTGCCAGGTGCGGATGATGACCTCGCCGACGCGGCCCATGGCCTGGCTGTCGCTGCTCATCATGCTGATGGCGCCCAGGTCGTGCAGCACGTCTTCGGCGGCAATCGTTTCCTTGCGGATGCGACTTTCGGCAAAAGCCAGGTCCTCGGCAATCGCCGGGTCGAGGTGGTGGCAGACCATCAGCATGTCCACATGTTCGTCCAGCGTGTTGACGGTGTAGGGCATGGTCGGGTTGGTCGAGGACGGCAGGAAGTTCTGCTCACCGACCACCTTGAGGATGTCGGGTGCATGGCCGCCGCCCGCTCCTTCGGTGTGGAAGGCGCACAGGGTGCGGCCCTTGGTGGCGGCGATGGTGTTCTCGACAAAACCGCTTTCATTGAGCGTGTCGCTGTGGATGGCGACCTGCACATCGGTTTCATCGGCGACATCCAGGCAGTTGCTGATGGCGGCCGGGGTCGTGCCCCAGTCCTCATGCAGCTTGAGGCCGATCACGCCGGCATCGATCTGTTCGTGCAGCGCGGCCGGCAGGCTGGCGTTGCCCTTGCCGAGAAAACCCAGGTTCATCGGAAAGGCGTCTGCCGCCTGCAACATGCGTTCAATGTTCCAGGGGCCGGGTGTGCAGGTGGTGGCAAAGGTGCCGGTGGCCGGCCCGGTGCCGCCGCCCAGCATGGTGGTCACGCCCGAAGTCAGCGCCTCCTCGATCTGCTGCGGGCAGATGAAATGGATGTGCGAGTCGATGCCGCCGACGGTGACGATCATGCCTTCGCAGCTGATGATCTCGGTGCCAGGGCCGATGATCATGTCCACACCGGGCTGGGTGTCCGGGTTGCCGGCCTTGCCGATGGCTGCGATGCGCCCGCCCTTGAGGCCGATGTCGGCCTTGACGATGCCCCAGTGGTCGATGATGAGCGCGTTGGTCATCACGCAGTCCATTGCCCCTTCTGCGCGCGTTTTCTGCGACTGCGCCATGCCGTCACGGATGGTCTTGCCGCCGCCGAATTTCACTTCCTCGCCGTAACTGCCGGCGCGCAGTGTGTAGTCGGCCTCGACCTCGATCATCAGCTCGGTGTCGGACAGCCGCAGGCGGTCGCCCACGGTGGGACCGAACATTTCTGCGTAAGCGCGTCTGCCTATGGTTGCCATCAGATTTTTCCCTGTACCAGGCCGCGAAAGCCGTAAATTTTTCGTTCGCCGGCGAAGTCCACCAGCTCCACCGTGCGCTGTTGCCCGGGCTCGAAACGCACGGCTGTGCCGGACGCGATGTTGAGCCGCATGCCCTGCGCGGCAGCGCGGTCGAAGGCCAGCGCGCCGTTGGTTTCGGCGAAGTGGTAATGCGAGCCGACCTGGATGGGCCGGTCCGCGGTGTTTTGCACCACCACGCTCAGGGTGCGGCGGCCGGTATTGAGCGGATGGTCAGGGCCATCGGTGAATATTTCGCCAGGAATCATGACCGTCTCATTTGTCTTTGTTGGACAGCCAGATCGCCAGCACAACCAGGCCGCCCAGGGCCACAAAACCCCAGGCGTCGGTGGCATGCCAGTGGGCGCCGGCCATCAGGTGGCCGTCATGGCCAAATGAGGCTCCAGCCCACGTTGTTATTGCGCAAGTAGCTATAGTTTTGAGAGCAAGGCTGGTTTTCATGGTGCGGGCTTTTTGCAGGGGTGGATGATTCACACAATCGGCTGGTGCACGGTGACCAGCTTGGTGCCGTCGGGAAAGGTGGCTTCGACCTGGATGTCGGGGATCAGCTCGGGAATGCCGTCCATCACGTCGGCGCGCGTCAGAATCGTGCGGCCTTCGCTCATGAGCTGGGCCACGGTTTTGCCGTCGCGTGCGCCTTCCATCACGGCGGCGCTGATCAGCGCGACGGCTTCGGGGTAGTTCAGTTTCAGGCCTCTGGCCTGGCGCCTCTCGGCCAGCAGCGCGGCCGTAAAAATGAGCAGCTTGTCTTTTTCTCTGGGGGTCAGTTCCATGGGTTCTCCGGGGTCGGCTGCAGCAGTGGATGCTCTGCCGGGGTGCAAGAATGGTGCCACAGGAGCGCGGCGCGCGGCACTGGTTTTCCCTCTGTGGCATGGAATCTGCACTTGATGAGGCTCCGCCTTATGACGTATTGACACCCCATGGACGCCACCGCCACGCCGCCGCCCCTGCCGACCCAGGCGGTGCCCCCGTGGGCGCCCGCCATGCCTGCGCGGGCGGAGCCCGAGGCGCCGGTGCAGCGCATCATCAAGGTCCGACGCGACTACAACAGCTGGGTCGCCAGCGAAACCATGGAAGACTACGCGCTGCGTTTCACGCCGCAGCGCTTTCGCCGGTGGTCCGAGTGGCGGGTCGCCAATACCGCGTTTGGTGCGGCCTCCTTCCTGATCCTGGAAGCGGTGGGCGCCACCCTGCTGGTGAAGTACGGCTTCACCAACGCGTTCTGGGCCATCGTCGCCACCGGCCTCATCATTTTCATGGCCGGCCTGCCGATCAGCGTTTATGCCGCCCGTTACGGCGTCGACATGGACCTGCTGACACGCGGCGCGGGCTTCGGCTACATCGGCTCGACCCTGACCTCGCTGATCTACGCGTCCTTCACCTTCATCTTTTTTGCGCTGGAGGCGGCGGTCATGGCCTATGCGCTGGAGCTGGCGCTGGGCATTCCGCCAAGCTGGGGTTACCTGATCTGCGCGCTGGTGGTCATCCCTCTGGTCACCCATGGAGTGTCGGCCATCAGTCGCTTGCAGGTCTGGACGCAGCCGCTCTGGCTGATCATGCTGGTGGTGCCGTTTGTGTATGTTTTGGTGCGTGATCCGGGTGCTTTTGCAGGGATAACGCACTACAAAGGTGAAAAAGGCACGAATTCAGGGTTTGATCTGCACTTGTTTGGTGCTGCTTTGACGGTGGGTATCGCGCTGATCACGCAAATGGGCGAGCAGGCCGACTATCTGCGTTTCATGCCGGTGCGCACGGCGGCCAACCGCCGCCGCTGGTGGGCCGGCGTGTTGGCCGGCGGCCCCGGCTGGGTGCTGCTCGGCGTGGTCAAGATGCTGGGTGGCGCTTTTCTGGCTTACCTGGCGATCCAGCACATGGTGCCGCTGGAGCGCGCGGTGGACCCCAACCAGATGTACCTGGCGGCTTATGAATACGTGTTTCCGCATTACGGCTGGGCGGTGGCGGCGACGGCGCTGTTTGTGGTGATCTCGCAGCTCAAGATCAACGTCACCAACGCCTATGCAGGATCACTCGCCTGGTCCAACTTCTTCTCGCGCCTGACGCACAGTCACCCGGGGCGCGTGGTCTGGGTGGTGTTCAACACGCTGATCGCCTTCATGCTGATGGAGATGAATGTGTTCCAGGCCCTCGGTGATGTGCTGGGCCTGTATTCCAACATCGCGATTGCCTGGATGATGGCGGTGGTGGCCGACCTCGTCATCAACAAACCGCTGGGCCTGTCGCCCAAGGGCATCGAGTTCAAGCGTGCGCACCTCTACGACATCAACCCGGTCGGTGTGGGGGCGATGGCGCTGGCCTCGCTGCTGTCGGTCACCGCGCACCTGGGCCTGTTCGGCCCACTGGCCCAGGCTTTTTCTGCGGTCATTGCGCTGGGCACGGCCTTTGTCACCTCGCCGCTGATCGCCTGGGCCACGAAAGGGCGTTATTACATTGCCCGTAAGGGCGAAGCACCTGAGACCGATGCCCAGGGGAATTACAAGCCCTATGCACTCAAGCGCTGCGTGATCTGCGAGCGCGACTACGAAGGCCCGGACATGGCGCATTGCCCGGCCTACCAGGGGCCCATCTGTTCGCTGTGCTGCACGCTGGATGCGCGTTGCGGCGATTTGTGCAAGCCGCAGGCCAGCCTGTCGGCTCAATGGTCGGCCACGCTGCGCTGGCTGCTGCCGCGCCGCATCTGGCCTTACCTGGACACCGGGCTCGGGCACTTCCTGCTGTTGATGCTGATCATCGTGCCATTGCTGGCCAGTGTGTTCGGCCTGCTTTACCACCAGGAAATGCGCGCCTTGCTGGACCTGCAGGCCGCCTCCGAATCGGCGCTGCGCTCCGGTTTTCTCAAGGCCTACATGGCGCTGCTGGTGATTGCCGGGCTGGTGGCCTGGTGGCTGGTGCTGGCGCACAAGAGCCGGCAGGTGGCGCAGGAAGAGTCGAACCGCCAGACGCACTTGCTGATGAGGGAAATCGAGTCGCACCGCCAGACCGACGAGGCCCTGCAGCAGGCCAAACGGGTGGCGGATCTGGCCAACCAGGCCAAGAGCCGCTACATCAGCGCCATCAGCCACGAGTTGCGCACGCCGCTCAACAGCATCCTCGGTTATGCGCAGCTGATGGGCGAAGACACGTCGATTCCGCTGCACCGCCAGCAGGCGGTAGGCGTCATCAAGCGCGGCGGCGAACACCTGCTCTCGCTGATCGAGGGAACGCTGGACATTGCGCGCATCGAAAGCGGCAAACTCACGCTCAACGTCAGGCCCATGCACTTTGTCGACTTCGTGCAGGAGATGGCCGGCATGTTCGAGCTTGAGGCGCAAGCCAAGGGGCTGGGCTTTCACTTCGAGTCCGAAGGCACGCTGCCGGTGGTGGTGCGTGCCGACGAAAAACGTGTGCGGCAAATCCTGATCAACCTGCTGGGCAACGCCGTCAAGTTCACGGCCAGGGGGCGCATCAACCTGCGCCTGAAATATGCGCGCGAGATGGCCAGCATCGAGATCGAGGACACCGGCCCCGGCCTGTCGGCGCAGGAGATCGAGCGCATCTTCGAGCCCTTCACACGGGCGTCCACACCTGGGCCGGCCGCACCCGGCGCGGGCCTGGGCCTGACGATTGCCAAGATGCTGACCGACCTGATGGGCGGCGAACTCACGGTGACCAGCACGCCGGACGTCGGCTCGGTGTTTCGCGTCAAGCTGTTTTTGCCCGAAGTGCGGCTGGCGCCCGGCGCGGCGCTGCCGGCGCCATCGTCGCGCGCGCACAAGGCACGTTACGGTTATGCGGGGCCGCGCCGGCGCGTGCTGGTGGTGGATAACGAGGAGGCCGACCGCGAACTGCTGGTCAATGTGCTGCAGCCGCTGGGCTTCGAGATACGCACGGCCGCCAGCGGTCACGACTGCCTAGACCTGCTGGCCGCCGGCTACCGGCCCGAGGTCATCCTGATGGACCTGGCCATGCCCGGCATCGACGGCTGGGAGACCCTGCGCCGCCTGCGTGCGGCGGGCCATGCCGATATTCACCTGGCGATCGTTTCTGCCAACGCCTTCGACAAGGGGCTGGACAATGATGTGGGTATCCGCCTGGAAGACTTCATCCTCAAGCCGGTGCGCCACAGTGAGTTGATCGACTGGCTGGAGCGGCGCCTGGCGCTGGTCTGGCTGGAAGCGCCGCCGCGGGCACCTGTCGCACCGGCACCGGCTGCGCTGCCGCGCATCTACCCGCCCGCGGCGCAGCTCGACGCCTTGCGCGAGGTGGTCAACCTCGGTTATTTTCGCGGCATCATGAACACGCTCGACGAGATCGAAAAATCACAGCCGCAAAGCGCCGGGTTTGCCGCCGACATGCGCGGCCTGGCGCGCCAGTTCCAGTTTGAAACCATGAGCCTGCAGCTCAGCCAGGTACCGACATGAACGACCGCACACTCGCGCACACGCTGGACCGCGCCAACAGCGACGTGGTGCTGATCGTCGACGACGTGCCCGACAACCTGTCGGTGCTGCACGATGCGCTCGATGAATCCGGCTACACCGTGCTGGTGGCCACCCACGGCGAAGCCGCCTTGCAGCGCGCTGCCCAGGCGTTGCCTGACATCGTGCTGCTCGACGCGATGATGCCGGGCATGGATGGCTTCGAGGTGGCCAAGCGCCTGAAGGCCGATGCGCGTACCGCGCACATTCCCATCATCTTCATGACCGGGCTGACCGAGACCGAATACCTGGTCGCCGCGCTGGAATCGGGCGGTGTGGACTATGTGACCAAACCGATCAAGCCCAAGGAAGTGCTGGCGCGCATTGGTGTGCACCTGCAGAGCGCGCGCGAAAAGCGCCAGGCGCGCAACGCCCTGGACGCCTTTGGCTACGCCACCATCACGGTGCGTGCCAGTGACGGCAAGTTGATGTGGCAGACACCGCTGGCGCGCGAGCTGCTGCAGCAGTATTACGGCACCAGCGCGCCGCAGACGCCTGCAGCCGTGCTGACCTGGCTGCGCCGCAACCTGGCCGATGCTGAGCGGCAGATCGAGCCGCCGCGGCTGGTGTGCGAGAGTGCCGCCTCGGTCGCGCGCCGGCTGACCTTTCGCCTGCACCAGCAAACCGGCGACGACGACTGGCTGATCATCATGCGCGAGGAGTCCGACGACACCGTGATCCAGGCCATGAGCCTGAGCTTCAAGCTCACGGCGCGCGAGGCCGAGGTGCTGTACTGGGTGGTCAAGGGCAAGATCAACCGCGACATCGGCGACATCCTGGGCACCAGCCCGATGACCGTGAAAAAACACCTGGAGCGGGTGTTTGCCAAACTCGGGGTCGAAACCCGCACGGCGGCGGCCGGCATGGCCATGAGCCGGATCCGGTTGCTGCACCCGCAATTTGAACAGTAGATAGATAAAGCCCCCACGTTCGCTCGCTGCGCGTAGCTCTCTGCCCCCCGAGGGGGCGCTGCGCCTGCGGACTGGCAGAGCCAGATCCGCGGCCCTGGCTGGGCTGAAGACTCGCTCGCTGTGCATCACCTGCTTCGACCTGGGACTGGCTTTGTGCAGGCAGGCGTGGTAAAGGTTACAATAAGAACTTCGGTAAAGCATCAGCTTTTTACATCGAAGCCCCTTTACCACGCGGCTTCCTTCTCAAATGCGGCGCTTCCAAGAGCCCGAATTCACAGTGTTTTCAGTGCCCCTACAGCGCTGAACCCTCTCAAGCACTGTTCCATTTCCGGCGAGCACCTCCCCCAACGGTGCCCACGCAAGGCTCAACCAGCCAGTCCTTTATGTTGTAAAGCCTGGCGGTCAGGACCCGAACACGCGCGGGCTTGCTTGCAAGCCGTTATTTCCTTATTTATCAAGCCGGGAAAAATACCCGGCACGGACTTTATGAACATCGATCACACCAATATCGCGGTGGGCAAGTACCTTGTCTCCCCGCTCGCCAAACCGCAGGGCGAAGGCCTTTACGCGGCATCGGTCTCCATCCGCTCCGGACGCGGCAGTGCCACGCATGACCGTGTGCTGCGCTTCAGCGAGCTTTTTGACACCGCGGCGGGTGCCGTGCATTACGCTACCGAACACGCCCTCGGCTGGATTCACGAGCGCACGTCGCCGGTTTGCGCCTGAACGGCTCTGCCCCATTGCCTGCACGACAGATTTTTTTCAAATTCCCAAGGAGTTTTCATCATGGCCAAAGAAGAACTGATTGAAATGCACGGACTGGTCAACGAAGTGCTGCCGGACTCGCGTTTTCGCGTGACGCTGGACAACGGCCACAAGCTGGTGGCTTACACCTCCGGCAAGATGCGCAAGAACCACATCCGCATTCTGGCGGGCGACCAGGTATCGCTGGAGCTGTCGCCTTACGACCTGAGCAAGGGGCGCATCACGTTCCGGCACATTGCCGGTCGCGGCCCGGGCCCTTCGCGCACCCACTAGGCGTCAGGCTCATTTTTTTAGATCATTTTGGCCGCCAGCCCTTGAGGGGCGGGCGCCAGCAGCTATATTATCAATAGCAATCAAAGACCGGCTCAAGGCCGGGGCGCGTTGTCCGCAGAAGTCGGCGGCCGCGCCATCCATGCGAACATCGACGAGCGCATCGCTTCCTCAACCGTCATCGCTATCGGTTGCACCCATTCGACAGGCACAAAAACGGTGTAACCGCCGATCATGTAGCCCATCGGCAGATACACCGCTACACGTTCCCCTGGCAGAAAGCCCGCGGGCAGATCCGCAAAACTGCGGCGCGTGATTAACCCCACAATTTCGAGCCCGTTGTCCGGCATGCGCAGGATCACCACACTTTGTTCGCCCTGTTTGCCCGTGGGCGAAAAGTAGTCGGCAAAACTTTTGAGCGACGAGTAAATGCTTTTGACCACAGGCAGGTTGGTGAACGGCAGCTCGACAAACAGCAGCGCCTTGCGCACGCGCGGGTTGGACACCAGGTAGCCAATCAGCACAATGCCGAGCATGCCGACCACCAGCCCCATGCCCGGAATGTAGAAGTCGCCGAACAGCGGCCGCAGGATCCACAACGTCAGGGTCTCCATCCATGCCAGCATGACGAAGAGAAGGTAGAGGGTCAGGGCCAGCGGCAGGATGGTGATCAGCCCGCGGAAGAAATATCTGTAGAGCTTTTTCATGGTGGTTTCAAAAAGGGAAAAGTCGGGCCGGGCAGGGTGGTGAGCGAAGTCCCCCAATATACCGAAGCTCTGTGGCGCATCCCCAGCCGGGTGTGGCGTTCAACGCTGCCATGTAGGTCTGGCCCTACCTTGGTTGGGGCTCGCTTCCGGCACTCGCGCCTGCGGGAGGTGTTTATCTTTGGCTTTCGTACTTAACAAAGCAAAGGAGAAATCACATGCCCATCATTGCCTGGTTACTCGGTGTACCGATCAGCGTCATCCTCCTCCTGATGTTGTTCGGCGTTTTTTAAATCCGGGAGGCACTTCATGCTTCGTAAACTGCTTGTTTTCGCCATCACCTCCGGGCTGGCGGCCAGGCTTTATCGCCGCTACGCCAGCAGGCGCAACCCGCCTGCAACGCCGCTCAGGCCAGCCGCGACGCGGCGTCGGCGCGCGGGCGTCCAGAGCGATCCGGGCTGAAACCCTGCCCCGGCTTGCCGGGGCGGGTTCTTTGGGCATGCGACGGCAGGGCGGTCATCATTGCATTTTCGACACCGGCCCAAAACAGGCCTTGAGTGACGGCTTCTCACACACCAGCATCTTGTCGCGTTGCGGGTTGAACTGGATGAAACGGGTGGTCTGCTCGCCAGGCCCTTCCAGCAATGCCCCGGAGCAATCCTTCTTGTCGTTTTGCCGTACCACGGTTTCCACCAGCTTGTAGAAACCGCTGGCGTCGGGCAGCTTGGCAACCTCGTAGGTTTTTTCGGCCACCTCCTGCCCGCTGGTGCTGAGCACCGTGCGGTTGCTGCGGTATTGCCACGTCTCGGTGCAGCTACCCCCGAAGAGCGACCAGGACCAGGTGCCTGTCAGGGGATGGGTGTTCGCCGGCGCGGGTTCGCCAGCAGCCTGCAGCAGGGGAGCGGTCATGAGCAGGCAGGCAGTGAAAAGCAGTTTTCGCAATCGGAACTTCCTCAGAGGCAAGGGACAGGGTGGAGTGGCCAATGCTACTCCCTTGCAGCTTTGTCCCTGGAAGCACGGCCAGGCGCGGTGAAAGGTGTTTTGTTTAGATATTTTTGGGCCCCAGCCCTTTCTGTACAAGCGTTAATTGCTACATATTTAGTAGCGGTGAATCGCAATAACAGGTCCGTTACGACAGGTTGCAGGAATTTTTATCGTTCGTCCTTGCACATCCTGTAACCAGCTTCACCGCACACAGGGGACAGGCACACGCTACAGACACCGGGCCGGACTTCAATGGCCCGGCAGCCTGGAGAAAAGGCTGTGCCCGTCGCGCCGCCGGGCAAGCTGCTGGCGGGTGCATTGAACTTCGACGACCTGGAGATACCCATGATGAAAAAACTTGCCCTTGTGCTCGCCGCCGCTGCGCTGGCCGGCTGCGTGGCCGTGCCCTACGGCAGCGGCCAACCCCACCGGTCGCACGGCGGCCCCTACTACGGCGACCGCGACCGTGACCGCGACGGCATTCACAACCGGGCCGACCGCGACCGCGATGGGGACGGCGTGCCCAACCGCCGGGACCGCCGACCGGACGATCCGCGTCGCTATTGAGGGGCAGCGTGGCTATAGTGGGGGATGTTCACGCTGAAGAAAATGCCATGAAAAAGTCCGCCTTGTTGCCGCTGCTGTCCGTGCTGTTGTTTGGCGTGTGGTCACCCGTCCACGCCCAGAACATTGGCGAGGTGGATACCGTGTTCAAGTTCATCGGGCCCGATCACAAGATCGTGGTCGACGCCCACGATGACCCCAAGGTCAGGGGCGTCACCTGCTACGTTTCGCGAGCCAAAACCGGCGGCATCAAGGGGGCCGTGGGTTTGGCCGAAGACAAATCGGAGGCGTCCATTGATTGCCGCCAGGTGGGGCCGGTTTCGTTTGTCAAACCGCTGCCGCAGCAGGAAGAGGTTTTCAGCGAGAGGATATCGCTGGTTTTCAAGAGGATACGCATCGTACGCATGGTCGATGCCGCCCGCAACACCCTGGTGTACCTGACGTACTCGGACCGGGTGATTGAAGGCTCACCGCAAAACAGTGTCGCGGCGGTTCCCGTTGATCGTGCGATGAAGATTCCGCTGCAACCTTGAGGCCCAGATCCGGCGACGGACGCCGCTGTTTAGAGATTTTCAAAAAATGAGCTAAAAAGGCTTAAGAAATCGCATACTCAGCCGTTATAGGGTGATATGTGTCATTCCATTGTGTTGGCGCTGAACGAAACAGGGGTGTTTGTCTCCCTGTGGCAGCCTTGCCGTCAGATTTTGCCCGGTCATGGGGAAGTGCTTGTTCCCTGACCGCCGGTTCGCGGCATTCCTGCCAGCAATAAAAATGCAGGGGACTACCCCGATAGCCAGCGGGCGGGGAGAGAGGGATACTTTGGTTTTAAATTGCCCAAGTCCCTATGCTTGGCATTCACGGCATTTCCAACGAGATATCAGGTAGCGCATGCACCAGCAATCTCTTCCTGCTTCGTCAGCCGGCCTGTCCGGCTCATCCTGTGCTGCGGTCGGCAGGGGGCTCCAGCCATGAGCCGTGAAGAGGACCTGCTGGAAGCCAACGCGCGCTTGCAGGCCCGCCTGGCCGAACTGGCCGCCGACAAGGACCGTCTGGAGCTTGAGCTTGCCGAACAAAAGCGCGAGGCCGACTTGCTCAGGCGCAGCGCGCAGGGATTGCGCGACCTGGCCACGATATCCGCGGACTGGTACTGGGAGCAGGATGCAGAGCATCGCTTCGTCAGGTTTTCCGGCGAGCAGGCGGCCATCGAGCTCGATGTTGAACGGGACAGCAACATCGGCAAGTGCCGTTGGGAGCTGGCCGGTGCAGTTCCCCTCAGCGGATCCTGGGCGGTACACCGCGCCGTGCTGGACGCCCATCAGCCGTTTCGCAATTTCGAATACATGCGCAAGCTCGGCGACGACTTGCCGCACTACCTGTCGGTCAGTGGCATCCCCGTTTTCGACGAGCAGAACCACTTCCTCGGTTATCGGGGGACGGTGCATGACATCAGCGCGATCAAGCGCTCGGAAGAAGCCGAGCGGCAAGCCGCGGGTTTCCTCGATGAAGTGGTTGACAACCTGCCGATTGCCCTGCAGCTGAAATCCGTGCGGGACGGGTTCAGGATTGTGGGCTGGAACAAGGCCGCCGAGGCTCTGTACGGGGTGACCCGCGAAGAGGCGATGGGCCGCACGGCCCACGATCTCTGGCCGAATGAGGACGCAGACCGCATGCACGCCGCCGACCTGGAGCTGGTTGCAGCAGGCGTCATGCAGGAGCTGCCCGACCAGCTGGTGGCGACAAAACACCGCGGTGCCATCCGCGTTCACGTGCGCAAGGTTCCGCTGAAGGATGCCGGTGGCGCCGTCACCCATGTCCTGGTCACCAGCGGGGATGTCACCGGACGGCTGGCCGCCGAGGCCCGCCTGCGCTATAGCCAGGAACGATTCCGCAGCCTGACCCAGCTTTCTTCCGACTGGTACTGGGAGCTGGACGACCAGTTCCGCTTCACCCGGATGTCCAGCGGCGCGGCCCGCTTTGGCAGGCTTCCCGCCGGTTCGGGAGGCCAGGCCCTGATCAGCGAATACCTCGGCCGCACGCGCTGGGACATCGACGACAACCCACGCAACAAGGCGGCCTGGGCGGTGCATCGCGCGCAGCTGGAAAACCATGAAACTTTTCGCGACTTCGAATACGAGCGCGTGGACCTGGACGGCAAGCGCCTCTTTTTCTGCATCAGCGGCGAGCCCGTGTTTGACCTGGACGGGAAATTCACGGGTTACCGCGGCGTGGGAACCGACATCACCGCGCGCAAACAGACCGAAGCGGCGCTGGTAGCCAGTGAGACACGCTTTCGCAGCGTGGTTGGTGCGCTGGCCGAAGGTGTCGTCATGCGTGATGCCGAGGGGCGAATCATCGACTGCAATGCCAGTGCCGAGCGCATTCTTGGTCTGACCCTGGCCCAGATGAGAGGGGAGACGCTACTCGGGCCGACATGGCAGACGCTGCGCGAAGACGGTTCCTTGATGGCCGAGGATGAGCGGCCCAGCGCGGTGGCCAGGCGCACGGGCCTGCCGCAGTCGAACGTGGTGGTCTGTTACCGCAAGCCCGATGGCAGTGATCTGTGGGCACTGATCAATGTGAGGCCGCTGTTCGACAATGCCGGCGACGCCCCGTCCGGGTTTGTCAGCACCATCACCGACATCAGCAAGCGCAAGCGCGCCGAGATGGAAATTGTCCGGCTCAACGTCGACCTGGAAAACCGGGTCTCGCGCAGGACCGCCCAGCTGGAGGCGGCCAACACGGAGCTGGAGGCTTTCTCCTATTCCGTGGCGCACGACCTGCGTTCCCCGCTGAGTTCCATCGACGGCTACTGTGCCTTGCTGCAAAAGGCGGTGTCGCCGCAGGCCGACGAACGCGCGAACCATTACCTGAGCCGGATACGTGGCGGTGTGCGGCGCATGGGCGAACTCACAGACGGGTTGCTGCTGCTTGCCAAGCTGTCGCGCACCAGCCTGAACTGGGAGACTGTGGACCTCGGTGCCGAGGCAGCCCGGGTCGTCGCACAATTGTCGGAGACCGAGCCCGGGCGCGAGGTTCAGGTGACCGTCGAGCCCGGCATGCTGGCCCGCGCGGACGTCTCGCTGATCCGGCAGGTTCTCGAGAACCTGATCAGCAACGCCTGGAAGTTCAGTGCGAAAAAGACCCGCACGGAGATCGTGGTCGGCAGGGAAACCGTTGCCGACCAGCCGCCGGTGTATTTTGTCCGGGACAACGGCGCGGGATTCGACATGGCTTATGCCGACAAGCTGTTCGGCACTTTCCAGCGCCTGCATTCGCCGGAAGAGTTTGCCGGCAGCGGCATCGGCCTGGCCACGGTCAAACGCATCATCATCCGTCACGGCGGGCGGATCTGGGCAAGCTCGGTGTTGGGTGAGGGCAGCACGTTTTACTTCACGCTTGGAAGCGACCAGAGTAATGCCTTGCCGGGTGAAGAGGTTTCCGGAGAGGACGCGGGCATCGCGCTGGCCCTTCCCCGCTCACGCCACCTGTTCAGGGACACCGGCCAGGCGGCCCGGGATACGGCGGGTTCGCTGATCAGCAGTGACAACGATATTTTCTCCGCCGGCGACCAGCAGTTCAGCAGTGCTTTCGAGCATGCAGCCATCGGCATGGCGCTGATCGCCATCAACTCGCGCCGACTACGGGTCAACAGTGCCTTTTGCCAGATGCTCGGTTACTCTGAAGCGGAGATGCTGGCCCGCACCGTGCACGACGTCAGCCATCCGGACGACGTCGAATGGGATCTGTTGCAGCGAAAAAGGGCGCTGGCCGGCGAGATTGAAACCTACCAGTGGGAAAAGCGCTATATCCACAAGTCAGGGCATATTGTCTGGGGCTATCTGACGTGTTCGCTGGTGCGCGACCCCGACCGCAAGCCGCTGCACTTCATTTCCCAGGTGCAGGACATCACCGAACGGAAAGAGGCCGAACGCACCCTGCGCGAGAGTGAAGAGCGCTTTCGTGCACTGACCGAGCTGTCATCCGACTGGTTCTGGGAGCAGGACGCGAATTTCCGCTTCGTGCGGGTTTCCGCTGAAGGGGAACGTACCCATACGGCGGCGTTCAAGGGGGACAACTCCATCGGAAAGACGCGCTGGGAACTGCCTTATGTGCACATGGACGAGAGCGTCTGGGCCGCGCACAGGGCGCAGCTGGAAAGGCACGAAGTTTTTCGTGATTTTGAAGTCACGCGGCTCGACGCCCAGGGGCAGATTCGCCATGTGTCCATCAGCGGCATCCCCGTTTTCGACGCCTCCGGCCATTTCACCGGTTACCGCGGAACCGGCCGCGACACCACCGAGATGCACCGCGTCAGTAGCGCGCTACGCGCCAGCGAGATGCAATTGCGCGAGATCACGGACACCGTGCCGGCCCTGATCGCCTATGTCGACAAGGCACAGTGTTTTCGCTTTCACAACCGGGCCTATGAAGAAGGGTTTGGCCTGTCGCATGAGCAGATCGACGGAAAAACCCTGCTCGAGGTCATGGGTGAGGAGTTTTACCAGGTGGTGCGCGCCCGGGTCGACGAGGTCCTGTCGGGTTACCCGGTGGTCTACGAGCGCACCCAGAAAACCGCGCGCGGCGACTACCGCGACTACGTGGTCAATTATTTTCCGCGTTACGGCGACGGCAAGGAAGAAGGCGAGGTCATCGGATTTTATTCGCTGGCGACCGATGTGACCGAGCTCAAGCGCATCGACCGCATGAAAAGCGAATTTGTCTCCACGGTCAGTCATGAGCTGCGCACGCCGCTCACCTCCATCCGCGGCTCGCTGGGGCTGATCTCCGGCGGCGTGGCCGGCGAGTTGCCGGAGCGCGTCAAGACCCTGGTGGACATTGCCAGGAACAACTGCGAGCGCCTGATCCGTCTGATCAACGACATCCTCGACATCGAAAAGATCGAGTCCGGCAAGATGCGCCTGGACCTGCAGGTGGTCGACCTCAAGCCCTTGCTGGTACAGGTGCTGGCGGCCAACGAAGGCTTTGGGGCTGCGCAGAACGTCAGCTTGCGCCTGAATTTTCCGGAGGGTGACCTTCGGGTCCAAGTGGACACTGACCGCCTGGCCCAGGTCGTGACCAACCTGCTGTCCAACGCGATGAAATATTCACCGCCGGGCGGGGTGGTGGAGGTCGATGTCAAACGCGCCGGCCTCGGCGTGCGGGTGGAAGTGCGTGATCATGGGCCGGGCGTTCCGGAAGAATTCCGCAAGCGCATCTTCCAGAAGTTTTCCCAGGCGGATTCGTCCGATACGCGGCAGAAGGGCGGCACCGGGCTGGGCCTGAATATTTCCAGGGCGATTGTCGAACGCCTCGGCGGCAGCGTGGGTTTTGACAGCACGGTCGGCGTGGGCTCCACGTTCTTCTTTGAACTGCCCGAATGGAAAGAGGCTGCACCGCGCCTTCCCGCAGAAACCCGGGTTTTCACCCGGCCATGCGTGCTGATCTGCGAAGACGATAGAGACATTGCCCGCCTGATCGCGATGATGCTGGACAAGGGCGGCTTTGACAGCGACATGGTTTACAGCGCCTCCGAGGCGATGGCCCATCTGGCGGCCAACCGGTATGCCGCGATGACGCTGGACCTCAAGCTGCCCGACCAGGATGGCATCACGCTCATCCGCACCCTGCGCAGCCAGGAAGGCACGCGGGATCTGCCCATTGTGGTGGTGTCGGCCATGGCCGGGGAGGGCCAGATACAGTTCAACAACCAGTCGCTGACGGTGTCTGACTGGCTCGAAAAGCCGATTGATGAAAACCTGCTGATTCGCAGTCTGCGCCATGCGATGAATGGCATGGCCGAGGGCAAGCCCCGCATCCTGCATGTTGAAGACGATCTGGATATCCAGCGCATCACGGCAGCGATCGTGCAGGACTTCGCCACCTTTGAATTTGCCGCCACGCTGCAGGAAGCCCGCGCATGCCTGGCGGCGCGGACCTACGACCTGGTCCTGCTCGATCTGACCCTGCCCGGTGAGTCAGGCTGGGATCTGCTGGCCGACATCGAAGCGCTGGAGCGGCCGCCGCCGGTCGTGGTTTTCTCGGCCAGCGAGGTGGACCGCGCCCAGGGAACCCGAGCGGCGGCCGTGCTGGTCAAGGCGCAAACCTCGAACGACGAGCTGCTGCAGACGCTACAGCGGGTCCTCAGCCAGACGCGCTGATCGAAGCAAGGGTGCCCCGCTTTTGAGCGGCGGGCCTGCAGCCGCAAGCCCGCCTCAGGGCGTTTACATCCGACCCAGATCCTGGATGGCGTCCACCACCATGCTGGTGCCCACGGCGATCAGCAGAATGTCGCTGGCCACGCGCACATATTTGTGGCCGGCAGGTGGTGTGCCCAGCTGGATCAGCACGGCGTTGGGCACCGGGTAAAACACCACGTCACGCGGCAGCGGCTGGCCCATGGCCCATTTTTTGGCCTGGCCCGGAGGCATGCAGCCATTGTTCTTCTTGGCCAGGCCGGGAGGGCAGCGACCTGCCTTGTACTGCTTGCCGTAGTAGTCGCGAATCACCACGCGCTGCTGGTCGCCGAAGTAAGCGCCTACGCGGACGTCCTGTTGCGCCGGGCGGGCCTGCTGGCCGCCCTTGTTGTTGCCGTTGCCCTTGTCGCCGCGGTCGGCTTTGTCCGGTTTGCCGCCGGAGCGTTCGTTTTGCTCCTGCTTGCCGCCTTTGCCCTGGCCGGCCCATTCGGGTTTCTGGGCCCAGGTGGAGCCTGCCGCGAACGCAAACGCCAAAACGAGGGGCAGCGCGCGAAGTTGATGCAGTTGTTTCATGTTCATGATGTGACCTTGGTAGCTAGCTAATCGGCCGGGCCTGGGTCCGGTGCTTGGTTGACTACTTTATAACGCGTCACCTTTGATTTCGTTGTCCTTTTAGCTGACATGGGGCCTTCCGGCGATGTTGTCCTACAGCCCGGCCGGGCCGTCTGTCGCGCGAGGCGTACCGAGTCGCTCACCAGGGTTGAAAGCCAGACCCAGCCGGAGAAGCTGGCCAGTGCTGGACGCGGGGCATGGCCCAACAGACCTTGCAGCGCGGCGCACAGGCTGCTGAAGTCATCACACCCGCCGACTGCGAGCGCCGATGCCGGAGAGCACAGAACGTGATGCCAGAAAGGGCTTTAGCCCAATACGGGAAAGCGGAAGGCGCTATCAATCAGGGAGCGGTCCCGCCGTGATTTTCCAGTCAGCGGCTTTTGACCTGATTCAACGCGCTTTCGAACTCCTGGTGCGACAGGGTGCTGTCCTTGTTCGTGTCGGCTTCATCAAAGTGCCTGGCCACGCCGCGAAAGCCGGAGGCCTCTTCGCGGCTGATCTTGCCGTCCTTGTTGGTGTCCATGAAACTGAATGCCCGCGCGATGTCACCGGTGGTGTATCTGGGTTCGGTAGAGGCCGATGCCGTGGAGACTACCGAGGTGGACGGCGCAGGCTGTGCCTGAACCGCTGGCAGCGTGGCTGGCGCTGCCGCGGCCGGCTGGGCGTGTGCCGCCGGCGCCAGCAGGGCCGCCGCTGCAGTGGCGAGGGCGAGGGCTAGGAGGGTCCGGGTCGGTGTACGAAATGCGCCCCGTGAAGCGGTGGTCAAAGTCATGGGTTTCCTGACGGTAGTGGCAAACATGAGCACCATTGAACGCCAATAGACGTGACGGCGCCAGCAAGCTTGCACGGTGTTGCGTGACTTTACATCCGTGGAGGACCGGGACACATTTCTTTGCGCTTACCACGCTGTTCGGGCTGCCCGCTGACAGCAACTGTCCGGCCTGTCCCACAAGTTGCAACCCCCTGGGCTGGCGAGCAGCCCCATCGGTAGTGCGATCATCGGGAAGCGCTACCGCGCAAACAAAAAACCGGTCTTCCCGGTGGCGTCTGTGCGGTGGGCCATACCCCCATCCTGCAGGAACCGCGAAGCCATGAACCTCCCCGACGAAGCGACATCCACCGCGCTTGAAGACAAGACCTTCCTGCTTCTGCTGCTGGCCGTTTCGGTGGCCTTCCTGTGGATACTCTGGCCGTTTTACGGGGCGGTGTTCTGGGCTGCGGTGCTGGCCATCATGTTCAAGCCGCTGTACCTGCGCGTGCTCAGGGCCATGCCGGCCAGGCGCGTTGGCGCTGCGTTGCTCACGCTGCTGGTCATCCTGGTGGCAGTCATTCTGCCGGTAGGCATCGTGACGGGGCTGCTGATCCAGGAAGGCGGCGGTGTTTACCAGCGCATGCAGTCGGGTGAACTCAGCGTGGCGCGGTATTTCCAGCAGGTCTACGAGGCCCTGCCGGCCTGGATCACCAGTCTGCTCGACCGCTTCGGCATGAACAACTTCGGGCTGGTGCAGCAACGGATCACGGAAGGGCTGACCAAGGGCAGCCAGTTTTTTGCCACCCAGGCGCTGAGCATCGGGCAGGGCACCTTCGACTTTTTCGTCAGTTTTTTTGTCATGCTCTACCTGCTGTTTTTCCTGCTGCTCGACGGTTCGGCCCTGGTCATGCGCATCAAGGATGCCGTGCCGCTCAATGCGGAGGTCAAGCGCAAGCTGTCAGCAAAGTTCACCACGGTCATTCGCGCCACGGTCAAGGGCAACATCGTGGTGGCCCTGATCCAGGGCGCGCTGGGTGGCCTGATCCTGTGGGTGCTGGGTGTGCATGCACCGGTGCTGTGGGGCACGTTGATGGCTTTTTTGTCGTTGCTGCCGGCTGTCGGGGCCGCCATGGTGTGGCTGCCCGTCGCGATTTATTTCCTGGCCACGGGGGCCATCGTCCAGGGCGTGGTTCTGATCGCCTTCGGCGTGCTGGTGATCGGCCTGGTCGACAACATCCTGCGCCCGATACTGGTCGGCAAGGACACACGGATGCCCGACTACGTGGTGCTGGTGTCCACGCTGGGCGGCATGGCGCTGTTTGGCCTGAACGGCTTTGTCATCGGCCCGGTGATCGCGGCGATGTTCATGGCCGCTTGGGATCTGTTTGCCAGGGCGCGGGAGGCGCAGGGGCTGGAGCCGCCCGAGGCGCCGTGACGCCAGCGTATCGGCAGCCCTGACGGGAAAAATGTTCAGACCTCAGGTGCCGGGACATGCCGGCACCACTCTCAGCGGGGAATCACCTTGTAGGATCGGCCGTCGGCTGCGGAGCCCGAGCTTTCTCCCTGAACAATCAGCGGCGCAAACACGCGGATCTCGGTGGTGGCCGGAACGGTGAACTGGGTTTCCAGCGTGGACTTTCCGTTTCCCTTGGTGATCACCTTGACATCCTGGCCAAGCTCCGAACTGTCGGCCGCCAGAACGAGAAGTTTGATCGTTCCCGATGCCGAGGTCAGGACATAACTGACGTCGACCTTCAACCTGACCTGTTCGCCAGCGCGAAGAACCCTGGTGGTGTCGGGCGAGATGGACGTGATTTGCGCCATCGAACCGAAGGGTGGCATGTTGGCGGGTTGCCCGGCAGATTGGCAGCCGACCAAAAAGCCGGAAACGGCTATGGCCGCGAACAGGGAGGGTGAAAATTTGATGTGCATCGCACCATCCTGAACCGGATGAAGATAAATGTCAAAGAAGCGTGTGTGACTGGCAAAGGGAAAAGGCGAAACACCCGTTCCAGCGGGGGCTGCTGTCGGTGTTTGGGCGCCTTTTCAGGGACGGCCAGGCCGGCGCCGGGCTGGGTCCAGCTACTGCGCCGCCGTGGGCTTCAGCCTCCCTGAATCACGTTTGGCATCGAACCAGCACTCGCTGTGATCCTCTCCTGCATACGCCACCCGGCGTATTCCCCAATCCCTTGCAGGTGCCCAGAATCGCCTCATCGCTTCGCAAAAGTCCCTTCCATGGCGGCTGGTGCGAAGCGAAAAGCGAACCACCTACCTACCGGAGAAGCACACATGCAACGTCGTTTTACCCTCAAGGCGCTGAGCGCCGCCGTCGCCCTGGCGGGACTCTCGGTTCTGCCAGCCCATGCCCAGTCGGGCGGCACCATCAAGGTGGGCATTCTGCACAGCCTGTCGGGCACCATGGCCATTTCGGAAACCGTGTTGAAAGACACCGTGCTGATGGCGATTGACGAAATCAACGCCAAGGGCGGCGTGCTGGGCAAGAAGCTGGAGCCTGTGATCGTGGATCCGGCTTCCAACTGGCCGCTGTTTGCCGAGAAAACCAAACAACTGCTGGGCCAGGACAAGGTCTCGGTGATTTTTGGCTGCTGGACCTCGGTGTCCCGCAAGTCGGTGCTGCCGGTGGTTGAGGAAATGAACGGCCTGCTGTTCTACCCCGTCCAGTACGAAGGTGAAGAGCTGTCCAAGAACGTGTTCTACACCGGTGCAGCACCGAATCAGCAAGCCATCCCCGCGGTGGACTACCTGATGAGCAAGGCCGGCGGCGGCGCCAAGCGCTGGGTTCTGCTGGGCACTGACTACGTGTACCCACGCACGACCAACAAGATCCTGCGCGCCTACCTGAAAAGCAAGGGCGTGGCCGACAAGGACATCGACGAGAAATACACACCGTTCGGCCACTCCGACTACCAGACCATCGTGGCTGACGTGAAGAAGTTTTCTGCCGGCGGCAAAACCGCGGTGGTGTCCACCATCAACGGCGACTCCAACGTTCCTTTCTACAAGGAGCTGGGCAACGCCGGCCTGAAAGCCAAGGACGTGCCGGTTGTTGCCTTCTCCGTGGGTGAAGAAGAGCTGCGCGGCGTGGATACCAAGCCGCTGGTCGGCCACCTGGCCGCCTGGAACTACTTCCAGTCGATCAAGAGCCCGGCCAACACCGAGTTCATCAAGAAGTGGTCGGACTACGCGAAGGCCAAGGGCATCGCCGGCCACAAGGACAAGCCGCTGACCAACGACCCGATGGAAGCGACTTACATCGGCATCAACATGTGGAAACAGGCTGTCGAGAAAGCCAAGTCCACCGACACCGACAAGGTCATTGCCGCCATGGCCGGCCAGACCTTCAAGGCACCGTCGGGCATCGTCTCCAAGATGGACGAGAAAAACCACCACCTGCACAAGTCGGTGTTTATCGGCGAGATCAAGGCCGACGGCCAGTTCAACGTGGTGTGGAAAACACCTGGCCCGGTGAAAGCCAAGCCATGGAGCCCGTACATCGAAGGCAACGACAAGAAGCCTGACGAGCCAGCCAAGGTCGCTTCCAAGTAAGGCCGCCTCTGCAAGGCCCTCTCGAGGGCGAAGCGGTGCAAGCCGCACCTGGTTTTGCAGAACAGGTGCGGCTTTTTTGTGGTCTGGCCCACTTCTTGCGCTACTCCGGTGCATGGTTTTCAAGGAAGTTGCAGCCTGGGCATAGCGCCAAGCGCGTATCGGCTGGCTGCTGTGCCCACCCTACAGGTTCTTCTCATGATGATTCGCACATTCCTTCTTTCTGCTACGTTTTTTATAGCTGCCGGCGCCCATGCCTTGAGCGCGGACGAGGTCAAAGGCATGGCGTTTGGAGAGACCGAGGCGCGCGCCGAGGCGCTGAACAAGGCCGCTGCCAACCCCGACGACAAAACCGCCGCCTTCATCCAGGCGCTGGCCGACGATGCCGTCAAGACCGCGGGCGACAAGGTGTTTGTCATCAAGGACGACAAGGGGTACGACCCGGTCACCGGCGCGGAGCTGGCCGTGCCCGCCGACGCCGAAGACGTGATCAACAACAACATGATGCGCGGCGAGCTCGACACCGCGCTGGCCGCACTCAAGCTGTTCTCCAAAGACGGGAAGGTGCGTGCCGACGCCATCAAGACGCTGGCCAGTGGCAGCGATGAGTCGCGCCTGCCGTTGATTGAGAAAGCCTGGGCGGCCGAGACGGTTCCCGAGCTCAAGAACCAGCTGGAGATGGTGCGCGCCACCATTCTTTTGAGCAGCAGCGACAAGGCCAAACGCCTGGAAGCCGCCGCACGCCTGTCGGGCAGCAACAACCCGATCAGCAAGACGGTGCTGATCGCGCGTTTGGCGGAAGAGGACGACGCCGAGGTCAAGAGCGCGCTGCAAGGCTCGCTGCGCAAGGTCGAGTCCGCGCTGGCCTGGGGCGACAAGCTGGGGGCGGTGTTCAGCGGTATCAGCCTGGGCAGCATTTTGCTGCTGGTGGCGCTGGGCCTGGCCATCACCTACGGCCTGATGGGCGTCATCAACATGGCGCACGGCGAACTCATGATGATTGGCGCCTACGCCACCTACGTGGTGCAGGGCCTGTTCCAGAAGTATCTGCCCGGCCTGTTCGACTGGTACCTGCTGGCGGCCGTGCCGGTGGCTTTCATGGCCTCGGCCCTGATGGGCGCGGCGCTGGAGCGCGGTGTGATCCGTTTTCTCTACGGCCGACCGCTGGAGACGCTGCTGGCGACCTGGGGCATCAGCCTGATGCTGCAGCAACTGGTGCGCTCGATTTTCGGCGCGCAGAACGTCGGCGTCGAAAACCCGGTGTGGATGAGCGGCGGCGTGCAGGTGCTGGGCAACCTGTCGCTGCCCTACAACCGCCTCGTCATCATCGGCTTTGCGATTGCCGTGCTGCTGGGCATGGCCTGGCTGATCAGCAAAACCCGGCTGGGCCTGTTTGTGCGCGGCGTCACGCAGAACCGGCCGATTGCTTCCTGCATGGGCGTGAACACGGCGCGTGTAGACACCTATGCATTTGCCCTCGGCTCTGGCATTGCCGGCCTGGCCGGTTGCGCGCTGAGCCAGGTCGGCAACGTCGGCCCGGACCTGGGCCAAGGGTACATCGTCGACGCCTTTATGGTCGTGGTGCTGGGCGGCGTGGGCCAGTTGGCCGGCACCGTCTATGCCGCCATGGGCCTGGGCATTTTGAACAAATTCCTCGAAGGCTGGACCGGTGCGGTGCTGGCCAAGATTGCGGTGCTGGTGCTCATCATCATCTTCATTCAAAAACGCCCGCAAGGTATTTTTGCGATGAAGGGCCGCTCCGCTGAAGCGTAAATATGAGCCTGCCCATGACCTCCTCCTCTATCGTTCTACCCGCCAAAGGCCCCTTGCTCACGCGCGCCGGCTGGAGCGCCTTCATGGTGTCGCTGCTCGTGGTTTGCGCGCTGGCGCCTGTGCTGAACCTGCTGGTGCCGGAGACCAGCATGTTCCACATGAGCACCTATGCGGTGGCGCTGCTCGGCAAGATCATGTGTTACGCCATCGTGGCGCTGGCCATGGATCTGATCTGGGGCTATACCGGCATCCTGTCGCTCGGGCATGGCCTGTTCTTCGCGCTGGGAGGTTACGCCATGGGCATGTACCTGATGCGCCAGATCGGCCGCGACGGCAACTACAAAAGCGACTTGCCCGACTTCATGGTATTTCTCGACTGGAAGGAACTGCCCTGGCACTGGTCCTTCAGCGACAGCTTCGTCGCCACGCTGTTCCTGATCGTGCTGGTGCCCGGGCTGGTCGCCTTTGTGTTTGGCTACTTCGCTTTCCGCTCACGCATCAAGGGCGTGTATTTTTCCATCATCACCCAGGCCATGACCTTTGCGGCCATGCTGCTGTTCTTCCGCAATGAAACCGGTTTCGGCGGCAACAATGGCTTCACCGACTTCAAGCGCATCCTCGACACACCGATTGCTACGCCCAACATGCGCATGGGGCTGTTCGTCATCACCGGCCTGGCCCTGCTCGGCTTCTTTCTGTTTGCCAAGTGGCTGGTGCGCAGCAAGTTCGGCCGCGTGCTGCAGGCGATTCGCGATGCGGAAACCCGTGTGATGTTCTCGGGCTACAACCCGATCGGCTACAAGCTGACCATCTGGACCCTGTCGGCCGTGATGTGCGGCATTGCCGGCGCGCTGTACGTGCCGCAGGTCGGCATCATCAACCCGAGCGAGATGAGCCCGGCCAACTCGATCGAAATGGCGATCTGGGCGGCGGTCGGTGGGCGCGCCACCCTGATCGGCCCCATCCTCGGCGCCTTCATCGTCAACGGCGCCAAGAGCTGGTTGACGGTGGCCTACCCCGAGTACTGGCTGTATTTTCTGGGCATGCTGTTCATCGCCGTCACGTTGTTCCTTCCGAATGGGGTGGTTGGGCTGATCAAGAAACTCCGGAAAGGTGGCGAGAAATGACTCCCGATCTTCTTGAACAGGGTGCGGCACGCATTGAAAAACGCCGGGCCGCACTGGAGGCCGGCAAGTCCAACACCGAATCGGGCGGACGCAACGCAAGCACAGGCCGCATCGCCACACCGGGCGAGGTGGACGTGACGCACGGCCGGATTTTGTACCTCGAAGACGTGAGCGTGAGTTTTGACGGTTTCAAGGCCATCAACAAACTCTCGCTCGACATCGCCCCGGGCGAGCTGCGCTGCATCATCGGCCCCAACGGCGCCGGCAAGACCACGATGATGGACATCATCACCGGCAAGACCCGGCCCGACGAAGGTACGGTGTATTTCGGGAGCACGATTGATTTGCTGCGCCACACCGAGCCGCAGATCGCGCAGCTCGGCATTGGCCGCAAGTTCCAGAAGCCCACGGTGTTCGAACAGCTCACCGTGTTTGAAAACCTCGAACTCGCGCTCAAGACCAACAAGGGCGTGAAGTCGTCGATGTTTTTCAAGCTCGACTCCGCGCAAGGCGACCGCCTGGCCGAGATCCTGGTCACGATTCACCTGGCCGACAGCGTGGGCCGCATGGCCGGCAACCTGAGCCATGGGCAAAAGCAGTGGCTGGAGATCGGCATGCTGCTGATGCAGGACCCGAAGCTGCTGCTGCTCGACGAGCCGGTGGCTGGCATGACCGACGAGGAAACTGCGCGCACGGCCGAGCTGTTCCTCACGCTCAAGGGCAAACATTCGCTGATGGTGGTCGAGCACGACATGAGTTTCATCCGGACGATTTCGGAGATCGTCACGGTGTTGTGTGACGGGTCGGTGCTGGCGCAGGGCACGCTGGACCAGGTGCAGGCGGATGAGCGGGTGATTGAGGTGTACCTTGGGCGCTAAGCTCGTTGCGGCCCCTGGCGAGGGAGTTGAAGCTTTGGTGGTTTGCCAACAAGCCGGGGGTTGCCCGGCGGCAACTCACTTTCTTTTGTCTCGCCAAAAGAAAGTAAGCAAAGAAAAGGCGACCCTGCTGTCTGCGACCCCCTTCGCTGGCGCTACGGGGGCAACCTGCGGTGCTCGGTCCAGCCGGGGCCGGGCTCGAACTCGCTGCGCTCAGACAATCGCCCGTCCTGATCCGTCTGGCCCTGCGCTCCTCGGCGCATACAGAAGGGTGGGGGATGGAA
>JAZKAP010000014.1:0-160382 GCA_040389085.1 Pseudomonadota bacterium
TTTGCTTACTTTTCTTTTGGCGACGCAAAAGAAAAGTGAGTTGCCGCCGGGCAACTCCCGGCTTGCTGGTGAACCACGGCCAGGCCGCCGAAAACCAGCTTGAACAGTTCAGCCGGAACGCCGGGAGGAATAAATGCGCTATGAATTCAATAGCTATTGGCGCACGACCCTATGGGGGATAAAGCCATTTTCGTCTGAAATCTGCGGAGAATCAGGCCGTGGTGGGGTTCTTTGCTGCAGCCACCGCGGAAAGAAAATCCTCCAGCACCGCCGCATCGTCAATCGTGTCCGATCCAGGCTGGTGAAACTCGGGGTGCCACTGCAGCGCCGCGATGTAGCTTTTCGACGGGTCCTTGCGGCGTATGGCTTCCACCATGCCGTCGGGCACGCTGAAGGCTTCGGCCACGAACTCGGGCGCCAGGTCCTTGATGCCCTGATGGTGAATGCTGTTGACACGTGCGCGTTCCACGCCGGGGTACAGGCGCGACAGCTGCGTGCCCTGCACGATCTCCACGCTGTGGAAGTTCTGGTCGTAAACCACCGCGTCGCGATGCAGGAAGGACTCGGGCACCTGGGTGGCGATGTCCTGGTACAGCGTGCCGCCGAAGGCCACGTTGAGCAGCTGCAGGCCGCGGCAGATGCCGAAGACCGGCTTGCCGGCTTTTTCGAAAGACGCAACCATGGCCTTGTCGTAGTCGTCGCGCACGCGGTCGCCGGACCAGCGTTCTTCGAGCGGCTCTTCGCCGTAGCTGCCGGGCCAGACATCGGCGCCGCCGTGCAGCACCAGGCCGTCGAGCCACTGGGCGTAGTCGTCAAAACCGGCATCGCCGCGCTGCGTGGCGCCGGTCGGACAGGGCACCATGACCACCATCGCGCCCGAGGACATGATCCAGTGGGCGACCGTCTGCTCGACGTACTGCAGGGTTTTGCCGGTGAACAGCGAGCGCGTCGGGTCGGCGTGGGAAAAGCAGGCCGAGAGGCCGATTTTGAGCCGGGTGCGCATGTGGCGCTGGCTGTTCGTGGCTGTGGTTTTGCGCATCGCGGATCCAGTGGCAGGTCGTCGGTTCGGGGGCAGGACCCAGTGTAGTGACGTGCCGGCGCTTATTCCTGCGGCAGGTCGGCAAACCCCATGAACCGAACGGTGATGCGTGTTCCCGGCGGCGTGTGGCCGGGCATGGCGTCATCGACCGCGACAGTGGCGCCATGCTGTTTGGCTATTTCCTCCACGATGGCCAGCCCCAGCCCCGAGCCGTCGACATTGGTACCGAGCGCGCGGTAAAACGGCTGCAGCACCAGCTCGCGCTCGGCGGCCGGGATGCCCGGGCCCGAGTCCTCGACCTGCAGCACCACCACGCCGCTGAAGCGGTCGGTCAGCAGGCGCACCGTGACCTGCCCGCCCTCGGGGGTGTAGTTGAGCGCGTTGTCGAGCAGGTTGCGCGCCAGCTCCTTGAGCAGCGTGGGGTTGGCTTCCAGCATGTTGGCCGCCTCGCCGGCTGGCGGGCCTTCGTAGCCGAGGTCGATGCGTTTTTCCAGCGCACGCGGCACCGAGTCCTGGATGGCCTCGGCCAGGATGTGCACCAGGTCCAGCCGTTGCTTGGCCAGGCTGCGGCCGGTGGTTTCAGCGCGGGCCAAGGCCAGCAGCTGATTCACGGTGTGGGTGGCACGGATGCTGGCGCGGCCGATTTGCTTGAGCGACTTTTTCAGTTCGTCGGCGTCGGTCTCGCGCTGCGCCAGGTCGGCCTGCATGCGCAGCCCGGCCAGCGGGGTCTTGAGCTGGTGGGCGGCATCGGCCAGGAAACGTTTTTGCGTGGTCAGCAGCACCTTGAGGCGGCCCAGCAGGTCGTTGATGGACGATACCAGGGGCGCGACTTCTTCGGGCACGATGGTTTCATCGAGTGGGCTCATGTCGTCGGATTTGCGTGCGCGTATGCGTTTTTCCAGCTGGTCCAGCGGCTTGATGCCGCGCACCAGCGCCAGCCAGACCAGCAGCACGGCCAGCGGCAGCGTGACAAACTGCGGCACCATCACGCCCTTGACGATCTCGGTGGCCAGCGTCTTGCGCTTCTCCAGTGTCTCGGCGACCTGCACCAGGACCGGGTGGCCGCCCGGCACGTCGGTCTTGATCCAGGTGTAGGCCACACGCACGTCCTGCCCCTGCATGACGTCCTCGCGCAGCCGTACTTCGCCGTCAAAGGTCATCTCCTCGTCCGTCGGCAGGGGCAGGTCGTGTTCGCCGCTGATGTATTCGCCGCGCGCGCCCAGCACCTGGTAGAACACCAGGTCGGTGTCGTCTGCACGCAGGATTTCGCGCGCCGGCGCCGTCAGGTTGAACTGCACCTGCTTGTTCTTGACGACGATCAGTTTGCTCAGCGCCTGCACGTTGTATTCGAGCGCGCGGTCAAAAGGCTTGCCGGCAATGTTCTGCGCCACCAGCCAGGTCAGCGCCAGGCTGATCGGCCACAGCAGCAGCAGCGGCGTGAGCATCCAGTCGAGGATTTCCCCGAACAGGCTGCGGCGCTCGCGCTGGAAAAGTCTCAGTGCCATAAAGGTGTTGGCCCCCACGCTCCCCACTGCGTGTGGTTCGCTGCACCTTGCAGGCCGCCGCTCGCCAGAGGCTTCGCTTCTGATGTCTGTCCAAACCTGCTCAAGCAGGTTCGGAGCCGCAGACACCAGCCCCGAGGGGGCGCTGCGCCTGCGGCCCGGCGAAGCCGGTTCCGCGGCCCCTGCTGGTAAAGGCGGGGACCAGCCACGGAGCTACACGCAGTGAGCGAGCGTGGAGGCTCCATCTAGCCCGGGATCTTCTCGAGGCAGTAGCCCAGGCCGCGCACGGTTGCGATGCGCACCGGGCCTTTTTCGATCTTCTTGCGCAGCCGGTGGATATAGACCTCGATCGCGTTGTTGCTGACCTCTTCGCCCCATTCGCACAGGCGCTCGACCAGCTGGTCCTTGCTGACCAGGCGGCCGGCGCGTTGCAGCAGCACTTCCAGCAGGCCGAGTTCGCGCGCCGACAGCTCCAGCATCTGGCCGTCGATGGTGGCCACGCGGCCGGCCTGGTCGTACACCAGTGGGCCGTGCTTGATGGTGCTGCTGGCACCGCCCATGCCGCGCCGGATCAACGCGCGCACCCGCGCTTCGAGCTCCTGCAGCGAAAACGGTTTGGCCATGTAGTCGTCGGCGCCGTAGTCCAGGCCCTTGACGCGTTCCTCGACGCTGTCGGCGGCGGTGAGGATCAGCACCGGCATGGCCGAGCCGCGCGCGCGCAGGCGCTTGAGCACTTCGAGCCCGTGCATGCGCGGCAGGCCCAGGTCCAGTATCAGGAGGTCGAACTCGGTGTTGGTCATCAGCGCGGCATCGGCTTCGGTGCCGCTGGCCACGTGGTCGGCCGCTGCGCCGGAAGCCCGCAGCGTACGCAGCAAACCGTCGGCCAGCACCTGGTCATCTTCGGCAATCAAAATACGCATGCTTGTCTCCTGATGGGATGACTGCACGCTCCGGCGGAGGGCGCAGGCTGAAACACGGCTCTGGGGCTGTTTTTCAAATTTTAGGCTTTTATCCCCACGGGTAGCTGACTGAGCCCCCACGTTCGTTCACTGCGTGTAACTCTCTGCCCCCCGAGGGGGCGCTGCGCCTGCGGCCCGGCAAAGCCGGTTCCGCGGCCCCTGCTGGAAGGGGAAGGAGGCCTCGCGTCAAACCAAGTCTGACTTACGCTCCTGCGTAGGCTTCCAGCCCCAGCGCCACCACGGTGGCCACGTCGGTGCCCACGGCCTGGCGGAATTCGGCTTCGGCCTGTGTCACGGCGTCGCGAAAGGCCTGCAGCCAGAGCAGGCCCGAAGCGGTGAACACCACGGTGCGGGCGCGTTTGTCATGCGGGTCGGGTTCGCGTATGACCAGGCCCCAGGCCTCGCACTGGTCCACCAGGTCGCCCATGGCCTGCTTGCTCATGCCGGCGCTGTGCGCCAGGTCGGTCAGGCGTGAACCGCCGACCGCGAGGTGACGCGTGATGTGGATGTGCGCCGCACCCACCTGAGCACGGGCCGCCAGATTCGACAGCGCCAGCGGTACGTCCACGTTGCGCGCCATCAGCACCAGCACGCGTTCGTCAAAACGCCGCAAGGCGTGGCCCAGCAGCCGGCCCAGGTGGGTCAGGCGCCAATTTTCCTCGTTGGCGGGCGGGTGGCCGGGGGTGGAAACAAGGCTGGAATCCATGCCGAAATGATACGCTTAATTGATCAGGCAAACTGACTAAAAACAGGGTTTACTTATTTATATGACGGCCATAAAGTACTGGTCATGCACACAGTACTGTAATTAAAAGCAGAACTGGTATCCGAAGCCAAAAGTTTTCCCTCACCGACCCTCAAGGAGTTTTTCCATGGACCTGCCAAACAAGACCAACCCCGCCCTGAACACCGAAAAAGCCAAGGCCCTGCAAGCCGCCCTGGCCCAGATCGAGAAGCAGTTCGGCAAAGGCACCATCATGAAACTGGGCGCCGGCGAGGTGATCGAGGACATCCAGGTGGTCTCCACCGGTTCGCTGGGCCTGGACATCGCACTGGGCGTCGGTGGTCTGCCGCGCGGCCGCGTCGTGGAGATCTACGGCCCGGAATCGTCCGGCAAAACCACGCTGACCCTGCAGGTGATTGCCGAAATGCAGAAACTCGGTGGCACCTGCGCTTTTGTCGATGCCGAACACGCGCTGGACATCCAGTACGCGCAAAAACTCGGCGTGAACCTGCAGGACCTGCTGATTTCCCAGCCCGACACCGGCGAGCAGGCCCTGGAAATTGTCGATTCGTTGACCCGCTCCGGTGCGGTGGACCTGATCGTGGTCGACTCGGTGGCGGCGCTGACGCCCAAGGCCGAACTGGAAGGCGAAATGGGCGACTCCCTGCCCGGCCTGCAGGCCCGCCTGATGAGCCAGGCCCTGCGCAAGCTGACGGCGCACATCAAGAAGGCCAACTGCATGGTCATCTTCATCAACCAGATCCGCATGAAGATCGGCGTGATGTTCGGCAGCCCCGAAACCACGACCGGCGGCAATGCGCTGAAGTTCTACGCCTCGGTGCGGCTGGACATCCGCCGCATCGGCTCGATCAAGAAGGGCGAGGAAGTCGTCGGCAATGAAACCCGGGTCAAGGTGGTCAAGAACAAGGTCGCCTCACCGTTCAAGATGGCGGAGTTCGACATCCTCTACGGCGAGGGCATCAGCCGCTTGGGCGAGGTGCTGGACCTGGGCGTGGCCGGCCACATCGTCGAGAAAGCCGGCGCCTGGTACGCCTTCAATGGCGAAAAAATCGGGCAGGGCCGCGACAACTCGCGTGAATTCCTGAAAGAAAACCCGGAACTGGCGATGGAAATCGAAAACAAGGTGCGTGAGTCGCTGGGCATCCCCTTGATCCAGGAGGCGGTGGGCAACAAGCCCGAAAAGGCTGAGAAGGCCGAAAAAGCAGACAAGGCTGAAAAAGCACCCAAAGTCGCTGCCGCCTGAGCAAACGGGGCTGGTATGCCAGATTTAATGCCAAATCAGGCTCCAGCCCTTGTCTATCCTGCGTGAGTAGCTATTAAAACAGTAGTTATGAACGGCGGAATATCGGCATGACACCGGACAAAACTCCCGCGGCAACGGGTTTCGGCCTGTCCCTCAAAGGCCGGGCCTTGCGTTGTCTCGCACAACGCGAGCATTCGCGCACCGAGCTGGAGCGCAAGCTGGCCGCGCATGCCGAGTCACCCGAGCAACTGGCCCAGGTGCTGGACGACCTGCAGGCCAAGGACTTCATCAGCGAGACGCGCGTGGTGGAATCGGTCATCAACCGGCGCGCCGCGCGTTTTGGTGCGGCGCGCATTCGCCATGAGCTGCAGGGCAAGGGACTGGCGGCCGAGGCGGTGGCCGAAGCGGTGAGCAGCCTGAAAGCCAGTGAAGTCGAACGCGCCCGCGAGGTCTGGCGCAGGAAGTTCGGCGAACCGGCGGCAGACGCGGCAGCGCGCGGCAAACAGATGCGTTTTCTGGCGGCGCGGGGTTTCGGGTCGGAGGCGATTCGCCGCGTGGTGTCGCAGGCTGACGAGGACTGACGGCCGTCACCCCTGAAGGCTTCGAGCCCAATCGGCACTCAGCCAGATCAACGCGGGCGCCAACAGCTACAAAATCTGTAGCGTCTTACAGGCCCAGCATCAGTTCCAGGTTTTGCACCGCGGCACCCGACGCGCCCTTGCCGAGGTTGTCCAGCCGGGCGATCAGCACCGCGTGGCGGAATTCTTCATTGCCGAACACCCGCAATTCCATCTTGTTGGTGTCGTTCAACGCGAGCGCGTCTATCGACGTGCTGTCACCCACCGGCTCGACCGTGACCCATTGGCTGCCCGCGTAGTGGCGCGCCAGCGCGTCCTGGAGTTGCGCCGCCGTCGGCTGGCCAGGCAGCAGGTCCAGGTGCAGCGGCAGCTGCACCAGCATGCCCTGCTTGAAGTTGCCGACGGATGGCGTGAACACCGGCCGGCGTGTTAGCCCGGTGTAGCGCATGATTTCCGGCAGGTGTTTGTGTTTGAGGTTCAGGCCATAGATCTGG
Organism: Pseudomonadota bacterium; assembly: GCA_040389085.1. Classification (GTDB taxonomy): domain Bacteria; phylum Pseudomonadota; class Gammaproteobacteria; order Burkholderiales; family Burkholderiaceae_C; genus Polaromonas. Next base: position 6,561 of record JAZKAP010000014.1, read on the forward strand.
TACGGCGGCGCCTTGCCGGCTTCGTAGTCTTCAATCATGGTGCGGCCACCACCCGAGTAGCCGCTGACTGCCGGCAGTGCCAATGGGTAGTCGCGGGGCAGCAGGCCGGCATCAATCAATGGGCGAATCAGGGCGATCGCGCCGGTCGAATAACAGCCGGGGTTGGCCACGCGGTCGGCGTTGGCCACGGCTTCACGCTGGCCGGCCGCCAGTTCGGGGAAGCCAAACACCCAGCCCGGCGCGGTGCGGTGCGCGGTGGAGGCGTCGATGATCTTCGGCCCTTTTTTGCCGCTGACTCGTGCCAGGTCGTCGATCATGGCCACCGATTCCCGTGCCGCGTCATCGTGCAGGCACAGCACCACCAGGTCGACCGTGCCCATCAGCGCGCGCTTGGCAGCAGCGTCCTTGCGTAGCTCGGGCGCGATGCTGACCAGCTCGATGGCGGGCATGGCTTGCAGGCGTTCCCGGATCTGCAAACCCGTGGTTCCTGCTTCGCCGTCGATAAAGACCTTGGCCATGTGGCGTTTTCCTGCTGAAAGTGCTTAGAAGGGCGGTGTAAGCCGCGCACAAGAATTGTGCATCGCAACATGATACAGTTCTGCGCTGCTGCGTGCAGTGACCGAAGGCGTTACATTTTGGTGAATTCTGCGTAAATGTGGCAGATTGACATCACTTCGGCGAACGCCCCTTTTTACCGACTCCTGGAAGTAATTTCATGAAAATTCACGAGTACCAAGGCAAGGAAATCTTGCGCAACTTTGGTGTCCCCACTCCACGCGGTATTCCTGCGTTCACCGTGCAAGAGGCTGTCGAAGCCGCCCAGAAACTGGGCGGACCGGTCTGGGTGGTGAAGGCCCAGATCCATGCCGGCGGTCGCGGCAAGGGCGGCGGCGTCAAGCTGGCGCGCAGCATCGAAGACGTGAAAAAGCTCGCCGGCGAGATTCTCGGCATGCAACTGGTCACGCACCAGACTGGCCCGGAAGGCCAGAAGGTCCGCCGCCTCTACATTGAAGACGGCGCCGACATCCAGAAGGAATACTACGTCTCCATCGTGACCGACCGCGCCACCCAGAAAGTGGCCTTCATCGCATCGAGCGAAGGCGGCATGGACATCGAGGAAGTGGCGCACTCCACCCCCGAAAAAATCATCACCGAGTTCATCGACCCGCTGACCGGGCTGAGCGACGCGCAGGCCACGAAGATCGCCAACGGCATCGGGCTGCCGGCGGAGTCCACCGCCCAGGCCGTGGACGTGTTCCAGAAGCTCTACAAGTGCTACATGGACACCGACGCATCGCTGGTGGAAATCAATCCCCTGAACCGCGACAGCAAGAACAAGCTCATCGCGCTGGACGCCAAGTTCAACTTTGACCCGAACGCGTTGTTCCGCCACCCGGAAATCGTGGCCCTGCGCGATCTGGACGAGGAAGACCCGGCCGAAGTCGAGGCGTCCAAGTTCGACCTCGCCTACATCTCCCTGGACGGCAACATCGGCTGCCTGGTCAATGGCGCCGGTCTGGCCATGGCGACCATGGACACCATCAAGCTGTTCGGCGGCGAGCCGGCCAACTTCCTGGACGTCGGCGGTGGTGCCACGGCCGAAAAAGTCACCGAAGCCTTCAAGATCATGCTGAAGAACCCCGATGTCAAAGGCATCCTGGTCAACATCTTCGGCGGCATCATGAAGTGCGACACGATTGCCGACGGTGTGATCACCGCCTGCAAGGTCGTGAACCTCTCGGTTCCGCTGGTGGTGCGCATGAAGGGCACCAACGAAGACCTGGGCAAGAAAATGCTGGCGGACTCCGGTCTGCCCATCATTGCCGCAGACACCATGGCTGAAGCTGCGACCAAAATCGTGGCCGCCGTCAAGTAAGCCAGGAGAACCAACATGTCGATCTACATCAACAAAAACACCAAAGTCATCACGCAGGGCATCACCGGCAAGACCGGCCAGTTCCACACGCGCATGTGCCGCGACTATGCCAATGGCAAAGAGTGCTTTGTCGCTGGCGTGAACCCGAAGAAAGCCGGCGAAGACTTCGAAGGCATCCCGATTTTTGCCAATGTGACCGAGGCCGCCAAGGCCACCGGTGCCACGGTGTCGGTGATTTATGTGCCGCCAGCCGGCGCCGCCGCGGCGATCTGGGAAGCCGTGGAAGCCAACCTCGACCTGGCGATCTGCATCACCGAAGGCATCCCGGTGCGCGACATGCTGGAAGTGCGCAACCGCATGAAGGCCAAGGAAGCCGCCGGCGGCAAGCGCACCCTGCTGCTGGGCCCCAACTGTCCAGGCCTGATCACGCCAGAAGAAATCAAGATCGGCATCATGCCCGGCCACATCCACCGCAAGGGCCGTATCGGCGTGGTCAGCCGCTCCGGCACGCTGACTTACGAAGCCGTGGCCCAGCTGACCGAAATCGGCCTGGGCCAGTCCAGCGCCGTCGGCATTGGTGGCGACCCGATCAACGGCCTGAAACACATCGACGTGATGCGCGCCTTCAATGACGACCCGGACACCGATGCCGTCATCATGATCGGCGAAATCGGCGGACCGGACGAGGCTGAAGCGGCCATCTGGTGCAAGGCCAACATGAAAAAGCCGATCGTCGGCTTCATCGCCGGCGTGACGGCCCCTGCCGGCAAGCGCATGGGCCATGCCGGCGCGCTGATCTCCGGTGGTGCCGATACGGCGGACGCCAAGCTGGCCATCATGGAAGAATGCGGCTTTACCATCACGCGCAATCCTTCGGAAATGGCCAAGCTGCTCAAGGCACTGCTCTAAATTACCGCGTATTGCGGTTAGCCACAACAGACAGACCGGTTGTCATCGCTGACAATCGGTTTTTTTGATTTTTCTGAGAGGTTTCCATGGAAGAGTTCATGACGGCTGGCTTCTGGCTCGCGGTTGGCCAGATCATCATGATCGACATCCTGCTGGGTGGCGACAACGCGGTGGTGATCGCCCTGGCATGCCGGAATCTGCCTCCCAAGCAGCGCACCCAGGGCATTATTTACGGCACCATGGGTGCGATTGTCCTGCGCGTGATCCTGATTGCCTTTGCGCTTGCCTTGCTGGCCGTGCCCTACCTCAAGATCGTGGGCGCGCTGCTGCTGCTCTGGATTGGCGTGAAGTTGCTGCAACCGGAAGACGAGGGCGACCACAACATCAGCTCCAGCGACAAGCTCTGGGGCGCGGTCAAAACCGTGATCATTGCCGATTTGGTGATGAGCGTCGACAACGTCCTGGCCATCGCAGGCGCTGCCCAAGGGGCGCACCAGAACCATCAACTGGCACTCGTGATCTTCGGTCTGCTGGTGAGCATTCCCATCATTGTCTGGGGCAGCCAGCTGGTGCTCAAGCTGATGGGGCGCTTTCCGATCGTGATCACCCTTGGCGCCATGCTGTTGGGCTGGATTGCCGGCCAGATGGCTTACACCGACCCGGCGATCAAGGCCTACCTGCCTGATTCTGCGGTCTGGAGCTATGCGGCGGCCGTGGCCGGTGCCTTGCTGGTGCTGGTGGCGGGAAAAATCCTGCAGGCACGTCAAAAGCCGGCCGACGCGGCCTGAGTCCCAGCTACCGCCGGGCTTCCGGCGCGCAGCCACGGCGCCAGCGGCACCAATTTGCAACACAAGCCTCTGGCCGTGTGCAAAAGTCCCTTGTCCGGGTTCTTGGCGTCTGTTAATGTCCAAAGGCGGTGAATTTGTAACCGGCTTGTAACGCTGGCCGGGTGACAAGTGCGCAAAAAAGAAGCCGGCGCGGCTGGCGCACGGTCTGGCGAACCAGGACAAAAGGCGGGACGGACGTGGCCACATCATCAAGCAAGCGCGGGCAATTCTGGCGAGCCGACTGGTTTGTGGGCGTTCTGGTGGTGCTGGCCGTGCTGGTGCTGCACAGCGCGACCGACTTCTTTGCCACGCTGGAGCGTCGGTATTACGACTTTGCCAGTACCAGCACGTCGCGCCAGCCTTCGGACCGCATTGCCATCATTGCGATCGACGACCAGAGCATCGCCAACATTGGCCGCTGGCCGTGGCCGCGCGATGTGCATGCCCAGCTGATTGACCAGCTGGCGGCTGCGAAAGTCAAAACCATTGCGCATACCGCCTTCTTTTTTGAACCGCAGACCGACCGCGGGCTGGTGTTCATCCGCAAGATGAAAGAAGCGCTCGGACCGGTTGTTGTTCCTGCCGATCCCGCTGCTCCCCAGGACAGCCTCAGCGAGCAACTGGGCAAGGTGATTGCCGAAGCGGAGGTCGCACTGGACACGGACGCCAAGCTGGCGGCGAGTATGGCCAAGGCTGGCAATGTGCTGGTGCCCTCGGTTTTTGTGCTGGGTGAGCCCCAGGGCAAGCCAGACCCCTTGCCCGCCTATGCCCTCAAAAGTGCGGTGGTGGAGCCGGGCGGTTTCTCGCTGCCTGCCATTCGGGGCCAGCAGCCCATAGAGCTCATCGGGAGCAGCGCGGCAGGCATTGCCCATTTGAACCAGCTGCCCGACGTGGACGGCGCGGTCCGGCAGGAGCCGCTGCTGATCAACTATGACGGCCAGGCGATTCCGTCCATGGGATTGCTCGCCGCAGTCAAGAGCCTGAACCTCGCCGCGACCGATATCAGACTGAATGCCGGTGAATCGGTGCAGATCGGCAAGTTGCGCATAGGCACGGATGAGGCCGCCCTGATGTTGCCGCAGTTCTACAAGGGCCGGGACGGCAGGCCGGCTTTCGCGGTGGACTCTTTTTACGACGTGTTGTCCGGCAAGATTCCAGCGAGCAAATACACCGACAAGATCGTGATTGTTGGTGCCACCGCCGCCGGCGTCGGCACGCAGTTTCCGACTCCGGCCGGGCCCGGACTGTCGCCGGCAGAGACGATTGCCCACATCACCTCCAGCATCCTCAGCGAACATTTCCTTGTCCAGCCCGGCTGGGGCATCTGGGCCACGCTGGGGGTCCTGCTGGTTGTCGCCGCCTACCTGATTGCCGGCCTGCCGCGCCTGTCCGCAGGCAAGGCGGCTGTCATAACGCTGCTGCTGTTTGTACTGCTGCTGGTGATCGAGTTCGGCTTGCTGTCGGCGGCTGCCACCTGGCTCAAGCTGGTGTTTCCGGCTGCGCTCCTGGTGATTGGCCACCTGGCACTGACCACCAAGCGTTTCCTGATGACCGAGGCCGGCAAGCTCAAGTCCGACGAAGAGTCGGCCGAAACCAACCGCATGATGGGCCTGGCACTGCAGGGGCAGGGGCAACTGGACATGGCCTTCGACCGGTTCCGCCGCGTGCCTTTCACCGACGCGCTGATGGACAACATGAACAACCTGGCGCTTGATTTCGAGCGCAAGCGGCAATTCAACAAGGCCCAGGCTGTGTACGAATACATGGCCAGCTACAACAAGAATCACAAGGACCTGCAGTCCAGACTCAACCGCGCGAAGAATCTGTCGGAAACCGTCATCCTGGGTGGTGGCGGCGCGCACCCTGGTGGCACCATGCTGCTCGACGGCGGCGGTGTCGAAAAGCCCATGCTGGGCCGTTACCAGGTTGAAAAGGAACTGGGAAAGGGGGCGATGGGGGTGGTGTATCTGGGCAAGGACCCCAAGATCGGGCGTGTGGTGGCGATCAAGACCATGGCACTGAGCCAGGAGTTCGAGGGTGACGAGCTGACGGACGCCCGTGAGCGGTTTTTCCGCGAGGCCGAAACAGCAGGTCGCCTGCAGCACCAGAACATCGTGACCATTTTTGATGCCGGTGAAGAGCACGACCTGGCATATATCGCGATGGAGTTCCTCAAGGGCAAGGACCTGCTGGACGTCACCAAGAGCGGGCAGTTGCTGCCGATTGCCAAAGTGCTGTCAATTGTGGCGCGTGTTGCAGAGGCGCTGGCCTACGCTCACAAGCAGAACGTGGTGCACCGGGACATCAAGCCGGCCAACATCATGTACGACCCCGACAGTGACACCGTCAAGGTGACCGACTTCGGCATTGCGCGCATCACCGACTCGAGCAAAACCAAAACCGGCCTGGTGCTCGGCACCCCGAGTTTCATGTCGCCCGAGCAGATTGCCGGCAAGAAGGTCGATGGACGCTCGGACCTCTATTCGCTGGGCGTAATGCTGTTCCAGATGTTGGCGGGCGTTTTGCCTTTCCGCGGCGACTCCATGGCCGAGCTGATGTACAAGATCGCCAATGAGCCGGCGCCGGACATTCGCGTGATACGCCATGAGTTGTCCGCGCGACTGGCGGATATCGTCGCGCGGTCGCTGAGCAAAAAGCCTGAAACTCGGTACCAGGATGGCGACCAGTTTGCCGCTGATCTGCGTGTCGCCATTGCCGAACTGTCGGATGTATCCACGGGCCCTGCTGTCCCCGCCGGTGCCATCACCCCAAGTCCGGAAGGCAGTGAAAAGACGGCAGTGTTCGCGGCCGGCGACAATCCTGCTTTTGCACGGACAATTGCGGGCCACTCCCTGCCGGATCCCGCGGCCGGCGTCGATGCTACAGATTTGAAGCCATAACAAAAATACGATGATCTACGAGATTTGCACCCAGACAGACCCCGGTTTAACCCGGGACAACAACGAAGACTCCGTCACGTTTGATGCCCCTACCCGTCTTTGCATTCTGGCTGACGGCATGGGTGGCTACAACGCGGGTGAAATTGCCAGCGGCATGGCAACGGCATTTATCAAGTCCGAACTGGGGCGCTGGCTGGCGCAGGCTGGTAAGCATGCCAACGGCAAGGAGGTGCGGCGGGCGATGGAGATCTGTGTTGAAAACGCCAATCATTCAATTTTCAACGCAGCCAACTCCAACCCGCAGTACTCGGGTATGGGCACCACGCTGGTGGTTGGTGTGTTCCAGAACACCCGCCTGATGCTGGGCCACATTGGTGATTCGCGCTGTTACCGCTTGCGGGGTGGCCAGCTCGAGCAGATCACCAAGGACCATTCCCTGCTTCAGGAGCAGATCGACGCGGGGCTGATCACACCGGAGCAGGCGCTGACTTCGGTGAACAAGAATCTGGTGACCCGGGCTTTGGGTGTGGAGGACGCGGTGTTGCTGGAAGTCAACGAACACCGCGTGGAGCTGGGTGATATTTACCTGATGTGCTCTGATGGCCTGTCCGACATGATCAGTGACGAGGCGATTGCGGCTATTCTATCGGGATCGAAGTCGCTGGAGCAGATCGCCAGGCAGCTTGTTGCTGCGGCCAACGACAGCGGCGGCCGGGATAATATTTCGGTATTGCTGGCACAAGCCAAGGAGGCCTCGGTCAAACGCGGCCTGCTGTCCAGAATGCTGGGGAAATAGTCCGATTGAGTGACATACTAAAAAATAGACAGGAGTCGGCCATGCCGAAAATGATCGTCTCTATTGACGGCGTTGTGATCAAAGAGGTCCAGTTGACCAAGGACCGCACGTCGCTCGGGCGCCGTCCTTACAACGACATCGTCATTGACAACCTGGCCGTCAGTGGGGAACATGCCGTTCTGCAGATGTCCGGCAACGAGGTTTTTGTTGAGGACCTGAACAGCACCAATGGCACGTATCTCAACGGCAAGGCTGTCAAGAAGCAGCAGCTCAACAACGGTGACACCGTCGAAATCGGCAAGTACAAGATCAAGTATGTCAACGAAGCCGCAAGTGCGGGCTTTGAGAAAACGATGATCATCAAGGCCGGCTCGGCCGGGCTGGGCGCGCCTGCCGGGGCCGCAACAGTCGCGGCAGTGCCTGCGCCCGTCGATGGGGCGGGCACCAGCGCAGCCATCAAGGTCATGTCAGGCGCAGCCGCTGGCCGGGAAGTCGCCCTGGTCAAGGTGGTCACCACCATCGGCAAGCCCGGGGTGGCGGTTGCGGCCATCACCAAGCGGCCGCATGGCTTTGTCGTGGCGCATGTGGAAGGGGACAACAAACCCACGCTGAACGGAGCGCACATTGGCGTTGAGCCTGTGCCGCTGAAAAACGGCGATGTACTTGAGTTGGCGGGTACACAAATGCAATTCGTCCAGCGCTGACCAGGCTGATTCCCCGCGTTTGGCCGGAAAACCACTTCAAATCGCGGCTCTTCACGAGGCCTTATGCGACTTTTTTCCCGGCATTGGCCTCGCATAGCCGTCACGCTGATTCCGCTGGTTTTTGCCTTGCTCCATGCCAGCGGTGCGTTACGCCTGGATGTCCTGCAGCGGCTTGATGACATTCTTTACGACGCCCGCCTTCGGGCCACCATGCCCAGGACGCTGGATGAGCGCATTGTCATCGTGGACATCGATGAAAAAAGCCTGGCGGAAGCCGGCCGCTGGCCATGGGGCCGCAACAAGCTGGCTGCGCTTGTGGACGAGTTGCTGGGGCGGCAACAGGCCGCTCTGCTGGGATTCGATGTGGTTTTCGCGGAGGCTGACGACAGCTCCGGCCTGAAAAGGCTGCAACAACTGGCCCGGAACGAATTGAAGGACCAGCCCGCCTTTACCGACAAGCTCGGCCAGATTCAGGCCAGCCTTGATTACGATGCCGTCTTCGCAAAATCGTTAGCGAACAAACCCGTCGTGCTGGGGTATTACTTCACCAGCGACCGGGACGGCCGCGTCAACGGTGTTTTGCCCGCTCCCGTCATGGGGCGGGAGGCGCTCAAGGGGCGGCCCATCCGGTTTACCAGCTGGAACGGCTTCGGTGCCAACATCGATACCATCGCCAAGGCGGCACCGCTGGCAGGGTTTTTCAACTCCATCACCGAAGGCGATGGGGTCGTTCGATCGATTCCCCTGCTGGCTGAATACAAGGGCCAGTACTACGAGTCGCTGTCCCTGGCGATGTTTCGCATGCTGGTGGGCCAGCCCGGCGTCGAGCCCGGATTTCCGCAGGAAAAATTCCTGACCCGCAATTACCAGGGGCTGGAAAGCATTTTGCTCAAGCAGGGCAGTAAAACGCTCGCCATCCCGGTGGATGACCGGGTGGCGACTCTGGTGCCGTTTCGCGGGCCTGGTGGCGCCAGTGGTGGCTCCTACCGGTATGTCTCCGCGTCCGATGTGCTGGCCGGAAAAATGGCGCCGGGTCAATTGAAGGACAAGATTGTCTTGCTCGGCACCACGGCGCCTGGCTTGCTGGACCTGAGGGTCACGCCGGTTGGGGAAACCTATCCCGGCGTCGAGACCCATGCCAATGTGATTTCGGGGTTTCTCGATGGCAAGGTATTTGTCAAACCAGACTATGCGGTTGGTTTCGAGGTGGTGATGCTTGTGCTGTCGGGGCTGACGCTGGCCCTGGCCTTGCCATTGCTGTCCGCCCCGCGCGCCGTGGCGACCAGCGCCGCGGTGACAGCTGCGCTGGTGGGGCTGAATTTCTGGCTTTATTCCACCTACGGCCTGGTCTTGCCACTGGCTACCGCGCTGGTCATGGCGCTCACGGCGTTTGCCCTGAACATGAGTTATGGCTATTTTGTGGAGAGCCGTTCCAAGCGGGAACTGGCCAACCTGTTTGGCACCTATGTGCCGCCCGAGCTGGTCGATGAAATGGTCAAGGACCCCGACAGTTACAGCATGAAGGCATCGGCCAAGGAGCTCACGGTGATGTTCTGTGACATGCGTGGCTTCACCCGGATGTCAGAAACCATGGAACCGACGCAGTTGCAGGCCCTGCTCAACAGCGTTTTCAGCCGGCTCACGGACCTGATCCGCAGCAATCGCGGCACCATCGACAAGTACATGGGTGACTGTGTGATGGCTTTCTGGGGTGCACCCGTCGAGACGCCCGAGCACGCCGCTCTGGCGGTCAAGACCTCGCTGGAGATGGTGCAGGCTGTGCGCCGGCTCAATGAAGAGCACCGCAGCAAGGGCTTGCCGGAAATTGGCATAGGCATCGGACTGAACACCGGCAGCATGTGCGTGGGCGACATGGGCTCGGATATCCGCCGCAGTTACACCGTCATTGGCGACGCCGTCAACCTGGGGTCTCGTCTGGAAGGACTGTCCAAAATCTATGGCGTCGATACCGTGGTCAGTGCGTCCACCCGCGAACTGGCCACCGGGTTTGCCTGGCAGGAGCTCGACAAGGTCCGGGTCAAGGGCAAGGATCAGGCGGTGGCCATTTTCTGTCCGGTGGCGCTTCCCGGCCAGCTCGACAAGCAGTTGGGCAGTGAACTCAGGGAGTGGGCGTTGGCGCTCAGGGCCTACCGCGACCAGGCCTGGGACGACTGCGATGTGCATTTGCTCAACTTACAGCGCATGAATGCGCAAAAGTACCTTTACCGGCTGTATGCAGACCGTGTAGCCTCCATGAGGTTGTTGCCGTTTGATCCCGAGTGGGACGGGGCAACCAACTTCGAAACCAAATGACACAGCCTGCCGGCGCCTCAAGCCACAAAAGACCATGAAAGTACGCGTACTGGGCTGTTCGGGAGCGATTGCCAAAGGCTGCCGGACCACGTCTTTCCTGCTGGATCACGACGTGCTGGTCGATGCCGGGACGGGCGTTGGCGATCTCACGCTGGACGAGATGCGCGGCGTTGATCACGTGCTGCTGACACACTCCCACCTGGACCATGTGGCGGCCTTGCCGCTGATGGTGGACGCGATTGCGGCACAACGGACGACCCCGATACAGATTCATGCGCTGCAGGGCACGATCGACGCGCTGAAAACCCATATTTTCAACAACACCATCTGGCCTGATTTCTCGAAAATTCCCACGCCGGAAGCCCCGTTTGTCAGCTTTCATCCGCTGACCGTCGGCCAGACGCTGCTGCTCGCGGGAAAATATGTGGAAGTGCTGCCTGCGGTTCATACTGTGCCCGCGGTGGGTTATGCGGTGGCCACCGGCGCCGGGTGCTGGGTGTTCACTGGCGACACCGAGCGCAACCCCGCGCTGTGGGCCCGGATCAACCAGCTCAATGTCGCCATGCTGGTGATCGAGACGGCCTTCAGCAACCGCGAACGCGATCTGGCCCGGCGCAGCCTGCATCTGTCGCCTCATGCGCTGGCCAGCGAGCTGGACTGCATCGACAAAGGCAGGAACTATCCGATTTACATCACCCATACCAAGCCGGCGGAGACTGACTTGATCATGGCCGAGATCCAGCGCTTTGACCAGACGGCGCCGTTTGGTCCCAACGTTACCCACGACATACGCTGGTTGCGTGCGGGTCAGGAGTTTGAGTTATGAATGCCGTTGTACAGCAAGACCACGAAGACGCATTTTTCGACTCGCAGATGCTTCCGCCTCAGGAGCGGGGAGTCACTTTTGAAGCGCTTTATTTTCGCCAGCTGCAACTGGTTACCAACCGCATTCATGAAACCGAGAACATTGACCAGATCATGCTGGAGGCCAGCCAGGATATCTGCAAGCTGTTCAATGCCGATCGCCTGACCCTTTACGCCGTCAATGAAGACCGCACGTCCATCATCTCCAAGGTCAAGACGGGGCTCAACACCAGCCGCGACCTGAAGCTGCCCATCAGCGCGCAAAGCATTGCGGGCTACGTCGCGCTGTCAAAAGCCATGGTGAACATCGCCGATGTGTATGACGACGAAGCGCTCAAGAAAATCCATCCCAATCTGAGTTTTCTGCAGGAAGTGGACAAACGCTCCGGCTACCGCACCAAACAGATGCTGGTTGCACCGGTGATGGATGGCAGCACGCTTTATGGTGTCCTGCAGGTGATCAACAACCGCAGCGACCAGCCTTTTGGAAAGCTGGAAGAAGACGGTGCGCAGCAACTGTGCAAGACGCTGGGCATCGCCATTCGCCAGCGCATGCAGAAGGCGGAAGACGGCCAGCGGCGCAGGGCGACCAAATACGATGGCCTGGTGGCCGACGGGGTGTTGAGCCAGGACGAGTTGCTCCACTGCGTCCAGAAGGCGCGCGACGAGGTCCAGTCCGTTGAACATCTGCTGATGGCTGACTACCGTATTCGTCCCGCGCAGATTGGCGCGTCGCTGAGCAAGTTCTTTGGTGTTCCCTACGAGGCCTACAACGCGGGGCGCATACGTTCGGAAATGCTGCATGGCCTGCTCAAGCGGCACTTTGTCGAGCAGCAGGGCTGGATGCCGCTGGAAGAAACGCCGGACGGGCTGGTCATCATGTGTGTTGATCCCGAGGCGGTGCGGGGAGCCCGGGTGGTCCCGCAGGTATTTCCGAAAATCAGCAAGTTCGCCTACTGCGTGACCACCCAGACCGAATTCGACGAAACCCTGAGCCAGCTTTTTGGCGCGGGCAACGAGGGCGGTTCCATTGACCAGCTGCTGGCCGACATGGACTCGCCGCTCGAAAACGATGCCAGTGACGATTCGGCGCTGGAGTCGGCTGCCGCCGACAACGAGCTGGTCAAGTTCGTCAACAAGGTCATCATTGATGCCTACAAGCAGAAGGCTTCCGACATCCACATCGAACCCATGCCGGGCAAGGCCAAAACCGGCATCCGTTTTCGCATCGACGGGAGCTTGCTGCCCTATATCGAGGTGCCGGCCCAGTTTCGCCAAGCCATGGTCACACGGCTCAAGATCATGTGTGATCTGGACATTTCCGAAAAACGCAAACCGCAAGACGGAAAAATCAAGTTCAAGAAATATGGACCGCTCGACATCGAACTGCGTGTTGCCACCATTCCGTCAGCGGGAGGTGTCGAGGACGTCGTCATGCGGATACTCGCTGCGGGCGAACCCATCCCGCTTGAAAAACTGGGGCTGACGGATCACAACAGGGAGCGGCTGGAGAAAACCGTTTCCAAGCCCTATGGCCTTTTTTACGTTTGTGGCCCGACGGGTTCAGGCAAAACAACGACGCTGCACTCGATCCTGAAATTCCTGAACACGCCAGACAGAAAAATCTGGACGGCTGAAGACCCCGTCGAGATCACGCAAAAAGGTTTGCGCCAGGTTCAGATCAACAGAAAGGCAGGCATCGACTTTGCAACAATCATGCGTGCCTTCCTGCGGGCGGACCCGGACATAATCATGGTCGGCGAGTCGCGCGACAAGGAAACCGTGTCCATGGGTGTGGAGGCTTCGCTGACCGGCCACCTGGTGTTCTCGACGCTGCACACCAATTCTGCCCCTGAGTCCATCACCCGGCTGCTGGACATGGGTATGGACCCTTTCAATTTTGCAGATGCCCTGCTCGGCATCCTGGCCCAGCGCCTGGCCAAAAAGCTTTGTGACTGCAAGCAGGCTTACCAGCCGAGTTCACAGGAAGTCAAGGACTTCGTCAGGGAGTACTCGGAAGAATTGCGGAACACGGAAGCCTGGAAGACCGATCCCGGCGGCGAAGCGCAAAAGCTGCTGGACGACTGGACGGAGCGTTATGGCAAAGATAGTCAACTCACCATGTACCGGGCGGTTGGTTGTGATAAATGTAACCAGACCGGCTACAAGGGCCGTATCGGCCTGCATGAGCTGATGGTGGCCGACGATCCGGCGAAAAAGCTGATCCAGGAGCGTGCCCGCGTGGCAGAGCTGTTTGCGGCGGCCGTCAACAGCGGCATGCACACGCTGAAAATGGACGGGATGGAGAAAGTGCTGATGGGGCTGACCGACCTCAAGCAGGTTCGGTCGGTCTGCATCAAATAACGGATCGCCGCTCGCCTGGCGTGCAAGTCCTGAGTGCCTCACTGGCGCAAATGAACAGTATTGAGCAAAAAGAAACAAGCATGTTGCTACGGTTGGCGTATGCTTTTAAAGGTGAATGCGGCAATAATTTTGCATGGCGATGCCTGTAGGCAAGACGCAAGCAATCTGTAAAAAATGAGGACTGGATAAGGATGTTGATTTCGCTCATCAGGGATATTTTTTCGACACCTGAAATCGCAACAGTGGTTGAAAGAAAAGTCGGCGTCAAGTGTGTTCTGAATGTGGGGGGCGGTAGCAAATCGACCCCGATTCCAAGTCACTTTGCAGAGTGGCGACATGACTTGCTTGATATCGATCCACGCGGCGCGCCAGACATCGTCTGTGATGCGCGCGAATTGGAAAAACTCCAGGGAGGCATCTACGATGCCGTTTATTGCTCGCACAATCTAGAACATTATTATCGTCATCACGGGTTGGCCGTTGTCCGGGGGTTTCATCACATCTTGAATGAAACCGGTTTTGCCGAAATTCGTGTCCCTGATATCGCACAGGTCATCGCGGCAGTGCTTGAGCAGCAACTTGAACTGGACGATGTGTTGTACCAGAGCCCTGCCGGCCCTATTGCGGCACATGACGTGATTTACGGTCTGCAGACGGAAATAGAAACTAGCGGCCAGGACTTTTACGCCCATAAAACTGGTTTTACACCTAAATCCTTAAGCAAAATCCTGGCAGATGGCGGGTTCTCCAAAATTTTCATCAGCACCAGTCAATACCTTGCGGTTCATGCGCTTGCATTCAAGACTGAGCCAAGCATGGAGCAGTACGCGCTCCTCGAGAAAAACTGGAATTTAAAACCCGAATAACATGGGGCTGCCCGCGTCGGCCATGCGTTCAATGCTCGATGCTCACACTACCGAACCTGTGTCCCGGATGGGCTGTGAGTTACACCACTTTCGCCACATGGCACGCAGTGTGGCGTCGAAGTGCTGGGCAAAGCGGGGGGCGTCAAAGATGGGCGAGTCCAGAACCTGCTGCCGCAAACCGCTTCGCAACGAAGCCAGGGCCTGCAGATCACCGGCATGTGCTACCGCTCGGGTGACATAGTCACGGGGATCGCTTGCGACCCATTCGGGCAAGCCGGCATTCATCAACAGACCGACGCCCTGGCGCGACAAAAATCGCTCCCCTGCCAGCGTCAACACTGGCACGCCCATCCATAGCGCTTCCACCGTCGTCGTTCCGCCGGGGAAAGGGAAGGGATCAAGGGCGATATCCACGCGTTGGTAAGCCGCCAGATAGTTGGCCCTGGGCACATAATCCTCAAAAATCAGTCGATCGGGAGCTATGCCGTGGATGCCGAAGCGCTCGCAAGTGCCTTGCCGCACCGATGCTTCCGCAAGTTGCTGGTATTTGAGGAACAGGCGGCTACCAGGCACCGCATGGAGCACCTGTGCCCACAGCGCCACCACGGCGTCATTCATTTTGCTCAGGTTGTTGAAACTTCCGAAAGTGATGTAGCCATTGCTTAGCGCGGGCAACGGGCTGACCGCCACGTCCGCCTTCGGCGGCGTGAAGCACAGGCGAGTTTCCGGCAGACGCCATATCTGTTCGCTGAAATGGGCCTCCTGGTCTGGGGTAAGCGTCCAGTGATCGGCGATGAAGTAGTCGATGGCTGCCACACCGGTGGTTGCAAAGTAGCCCAGCCAGCTCACCTGCACCGGTGCCGGTTTCCAGGCAAATACAGGCAACCGGTTGAGGGCTGTGTGTCCGGAGAGATCAACCAGAATGTCTATCCCATCTTCTCGAATAAGTCTTGCAAGCGCTTCGTCAGCCAGAAATGCCACCGAATGCCATCCGTCGCAGCAGACTCTGATGCGTTGGCTCGTGGAATCCTCACCTCTCCCGTTGGAATAAGCGAATAGCTCCAGCCGGCCGGCCGCCTGCGCGGAAAGTGCGGCCAGCACGCCTTCCAGAAAATAACCGACCGGGTGATCGCACAGATCGCCAGAGACAAAGCCCACGCGCAAGGGCCGCTCGGGGTCGGGTGAATTCGGCCAGTCGGTGAAGGGGCGCGCCAAGCGCGTTGCCATGTCGCCAAAGCGTCGGGCATCGTCAAGTGTCCGTCTTGCCGGCAGGTCACCTATGTAGTTATTCAAGAACAGAAGATTGCTGTGCGCCATGGCGTAGTCTGGCCGGATCTCGATCGCGCGGCGTATGCTCTTAAGCGCCGCCTCAAACTGACCATAGTCTTTTAGTGCGCCACCCAGACTCAAGTGCGTATCCGCATTGTTGGGCTCAATCGCGAGAGCCCTGCGATAGCTCGCCATAGCAGAGTCGAGCTGACCCATAGTCGCCAACGTAATACCGAGGTTGAGGTGCCCGTCTGAGTTGGCGGGTTGAATCTCTATGACTCGTCGAAAACACGTCAATGCAGTTTCATATTGTCCAAGTGCTCCCAGCAAGCCCCCCAGATTATTGTGCGCCAAAACATGCTCGGCATTGGTTTCAAGTGCACTACGGTACTGCGTAATTGCCCGTTCCAGCTGTCCGATAGATTGAAGGCAAACACCCAGGTTGTAGTGCGCTTCGGGTGAATCAGGGTTGATTTCCAGTGCTCGCTTGTAGCTGGTCATTGCCTCGTCAGGCATCCCAAGTTCTTTCAATGCGCTACCGAGATTGGTATGTACATCGGCCAACCCGGAGTCGATTGCCAGCGCCCGTCGGTAACTCAAAATGGCTTCATCGAACCGGCCGAGATCCTGGAAGGCAATGCCTCGATGGTGATGAGCTTCCGGGTAATCAGGCTTCAATGCCAAAGCCACGTCAAAGCTAGTGATGGCCTCCTTGAGCCGCCCGGCCTCCATCATGGCAATGGCCAGATTGTTATGGACCTCCGCCGACTCAGGTCTGATTTCCGCAGCTCGCTGGAAACACGGTATGGCGTTGTGGTGTTGCCCAAGCTTTCCGAGTGCCACGCCGAGTGTGACGTGGGCATCCGCAAAATCGGGCTTCAATACGATTGCCTGGCGGCAGGCGGCGATCGCTGCGTCTGTGTGCCCCAGACGCAGCTGGGCATTGCCCATGTTGTAGTGGGCTGCAGCCGAATCCGGTTTGTATGCCACAGCTTTTGCATATGCATCGAGTGCGCTTGCTGCGTCGCCCCGGTCCAATAGTATGTTGCCCCGATTGAAGTGGGCGCGGGCCAGTTCAGGCATCAGAAGAATGGCCGCTTCGTAATGTTTCAGGGCCTCGTCCAATTGCCCGCGCCTCTCAAGCGCCATGCCTTCTTCAAGCAGGCGTATGGCATCTTGCTGCTTATTCACCGGCGCTTTTCTTTTTGCTATCGGCATCGCCGCGGGCAATTTCTAAAAATCGATCAGGTAGCCCCATGCCTTCCCCTTAAGTCCGTCGCTGCGCCACGGGCTGTGAGTTACACCACTTTCGCCACATGGCACGCAGTGTGGCGTCGAAGTGCTGGGCAAAGCGGGGGGCGTCAAAGATGGGCGAGTCCAGAACCTGCTGCCGCAAACCGCTTCGCAACGAAGCCAGGGCCTGCAGATCACCGGCATGTGCTACCGCTCGGGTGACATAGTCACGGGGATCGCTTGCGACCCATTCGGGCAAGCCGGCATTCATCAACAGACCGACGCCCTGGCGCGACAAAAATCGCTCCCCTGCCAGCGTCAACACTGGCACGCCCATCCATAGCGCTTCCACCGTCGTCGTTCCGCCGGGGAAAGGGAAGGGATCAAGGGCGATATCCACGCGTTGGTAAGCCGCCAGATAGTTGGCCCTGGGCACATAATCCTCAAAAATCAGTCGATCGGGAGCTATGCCGTGGATGCCGAAGCGCTCGCAAGTGCCTTGCCGCACCGATGCTTCCGCAAGTTGCTGGTATTTGAGGAACAGGCGGCTACCAGGCACCGCATGGAGCACCTGTGCCCACAGCGCCACCACGGCGTCATTCATTTTGCTCAGGTTGTTGAAACTTCCGAAAGTGATGTAGCCATTGCTTAGCGCGGGCAACGGGCTGACCGCCACGTCCGCCTTCGGCGGCGTGAAGCACAGGCGAGTTTCCGGCAGACGCCATATCTGTTCGCTGAAATGGGCCTCCTGGTCTGGGGTAAGCGTCCAGTGATCGGCGATGAAGTAGTCGATGGCTGCCACACCGGTGGTTGCAAAGTAGCCCAGCCAGCTCACCTGCACCGGTGCCGGTTTCCAGGCAAATACAGGCAACCGGTTGAGGGCTGTGTGTCCGGAGAGATCAACCAGAATGTCTATCCCATCTTCTCGAATAAGTCTTGCAAGCGCTTCGTCAGCCAGAAATGCCACCGAATGCCATCCGTCGCAGCAGACTCTGATGCGTTGGCTCGTGGAATCCTCACCTCTCCCGTTGGAATAAGCGAATAGCTCCAGCCGGCCGGCCGCCTGCGCGGAAAGTGCGGCCAGCACGCCTTCCAGAAAATAACCGACCGGGTGATCGCACAGATCGCCAGAGACAAAGCCCACGCGCAAGGGCCGCTCGGGGTCGGGTGAATTCGGCCAGTCGGTGAAGGGGCGCGCCAAGCGCGTTGCCATGTCGCCAAAGTGCTGAGCGTCCGCAAGCAAAAGCGCTGCAGGCTGGTCGGCCACGTAGTTATGGATGAACAGCAGATTGTTGTGCGCTATGACGCAGTCAGGGTCCAGTTCAAGTGCCCGGCGTAGGCACTTTAGCGCTTCATCAAGACGTCCGACATCTTTCAGGACACCGCCTAAATTCGCATGAGCCGCAGCATAATCGGGCTTGACTGCTATCGCACGCCGATAACTTGCAATGGAGTCGTCAAGCCGCCGAACAAGGCTAAAAACGATGCCGAGATTATTGTGGGCATCGGCCAAGTCGGGGTTGATTCCGAGTGCCCGCCGATAGCTTTCCTCCGCCAACTTAAGTTGGTTGAGAAGCTGAAAGACCGTTCCGTAATTGGAATGGGCTTGGGCGAAGTCGGGCCTGATTTCCAATGCACGGCGATAGCTTGCGGTTGCGGCATCAATTTGCCCGAGGGCCTGCAACACGTTGCCCAAGTTAAGGTGTGCGTCAGAAAAATCGGGACGAATGGCCAGGGCCTGCCGAAAGCAGGCAGCCGCGGCATCGAGTCGGCGGCGTTTTTTCAGGATGACGCCGAGGTTGCTGTGCGCCTCGGCACAGGCCGGCTCAATGTCGACGGCACGGCGGAAACACATCTCCGCGAGGTCGAGTTGTTCGAGTTCCAGCAAGGCAATGCCTTGGCCCATGTTGGCCCCGAGATGGTCAGGATCAATTTCCAACGCGCAGCGATAGCTGGCAATGGCACCAGCCCAATCGCCCCCATCGCCGAGCACATCTCCCAACTTCAGGAGCGCAGCCATGTTGTCGGGCACGATCTCCAATGCTCGGCGATAGCTGGCCGCAGCATCGCTTAATTGGCCCAGGGCTTTCAGGGCATCGCCCAGGTTCATCTGGGTGGCTGCATTGGCGGGATCGGCTTGCACTGCCCGACGAAAATAGACGACAGCCTCATCAATTTGTCCATCCAGAACCAATAGGCCGCCAAGGTTGTTGCAGGCCTCCACGTGATGAGGTTTTATTTTTATGGCTTGATGATAGAACTCTCTGGCGCGATCAAGTTGCTGGAGATCGTGCTGGGCAAGGCCTTGCCTGAAGCAGGTCTCCGCGTGGTCGGACGCCATCGCGAGTGCGGCCTCCAGTGCTGCATGGGCATCTGCAAAATCGGGCTTGAGGGTCACGGCCTGTCGGCAGGCCGCTATGGCCGCTTCAGGGTTTCCCAGGCGCAGCTGGGCGTTGCCCATGTTGTAGTGGGCTGCAGCCGAATCCGGTTTGTATTCCACAGCCTTGGCGTAGGCCGCCAGTGCGCTTGCTGCGTCGCCTTGGTCCAGCAAAATGTTGCCACGGTTGAAGTGAGCTCGCGCCAACTCAGGCATCCGCTCAAGGGCCGACTCATAGCAGCGCAAGGCCTCGTCCATCTGGCCTTGTTGTTCAAGCTGCATGCCTTTTTCCAGCCAATGCTCGGCGCTCAAGTCGGAACCCCGAGCCGCATCAACGCCGGATTTGGGTGTGCTGGCTCTACTTGGGGCAAGTCGATCAAAAAAGCCCATTGTTTATCTACTGTATGGGCTGCTGAAGCAGTCCAGTGATTGAGGGGGTGGAAAGCTGATTGAGAACTTTGCGCCAATTGGTGTGGAATTTGCTAATTCTATAGTGGCAGAATAGGCAAGACTACTGGGAGTCCATATGATATTGAGTTGGTTTGACGCTGCTGAGGCGAAAAAATTTGGCGCGTCACTGGCGCAGTTTTTCCTGGAAAGAGTGCCTAAGGCGTCGCAAAAGGCGGACAAGGAGTTCGCCAGGAAAGTCGATCACGCGCTGGAAAAAATGGTGCTGCAGATTGTTCAATTCAAGCAGCAGCACAAATTGAACACCTATAAGAAGGCCCAACTGGGAAGCGCATTCAAATGGGCGCTTCTGGATGCCGGAATTGCGGCCGACTATACCGATGAAATGACCAAGTGGCTGATGCAAAAAATTGGATAAAAAGCCCATCAGATCGGGCTAGGTAGCTGATATGGCGTGACAAAAGTGTCACATCAAGATCCCGAACTGACAGGAACTGGCGCAAGTCATTCACTTTTTCGGCTGTTTTCTTGCCAAAAATGCAAGTTCAAGGGGGGTGCGGGCTTGGCATGAAAACTGCAGTATTTCGGGGCCTCTTAGCTTTATTTGTTTTTCATATTTAAGGAGCTTTTTCATGAAGCGTTCACTGCAAAAGGGTTTTACCCTTATCGAATTGATGATCGTGGTTGCGATCATTGGTATTTTGGCCGCTGTGGCTTTGCCTGCGTATCAGGACTACATGGTGCGTGCCAAGATCTCCGAAGTTATTTTGGCTGGCTCTTCGGGCCGTACTGCCGTCGCCGAAACCTACTCGCAGAAATCGACCATGTCCTTGACTGCCGCCTCCATGGGCGTCCAGGACCAGGTTTCGAAATACGTTGCCTCGGTGACTTACTCCGGGACCAGTGCATCTGTTGGCGACATCATCGTAACTACCAAGGACACGACTTCCGGTTTGCCAGCTGCAGCAGCAGGCAAGACCGTGGTCTTGCGTGGCACGGCAAATACCTCTACTGGCCAAGTGGGCTGGACTTGCGGCGGTGGTACAAGCCCGGTTCCCGCAAAGTATCTGCCAAGTTCATGCAAGGACTTCTGATCGCTTGAGTTGATCAAAAGCCCCTTGGCGTCTTTCGCCAAGGGGCTTTTTCTTTGGCGCCCCGTATGCGAACCTTGTCCATCATTGCACTCGCTGTGCTCATTGCGGGCATACTGCTCGTTGCCATCTACTGGCCGGGCTTGCATGGCGGCTTCTTTTTCGATGATGGGCCAAGCATCCTCGTGCCGGAAGGTGTGCGCCTCGAAAGGTTATCGCTGGAGGCCATCCATCAGGCTCTTTTGAGCGGTGGCGCCGGACCTACCGGCAGGCCTCTTGCCCAATTGAGCTTCGCGCTCAATTATTATTTCAGCGGCTTCGATGCCTTTGTATTCAAGGCGACCAATCTCGGCATTCACCTGGGATGTGGTTTCCTGGTGTTCAGCCTGGCGCTTCATCTGCTGACTGCGGCCGCGCCTGCAGCAAAGCAGCGCAATATCCTTATCGCGTCCGGCGCTGTGGCTGCGCTGTGGCTGCTACACCCGATCCAGTTACTGTCCGTTCTGCATGTGGTGCAGCGCATGACGAGTCTGTCGGCCTTTTTTCTTCTGGCTGCACTGCTGCTCCATATCCGTGGGCGGGAACGAGGTGGCCGCGCGGGTTCCGCATGCCTCGCGCTGGCATGGGGGATTTTGTGGCCTCTGTCTTTCCTCAGCAAGGAAACCGGGGCGCTGTTTCCCGCATTTGCTCTCGCCTGGGAGTTGGTCATGCGCAGGCTTGTCGTTGGTAAGCTTGACGGCATTGCCCGCGGCCTGGCTACTCTGGCGGGTCTGGTTTTGGTGGCGGGGTTGGCCTATGCACTCTCTCCATCGGCACAATGGTTATGGTCTGGCTACGATCTTCGCCCGTTCTCGCTCGTGGAGCGCTTGCTGACAGAGGCGAGGGTTCTCTGGTTTTACCTCGGCCTGATCGTTGCCCCTCACCTGGAGGCGTTCGGCCTGTATCACGACGATATTCCGGTTTCCACAGCCCTGTTTTCTCCATGGACGACGCTGTCCGCATTGCTCGGTCTGGCCGGTCTGGCTGGTCTGGCTTGGCGGATGCGAACGCGTGCGCCGCTGCTTGCTTTCGGCATCGCATGGTTTTTGATCGGGCACGCCCTGGAATCCACCATCCTGCCTCTTGAAATCGCTCACGAGCATCGGAACTATCTTCCGCTGCTCGGCATACTGCTTGCGGGGGCTTGGGCATTGCTCCATGCACTGGAGAGCAAAGGGTCGCCCAACACCATGGGCGTCGCGTTTGTAAGCATGGCGCTGACCTATTTCCCCTTTGTCACGGCATTGCGCTCGCACCAGTTCGGCGACGAAGTGCGACGCACCCAGATCGAAGCCCAGCATCACCGTGAATCGGCCCGGGCACAGTTTGAAGCGGGACGAGCGCTGGCGGGGCTTCCCGAATCGGCCTTGCCCAATTCGCCGATCCACGCATTCGCCCGCAGGCACTATGAGCTGGCCGGACAACTCGACCCGGAATCCAAGCTGAGCTGGCTCGGCCTGATCCACTTGAACTGCAAAGCAGGCATACCGGTTGAACGAGCCGAGATGGACGAACTGTCTCGCCGCTTGCGGGAAAAACCCTTCGCACCAGGCGACAGAAACCTGTTGTACGGCCTGAAAGAAATGGCGATTGCCGGGTCTATCTGTCTGGCCCGGGCGGAGATGGATGGCTTGTTTGCGTCTGCGCTTGCCAATCCTGGCGTTTCGCCTGCGGTCCAGGCGATGCTGTATTCTTGGCATGCGGATTATCTATGGCTCCACGAAGGTGATCTGCGAGCTGCGCGAGCTGCTCTGGGCAAGTCCCTTGAACTGGCGCCGTCCACGGCCAGCAATCGCCTGAAGCTGGCGCAACTCAGATGGATTGCGGGAGAGCGAGAGCCAGCGCGCCAGCTGTTGCTGGCTTTGCGTGGCGAGTCATTGTCCTCGACAGAAAGAAAAACGGTTGATGAGCTGTTGGCTGCTTTGGGTGTGCCGAGTCAATGACCTACCATGGAGCGACTGAAACAATGCTTGATGTCTGCAAGTTTTCCATTGTCATTCCCGCCAGAAATGAGGCGGCGGGCTTGCGGCAGTTGCTTCCAAAGCTTGCCGGGTCTGTGACGGATGCCGAGATACTGGTGGTTGACGACGGATCAACAGACGATACGGCAGAGGTTTGCGCCGGGTTCGAGGTCAGGCGGTTACGGCACCATTACCCCATGGGAAATGGAGCTGCGATCAAGACCGGAGCTCGCGCCGCCAAGGGCGAGGTGCTGATTTTCATGGACGCCGACGGCCAACACCAACCCGAGGATATCCCCCGCCTGCTGGAGCAGTTCAACCAGGGTCATGACATGGTCGTGGGAGCCCGGCAGTCAGGTTCGCAAGCCGGTCTTCATCGCGCCGCCGCCAACGACTTCTTCAGCCGCTTCGCGAGCTGGATGGTGATGCAGCCGATCGCCGATTTGACCTCCGGATTCAGGGTCGTTCATGCTGCCAGGTTTCGCCAGTTCCTGTATCTGCTGCCTAACGGGTTTTCCTACCCAACAACGATCACCATGAGCTTCTTCCGCGCCGGCTACAGCGTGGCCTATGTCCCGATTCATTCGCCCCGTAGAAGCAGCGGTGCCAGCCATATCCATCTCCTGCGCGATGGTTTGCGCTTCCTGCTCATCATCATCAAGATAGGCACGTTGTTCTCGCCGCAAAAGCTTTTTCTCCCGATCAGTGCAGGTTTTTTCCTGACCGGCCTTAGCTACTATTTGTATACATATCTGACGGCAGGCCGCTTCACCAACATGAGCGCGCTACTGTTCATATCGGCGGTCTTTACCTTCCTGATTGGCATCGTCTCCGAGCAGATCTCTGCGCTGCATTACAAGGATATCGATACCCGGGGCCGCGAAGGCCAATAGCTTGAATGACTTGACTCCTGAGCAGATTGTTCGACGGGATGACAAGAGCCGTGATCACTAAAAAACGTGTACTGGTTCTGACCTCCACCTTCCCGCGCTGGCAGGGTGACAAGGAGCCGCCGTTTGTTTTCGAGCTATGCCGCAGACTTGACGATGAGTTCGAGATCCTTGTGCTGGCTCCCCATGCCGCGGGCGCCAAGCAGTTCGACAGGATGGGCGGCATTGAAATCATTCGCTTTCGCTATTTTTTTCCATCATTGGAAAAACTGGCCTATCAGGGCGGGATTCTCGCAAACCTCAAGAGAAGCCGCTGGTGCTATTTTTTATTGCCATTTTTTTTCGCGTCACAGCTGGTGGCTCTGTGCCGAATTCTGAGGCATCAACGAATTGATTCAATTCATGCGCACTGGTTGATCCCACAAGGACTGAGCGTGGCGATGGCCGGCTTGTTCGTGAAAAACATGCCGCCATGGATTTGTACGTCGCACGGTGGAGACCTGATGGGCTTGAGCGGTTGGCTGCCAACGCTGATCAAGCGTTGGGTCATCCACAGTTCATCAAGGCTGACCGTCGTCAGCAATACGATGATGGCTTGTGCGCTGTCGCTGGGGGCAAAGCCGGAGCAACTGCAGACCATCTCCATGGGGGTCGACACAGGAACTCTTTTTACGCCAGGCCCCGTAACCGGTCGCGCGGATAAGGAGTTGTTGTTTGTCGGGCGCCTGGTTGAAAAGAAGGGGGTCGCCTACTTGCTCGATGCGATGCCGGGAATCCTCAGGCAACAGCCTGAAGCGCGCCTAGGTATTGTCGGGGATGGCCCCATGGAAAGCGCGTTAAAGCAGCAGGCGTATCGACTAGGCATTGCCCATGCCGTCACTTTCCATGGGGCCATCAACAATACCGGTCTTCCAGAGCTCTACAGGCGGGCCACAATCTTCGTGGCGCCGTCCATCGTCACAGACCAGGGCGACCAGGAAGGGCTCGGGCTGGTATTGGTCGAGGCACTGGCCTGCGAATGCCCGGTCGTAGCTTCTGATCTGCCAGCGCTACGGGATGTCATTGTTCATGGACATACTGGGTGGAGCGTGCCACAAAAAAGTCCGGGTGCCCTTGCCGATGCGGTGATCAAGCTACTGTCGGAGCCTGGGTTGCGCAGGGATCTGGCGGCAAATGGCAGAAAACACGTCATGCAGCATTTCGACTGGACCGTTGTTGCCACGCGCTATGGCCAGCTGCTGGATGAGTTGGAGGACACCGCATGAGCATTAACTTTCGAATAACCCGCAACAGACTTCAGTTCCTGCGCGACCTGCAAGGGGCAGCGTAAATCATGAAAACAATCTGGCAAACATCCCTGAGCAAACTAAGGCGCGATCCTGTGGGTTTCATGCGTCGGGCAATTTACAAGACCCTCATCGCCCCGTTGAAATATCGTACGAAGGGCGGCTACGATGCTGCACGCTATTGGAGTGACAGATTCGCAAGATATGGCACAGCCATGAAAGGTGTGGGAGACGAGGGACTGTCAGAGCGGGATAACCGCGAAATGTACGAAAGCGCCGCCGCCGCATTCCTTGACTTGTGTCGGCAGGACGGAATCGATTTCTCCACTGCACGCGTTCTGGAAATTGGTTGCGGCAATGGCTTCTATACCCAGCTATTAAAGGAGCAGGGGGTTAGACACTACCTGGGTGTTGATATCACCGACGCTCTGTTTCCCCTGTTGATGGAGCGCTTCCCTGGTTTCCGGTTTATTCGTCGAGACGTGACCGCCGAGCTATTGGATGGCGAGTTCGACCTGGTTTTGATGATTGACGTCATCGAGCACATTGTCAGCGAGGAGAAACTTGACTTTGCGATGCTCAACGTGCAGCGCTGCCTTGCCGGAAACAGCCGCTTCTTGGTGGCGCCCGTTGTCGATCAGGGCGGACGTTCGCTGTTTTATGTTAGGTTCTGGACTGTTGAGGATATCAAGCGGCGGCTCCCAGAATGCCGGCTCGATAAGCCCCACCCTTTTCGGGACAGCCATCTCCTGATCGCAAGAAAGGCCCCCGAGCCAGCCAACAAGCCGGGGCTACATTAGTGATGCATCGAGCCAATGCGTCGGAGTCAGGTAGGGATGAACCCATCTGTTCAATTTGCATCGCCAATTACAACGGCATGGAGGTGATCGACGACTGCTTGCGATCAGTACTGGAGCAGCAGGGCGATATCCCTGTGGAAATCCTGGTCCATGACGATGCCTCCAGCGACGGTTCCGTAGCCTATATCCGCCAGCGTTATCCGGATGCAAGGGTGATCGTCAGCGACAGCAATGTCGGCTTTTGCGTCGCCAACAATCGCATGGCGGCCGAGGCCAGGGGCCAATACCTGCTCCTGCTCAACAACGATGCGGCGCTTTATCCTGATGCCATGCAAACCCTGCTCTCCGAGGCGGATCGGATCGACCGGCCTGCTATTCTCAGTCTGCCTCAGTATGATTTTGACAGCGGTGAATTGCTAGACATCGGTAGTTTGCTGGACCCGTTTCTTAATCCGGTGCCCAATCGTGATCCGGACCAGAGTGAGGTGGGCATGGTGATGGGCGCATGTTTGTGGATTCCGAAGGCCCTCTGGCAGGAGCTCGACGGATTTCCGACATGGTTCGGCAGCATCGGTGAAGACCTGTATCTATGTTGCCGCGCACGGCTGGCGGGTCATCCGGTGTGCGCATTGGGTCACTCTGGTTACAGGCATAGGGTCGGAGCAAGTTTTGGCGGAGGCAAGGCCATGGCGGGGCGGTTGGTCACAACCTTCAGGCGACGGGCCTTGTCCGAGCGAAACAAGACCTTCGTGATGGCGATAACTTACCCACTGCCATTATTGGCCTTGGTTTTGCCCGTACACCTGTTGCTATTGCTGGTTGAAGGCTTGCTGTTGTCCATCATCCGCCGTCAACGAGAGTTTTTTGTAAGGATTTATCTTCCCGCCTTCATGTCCCTTTTCCGTCAGCAAATGCAAGTTCGAGCAATTAGACGGACCGTTCAGGGCAAGAGGCGTGTTTCCCTGCGGACTTACTTGTCCGCCATAACGCCTTGGCCATACAAGCTGCGGATGTTGTTCAAGCATGGGCTACCGAAGGTGCATTGAATGCCGCGCTCCGAGGGGGAGTGTTCACAAAAACAGGTCGGCGAGTAAAGGCCCCCAGCCCTTCGTAAAACGTCGGTAGTCGCCGCCGCGCCATTCACGGGCGACTTCTCTCCAGCGCCGTCTGCGGGCAGATGAAAATTTGTGCCGCCGATTAAGATGTTCTAGCTTGGCGGCGACTGCGTTGGCTGTAGCCTGTTTGAAGCGACTCTCGGGAAGGCTCGCCAGCTTTGTCGCAAGGGCATCCCAGCGCTGGCACTCGGTCTGGAGGTAGGTCTCTCTGTCCAGGGTACGGAGTGTCTCCCAGAGATCTGTTAGCGTGTGCGGTCGGGCTCCAATGACGTTTGCCTCATGCTGGCGATAGTCGAAGAGGGGTTCGGCGATAGAAACAACAGGGCCACTGGCAGCCGCGACAAGGGCTGCCCAGGCATCGTGCATCCAGCGGTCGGCAATGGGTGCCAGACAGTCACGCACTCGGGCATGAATTACGAGGCCGGCACCGCTGACCACCGGATGGCGAACAAAAATCTGCCAAGGCGTGCCAGCGGACAGAGTTGTCTGCTCACGCGGAGTGAACGAAACGCGCTGCCAGAGAGTGTGACCCAAAGGACATCCATTTACATCGACCAGACGGGCGTTACAGAAAACGGCGGCCGTGTCACTGTATTCCTGACTCGCGGCTAACACACGAGTCAGTTTATCGGGGTGCCAGACGTCGTCCTGATCGCAAAAGGCAATCCACTCGCCTCGTGCATGCTGTGCAGCCGCAACAAAGTTGGCGGCTGGGCCCAATTGCTGCTTTTGTCGATACCATCGCACGACAAAAGGAGCGCGTTCGCCAAACGCGGTTATCAGTTCCTGAGTTGCATCTGTGGAACCATCGTCCCATACCAGCAGTTCGTCGGGCAGTCTTCTCTGGCCAGCGAGGCTATTGAGCAAGGCAGGGAGGTGCCGAGCCCCGTTGTAGGTACATAGCGCTACCGAAAGCGTTTCACTCACTGCTTAACCCCGGGTACCCACGGACGACTGATGCGCGGCGGGAAGGCGGGAAAAGGCCATTCGCCACTGCAGGCCAGATTGGGATTGTGCGCTGGGTCGTGATCTATGAAGTCCCACCATCGCTTTCGGAACAGTGCAATTTCATGTTGCTCACTCGCATCGAGGCAGGCGCCAGGGGTGCCCGTCGACACCATGCGTGGGTATGGTGTCCATACGTTTCGGTATCCGGCCCCCAAAAGGCGCAGGCAGAGATCATGCTCGAATAGTTTGTTGGGGAATTTTATTTCATCAAAACCATTCACGACCTTGAAAGTCTCTGTGCGCAAAATGAGGCAACCTTGAGCAAGAACGGTCACGTTTTGCTGAAGGGCGGCTCGCCCCGCAACTCCGGTCTCCTGGGGACGCATGCCTTGATAAAAGCTCCAAGACACCTGGTTTTCTCCGGGGGTGTTACATAAAACGGTCAGAGCACTCCGGATATTGCCGGCGACATCCAGCTGCATGGGGCCAACCGCACCAACTTCAGGTCGCCCGGCTTGCCCAGCCAACTCTTCC
Source organism: Pseudomonadota bacterium (assembly GCA_040389085.1). GTDB lineage: Bacteria > Pseudomonadota > Gammaproteobacteria > Burkholderiales > Burkholderiaceae_C > Polaromonas. Next base: position 34,931 of record JAZKAP010000014.1, read on the forward strand.
AGCCAGTTCTCTGTTTCGGGTAGCAGCCGGGCATCCAGAAAGCAAAGGAGTTCACCGTGAGATTTTTTGACTGCCCTATTGATCGTGTTAGCCAGGTTGCCGTCGTTGTCGCGAGGGCATGGGATGATTTCCAGCGCCGGATAGCGGGTTCGGCGAATCAACTCATCCGAATTGATCAAATTGCCATAAAGAATAACTGAGACCAGCGGTGCCGGAGCGGGAACTGGATAGCGGATTCGAACGAAGCTGCTGAAGGCGTGTTCCACTGAAGCCGATTGACCGATGCGCTGCAAATGTTCGCGTACTACGAGCTGAGAGGCGCTGGCGACGTAGGATTTTTCTTCATGTCCGAGTGCTGTGGAGCCCGAGATTGCGCGCCAGTGGTAGAGCACGTCGGGGATGTGCCGAATGGTGTCTTGTGGTATTTTCTCCACCACACGCAGAGCAAGATCCCAATCTTGTGATCCTTCTACTCCTGAACGGAATCCACCGATGGACTTAATGACTTCTGTACGATAGACACCAAGGTGGCTGATCATATTCTGGGCGTTAAGAAGATCAGGATTCCAGTCGGGCTTGAAATAAGGGCCAAAGCGGCGCCCGCGTTCATCAATTTTGTCCTCGTCGCTGTAAATCAGATTGAGTTCGGGTGCGTCCTCAATCGCGAGTGCCACCATATACAGGGCATGCTCAGGCAGTTCGTCATCATGATCGAGCAGCGCCACGAAACTTCCGGTGACCAGCTCCAATGCGCTATTGGATGCTGCTGAGATGTGACCGTTGTGGTCACGGAATACGACTTTGATCCGCCTATCCAGTCGTTGGAACTCTTCAAGTATTGCGCGAACATGTGGTTGGTGCGAGGCGTCGTCGGCTATACATAATTCCCAATCGGGGTAGAGCTGGTCGCGAACCGATTCAATAGCCAACCTCAACCAGCATTCTGTAGGGTTGAAGGTCGGCATCAGTATGGAAATTAGCGGGCGTTGTCGTAAATGGGAGATGTCGGCATGAATAGCTTGACGGTCCCGTTCGCTCAAAGTTCCGTGAGCTCTTAGCCACTGCCGATACCCATACACGCTATGCCACTGCACGCGGAACTGCCGCCTGACGCCTGATAACCCTGCCCGCGTCCACAACCGGAATGCCTTAACAATGAGCGCGGAGAGTCGCCGCTGACGTATGAGGGAGAGCAGGACTTGAGTAGAAGCGACGAAATTATTTGGAGCCAATTGTCAACGCCCGCCAATTGCGCGATATACAAAATTGTAGGCCACACGAAATGGTGCGGTTAGACGCCAGGACAGTGTGGACTTGACGCGGGAGATTTCTTTGTCGCGCGCGTTAAGCTCTGCTTCACGGACTCTTAGGATTTTGGCAAGGCGGATGTATTGAGCATGCTGTTTTGAGGTTTGAATATCGTCTGCGGGAGCAGATTGTTTGGGCGCAGATATCCTGGGGCGGCTAAGAAGCCGCTGAAGATTTTCCCCTAGGTTGTAGTAAGTCGCGGCATGAGTTCTGAACGTCTCTAGCCTACGAAGGGACTCTTGATACCCATCAACTATTTCCCTGGCCATGATCTCTGGAGTTTTTTCCGCAAAACCGCGACCAGAAAAATTGTTTTGACTGGCAAGTTCAAAGTTATCTTCGTTGAGCCACCCGGGCCCTCCAAAATGATCGTAGCAATAAACGGGAATTTTCAGCGAAAAACAGTAAGGTACAGTTTTTCCAACGGTTATTGTTGCATCCCAATTCAGCAATAGGCTGGGACTCATCAATATTCGCTTGCCACCTGTTCCGAAGTGGACGACCTGAACGCCATGCGCCTGAAGAATCTCGGCCATTCTCAGCACCTCTGCAGGCGGATGGTTGCTGATGATCGCCAATCGCGTCAATTTGGGGGAGTGGAGCTCCTTGAAGCGATCCCAGTAAATACGGGGCACGGCGTTTGGGAAAACGATAACCTGGTCCTCCTCCAGTCCCAGCTCCTTTGTTATGAAGTTTCTATTTTCGACCGAGTGAGCCAGCAGTAGATCGAGATGTTGTCTATTTGGAGGAACAGCTTCAAGTGGTTCGAAATGGGAGAGGCTGCAAAAAATAACCGTTGTCGCTTCTATCTTTTGAGAAAACAGCAGCTCTTGAAAAACAGGTGCGTGGTGTATCCAGACCAAGTCGAATTTTGCATTGCTGATTGCGGAAACTTCCGTAAGCATGTCGATAATTCGAAACCCCTGTTTTCTGAATTCTGATGTGATGGGCTCACCTGGAAGCAAGGCGGCAACCAATACATCCCACCCCAATTCTCGCAACGCAGTTGCGAGTTCCAAGGTGAAAATTTCCGAACCGGCATAGTCGGCCAAGTTGTGTGTGGCGATGAGTGCATGCCCGACCTTAGCTGTTGTCAATTGGTCAACCTGGCTAGTTTCATTTTCTGAGAAATTGCCGATGGGTTTAGTTGATAACCACCGCACAATCAAAAAGTTCGTTGCCCCACTCCAATAGCGGTCTTGAAAGATCGGATTGGGTATGAATTGCGAGTCCTTTTCGAGCTAGCCACTTAAGCCCATAAGTTTCGAGCGGGAAATGCTTGACGTAGTAATCGCACGTTTCCTCCCATTGTTCGAGCGAGATCGCTTTGCCGTAGTGCTGGCAATAAAAATCCGTCACGACTTGGCTGACCCCGGTGGGCTCCCTTGCGTCAAGCCCCTCATATCGGACTTGCGGTACATTTCGCCACAACATCAGAATATCTCTCCTTTCGGGGCCGAAGAAACGACGGAAGCCAAGCAGGCGCTGTCCTTGCACGAACGGAGCATGGTCTTCGGGTGTCATGTAGGCATCGAACAGCCGAATCCGCACTCCATTGCATTGGTTAGATGGGGCACACCTGATGAAGCCTCGCAGATCGCCAATCACTCGTTCATCTGCATCGAAGCAAAGAGCCCATTCGAAATTTAACTTTGAGCGCGAAACCTGAAGCAGGAGGCCTCTATGCCGCGTCTCGGCAGAGAGTCGCGCAACAGTATCACTTTCCCAAACGGAATTTCCAATGACCATCGCCACCTTGGGGTGACTTTGAAGAATATCGAGTGTATCGTCAGTACTTGCATCGTCATACGCAACAATGGCATCAACTTGGGCGCCGACATAGTCGAGCGTATCGCGCAAAATCAGTGACTCGTTGCGAACCCGAGTAATGCCAACTAGAAGATGCCGGCCCTTCAGGAGCGCTTTGTTGCAAACGAAAATACGTTCAGACCCTCGCAAGCGAATGCGTTCGGCTTTCCGTAAAGGCCAATTACCAAAGCCAAGTATGTTCACACGCTACCTCGCCTTCCCATCGGGGAATTCCCGACCGACTGAATTTGTTTAACACCTCGAAGGAAGAGCACCGATCAAATTCGTCGTATGCGAACATGACATCACGGTCACAAACATTGGCCGAGATCCAATAGTGGCCGGGAATAAAGCAGGTCTTCGGAAGGTCCAGGCTGACTTCCTGCACGTTTCCTGTCAGAAGGATGTCGTCGCGAATGGTGTTGAATACTGCAACCAGCCGACCTTTGTCATTATGGATTTGAACACCCAGGCCAAATCCGGTAGCGGCCCGCGTGGGGTCGGAGAAGAGCAGTGAAAAACGAACGCTCAAGTGGCTGCCCACCTCCAAACGCTGCGCCGACATTGTGACTTCAGAAATCGTAATAATCTTCTCGTGCCCCGATGAGTGCCTGTTCCGAGTCGTCACGGCGCTAGCCGGAGCATCGACTCCTTTCCTTACGTGCCGGTGTAGCTCTTGATCGACATGCTGTTGATATGCGAAACAAACCTTGTCCGCATCACCGCTCTCAATCAGACCTCCTGCATCAAGCCAGATTGCACGCCTGCAGAAGTTCCTGACTGCTGGGATGGCATGGGCCACGAGAAGGATGGTTGTTCCATTGCTCTGCAAGTCTCTCATCCGCGAGATTGACCGTTCTTGAAACTCCATATCCCCCACGGCTAAAGCTTCGTCCACAATCAGGATATCCGGATGAACATTGACGGCTACAGCAAACGCGAGTCGAACAAACATTCCGCTGGAATAAATGCGTACAGGCTGATCGATAAACTCACCAATATCTGCGAAAGAGGAAATTTCGTGGAAGCGATTGTCTATTTCGGATTTTTTCAAGCCCATCACCGCCCCCTGGAAATAGACGTTTTCCCGGCCCGTGAATTCCGGATTGAAGCCGGCACCCAACTCCAGCAGCGCTGAAATTCTTCCATTGACTTCTACTGAACCCGAGGTCGGCTTCAGGATGCCGCAGATCAGCTGTAGCAAGGTGCTTTTGCCTGACCCATTGCGGCCTATGATGCCGACGGTTTCCCCCTTCTTTATTTCAAAGGATACGTCCTTCAAGGCGGTGAATTCCTTGTGAAAGCGGACCCGGCCCAAGGAAAGTGCCTGTTTGATCCGGTCACCGGGGTGGCCGAAGATGCGGTAGGTCTTCGTCAGGTTCTTGACCGAGATGGCAACATCAGAGTGCATCGGCAAACTCCTCCCGGCTATGCTGGAAGAAGGCATAACCCAGCACTGCCGCGCTCAGGCAAAAGCCGAGCGCCATGCCCCAACCCCCCCAGTTGATCGACTGCCCGGTGACCACGGCACGAGAGGTTTCTATGACGATTCCCAGAGGGTTGAATTGATAGAGGGGCCGCAACACTTCGGGCACAGCACTCATCGGGTAAAACACCGGCGACAGAAACAGCAGCATCTGCACAAACATCGGCACGATCTGGGTCATGTCCTTGATGAAGACGCCCCATGCTGCCACGAACCAGGAGAGTCCCAAGGCAAGCAGCAGGACCGGCAGCAGCAGAAGGGGGAAAAGCAGTATCTGAGCATGCAGGCCACCGGCCCAGGCCAGCGCCGCCAGCAATATTAGGAAGTTGAAGGCGCCATGCACCAGGGCCGCCCCGAGCGGAACCACGGGCAGGATATGGACAGGGAAGATGATTTTCTTCACAAAGCTGGGGTAGCCGCGCACCGACGCTGACGCGCGGGAAACCGTTTCAGCAAAGATATTGAAAGTGATCAGGCCGCTATAGAGCAGCAGCCAGAAGGGCAGGCCGCTGTGTTGCTGCGGCCAGCGGGTCTGGAAAACCTGGCCGAAGATGAAGGCGAAAATCGCCAGCATCAGCAGCGGGCTGAGGAAAATCCACAACACGCCGAACATCGCTCCCCGATAGCGCAGCAGCACGTCCCTTTTTATGAGCTGACCGAGCAGGTAGCGGTGGCGCCAAATATCGGCAAAGATTTGCAGGGGGTTCAAAACGACGGCACGCATGGCTCAGGAAGCACTCCGCAGTCGAGCAAACAAAAATTGACCTGGGCGGCACCTGATGGCCTCTGTTCGAGTGACACCGACGTACCCGAGCCCGACGATTGCGATTATTTCCACAGCGTACGTTTCCAATTCATGCTTTGGGCGCTTGTTTCCAGGTGGTTTTGGGGCGGAACGACATGATGCTAACCTGTCTTTCCCTGACTTGATGTCCCGTTCATGCGGATTTGGAGGACGTCTATCGGTGAGTTGACGCTATGGGCCAGCGCCGGGTCGCCGGTAGCGCGTCCCCTTGCTATATTCGCAGCAGCAGCGCCAGGAGTCGAATAACTACCGCAAATGACGAGGGTGGTGCTTCCGCGTGCACTGTCTGGGCGTCCCTTTGTTCGTCATCTCCAGATTCAATGCAGTCAATTGCCTTATTCTTTTTCCTGACGCTGCCATGGCTCAATCCATTTGCCCCGGGGCCACAGCCTGCTGCCATGCCGCTGTTGTTTTCCTGGGCCTGCATCGCCGCGTTGCTTGCGGCGGGCGATCGTGGGCCGATCGGGATCCCGGCAGGTCGTCTGGTGAAAGTTCTGATGTTGGCCTGGCTGGGTGCGGGCTTGCTCAGCAGTGTGATGGGCTTGTTGCAGTACTTCGGCGCGGGCGATAGTCTCCTGCCCTGGATGAATCAGGCCAAGCCGGGGGAGGCTTTTGCAAACCTGCGCCAGCGAAACCAGTTTGCCAGCCTGACCAGCATTGCCCTGGCGGCATTGCTTTGGGTGCCTGCGCATTTCAATGTTGCCATGGGGGCCGGGGCGCCGCGGCGATTCGACGTGAAGCATCCATGGCTGGCGCAACTGGCGGCGGGACTGCTGGCCGCAGGGAACGCCGCCTCGTCGTCCCGGACCGGCTTGCTGCAGCTTGCTGTGCTGTGCGCGTTGTGCTGGGTCTGGGGCGGTTGGCGCCAGCCATTTGTCCGCCGCCTGTTGCTGACCGCGCTGCTGACTTATGTGCTCGCAACGCTGGTGTTGCCCTGGCTGGGAGGTCTTGACCTGGTGGGCCACGGCATGGTCGCCCGCTTGCGCGCGGGGGACATGGTGTGTGCCAGCCGCCTTACCCTTTGGTCCAATGTCCTGACGCTCATTGCGCAGAAACCCTGGCTGGGTTGGGGATGGGGCGAGCTGGACTACGCGCATTACATGGTGCTCTATCCAGGCGAGCGGTTCTGCGACATTCTGGACAACGCCCACAACTTGCCCTTGCACCTGGCCGTGGAACTTGGCATTCCTGTGGCACTGGCCATGTGCGCGGCGCTGGGCTGGAGTGTCTGGCATGCAAGGCCTTGGCGGGAAACGGATCCGACCCGTCAGATGGCCTGGGCTGTGCTGGCCGTGATCATGTTGCACAGCATGCTGGAGTACCCGCTTTGGTACGGGCCGTTCCAGTTGGCGTTCGGTCTGTGTGTGTGGATGTTGTGGCTGACGCCGCGCAAGCCTAGTGCGGGCCCTCATGGCCATTCGCTGGTGGCGACGACGGCGCGGCTTGCCTTTGCGGCGGCGCTGCTCGTGGGCGTTGCCTATGCCGCGTGGGATTACCACCGCATCAGCCAGATCTACCGCTCGCCTGAGTTACGCGACCCGGCTTACCGCGACGATACGCTGGACAAGGTTCGTGGGTCTTGGCTTTTCCGGAACCAGGTGCGGTTTGCGGAGCTGACGACCACCGCACTCACGCGCGGCAACGCGCAATGGACTTTCGACACGGCCACGGGGCTGCTGCATTACTCGCCGGAACCGCGGGTGATTGAAAAAGTGATTGAAAGTGCCGTCATGCTGGGGCGTGACGATGAAGCCTTGCTGCATCTGGTTCGTTACCGCGCAGCTTTTCCTGACGACTACACAAAGTGGCGCCACGCCAACGGCCTGACTGGCGGGACTGCAGACTGACCCCGGACGCGATTAGGGGGTCGCTATAAAACTTCCCGACTTGCCACCATGTTTTTCCAGCAGCCTGATATCCGTCATCGTCATCCCCCGGTCGGCGGCCTTGCACATGTCATAGATCGTCAGCAGTGCCACTTGTACTGCGGTCAGGGCCTCCATCTCCACGCCGGTCGGTCCGACCGTTTCCACCGTCGCTTGGCAAACAACGCTGGCGCTGCCTGTGTCGGGGCTGAAATCCATCGCCACGCGTGTCAGCGCCAGCGGGTGGCACAGGGGAATCAGATCACTGGTCTTTTTGGCGGCCATGATGCCGGCAATCCGGGCGATGCCGAGCACGTCGCCTTTTTTGGCCGAGCCTTCCAGGATGATGGCCAAGGTGGCTGGATTCATCACAATGCGGCCTTGCGCCACCGCCACCCGGTGGGTGGCAGGTTTGGCGGCCACATCGACCATGTGCGCCTGCCCTGTGGCGTCGAAATGTGTCAGCGGTGAAGTCGTGGTCATACTGTTACAGAACCTTTACAAGCATCCGTCATCATAAGATGCACTGGTGCATTTCAAGCACGTTTGGGAAAACCACGGGTCGCCAGGCGGCCCGACGGTTGTGTAGCCTGCCCGGCTGCGACAAGCACTGGACAGTTTTGCCGGATTTCAATCCTCTCGTTTTGTACACCTTCATGCCGTCTACATTTACCAAATCAAACAGGCATTTTGTCCTTGGCCATATTGCGTTTGCCGCTATTTTTTTCATAGCATGTTCCGGCTTGGCGCATGCCCAGTCCCCGGCCCGGCCCAGTGGCGCGCTGCCGGCGCTGGGCGACACCTCGGAGCTTTCCGCCAGTGCGGAACGGCGGCTCGGCGACCGGATTGCCGCCAGCATTTACCGCGACCCCGATTACCTGGATGACCCGGTGCTGGGCGACTACCTGCAGGGTATCTGGCAGCCGCTGATGACGGCGGCGCGCGCCCGCGGCGAGCTGGGTCCGGAACTGGAGGAGCGGTTTGCCTGGGACGTCATGCAGATCCGCGACCGCAGCATCAACGCTTTCGCCTTGCCGGGTGGTTATCTGGGTGTGCATCTGGGCCTGATAGGCGCCGTGGCCACCCGCGACGAACTGGCCTCGGTCCTGGCGCACGAGCTGAGCCATGTGACGCAGCGGCACATTTCGCGCCTGATGAGCAAGCAAAGCCAGCAAATGCCCTGGCTGATTGCGGCCATGATTCTCGGCGCCCTGGCCGCCAGCAAAAGCCCGGAAGCCGCCAATGCCGCCATTGTTGGCGGGCAGGCGCTGGCCGTGCAGAACCAGCTCAATTTTTCACGCGACATGGAGCGCGAAGCCGACCGGGTCGGCTTTGGCGTGATGGCCGATGCCGGCTTCGAAAAGCAGGGTTTCGCCAGCATGTTCGACAAGCTGCAGCAGGCCTCGCGGCTCAATGACAACGGCGCCTTTCCCTACCTGCGCAGCCACCCGCTGACAACCGAGCGTATTGCCGAGATCAAGGGCCGGCTGCAGCTGGAAGGCGGGGCGAGTTCAGCGCCCAAGGGCGCCAGCGAAGAGCCGGGCGGTGCGCGCACGCTGCACGCCATGATGGCAGGGCGCGCGCGCGTGTTGGGCGACCCTGGGGTGGATGGCTTGCGGCCGCTGGTGGCCGATGCGCAGCGTGTGTCCCTCGCCGGTGCGGCGAATGCGGCATGGACACCGCGCGATGCCGGTGCCCTGTATGGCGGCGCCCTGGCGGCGAGCCGGCTGCGCGACCACGCCTTGGCGCGCAGCCTGGTGGGCAAGCTCAAATCGGCGGTGCCCGCGAAGACGTCACTGGCCGATCCGGTGGAATGGCTGGTGCTGGAGATCGAGCTGGCTGCCGGCAATACGGCGGGGTTGCCGAAACTCGGCAACACGCGCAGCCGGGCGGCCCTGCTGTTGCAGGCCCGGGCGGATCTCGCGGCAGGCCGGGCGCAGGATGTGTCGGGCGCCTTGCAAACCTGGGTTACCACCCATCCGAAAGATGCGATCGCCTGGCAATTGCTGGCAACGGCCTGGGGTCAGCAGGGGCAGACGCTGCGCGCGATCCGGGCCGATGCCGAGAGCCGGGTGGCACAGCTGGACTACCCTGCGGCCCGCGACCGCTTCAAGGCCGCGCAGGACCTGATGCGCAGCGGCCGCGACGGCGGCGCGGGGGCCGGCAACTACATTGATGCGTCCATCATCGACACGCGGGCGCGTGAGATCGACCAGCTACTTCGGGAGCAGGCGCTCCAGGAGAAACTCGATCGCTAGCTGCAGCACCGAGTAAATCAGCGAACCGATCAGGGCGGCGACAAATCCGGTGACATGCAGGCCGCTGAGCAGGCTGGCGGCCGCCCAGAACATCAGGGCGTTGATGACAAACAGGAACAGCCCCAGTGTTACCAGCGTCACCGGCAGGGTCAGCAACACCAGCACCGGTCGCACCACCGTGTTGAGCGCGCCGAGCACGGCCGCGGCAAGCAGTGCCGCCGGGAAGCTGGTCACGGTCACACCGGAATACAGATAGGCCACCGCCAGCAAGGCGGCAGCGCTGCAAAGCCATTTGACGATGAGTTTCATGCGCCCAAGAATACCATCGCTGCCGGCAGCTTTCTAATCCGCCGTCAACAGCAGGCCGGAGCCGGCCAGCATGGTGGCAAAGCCCCAGACACCGCGTGGCTCGCCGGGATGCGGCCCGCGTGCTGACTGCAGGTCCGCCCCGGGTCTGGGCCGGCGCGCGTCCACCAGACGCCCCTCGCCGTGCCGCGCCCGCAAGGTGGCGGTGAACTCATCGAGCGAGCCGCATGCCAGGTGCGTGATGACCGGGTCGCCGGAGGCCTGCAGCAGCGGGACGATTTGTTCAAAAACTTTCTCGGCCCACTTGCCGCGCCAGCTTTCGCGGGCACTGTGCGTGACCCACTTGCTGACGCGATGTGTAATGCGCGGCGCGCAACCCACCACGATCCAGCGCGTCGGCGCGCGCGCCTGGCCGGGTTGCAGCAGGGGTGCCAGCATGCCCAGCGCATGGGCGGCTTCGTCGACATAAACAATCGTGGTGTCCATCAGCTTGTTCCCGCCGCGTTCGTGTCAGTTGGCGTGGTCGGCCACGGCTTTGCCGGGCTGCATGGCCCTGGCACGGCGCGTGACCCACCAGCCTGCACCCAGGACACCGGCCACGGCCAGGGCGTAGGTGCCCCACTGCGCGGCGGTGTTCAGGGTGGCGGACGCGGGCAGCGAGCCGGGACCACCGTACACCGGGTCCAGCAGGGGCTCGCTCACAATCATCTTGGCCGCGGTGAAGGCCAGCACGGCGGCGCCTATGTTGATGATCATGGGAAAACGCTCGACCAGCTTGAGCACCATGGTGCTGCCGAATACCACGATCGGGATGCTGACCAGCAAACCGATGACCACCAGGTCAAACGAGCCGTGGGCTGCACCCGCCACGCCCAGCACGTTGTCCACACCCATCAGTGCATCGGCGACCACAATGGTTTTCATCGCGCCCCAGAAGGTGCTGGCCACCGGGCCGTCGTGCTCCTTGTCGCCCTGGTCGGCCAGCAGCTTGTAGGCGATCCAGAGCAGGCCCAGGCCGCCGACCAGCATCAGGCCGGGAATCTTGAGCAGCCAGACCACCCCGACGGTCATGACCGAGCGCACGGCAATGGCCCCCACGGTGCCCCAGGCAATGGCTTTTTTCTGCAGATGGGGCGGCAGGTTGCGCGCGGCCAGCGCGATCACAATCGCGTTGTCGCCGGCGAGCACCAGGTCGATGAGGATGATCGCCAGCAGGGCCGACCACCAGGGCGTTGAGAATAATTCCATTGAACACTTTCACGTCAGGTTGCAACATGGAAGTCCGGCGGGCGGACTTCCAGCTTCGTTAAAACCGGACAGGTCGGTGAGGGGCGGAGTGGTTGCCGCGACGCCTCGATCAAACCTGGTCAGGTTTCAATCGAAGGTCTGGCTCGACACGCAGTTTTGCTGCATGTCCAACAAGCCGGAAGTGGGAACTTCGTAATGACGACTTGCTGAACGTCTGGCGGCGGGAGAGATTCCGGTGCAGCCAGACGAGGGAGTTACTCCCCTTCGGAACCCCGTATTTGACAACAAAGCGCGCTTTTTTGCAAAGTCCGGCTTGGGTACCCCTGAAAACAGCCCGACGTCCCAGAAGGCTGCAGGCTTGGCCTATCATTCACGGCCCAGCCGGAAATAGCGGGCGCCGCCTCCAGCGGTGGCCCATTTTTAGCCTCCACGTTTCCTTTTCCGATTGCACCGCCCCCCGCATGCCTGGCATCCACATCACCGACATTGAAGCGGCCATCAACTACTGGCGCGAGAAAAAGCCGTCGCCCGACGGCATCACGCTGGCACCCGAGCTGCGGGCGCTGGCCGAGGTGTACGCCCTGCTGGTGTTCTACCGCGAGGAAGAGGCCGACGAGGCCGGTTTTCCACTCGGGGCCATGGCGGCCTGGCGCACCTGGTACGACACGACCGCCGACACGCCCTGCATTGCCATCTGCTCGACCAGCCAGGGCGACGAGTTGTGCAAGGGCTGCGGACGCACCTTCGAGGAGGTGCAGCGCTGGCCGGAAATGAGCCCGGCCGCCAAACGCGGAACCTGGCGGCGCATCACGCAGGAAGACTCGGCCTGGCGTTTCGGCCGGTATGCCGACCGCGCGCTGGAAAACCGCGACAGGAAAGACGCGCCGCCGACGTCCGTCTGACCTGCGGAGCTCAAGCTTTTTCGGCTTCCGGCCCTTATGTGACGGGCGCAGGCAGCTATGGATTCAGGAGTAGACTGGGCTCATGATTCGACTTGCCCGTGCGCCCAACATTGCCATCGCGGCGCTCTGGGCCGATGTATTGCAGCAGGCAGGTTTTTCGGCCACGGTGCAGCGTTATTTTCTCGGCAGCGTCGCGGGAGAATTGCCGCCCGACCAGTGCCAGCCCGAAGTCTGGCTGACCCACGACCATGAGAAGCCGCGCGCCGAGGCCTTGCTGCACAGCCTGCAGAACCTGCCGCAACGCCACTGGCTCTGCGCCTGCGGTGAAACGGTGGAGGGCGGCTTTGAGCAGTGCTGGTCCTGCGGCGCCGACATGCCGGCGCTGTAAAAAACTCAGATCCGTTTCGCCAGTTCAGCGGCTTTGCCGGTGTAGCTGGCCGGGGTCATGGCCAGCAGGCGGGTTTTTTCCGCGTCCGGAATCGCCAGCGAGCGGATCAGGCCGTGCAGCGCTTCGGCCGTCACGGTTTTGCCGCGTGTGACTTCCTTGAGTTTTTCGTAAGCGCCCTGCACGCCGTAACGGCGCATCACCGTCTGGATCGGTTCGGCCAGCACTTCCCAGGAGGCATCGAGGTCGTCGGCCAGGGCTTCGTGGTTGAGTTCGAGCTTGCCCAGTCCGGTGCTCATGGAGCTGTAGGCCAGCACGGCATAACCAAAGGCCACGCCCATGTTGCGCAGCACGGTGCTGTCGGTCAGGTCGCGCTGCCAGCGGCTGATGGGCAGCTTTTCACTGAGGTGGCGCAGCAGCGCATTGGCCAGGCCGAGGTTGCCTTCGGCGTTCTCAAAATCAATCGGGTTGACCTTGTGCGGCATGGTGCTGGATCCGATTTCACCGGCCTTGAGGCGCTGCTTGAAATAACCCACGCTGACATAACCCCAGACATCACGCGCGAAGTCGATCAGGATGGTGTTGGTACGCGCCACCGCGTCGAACAGCTCGGCCATGTAGTCGTGCGGCTCGATCTGGATGCTGTAGGCCTGGAAGGTCAGGCCCAGGCCCAGCGGCTCGGGTGACTCGATGACACGCCGGCTCAACGCCTCCCAGTCAAAATCGGGCCAGGCCGAGAGATGGGCGTTGTAATTGCCAACGGCGCCGTTCATCTTGGCCATCAGCTTGACGGCGGCGATACGCTCGCGCGCCACGTTCAGGCGCGCCACCACGTTGGCAATTTCCTTGCCGACGGTGGTCGGGCTGGCGGTCTGGCCATGGGTGCGGCTCAGCATGGGCTCGGCGGCGTAGCGGTGCGCCATTTCACACAGCTGCGTGATGACCTTGTCCAGCGCCGGCAGCAAGACCTGCTCGCGGCTGCTTTTGAGCTGCAGCGCATGGCTGGTGTTGTTGATGTCTTCGCTGGTGCAGGCAAAGTGCACAAACTCGGCGGCAGCCTGCAGCTCCGGCCGCGCCTCGAATTTCGACTTGATCCAGTACTCGACCGCCTTCACGTCGTGGTTGGTGGTTTTTTCGATGTCCTTGATCGCGGCCGCGTCATTTTCCGAGAAATGTTTGACCAGTCCGAGCAGGTAGGTGCGCGCACCGGGGGTCAGTGGCTTGAATTCAGCAAAACCGGCGTCCGACAGCGCGATGAACCAGGCGACTTCCACCTGGACGCGGCGATGCATGTAACCGAGTTCCGACATCAGCGGCCGCAAGGGGGCGAGTTTGGCGGCGTAACGGCCGTCCAGGGGAGACAGGGCGGTGATGGAGAAGCTGGTGGACGGGTTCATGGGCGACATTGTAGGCGGGTGGCCTGGCGCCCCGGCGGACAGGTTACCCCGTTTTTGCCGCATGGCAGGCCCGGCCGAGGCATACTCGATAGAATGCAATCGGCTGGGGCCTGCTAAGCTATTTGGCTTAAGGATCGCGACCCTCAAAAAGCCCCAAAGCCCCAAGGGCCCACGATAAAAGATTGACTATGAAACTCATTGGATCCTACGGCAGCCCTTATGTGCGCAAAGTGCGCATCGTGATGGCGGAAAAAAAGCTCGACTACCAGTTCGTCATTGAAGACGTCTGGGCTGCGGGCACGACCATGTCCGAATCCAATCCGCTGGGCAAGGTGCCCTGTCTGGTCATGGAAGGCGCCAACGGGTCGGAAGAAGCCGTTTTCGACTCGCGTGTGATCGTGGAGTACCTGGATACCCTGTCGCCGGTCGGCAAGCTGATTCCGGTGCAGGGCCGCGAACGCGCCGAGGTGAAGACCTGGGAAGCGCTGGCCGACGGCCTGCTCGACGCGGCCATCCTCGCGCGGCTGGAGGCTACCTGGGCCAGGCGTGACGACAAGCAGCGTTGCCAGGCCTGGATTGACCGCCAGATGGACAAGATCGACACGACCGTGCGGGCCATGAGCACCGGCCTGGGCGACAAGCCTTTTTGCAGCGGCATCCACCTGAGCCTGTCCGACATCGCCGTCGGCTGCGCGCTCGGTTACCTGGACTTCCGTTTTCCGCAGATCGACTGGCGCACGCCCCACCCCAACCTGACCCGGCTGTATGACAAGCTGGCGCAGCGGCCGAGTTTTGTCGATACCCTGCCTTCCTGAGTTTTCACGCCGAATCAGGCTCCAGCCCATGAAGGATGGGCGCAGCTAGCTATAAAAGCAGGAGTGCTGCAGGAGCTCTTCAATCAAGCAGGGGCCGCGGATCTGGCTTTGCCAGTCCGCAGGCGCAGCGGCCCCCTCGGGGGGCAGGGAGCTACACGCAGTGAGCGACCGTGGGGGCTACGTTCCAGCCCGCTTTTTGAGCCAGCGCATCAGGCTGCCCAGCAGCGGCAGCTTTTCATACAGCTCTTCGGCCGCGTCCCAGTAGTCGCGATGGCGCGCCACCAGGCCGGCCTCGTTGAAGCTGATGTGCGAGGCGCCGCGTATGGTCTGCAACTGCTGTGGCCCGCGCCGCCTGAAATAAAACTCGAAGTTCCAGGTCAGGAAACACTGGCTGCCGTCGACCACCTGCGCCGTCACCACAAAACGCGGCCGGTCCAGCGCCACGTACATGTGGCTGAAAATCTGCTGCACCTGCGCCAGGCCCTGCACCTCGTTGAACGGGTCCTTGAACCAGGCGTCGGCCGCATAGAACTCGCCCATGCGCGCAACGCCGGCCGGACTCAGGGTTTCAAAAAAATGCACCAGTGACTCGACCCGGGTATTCATCATGGGGTGCTCACAAGCCGGTGAATTTCCGGATCGCCGGAAAATACAGCGCGTAGGGCAGGACGCGCAGTGTTTTCATCCAGAGCGTGAAGCGTTTCGGAAAGTGGATCTCGAACTCGCCCCGCGCCCAGCCGGCCAGAATCGCGGCCGCCGCCTGGGCCGGGCTGATCAGGGCCGGCATGCTGAACTGGTTGCCGGCGGTCAGCGGTGTTTCGACAAAACCCGGGTTGACCAGGCTCACCCCCACGCCGCTGGCCTGCAGGTCCAGGTACAGGGTTTCGGCCAGGTTGATCAGCGCTGCCTTGGTCGGGCCGTAGGCCAGGCTTTGCGGCAGGCCGCGGTAGCCGGCCACGCTGCCGACCAGGCTGAGGTGGCCGCTGCCGCTTTGCAGCATGGCCGGCAACACTGCGTCGAGCACATACAGGGCTCCCACGTAGTTGACCTGCTGGTGCCTGAGCATGTCTGCCAGGTCAAATCCGGTGGCGCGTTGTTCCCTGTAGTAACCCGCGCAATACATCATCAGGTCCAGCGGCCCCTGGGCCAGCAGGGACTGCGCCGCGGTTTTGACGGCAGCCGCATCCGACGCGTCGAGCATCAAGGCCTGCGCACCGGGGTGGGCGGCCACAAAGGCTTCCAGCGCCGCGCCATTGCGGGCGGACACCACGACTTTGGCGCCGGCCTCGTGCAGCGCATGCGCCGTGGCCTGGCCAATGCCGCTGGAGGCGCCGACCAGCCACACGGTTTTGCCGTGCCAGTCACGAAGGGGAGGGTTGTACGGCATGGTGCTGCTTTGTTATAAAAATGATAGCTGTTGGCGCAGGTGGGTAAAGGGATACAGTCCGATTTGACTTGAATCAGGAAGGTGTGGTCAGCGCTTCACGAACGAGAGCGTGACCTCGCCGAGCCGCACGCCGAACTTGCTCATCACCGCCTTGTTGAGCAGCACCTTGTCGTTCATCAGGTACATCCAGTCGTCGAACTGCACGTTGATCACGCGGCCGTCCACCGGCAGTTTGAGCGTGTAGCCCCAGCGGAAGGCATTGCCCTTCTCTTCGCCAGCCGCTTCCCCCAGCACGTCGGCGGCGGTGCCGGTGTAGCGGCCGTCGGGCGAGCGCTTGAGCGTCCAGACCCGGCGGTCGGTGCTGCCGTCGGAGTAGGTGAAGGCTTCATCGAGCACGCCGGTCTCGGCGCCCGGCGGGCCTTGCCAGCTGCAGGTCATGACCACGGTGAAGCGTTTGACGACCTTGCCGGAGCGGTCGGTGAAGACGCCGTACGCATCGACCGTGCCATTGAAATACCGGCGCATGTCGAGCACCGGTTTTTCGGCGGCGTAGTCGTTGATCTGTGGGCCGACGCAGCCCGCCAGACCGGCCAGCAGGGGAAGGGACAGCGCGAGCGCGGTTGCGCTCCTGTGGAGAAAGTGTTTCATGGTGGGACCCCTTGCGGGTGTTTGATGACAAGAAAATACAGGCAGGCGGCAGCCGCCAGCTTGAGCAGGCAGGGCAGCACGCAATACGCCACCAGCAGCGCGTTGAGCGCCTGCGCGTCGCGCGCCCCCGGGGCGTAGCCGAACAGGGCGAGCAGCGGCAGGGCCAGGCCGGCGGCGAGTGCCAGGTTGAGCTTGATGGCGAAATTCCACCAGCCGAAGTAAGCGCCTTCGGCCCGGCCCGATTGGCCGTTGGCCTGGATCACGCCGGCCAGCAGCGCGCCGGGCAGCGCCAGGTCGGTGCCCAGTGCGATGCCGGACAGCGCGCAGACGATCACGAAACCCGCAGTGTCCCCGGCGGCTATCTGCGTCGCCCAGCCGAAGGTGGCGATGGCCAGAAACATGCCCAGCAGCCAGGTGGGCGCCAGCCCGACACGTTTGACCAGCGCCAGCCACAGCGGGATGGACAGGGCCGCGCTCACGAAATAACTGCCCAGAAACAGCGGCTCCTGGCTGGCCGGCGCCTGCAGACGGTCCTGGATGAAAAACAGCACCAGCGTTGCGGGCACCGCGCTGGCCGTGCCATTGAGCAGGAAGACCGCGAGCAGGCGGCGAAAGCCCGGCTGGCGAAACGGCAACCAGATCGACGTCGCCACATGGGGACCGGCATTCGTCTGCCGCGGCACCGGCCGGTCGGCGCGCGCCCAGGCCAGCCAGCCGGCCGTCAGGGCGACAAAAAACAGCGCGGTGCTGGCCGGCAGTCCGAACACCACCGGCGTGATCGATGCAAGCACCACGCCAACCAGGCCCAGGCCCTCGCGCCAGGCCACGATGCGGCTGCGCTGGCGCTCGTCGCCGCCCAGCATCGCGCCCCAGGACTGATGCGACACGCTGAGCGCGCTATAGCCGGCATAGGTCAGCATCAGCATCAGGCTGGCCCAGACCACCAGTGCCGACGGTGCGCTCACCAGCGGAAAAAACAGCAGCGCGAAGCCGAGCGCCAGCACCAGCGCGGCAACGGCGCCCAGCCCCAGCACCGCCCTGGCCGAGCGTGCAAACAGGCGGTCACTGAGACGACCCAGCAGGGGATCGATCAGCGCATCGAACAGGCGCGCACCCAGCAGCACCGCGCCCAGGGTGGCCAGCGGCACACCGAATTCACGGGCGTAGTGGTTGGGCAGGATCACATACAGCGGCAGGGCTACAAAAGCCAACGGCAGGCCCAGCAGGCCGTAGGCCAGGCCGTTGCGGGTGCCAAACGCGCCCGGGGCGGCAGTGTTCACGGGCCTGCCCCGGCCATCAGCGCATTGCGCAGGCCGGGCTCCGAGGTGCCGGGCGCCAGCCAGATGCCGAAGAAGCGTTTGGCGAATTCCGCGTCGCGGATCTCGCCCAGCGGCTTGCCGTTCATCCAGAAGGTCGCACCCACCCCGGGCCGGTGCACACCCATGATGCGATCGCCTTTTTTGACATCGGGCAGCACCCTGCGCAGCGCGGCCGACCACTGGTCCGCGAGGTCGTCGCTGACCGGCGCGGCGCGGCGCATTTCCGTGATCGAACGTTCGGCGATCGCCCGGCCTTCAAAGGCGCGCAGGTAGCTGAGTTCCAGCGCCAACGCATGGCTGGCAAAGTTGTCCACCCGGAAGCCGGGCCCGGCCCACAGACGGGCGTCGTAGACCTGAAAACCGAAAACACGCAGGCGGCCGCCGCCCAGCAGCCTGCCCTGCGGCAGGGCATCGAGCAATTCCTGTGGCTTGGCGTTCGTGGCTTCGGTGCCGGTCTGCGCGGCAGCCGGCGCGGCGGCGCCGATGCCCAGCACCAGCGCAAGCAACAGCGCGCCCGTCAGATCTTGCGCAGCGTGTACTGCACCACGTCGGTGTTGGCCTGGGCGAAGGCCGCTTCGCAGTAGGCCAGATAGAACTCCCATATGCGGATGAACCTCTTGTCAAACCCGAGCTGGAGCACCCGTGACTCTTGCGCCATGAACTGTTCGCGCCACAGCCTGAGCGTGTGGGCGTAGTCCTGGCCAAACGAAAACTCGTCGATCACCTCCAGCCCGGCGGCGCGCGCCTGGGCGCGGAACTCTTTCGGGCAGGGCAGGCAACCGCCCGGAAAGATGTACTGCTGGATGAAGTCGGTCGAGGTGACATACCGCTCGAACAGTTCGTCGGCAATCACAATGCTCTGCATGCAGGCGTAGCCGCCGGGCTTGAGCAGACGCGCCACCGCCTGGAAGTAGGTGGGCCAGTATTCACGCCCGACGGCTTCGACCATTTCAATCGAGCAGATCGCATCAAACGGCGCATCCCCGCTGGTTTTGCCGATGTCGCGGTAGTCCTGCAGGCGCAGATCGGCCTTGTCGGCTGCACCCACGCGGGCCATGCGCTGCTGCGCCCAGGCGAGTTGCTCGGTGCTCAGCGTCACGCCGACGACAGAGGCGCGAAATTCGGTGGCAGCCATTTCGGCCAGCGCCCCCCAGCCGCAGCCGATTTCCAGCACGCGGTCGCCCGGTTTCACGCCCGCCATGCGCAGCGCGCGCCTGACTTTGGCATGCTGCGCGTCCTTCATCGAGGTCTGCGGCGTCGCGAAAATCGCCGCCGAATAATTCATCGTGCCGTCCAGCCACAACTCGTAAAAGGCATTGCCAAGGTCGTAGTGCGCGTGGATGTTTTTCTGGCTGTTGGCCTTGGTGTTGCGGTTGAGCAGGTGCTTGACGCGGTAGGCCAGGCGCCCCAGCCAGGTGCCATAGATCACGTCCTCGACTTCCTTGCGGTTGACGATCAGAACGCGCAGCAGCTCGGTCAGGTGCGGGGTGGTCCAGTCGCCGGCGATGAAACTTTCGGCGAAACCGATGTCGCCCGAACGCAGCGCGGCGCTGCAGACCTTCCAGTTCACCAGCCGCAGGCTGGCCGTCGGCGCCTCGCCCGAGCCGAAGCGCTGCATGCTGCCGTCGGGCAGCTGCAGGGTCAGCGTGCCATGCTTGAGTCGCGACAGCAGCTTGAAGGCCGTGCGTGCCGCGGCCGGAGCTCCGCTGGGCAGCGCGAACGAAGCGCCATTGACAGAAGAAGATGCGGTGGAGTTGCTGGCCATGTTCATCGGGTCACGAAAATTTCGGGGGGCTGGGGTTTGCTGACAAAAGGCACACGTTTGCGCCAGAGCTTGAGGGCCTGCCAGTGAATGCGGGCCACCACACCGAAGGTCATGGCTGGGTAGCCCCACAGCGCCTTGCGCAGCGTGGCCGCACTCAGGACCTGCAGCGTGCCGGCGACGCTGGTTTGCAGCAGCGGCCCCGACGCGTCGTCGTAGTCGATGCGCGCCAGCGTTTTCTCCACGCCTTCGTTCTCGACGCGCATGAAACGGAAGCGGTAGAAACCGTCCAGCGTGCAGAACGGCGACACATGAAACACCTTGACGGCCTGCAGCTCCTGGCCATAACGCGGGTGGTCGAGCAGATAGCAGTGGCGTTCGCCAAAGGTGTTGTTGACTTCGACGACGATGGCGCGTAACTCGCCGGCCGCATTGTGGCAATACCAGAAGCTGACCGGCTTGAAGGTGTGGCCGAACACGCGCGGGTAGGTGTGCAGCCAGACCTCGCCCGTGGCGTCGGTGATGCCTTCCCGCTCCAGCAGCGCATCGACCCAGGCGAGGCAGTCGTCGCCGCCCTCGCCATGGTCGCGGTCAAAAAAGCTCAGGGCCGCGCGACGGTTGCGCGCCAGCGCGCCATTGCCGTGCTGGTGCAGGCTGCGCAGCGGCAGCATCAGGAAATAGGTGGGGTAGTTGAAGGCGTTGACAGCAGGTTTGAGGCGGGCGTGCCGCACCTCGCCAAAACCGATCAGGGCTTGTGCAGTACTTGCGCTCATCGCGTGGCTCCAGCGCAGTCCTGCAGCAGCAGCCTTGCGGTTTGCAGGCCGGACTTCAGGCCGTCTTCATGAAAACCATAACCGGTCCAGGCGCCGCAGAAATAGCTGTGTTGCAGGCCCTGCAGCCCGGGCAGCTCTTTTTGCGCGCGGATGGCCGCTGCGTCAAAGACCGGATGGGCATAGTCGAATTCACCCATGATGTGCTGATCTGCGATCGGGGCCGCGGGATTGAGCGACACCACCACCGGCTGGGCAAAAGGCAGGGGCTGCAGCATGTTCAGCAGGTAATGCAGGCATACCTGGGAGGACTCACGCCGCGGGTCCTGCGCACGTTCGTAGTTCCAGGCCGCCCAGGCCAGCTTGTTGGCGGGCAGCACCGAGGTGTCGGTGTGCAGCACGGCGCGGTTGGGCTGGTAGCCGATGGCGCCCAGCACCATGCGTTCGGCACTGCTGGGGCTTTGCAGCAGGGCCAGCGACTGGTCGGAGTGGGTGGCCAGCACGACCTTGTCGAACCGTTCGTCGGCGCCGTCGGTGAGCACGCGCACGCCGCCATGAGGCGAGAGCGCATCGCGGACGATGCCGCGCACCGGCGTGTTCAGGCGTTTGTCGGCGATGCCGGCAATAATTTTTTCAACGTAATGCCGGGCGCCGCCGGTCACCGTCCACCACTGCGGCCGGTCGGCCACCTGGATCAGGCCGTGGTTGTGGCAGAAGCGGATCATGGTGGCCACCGGGAACTGCAGCATCTGGTCGGTCGGGCAGGACCAGATACAGCCCAGCATGGGCAGGAAATACCAGTCGCGGAACTCGGGCGAGAATCGGCCCTCACGCAGGAACTCGCCGAGCGGCTGCATCATGGCGGCGTCGGCGCCGCTTTCGGCCAGCGCGGTGGCCGTGCGGTTGAAACGCATGATGTCGCGGAGCATGCGCCAGAACTTCCAGTTCAGGAGGTTGCCGCGCTGGGCAAACACCGTGTTCAGGCTGGAGCCGCTCCACTCGAGGGCGCCGCGCTTGCCGGTGCCGGGGATCTTGACCGAAAACGACATGTCCGACTTGGCGGTGGCCACGCCCAGATCCGCAAACAGCTGGATCAGGTGAGGGTAGGTGCGTTCGTTGAAGACCAGAAAGCCGGTGTCCACGCCGTGGGTGACTGCACCCTGCGGCGTTGGCAGGGTGATGTCGACCGTGTGGGTGTGGCCGCCAAAATAGCTGCCGGCCTCGAACAAGGTGAGTTCGGCCTGTCCCCGCAAGGCGTGCGCGACCGCCAGTCCGGAAATGCCGGAGCCGACGATGGCGACCTTGGGGCGGGCTGGAGAACTCATCTCACAGCCCGGAAGACAAAAATGTTGCGAAGCGCCCCGATGCGAACAAGGGAGGGAGGGAGGAGGAGGAGAACCGCCCCGGGATTGCAACCGGACCGCGAGCGGCCGGAAGTCTTCGCAACAAAAAAACAGTGACTGTCGGCGCTGCGCTTGCGTGCCAGTGCCGACCGAAGTGTGAGTCCGCGACCCCGCCCACAGTTCCCCGGTTGGGCCAACTGGCAAGTGTAAAAATTCGTTAACGTCGCGGAAGTCATCAAAAAAATCGAGGTGTGTGGAGAAGAGGTTCTGTCTGACAAGTTCTAAATTAGACTTAATGGTTAAATTATTACCGATTGGTAATTATTTGCCTAAAAGCTTCTCTTCGATGTCCTTCAGGAAGGCAGGGTCTTTGGGGTCGGTGGCGGTGTTGAAGCTGGTGACGCGCTGGCCATCGCGGGCCACGACATACTTGTGAAAGTTCCAGCGCGGATGCTGGCCGGTCTTGTCGGCCAATTGCCGGAACAGCGGGTTGGCCGCTTTGCCGGTCACGCCGGATTTGACGAACATCGGAAACTTCACGCCAAAGGTGTTTTCGCAGAAATCGGCGATCTCCTTGTTGCTGCCGCTTTCCTGGGAAAAGTCGTTGGACGGAAAGCCCAGCACCACCAGACCTTTGTCCCGGTAGCGCGCATACAGCGCTTCAAGGCCCTCGTACTGACGGGTGAAACCGCAGAAGCTGGCGGTGTTGACCACCACCAGCACCTTGCCGCTGTACTGGCACAGGGACTGGGGCTTTTCGTCCTGCAGGCGCAAGAAGCTGTGTTGCAGCAAGGGCGCGCAGGCCGGCGCCTCTTGCGCTGCGGCAGTGCCGGGTGGGGCCGCACGGGCGGGCGTGAGGGCCGCCATGCCTGCCAGCAGGGCCAACATCAGCCAGGGTTTGAGGGAGAAGTGCTTCATGATCATGCTCGCTGTTGAATAATGGAAGGCCTTGTTGCGCAGTCTGTGCGCCACACGATCAAACTACCGGAAACCTGCCCTTGACTGATAAAAATACGCAGTGCGGGCCCGATCAGATTCAAGCATGCCGCCCCCCGATCTCCCCCCGCCCGGTCCGGTAATTCCCTGCCAGGCCGATGCCTATTCCCCCGGCTTCACGATTGCCGCGGTCGAGCGCGACACCGGCCTGTCCAAGGACACCTTGCGAGTCTGGGAGCGCCGTTACCTGTTTCCCGTGCCCGGCCGCGACGCCCACGGCGAGCGCCTGTATTCACGCGAGCAGCTCGAGCAGCTGCGGCTGATCAAACGCCTGCTGGACACCGGGCACCGGCCCGGGCAGGTGGTGGGTTTGCCGCATGCCGAGCTGCAGGCCCTGGGCCGGCAGGCCGGCGGCAACAGGCAGCGTCCGCAGGGGCAGCGCGGCAAAACCGCCAGGACCGCCGTGACGGCGGCGGCCGACGTTCCCGCGCCGCAGATCCAGGCCTGTTTTGAGCTGGTCAAGCGCCACGACGCGCTGGGCCTGCGCCACACCCTGACCGCCGCCGTGCAGGAGCTGGGCCTGGCGTCTTTCGTCAGCACGCTGGTGGCGCCGCTCAACACCTTGATCGGCGACGCCTGGATGGATGGCCGGCTGGAGGTTTTCGAGGAGCATTTCTACACCGAGTCGGTGACGACCGTGCTGCGCCACGGCATCAGCAGCCTGGGCGTGACCGGCGTCGCGTCGCCCCGGGTGTTGCTGACCACGTTTCCGCAGGAGTCGCATGGGCTGGGTCTGCTGATGGCCGAAACCTTTCTGGCCCTGCAAGGCTGCAACTGCCTGTCGCTGGGCGTGCAGACGCCGGTGTCCGACATTGCCCGCGCGGTGTCGGCGCACGGCGCGCAGATCGTGGTGCTCAGTTTCAGCGCCAGCCTCAACCCCAAGGATGTCACGCAGGGGCTGGGCGACCTGCGCGGCCTGTTGCCGCCGGCGGTCGAGATCTGGACCGGGGGCGCCTGCCCCGTCCTGCAGCGCCGCAGTGTGCCGGGCGTGCGGGTGCTGGACAGCTTTGCCGCCATCGAGCCAGAACTCCAGCGCTGGCGCCAGGCGCAGCCCTGATCCGGCGTGGCTCATTTCTGGCGGCGTTGGCCGCTACCCAAGGCCGGCGCAAGGGTGTAGAAGGATCAAATGGGTGTGCAAAGCGCCATCCCCTGAGCCCCGCATGAAAGAGGGCTGAAAAGCCTGCTTGAAAAAGCTTGTCACATTCAGCCCCTAAAATCAGAGTGAATCTAGTGCGGTGTGTGCCGCGTAAGGAGTTCGTATGCTTTATCCAGAACTATTCAAACAGCTCGAATCCGTCCGCTGGGACATGGACAAGGACATTCCCTGGGCGAGTTTCGACGCGTCCAAGCTGACCGACGAGCAGGCGCAGACCATCAAGATGAATGCCATCACCGAGTGGGCGGCGCTGCCGGCCACCGAGATGTTCCTGCGCGACAACAAGGACGACAGCGACTTTTCCGCCTTCATGTCGATCTGGTTTTTTGAAGAGCAGAAACACTCGCTGGTGCTGATGGAATACCTGCGGCGCTTTCGCCCCGAGCTGGCCCCGACTGAAAAAGAGTTGCACGACGTGCGCTTCGAGTTCGAGCCGGCCCCGCCGCTGGAGACGCTGATGCTGCATTTCTGCGGCGAGATCCGGCTCAACCACTGGTACCGGCGTGCCAGCGAGTGGCACACCGAACCCGTGATCAAACAGATTTACACCCAGCTCAGCCAGGACGAGGCGCGCCACGGCGGGGCCTACCTGCGCTACATGAAACGCGCGATCAACAATTTCGGCAACGACGCCAGGGCCGCCTTCACCAAGGTCGGCGTGTTGATGGCCAGTGCCAGGCGCACGGCGCAGGCCCTGCACCCGACCAACCTGCACGTGAACAAGGCCCTGTTTCCGCGCGACACCATCCAGTCGCGCCTGCCCAACCCCGAGTGGCTGGAGCACTGGCTGGACAAGCAGATCGATTTCGACGCCGCCTGGGAAGGCAAGGTGGTCGAACGCATCCTGCACAACATGAGCCTGCTGATGAACCAGAGTTTCAAGACCGTGCAGGAGCTCAACCGCTACCGCAAGGAACTGAGCAGGGAAATCGCGGCATCGGTCGCCCCGGCACCGGTGGCCACTGGCGCCTGATGTCCGACGTCCGGTGGCCCAGCGCGTCGGGCGGCCGCAGCCGCGTCGTCGCCCGGGGCGCCCAGGTGTTTGCGGTGGCCAATGCCAGTGATGCCGGGCTGGATTTTTCCGGGCAACTGGCGCAGACGCTGGCCATGCTCGATGCCCACCTGAGTCACGTCGGCGCGTCCCGCGCCAGCCTGCTCAGCGTGCAGGTTTTCCTGAGCGACCTGCAGCACAAAAGGCAACTCGATGCCGCCTGGCGCGAATGGATCGGCGAAGACAGCGCCACCTGGCCGCAGCGTGCCGTGGTGGGTGCGCAGCTCGACGGCGGCCTGCTGGTCGAGATGGTCGCGGCGGCCTTCCGTTAAAGTGGCGTGATGCAAGGCGCATCCCCTCCCCCCTCTTCTCCCCTTTTCACGCAAAAAATCGTTTCCCGCGAGCAGGCGGCGCAGCGCGTGGCTGCACTGCCGCGGCCTGTCGTGTTCACCAACGGCGTGTTCGACGTGCTGCATCGCGGCCATGCGACCTACCTGGCCCGTGCACGGGCGCTGGGCGCCAGCCTGGTGGTGGCGCTCAACACCGATGCTTCGGCCCGGCGCCTGGGCAAGGGCCCGGACCGCCCGCTCAACAACGAGGAAGACCGCGCCGTGCTGATGGCGGCGCTGGAGTCCGTCAGTCTTGTCACCTGGTTTGACGAAGACACGCCGCTGGAACTGATCACCGAACTCAGGCCCGATATCCTGGTCAAGGGCGGCGACTACGACATGGATACGCTCGCCGAGACTGCCGTGGTCCGGAGTTACGGCGGCCAGGCGCTGGCGATTCCGTTTGTCGACGGTTACTCGACCAGCGCGCTGGTGCGCAAGATCCGCCAGGCCCCCTGATCCTGCCCTTGATCCCGAGACGCTATAAAATCAATAGCTGACAACGCCCGTGAAATAAGGGCTACAGGCCATTTTGATTCACATTCGAACGGGATGATCGCCTGCTCAGGGCGCTGGCAGTTGCGCCGGCTTCACATCGGCCGCCAGCGTGGCCTGTCCCGTCTCTGGCAATTCCTTCCGGCCGCGCAGCCGGTTGGCCAGGCGCCGGATGCCATGTTCGATGTCGTCGATGTAAGTGAACACCGCCGGCACCACCAGCAGGCTCAGCACCGTAGAAGTGATCAAGCCGCCGATCACCGCAATCGACATCGGCGAGCGAAAGCTCGGATCGGCCGCCCCGAAGCCGAAGGCGATCGGCATCATGCCGGCGCCCATGGCCAGCGTGGTCATGATGATGGGCCGGGCCCGCTTGTGGCAGGCATCGAGCAGCGCGTCGCGGCGTGACATCGGCGCCACCACCGGGTGGCCGTTGCTGCCGTCGTTGCCGCGGCGTGCGACGATGGCGTATTCGACCAGCAGGATGGAGTTTTTGGTCGCAATACCCATCAGCATGATCAGGCCGATCAGCGAGGGCATGGAAAAACTCTTCTGCGCGATCAGCAGGCCGACAAAGGCGCCGCCGAGCGCCAGCGGCAAAGCGGCCAGGATGGTCACCGGGTGCAGGAAGTCCTTGAACAGCAGCACCAGCACGATGTAGATGCACAGCACGCCGGTCAGCATGGCCAGGCCGAAACTGGCAAACAGTTCGCCCATGACTTCGGCGTCCCCGATCTCCACCACCTTGACGCCGGCCGGCAGGTTTTTCACGGCAGGCAATTCCTGAACCAGCTTGGTCACGTCGCCCAACGGCAGGCCCGACAGCTCGATCTCGAAGTTGACATTGCGTGAACGGTCGTAACGGTCGATCACGGCCGGGCCGCCGGCAATCTCCAGCGTCGCCACCTGGCCCAGCATCACCGGGCCTTTGGTCCCGGGCACCGAGAGGCGTTCGAGCACGCTGAGGTCCTGGCGCGCCGCGTCGGCCAGCTTGACGACAATCGGCACCTGGCGTTCCGGCAGGTTCAGTTTGGGCAGCGAGACGTCGTAGTCGCCCAAGGTCGCAATACGCAGCGTCTCACCGATGGCCGCGCTCGTCACGCCGAGGTCGGCCGCACGTGCGAAGTCGGGCCGCACGGCGATCTCGGGCCGGATCAGGCTGGCGGTGGATGCCACGCTGCCCAGGCCAGGCACGGTGCGCAAGTCTTTTTCCACGGCCAGCGCCGCAGCCTGCAAGGCCACCGGGTCTTCACCGGTCAGCACCAGCACGTATTTCTCACCGGAACCACCCAGGCCAACCTTGGTGCGCACACCGGGCAGGGCTTCCAGGGCTGCACGCATCTTGTTTTCAATGCCCTGCTTGCGCGGTCTTTCGGTTCGCTCGGTCAGCAGCACCGTCAGCGTGGCCTTGCGTGTCTCCGCCGCGCCGGCCATGGCAAACGGGTCGGTGCCGGCGCTGCCGCCGCCTATGGTGGTGTAGACGCTGCGCACATGTTCGACCTTGCTGACCAGCTGCCGGGCCTGCTCGGCCGACGCCTTGGTCTGCGCCAGGCTGGAGCCGGGGGGGAGCTCGATATTCACCTGTGTCTGCGAGTTGTCGTCGGGCGGAATGAAGCCGGTGGGCAGCAGCGGAATCAGCAGGATGGAGCCGATGAAAAAGACCGTGGCCGCGATCATGGTGGTCACGCGGTGCTTGAGGCACCAGGTGGCCATGCGCATGTAGACGCGCATCCAGGCCGGGTCCTTGTGGTCACCGACGATGGGCTTGAGGATGTAGGCCGCCATCATGGGCGTCAGCACCCGCGCCACTACCAGGGAGGCGAACACCGCGAGTGAAGCGGTCCAGCCGAACTGCTTGAAAAACTTGCCGGCCACGCCGCTCATGAACGCGGTCGGCAGGAACACGGCGATCAGCGTGAAGGTGGTGGCCACCACCGCCAGGCCAATCTCGTCGGCCGCTTCCATCGCCGCCTGGTAGGGTGTCTTGCCCATGCGCAGATGCCGAACGATGTTTTCCACCTCGACAATCGCATCGTCCACCAGGATGCCGATCACCAGCGACAGCGCCAGCAGCGTCACGACGTTGATCGAAAAACCCAGCAGGTACATGCCGATGAAGGCCGGAATCACCGACAGCGGCAGCGCCACGGCCGAGACAAAGGTGGCGCGCCAATCGCGCAGGAACAGCCAGACCACCAGCACGGCCAGCAGCGCGCCCTCATAAAGCAGGGCCATGGAGCCGTCGTATTCTTCCTCGACCGGTTTGACGAAGTTGAAGGCCTCGGTCAGCACCAGGTCGGGATGCTGCACCTTGAGTTCGGCCAGTGCCACCTGCACCGCGGCGCCCACCGTGACCTCGCTTTCGCCGCGGCTGCGCGCCACTTCAAAACCGACAACGGGCTTGCCGTCGAGCAGCGCGGCCGAGCGCGGGTCGGCAACGGTGTCGCTGACCGTGGCCACCTGGTCGAGCCGGATGCGCCGGCCGTCGCTGAGCGCCAGCTCCAGCTGGCCCAGCTCCTGCGCCGACTTGACGGTGGCCAGCGTGCGTACCGGCTGCTCGCTGCCGCCCAGGTCGGTGCGCCCGCCCGCGCTTTCGGTCTGCACCTGCTTGAGCTGGCGCGAGATGTCGGCGGCGCTGGCGCCCAGCGCCTGCAGCTTCGAGGGATCGAGCGCCACGCGTACCTCGCGTGTCACGCCGCCCACGCGGTTGACCGCACCCACGCCGCGCACGGCCAGCAGCTTGCGCGAGACCGTGTTGTCGACAAACCAGGACAGCGCCTCGCCATCCATGCGCGGTGAACTGATGGTGAAGGCCAGCACCGGCTGGCCGGCCAGGTCCACCTTGCTGACAATCGGGTCGCGCACATCGCCGGGCAGGTCGGAGCGCACCCGCGCGACGGCCGAACGCACGTCATCGACGGCTTCCTGCACCGGTTTTTCGAGGCGGAATTCGGCCGTGATGGTGACGCCGCCGTCCTGCACCTTGGTGTAGATGTGCTTGAGGCCCTGCACCGTGGCGATCGAGTTCTCGAGCTTGCGCGCGACCTCGGTTTCGAGCTGCGCCGGCGCGGCGCCCGGCAGCGAGGCCGAGACGCTGACTGTCGGCAGGTCGATGTCGGGAAAGTTCTGCACCTTCATCGCCTTGAACGACAACATGCCGGCAAAACTCAGCAGCACGAACAGCATGATCGCGGGGATCGGGTTCTTGATCGACCAGGAGGAAACGTTCATGGTTGCTCCTTATTTCATAGCAGCTGGCGCAGGCGGGGCGGAGGGTGCAGCCTGTTTTGATTCGGTCGTTTCGGAAACGCGGACCAGGTCACCGTCGTTGAGGAAACCAGCGCCATCAACCACGATGCGCGCATCGGGCGTCAGGCCCGAGAGCACCTCGACCCGGTCGCCGGCGAGCCGGCCGGTCACCACCTTGACCTGGCTGACCCGGTTGTCGGGTGCCAGGCGGAACACGAAGTTGAAGCCGTCGCGCACGACGATGGCGCGTTGCGGCACCGTCAGTGCGTCCGAGGCGCCGAGGTTGAACTCGCCGCGCGCAAACATGCCGGCCTTGGCGGGCGAATTTTTGGCGGGCAGGATGGGCAGATCGACATACACCAGCGCCGAGCGCGTCTGCGGATCGACCGTGGGCGCAATCATGCGCACGCGGCCCTGGATCTCGCCACCGCTGGCGGGACGCACGACCGCCGTGGTGCCGGCCGTGATGCGGCCGAGTTCCGCCGAGGTCACTTCGGCGCGCCACTCGAGTCGGCCCTTGCGGATGAGCCGAAACAACTCGGTGCCGGCGCTCACGACAGCGCCCACGGTGGCGGTGCGTGCAGAGATCACGCCGCTGTCGGGTGCCAGCACCTGGGTTTGCCGGCCGCGCAGCTGCTGCGCACCCAGCACGGCCTGGGCCGCCTCGGCGCGCGCCCGGGCGGTTTTTTCGGTCGTCAGGTACTGGTTGATCTGCTGGGTGCTCAGCGCGCCCGAGTTCTGCAGCGTGCGAGCGCGTTCGGCATTGGCCGCGGCGTCGGCCGCGCTGGCCTGTGCTTCAAGCAGGCTGGCGCGCGCCTGTGCCACGTCGGCCTGCACGCTTTCGGTTGAAAAGGTCGCCAGCACCTGGCCGGCTTTGACCACGTCGCCGACATTGACCCGCACCTCGGTCAGGCGCAGGCCGTTCGATTCGGAGCCGATGATGGCTTCCTGCCAGGCCACGATGTTGCCGTTGGCGGCCAGCGTGAGGGGCAGGCGGGCCGGCTGCGGCTGCGCGGCGGTCACGGTCAGGGCCGGCTTGGGCGCGGCCTTGGCGTCTGCCGCAGCGTCCCCGGATTTTCCGGACGACAGGAAAAAGAAGGCACCTGCGGCCACCGCGGCAACAACGATGGCGATCACGGCAAGGGGTTTGAGTTTGAATTTTTTCATGGTGTTCTTGGAATCAAACAGGGACAGTCAAAAGGGGAAAAAATCAGGGCCGGGCGGGTGCGGCCTGTGCATTCGACGAGGTCGAAGGGCCGGCTTCGGGGCCGGCCATGGCCGGTGTCCAGCCGCCGCCCATGGCGCGGTACAGCGCCACCCAGGCCGACCGGCGTTCGCGCTGCAGCGTGGCCAGGGCGGTTTCGGCACCGAGTTGCGTGCGGCGCGCGTCTTCCAGTTCAACCAGGCTGGCCAGGCCATTGCGGTAACGCGCGTCGGTGCCGGTGAAGGACGCGCGGTAACCGGTCACCGCGGTCTGGGCATCGCCTTCGCGTTCGGCGGTGCTCTGCAGCGTGACCAGGGCTTCCTCGACCTCACGCACGGCCTGCCGCACCCGCGCGCGGTACAGCGCGGCGGCTTCCTCATAACGCGCCTGCGCCGCATCGACGTCGGCCGCGCGGCGGCCACCATCGAACAGCGGCAAGGTCAGGGCCAGCGGCCCGATGGACCAGGTGTCGAGTGTGGTGGTCACGCCGCCGGCGCGAGAACGCGAGCTGCCAATGGCGCCGCTCAGGCTCAGGCGCGGGTAACGTTCGGCCTGGGCGCTGCCGACGTCGGCGCTGGCGGCCGCGACCTCGCGCTCGGCGTTAAACACGTCGGGACGCTGCGCGAGGGCGTTGGCTGGTACATTTGCTATTGAAATCATAGCTGACTGTGCAGGCAGGGCAGGCGCTGCAGCCACTTTTTGCCTGATGTCCGGTTCGGCCAGGCCGGTCAGGGCCACCAGCGCCTTCAGGTCGAGCTCGCACTGGGCGCGCTGCTGCGTGGCCCGGCCGCTGGCCTCGGCCGCGCTGGCGCGTGCCAGCGCGTCGGTGGCCGGGGCGGTGAAACCGGCGCCGGTGCTCAGCCCCGACAGGCGCGCCGTCTCGCCGCGCGAGCTGGCGTCAGCCCGTGTCACCGCCTCAAGCTGGCGGCAGGTGCGCAGGCTGTAGTACTGGTTGGCCACCTCGGCCGCCACCGACACACGTGCGTCATGCCACTGCGCCCGGGCGCCGGCCAGACGTTCGCCGGCGGCATCGCGGCCGGCCAGCCGGCCGCCGAACACGTCGATTTCCCAGCTCGCCTGCAGGCCGGTCTGCGTGGTGGTCGTGACCGGCGGCGTGCCCGGTCCGGTGGCCTGCTGCGAACGGCCCCGGCTGGCGCTGGCCGTGGCGTCCAGCGAGGGCAGCAGGGCCGCACCGGCGCCCACCCGCGTGGCGCGGGCCTGCTCGATGCGCGAGCGCGCCGTGGCCACAGTCGGGCTCACCGCCTGGGCGGCGGCGATCAGTTCGACCAGCAAGGGGTCGCCCTGCTGCTGCCACCACTGGGTCAGGTCGGTCAAGGCGCCGTTGTGCGGCAGGCCGGCGCTGCCGGCTGATGCCGGCAAGGGGGCAAACCATTGCGAGGGGGTGTTGGCAGACACCGCTGCCGGAGGGCTTTGCAGGGCGCAGGCGCCCAGCAGCAGCGGCACCAGGGCGCAGGCGATGAAACGGGGTTTTCTCATGGCTTGTTCTTTTTCACGGGAAGGGGGGACTGGCGCCGGGCGCGTTCCACCGCGACCATGGCCTCGGCAAAATCCACCAGGCGCGCGGCCCACAGGTCGATGGCTTGGGGCGTGGCAATCAGTTGCGGCCGGACTGTCACGATCAGGTCGCGGCTGATGAAGGTCTGCATGGCCAGCCCGGTGATGGAAAACGCCAGCCTGTGTACATCGTCGTCGGGTTTCGTGACGCCCAGATGGCGGCCCAGCACTTCCACCAGTGCGGCGTGCGCCGGCAGGATGTTGTTGTCGAGCTGCTCGGCCCACAGGCCGGTCGGTTCCAGCATTTCGCGAAAGTGCAGGCGGGTGAGCTGTTGCACCAGGTCGCCCAGCTTCAGGGGCTCCAGAAAGCCCCCGATAAAACCTTCGAGAGCCTGCCGCAGTGTCAGGTGCGCCGGCAGGAAGCGCGCAATGTCGTCACAGGGCTTGCCCAGCGGTTCGGTGAAGACCGCGCGGTAGAGCCCCGCCTTGTCGCCGAAGTAGTAGCTGATCGCGGCAAGGTTGGCACCGGCCGCATGCGCAATCTCGCGCGTTGATGTTTTGGCAAAGCCCTTTTCGGCGAACAGTTTCAGGGCACTGAGCAGCAGGTGGGCCCGCGCTTCGGCGCCGTCGGCGCGCTGCTTGCGGGCTTCGGGCCCGCTCGCGGTTGGGTGGGCAGGCAGGGAGGGTTTCATGGGCCCGATTGGACCACATAAATCAAACGATTGATTTAATTAAAACAATTGTTTCAATTTGATGCACGGGGGCATGACGGACTCCTGGCGCCCTGCCCGGGGAGTCCGTTTCCAGAAGCCTTCAGGCGCCGGCGTGGGGCTCGCCGGCTTCGAACACCGTGCGCCACACCGCCAGAATGGCCTCGCGTTCGGCCTGCAGCGCCGACGGCACGACTTGGGTCGGCTCTTCATTGAGGCGCGCCTGGTGTTGAACCCGGCGCAGCGCGCGGTAGGCGCGGGCCGCCGCCTGGCCCTGGCCGTCGGGCAGCAGGCCGGCGACCTCGGCACGCTGCAGCAAGGCGATGTTGCCGACGTTGTCGGCCAGCTCCGGGTGGCTGCGCGACTGCGACAACACCAGAAACTGCACGACGAACTCTGCATCCACCATGCCGCCGGGGCTGTGTTTGACGTCGAATTTTTCTCCGGTTTTTTCACCCTTGATCGGATGGGCGGCACGCACTTTCTCGCGCATTGCGACAATCTCGCGGCTCAGGGCCGGGATGTCGCGCGCGGCGCTGATCACGGCCAGCCGCACCGCGTCAAAACGCTGGCGCAGGGAGTCGCTGCCCTGGACAAAACGGGCGCGGGTGATGGCCTGGTGTTCCCAGGTCCAGGCGGTGTTGCTGCCGCGCTGCTGCTGGTAATTGGCATAGGCCTCGAAACGCGTGACCAGCAACCCCGAGTTGCCGTTGGGCCGCAAGGCGGTGTCGATCTCGAACAGGTCGCCTTCGCCGGTCTTGATGGTCAGCCAGTTGATCAGCTTGCGCACAAAAGCGGCATAGACCTCCGAGGCCCGCTCGTCCTCGTCGTCGTAGACGAACACGATGTCCAGGTCGCTGCCGTAGCCGAGCTCCTTGCCGCCCAGCTTGCCGTAGGCAATGATGGCGAACTGCGGTGTCTCGCGGTGGCGGTTTTTCAGGCGTTGCCAGCACCAGTCGGTCGTGACCTTGAGCACGGCTTCGGCCAGGGCGCTGAGGTCGTCGGCCACCTGTTCGACCGTGAGTTGACCTTCGACGTCGCGTGCCAGCGTGCGAAACAGCTCGGCGTGGTGCGCGCGGCGCAACAGGTTCAGGCAGCTTTCCTCGTCGTCCTCGCCGGTGCGGCGCAGGGCGGCCAGCCGCTGCTGCAGTTCCTGCATGAAGGCGGCGGCGTCAAAACGTTCGTGCAGCATGGCGTCGCTGGCCAGCTCGTCGATCACACCGGGGTGCTGCAGCAGGTAACGCGCCGGCCATTTGGCCGCCCCAAGCAGGCGCAGCAGGCGCTCATGCACGGCGGGACGCTCCACCAGCAGCGCCAGATAACTCTCCCGGCGCAGCAGCGGCTCGATCCAGTCAACGATGCGCACCGCTGCTTCCTCGCCGACCTTGCCTTCGAGCAGCCACTGCGCGGTGCGTTGCACCAGCCGTGTCAGGCGTGTTCTGGCGTCGTCGCGCAGCCCCAGCACGCGCGGGTGCTCGCGCCACAACTCCAGCCGGGCGCGAAATTTGTCGGGCCAGGGGTCCGCGAGTTTTTCCAGCAGTTCGTCGAGGTTTTGCGGTGCGGCGGGGGCCGACTTGCCGCAGCCCTTGCACTCGCTTTTTTGTCCCAGCAGCGTGTCGAACTCCTGGGCGACCAGTTCCCGGTGCGCATCGAGTTCGCTCAGAAACGGGCAGCAGCTGCTGTAACCCAGGGTCTGGGCGATCCAGGCCAGGTCATCATCGCGCGTCGGCAGCACATGGGTCTGCTGGTCGTCGAGGTACTGGATGCGGTGCTCGACGCGGCGCAGGAAATCGTAGGCCCGCATCAGGGCTTCGGCCGTGGCCTGTGCCATCAGTCCGGCGCTCGCCACGCGCTGCAGCGCATCGACCGTCGGGCGGGTGCGCAGCTCGGGGAACTGCCCGCCGCGCACGACCTGCAGCAGCTGCACGGTAAATTCAATCTCGCGGATGCCGCCGCGCGACATCTTCACGTCGTTGGCGCGTTCGGGGTGGCCTGCGGCCCGTTTGGCGGCGTGTTCGCGGATCTGCCGGTGCAGGATGCGCAGCGCGTCGAACACGTTGTAGTCGAGATAGCGCCGGAAGACAAAAGGCAGTACTGACCCGCGCATGGCCTGGGCCGAGCCGTTGCGGATACATTCGAGCGGCGCCACCACCCGGCTCTTGAGCCAGGCAAACCGTTCCCATTCGCGCCCCTGGACCTGAAAGTATTCTTCCAGCGCGCCCAGCGAGACCGCGGCCGGGCCCGAGTTGCCGTTGGGGCGCAGGGCCAGGTCCACCCGGAACACAAAACCGTGTTCGGTGGCCTCGCCAATCAGGTTGTAGATGGCCTTGACCTGCTGCGCAAAATATTCATGGTTGGAGATGACACCCCGGCCATCGGCCCGGCCGGCAGTCTCGCCGTCGTGGTCATAGACGTAGATCAGGTCGATGTCGCTGGAGACATTGAGCTCCCTGGCCCCGAGCTTGCCCATGCCGATCACCCACAGCTGGGCGCGTTGCCCGGCCGGGGCACCCGGCATGTCGAGGGCCTGGGGTGCGCCATGCAGCGCGTCCAGCGGCTTGCGTGACTCGCAGATGGCGATGTCCAGCGCCAGCTCGGCCAGCTCCGTCATGGCTTTGGTGATGACCTGCAGCGGCGCCTGGCCACCATCACAATCAAGAACCACCAGGCGCTCCATGACGAGCTGGCGCAGCACCCGCAGG
Organism: Pseudomonadota bacterium; assembly: GCA_040389085.1. Lineage (GTDB taxonomy): Bacteria > Pseudomonadota > Gammaproteobacteria > Burkholderiales > Burkholderiaceae_C > Polaromonas. The sequence continues at coordinate 70,151 of JAZKAP010000014.1, forward strand.
GCCGCGCCGGTGTCCAGTCCGCGTGCCTGCAAGGCGTCGTAGGTGATCTGCATGCCGGCCCGTCCGGGTGCGCCGGGGGGCAACAAGGCCAGCTCGTCGGCGTAACGCCGCCGTATGCGCTGGACAAACCGCGAGTACCCCGATGCCGTCAGGGGCTGGGCCGAAAGGTCGGTCGATGGCACGGACATTACAGGACTTCCCTGGCTTGCATTGAACGGACGGAAGCGCTGAAGGTCATAATTCTCATGTCCATGGATCAAACGACACCCTCCCAGCCGGAGCTTGCCTCTCGACGTCTCAAAATTGCCGCGCTGGTCGCTCGCCTGGCCTTGGGCCTGGTGCTGGCTTTCTGGGTGCTTTTCGGCGCGGCCTGGGCCGTGCTTCACGGCTGGATTGTGCCGCGAATCGGTGAATTCCGCCCGCGACTGGAAACAGCAGCCAGCCAGGCCCTGGGTGTACCGGTGCGCATCGGCCAGATCACGGCCCGGCCAGGCGGGCTGATTCCGTCCTTCGAGTTGCGCGATGTGGCGCTGCTCGATGCCCAGGGGCGCGAAGCCCTGCGCCTGCCACGCGTGCTGGCGGCGGTCTCGCCGTCCTCGCTGTGGGGTCTGGGTTTTGAACAGCTTTACATCGACCAGCCCGAGCTGGATATCCGGCGCACGGCCGACGGCAGGATTTTTGTGGCCGGCCTGGATGTGTCGCGCGACCCCAACGACGACAGCAGCGCCATCGCTGACTGGGTTTTTTCGCAAACCGAGTTCGTCATTCGCGGCGGCACTGTGCGCTGGACCGACGACCTGCGGCAGGTCCCGCTGCTGGCCTTGACCCAGGTGGACTGGACATTGCGCAACCCGGGGCGCCGCCACCTGATGCGCCTGGATGCGACGCCGCCGCCCGAATGGGGCGAACGTTTCAGCCTGCGCGGTGTGTTTCGTGAGCCGCTGTGGTCGGGCGGCGCCGGCCAGTGGCGCCGCTGGGCCGGGCAGATGTATGCCGAGTTCGGGCGGGTCGATGTGTCCGAGGTCAAGCGTTACGCCAACCTTGCCAGCCTGGGCATCGACCTGCGGGCGGGCAGCGGCGCGCTGCGGGTCTGGGCCGATGTCAGCGGCGGACAGATCACCGGCGGCACGGCCGATGTGGCGCTGCTGGCGGTGGATGCGCAACTGGGCAAGGCCCTGCAGCCGCTGGCGCTGCAGGCCGTGAGTGGCCGTTTTGGCGGCCGGCAGTTTGCCAACGGCTTCGAGTTCGCCACCGAGGGGCTGCAGTTTCGCACCCGCGATGGCCTGCAGTGGCCGGGCGGCAATGTGTCGCTGGTCTACACCGGTGCCGAGGGCAAGGCAGCTGCGCGCGGCGAGTTCCGCGCGGACAAACTCGATCTGGCCGCACTGGCGATGATCGCCAGCCGGTTGCCGCTGGGCGATGCGGCGCATGCCATGCTGACTTCACTGACGCCCAGGGGCCTGGTGGATGTCGTTGAAGCGCGCTGGCAGGGCGCGCTCGATGCGCCTCTTGCCTACGCTGCCAAGGGTCGGGTGACGCAGCTTGAAATTGCTCCCCAAGCTGCGGCCCAGGGGACCAGCGACCGGCCCGGGGTGCGGGGTGCGGCAGTGGATTTTGACCTGACCCAGCAGGGCGGGCAGGCCAAAGTCAGGATCACCAATGGCGACCTGTATTTGCCCGGCATTTTCGAAGACCCGCGCCTGCCGTTCGACCAGCTGTCGACTGACGCCCAATGGAAGCTGACCGGCCCGAAAATCGAATTGCAGCTGCGCAACCTGGTGTTTGCCAACGCCGATGCCCAGGGCAGCGCGCAGGCCAGCTGGCACACCGCAGACGCACCGGTAGCGACTGCGACTGCCGGCGCCGCCGCTCATGACGGTCGCTTTCCCGGTGTGCTGGATTTGCAGGGCAGCCTGGACCGCGGCGACGGCGGCCGGGTGCATCGCTACCTGCCCCTGATCCTGCCCGACACGGTGCGCCACTATGTGCGTGATGCGGTGACCCAGGGCGCGCTCAGCGACGTGAAATTCCGGCTCAAGGGCAATTTGAATGACATGCCGTTTGCCGATCCGAAGCTCGGCGAGTTCCGGGTGTCGGCCAAGGTGGCCAGGGCCACCCTGGCCTATGTGCCGCGGTCGGTGCAGCCGCGTGACGCCAGTGCCTGGCCCGCCCTCAGCGAGCTCGATGGCGAACTGGTGTTCGACCGTGCCTCCATGCAGGTCAATGGCGCGACGGGGCGGATCGCCGGTTTTCCCGGTCTGCAGGTGGTCAAGGCCGACGCCCGGATTCCGGACCTCATGCATGGGGCCACGGTGCAGGTGACGGGCGAGATCAAGGGCCCGCTGGCCGAGGCCGTGGCCGTGGTCAATACCTCGCCCCTGGGCGACATCACCGGCAAGGCGCTGGCCACCACCGTGGCGACCGGGACGGCCGGCTACAAGCTTGAACTGAGCCTGCCGCTGGCCGACCTCGACAAGTCCAAAGTGAAGGGCAGTGTCAGCCTGGCGGGCAACGATGTGCAGTTCACGCCGGACACGCCGCAGCTCACCCGTGCGAAGGCGCTGGTGAGCTTCACCGAAAGCGGCTTTGCCATCAGTGGCGGGCAGGCGCGCCTGTTGGGCGGCGACGTGCGCCTGGAGGGGGGCACGCGCACAACGCAGGCCGGCGTGGCCCGGCCCGCAGAGTTTCCGGATGCGGCGGTGCTCATTCGGGCCCAGGGCACCCTGAGCGCCGAGGGGCTGCGGCAGGCCCGAGGGCTCGATCTGGTGGCGCGCCTGGGCAGCCGCGCCAGCGGCACTGCCGCCTACACCGCCAACCTCGGGTTCCGGCGCGGCGCCACCGAGATCAGTTTGTCCAGCAACCTGCAGGGCATGGCCCTGAGCCTGCCGGCTCCGCTGAACAAGAGTGCCGAGACCGTCCTGCCGGTGCGTTTTGACAACACGGTCGTGCGCGGCGCGACCGCAGGGCAGGCCCTGCAGGACCAGCTGTCACTGACCGTGGGGCGGCTGGCCTCGGTGCAGTATGTGCGCGACATCAGCGGGCCGGAGCCCCGTGTGTTGCGCGGCAGCATTGCCATTGGCCTGGAGCCTGGTGAAAGTGCGCCGGTGCCTGAGGCCGGGGTGGCCGCCAACATCAATCTCGCGAGTGTTGACATCGATGCCTGGGAGCAGGTGTTGGCCGCCAGCCCGGCGCCGGTTGCCGCGGCACCGGCCGAGCGGCTGACCCCCGCCAGTGCCGTGCTGGGTTATCTGCCGACCACCATGGCGATACGTGCCAGGGAGCTGGTGTTCGACGGGCGAAAACTCAACAACGTCGTGCTCGGCGGATCGCGTGACGGCCTGACCTGGCGAGCCAACATCGACGCGACCGAACTCAACGGCTACGTCGAGTTCCGCCAGCCCGGGGGCGCGGGTGACGGCCGGCTGTATGCGCGCCTGTCGCGCCTGAGCCTGGGCCAGAGCACGGCCAGCGAGGTCGAGGCCATCCTCAACGAGCAGCCTGCCAACGTTCCGGCGCTCGACATCGTGGTGGAGGACCTGGAGCTGCGCGGCAAGAAACTGGGCCGGGTTGAAATTGAAGCCATCAACCGCGGCGCCGGGACGGTGGCCCGCGAAGGGGGCGCGCGCGAGTGGCGGCTCAACAAGCTCAATGTCATCGTGCCGGAGGCCACGCTGACGGCCACCGGCAACTGGGTCGCCGTCAATGCACAGCAGCCGGTGGCTGCGGGCGGGTCGCGCGGGGCGGTCGAGCGGCGCCGTACCGTGATGAACTTCAGGCTGGACATTGCCGATTCGGGCGAACTGCTCAAGCGTTTCGGCATGAGTGATGTGATCCGTCGCGGCAAGGGCAAGCTCGAAGGCCAGATCGCCTGGGTGGGCTCGCCGCTGAGCCTGGACTACCCGAGCCTGAGCGGGCAGTTCAATGTGAATGTGGCCTCGGGCCAGTTCCTCAAGGCCGAACCGGGCATTGCCAAGCTGCTCGGGGTACTCAGCCTGCAGGCCCTGCCGCGGCGCCTGACGCTGGATTTCCGCGACGTGTTTTCGGACGGCTTTTCCTTTGACTTCGTGCGCGGCGACGTCAGCATCAACCAGGGCCTGGCGTTTACCAACAACCTGCAGATGAAAGGCGTCAACGCCGCCGTGCTGATGGAAGGCAAGGCCGACATCGCCAAAGAAACCCAGGACCTGACGGTGGTGGTGGTGCCGGAGATCAACGCCGGTACCGCGTCCCTGATTGCCACCGTCATCAATCCGGCGATTGGCCTGGGCTCCTTCCTGGCCCAGTATTTCCTGCGACGCCCGCTGACCGAGGCGGCGACCCAGGAATTCCACATTGACGGCACCTGGACCAACCCGAAAATCACCAAGGTGAATCGCAAGGTCGCGGCCGAGGTCAAGGCCGGCGAGAAGCCCGCCGAGGATGCCGGAGCAAAAAAGTAGCCATGCACGTCGCCGCCCTTCAAATGGTCTCGGGGACCAGCGTCCCCGCCAATCTGGCCATGGCCAGGCAGCTGCTGGAGCGTGCGGCTGCGCAGGGCGCCGAGCTGGCGGTGCTGCCTGAGTATTTTTGCGTGATGGGCCTGAAGGACACCGACAAGCTCGCCGTGCAGGAGGCGGCCGGCGAGGGCCCGATCCAGGATTTTCTGGCCCGGTCTGCGCGCGAGTTGGGGCTCTGGGTTGTGGGCGGCACCGTACCGCTCGGCGCCAGCGACCGCCAGCATGTGCGCAACAGCTCGCTGGTGTATGCGCCGACGGGTCAGTGCGTCGCGCGTTACGACAAGATTCACCTGTTCCGGTTTGACAACGGGCTGGAGCAGTACGACGAGTCGCGTGTGATTGAAAGCGGCGCAGCGCCGGTGACCTTCGAGCTGCCCTCGGTCGATGGCCACCGTTACCGGGTCGGCCTGAGCGTCTGTTACGACCTGCGCTTTCCCGAGCTGTACCGGGCCATGAGGGCGGACCTGCTGCTGGTGCCCAGCGCCTTCACGCGGACCACCGGCCAGGCCCACTGGGAAGTGCTGCTGCGGGCGCGCGCGATTGAAAACCTGGCCTATGTGGTGGCCGCGGCCCAAGGGGGTGAACACGACAACGGGCGGCGCACCTGGGGCCAGAGCCTGGTGGTCGATCCCTGGGGAGAAGTGCTGGGTCAGCAGGCCCAGGGTCCCGCGGTGGTCATGGCCGAGGTGAGCGCGGACAGGTTGCGGGCGGTTCGCCTGCAGTTGCCCGCTCTGGACCACGGGGTGTTGTGAGCGAGCACTACGACGCGGCCAGCCGCGGCGAACCGTCGTCGGACCGGCGGCGCTGGAGCCGGCGCTGGGGCTTGTGGGCCCTGCTGGTGGTCCTGCTGCTCGGCCTGTTGTCCACCTTGGTCTGGCTTGCCGGGCGCTACGAGTCCAGCCAGGTGCAAAGCCGGCTGGAGCAGGACGCGGTGCAGACAACCACCGACATTCGCGCCGCGCTGGCGCGTAACGTCCAGGGCATCCAGGCCTTGCAGGCCAGCAGCCCGGATCCGGCTGCATGGCGTGCGCCCGCGTCCGCGCTGCTGCACGAACACCGGGAGATGTTGCGGCTGGAGTGGCGCAATGTGGCGCTGGCGCCGGTCGCCCATGCGGAAACGCCTTACCGGCCCCCGGTGTTTGAGCGGCTCGGACGCGCCAGCGCGCAGACCGACGTCAGTTTCGCCTGCGCGGCGGCGCGCCGCTTCAGCGGCCCGGCCTATTCGAGCAGCTACTTCCTGCCGCAGGCCGACGGGCTGGGGCTGGAGGTGCTGGACATGTGCCTGCCGGTACTCGCCAGCGGGCAGCTGGCGGGCTACCTGCTGGCGACCTATTCGCTGCAGGAGATCCTGTCCGAGCTGGTCGGCCGGCAACTGGCGCGTGGTCACGGCCTGGCTTTCACCGAGGCCGACGGCACACGCCTGGCCATGTACGGCAACCCGGCCCGTGGCAACCGCGTCTATGTGGCGCAGCAGCTGCTCGACCTGCCGGGCAACACCATGGTTCTGCGGCTGGAGCGCCAGCTCGGCACGCCCGCCCTGTTTCCCAACCTGCTGACCGCACTGGTGGCGGCCATGTCGCTGGCGCTGGTCGCCGTGCTGGCGCTGCTCGGGCGCGACATGCGCCGGCGCCTGAAGGTCGAGCATGACCTGGCCGACGCGCTGGCCTTTCGCAAGGCGATGGAGGATTCGCTGGTCACCGGCATGCGGGCCAGGGATCTGCAGGGTCGCGTGACCTACGTGAACCCGGCCTTTTGCCAGATGGTCGGGCTGGAGGCCGGCGAGTTGCTCAAGCACGGCACGCCACCGCCTTACTGGCCGCCCGAGCAGGTCGAGGAGTACGAGCAGCGGCAGGCGCGGCGACTGGCCGTTGGGGCAACCCTGCCGCGGGAAGGTTTCGAGTCCGTCTTCATGCGCCGGGATGGCTCGCGTTTTCCGGTGCTGATCATCGAGGCGCCGCTGATCAACGCCGTGGGCAAGCAGACCGGCTGGATGAGCGCCATTCTCGACGTCAGCGAACAGCGGCGCGTCGAGGAGTTGTCGCGGGCCAGCCAGGACCGGCTGCAGGCCACGGCCAGGCTGGCCACGGTCGGCGAGATGGCTTCGCTGCTGAGCCACGAACTGAACCAGCCGCTGGCCGCCATTTCCAGCTACGCGACCGGCTCGCTGAATTTGCTGCAAAGCGCGGTGGCCGGCGAACCGCAGCCGCCCGACAACCAGGACCTGCAGCTGGCGATGCGCCGCATCGCCGAGCAGGCCGAACGCGCCGGCAAGGTCATCAAGAGCGTGCACGACTTTGTGCGCAGGCGCGACCAGGTGCGCGAGCCGGTCGCGCCGCGCGCCCTGCTGGACGCGGTGATACCGCTGATCAGCCTGCAGGCCCGCAAGCTCGGGGTTCGGGTGCTGATCCAGGTGGACGAAAGCTGCGAGCCGGTGCTGTGCGACCGGACCATGGTCGAGCAGGTGCTGCTCAACCTGGCGCGCAACGGCATGCAGGCCATGCAGTCGACGGACAAAAGCCGGCGCGCCGACAAGCTGCTGATCCTGCGCGTGCGGCCGGCGGCCTCCAACGCGCACAGCCGCTGGGTGGAGTTTGCCGTGATCGACCACGGGGAAGGCATTTCGGAGGACGTGGCGCGCCAGCTGTTCACGCCCTTCTTCACAACCAAGGCCGAAGGCATGGGCCTGGGGCTGAGCCTGTGCCGCACGGTGATCGAGCAGCACGGCGGGTTTCTTGGTTTTGCGGCGGGCCAGCCACAGGGTACGATTTTCACCTTTACATTGCCAGCCGCGGTCACCGCTGTCGCGGTCACCGACGTGTCCAACTGAACACCCGCCTGCGGGAAGGAATTGCCATGGAACCCATCCAGAATGCCACGGTCTATATCGTCGATGACGATGCCAGCGTGCGCGAGGCGCTGGCCTGGTTGCTGCGTTCGCGGCGCCTGACCAGCGAGACGTTTGCCAGCGCCGAGGCGTTCGACGAACGGATCTCGGGGGCGTCCGCCATTTCCTCGCCCTCGTGTGCCCTGCTCGATGTGCGCATGGGCGGCATGAGCGGGCTGGCCATGTTCGAAAAGCTGATTGGGTATGGCCTGCTGCCCACCCTGCCGGTGATTTTCCTGACCGGTCACGCCGACGTGCCGACCGCGGTCGATGCCGTCAAGCGCGGCGCTTTCGATTTTTGCGAGAAGCCCTTTTCCGACAATGTGCTGGTGGACCGCATCGAACAGGCGTTGATGCAGTCGGCAGCGGCACTGGCCGATCGCAGCAAGCACACCAGCCTGCAGGCGCGTCTCGAAGGCCTGACGGAGCGTGAGCGCGACGTCATGGCGCTGGTGGTGGAGGGCCTGCCGAACAAGCTGGTGGCCGACCAGCTCGACATCAGCGTGCGCACGGTGGAGGTGCACCGGGCCCGGGTTTTTGACAAAATGCAGGTAAAGTCGGCGGTGGAGCTGGCGAATCTGCTCCGTAATTTATAGCGCTAAAGCGGATCGCCGGGCTTTTCCGGTGGTGCATCGCGCTGGGCATCGGCATCGCTTTTGAGTTCGCCTTTGTTGCGGCCGGAGAACATCGTCCACCAGACAATGAAAACCAGAATGAGCAGGGCCCCCAGGGCTTCGAGTAAAAGTAAGGCCATGACTGTTTTTTCCCGGATAACACCGACGCTTGTCATTATCGCCGCCGTGCTGGGTCTGGTGTCCTGCGCGACGGCGCCCGTGCCTGCACCCCGGCCTTCGGCGCCGGCCGCTGCCAGCGTGCCTGCGCGCCCCGGGGCAGGCGCAGAGGCGGGCGCCATGCTGCGCGGCAAGAGCCGCTGGGTGCCGGTCGCCTGGAGCGAGCTGCCGGGCTTTGAAAATGACGCGCTGTTCGAAGCCTGGAACGCCTGGCTCAAAAGCTGCGAGCGGCCCGGGCCGGTGTTTGCACCGCTGTGTGGCGAGGTGCGCCGCCTGAGCATTGCGACCGGCGAGGAGCAGCGCGCCTGGATGGTGGGCCGGCTGCAGCCTTACCGCGTCGAAACCCTGCAAGGCACGGCCGAGGGACTGCTCACCAGCTATTACGAACCCGTGCTCAGGGCCAGCCGGCAGCCCGGCGCCGCTTACCCGGTGCCGCTGTACCAGCCTCCGACCGGCCTGGGCAGCCGCAAGCCCTGGTACACCCGGCAGGAAATCGAGACGCTGCCCGAGGCGCAGGCCGCACTGCGCGGGCGGGAAATCGCTTGGCTCGCCGATCCGATTGATGCGATGTCGCTGCATATCCAGGGCTCGGGCCGGCTGGCCATCACCGATGCCGGGGGCGCGCAGCGTACCGTGCGGGTGGCGTTTGCCGGTTCCAACGACCAGCCTTTTCGCAGCATCACCCAGTGGCTGGTGGAGCAGGGCCAGGGCCGGATGAACGCGCCCTGGACCGAATCCACCAAGGCCTGGGCGGCGCAGAATCCGCAACGCGTGTCGCAACTGCTGTGGAGCAACCCTCGTTACATCTTTTTCCGCGAAGAAACCCTGAGCGAGATGGACGCGGCCTTCGGCCCGCGCGGCGCCCAGGGCGTGCCGCTCACGCCCGGCCGTTCGATCGCGGTGGATCGGGAAAGCATTCCCTACGGCACCCCGGTCTGGCTCGCCTCGCGCGGCGCGGCGGCGGACCTGCAAAAACTCGTGATCGCGCAGGACACGGGCAGCGCCATCGTGGGTGCCGTGCGGGCCGACTATTTTGCCGGGACGGGGCCGCAAGCGGGCGAGCTGGCCAGCCGCGTGAACCAGCCCCTGCGCTTGTGGGTGTTGTGGCCCAAATGAGCCTGCCGTCCACCTTTCTCCCCCGCTGCGGCCTGCTGCTTGCTGCGACTGCCTTGCTCTCTGCTTGCGCCGCCACCGGCACCGGATCAGTGGCGACGCGTTACCGCTGTGAACATGGCATTGATTTCAGCGTGAGGTTTGTGGATGACAGTGCGCTGATCGAGAGTTCGCGCGCCTCCGACGTGCTTTTTCGCGACGCAGGCGGGCAAGGCGCCTCGCAAACCGTGTACAGCAACACGCGAATGCGCGCCGAGTTTGGCCTGGGTTCGGGCGGGCGTGAGGCGGTGCTGCGTTACCCGCTGCTGCCGCTGGTGGCGCGCTGCGTGCGGGACGGAAAAGAAGTCCCTTAACGTACCGAAATCCGCAGCTGCACCGTCAGCGTCGAGCGGGTTGTCGACTGCGCGTTGTTGAACAAGCCGGCACTGCTGCCGGTGCTGTCTTCCTCCGACTGGGCCACGGTCACCCACTCGTTGAGCGGCGCAACCAGCGTCGTCACCACGCGGGAATCGGTGGGTGGCGAAGTCGCGCTGCGTGGGCTTGACACGGCGGCCAGTTCCAGCTCGGCGCTGTCGCCGCCGCGCCAGAACGGCCTGGCCGCAAAGCCGCTGCCGGCGTTCACCAGCACCGTGGCGCTGCCGTAACGCACGATTCCGTTTTGCACAAAGCTGTGCAGCAGTCGCACAGGGACGCTGTTGCCCAGCAGGATGTTGGCGCTGCGGCCGTTCAATACCAGCAAGCGCTGGGTCACGTCGCCCGACCCGGTTCGCTGGCCGCTTTGCGCTTCGATGTGGACCTGCCCTCCAGAATGACCGGGCTGCATGCGCACTGTGCCGCCGGCGCCCAGGGTGTTCCGGGACGCGCTGCTGTCCCGCAGCTGGCGTACCTCAATTTGCAGATTGCGCATCGGCAAGGGCGCCTGGTTCGCTATCAAATCAGGAGCTGATTGCGCCCGTGCAACAAGGGCTGGAGCCATAAAAAGCACTGCAAGCAGGGCCAAAAAAGGTTTGGAGCGGCCCATAGGCATGGTGCGGGCTGTCATGGTGTTTTGTCTGACAGATGGCCCAGGGGCAACACGCTGCTGGACTTGATTTCGCCCAGGGAAAAGCTGGTGTGCATGTCCTTCACATTGGGCAGGTTCAGCAGGCTTTTCAGGGCGAAACGCGAAAAACTGTCGAGGTCGCGGGCCACCACCTGCAACTCGAAAGTTCCGGTGCCGCTGATGTAGTGACAGGCGATGATCTCAGGCAATTTGCGGATCGCCTCTTCCATCGCGCTGGTCGCATCGCCGGTGTTGCGGTCGGCGTCCAGGCGCACAAAAGCCAGCACACCCAGGCCGATCTTGTGTCGGTCGATCTCCGCGCGGTAACCCTTGATGAAGCCACCTTCCTCCAGGGCCCTGACGCGCCGCCAGCAGGGGGCGGCGCTCAGGCCGACGCGGGTGCTGAGTTCGGCGTTGCTCAAGCGCCCGTCGGTCTGCAATTCATTCAGGATCGCGAGGTCAAACTTGTCGAGTGTTTCCATAATTGGCAATTTTAAGCAAGAATCTTGCTTAAGGCGAGTTAAACAAGGCATAAAAAGCAAAGACTTATCTGGCCATCGCGCCTACACTTTGCTCCTATATAGAGGCATCACCCTATCCGGGTGTGAGCCTTTTCGCGCTGCCCAAAAGGCGGTGTCAGCCCCACGACTGGAGACAAGATGAACGCACCCCTTCCTGAACACATCCGCAAAGCCCTCGAGACCGTCACGCTCGACGACAAATACAGCCTGGACTATGGCCAGGCCTTCATGAGCGGGGTGCAGGCGCTGGTCAAGCTGCCGATGCTGCAGCGCCAGCGCGACGCGCTGCAGGGCAAAAACACCGCCGGTTTCATCAGCGGTTACCGCGGTTCCCCGCTCGGTGGTTACGACCAGGCCTTGTGGAAGGCATCGAGCTACCTGAAGGCGCAGAACATCGTGTTCCAGCCGGGCGTCAATGAGGAGCTCGCCGCCACCGCGCTGTGGGGCACGCAGCAGCTGGGCTTTTCGCCACCGGGCACCAACAAGTACGACGGCGTGTTCGGCATCTGGTACGGCAAGGGGCCGGGCGTGGATCGCTGCTCGGACGTGTTCAAACACGCCAACATGGCAGGCACCACCGCTTGGGGCGGCGTGATTGCCGTGGCCGGCGATGACCATGTGGCCAAAAGCTCGACCGCCGCGCACCAGAGCGACCACATTTTCAAGGCCTGCGGCCTGCCGGTGTTTTTCCCGACCAACGTGCAGGAAATCCTGGACCTGGGCGTGCACGCGTTTGCCATGAGCCGCTTCTCGGGCGTCTGGGCCGGCATGAAGACCATCCAGGAAATTGTCGAGTCCAGTGCCACGGCGATGATCGACCCTGAACGCGTGCAGATCAAGATCCCGCTTGATTTCCAGATGCCGCCGGGCGGTGTCCACATCCGCTGGCCGGATGCGGCGCTGGACCAGGAAGCTCGCCTGTTCGACTACAAGTGGTATGCCGCGCTGGCCTACATCCGCGCCAACCGGCTCAATTACAACGTGATCGAAGGCCCGAACGACCGCTTCGGCATCATTGCCAGCGGCAAGGCCTATAACGACACGCGCCAGGCCCTGATCGACCTGGGCTTGGACGATGCGACCTGCCGCCAGCTCGGCATCCGCCTGCACAAGGTGGGTGTGGTCTGGCCGCTGGAAGCGCAGGGCACGCGCGAATTTGCCACCGGCCTGCAGGAAATCCTGGTGGTCGAGGAAAAGCGCCAGGTCATCGAGTACCAGCTCAAGGAAGAGCTCTACAACTGGCGCGCCGACGTGCGACCCAACATCTACGGCAAGTTCAACGAGGTGGAGGGTGACTTCAGCGGCGGCGAATGGTCCATGCCGAACCCGACGGCCAACACCCTGTTGCGCGCCAACGCTGACCTGTCGCCTTCGCTGATCGCCCGCGCGATTGCCCAGCGCGTGCGCAAGCTGGGCCTGGACAGCGACATGACGGCGCGCATCGACGCGCAGCTGGCGATTCTGGAAGCCAAGGAACGCTCGCTGCAGGTGCTGGAAGTCAAGGCGGACCGCCAGCCCTGGTTTTGCTCCGGCTGTCCGCACAACACCAGCACCAAGGTGCCCGAAGGCTCGCGCGCCATGGCCGGCATCGGTTGCCATTTCATGGCATTGTGGATGGACCGCAGCACGTCGGGCTTTACCCAGATGGGCGGTGAGGGCGTGCCCTGGGTCGGCCAGCAGCCGTTCACGACCGACCAGCATATCTTTGCCAACCTCGGTGACGGCACCTACTTCCACAGCGGCTCGCTGGCGGTGCGCCAGTCGATTGCCTCGGGCGTGAACATCACCTACAAGATTCTCTACAACGACGCGGTGGCCATGACCGGCGGCCAGCAGATCGGCGAGCGGCCGGAAGGCCTGTCGGTGGTGCAGATTGCCCAGTCCATGCGGGCCGAAGGCGCGGCAAAAATCGTCGTGGTCACCGACGAGCCGGAAAAATACGACGGCGTGGCACTGGCCGAAGGCGTGACGGTGCACCACCGCGACGAGCTCGACACCATCCAGCGGCAGTTCCGTGAGATCAAGGGAACCACGGTCATCATTTACGACCAGACCTGCGCCACCGAAAAGCGCCGGCGCCGCAAGCGCGGCACCCTGGTCGACCCGGCGGTGCGCGTGGTCATCAACGAGCTGGTCTGTGAAGGCTGCGGCGACTGCGGCGTGCAGTCCAACTGTCTGAGCGTCGAACCGCTGGAGACCGAGTTCGGCCGCAAGCGCCAGATCAACCAGTCCACCTGCAACAAGGACATGTCCTGCCTGAAGGGCTTCTGCCCAAGTTTCGTGACCGTCGAGGGCGGACAACTCAAGAAGAAGGCCAAGGGCAAGGCGGCTTCACCGTTTGAGATGGGCGCCCTGCCGCAGCCGCAAATCCCCGCGACACAAGGCGTCAACGGCGCTGTCTGGGGCATCGTGGTGGCCGGCGTCGGCGGCACAGGTGTCATCACCATCGGCCAACTGCTGGGCATGGCCGGGCACATCGAAGGCAAGGGCATCGTCACGCAGGACGCCGGTGGCCTGGCACAAAAAGGCGGCGCGACCTGGAGCCATGTGCTGATTGGCGCGAGCCAGGACGATATCCGCACCACACGTGTCGGCATGGCCGGCGCCGACCTGATCATTGGCTGCGACCCGATTGTGACGGCCGGCAAGGAAACGGTGCTGCGCATGCGCGAGGGCCGCACCCACGTGGCGCTCAACTCCCACAGCACGCCGACCGCGGCGTTTGTGCACAACGCGAACTGGCAGAACCCGGCCGAGGCCTGCGCCGCGGAGATCGCCAAAGCCGTGGGGCTGGCCGGTGTCGGTGCCTTCAATGCCGACGCAGCGTCCATCAAGCTGATGGGTGACAGCATTTACACCAACCCGATGATGCTGGGATACGCCTGGCAAAAGGGGTGGATCCCGCTGGAATACGCGTCGCTGATGCGTGCCATCGAGCTCAATGCCGTCGCGGTGGACAACAACAAGACGGCTTTCGAGTGGGGCCGCCGCGCGGCCCACGACCTGCCCTCGGTGGAAAAGCTGTTTGCCTCCGCGCAGGTCATCAGCATGCCGGCCCCGCGCCAGGGCCTGCCGGAGCTGGTGGCGCGCCGCGTGGCCTTTCTGACGGATTACCAGAACGCGGCCTATGCAAGGCGCTACGAAAATCTGGTGAACCGCGTCCAGCAGGCCGAATCGGCGCTCGGGAAAACGCTGCTCACGCAAGCGGTTGCGAAGTACCTGTTCAAACTGATGGCCTACAAGGACGAATACGAAGTCGCGCGTCTGCACACCGACCGCAGTTTCCTGGACAAGGTCGACGCGATGTTTGAGGGCGACTTCAAGCTCAACTATCACCTGGCGCCGCCCATGATTGCGAAGCAAAACGACAGGGGCGAGCTGCAAAAGCAGAAGTTCGGTCCCTGGATGCTGACGGGCTTCAAACTGCTGGCCAGGCTCAAGGGCTTGCGCGGCACGGCGCTGGACCCGTTCGGACGCACCGAAGAGCGCCGGATGGAGCGTGGACTGATTGCCCGGTACGAGGCCAGCATCGAGGAAGTGCTGCGCACGCTGGATGCGGACAACCATGCCGCTGCCCTTGACCTGGCCCGTATTCCGGAGCTCATCAAGGGGTATGGCCACGTCAAGGCACGCCATGTCGAGGCTGCCCAGCAACCATGGAGTGCGGCGACGGCAGCATTCCGCCAGCCGGTCGTCAGCGAGCGCCAACTGGTTGCCTGAGGACCCGGCGGGCGGGGCTGGAGGCCGCGTCCGGCCTGAAAAAGCCCGGCTGGCCGCATTTGCCGGCCGGCAACGGCCTGCAAAGGGCGAAAACCGGTAGGGTTACAAGTCCTGACATCCACCCGGCCGCATACAATCGGCCTTCCGCGCCCCCGCTGTGCCCAGCGGGAGCCTTACTTATTGTTGTGGAGTCTGCCGTGTTTATTTCTTCCGCGTTTGCCCAAACCGCCCCAGCCGCAGCTGCCGAAGGCGGCATGTTGTCTTCGCTCACCAGCATGCTGCCGCTGGTGCTGATGTTTGTGGTGCTGTATTTCGTGATGATCCGCCCGCAGATGAAAAAACAGAAAGAGCATCGCGCGATGATTGACGCTCTGGCCAAAGGCGACGAAGTGGTCACTGCCGGTGGCCTGCTCGGCACGGTCACCAAGCTGGGCGAGGCCTACCTGAGCCTGGAGCTTGCCACTGGCGTCGAAGTCCAGCTGCAGCGCAGTGCCATCGTCCAGGTCCTGCCCAAAGGCAGCATCAAGTCCTAGTCGTTTCTCCCGGCCGGCCGGAATGGGCCGGCTTTTTCAGCCCCTCAGTTTCCCAGGAACAGCACGCTCATGAATCGTTATCCGGTCTGGAAGTACGCGATCATCGTCGTCGCCCTGTTGATTGCCGCCCTTTACACGCTGCCCAATTTTTTTGGCGAGGCGCCTGCGGTGCAGGTTTCCGCCGCCAGGTCCAGCGTCAAGGTCGACGAGACAACAGTCGCCCGCGTTGAGAAGGCGCTCAAGGATGTCAATATCGTTGCGGAGGCGGTGACTTTCGATGTCACATCGGTCAAGGCGCGTTTTGGCGACACGGACACCCAGCTCAAGGCCAAGGACGCGATTGAAAAAGCGCTGCTGCCCGACCCGGCCACACCGTCTTACATCGTGGCCCTCAATCTGCTGTCGCGCTCACCCGCCTGGCTGACCGCCCTGAACGCCCGGCCCATGTACCTCGGCCTGGACTTGCGCGGCGGGGTGCATTTCATGCTGCAGGTGGACATGCAGGCGGCACTGACGAAAAAAGCCGAGTCGCTGGCCGGAGACATCCGCCTGGTGTTGCGCGAAAAGAACATCCGCCACGGCGGCATCAACCGCAACGGCCAGGTCATTGAGGTCAGGTTCCGTGACACGGCCACGCTGGAGGCCGCCAAACGCCTGATCCAGGACCAGTTTGCGGACCTGCAGATGGTCGATGCGCCCGACGGAACCGAGTACAAGCTCAATGCCAGCATCAAGCCCGAGGCGGCCCGTCTGGTGCAGGAGCAGGCACTCAAGCAGAACATGGTGACGCTGCATAACCGCATCAACGAACTCGGGGTGGCCGAACCGGTGATCCAGCAACAGGGACTGGACCGCATCGTGGTGCAGTTGCCCGGCGTGCAGGATACGGCCAAGGCCAAGGATATTCTGGGGCGCACGGCCACGCTGGAAATGCGGCTGGTTGACGAAAGCGCCGAAGGCCGCGCGGCCGAGAGCGGCGCCAGCGCCGTTCCCTTTGGCTCGGAGCGCTTCCTGGAGCGCGACGGCCGGCCCGTGATTGTCAAGAAGCAGGTGATCCTGACCGGCGAAAGCCTGACGGATGCCCAGCCGGGGTTTGACTCGCAGAGCCAGCAGCCCAAGGTGGATCTGACCGTGGATGCCAAGGGCGGGCGCATCATGCGCGACGTGAGCCGCGAAAACGTCAAGAAGCGCATGGCGATCGTGCTGTTTGAAAAAGGCAAGGGCGAGGTGCTGACGGCCCCGGTGATCCAGAGTGAGCTCGGCAACCGTTTCCAGATTTCCGGCTCCATGAGCGTGACGGAAGCCAATGACCTTGCATTGCTGCTGCGTGCCGGATCGCTGGCTGCCCCCATGGAAATCATTGAAGAACGTACCATCGGCCCCAGCCTGGGTGCTGAAAATATCGCCAAGGGCTTTCACAGCGTGGCCTGGGGCTTTCTCGTGATCGTCGCTTTCATGGCCGTTTACTACATGCTGTTCGGGCTGTTCTCCGGTCTGGCCCTGGCGGTGAACCTGCTCCTGCTGGTGGCGATACTCTCCATGCTGCAGGCGACCCTGACCCTGCCCGGCATGGCGGCCATGGCGCTGGCGCTCGGCATGGCGATTGACTCCAATGTCCTGATCAACGAGCGGGTGCGCGAGGAGTTGCGCAATGGCGTGGCTCCGCAGGCCGCCATCCATAGCGGCTATGAGCGCGCCTGGGCCACCATCCTCGACTCGAACATCACCACGCTGATTGCGGGGCTGGCCTTGCTGGCCTTCGGTTCCGGACCCGTGCGCGGATTTGCCGTGGTGCACGTCATCGGCATTTTGACCAGCATGTTCTCGGCCGTGTTCTTCTCGCGCGGGCTGGTCAACCTCTGGTACGGACGGCAGAAAAAACTCAAATCGGTGTCCATTGGTACCGTCTGGCGACCCGCCAGCAGCGCTACTGTGCCTGCCAAGCCTGCAGCGTCGGCCAACTAGACCACAGAACAACGGACAGAAAACGTCATGGAATTCTTCAAAATCCACAAAGACATCCCGTTCATGCGGCATGCCTTGATCTTCAATGTGATTTCATTCACGACCTTTGTGCTGGCCGTGTTTTTCCTGTTTTCGCGTGGCCTGCACCTGTCGGTGGAGTTCACCGGCGGCACGGTGATGGAGGTCAGCTATTCGCAGCCCGCCGATGTCGAAAAGGTCAGGGGTACCGTGGCGGGCCTGGGCTTTACCGATGTGCAGGTGCAGAATTTCGGCACGGCGCGTGAAGTGATGATCCGGTTGCCTGCACAAAAAGGCGTGACCACCGCCCAGCAGAGCGACAAAGTGATGGCTGCACTGAAGGCAGACGACCCGCAGATCGCCCTGCGGCGGACCGAGTTTGTCGGCCCCCAGGTGGGCGAAGAGCTGGCCCAGGATGGCCTGAAGGCGCTGGCCATGGTGGTGGTCGGCATCATGATTTACCTGGCGTTTCGCTTCGAGTGGAAGTATGCGGTGGCGGCCATCATTGCCAATTTGCACGACGTCGTGATCATTCTCGGCTTCTTCGCATTTTTCCAGTGGGAGTTTTCGCTCTCCGTGCTGGCCGCTGTGCTGGCCGTGCTGGGCTATTCGGTCAACGAATCGGTAGTGATTTTCGACCGGATCCGTGAAAATTTCCGCCGTTACCGCAAGATGAACACCGTGCAGATCATCGACAACGCGATCACCTCCACCATCAGCCGCACCATCATCACGCATGGTTCCACCCAGATCATGGTGTTGTCGATGCTGCTCTTTGGCGGACCGACCCTGTTTTACTTTGCACTGGCCCTCACGATTGGCATCCTGTTTGGCATCTATTCCTCGGTGTTTGTGGCTGCGGCGATTGCCATGTGGCTGGGCATCAAGCGCGAAGACCTTGTCAAGCCATCGGGGAAAAAGGAAGAGGACCCCAACGATCCGAATGCCGGCGCAACGGTTTAGACAAACCGCATCAACATCTATACGGACGTGGCCGCAAACACCAAAAGAGACCTTCTTCTTGCCCGGCAGGCGCGCGAACGGTTTGTGAGCCACGCCGCGCGCATCCTGCCCGAGCTGGCTGGCGCCATCCGGCAAAAACTGTCGGCCCTGACCGAGGAGAGCGGCAGTGCCCGCGACATGCAGGACCGCCGTGACGCCTGGTTGTCCTTTCAGGGCTCGGAAGCGGCCTGGGTCAGCGCCACCATCACCGCCTGGAAAAATGCACTGCTTCCGGCGGCCGCCCCAGCTGGCATGGCGGTGGATACCGGCAAGTTCGAGCTGATGGGCAACGAGGTGATGGAGAACAGGATTCTTGCCTCCCGCCTGGCTTTGCGCCTGCTGGACAGCGCCAGTTGGGAGCTCAACGACCTGCGTCTGCGTGTCCAGAGCCTGGAAGGGGTGTCCGAACTCGCCAAGGAAGACATTCTCCGACCCGAAGTCCTCTCGCAAAAGATGGTGGAGCAATGGACCCTGGCGCCCCTGTCGCGCGAGGTGTGGCTGACGGTGCAGGACCTGATCCAGCAGCAGTTGACCGCGCATCTGCTCGAGGCCTACCGCGCCGCCAACGAGTTCCTGATCAAGGAAAACGTGATGGTGGACATCGATCTGCGGGCACTCGTCAAACGCACGCCTTCTGCAAACAGCCCGTCACCCGTGCGGGCCAAACCCAAGCCGGAGGGCCGTCGCGCCACGGCGCCGGCCGGGCAAGCGTCCGTGGCGGGCTCGTCAGGCGGAGCTGGCGTGGAAGGGGGCTCTTCGGGCGTTGGGGCCGCGGGCGGCGGGCGATCAGGTTCAGGTTCAGGGCGTGGAGGTAGCGGGGACGGTGGCAGTGGCAGCTCGTCTGGCGGAACAGGGACATCTGCGAACTCCGCCGCAGCCAGGGAAGCGATCCACGACGAGACGCGCATGCAGACCGGGACGTCGCCATTGGCACGGGCACGCATGCGGGCGCAGGGGGTGATGGGGCATCTCAAGCGCCTGCTGTCCGACCACGCGGTTGACTTTGATCACACTCACACCAATCAGCCCTCGCCTCAGCTGGCGCAGGCCCTGTCCAGGGTGCAAACCCGCGCCGCGACGGGCAATGCCTACGAAGGCACCCTGGTCGATGCACCCGGTCAGATTTATGGTGCCGTCGATGTGGAGCAGGCAGCAGGCGCTTTGCGCCAGCGCACCAGCGACCTCAAGCAGGCGGCAAGCACATCCAGTGAAAAGGCCACCATCGAAATCGTGGCACTGATGTTCCAGAGCATTCTGGCGGAAGATCGCATTCCGCCTGCCGTGCGGGTGTGGTTTGCCAGACTCCAGATGCCGGTGCTGCGTGTTGCGATTTCAGAACCCGAATTTTTCGGTTCCCTGCAGCATCCCGCACGCCGGCTGATCGACCGCATGGGCTCCTGCGTGTTGGGCTTTGATGCGACGATCTCGGGCGGTGCGCTGGAGATCGAAATCAAGCGCATCGTGCAGGTCATCGAGCAATACCCGGAGACCGGCAGGCGGGTGTTCCAGCTGGTGTATGACGAGTTCCAGAAATTCCTTTCGAAGTTCCTCTCCGGGCAAGGCAGCGCCGCGCGCGTGGTCAGCGTGGCCCAGCAGATGGAGCAGAAGGAAACCATGGCCATCCAGTACACCATCGAGATGCGCAACATGCTCAACGACATGCCGGTGCGCGAAGAGATCCGTGAATTTCTCTTCAAGATCTGGGCCGAGGTGCTGGCTATTGCAGCCATGAAAAACGGGCCCCAGCACGAGGATACGATCAAGCTCAAGCAGGCGGCGGCCGATCTCGTCTGGGCCGCCAGCGCCAAGCCAAACCGCAATGACCGGGCCCGCGTCATTGCCGATCTGCCCAAGCTGCTGCACCTGCTGCGTCTGGGCATGTCCATGCTGGGCATGACCGCGCCGGTGCAGGACCAGCACCTGAAGATCATCAGCGATACGCTGGCGGACGCCTTCATGTCCAAGACCGATGCCATCTCCCTGGAGCGCATCGAGGAAATGTCCAAGCGGCTGGCGAATCTGGAGGACTACCTGTCGGACGAGGATGTCGGTGACTTGCCGCTGGACACCGAAAACCTGGTCATGATGATCGGCATTGATGCCTCGGAAATCGAGGTGATTACCGACGGTGGCAGCCAGCCCAGCGAAGCCATGCGTTCCTGGGCGCAGGAGTTGCAGCTCGGGGCATGGTTCACGCTGGACCACAACGGCCAGGTCAGCCATGTGCAGTTTGCCTGGCGCAGTGACCGCAAGCAGTTGAACCTGTTTGCATCGACCGACGGCCGCAATTTCCTGATTCAGGCGCGCCGCCTGGCTGCCTATTTGCAGGCCGGCTTGCTCGTGCCGACCGAAGACGAGGCCCTCACGGTGCGCGCCACGCGCGACGCGCTGGCCAAGCTCGATGCCAATCCGGAGCGTCTGCTGGGCTGATCACCAACGCGGTGAGGAGCCTTCTTTACCAGTAGGGGCCGCGGGTCCGGCTCTGCCGGCCCGCAGGCGCAGCGCCCCCTCGGGGGGCAGAGAGCTACACGCAGTGAGCGAACGTGGGGGCTCTACTAATGCGCGACACGAAACTCGGTGTCGTCGCAGAGTTCGTCCAGAACCAGTGCATCGGGTTCTTCGCCAAAGCTCCAGTACACCATCAGCACAATGATCTTGAGGTCGTCCAGCGCAAGGGGGTCTCCCGGAGCAGCCATTGCCCGGTCGATCACGATTTCCCGCATGTGGGATGGCAGCACACCCGAAGACTCCAGGAAACTGACGAAGCCCAGGGCCTGGGCACCGAGGTGGTCCTGCTCTGCCACCGAATAGACACGCAGGCTGCCCGCCGACTGGGGCTGGAAGCCCGGTGGCGTGATGGCCGGCTCCAAGACAGGGGGGGCGCTGGCCGGTGATGCGGCAGGCATGCCGACCTGGGTGTTCTGCGCGGCGATGTTCAGGCCGTTGAGCCAGACCAGCGCGGCCTGGATCTCGTCCGCCTCAAAGCCGACGGCCGTGAGTTTGCGGCTCAGCTGGTGCAGCTCGGGGCAGGCGTCGCCTTGCCAGTAATTTTCGTAAACGTACACCAGTACTTCAAACATGCACCCAATATAACGCAGTTGGGAACGGTGTGACCGTTGTACGCCGCCGAAGGCCCTTGACCCGACGTAGCTGCTGGCGTCAACCCCGCGCCATGCGCTGAAACAGCCCGCCCTGCAGCCTGGCGACTTCGCCGGCCATCTCCAGCGCCAGCAGGCGCGCCTGCAATTCGGCGGTTGCCAGCCCGGTGCGCGCCTGCAGGGCGTCGAGGTTGACGGGTTCGAAGCCCATCGCCGCAAACAGCGGGTCGTCTGCGGGTTGGTCGTCCGCATCCTCTTCTGCGGCCAAGGCCGACGAAAGCTGAGGCAGGTTCAACTCTTCCAGCACGTCCTGGGCGGACTCCACCAGCTTGGCACCCTGTTTGATGAGGGCGTGGCAGCCTCGCGACTGGGGGGAGTGGATGGAGCCGGGAATGGCAAACACTTCCTTGCCTTGTTCCGCAGCCAGGCGCGCGGTGATCAGCGAGCCCGACTTGAGCGCCGCTTCGACGACCAGCGTACCCTGGGACAGGCCGGAGATCAGGCGATTGCGCTTGGGGAAGTTGGCGGTGAGAGGCGGTGTACCCAGCGGGAATTCGCTGATGATCAGGCCATTTTCAGCAATGCGGTGAGCCAGCGCCAGGTGCTGCTTCGGATACACCCGGTCCAGCCCGGTGCCAACCACCGCCAGGGTGGTGCCGCCACCGAGCAGGGCGCCGTCGTGAGCGGCGCCGTCCACGCCGAGCGCCAGCCCCGACACCACACAGAGACCGGCTCCGCCGAACACTTTGGCAAATTGCCGGGCATTGCTTTCCCCCTGCGGCGTCGGGTTCCGGCTACCCACGATGGCAAGACAGGGCGCTGCGTTATTGATAGCTGCTGGAGCCCAGGGATCGAGAGCTCCGAGCATATAAAGCATGCAGGGCGGGTCTTCGATCTCAAGCAGTGCGGGAGGGTAGCCGGCATCGCCCAGCGTCACCACACGCCGGTTGTCTGCGCCCTGCAACCAGTCCTGGGTGGTTTGCACCTGGTCGGCCAGGTTGGCGGGCTCGGTCAGCAGCGCATCGGCCAGGCGGTCGGAGCCGAGCTGCCGCAAGGTGCCTGCGTCTTGTTCAAAGATGGCTTGGGCTGACCCGAACGCGGCCAGCAGTTGCCGGGCGCCTGCGTTGCCGATCCCCGGGGTCAGCGACAGGCGCAACCACGCTCCAAGTTCAGCAACGTCCATGGAAGGGTCGCATTCAGGCGGAGGCGGTAACGCAATTCATGCAGACGGTCTGCACAAGCTGGCGCGGACGCTCAGTTGGGGTTTTCGAAGTGGTCACCCACTTTTACGCCTTCACTGACCTCAAGGACCAGCGCATAGGAGAGTTTTTCGAAAGTGCGGAAAACAATCAACAAGCCGTTTCGCTCGTTGGGTAGCTTGATCTGTGTTCTGGCGGAGTCGGTGCGGTCAGTGATGCGTTCCCCGCTTCGCAAGATGGCCATCACATGGCCCCGCTCCAGACCGTCCCGGATGCCGCGGTTGATCACGACAACCTGGTTGCCTGCCGCATAACGCACGGCACTGCCGTAAATCGAGACAATCTGGCCCTCAATGGGGAGCTGTGGCGCGCGCGGCACATAACTCAGCAGTTCGCGCGGAGGTTCCGGCACCAGCCGGTCACCGACGCGCATTTCTTCCTTCGCAACGAGGATGTCGATGGTGGCAGGGATGACCTCATCGACGAATTTGCCGTCCTTGCCCTTCACGCTGGCGGTGGACTCGCCGCGCACCAGCTCGGCCTTGCCGAGAAATTGCGCCTCGTAGCCGAGGACTTCGCCGGTGGCAGGGTCTTTCAGCGGTGTCGCATTGCGGAAGACCCGGTAATCCAGCGGCTCGCCTTTGGCCGTGCTCAACGGCTTGCCCGTGTCCTTGCTGGAGTAGACGCCGCGTGCATAGGCGCGGTCGCCGCGGCTGAGCAAGACCCGGCCTTCCTGGGCAGCCACGATGCGTGGGGCAGTCAAAAACGCGGCCTCATCGACGATCAGGGCTTCCGACAGAAAGGGTTCAATGGCCTGCGGCGACAGCGTCGGGATGGCTGCATCGGCCAGCGATTCATAACGCGTGCGCGGCGATACCCGCACGGTGCCGGGTTGGCCGTCGCCGTCGCCCGGACGCCGGGCCCGCAGGGTGGCGCGCCCGCCAGACTTGTCCAGGTAGAGCTGCTGGCCGGGGTAAATCCGGTGCGGATTACGGATGTCGTCCAGATTCATGCCCCACAACTCGGGCCAGCGCCACGGGGTTTTCAGGAACATGCCCGAGATGGCCCACAAGGTGTCGCCGCGCTTGACGGTGTATTCGTCGGGGGCATTGGGGGCCAGATCGCTCAGCGGCACGCCGGTTTGGGCCACCTGGCTGGCCGTGGCTTTCTGGCCGGCGGTGATCGGGAAATTCTGCGCATGCAGGCCTGCGGTGGATGCCAGCAGAGCGGCCGCTATTGAAATCTGACTGAACCGACCAAAAATATGTTGCATCTTGAGGCCCTTGGGGCTGGCGCGGCCTTGGGCATCAAGGCCGGACGCCGCGTTTGTATCTTGATAAATCACTAGCGATTTTGTACTTAAGCCCTTGATTAGGCAACGAATATGCCATTTCGCGACAGCGGGGACGCTGAAAAATGGCGAAAATTAGCGAAAATAGCGACATCTGATTGCCCGCCACCATGACCCAACTGACCATCCTTCGTTACCCTGACCCGCGTCTGCACACTGTTGCCAAGCCCGTGGCGGCGGTGGACGCGCGTATCCGCACTTTGGTGGGCGACATGCTGGAAACCATGTATGCCGCCGAGGGCATCGGCCTGGCTGCCAGTCAGGTCAATGTTCACGAAAGAGTGGTGGTGATCGATGTCAGCGAGGGCCGGGACCAGCCCCTGGTGCTGATCAACCCCGAAATCACCTGGTCCAGCCCGGAGACCCAGGTCAATGACGAAGGCTGCCTGTCCGTGCCCGGCGTGTATGACGGGGTGGAGCGCGCCAGCGCCATCAAGGTGCGGGCGCTGGATCTGGACGGCCAGCTGCAGACCCACAGTGCCGAAGGCCTGCTGGCGGTGTGTGTCCAGCACGAGATGGACCACTTGATGGGCAAGGTGTTCGTCGAGTACCTGTCGCCGCTCAAGCGCAACCGCATCAAGACCAAGATGATCAAGCAGAAGAAAGACGAAGAACGGGTCTGAACAGGGCCCCCACGTTCGCTCACTGCGTGTAGCTCTCTGCCCCCCCCATGGGGGCGCTGCGCCTGCGGGCCGGCGAAGCCGGACCCGCGGCTCCGGCTGGTATGAAGATAAGGTCCCAGGTTGACGCGCTTCGTGTCGCATGGTCGGGGACTCGGCGAAAATGGCCCGATGCGCATTATTTTTGCCGGTACCCCCGAATTCGCCCGTGTGGCCCTCGCGCAGCTGCATGCTGCGGGTTTTGAAATTCCCCTTGTCCTGACCCAGCCGGACCGTCCCGCCGGTCGCGGCATGAAGCTGCAGGCGTCCAGCGTCAAGCAGTTCGCCCTCGACCACAACATTCCCGTGGCGCAGCCGCGCAGCCTGCGGCTGGACGGCAAATATCCCGAAGACGCTGCCGCAGCACGTGCCGCCATCGAGTCGGCGCAGGCCGACGCCATGGTGGTGGCGGCCTACGGCCTGATCCTGCCGCAGTGGGTGCTGGATGTGATGGGTGGCCCTGTACGCGAAGCGACAGGCGGCGAGGGCAGCGAACGCAGCGAAGGGCCGCCCCGAGCAAGTTCAGCCCCCTCGGGGGGCAGCGTATTACACGCAGTGAAAAGCGTGGGGGCTCATAAGCTGGGCTGCTTCAATATCCATGCATCCTTGCTGCCGCGCTGGCGCGGTGCGGCGCCCATTCATCGCGCCATCGAGGCCGGCGACAGCGAAACCGGCATCACCATCATGCAAATGGACGTCGGGCTGGACACCGGCGACATGCTGCTGGCGGAGAAAATCACCATCCAGCCGACCGACACCACCGGCAGCCTGCACGACCGGCTGGCGGTCTTGGGGGGCCGGCTGATGGTCGAGGCACTGGAACTGGCGGCCTGCGGCGGGCTAACCCCGGTGCGCCAGCCTGAGCAAGGCGTCAGCTACGCCCACAAGATTGAAAAACACGAGGCCGCCATCGACTGGACACAAAGCGCGACATCCATCGAGCGCCGCATCCGCGCCTTCAACCCCTTCCCGGCCGCAGCCAGTCCGGTGGGCGGTGAAATCCTCAAGATCTGGGAGGCGGCCGTGTGGCCGGGGACCGCGCCGGCCGGCGCCCGGCCGGGCGAAGTGCTGGCCGTCAGCGAGCAGGGGGTGGATGTCGCCGCGGCGGACGGCGTACTGCGCCTGACGCGCCTGCAGAAAGCGGGCGGCAAGGCGCTGGATGCCGCGCAGTTCCTGCGTGGATTCGCGCTGGCGCCTGGCATGGTGTTCGGTGCGGGCCCGGAGGCCGCGCCATGAATTTCCCCAAAGAGCCGCTTTGGCGCCACCCCGAATTCCGCCAGGGCGTGCGCGACATGGCGCCCATTGCTGCCGGTACCGCCGCCTGGGGCCTGATGACCGGCGTGGCCATGGTCAAGTCGGGGCTCAGTGTGTTCGAGTGCGTGCTGATGACGGTGGTGGTTTTTGCCGGCAGTTCGCAGTTGGCGGCGGTGCCGCTGATTGTGGCCGGCGCGCCCATGTGGGTGATTCTGGCAACCGCTGCCTGCGTGAACCTGCGCTTTGTCGTGTTCAGCGCCCACCTGCGCCCGTACATGATGCACCAGCCGCTGTGGCGCCGCATGGCCGGCGGTTACTTCACGACCGACCTCAGTTATGTGATGTTCACCGCCCGCCATCCGAAGCCGGTGCCGCCCGATGATCTGCTGACCCTGCGCGCGCAGGAGGCCAGCCTGGCGGGCAACTGCGCCGTCACCTGGGTCGCCTGGGTGGTGCCCAGCCTGCTCGGCATCGCCATGGCCAACGCCGTGCCGCTGCACTGGGGCCTGGGGTTTGCGGGCATCCTGGCCTTGCTGGGCATCACGCTGTCACTGGCGAGCAGCCGGCTACGCCTGATCTCCGCCGGTGTGGCCGGCGCCGCAGCGGTGGCGGCCTTTGCCTTGCCGCTCAAGCTCAACATCCTGGTCGGCATCGCAGCGGCCGTGGCGGTGTGCCTGATGCTCGAAAAACCCGCCAGGCCAGACGCCGGCCTTCCCAAAGCCGGGGAGGCCGCATGATGCAGACCGATAGCTGGACAGTGCTGACCATCTTCGGCCTGGCGCTGGTCACCGTGATCACGCGCTCTTTCTTTTTCCTGTCGAGCAAACCCTGGACATTGCCGGATTGGGCCCAGCGCGGGCTGCACTATGCGCCGATTGCTGCGCTGGCGGCGGTGATCGTGCCCGAGATCGTGATGACGCAGGGATCGTTGATCAGCACCTGGCGGGACGCGCGCGTGTTTGCGGCGCTGGCGGGCGCTGCCTGGTTCTTCTGGCGACGGGGCGTTCTGGGCACCATCATCGCCGGCATGGCGGTGTACCTGCCGCTGCATGTCGGCCTGGGTTGGTAGGCCCCACCAGACCCGCTTCTACAATTGCGGCACATCGATTTACCTTCTGTTTCCTTGCGAGCCCCCATGAACTTCATCCGTTTCTCCGATCTGTGCGCCCAGGGCCTTGTCAAGGGCCGGCGTGTCTTCATTCGTGCCGACCTCAACGTGCCACAGGACGACAGCGGCCACATCACCGAGGACACCCGCATCCGCGCCTCGATTCCCTGCATCCAGATGGCCCTCGACGCCGGCGCCGCGGTGATGGTGACCTCCCACCTGGGCCGGCCCACCGAAGGGCAGTTCAAACCCGAAGACTCCCTCGCGCCGGTGGCGCAGCGCCTGGGCGAACTGATGCAGCGTGAGGTGCCGTTGAAGTCGGGCTGGGTCGACGGCGTGGACGTAGCGCCCGGTGAACTCGTGCTGCTGGAGAATTGCCGCGTCAACCCCGGCGAAAAAAAGAACGACGAGACGCTGGCCCGCAAGATGGCCGCGCTCTGCGACATCTTTGTGCACGACGCCTTCGGCACCGCGCATCGCGCCGAGGCCTCGACCTACGGCATCGCGCAGTTTGCCAAAGTGGCCAGCGCCGGTCCGCTGCTGGCCGCCGAGATGGATGCGATCTCCAAGGCTCTGGCGAATCCGAAGCGTCCGCTGGTGGCCATCGTGGCCGGCAGCAAGGTGTCGACCAAGCTGACCATCCTGAAGGCGCTGGCCGGCAAGGTCGACCAGTTGATTGTCGGCGGCGGCATTGCCAACACCTTCATGCTGGCCAACGGCCTGCCCATCGGCAAAAGCCTGGCGGAACGCGAACTGCTCGATGAAGCCCGAGCCGTCATGGCGGCGATGAAGGCGCGCGGCGCCGAAGTGCCCATTCCCAGCGACGTGGTCACCGCCAAAACCTTTGCAGCCGATGCGGCCGCCACAGTGAAAGCCGCCACCGAAGTGGCGGACGACGACCTGATCCTGGACATCGGCCCGCAAACCGCGAAAAAGCTGGCCGATCAGCTGATGGCCGCCGGCACCATTGTCTGGAACGGTCCGGTGGGCGTGTTCGAGTTCGATGCGTTTGAAGGTGGCACCAAGGCGATTGCCGAAGCGATTGCCGCCAGCAGCGCCTTCAGCATCGCCGGCGGTGGCGACACCTTGGCCGCGATCGCCAAATACGGCATCGAAAAAGACGTGGGCTACATCTCTACCGGCGGTGGCGCGTTTCTGGAAGTGCTGGAGGGCAAGACCCTCCCGGCGTTCGAGATCCTGCAGAAGCGGGTAGCGGGCTGAGCGGGTGCGGCATTTGCTATTAAAAATATAGCTGCCTGCGCAATCAGGGAAAGGGTTGAAGGCCGTTTTTGCTTGAATTTTTTCGGATCCACGGATAGCTGCCGGGAGTTTGCAGATGACGGAATTTCACGGTGTTTTTCCTTATCTGGTGTCGCCCATTGACGCCGACGGAGAGGTCAGCGCGCAGGTCCTGACGCGCCTTTGCCACGACCTGATGGCGGCCGGCGTGCATGGCCTGACGCCCCTGGGGTCGACCGGCGAATTTGCCTACCTCAACCCCGGCGCAGCGGCGCCGGGTGGTGGAGGTGGTGGTGCAGGCCGCCGGCCGCCGGGTTCCGGTGGTGGCCGGTGTGGCGGCCACCACCATCGTCGACGCCGTCGGTCAGGCCCGGGAGTACGAACGCATGGGCTGCGACGGCATCCTGGCGGTACTGGAAGCGTATTTTCCCGTGGACGACGAAGGTGTCTACCAATACTTCAAGGCGATTGCCGATGCCGTGTCGATGCCGGTGGTGATCTACACCAATCCGAATTTCCAGCGTTCCGACCTCAAGCTGCCGGTCATCGAGCGGCTCAGCCACATCCCCAACATCCGTTACATCAAGGACGCTTCCTTCAATACCGGGCGCCTGCTGTCGATCATGAATGTGGTCGAGGGCCGGATGGAGGTTTTTGCCGCGTCGTCGCACGTGCCTGCGACCGTGATGCTGATGGGCGGCGCGGGCTGGATGGCCGGGCCGGCCTGCCTGGTTCCCCGGCAGAGCATCGCGCTGTACGACCTGTGCCGGGCCGGCCGCTGGAGCGAGGCCATGGCCTTGCAGCGCAGGCTCTGGAGCATCAACCAGGTGTTTGCCGCCTTCAACCTGGCGGCCTGCATCAAGGCCGGCCTCGCGCTGCAGGGGTATGAGGTCGGCCACCCCCTGGCACCGCAGGCACCCTTGTCGCCGGAGGGCGTGGAAACGGTGCGCAGGGTCCTGCACGAGTTGGGCGCGCTGTAACCAGCTTATTGCGCGTCGCGGCCGGGTCTGTGCAGCGAGTCCGGTGTACCCGGCCTGTAACCGGTTCCGTGTGAGAATCGTCTACAAATTACAGGAGACACTCATGCCACGCCGCGCCACCAAAATTGTTGCCACCCTGGGCCCCGCCTCGAGCGATCCGGCGCTGCTTGAAAAAATGATACGTGCGGGCGTCAACGTGGTGCGCCTCAATTTCAGCCACGGCACGGCGCAGGACCACATCGACCGGGCCGGGCTGGTGCGCGAGGCCGCCCAGCGCGCCGGCCGCGAGGTGGCGATCATGGCGGACCTGCAGGGGCCGAAAATCCGCGTCGGCAAATTTGCCGAGGGCAAGGTCCTGCTGGTGCCGGGCGCCAAGTTCGTGCTCGATGCCTCGCGCACCGAGCCGGGCGACATCAAGGGCGTGGGCCTGGACTACAAGGAGCTGCCGCGCGACGTGAAAGCCGGCGACCTGCTGCTGCTCAACGACGGCCTGATTGTGCTGACCATCGACGCGGTGCGCGGTGAGGAAGTCCACACCACCGTCAAGCTCGGCGGCGAACTCTCCAACAACAAGGGCATCAACAAAAAAGGCGGCGGCCTGACTGCGCCCGCGTTGACCGCCAAGGACATGGAAGACATCCGGACCGCCATGAGTTTCCAGGCGGACTATGTGGCGGTGAGTTTTCCGAAAAACGCCACCGACATGGAAATGGCGCGCCAGCTGTGCAATGTGGCCGCCGCGCCCTACAAACACAAGCCCGGCCTGATTGCCAAGATCGAACGCGCCGAAGCCATTCCCAACCTCGAAGACATCCTGCGGGTCAGCGACGGCATCATGGTCGCGCGTGGTGACCTCGCGGTGGAAGTCGGCAACGCCGCCGTGCCGGCGCTGCAAAAACGCATGATCAAGATGGCCCGCGCCATGGACAAGGTGGTCATCACCGCCACGCAGATGATGGAAAGCATGATCCTCAACCCGGTGCCCACGCGCGCCGAGGTCAGCGACGTGGCCAATGCCGTGCTCGACGGGACCGACGCCGTGATGCTGAGCGCAGAAACGGCCGCCGGCAATTACCCGCTCGAGACCATCGAGGAAATGGCCAATATCTGCCTGGAGGCGGAAAAGGCCGAATACACGACGCTGGACGCTGACTTCAGCGGCAAGACCTTCACGCGCATCGACCAGTCGATCGCCATGGGTGCGCTGTTCACGGCCCACCACCTGGGCGCCAAGGCCATCGTGGCGCTGACCGACAGCGGCTCCACCCCCTTGTGGATGAGCCGCCACGACATCCGCGTGCCGATCTACGCACTCACACCGCGTCTGGCGACGCAGCGCAAGATGGCGCTGTACCGCAATGTTCGCCCGCTGTTGATGGACACCAGCGCCGACCGCGACACCGCGCTGGAACAGGCCGAAGGGCACCTGCTGCGCCGCAATATCGTGCAAAGCGGCGACGTGTATGCCATCACCTGCGGCGAACCCATGGGCGCCCCTGGCGGCACCAACATGCTCAAGATCTGCCGGGTGGCCTGAGCCAAACCTGCAAACCTGCCGGGCTGCGTCACCCTGATGGCCGACGCCGGCCCCGGTCCTCAGTGACCAGGAACCTCTGCCTGAGGGCGTGCTGGCCTTTGTGACGCCTGGCGGGTGACCCAGGTAACGCCGAGGTCCAGGCCGGCGGCGGTGGCCCAGCAGAACCAGGCGGTCCAGAAGGTGTGACTCATGTAGTGGGCGCCGCGCACCTGTTGCGCCAGCCCCAGCAGCAGGCCGGCCAGCATGGAACCCAGCAACCAGCGGCGAGCCGTGGTCGGCAGGACATGCCGGAAGGCAAAAAAGCCGCCGACAAATGCAAAACCCGCCGAGGCATGACCGGCCGGAAAGCAGCCACCGTCCCCGCCGTCCCGCACGCCCCAGGCCCAGTGCGAGACATGGCTGGCCACACCGCCAAATTCCTGCAGGCTCCAGGGGCAACTGCTGTGGCTGTGCAGCTTGATGTCGGAAACCACCAGCAGCGCCGCCAGCGTGGTCAGGGCCAGCTGGACGCGGCGCGACACCGGCAAGCGCCGCAGGGTGCCGACAGGCCGGGCGATGCCGATCAGCAGTGCCCCTTCGAACAACCAGGGCAGCGGTCGCATGTCGTCATGCAGCACGCCGCGCCAGAACCAGTGGTTTTCGAGGGCAAAGCCGCTGGCGGACCCGAACCAGCGCGCCAGGGTCAGGTCCAGCCCCGAAGCGTCCCAGGCCAGCAACAGAAGAAGGCTGGCCAGTGACCAGAAAAATAGACGCGACGGGCTGGAAATGGCTGGACTGCGGAAGGCGTGCATGGGGAGCGTGTTGGGCGCAAGGAAGGCTGGACGATAGCCCTGCACGCCTTAAATCAGGCTTAATGTCGGCGTCTGGCAAAGGTGCGCAACGGTCCGGGGCGGGCTTGTCCTACGCCATTGCCCCTTCAAGGCTGACGCAGGAAGGCTGTCCAGAGGCGGCCCGAGGGCTCCGTGGGCCGGCGCGGCGGGTAAAATGAAAGAAGTTACCGGTCAGTTACCGAATCCACCGAATCCGTTCAACCTTCCTGGGGATATCTCTTATGGCACTCGTTTCCATGCGCGAGCTGCTGGACCATGCGGCAGTCAATACCTACGGCATTCCAGCTTTCAACGTCAACAACCTGGAGCAGGTCCAGGCCGTGATGGCCGCCGCCGACGAGGTGGGGGCGCCCGTCATTCTGCAGGCCAGCGCAGGCGCGCGCAAATACGCCGGCGAAGCCTTCATCAAGCACCTGATCCTGGCGGCCGTCGAGGCCTACCCGCACATTCCCCTGGTCATGCACCAGGACCATGGTCAGAGCCCGGCCGTCTGCCAGGGTGCGATTGACCTGGGCTTCAGCTCGGTGATGATGGACGGCAGCCTGGAGGCCGACGGCAAGACCATCGCCAGCTTCGACTACAACGTCGAGGTCACCCGCAAGGTGGTGGACATGGCCCACGCCACCGGCGTGTCGGTGGAGGGCGAACTGGGCTGCCTGGGCAGCCTGGAAACCATGCAGGGCGACAAGGAAGACGGCCATGGCACCGACGCCGTCATGACCCACGACCAGCTGCTGACCGACCCCGAGCAGGCCGCCGACTTCGTCAAGCGCACCCAGCTCGACGCCCTGGCGATCGCCATCGGCACGAGCCACGGCGCCTACAAGTTCTCGCGCAAGCCCACGGGCGACATTCTGGCGATCGAACGTGTCAAGGAAATCAACCGCCGCATCCCCAATACCCACCTGGTCATGCACGGCTCCTCCAGCGTGCCACAGGACCTGCTGGCCATCATCAACCAGTATGGCGGCAAGATGAAGGAAACCTACGGCGTTCCGGTCGAGGAGATCCAGAAGGCCATCAAATTCGGTGTGCGCAAGATCAATATCGACACCGACATCCGCCTGGCCATGACCGGAGCGGTGCGCAAGTTCCTGGCCGAGAACCCCGACAAGTTCGATGCCAGAGAGTGGCTCAAACCTGCGCGCGAGGCCGCCAAGGCCATCTGCAAGCAGCGCTACATCGAGTTCGGCTGCGAAGGCCAGGCCGGCAAGATCAAGGGTGAAGCACTGAGTGTTGTCGCCGCCAAATACGCCAGGGGCGAGCTGGCCCAGGTGGTGCGTTAATCCGGAAAATCCTCGCCGTGTCGAACTGGCGATAATTCAAAGCTCGCCGCTACCGGTGGGCTTTTTTTACTTTTGGCAAGCATCCCATGACCTCCGCTCTCCACACCTCGGCCCTGACCTCCCTGCCTTTGCTCGCGCGCGGCAAGGTTCGCGACAACTACGCCGTCGGCAAAGACCGGCTGCTGATGGTCGCCAGCGACCGGCTCAGCGCCTTCGACGTCATCATGGGCGAGCCGATTCCGGGCAAAGGCGTGTTGCTCACGCAAATGGCCCTGTTCTGGTTCGACAAGCTGGGCCACATCTGTCCGAATCACCTGACCGGCGAGGCGCCCGAAAGCGTGGTGACAGCCGCCGAAGTGCCGCAGGTCACCGGCCGTTCCATGCTGGTCAAGCGTTTGAAGCCGATTCCGGTCGAGGCCGTGGTGCGCGGCTACCTGGCCGGCAGCGGCTGGAAGGAATACCAGGACAGCCAGTCGGTTTGCGGTGTGCCGCTGCCAGCCGGCCTGAAAAACGCCAGCAAGTTGCCCGAGCCGATTTTCACGCCGGCGGCCAAGGCGGCGGTGGGCGAGCATGACGAGAACATCAGCTACGAGCAGGTGGTTCAGGTCGTTGGCCCCGAACTGGCCGCGCAGATCCGCGACCTCAGCATCCGTATCTACAAGGAGGCGGCGGCCTTTGCCCTGACCAAAGGCATCATCATTGCCGACACCAAGTTCGAGTTCGGCCTCGACGAAAATTGCACACTGACCCTGATGGACGAGGTGCTGACGCCCGACTCCTCGCGCTACTGGCCTATCGAAGGTTACGAGCAGGCCTTCGCCGCGGGCACCAACCCGCCCAGCTACGACAAGCAGTTTGTGCGCGACTGGCTTGAACAGGCCCTGGTCAACGGCAAGCCCTGGGACAAGACGCCGCCGGCGCCGCGCGTGCCGCAGGACGTGGTCGAGAAAACCGCGGCCAAGTACCAGGAAGCGCTGACCCGGCTGACGGCCTGACCGGCGCCTTGGTTTAAAATAGCTTCAACTCAAGGAGCGTTGCAGCGAAACCCGGTTTGAAGCCGGTTTCGTCAGGCTTGGGTGACAGCAGGACCCCACGGCCTGTCTTTGCAACGGCGCTCACCTTCGATAGCCAAGGTGAGTGAATGTCCGAAATCCAAGTTCCCCCCATGAAACTGTCCGGCCTGGAGCCGGTCGCCATCGGCGCGGGCAGCCTGTTCGTCAACATCGGCGAGCGCACCAACGTCACTGGCTCCAAGGCCTTTGCCCGCCTGATTCTCAATGGCGAGTACGAGCAGGCGCTCGTCGTGGCCCGCCAGCAGGTCGAAAACGGCGCTCAGATCATCGACATCAACATGGACGAGGCCATGCTGGACAGCCAGGCCGCCATGGTGCGTTTCCTGAACCTGATCGCCAGCGAGCCCGACATCGCCCGTGTGCCCATCATGATTGACAGCTCCAAGTGGAGCGTGATCGAGGCCGGCCTGCGCTGCATCCAGGGCAAGGGCATCGTCAACTCGATCTCGATGAAGGAGGGGCTGGAACCGTTCAAACACCAGGCGAAACTGCTCAAGCGTTACGGCGCCGCCGCCGTGGTCATGGCCTTCGACGAACAAGGCCAGGCCGACACTTACGAGCGCAAGATCGAAATTTGTGAGCGCGCCTACCGCGTGCTGGTCGATGAGCTGGACTTTCCGCCAGAAGACATCATCTTCGACCCCAACATCTTTGCGATTGCCACCGGCATCGAGGAGCACAACAACTACGCGGTGGACTTCATCAACGCCACACGCTGGATCAAGGCCAACCTGCCCGGCGCCAAGGTGTCGGGCGGCGTGTCGAATGTGTCCTTCAGCTTCCGCGGCAACGACCCGGTGCGCGAGGCGATCCACACGGTGTTCCTGTACCACGCGATCCAGGCCGGCATGGACATGGGCATCGTCAACGCCGGCATGGTCGGCGTCTATGACGACCTCGAGCCGACCCTGCGTGAACGCGTCGAAGACGTGGTTCTCAATCGAACGCCCGTCTATAAGCCGGGCGAGCCTGAAGTCTCGCCGAGCGAACGCCTGATCGAAGTGGCCGAGACCGCGAAAAGCGGCGCCAAGGACGACAGCAAGCGCAATGAGTGGCGCGCATTGCCGGTGCGCCAGCGCCTGTCACACGCGCTGGTGCACGGCATGAACGAACACATCGTGACCGATACCGAAGAGGTCTGGCAGGCGATCAAGGCCGAGGGCGGGCGTCCGCTGCATGTGATCGAAGGCCCGCTGATGGACGGCATGAATGTGGTCGGCGACCTGTTCGGTCAGGGCAAGATGTTCCTGCCGCAGGTGGTGAAAAGTGCACGTGTGATGAAGCAGGCCGTGGCGCATCTGCTGCCCTACATCGAGGCCGAAAAGCTGCTGCTGGAAGCGGCCGGCGGCGACGTCAAGACCAAGGGCAAGATCATCATCGCCACCGTCAAGGGCGATGTGCACGACATCGGCAAGAACATCGTCACCGTTGTGCTTCAGTGCAACAACTTCGACGTGGTCAACATGGGCGTGATGGTGCCCTGCCACGAAATCCTGGCGCGCGCCAAGGTCGAAGGTGCGGACATTGTCGGCCTGTCGGGCCTGATCACGCCCAGCCTGGAAGAAATGCAGTACGTGGCCGGCGAGATGCAGAAGGACGACCACTTCCGCATCAAGAAAATCCCGCTGATGATTGGCGGCGCCACCACCAGCCGGGTGCATACGGCAGTGAAAATTTCGCCACATTACGAAGGCCCGGTGGTGTATGTGCCCGACGCGTCGCGCAGTGTCAGCGTGGCGCAAAGCCTGCTCTCCGACCAGGCGGCCAAATACATCGACGAGCTCAATGCCGACTACGACAAGGTGCGCACCCAGCACGCCAACAAAAAACAGACGCCGATGTGGCCGCTGGCCAAGGCCCGCGCCAATGCCACGCCGATTGACTGGGCGCATTACACGCCGCCTCAACCGAAATTCATCGGCCGTCGCGTCTTCAAGAACTTCGATCTGGCTGAACTGGCGAACTACATCGACTGGGGCCCCTTCTTTCAGACCTGGGACCTGGCCGGCCCTTTCCCGGCCATCCTGAAAGACGAGGTGGTGGGCACCGAGGCCGTGCGTGTGTATGCCGACGCGCAGCGCATGCTCAAGCGCCTGATCGAAGGCCGCTGGCTCACGGCCAGCGGTGTCATCGGTTTGTACCCGGCCAACAGCGTCGGTGACGACATCGAGATCTACACCGACGAGACGCGCAGTGAAGTGGCCATGACCTGGTACGGCCTGCGTCAGCAGGCCGAGAAAACCGCGCTCGACGGCGTGATGCGGCCCAGCCGCTGCTTGGCCGATTTTGTGGCGCCGAAAGTGCTGTCAGCCGAAACCAAGGCCGTGCGCGCCGGACATGCGGGCGCCGAGGGCCACAACACCTTCATGCTGCCTGACTACATCGGCCTGTTTGCCGTGACGGCCGGCCTGGGCGCCGAGAAGAAGGAAAAGTACTTCAATGACGACCACGACGACTACTCGTCCATCATGCTCAAGTCGCTGGCCGACCGGCTGGCCGAGGCCTTTGCCGAGGCCATGCACAAACGGGTGCGCGAGGATTTGTGGGGTTACGCCGCCGGCGAAACGCTGAGCACCGAGGACATGATTGCCGAGAAGTACCAGGGCATACGCCCGGCGCCCGGCTACCCTGCCTGCCCGGACCACAGCGTCAAGAAGGACATGTTCGAACTGCTTCAGGCGGGTGATATCGGCATGGCACTGACTGAAAGCCTGGCCATGACACCGGCCGCCAGCGTCAGCGGTTTCTACCTGAGCCATCCGCAAAGCGTGTATTTCAACGTTGGCAAGATCGGCGACGACCAGTTGCAGGACCTGGCCCAACGCCGCGGCGCCAGGGCCGAGGACTTGCAACGCTTGCTGGCACCGGTTCTCTAAGGAAAGCGAAGAAAGAGCGGGGCCTGCCTCAGTGGGCGCTTTTGAGCGCCCGCCGGTACTGCACCGCCTCGGCCACGTGGGTGAGCTGCACCGACTGCGCACCGGCCAGGTCGGCGATGGTGCGAGCCACTTTCAGGCAGCGGTGGATGCTGCGTCCCGACCAGCCCAGGCGCGCGGCCGCCGTGTTCAGGAATTTCGCCGCAGCATCATCGAGCTGGCACTGCGCATCGATGGCCTTGCCCTGTAGCACCTGGTTGCTGCTGCCCTGGCGCGCCGTGGCGCGTTCACGCGCCGCCACTACCCGTTGCCGGATGCTGGCCGTGCTTTCGCCCGGTGCGGCGCCCAGCAATTCCTCGGCGGCCAGTGCTCCCACTTCCACATGCAGGTCAATCCGGTCCAGCAGCGGGCCGCTGAGTTTGCCCTGGTAACGCGCGACCTGGTCCGGCGAGCAGCGGCAGGCACGCAGGCTGGAGCCGAGGTAGCCGCAGGGGCAGGGGTTCATGGCAGCGATCAGCTGGAAGCGGGCCGGAAACTCGGCGCGTTGGGCGGCGCGCGAGATCGTGATGGTGCCCGACTCCAGCGGTTCGCGCAGGGCTTCCAGCGCGGCTCGGGGAAATTCCGGGAGTTCGTCGAGAAACAAAATGCCGTGGTGTGCCAGTGAAATTTCACCGGGCCGAGGCGGTGAACCGCCGCCGACCAGCGCCACGGCGCTGGCAGTATGGTGCGGAGCGGCGGTGGGCCGGACTGCCCAGCTGTCCAGCGAAAAGCGGCCGCCGAGCGAGGCGACGGCTGCGCTTTCGAGCGCCTCGGCGGTGCTCATGGCCGGCAGCAGGCCGGCAAAACGATGGGCCAGCATGGACTTGCCCGAGCCCGGTGCACCGACCATCAGCAGGCTGTGGCCTCCAGCGGCGGCAATCTCCAGAGCCCGCTTGGCCGCCGCCTGGCCCTTGACGTCGGACAGGTCCGGGTAAGGGGTGGCGTCCTGCGGTGCGCTGGGCTGGAGCCGGACCCAGCCGGGCGTGTCCTCAGGAATCATGTCGCCTGGCAGAAATTGCCTGACCACGTCGAGCAGGTGGTGGGCCCGGTAGACCTCGGCATCCGGCACCAGCGCTGCCTCCTCGGCGCTGCCGCCCGGCAGCACCAGCCGGGGTCGGGGCTGACCGGTGTCCTGGCCCGGCAGGGCCAGGCTCATGGCCAGGGCGCCACGTATGGGACGCAACTCCCCGCCTAGCGACAATTCACCGGCAAACTCATAGCCTGCGAGCTTGGCGGTGTCGATCTGGCCACTGGCCGCCAGAATGCCCAGCGCAATTGGCAAATCGAAGCGCCCGGAGTCCTTGGGCAGGTCGGCCGGTGCCAGGTTCACGGTGATGCGTTTGTTGCCGGGAAACTCCAGGCCGGTGTTCTGGATGGCAGACCTCACCCGCTCACGCGCTTCCTTGACCTCTGTCTCCGCCAGGCCCACGAGCGTGAAACTTGGCAAGCCGTTGGCCAAGTGCACTTCGACGCAGACCGGGTGCGCCTGCATGCCCAGCAAGGCACGGCTCTGCACTAAAGATAGGCTCATTTGTCGATTTCTCCCTAATGCACCAAAAGCGAGCATATATTGATGCACTTGTTCGGTGCGCATCTTGTATTTATTCCAGTTCAAGTTAACGCGTCAGCTCTCCCTGAAGACGACGAAGGGGCTTCAGGCCTACAAAATTTGGCACGCTCCATGCTAAGTGTTCATCGCGCCAAATTCCCTTTTCAACTATTTATGGAGTCCTCGATGAAATCAGCCGCCAAAAAATCAATGCTGGTGATGGTACTTGCCCTGGCCGGTTCGGCCTTTGCCCAGACCGCAGCCCCTGCGCCAGACTACACCCTGTCCTACAACGTCGGCGCCACCACCGACTACCGCTACCGCGGCATTTCGCAGACCGGCAAGAAACCAGCGCTCAATGGCGGCATCGACTACGCCCACAAAAGCGGCTTTTACCTCGGTACCTGGGCTTCGACCATCAGCTGGCTGAAAGACACCACCGCCAACCCCAACACCACCAAAGGCCCGGTTGAGATCGACGTTTACGGCGGCTACAAAGGTGCGTTGTCCGACAGCGTGGGATATGACGTCGGTGGCCTCTACTACTGGTATGCCGGCAACAACATGAAAAAGACGGCCGGTCAGGTCAGCCCCAACACCTTCGAGGTGTACGGCGCCCTCACCTTCGGCATCGTCACGGCCAAGTACTCGCACGCCACGACCAACCTGTTTGGCACGGCCAACAGCAAGAACAGCGGCTACCTCGACCTCAGCGCCAACTTTGACCTGGGTTCCGGCTGGTCCATCGTGCCGCACGTCGGCGCGCAGAAAATCAAGAACGGCAATTCCTACACGGACTACTCGGTGGCCGTCAACAAGGACATCGACGGCCTGGTGGTGAGCCTGGCAGTGGTGGGCACCAATGGTCTGGGCGGCCCCTACACCCTGCCTGGTTCGGGCACCCGTGACCTTGCCAAGGATGGCCTGGTCCTGTCCGTCAAGAAAAGTTTCTGAAATAACACGGCTTAGAAGCTGAGGCAAAGGAGAACTCATGAAACTCGTAACGGCCATTATCAAACCGTTCAAGCTGGACGAAGTGCGCGAGGCGCTGTCCGGTATTGGTGTGCAGGGCATCACCGTGACCGAAGTCAAGGGCTTCGGCCGCCAGAAAGGCCACACGGAGCTGTACCGCGGCGCTGAATACGTCGTGGACTTCCTGCCCAAGGTCAAGATCGAGGCAGCAGTGTCCGACGAGCTGGTGGACCGCGTCATCGAAGCCGTCGAGGGCGCAGCCCGTACCGGCAAGATCGGCGACGGCAAGGTCTTCGTCTACAACCTCGAGCAGGTCGTGCGTATCCGCACCGGTGAAACCGGCAAGGAAGCGCTCTAAGCCTCAACCCTAAAAAGAGAAATAGACATGAAAAAACTACTTGCCTCCCTGGCTCTGGGACTGAGCCTGCTCACCGGTGCCGCTGCCGTCATGGCCCAGGCGCCTGCGGCTGCCCCCGCGGCGTCTGAAGCGGCTGCGCCGGCTGCAGCCGCTGCACCTGCTGCCGCGCCTGCAGCGGCTGCGGCTGTTGTTGCTGCCCCCGCAGCAGCCACGCCTGCCGCTGCACCTGCTCCCGTTCCCAACAAGGGCGACACCGCCTGGATGATGGTCTCGACCATGCTGGTGATCCTGATGACCATTCCCGGTCTGGCCCTGTTCTACGGCGGCCTGGTCCGCAGCAAGAACATGCTGTCGGTGCTGATGCAGGTCATGGTCACCTTCTCGATGATCGTGGTGCTCTGGTTCATCTACGGCTACAGCCTGGCCTTCACCGAAGGCAATGCCTTCTTCGGCGGCTTCGACCGGCTGTTCATGAAGGGTGTCTGGGACAACGCTGCGGGCACCTTCGCCAACGCGGCGACCTTCAGCAAGGGTGTTGTGATTCCTGAAATCATCTTCGCCGCCTTCCAGGCCACCTTCGCCGGCATCACCTGCGCACTGATCGTCGGCGCCTTTGCCGAACGCAT
This sequence comes from Pseudomonadota bacterium, assembly GCA_040389085.1. Lineage (GTDB taxonomy): Bacteria > Pseudomonadota > Gammaproteobacteria > Burkholderiales > Burkholderiaceae_C > Polaromonas. The sequence goes on from JAZKAP010000014.1 coordinate 110,267, forward strand.
GAAGTTCTCCGCCGTGCTGATGTTCATGGTCATCTGGTTTACCTTCAGCTACGCGCCGATGGCGCACATGGTGTGGTTCTGGATGGGCCCTGACGCCTACACCGCCAAGGAAGTTGTTGACGAGATGACCTCCAAAGCCGGTTACATCTGGCAGTCGGGTGCGCTTGATTTCGCCGGCGGTACCGTCGTGCACATCAACGCCGCCGTCGCCGGTCTGGTCGGCGCCTACATGGTGGGCAAACGCATCGGTTACGGCAAGGAAGCCATGGCACCGCACAGCCTGACGCTGACCATGGTCGGTTCGGCCCTGCTGTGGGTCGGCTGGTTCGGCTTCAACGCCGGTTCCGCCCTGGAAGCCAACGGCTTCGCCGCCCTGGCCTTCATCAACACCCTGGGTGCCACGGCAGCCGCGGTGCTGGCCTGGTGTGTCGGTGAAGCGCTGATGCGCGGCAAGGCTTCGATGCTGGGTGCCGCTTCCGGCGCAGTCGCTGGTCTGGTGGCGATCACGCCGGCAGCCGGCAACGTCGGCATAGGCGGCGGCCTGATCATTGGTCTGGTGGCTGGTTTTGCCTGCCTCTGGGGTGTCAATGGCCTGAAGAAAATGCTGGGTGCGGACGACTCGCTCGACGTGTTCGGCGTGCACGGCATCGGCGGTATCCTCGGCGCGCTGCTGACCGGCGTGTTCAACTCCCCAAGCCTGGGTGGCCCCGGCTACGTGGCGGACTGGGTCACGGCCACCATGGTGACGGCGGCGGATTACTCCATCGTTGCCCAGGTCTGGATCCAGCTCAAGGCTGTGTTGATCACGGTGGTCTGGTCCGGTGTGGTTTCCTTCATCGCCTACAAGGTGGTGGACCTGACCATCGGTCTGCGTGTCAGCGAAGAAGACGAGCGCGAAGGCCTCGACATCACCTCGCACGGCGAAACTGCCTATAGCCGCTGACCGGCCCAAGCCGTGGCCGCCTCCGGGTGGCCACGGCAGCGTGAATGAATTTGGAATAAATAGCGAGAGTCTCCTTTGGATGTTGAGCCCGCAAGAACTTCGGTTCTGGCGGGCTTTTTTTTGCCCGGGCGGTCCGTCCCCCGGTGCACAATGTCAGCAGGAGACTTGCCCATGACCGAGCCCATCACCTTGTCCAGCGCCAGCCTGCGTTGCGACATCAAGCCCGACCTGGGGGGCTGCATCACCGGCCTCTGGCTGGGCGACCTGCCTGTGCTGCGCTCGACGCCCGCCGGCGAGCTGATGTCGGTGCGCCTGGCCGGCAGTTATCCGCTGGTGCCGTTTTCCAACCGTGTCGGGCATGCCACGCTGAAGTGGCAGGGCACCAGCCACCCGCTGGTGCAGAACAACGGACCTGAACCGCACGCCATCCATGGCCTGGGCTGGCAGCGGCCCTGGCAGGTGCTCGAGCAGGACGAGCAGCTGCTGATGCTCGCTTTCGAACACAGCGCCGACGCCGCCTGGCCGTTTGCCTTTGACGCCTCGCAGACTTTTCGCCTCAGTGGCAACACCCTCGAACTCACGCTGAGCATGACCAACCAGTCGGCCATGCCTGCGCCGGCCGGTCTGGGCTGGCACCCCTACTTCGTCAAGCGCAGCCGCAGCCGCATTGCGTTTGAAGCGACCGGGCGCTGGGAGATGAACGAGGAAAAACTGCCTACCCATCGTCAGCCGGCGCAGGGGCTCGATGTGGACTGCGCCGCACTCGATGTGGACCACTGCTTTGACGGCTGGAACGGCGTGGTGCACCTGCGTGATGAAAAAATGCACACACGCATCGCGTCCAACCTGGGCCGCCTGGTGGTGTTCACCAACCCGAAGCGCGACTTTGTGGCGATCGAGCCGGTCAGCCATGTCAACAATGCCGTCAACCTGCTCCAGGCTGGTGCGGGCCAGGCCGATGAGCTGGGCATCCAGGTGCTGGCACCGGGCGAATCGATGAGTGCCCACATGAGCATCCAGGTGGAGCCCGCCCCGTGAGCTGGGCGACCGCGGTGGCGCAGCCCAGCGAACTGGGCGAATCGCCGTTCTGGCACCTCGACGAGCAACTGCTTTACTGGGTCGATATAGCGGGTAAAAAAATTCACCGCAGCAATGTGTTCATGGGCACGGTGGAAAGCTGGGCCATGGCGGCGCCGCATGAGCTGGAGCCCGGCTGCATCGCACCGGCGCGCAGTGGCGGGCTCGTGGTCGCGCTGCGCGACGGCATCTATCGGGCGCGGACCTGGGGCGGTGCGCTGGAGAAGCTGGCTGATGCCGCGCACGACCCGCGAACCACCCGCTTCAACGACGGCAAATGTGATCCGCTGGGTCGCTTCTGGGCCGGCACGATCTACGAGCCGCGCGATGCGCGCGAAGCGGCGCTGTATTGCCTGGACGGCCGGGCGGGCCACACACCGGCGCTGGTGCGCATGGCCGGCGACGCGACCGTGGGCAATGGCCTGGCCTGGTCGGCCGACAGCCGGACCCTGTACTGGGCCGACACGACCGGCCATGTCATCCGCGCCTGGGACTGGGACGCTGCCGGCAACACCCTGGCCCGGCAGCGCGTGTTCCGGCAGTTCCCGCCCAAGCCGACCGGCTGGCAGGCCGGCATGCCGGGTTATGGCGGCCGACCCGACGGCGCAGCAGTGGACAGCCAGGGCAATTACTGGGTGGCCATGTACGAGGGCGGGCGCGTGCTCAAGCTGTCGCCGGGCGGCGAACTGCTGGCCGACATCCCCACCCCCGTGGTGTGTCCGACCATGGTGTGTTTTGGCGGCGACGACCTGCAGACGCTGTACCTGACCACGGCGCGTCACGGGCGACCCGCCGCCGAGCTCGAAGTACTGCCGCAGTCCGGTTGCGTGTTTTCCATGCGTGTTGATGTGCCCGGTCTGCCCGTCCATTTTTTCGCGGACGCGGGTTGAACCCCAAAAAAGCGAACAGCCGCCGTTCAAAAATATCAAACCCGGCCGACGGCCGCCCCCTTACCATCAGGACCATGAACTCAGCGCTTCAATTGATCATGGACCGTGTGCAGGCCGCGGCAGCCAGCGGCACGCCACTGCGCATCCGCGGCGGCGGCAGCAAGGACTTTTACGGCCAGACGCGGCAGGGCGAGGTGCTGGATGTCACGCCGCTGGCGGGCATCACCAGTTACGAGCCCACCGAACTGGTGGTCACCGCGCGCGCCGGCACGCCGCTGGCCGAGCTCGAGGCGGTGTTGGCGGAGCGCGGCCAGTGCCTGCCGTTCGAGCCGCCGCACTTTGGGCCGGGCGCCACGGTGGGGGGCATGGTCGCGGCCGGCCTGAGCGGTCCGGCGCGCGCCAGTGTGGGTGCCGTGCGCGACTATGTGCTGGGCGTCACCCTGCTCAACGGCAAGGGAGAGTTGCTGACCTTCGGCGGCCAGGTCATGAAAAACGTGGCGGGTTACGACGTCTCCCGGCTGATGGCGGGTGCCATGGGCACGCTGGGGCTGCTCACGGAAATCAGCCTCAAGGTGTTGCCGGTGGCGCCGGCCGAAGCCACCCTGAAGTTCGGAATGAGCCAGTCAGAGGCCCTGGCAAAGTTGAACAGTTGGGGTGGGCAGCCGCTGCCGCTTAACGCCAGCTGCTGGGTCGACGACGCCGGTGCCTCCACCCTGTACCTGCGTTTGCGCGGCGCCGTCGCAGCGGTCGAGGCCGCCTGCAAAACACTGGGCGGCGAGCGCCAGGACAATGCCGCGACGGCGCCCGACTGGACCATGTGTCGCGACCAGCAGTTGCCGTGGTTTCTGGAGCGCGGCGAGCGGGATTTGTGGCGCCTGTCGGTGCCGCAGACCGCACCGGTGCTGGACCTGCCCGAGCCGCCGCTGATCGAATGGCACGGGGCGCAGCGCTGGGTGCGGGCCGCCGCCGGTGAGGCGCAGCGCCTGCGTGATGCCGCTGCGGCTGTTGGTGGAAGTGCTACGCTTTTTATAGCTGATGGCGCTCATGTGGAAAGGGCTGAGGGCCGATTTGATCCCTTGAAGCCACCTCTGGACCGGATTCACCGCCAGCTCAAGAAAGAGTTCGATCCCGCCGGCATCTTCAACCGTGGCCGCCTCTACCCGGACTTCTGATGCAAACCCACCTCGCCCCCGAATTCAAGAACACCGCCGACGGCCAGGCGGCCGAGGCGATTTTGCGCAAGTGTGTGCACTGCGGTTTCTGCACTGCGACCTGCCCGACCTACCAGCTGCTCGGTGACGAACTCGACGGCCCGCGCGGGCGCATTTACCTGATCAAGCAGGTGCTCGAAGGCCAGGCGCCGACGCGCAAGACCCAGCTGCATCTGGACCGCTGCCTGACCTGCCGCAATTGCGAGACCACCTGCCCCAGCGGCGTGCAGTACGGCCACCTGATCGACATCGGCCGCAAGCTGGTCGATGAACGGGTGCCGCGGCCCGCTTCCGAGAGCGCGGTGCGTTGGGCGCTGAAAGAAGGCTTGCCGTCGCCGCTGTTTGCGCCGGCCATGAAACTCGGTCAGGCCGTGCGTGGCCTGTTGCCTGCGGCGCTGAAGAACAAGGTGCCGGCGCGTCAGCCAGCGGGTGTTTGGCCGCAGCGTGAACACCCCCGCAAGATGCTGATGCTCGCCGGTTGCGTGCAGCCCGCCATGATGCCCAACATCAACACCGCGTCGGCGCGTGTGCTCGACGCGGCGGGCATCCAGACCGTGGTGGCGGCCAAGGCCGGCTGCTGCGGCGCCGTGAAGTTTCACCTGAACGACCAGGACGGCGGCAAGGCCGAGATGCGCCGCAACATCGACGCCTGGTGGCCGCATGTGGAGGCTGGTGTCGAGGCCATCGTCATGAACGCCTCGGGCTGCGGCGTCACCGTCAAGGAGTACGGCTACCACTTGCAGGACGACGCGGGGTATGCGGCCAAGGCGGCGCGTATCAGCGAACTGACGCGCGACCTGAGCGAGCTGCTGCCCGAACTGGTGGCGTCGCTGCGCGGCCGGGTGGTCGCCAGCGCCGCGCCTATCGCGTTTCATCCGCCCTGCACCCTGCAGCACGGCCAGCAACTACGCGGCGGTGTTGAACAACACCTGGGCGCCCTGGGTTTCGACGTGAAGGTCGCCAGCTGCGAAGCGCATCTGTGCTGCGGTTCGGCCGGCACCTACTCCGTGCTGAACCCGGAGATTGCCTTCCAGCTGCGCGACCGCAAGTTGGCGAATCTGGGCGAGATGGCGCCCGAGGTGATTGTGTCGGCCAACATCGGCTGCATCACGCATCTGCAAAGCGGCACGGCCACGCCGGTGCGGCACTGGATCGAAGTGCTCGACGAGGCGCTATCAAATAAATAGCTGATGGTGCCCATGAGTAAAGGGCAGAGGACTGATTTTGTTGTGAATCAGGCGGCCAGCGCAGCTTCCACGTCTTTCGCCAGGTCGGCCGGTTTGTCGGTCGGTGCATAACGCCGGATCACCTGACCGTCCTTGCCGACCAGGAACTTGGTGAAGTTCCACTTGATGGCCTTGCTGCCCAGCAGGCCGGGCGCTTCGGACGACAGCCACTTGTACAGCGGGTGCGCGGCCGGGCCGTTGACGTCGATCTTGCCCATCATCGGAAAACTCACGCCGTAGTTGACCTGGCAGAACTCGGCAATCTCGCCGTCGGCGCCCGGGTCCTGGGAGCCGAACTGGTTGCAGGGGAAACCCAGCACCACCAGGCCCTTGCCGGTGTAGGCCTTGTGCAGCTCTTCGAGGCCGCCGAACTGCGGCGTGAAGCCGCACTTGCTGGCCGTGTTCACGATCAGCATGACCTTGCCCTTGAATTGCGAAAGCGCAATGTCCTGGCCGTTGATCTGCTGTGCTTCGAAGTCGTAAATGCTGCTCATGGCGCGCTCCTGGTTGGACCTGCCACTGTACTGCAGCGAGGCAACGGAGGGGAGGGGAATGTCTTTTCAAGCAGGGGCCGCGGGTCCGGCTTTGCCGGCCCGCAGGCGCAGCGGCCCTCCTCGGGAACAGGGAGTTAAGCGTCAGCGAACGACCGTGGGAGCATTGTCTTGTCAAGCAGGGGCCGCGGGTCCGGCTTTGCCGGCCCGCAGGCGCAGCGGCCCCCTCGGGGGGCAGAGAGTTACACGCAGTGAGCGAGCGTGGGGGCTCTATTTCTTCGCTGCGAGCACGGCCGCCAGCACAATCAGGCTGCCGCCCAGCAGCGTGCGCGGGCTGAATTCCGCCGCGCCCAGTGCGGCCGCCGACAGGCTGGCAAACAGGATTTCGGTCAGCATCACGAGTGCGGTGGTGCTGGCCGCCAGGCGTGCCGCGCCATACTGCAGCGCCATGTTGCTGAGCAGGAAGGCCACAGCCAGTCCCAGTGCCACACCGGCCCACGAGGTGCTCCAGACCGGTGCCGGCACGATGTGCCAGGCCATGCCCAGCAGCGCGGTGGCGGTGGCCATGAGGCCGCCACCGCCAAACATGGCCATCATGCGTGATTCTCCGGGCGTGTACGCCAGCTTGCGCAGCAGCACGTTGGTGGCGGCAAAACTGAAGCCCCCCATCAGGGCGAGCCAGTCGGCTGTGCTGTGCGGCACCGGCCAGGGCGAGCCCGGCGACTTCAGCACGATCAGCACACCCGCCATCGCCAGCACCAGCCGCAGCAGCGAAGTGCGGGTCGGCTTTTCCCCCAGCAGGCCCCAGGCCAGCAGCACCGACCACGCCGGCATCAGGTAAAACAGCAGCACAACCCGTACCACGTCCCCGACGGTCACGGCCCAGTTGAAGCCGACGTTGGTCAGCCCTGCGGCGACGGCCAGCAGCCACAGCTGGGGGTGCCGGGCAAAGCCGCGCCAGCCGCCGGGCCGCCATGCCGAGATGCAGGCCAGCGAAAAGAAGTAGATCAGTGCGGTGGACCAGAGCGGATGCAGCCCCTGCGACTGCAGCTCGCGAAACGGCCACCAGGACACGCCCCAGACAAAGGCGTTGAAGACCAGTGCGGAAGCGGCCAGGGCGGCGCCACGGGGGGTCACGGCGTCTCATTCCCCGGGAGGACCACGGCCTGGCCGTACGTCCATGCCAGCCGCATCAGTGCAATTTGTCGCTGCGCGCGATGTTCATCAAATGATCGATCTGCTCTTTGTGTTTGATGCAGTTGCTTTTGTGCCAGCGCTGGATCAGCCACATGAAGCCGGCCACGACCACACCAAAGGCGGTGATCGCGCCGAAGGCCGACAGGCCCATGCCGGTGGACAGGCTGTAGCCGGCACCCAGCGCCAGGATGCAGGCCTGCTCGTTGAAGTTCTGCACGGCGATGGAGCGGCCGGCGCCCATCAGGTTGTGGCCGCGGTGCTGCAGCAGCGCGTTCATCGGCACCACCAGGAAGCCGCCCAGGCCGCCCAGCAAAATGAGGAAGGGCGCGGCCACCCAGACGTTGGTGATGAAATTCATCAGGATCACCAGCACGCCCATGGCAATGCCCAGCGGCATCACGCTGGTGGCGTGCTCCAGCCGCATGCGCATGGACGCGAGGATGGCGCCGGCGGCGGTGCCGATGGCCACTACGCCCACCAGCGACGACGCCTGCGTGGTGCTGTAGCCCAGGGCCGCCGCGCTCCAGGCCAGCACGATGTAGCGCAGGTTGCCCGACACGCCCCAGAATAGCGTGGTGGTTGCCAGCGAAATCTGGCCCAGCTTGTCGCGCCACAGTGCCGAATTGCAGTTCCAGAAGTCGGGCAGGAGCTCGAGCTTGTTGCGCGGCATCGGACGCATCTCCACGCCGGTCAGGGGAATCCGCGTGTTGAACCAGGCCGCGATCGCATACAGAAGGATCAGCGCGCAGATGGCGGCTTCGGGCGGCGTGTCGATGCCGGTGCTGATGACGGGGAAGTCGAACGACAGCAGCAGGTGCGACACCGAATGGCCGACCAGCTGGCCGCCGAGCAGCACGCCCAGGATGATGGAGGCAATCGTCAGGCCCTCGATCCAGCCGTTGGCCTTGACCAGCTGGGAGGCCGGCAGCAACTCGGTGAGGATGCCGTATTTGGCCGGGGAATAGGCGGCAGCGCCCAGGCCGACAATCGCATAGGCCATCAAGGGGTGCGTGCCGAACAGCATCATCAGGCAGCCCACCACCTTGATGGCGTTGCTGATGAACATGACCTTGCCCTTGGGCTGCGCATCGGCAAAAGCGCCGACAAAGGGCGCCAGCACCACATAAAACAGCGCAAACATCGGCACCAGCGCAGCCGGCTGCCATTTGGGTGCGCCACTGGTTCTGAGCAGCTCCACGGCGGCGACGAACAGCGCGTTATCAGCCAGAGAGCTGAAAAACTGGGCTGCCATGATGGTGTAAAAACCGCGCTTCAGCTTCATTGAACGGTGTGGGTCACTGTGGCGAATGCATCAGGCAGTCTGATGCGGCACGATAAAAGTGAATGTCTCCTGACTATCAAGGTTTATAGCACGCGGCAGGATGGCAGAATCGACAAATAGGTCTTGACAAGCCTGCGTTAACCCTCGCCCCGTCCTGTTTCCCCACTACCACGAGCCCTTGCCTGACATGCCCCGCCCCATTCTTGCCACCGTTCATGCCGCCGCCCTCAGCCACAACCTGGCGCGTGCCCGCGCTGCTGCGCCGGACGCCCGGGTCTGGGCCGTCGTCAAAGCCAATGCCTACGGCCACGGCATCGAGCGCGTGTTTGATGCACTGCGCAGCGCCGACGGCTTTGCCCTGCTGGACCTGGCCGAGGCCCAGCGCCTGCGTGCGCTCGACTGGCGTGGCCCCATCCTGCTGCTGGAGGGCTGTTTTGACGCGCGCGATCTCGAACTGTGTTCACGCCTGGGCCTGTGGCACGCCATTCATTGCGACGAGCAGATCGACATGCTCGCGGCCCACAAGACCCAGGTGCCGCACCGCGTCTTCCTCAAGATGAACTCGGGCATGAACCGCCTGGGCTTCACGCCCGAGCGTTACCGCGCGGCCTGGACGCGACTCAACGCCCTGCCGCAGGTCGAAGAAATTTCGCTGATGACCCATTTCAGCGACGCCGACGGCGCACGCGGGATAACCCACCAGCTGCAGGTCTTCGAAGCGGTCACGCACGACCTGCCCGGCGAGCGCACGCTCAGCAACAGCGCGGCCACCCTGCGCCATGGCCTGGCCATCGGCGAGAAGTCCGACTGGGTGCGGCCCGGCATCGCGGTGTATGGCAGTTCGCCCGATTTCCCCGAGCACAGCGCCGCTGACTGGGGGCTGCTGCCGACCATGACGCTGGCGTCGAAAATCATTGGTGTGCAACACCTGGTGGCGGGCGACACGGTCGGTTACGGCTCCAGCTTCACCGCCGACGGCCCCCTGCGCATCGGCGTCGTGGCCTGCGGTTATGCCGACGGCTACCCCCGGCACTGCACGACCGGCACACCGGTGCTGGTTCACGGCGTGCGCACACGCATGGTGGGCCGCGTCAGCATGGACATGATCACGGTGGACCTGACACCGGTGCCCGATGCCGGCATGGGGTCGGACGTGACCTTGTGGGGGCGGGCGTCCAGCGGCGCCTTGTTGTCGATCGACGAGATCGCGGCTGCTGCGGGTACGGTTGGTTATGAGTTGATGTGTGCCGTGGCAGCACGCGTGCCATTTCAGGTCGATTGAGCTGCAGCGCGTTGTCCGCTGAGCTGATGCTCAACGCTTGCGCAATCCCAGCACCATCACCGCACCGACCACCAGAAGGGCGCCTGCCACCTGCACCGGCGCAATTGCCTGACCCAGAATCAGCCAGGCCAGCACCAGCGCAAACACCGGCTCCACATTCATGATGGCCGAGTTGCCGACCACGCCCAACTTGGGCAGCACGGTGAACATGATGGTGAAGGCCGTGCCGTACAGAAAGGTCAGGGCCGCGAGGCCCCACCAGCCGATGGCCGCCTGCGGCAAATGGAAGCCGCCCTGCACGGCCACGCCCGCCAGCGCGAACAGGCCGACGATGCTCATGGTGGTCAGGGTGCGCACACGGCCATCGACGTCGCCAGCCTCGTGCTGGGTCAGCACCAGCGCCACGCCGAAGGTGGCCGCCGCCGCCAGCGCAAAGGCCACACCGGTGCCGATGCTGCCCCACTGTCCGGCCGCGCCCAGGCCCGAAGCGGCGCCCAGCACGTCGAGCGCCAGCGCCAGCCCGATCAGGATCACCGGCATGGCTAGCAGCAGGGCGCGTTCGGGCGAGCGGCGGTACAGCACCCAGTCCCACAGCGCCGTCCAGATCGGGTAGGTGTTGAAGGCCAGCAGGGCCAACGCGACCGGCAGCCGTGCGACGGCCGAATACAGGCACAGGCTTTGCACGGCGATCAACAGGCCGATGACCGGCAGGATGCGTTTGTTGCGCGCGGTGAAGTGCAGGGGCACACGCTGGATGGCCAGCAGGGCAGCCACTGCCAGCGCGGTGCCCACGCTGCGAAAAGTAACTGCGGTCGCCACGTCCACGCCGTTGTTGAAGGCCAGACGCGCTGCGACATGGTTGGCGCCCATCATCAGTGCGATGAGGAGCAGTGTGGCGAAAGCAGTTCCGCTCAGGGCGCGCTTTGAAGTCATGCTGATTCGGGGTGTTAGGCCAGGGCAGGCCGGACGACGTGTTGAGTGACTGCCACTCTGGGGCATTCTTCATGAAAGGTGCGTCATTTTGACGCCAAAACGCAAGAGTGTTCCAACCTTGAGGAAGACAGGCGTACTGGCAGATTGTCGTCTATGGGATGCCTGTACCCGCGATAGGGGTTTGCCATATGTTGCACAAAAAGATATTTTATGCATAAAATTCTCCAACACCCAAATACTGCCCATGGAAACCTCCCCTTCGATTCCCTCCATACCTTTGTCCGAGCAGGCGTTTGCGAGCCTTCGCCGCGATGTGCTGTTCGGCGAGTTCGAGCCGGGCGCGAAGCTCAAGATCGACGAGCTTCAAACCAGCTATGGTTTTTCCAGCAGTCCGCTTCGCGAGGCCTTGAACCGCCTGAGTCAGGAGGGTCTGGTCAAGGCCGACGAGCGGCGCGGCTTTCGCGTGGCGGCCATTTCCCGGGCTGACCTGGCCGATATCACCCACATGCGGCTGTTACTCGATGTGCAGGCGTTGCGCGCGTCGATGCAGCAGGGCGATGCCGCCTGGGAAGCCGGCATTGTGGCGGCCTCCCACCTGCTCGAAAAAATCGAGTCGCAACTTGGCGACGGCCCTGCGCTGCTGGATGACGAATGGAGTCGGCTGCACCGCGATTTCCATTTGTCCCTGCTGGCGGCCTGTCCGTCGCAGCGTCAGCTGGCGATGTGTGCCAGTCTGTTTGACCAGGCCGAGCGCTACCGCCGTTTCTCGGCGCGCCATCGGGTCATCGTCCGCAACAAGAACAAGGAACACCGCAAGCTGATGAATGCCGTGCTCAAACGCGACGTCGACACTGCCTGCGTGTTGTTGTCCGACCATATTCAGGGCACGCAAAGGAATGTCGAGGCCGCGCTCAAGCGGCTCGAAGCCGGGGCCGCGTGAGTCACTGGCCCGTGCAGTTAAATACCCCCTTCCTAGGAGACCACTTCATGCTTTCAGTGACCCGTCCCACGCCCTCGCATTTCGGGATCTTCGTGACCGACACCGAGCGCATGGTGGACTTCTACACCCAGGTGTTCGGACTGACGGTGACTGATCGCGGCCAGGGCCGCACATTCAAGAGTGAGTTGGTGTTCATGAGCGCCAGCCCTGACCAGCACCACCAGCTGGTGCTTGCCTCCGGCCGGCCGGAGGAGGCCAGCTTCAGTACCGTGATGCAGATTTCGTTCGCCGTACCCAGCATCCAGCATATTCGCGACATCCAGGCCCTCGCGCTGGCGCGTGGCGCCACCAACCTGCGCGGCCTCAACCACGGCAACGCCCTGTCGATATATTTTTCAGATCCGGAAGGCAACACGGTGGAGGTCTACATCGACACACCCTATTACGTAGCCCAGCCGCATGGCGACGCGCTCGATCTGAGCAAGAGCGACGAAGAGCTGATGCGTGAGACGGAAGCCATCTGCCGCGCCGATCCGACATTCATGCCGCTGGAGGAATGGCGGGCGAAGTTTCAGCGGGTTGCCCCTTCGGCGTGAGCCCAGGTTCTTACCTATTCCTTCTTTTTATTCACTGTTCTGGAAATTTCATGAAGTTACTGTCATATCTGCACGAAGGCAGCGAATCCTATGGCGCCGCTGTGGGCGACTCCGTGATCAACCTGAGTCGTGCCAGGCCGCGGGAACCCGCCTTGGCGGACTACATCGCCTCGGGCGCGTATTTGCAGGCGGTCGAGCACGTCAAAGGCCAGCCAGTCGATGGCAAGCTGGCTGACATCCACTACCTGCCGGTGATTCCCCGTCCGGAAAAAATTGTCTGCGCCGTGCGCAACTACATGGACCATCACCAGGAAGTGGTGGCGGCGGGCATGCATCGCGAGTTGTCGGAGAAGCCACCCATCTTCCTGCGCGTATGGCGCTCGCAAACTGCGCACAACCAGCCCATTGTCAACCCGTCGGTGTCCGATTCGATGGACTGGGAAGGCGAGCTTGCCGTCATCATCGGCAAGCCGGGTCGCAACATTCCGCTCGACAAGGCTTATGACCACGTGGCTGGCTACTCCTGCTACAACGATGCCAGCGTGCGTGAATGGCAGTTCCATGCCAAGCAGATCGCTTCCGGAAAAAACTTCGAGGCCACCGGTGGCTTCGGTCCATGGATGGTGACGGCTGACGAGATTGCACCGGGCCGCCAGCTGAAGCTGGAGACGCGCCTCAACGGGGTGGTTGAGCAGTCCAGCCACACAGGCAACATGATTTTCGACATTCCCACGCTGATCAACTATGCCTCCACCATCTTCACGCTGGTACCGGGCGACGTGATTGCGACCGGCACGCCGGCGGGTGTGGGCTGGAGTCGCAAGCCGCCGAAGGTGATGCGCGATGGTGACGTGGTGGAAGTGGAGATCGAAGGCATAGGTACGCTGCGCAACCCGGTCGTTGCTGGCGACTGAACCCGGCAGCACTGGCGTGCCCTGTGCCCCGCTCTCAAGAAGAAGTTAAGCAACGTCAAGATTGCTCATCAATTTGCAAAAGGAGACAAAAATGGATCGACGACTTTTTCTCGCAGCGGGAGCTGCCGCAGCGAGCGCTGGATTGCCGGGCTGGGCGCAGAGCTATCCGGACCGCCCCATCAAGATCATCCAGGGCTTTGCGCCCGGGGGCAATGCCGACGCCATTGCGCGATTGGTGGGTGGCGAAATGGGCAAGGCCCTGGGCCAGTCCATCGTGGTTGAGTCGCTGGCCGGTGCTGGCGGCACCATCGCCGCTGCCGCCGTGGCGCGTGCCAAACCCGATGGCTACACCCTGTCGCTGGCCACCGGTGGCCATGTGGTGGCAGGCGCGCTTTACAACGCGCTGCCTTACCAGACCGTCGGCAGCTTCGAGATGGTGTCCACGATCACCTATTTTCCCTTTCTCATCGTCACCAGTGCCGATTCGAAGTTCAAAAGCTTTCGCGACGTGATCGCGGCTGCGGGCGGCGCGCCCGGCACCGTGGCCTACGGCACGGCCGGTATCGGATCGACGCACCATCTGGCTGGTGAACTGCTGGCCAGGATGGCCGGCGTCCAGATGATGCATGTGCCCTACCGCGGCGACTCGGCGTCATTGACGGCGCTGCTGGCCGGCGACGTGCCTTTCATCATCGCGCCCCCCACGGCCGTGCTGAGCAACATCAAGGCCGGCAAGTTGCGGGCATTGGCCACGACCGGTCCGCAACGCTGGCCGGGTCTGCTCGATGTGCCCACGGTCGGCGAGCAGGGCGTTGCCGGTTACGACGTCCGTTCCTGGGCCGGGCTGCTGGCGCCCGCGGGCACGCCGCGAGCCATCATTGACCGGCTCAATGCGGAGGTGTTGAAGACGTTGCAGATCCCGGCAGTCAAGACCCGTCTTGAAGACATTGGTGGCGAAGCGCGGGGCAGTACACCGGAAGAAATGAAGGCCATGGTTGCGGCAGAACTGAGCCGCTGGACCCAGGTCGTCGCCGAAGCCAGGATTCCCAAACAGTAAGCAGGAAAATTCTGTCATGTCACTGATCGAAATCCGCAAACGCAGCCTCACCTGCGAGACCATCTATCACGAGGGAGGGCCGCCGGTGGCAACCCCGCTGCGCCTGGCTGCGGCCTGCGCTGTGATCCGCAATCCCTATGCCGGCCGTTACGAGCCCGATTTGATGCCCTTCATGGCGGAATTGCGCTCACTGGGCACGCTGCTGGCCAGGGAGCTGGTTGATTTTCTGGGTAAGGAAAATGTCGAGGTTTACAGCAAAGCTGCGATCGTCGGTGTCGATGGTGAACTGGAACACGCCGCCGTGTGGCACGAGGCTGGCGGGTGGGCCATGCGGGCTGTGCTGGACGAGCCCAAGGCCATCGTACCTTCGGCCAAGGCCGTGGCCGCCACCGGTTACCGCCTGATGGTGCCGCTGCATTACATCCATGCCTGCTATGTACGCAGTCACTACAACTCGATGGAAATCGGCATCCAGGACGCGCCGCGACCCAAGGAAATTCTTTTCGCGCTGGTCATGGGTACGGGTGGCCGGGTGCACTCGCGTTTGGGCGGCCTGACCAAGGAAGCCGTGTCGGTTGGCGACGGCCAACGCTGACAAGACAGCTCAGGACCGGACCGGGATGGCGTACCGCGCTGACCTGTTCATTGGTTCTCATGCCGCAGTTGTGCCGCGCGGCAGCAATACCAGCTTGCCCAGCGTCAGGCCGGCATCGAGCAGTTCGTGCGCGCGCTGCGCCTCGGCGAGCGGCAGCAGGGTCGGCGGTGGCGGCCGCAGGCTGCCGGCCGCCATCAGCGAAATAGCGCGTTCCATCAGGGCCCGCCGCGTTGCCGGCATCTGGTCCAGACTGTGGATGGAATAACAGCGCACGCCCAGGCTCTTGCCCATCAGCCGGCGCAAGGCGCCCAGGAGATTTTCTTCCGGCAAGCCGGCCAATGCGTTGTAGGACAGCAGTGTGCCCAACGGAGCCAGCAAATCGAGATTCGCCGTAAATGCCGGCCCGCCCACGTGGTCAAGCACCAGGTCCACACCACGGCCACCCGTCAGTGCCATCACCTCCGCATGCACGTTGTGCGTGCCGCGGTGAATCACGTGCCGCGCGCCAGCGGCGCGGGCAAAGTCGAGCTTGTCGTCGCTGCTGACCGTGCCGATCGCCAGCAAGCCATCGGCTTGGGCCAGTTGCAGAACGGCTGTGCCAACGCCGCCGGCGGCGCCATGGATCAGCAGGCTGGCGGGCCGGCGTATGCTGGACTCGTAAAGCAAGGCGCCGGCCAGCTGGTAGTTGCCCAAAGTCACGGCATCGGTCGCTGATACCGCATCGGGCAGCCGATACACCGCTTCGGCCGGCACGCAGATCGCTTCCGCGTAGCAGCCACCGCGCTGCGGCAATTCGCGCGCACTGACCAGCACCTGCTGGTCTCTATGCAAACCGCTGACGCCGGCACCCAGCGCGTCGATCACGCCGGCCATCTCATTGCCAGGCACGGCGGGAAGAGGCGGCATCCACTGATAGACGCCCTTGCGGATCAGGGCATCGGGCTTGCCCACGCCGATGGCCTGGGCTCGCACGCGAACTTCATGGGGCGCTGGCTGCGGCAGCGGCCGCTCGGCCAGTTCAAGGACCTCGGGGCCGCCAGTGCGGGTGAGTTGTATGACCTGGATGTGGCTCATGGGGAAGGAGTGGGGTATCCGTAAAGGCCGTGCACTCGGGCGTGCAGTCGGGCCAGGCCCAGCAGCGCGTCGGTGAAGGGGGTGGGTACCTGCGTCAGTTCGCCCAGTTCCTTCACCACGGTGACCAGGGCGTCGAGTTCAACCGCCTTGCCGGCTTCCACGTCCTGCAGCATGGAGGTCTTGAAGGCGCCGAGCTTGAGCGTCACCGCATGCCGGTCTTCTGGCTGCTGGTCGATCGGGATGCCGATGCGTGCGCCTATCTCTTTGGCTTCGAGCATGATTTTCGAGATGAAGTCGCGCACCAGCTCGTCGCCGAGGATGCGGTCGGTGGTGGCACCGGTGAAGGCGCTGATCGGGTTGACCGTCATGTTGCCCCAGAGCTTGTACCAAGCGTCTTTCTGGATCTGCGCCGACACGCTGGCCGTAAAGCCGGCGCGCACCAGGAGGTCTGCCAGCGCCTGCACGCGTGCGCTGGGCTGGCCCGAAGGCTCGCCGATGATGAGGCCGTTGCCGAAATGGTGGCGAATCACGCCGGGTGCATCGACCGAGCAACTCGCATGCACCACACAGCCGATGATGTTCGCCGCCGGAATGGCCGCCGCGATTTCACCGGTGGCGTCCACCGCCTTCAATGTCGTACCGGCGTAGGGACCACCAAAGCCCTGGAAGAACCACCAGGGAACGCCGTTCATCGCTGTCAGGACGAGGGTGTCGGGGCCGATGAGCGGTGCGATCTGGCGTGCCACGTCGAGCAGCGCGGGTGCTTTCACCGCGATGACCACCAGGTCCTGCACGCCCAGCGCTGCAGGGTCGGCGCTGGTTTGCACGGCCGCGGAACGCGTGTCTGTTCCGCTTGCCACACGCAGGCCGTGCTGCTTCAGTGCCGCCAGCGTCGCGCCACGCGCCACCACGCTGACGCTGCAGCCTGCCGCCGCGAGTCCGGCGCCTATCCAGCCACCGATGGCACCGGCGCCGTAAATACACGCTTTGTTGATGGTTTTATGAGTCATTTTGGCTTCCAGCCCTTTGTTGACGGGCGCAAGGCGCTCTAGTTTTGATAGCTATTGTCGATCCGGTCGACCTGCCGCACCAGCGCGTCAAAGACATCCTGGCCGGCGCCGTAGGCCGGCTGGAACTGCAGCGCGTCGCGCGTGGATTTTTGCGCCACGGCTTCTGTCACCGCAATTGCCGGGCCCATGCTGAAGGTGGCCAGCTGGATTTCGCAGGCACGCTGCAGCGTCCACAAAATGGCAAAGGTCTGCGGCAGGGTGTGGCCCCAGGTCAGCAGGCCGTGGTTGCGCAAGATCACTGCCTGCCGCGTGCCGATGTTGTTGACCAGGCGCGGGCCTTCCTCGGCGTGGATGGTGATGCCTTCGAAGTCGTGGTAGGCCACCTTGTCATGCAGCTGGGCCGTGTAGAAGTTGGTCTGCTGCAGCCCGCCCTGCAGGCAGGCGACCGCCACGCCGGCGGTGGTGTGGGTGTGCATCACGCAGTGCGCATCGGGCAGGCCGTCATGAATCGCCGCATGCACGGTGAAGCCGGCCGGATTGACCCGGTGTGTCGAGCCGTCCAGCACCTTGCCTTGCAGGTCGATCTTTACCAGGTTGGAAGCGGTGACTTCGCTGTAGTGCAGGCCGAAGGGGTTGATCAGAAACTGCTTGTTGCCACCGGTGACGCTGTCCGGCAGCCGCACCGTGATGTGGTTGTAGATCATCTCGGTCCAGCCGAGCATGGCAAACACGCGGTAACAGGCGGCCAGCTCGACGCGGGTTTTCCATTCGTCGGGGTGCATCCCGGGTTTTTGCAGGACAGCGTTCATGGGGAGTCTCCAGTCAATAGGTTTTGCTGATGGGCGCGGGCGCAACCGCTGTCTTGAAAGCGGCGGCCAGGGCGCTGGTGGCCCGGACCAGCAGATGGGTGTCCAGGCCGACCGCCACAAAGGTGGCGCCCAAGGCCAGGTATTTGCGCGCGGTAGCTTCGTCGGGCGTCAGGATGCCGGCGGCCTTGCCCGCCTTGTTGATGCGCATGATGGCGTCGGCAATGGCTGCCTGCACCTCGGGATGCGCCGGGTTGCCCACATGGCCCATGGACGCCGACAGGTCGGCCGGGCCGATGAAGACACCATCCACACCGTCCACGGCGGCGATGGCGTCCAGGTTGTCAAGCGCCAGCTGTGTTTCTGCCTGCACCAGCAGGCAGACCTGTGCATTGGCTTCATGCGCGTACTGCGGGTAACGGCCCCAGCGCGAAGCGCGCGCGCCGCCCATGCCGCGTATGCCGCCTGTGTCCTTGCCCTGCGCGTCGAATTGCGGATAACGCGAGGCGCGCACCAGCGCGGCGGCCTGCGCGGGGGTGTCCACCATGGGTACCAGCAAAGTCTGCACGCCGATGTCCAGGTACTGCTTGATCAGCGCTTCGCCGACATGGCCGTGGCCCATGGGCACCCGTGCGATCGCGTGCGAGCCCGGGTAGCCGGCCATCACCTGCAGCTGGGCCAGGATGCTGTTGATGTCGTTGGGGGCATGTTCGCCGTCGATCAGCAGCCAGTCAAAACCGGCACCGGCGCAGATCTCGGTGCTGTAGGGGCTGGCCAGGCCCAGCCAGAGGCCGATCTGCGCGCGTTTTTCGGCGATGGCCTGCTTGAAGGGATTCTGGGGTGTTTGCATGGGATGTCTTTAAACAAAGTGAAATTCAAAACGACCGAGGGGTCCGTAGTCGGCGTCGAAACGGTCACCGGTTTTCGCGGCGACCGGCCGGGTGAAGGAGCCTGCCAGCACGACCTCGCCGGCTTGCAGGCATTCGCCCCAGGGGGCGAGTTTCATGGCCAGCCAGGCGACACCAATGGCCGGGTGGCCCTGCACGCCGGCGGCCAGGCCGGTTTCCTCGACCACGCCATTCTGGCGCAGGATGGCGCCGACCCAGGACAGGTCGACGTCGTGCGGCGACACCTTGCGCCCGCCCAGCACGATGCCGGCATTGGCGGCGTTGTCGCTGATGGTGTCCTGCACCTTGCGCATGGCTTTGCTGTGGCGGTCGAACTGCTCGATGCGCGCGTCGATGATCTCGATCGCAGGCTGCACGCAGTCGGTGGCGTCCAGCACATCGTCCACGGTGATGTGTGTGCCCTCCAGCTTTTTCTTCAGCACAAAGGCCAGCTCGACCTCGACACGCGGCGCGATGAAGCGGGCCGCCGGAATGTCGCCGGGTCCGAAAAACATGTCGTCCAGCAGCGTGCCGTAGTCGGGCGAGTCGATCTGGCTGGAGATCTGCATCGCGCGCGAGGTCAGGCCGATCTTGTGGCCCCTGGCCACACGCCCCCCGGCGATTTTCATCTGCACCCAGGCGCGCGAAATCGCGTAGCCGTCCTCGACGGTCATGCCGGGGTAACGTTTTGAAAAATGCTCGACCTGCACGCGGGTCTTCTCGCTGTGGTCCAGTTCGGCGGCCAGCTGGGCAATGAGTTCGGGGCTGAACATGGTCAGGTTTTCTGGAAGAGAGGATGGAGGTTGCTGTGTTTGCCGTCGTAGACCTGTCCGGGGCTTTCGTCCACCTGCAGCGTGATGCCGATCAGCCGTTCTTTCATCTTGGGGTCAAAATGGGCCGAAGCGACCGCCAGCAAAGCGTCTCCAGCTCTCTTTTTGGTAGCGTCCGAGCGGCCTGCGGCCATGCGCAGGTTCAGGTAGACAAAGGCGTAGTCCCGCTTGCCGTCGGCCACCGCGTAATGCGCCGCCGGGTAAGCCAGCACCCGTGTGCCACCTGTGGGGAAGACCTGTTTGCCCTCCTCGTCTATCACGGCCAGCATGGTGTCGGCCAGCGCGCGGCACAGCGCCGTCATGTCGGTGGCGGTCTCGAGGTTGGGGGTGTAGAGGATGACGAGGTGTGGCATGGTCTTGTTTGGTCAGAGCCGGCTCACGGCCTGGTAGCCGTGCGCGGACGAGGCCTGCGCCGCGGGAATGGCAGCGCCGGTTTGCGGCGTGACCGGGAACACCGCGTTGATCTGCCCAGTGCCCGAAGCGCCGAAGTAGGGCGTCACCACCTCGGCCTGGCCGTCGTAGTCTGACCAGCCCAGCGCGCCCAGTAGCATGGCGGTGTCGTGCATGAAACCTTCGCCGTGGCCCTTGGCAGCGTATTCGGGCAGCATCGTGCAGAAATCCTTCCAGTCGCCACGTTGCCACATGCGCACCACCTCATGGTCCAGCGTTTCGAGGAAGGGGCTCCAGACCTTGAAGGCGTAGTCGGGCGCCAGGCCATTCTGCGCAAAACGGTGTGACAGCGAGCCGCTCGCGAAAAAGGCCACGGTGCCGTCGTACTCGTCTTCAATCGCGCGGCGCATGGCCCAGCCCAGGCGCGCGCTGTCGTTGAGGTAATGCGCCTGGCACAGCGCCGAGATCGACACCACCTTGTAGTGCTGGTCGGCATTCATGTAACGCATGGGCACCAGCGTGCCGTACTCCGGGTTCAGCGTGGTGGCGTCGTGCGCCAGCGTTTCCACGCCATGCGCATTGCAGACCCTGGCCAGCAGCTGACCCAGCGCCGGGTTGCCCGGAAACTCGAAAGCCATGTTGCTGATGAAGTGCGGCAGCTCGTTGCTGGTGTACAGGCCCTTGAAGTGCGGCGCGCAGTTGATGTGGTAATTCGCGTTGACCAGCCAGTGCGTGTCGAACACCACGAGGGTGTCCACGCCGAGAGCGCGGCAACGCCGGTCGATTTCCAGGTGCCCATCAATCGCATCCTGTCGCGTTCCCTTGCGCGGGCCGTCCAGCTCGCTGAGGTACATCGAAGGCACGTGCGTGATTTTGGCGGCGAGGGCCAGTGTTCCCATGCTCAGACTCCCCAATGCGGAATGTGATGGCTACCGAGCGAAACCGCCACGTTCTTCGGCTCGCAGAACACTTCGTAACTCCAGGTTCCGCCCTCGCGCCCAGTGCCCGAGGCCTTGGTGCCGCCGAAGGGCTGGCGCAGGTCGCGCACGTTCTGGCTGTTCACGAAACACATGCCAGCCTCGACCGCAGCGGCCACCCGGTGGGCGCGGCCGAGGTTCTCGGTCCAGACATAACTCGACAGGCCGTATTGCGTGTCGTTGGCCAGGCGGATCGCGTCGGCCTCGTCCTTGAACGGGATCAGGCAGGCGACGGGTCCGAAAATTTCTTCCTGCGCGATACGCATGTGGTTGTCCACGTCGGCAAACACCGTGGGCAGCACGTAGTTGCCTTTTTTCACCCGCTCCGGCAGGTCCGGTGTGCCCAGCCCGCCGCACAGCAAGGTGGCGCCTTCTTTCGGGCCGAGTTCGATGTAGCTGCGCACCTTGGCCAGATGGCCCTGCGAAATCATGGGGCCGATGGTGGTGGCTTCGTCGAGCGGGTCGCCGACCTTGATGCGTTTGGCGCGTTCCACGAACTTCGCAGCGAAGTCGGCGTAAATCGATTGCTGCACCAGGATGCGGCTGCCGGCGGTGCAACGCTCGCCGTTGTTGGAAAAAATCATGAACACGGCGGCGTCGAGCGCGCGTTCGAGGTTCGCGTCCTCAAAAATCACGAAAGGTGATTTGCCGCCCAGCTCCATGCTGAATTTTTTCAGGCCGGCGGCCTGCACGATGCGGTTGCCGGTGGCGGTCGATCCGGTGAAGGAGATCGCGCGCACATCGGGGTGGCGGCACAGCGGCTCCCCCGCGTCCTTGCCGTAGCCGTGCACGATGTTGAGCACCCCGGGCGGAATGCCGGCTTCCAGCGCCAGCTCCCCCAGGCGCGCGGCTGTCATCGGCGAGAGTTCGCTCATCTTCAGCACCGCGGTGTTGCCAAAAGCCAGGCAAGGCGCGACCTTCCAGGTGGCCGTCATGAAGGGCACGTTCCATGGCGAGATCAGCGCGCAGACGCCGGTCGGGTGGTACAGCGTGTAGTTGAGGTGGGTTTCGGTCGGGTAGGTGTGGCCATCGACCCGCGTGCACATCTCGGAAAAATAATAGAAGTTGTCGGCCGCGCGCGGAATCAGCTGCTTGCCGGTCTGCGCAATCACCTGGCCGCAGTCGTTGGTCTCCATCTGCGCGATCTCGGGCACATGGGCGGCGATCAGGTCGCCGAGCTTGCGGACCAGTTTGGCGCGCTGCGGTGCCGGCATGCCGGCCCACTTCGGAAAGGCCTCTTTCGCAGCGGCCACGGCGGCGTTGACTTCCGCTTCGCCGCCAGCGGCCACTTCGGCCAGCACGTCCTGCGTGGCGGGGTTGACGGTCTCGAAGTAGCTGCTGCCGGCGACGGCCCGGCCATTGATGAGGTGATCTATTTTCATATCTATGTGGCCCCCACGTTTACCGCTGAAGCGGCTGCACTGCCCCCCGAGGGGGTGCGAACTTGTTTGAAGCGGTTCTGCACGGCGTTCATTCAATCGTGTTGATAAGCGAGCCCAGGCCCTCGATGCTGGTAACGACCACGTCGCCGGGCCGGCAGTCCACCACACCGTCGGGTGTACCGGTCAGGATCAGGTCGCCGGGTTGCAGTGTCATGAAGCTGCTGAAATATTCGATCAGGAAGGGCACGTCGAAAATCATGTCGCGCGTGTTGCCCGTTTGCGTGATTTTTCCGTTGACGGTGGTCTGCAGCGCCAGCGCCATGGGGTCCGGCACATCGGCCGCGTCCACCAGCCAGGGGCCCAGTGGCGTGCAGGTGTCGCGGTTTTTCACGCGCAGGTTGGGCCGGTACCAGTTTTCGAGATAGTCGCGGATCGCATAGTCGTTGGCGATGGTGTAGCCCGCGATGAAGTCGTACGCGTCGTCACGGCTGACCTTTTTGGAAGTCTTGCCGATGACCACCGTGAGTTCACACTCGTAATGCATGAACTGCACATCGGCCGGCCGGCGTGTCAGTTGGCGGTGGCCGGTCAGCGTGCCTTCGCCCTTGATGAACACCAGGGGTTCTTCGGGCGCCTTGAATTCCAGCTCTTTCGCGTGGTCAGCGTAGTTCAGGCCCAGCGCAAGAATGGTGCGCGGGCGCGGCGTGGGTGCCAGCGGCGGCAGCCAGGTCACCGCGTCTTCGGCGACGAGTTGTCCGTTGGCGAGCAGGAGCTGGCCGCCGCGTTCTGTGGCCGAATGCACCTGGCCTTGATGAACCACACGTGCGTGTTTCATGTGGCCTCCCGAACCAGCGTGTTGCTCAGCGTGCCGACGCCGGGTGCCGTGATGTCAATCTGGTCACCGGCTCTGGCCAGTGGTCTGCCCAGGTCGCAACCGAGCATCAGCACATCACCAGCGCGCAGGGTCATGAACTCGCCGACATCGGCCAGCAGTTGGTCGGCAGGGCGCACCAGCTGCGAAAAACTGACGGCCTGTTTCAGCTCGCCATTGATGCGCACTTCCAGTGTGAAGCTTGAAGGATCGCCAGCTTCGCTGGCAGGCACCAGTCGCTGGCTGATGCCGAGAAAACCGTCCAGGCATTTGAACTTGACGGGCGGCCGGAAAAAAGACGCATGGGGGATCGACAGGTCGTTCATCAGCACATAGCCCGCCACGACGCCGGCCTCGCCCATCACCATGGCGATGCTGGCGCCGGCTTCGACCTCGGGGACCCGAGCCGGCACGGGGATGCTGGCGCCGCTGGCGCTCCAGGTGTTGGCCGGCTTGACATACAGCACCGGCGCCTGGGGTGGCGCCTTGTAGGGCGGCTGGTTCATTTGCGGCGCCAGCGCCTCGACTTCGGCGCGGAAGTTCAGCAGCACGCCGTAAACCGTGCCCGACGGCATGAAACTCATGGCTGCTCCAGTTCAATCACCTTGTCGAGCAGTGCGTAAAGCTGCGACAAATTTTCTTTACCCAGGGACTGCTCCATCCACGCGTAATGCGCTTCTATGGTTTGCGACAGGGTGTTGACCAGTTGTGCGCCCTTGTCGGTGGCCTGAACCACCGTGCGCCGCTGGTCCACCGAATCGCGCGAGCGCTGGATCAGGCCGTCGCGCTCCATGCGGGTCAGCACGCCGGTCAGGCTGGGGCCGAGGATGAAGGCCTCGCGTGCGACCTTGCCGGTTTCGACCACGCCGTGTTCACCCAGCACCCGCAACACCCGCCATTGCTGGTCGCTCAGCGCATGTTCGCGCAGGCGCGGCCGGGTGTGTGCCATCACGGATTCGCGTGCCTGCAGCAGCAGGCGAGGCAGGTTGCGGTGAATAAAAGGCGTGTTCATGGGCAAGGTGAATTTATTTAATATATTAAATGATTTGGGGCTTGTCGCCAACCGCGCGAGGCCGGGACTAACCCGCACTGTGAATAAATACAGTAATATCGCCGCATGGCCAAAGACAAGACGATTTACACCTGTACCGAATGCGGGGGCACCAGCCCCAAATGGCTGGGCAAATGCCCGCATTGCGGGGCCTGGAACACGCTGATCGAGTCGATTGCTGAAAGCCAGTCGCCGGTGAAAAACCGTTTTGCCTCGCTGGCCAAACCGTCGGAAGTGGCGACCCTGGCCGACATCGAGGCCACCGACATGGCGCGTACGCCCACCGGGCATGAGGAGCTGGACCGTGTTCTGGGCGGCGGCATTGTCGAGGGTGGTGTGGTGCTGATAGGCGGCGATCCCGGCATCGGCAAGTCCACGCTGCTGCTGCAGGCCCTCGATTCGCTGCAGCGCGCCGGCCTCGACACTCTGTATGTGACCGGCGAGGAAAGCGGGGCCCAGGTGGCGCTGCGTTCGCGCCGGCTCGGGCTGGACGGCTCGCAGGTCAAGGTGCTGGCCGAGATCCAGCTCGAAAAAATCCTCGCCACCTTGGAGGCCACGCGGCCGGCCGTGGCCGTGATCGATTCCATCCAGACCGTGTATTCCGAGCAGCTCACGTCGGCGCCGGGCTCGGTGGCCCAGGTGCGCGAGTGTGCGGCCCACCTGACGCGCGCGGCCAAGGCCAGCGGCGTCTGCATCGTGCTGGTCGGCCACGTGACCAAGGAAGGGGCATTGGCCGGCCCGCGTGTGCTCGAGCACATGGTGGACACCGTGCTTTATTTCGAGGGCGACACGCATTCGAGTTTTCGCCTGGTGCGGGCCATCAAGAACCGTTTCGGCGCGGTCAATGAAATCGGCGTGTTCGCGATGACCGAAAAAGGCCTCAAGGGCGTGACGAACCCGAGTGCCATTTTCCTGAGCCAGCATCCCGAGCCGGTGCCCGGCAGCTGTGTGATGGTCACGCTGGAGGGCACACGGCCCCTGCTGGTCGAAATCCAGGCGCTGGTCGACAGCGGCGGCCCGAGCCCGCGCCGCCTCTCGGTGGGCCTGGACCGGGACCGCCTGGCCATGCTGCTGGCGGTGTTGCATCGCCACGCCGGCATTGCCTGCATGGACCAGGACGTGTTTGTCAACGCGGTCGGCGGTGTGCGCATCAGCGAGCCGGCGGCCGACCTGTCGGTGATGCTGGCGATCACTTCCAGCCTGCGCGGCAAGCCGTTGCCCAAAGGCTTCATCGCTTTCGGCGAGGTCGGCCTGGCCGGCGAGGTGCGGCCCGCGCCGCGCGGCCAGGAGCGGCTCAAGGAAGCGGCCAAACTGGGCTTCAGTGTGGCCGTGGTGCCCAAGGCCAATGCGCCCAAGAAGCCGATCGAAGGTTTGACCATCCACGCGGTCGAACGCGTGGAGCAGGCGATCGAGGTGGTGCGAAGCCTCGCGTAGCGGGATTCACCTCGGTGCGGCGGATGGAGTGCTATTAAATCAGCAGCTGTTGGCGCCCGCTCCATCTGGGCTGAAGGCCGATTTCACTTGAAAATGACACGTGACGATGGCCGTGCGGCATGCCGTACGCACTCCCCGCAGCAGGGAGGCGGCCGGCGGCTGCGAAAATAGCGCCATGAACTTCCAGAAAATTTTTGTTCCGATTGCCGGCGTTGCCGTGGTGGTGCTGGCTTATCGAGGTTTCGGCTGGGCCGGTGTAGCGGCTGCGGTCGGCGGCCTGATGATGTGGCTGCTGCTGCACTTCACCCGCATGATGCAGGTGCTCAAGCGCGCGGCCAACCGGCCCATCGGTTATGCCGACAGCGCCGTCATGCTCAATGCCAAGCTCAAGCCGGGCATGACGCTGCTGCACGTGGTGGCCATGACCAGAAGCCTGGGCGCGTTGCAATCCGACAAGGACGCCCAGCCCGAGGTGTTCCGCTGGACCGATGGCAGCCAGTCGCATGTCACCTGCACCTTTGTCGGCGGCAAGCTGGCGCACCACGAGCTTTTCAGGCCTCCGGTGACGGATTCGCTGCCGGCCGTCGACGGCCCGCCGCCCGGCCCGTAAAATCAGCGTTTCGGGTTTTTCGGCAGGTTCTCCGGCCCGGCCGGCAGCAGGCCAGGCGCCGGGAACCCTTTCACGACATTCATCACAGGATCAGCACCATGTCCCCAGTAGCACCCTCCATGGAAGACCGCGACGGCAAAATCTGGATGGATGGCCAGATGGTCGAATGGCGCGACGCCAAAATCCACGTCCTGAGCCATACCCTGCATTACGGCTGCGGCGCCTTTGAAGGCGTGCGCGCCTACAAGACGGCCGACGGCAGCACGGCCATCTTCCGGCTCGAGGAACACACCGAGCGCCTGTTCAACAGCGCCAAGATCCTGCGTATGAAAATTCCTTTCAGCAAGGAAGAGGTCATGGAAGCGCAAAAGGCCGTGGTGCGCGACAACAAGCTGGAAAGCTGCTACCTGCGGCCGCTGACCTGGATCGGCTCGCAAAAACTCGGCGTCAGCCCCAAGGGCAACACGATTCACCTGATGGTCGCGGCCTGGGCCTGGGGCGCCTACCTCGGCGAAGAGGGCATGAAACGCGGCATCCGCGTGAAAACCTCCAGCTACACGCGCCACCACGTCAACATCACCATGACGCAGGCCAAGGCGGTCAGCAACTACACCAACTCCATCCTGGCCAACATGGAAGCGCTGGACGACGGCTACGACGAAGCGCTGCTGCTCGACGCGAGCGGTTTCGTGTCGGAAGGCGCGGGCGAGAACGTGTTCGTGGTCAAGAACGGCGTGGTCTACACGCCCGACCTGTCGGCCGGCGCGCTCAACGGCATCACGCGCAACACCATCCTGCACATCTGCAAGGACCTCGGCCTGGAGCTGGTGCAAAAGCGCATCACGCGCGACGAGGTGTATATCTCCGACGAGGCCTTCTTCACCGGCACCGCCGCCGAAGTCACGCCCATCCGCGAACTCGACCGCATCGAAATCGGCGCGGGCTCGCGTGGCCCCATCACCGAAAAAATCCAGAGCGCGTTTTTTGACATCGTCAACGGCCGCAACCCCAAATACGCCCACTGGCTCGCCAAGGTCTGATCATGAGTACCTCTTTCACCGTCGAACTGCTCGCAAAGGACCTGAACCCGCAAGGCGGCGTGTTCTGTCCCAGCCCCAAAGCCGAGATGGCCGTCTGGAACAGCCACCCCAAGGTCTACCTCGATGTGGCGCGCACCGGCCAGGCCAAGTGCCCCTACTGCGGCACGCTGTACAAGCTCAAGGACGGCGAGCACGTCGGTGCTCACCACTAGCAGGTCGCTGATCGTCGCTCCTCAGTGGATAGGCGACGCAGTCATGACCGAGCCGCTGCTGCGGCGCCTGCACGCGCGGGGTGAGCAGCTCACCGTGGGCGCTTTACCCTGGGTGGCGCCGGTCTACCGTGCGATGCCGCAGGTGCACGAGGTCATCGAGTTTCCGTTTGCGCACGGCGGGCTACAACTGAAGGCGCGCCGCGCGCTGGCCAAGCGGGTCGCCGGCCAGTTCGACACCGCCTACGTGCTCCCCAACTCGCTGAAAAGCGCCTTGCTGCCGCTGCTGGCCGGCATCCCGAAACGCATCGGTTACCTCGGCGAGGCGCGCATCGGCCTGCTCACCCATCGCCTGAAAAATCCGGCCAAAGGCCAGCGTCCGCCCATGGTGGCGTTTTATTCGGCGCTCAGCGGCGACACCGGTCTGGACGCCGACCGGCCGCAACTGCAGATGCCGGCGGCCGAGGTGGCGCAAGCGCTGGCCGAGCTCGGCCTGGTGCGCGGCGCTTATGACGTCTTTGCACCGGGTGCGGAATACGGGCCCGCCAAGCGCTGGCCCGCCGCGCATTTTTCCGAACTGGCGCAAAGCCTGGCCTTGCCGGTGGTGCTGCTGGGCTCTGGCAAGGAAGCGGCGCTGTGTGAAGAGATCGCCGGGCCGGCCAACGCGGTGCGACCCGGTGCCTGCATCAACCTGGCCGGCAGGACCACGCTGGTGCAGGCGCTGTGCGCCATTGCGGCGGCGCGCCAGGTCGTCAGTAACGACTCGGGCCTGATGCATGTGGCGGCGGCTTTTGGCGTGCCGCAGGTTGCCATCTTCGGCTCGTCAAGCCCTCTGCACACGCCGCCGCTGAGCGCGAAAGCCGCGGTGCTCTGGCTGAAAAACGACGCGGACTACCTGCCGCCGCTCGATTGCGCGCCATGCTTCGAGCGCGAATGCCCGCTGGGCCACACCCGCTGCCTGAACGACATCAGCGCAGCGCGGGTGCTCGCGGCTTTGTCGCCCTGACGCTCAGGCCGGAAAGGCCGTCAGGGCGCCGAAGTCCGGCTGGGGCTGTCCTGGTGTGCGCGCCACATTCATCACCCAGCAGACCATCGTGAAATAGCCGACCAGCGTGGTCAGTTCCACCACGCCCTGCTCGCCGAAGAGCGCCAGGGCTGCGGCGTACGAACTGTCGCTGACGCCGTGGTGCTGCAGCAGTTCGGTCACGAAGTCCACCATGGATGCTTCGTCGGGGGCCGTGCTGTGCGGGTATCTGCCTTCGGCGATGGCCTCCAGGCTGGCCTGCGGCACGCCGGCCTTGAGCGCCAGCGGTGCATGCATCAGCCATTCAAACTGGTTGGATACATGGCGCGCGACCAGGCACATCGCCAGCTCACGGATGCGCACGTCCAGCATGCTGTCAAAACGCAGGTACTCGCCCACCTGGCCGACGCGCGACATCAGCGCCGGGCTGCGCAGCAGGGGAATGAACGGACCGAACACCGCTTTGCGCGGGCCGGCAATCAGGGCCTCGGCCGCTTCACGCTGCGCTGCGGACATCGCTTCGGCCGGCAGCATGGGAAGCCGCTCCGGGGCCGAGGTGGAGAAGCCCTGGCTGAGAGCCGCGGCCGGATGGTGGGTGTTCACGCTGAAACTCCTGCAATGAAGTGTGGCTAGCGATGGTAACGCGGGGAGAACGATGGTCCCGCGGATGTATTCAGGCAAAAAAAGGCCACCTTGCGGTGGCCTGCCAAGTCTTTTGAGGGACGTCGTTGAGACTGATGATCGGTTGATCGATTTCGAGCCTTCTGCCTTTGTGTTCAGCGATCGATGTTGTCACAGCAACCGCGCAACTTTAAAGGGTAGATAGTTTTTATGGCATCCCCTATTTGAGGGAGGGATGTCGTTTTTTCGCGTAACGGTGCTACTAAATGAGACTTTCTTCACGGCTGCGTCAGCGCGGCAAGGTTGCGTCAGGCCGCAGCGGGCATTGGCAGCTCGACCACAAAAGACGCGCCACCGCCCGGCCTGTCCTCGCAGCGCACGCTGCCGCCATGGCGCTCGGTGATGGATTTGACCAGTGCCAGGCCCAGCCCCACACCGCCTTCGCGTTCGCTTGCGCCCGGCAGGCGATAGAAAGGCTCGAAAATGCGTTCGCGCTGGTCGGGCGGCACACCCGGTCCGTGGTCGTTGACGCGGATCACGGCACGCCGCTGCGCCCCCGCGCCGGTCTGTCCGAGCTCCAGGCTGACCTCGCCGGTGCTGTAACGCCTGGCGTTTTCCAGCAGGTTGCGGATCAGGCGGCGCAGCAGGCGCGCCGAGCCCTGTAGCGTGAGGCTTTCGGTCTGGGTCGCCGTGCCGAGTTCGGCCTGCACCCGGGCACATTCCTCGGCGGCCAGACCGGTCAGGTCCACCACCTCGAACGGTTCGGCGTCGGCCTGTCTGGTATCGAGCCGGCTGGCCAGCAGGATTTCGTCGATCAGCTGGTCCAGTTCGTTGATGCTGCGCGAGATTTCGGCGCGCTGCGTCGAGCCGGCGCCGCCACCCATTAACTCCAGGCCCATGCGGATGCGCGCCAGCGGCGAGCGCAACTCGTGCGAGGCGTTGGCCAGCAGCGATTTGTGCGACGCCAGCAAGGCCTTTTGCGATTCCATCAGCGTTTCGATGCGCTCCGCGGCGTGGTTGAAACGTTCCGCCAGAAAAGCCACTTCGTCGCTGCCCTGGACAGCCATGCGGGCCGACAGGTCGCCGCTGCCCCAGCGCTCGACGCCGCGCTGCAGGCCTTCGAGCCGCTGCGTCAGCCGGCGGATGATGGGATAGGCACCCAGCGCGACAGCCAGCGCGACCAGGCCCAGCATCCAGCCAAAGCCGAAACCGTAGGGCGGACGGTTCCAGGAGCTGCCGGGAGGGCGTTTGGGTCGGGGTAGCTGCAGGTTCAGGGCCTGGCCGTCATTGGTCAGGACATCAAACTCCAGACCGTCTCCGAGCTTGCGGTCGGGCCTGGTCTGTGCCCGACCGATGACGTCGCCAGCAGCGTTGTGCACCAGGACTTCGCGGATCGGCAATTGGGGCGGGTCGGTGCTCAGTTGCCAGGCCGCGCCAACGAGAAAGGCGAGCACCACCACCGTGGCGACCACGGCAAGCCAGATCCGTACATACAGATGCGAGGTAAAACGTGACCACATGGCAGAACGCAATCCTTAGTCCTGCTGCTTGGCAAAAACGTAGCCCACACCGCGCACCGTGAGAATGCGTTTGGGGTCCTTGGCATCGACCTCGATGGCGCTGCGGATGCGCCCCATATGGACGTCGATCGAACGGTCAAAAGCTTCGAGTTCGCGGCCGCGTACGGCTTCCATGATCTGGTCCCTGGAGAGCACGCGGCCGGCGCGTTCGGCCAAGGCGACCAGCAGGTCGAACTGGTAGGACGTCAGTTCGCAGACCTTGCCGGAGACCGACACGGTGCGCGCGTCGCGGTCGATCTCGAGCGAGCCGAAGCGCATGGTCTGCTGGCTGCCGCTCGTGCTGGTCGTCTCGCCGCCGCGGCGCAGCACAGCGCGGATGCGGGCCAGCAGCTCGCGTGGCTCAAAGGGTTTGGGCAGGTAGTCGTCGGCGCCGATTTCCAGGCCGACAATGCGGTCCATCGGGTCGCCCTTGGCGGTCAGCATCAACACGGCCGTGCGGCCGGCGTCGCCGCCCAGGCCCTTGATGCGCCGGCACACTTCGAGGCCGTCCATGTCGGGCAGCATCAGATCGAGGATCACCAGATCGGGCTTGCAGCTCTGCAGCGCTTCCAGGCCCTTGCCGCCGTCGACCGCATGGGTAAACCCATAACCCGACTGGCGCAGGTATTCACCCACCATGGTCGCCAGGCGGGTGTCGTCTTCGATCATCAGAAGTTGCTGTGTCATGGGTGGGCTCACTGCGCGGCTGCTTGCGGGCTGATCAGTGTAGCCACTGGCGCCCGCCGGCGGGGTGGCCGCCAACACGTCGGTGGTGAAAGGGCTGGGGGTACGGTCACTCATGGAGACTCCTTCGTCAATGACCGTCTCATGGTGCGCGCCGCGCAACAAGTCGCGTTAAAGCCGCTGTAAAGTTAGGTAAACCGCCGCGGCCGCCCGAATCGGCCCCTATGGAGCTCTTGCCGTGCTATGAAATAAATAGCTATCGGCGTCCGTGAATCATGGGTTGGGCGGCATTTTCATGCGTGAAGCCAGCCACACCAGCAGCAGCACCGGCGCCCCCAGCAAGGCCGTCACCGTGAAAAAACTGCTGTAACCAAACGCGTCCACATAGGTGCCCGAATAGCCGGCCAGAAACTTCGGCAGCAGCAGCATCATGGAGCTGAACAGGGCGTACTGCGTGGCCGAATAGTTGATGTTGGTCAGGCTCGAGAGGTAGGCGATGAAGGCCGCCGAAGCGATGCCGCTGGACAGGTTGTCGGCCGAGATCACGAAGATCAGCGCGTTGACATCGTGGCCTAGTGTGCCCAGCCAGGCAAACAGCAGGTTGCTGCCAGCGCTCAGGACGGCGCCCAGCATCAGCACGCGCATCACGCCAAAACGCATGGCCAGCGCCCCGCCGACAAAGGCGCCGACCAGCGTCATGATCACGCCATAGATCTTGGTGACGGCCGCGACCTCGTCCTTGGTATAGCCCATGTCGACGTAGAACGGATTGGCCATGATGCCCATCACCACGTCGCTGATGCGGTAGACGGCAATCAGCATCAGGATCAGCGCCGCCTGTTTGCCGTAGCGGCGCAGGAAGTCGGCAAAGGGTTCGACCAGCGCGCTTTTCAGCCACTCGGCAGCGTTGCGCGCAGGCGGCAGCTCGCGCGGCGCCGGCTCGGGTGAAAACAGCACCGTCACCACACCCAGCAGCATGGACGCCGCCATCGCGAAATAGGCGATCTGCCAGGCACCGTGCTGGTAGCCGGTCACGCCGCCCGCGCCGGCGACCTCGGCCCGCGCTGCAATCCACAGGACACCGGCGCCGGCCCAGATCATCGCCATGCGGTAGCCGGTCTGGTAGGCCGCGGCCAGCGCGGCCTGGCGCTGCACATCGGCCGACTCGATGCGAAAGGCGTCCAGGGCAATGTCCTGCGTGGCCGAGCCGAAGGCCACTGCCAGCGCGCACCAGACCACCGGTAGCAGGGCCATTTTGGGATCGGTCAGCGCCATGCCGACCAGGGCCGCCATGATGACGGACTGCGACAGCAGCAGCCAGCTGCGCCTGCGCCCCAGCAGGCGCGTCAGCAGCGGAATCGGCAGGCGGTCCACCAGCGGCGCCCAGACCCATTTGAAGCCATACGCCAGCCCGACCCAGCTCAGGTAACCAATGGTGGTGCGGTCAATGCCGGCTTCGCGCAGCCAGAAACTCAGCGTGCCGAACACCAGCAGCAGCGGCAGGCCGGCGGAAAACCCGAGCAGCAGCATGCGCAGGGTGGGCGCCTCGAGATAGACGCGCAAGGTCTCGGCCCAGCTGGGGCGCGCGGCCGGGGCGGGAGCGATGGCGGAAAGTTGAGCTTCAGAAAGCGGCGTTGGCTGACGTTTTGCCGGGGGATCGTCGGATAAGGTCTCGCTCATGCGGGAATAATACGCTGCGGGCTCTTTTGTCCGGCTGGCCGGAACCTGCCCTTTATCTGGAGAAGGCGATGATATTTGCATTGAGACTGACCTTGGCGGCCTTGTCCGCGGCCTTGTTGCTGGGCGCGGCGCCGGCCCAAGCCCAGCGTGAAGGGGTGGCCGTCGGTGGCAACTCCGGTTTCACCCAGCTGGTGCCGGCGGGGGAGATCGAGCAGGCCTCCCGCCAGCAGTACAGCAAGATGCTGCAGGAGGCGGCGGCCCAGAAGGCCCTGGCCCCCGCCAGCCATCCGCAGCTGCAGCGCCTGCGCCGCATTGCCCAGCGCGTCATCCCGCATGCCGTGGCCTGGAACCCGCGTGCGAAGGACTGGCAGTGGGAGGTCAACCTGATTGGCAGCAAGCAGATCAATGCGTTTTGCATGCCGGGCGGAAAAATTGCCTTTTACACCGGCATCCTTGATCAGCTGCAACTGAACGACGACGAGGTCGCGATGATCATGGGCCACGAAATGGCCCATGCCTTGCGCGAACATGCGCGCGAGCGCATGGGCAAGTCCGCGGCCACCAACATCGGTGCCAGCCTGCTGTCGCAACTGCTGGGCCTCGGGGACCTGGGCCAGACTGTCGCTGGTCTCGGCGTGGAACTGATCAACCTGCGTTTTGGCCGTGAAGACGAGTCGGAGGCCGATCTGGTCGGCATGGAACTGGGCGCGCGCGCCGGCTTTGACCCGCGCGCCGGCATCACACTCTGGCAGAAAATGGCCGCGGCCAGCAAGGGCGCACCGCCGCAGTGGCTGAGCACCCACCCCGCCGGCGCCACGCGGATTGCCGACATGGAACGCACCCTGCCCAGAGTGATGCCGCTGTACGAGCGGGCGCGAAAAAGCTGAGCGTATGGATACCCCGCAGCAGGCTTTCCAGAGGTTTCTCGATCAGCAGCGAGCCGACTACCAGCGCGCCCTGCCGGAAAAAATGGCGCACATCCACGCCCTGTGGAGCGCGGTGGCCGACGGCGACGACACGGCGCTGCCGGCGGAGTTGGAGCGCCTGGTGCACACGCTGGCAGGCACGGCCGGCACCCTGGGGTTTCATGAGGTGGGCGCGGCCGCCAGGGCGCTGGAGCTGCTGCTCGAACAGGCCGCGATGGCCGGTCAGTTACCCTTGTCACCCCAGCGCACCGATATTGCACTTGCCGTTGCCGCGCTGCAGGCCAGCCTGCCGGCCGACGAACCTCTTTCTTGATCAAGGACGATAGCCATGAGCAAAACACTTGCCCGCATTCTTTATGTCGAGGACGAACCCGACATCCGCATGGTGGCGCAGATGGCCCTGGAGGCCGTGGGCGGTTTTACCGTGATCGCCTGCCCGTCCGGCAGCGAGGCGCTGGCCGCGGCACCGACCGCCCAGGCCGACCTGCTGCTGCTCGACGTCATGATGCCGGGCATGGACGGCCCGAGCACGCTCAAGGCCCTGCGTGCGCTGCCCGCCACGGCGGACACGCCGGTGATTTTCATGACGGCCAAGGTGCAGGCCGCCGAAGTGGCGCAGTACCGCGAGCTCGGAGCGATCGACGTGATTCACAAGCCGTTTGATCCGATGGAGCTGTCAGCGCAGATCAGCCGTATCTGGGCGCAGCAGGGGCAGTAAGAACACATTGGCGACTGCAGCCCGGCAAAAACGGTTCTTGAGCAGAACCGGCTTTGTTGCCGGCCATTGAAGCCAGACCTGTCCCAGGATCTTCTCCCCATGCCCAGCCCCCTCCCGCCGGACCTGCCCGGCGCCCCTGCGCCTGGCCGTCACGACCCGGCTTCGCTGTCGGCCTGGGCACCCCTGAGCTCGCCGGTTTTTCGCATGTTATGGGGCACCTGGATGGCCGCCAACATCTGCATGTGGATGAACGACGTGGCTGCGGCCTGGCTGATGACCTCGCTGACCACGTCGCCGATCTGGGTGGCCCTGGTGCAGTCCGCCTCGACGCTGCCGGTCTTCCTGCTGGGCCTGCCCAGCGGCGCGCTGGCCGACATCCTGGACCGGCGCCGCTATTTCATCATCACCCAGTTCTGGGTGGCCGCCGTGGCCCTGGTGTTGTGCCTGACAATTGTTATGGGCGCCATGACCGCGCCGCTGCTGCTGGCGCTGACCTTCGCCAACGGCGTCGGGCTGGCCATGCGCTGGCCGGTGTTTTCGGCGATTGTTCCGGAGCTGGTGCCGCGCGCGCAGTTGCCGGCGGCACTGGCGCTCAACGGCATCGCCATGAATGCCTCGCGCATCATCGGCCCGCTGGTGGCGGGGGCGCTGATTGCCGGTGCCGGGAGCGAATACGTTTTTATCCTCAACGCCGTGCTCTCGCTGGTGTCCGGTTTTGTGATCATGCGCTGGCGCCGCGAGCATGTGCCCAGCCCGCTGGGCCGCGAGCGCCTGATCAGCGCCATGCGTGTCGGCGTGCAGTTCGTGCGCCAGTCGGCGCGCCTGCGCGCGGTGCTGCTGCGGGTGGCGCTGTTTTTCTTTCACTCCACCGCCCTGCTGGCCTTGCTGCCGCTGGTGGCGCGCGGCCTGCAGGGCGGCGGTGCCGGCACCTTCACGCTGCTGCTGGCGTCCATGGGTTCGGGTGCGATTTTTGTGGTGGCCTTCTTGTTGCCCCGGCTGCGCCGCACCTTGTCCCGCGATGCCATGGTGCTGGGCGGCATGGGCCTGCAGTCGACAGCCACGGCCATCATCGCCTTCGCGCCGAACGCCTACGTCGCCGCGCCGGCGATGTTTCTGGCCGGTGCGGCGTGGATCACCACCGCCAACACCCTGAGCGTGTCGGCGCAGCTCGCCCTGCCCGACTGGGTGCGCGCGCGGGGCATGTCGATTTTCCAGATGGCGATCATGGGTGCCAGCGCACTGGGCGCGGCGGTCTGGGGACAGATTGCGACCGTGACCAGTGTCCCGACCAGCATGCTGATCGCCGCATCAACAGCGATCGTGGCCATGGGTGCCACGCAGTTGCTGCTGCGCGACCGCAGCATCGAGGAGGACCTGACGCCGTCCCGCGAGTTCAAGGTGCCCAGCGCGGAAGCGCCGCCCTTGACCGGCCAGGTGCGCACCATGATCGAGTACCGCATCGATCCGGCCCGGGCCCTCGAATTTCGCACGCTGATGCAGGAAAGCCGGCGCAGCCGCCTGCGCCAGGGGGCGCTGGCCTGGGAGCTGCTGCGCGACATCTCGGATCCGGGACGTTACGTCGAGCAGATCACCGACGAATCCTGGACCGAACACCTGCGCCGCTTTGACCGCGTGACGGCAGGCGACGTGGCCTTGCGCGACCGCAAGCTGGCGTTTCACCGGGGCGAGACGCCACCTGTGGTGACACGGCTGGTGCTGGAGAGCTGACAACGCTTCCTTGCCGGGTCGGTTGTGGCCGCATCAGCGCAGTTCTTTCTGAATCGATTCAGTCGCATCTCCAGGCGCGGCCAGCAGGCGGGCAGGGCCGCAGTCGGGTCGCATGTGAATGGAAAAACCGGTTCCAGCCCTTTCTCCTCAAGCCTGAGCAGCTATCAATTGAATAGCAAATAAGCGGCAACCCAATCAAGCCCCTTCGGCCCGAACCGGCCGCCAGAACTTGGCACACCTCTTGCATCTCATCTTGTACACAAGTATGGATGCTTTAAATTGGTGCAAGTTTCTTTTAGCCCTGATCTGACCGGCCAGTCGCCGGCACCGGACAACATGCCGGCCGCTGCGGACGGCACGGTGCTGGCGCCGCAGGCCTGGATCTGCCGAGCCGAGCCGCTGGAAACCGCCAGTGCGCAGGCTGCTTCGGCCGGGCCGTTGGCGGGGCTGAGCTTTGCTGCCAAGGACAACATCGATGTCGCCGGCTTGCCCACCACCGCGGGCTGCCCGGCCTTTGCCTACACACCGACGGCCAGTGCCTTTGTTGTGCAGAAACTGCTCGATGCTGGTGCATCGCTGCTCGGCAAGACCAACCTCGACCAGTTCGCCTGCGGGCTGAACGGCACGCGTTCACCTTTCGGGGCCGTGCCCAATGCGTTCAACCCGGCTTATGTATCCGGCGGCTCCAGTTCCGGTTCGGCCTATGTGGTGGCCACCGGCCAGGTGGATTTTTCACTGGGTACCGACACGGCCGGCTCCGGCCGGGTGCCGGCAGGGCTCAATAACATCGTCGGCCTCAAGCCTTCACGCGGGCTGATCAGCGCGCGCGGTGTGGTGCCGGCCGCGCAAAGCGTGGACTGTGTGTCCATCTTTGCGCGCACGGTGGCCACCGCGGTGCAGGTGCTGGAAAGCGCGGTGGCGCATGACGCGCTCGATCCGTATTCGCGCCGTCTGACACTGGCCAGCGAACCGTTTGCGCCGGCCTTCCGTTTTGGCGTGCCGGCGACGCTGGAGTTTTACGGGGACGGTGCCGCCGAAGCGGCCTTCTCGGAGGCCGTGGCGCGACTGCACGCTATGGGCGGCACAGCCGTGCCCGTCGATTTCAGCCCGCTCGCCGAGGTGGCTGCGTTGCTGTATGAAAGCGCGCTGGTGGCCGAACGATACACCGCCATCCGCAGTTTCTTCGACGCC
This sequence comes from Pseudomonadota bacterium, assembly GCA_040389085.1. Taxonomy (GTDB): domain Bacteria; phylum Pseudomonadota; class Gammaproteobacteria; order Burkholderiales; family Burkholderiaceae_C; genus Polaromonas. The sequence goes on from JAZKAP010000014.1 coordinate 147,603, forward strand.
CATGAAGCCGAGGTGGTCGAGCCGGTGCGCAGCATCATTGCCGCTGGCCGACAGTACAGCGCGGCGGATCTGTACGAAGTGCAAACCGAATTGAAGCGCCTGGGCCAGCAGGTCGACGCGATGTGGTCTTGTTCCGCCGACGGCCGCAGCGAAGGGCCGCCCCAAGCAAGGCCAGCCCCCTGCACCCATGAAAGGGGCAGCGAGTACCCGGATCCACACGCAGTGAGGAGCGTGGGGGCCAACATCGACGTGCTGGTGGTGCCGACGGCACCGACGCATTACACGATTGCGCAGATGCAGCGGGACCCGGTGGTGCTCAACCGCAACCTCGGCGCGTATACCAATTTCGTGAACCTGCTCGACTACGCCGCCCTGTCCGTGCCCAGTGCCATGCGCGCCGACGGGCTGCCGTTCGGCATCACCCTGATTGCTCCTTGCGGCAGCGACTGGCAACTGGCCGAACTCGGCCAGCGTTACCACCACGCCACCGGCCTGACGCAGGGCGCGACCGGCCTGCCACTGCCCGCCATGCGCGCCATCGCCGGCCTGCGCCAGCCGGCGACGGTACGGGTGGCGGTGGTGGGCGCCCATCTGTCGGGCATGCCCTTGAACACGCAACTGACCGAGCGCGGCGCCGTGCTGGCTGGCCCTGCCGAGACCGCGCCGGATTACAGGCTGTTCGCCTTGCCGGGCACCACCCCGCCCAAGCCCGGCCTGCTGCGTGTCGGTGCCGGCCAGGGGGCCTGTATCGCGCTTGAAATCTGGGAGATGCCGCTCTCCGCCTACGGCTCGTTTGTGGCGCTGATTCCCGCGCCTCTGGGCATAGGCACGCTGGCGCTTCGCGACGGCAGCACGGTGCAGGGTTTTGTCTGCGAGCCCGAAGCGCTAAACGGGGCGCTGGACATCTCGCACCTGGGCGGCTGGCGCGCCTACATGACTTCACTCAAGACGGCTGCGGCCTGACACCTTCCACGGATCCCCAACCCCTTCTCCCTTTATTACTCCAGGAGCTTTCCATGACCACTGACCGCACTTCCGCCACCTTCACGGCCTCGCGCCGGAAAGTCCTGCAAACCAGCGCGGCCATGCTGGGCGTGCTGGGCGTGCTGGGCATGCCCGCCATCGTGCGTGCCCAGGCCGCACCGAAGATCCGCATCGGCTACTGGCCGATCGCCGCCGGCCTGCCGTTTTACGCGGCCATCGAACTGGGCTACTTCAAGGAGGCAGGCCTGGACGTGGAGCCGCTCAAGTTCGCCGGCGCCCAGCAGGTGATGGAGGCCGTGCTCTCGGGTCGTTCCGACGGCACCGCCAACGGCACCGGTTCGGCCAACATCGCCATCGGTGAGCTGGCCCAGCCCGGCACCTTCAAGATCTTCTGCTCCAACCCGAGCAATGTGAAAAATGTGCTCGACGAAGTCATCGTGCCGGTGGCCAGCCCCGCCAAGGTGATGGCCGATCTCAAGGGCAAACGTATCGGTTCCGGCCCCGGCATCCAGAACGTGACGCTGGCCAAGACCGTGCTGGAGCGCGGCGGCGCCGTGGGTGCCACCGTGGTCGAGCTGCCGATCGGCCAGCATGTGGCCGCGCTGGCCGCCGGCCAGATTGACGGCGCCTACACGCTGGAGCCCACCGGCACCATAGGCCGCATGAACGGCACCACGCGCGTGCTCGAGGCCGGCGTGATCTCGAAGTACGTGCTCGGCGACAACATGGCGCCGTGGTTCGGCGGCTCGGCTTCGCTGTCCTCGGAGTTCATCAAGAAGAATCCCGATGCTGCGAAGAAGTTTGTGGCTGCCTACGGCAAGGGTGTGGCCTATGTGCGCAGCAAGTCGGTCGAGGCGCGCCAGTACCTCAAGGGTTACACCCCGATCGAAGGCGCGTTGACCGGCGAGGTGCCATTGGCGGCCTACATGATGTACAACGAGTTCAAGCCGGCCGACGTCGCGCACTTCCAGAAGTTCTTCGACCTGTTCTCCGAAAAAGGCATTTTCAGTTCGCGCCTTTTGGTGGACTCGATGCTCTACAAGGGCTGAGAAATGACCGCCCCCACGTTTGCCGCTTCGCGGCTTCTCTGCCCCCCGAGGGGGCGCATGTCGCCTTGGGGCGGCCCGGCGGCGACATGATGGACGGCACCTCCTCCGTGACGGCGGCGCCGGTGGCGTCTGCCACGCCCTGGGCACCGCCAGCCAGCGCACCGGCGGCCGTTGTTCAGCGCACGCCTGCGCTGGACAGGGCGCTGCCTTTCATCGGCCCGATGGTGCTGTTCATCGTCTGGGATCTGGTGGTGCGCCTGGGCTTCATCAAGGCCATCCTGTTGCCGCCGCCGCTCGATGCGCTGGGCGCCCTGGTCAACGGCCTGGCCGGCGGCCCGCTGCTCAAGGATTTTGCGGTTACGGTGTGGCGCACGGTGCAGGCCTTCCTGATCGCCGCGGCCATCGGCATGCCGCTGGGTGTGTTGCTGGGCAGCTCCGAGAAGGCTTACCGCAGCGTCGAGTTCCTGATCGACTTCTTCCGCTCCACACCGTCGTCGGCGCTGATTCCGCTGTTCCTCATGATCTTCGGTGTGTCCGACATCAACAAGGTGGCGATTGCGGCTTTTGGTGCGCTGCTGATCGTGGTGTTCAACAGCGCCTACGGCGTGATCAACGCGCGCAAGCAGCGTGTGATGGCGGCCAGGGTCATGGGCGCCTCGCGCTGGCAGGTGTTCAAGGACGTGCTGATCTGGGAGAGCCTGCAGCCGAGTTTCGTCGGCCTGCGTTCGGCCGTGTCCATGGCACTGGTGATTGTGATCGTGGCCGAGATGTTCATTGGCGCTGATAGCGGGCTGGGCAACCGCATCATCAACTCGCAGCAGGTCATGAACGTGAAAGACATGTACGCGTCCATCCTGGCCGCTGGTGCGCTCGGGTATGCGCTCAACATCTTTTTCCTGGTGCTCGAGCGGCGCATTGTTCACTGGAGTGGAAGGTAGATGGCCCCCACGCTTGTCGCTTCGCGTACTGCGCTGCCCCCCGGGGGGGCCGCTGCGCCTGCGGGCCGGCGAAGCCGGTCCCGCGGCCCCTGCTTGAAAGGGAGGACGTCCAGCATGTTCAGCCTCTCTTTGTTTACAAACCCTCGATTTCACTGGAGTGCGTCATGTCCGCTGTAATCAACGCCCCGGTGTTTGCCGATGTTCCCGTGCCGGCCTTCCAGCCCGGCCCGGCCGGCACCCACATCACGATCCGCGGCCTGACCAAGTATTTCGCCGGCTGGCCGCTGTACGAGGACTTCAACCTCGACATCCCGAAGCACAAGATCGTCTCGGTGTTCGGCCCCAACGGTTGCGGCAAGTCCACGCTGATCAACATGATCGCCGGGCTGGTGCCCATCGATGCGGGCGAGATCCTGTTCGACGGCAAGTCGCTGAAGGACACCAAGATTGGCTACGTGTTCCAGAACTACCGCGAGGCCATGTTTCCGTGGATGCGCACCATCGACAACATCGCCTACCCGCTCAAGCTCGAAGGCCGGTCCAAAGCCGAGGTCGACCGGCGCATGGCCGAACTGGTCGCGTCCTTCGACGTGAAGTTCGACCTCAAGCGTTACCCCTACGAACTCTCGGGCGGCCAGCAGCAGACCGCCTCCATCATGCGGGCACTGGCGAACAACCCCGAGGTGCTGTTCCTTGACGAACCGTTTTCGGCGCTCGACTTCGAGATGACGCTGTTCATCCGCGAGAAGCTGCAGGAAGTGTTCATGCAGACCGGCACCACCATGCTGCTGGTCTCGCACGACCTCGAAGAGGCCGTCTACCTGGCCGACCAGGTGCTGCTACTGACCAAGCGGCCCACCCGTGTGGCCGAAATCCTGCCGTATGGCGATGCGCGCCCGCGCACGGTGGAAACGCTGTCCGAGGCCAGCTTCATCGGCACCAAAAAGCGCAGCCTGGAAATTTTCCAGCGTGAAGTGCGGCGTTGAACGGCAGGGCCCCATGAACGACACCCGCATGCTCGCCTACGTTGAAACCACGGCCGCGCTGCTCAAGCTGCCGCTGGATGCGGCGCGCACCCAGCGCGTCGCGCTGAACCTGCAGCGCACGGCCGTGATGGCCGCGCTGCTGGATGCTGCACCCCTGGCTGCGCACGACGAACTCGCCGAAATATACAGGCCTGCAGCCTTTCCGCCCAATGACGACGGGCGCCAATAGCTATGAAAAATGTAGCATTTCACGCCGCAACCATGGCTACAGCAGTCGCCTCGGGGGAGGTCAGCGCACGCGAACTGCTGGACGCGACCCTGGCGCGCATCGCGGCGACCGACGGCCGGATCAACGCCTTCACCGACCAGACGCAAGCGCGTGCCCGCGCCGAAGCCGATGCCGTCGATGCGCAGCGGGCGGCGTCGCAGCCGCTCGGTCCTCTGGCCGGCGTGCCTTATGCCGTGAAAAACCTGTTCGACATCGAAGGGGTGGTGACCCTGGCCGGCTCCAGGGTCAACCGCGGCGATGCGGCGGCGACAGCCGACGCCTTTCTGGTCCGGCAAATGAAGGCGGCCGGCGCCGTGCTGGTGGGCGGGCTCAACATGGACGAATACGCCTACGGCTTCACCACCGAGAACACCCATTACGGCCCCTGCCACAACCCGCACGACCTCACGCGGATTGCCGGCGGTTCGTCGGGCGGCTCGGGTGCGGCGGTCGCGGCCGGCCAGGTGCCGGTGGCGCTCGGGTCGGACACCAACGGTTCCATCCGCGTGCCGGCCTCGCTGTGCGGCGTCTGGGGCCTCAAGCCCACCTTTGGTCGGCTCTCGCGCCGTGGCAGCTACCCGTTTGTGCATAGCATCGACCACCTCGGGCCGCTGGCCGACAGCGTGGCCGGCCTGGCGCTGGTCTACGACGCCCTGCAAGGCCCCGACGCCCTGGACCCGGGCTGCCAGGCCCTGCGCGTGCAACCGGTCATGCCCCTGATCGGCCGGGGTGTCGAGGGTTTGCGCATCGGTGTGCTGGGCGGCTATTTCCACGACAACGCCACGCCGGCCGCACGCGAGGTGGTGGCGCTGGCCGCCAGCACCCTGGGGGCGCAGGCCGCAGTGACCTGGCCGGACGCGGCCCTGGCACGCGCTGCGGCTTTCATCATCACCGCCAGCGAAGGCGGCAGCCTGCATCTGAATGACCTGCGCACCCGCGCCGATGACTTCGAGCCGCTGTCGGTGGACAGGTTCATCGCCGGCGCGCTGCAGCCGGTGGACTGGTATTTGCGTGCCCAGCGTTTTCGTCGGGTCTACCGCGACAAGGTCAACGCCCTGTTTCGCGACTGGGACGTGCTGCTCACGGCGGCCACGCCGGTCAGCGCGCCTGTCATCGGCACCGAGTGGCTGGACATCAACGGCGCGCAGCAGCCCGCGCGTGCTTCCATGGGGCTGTTGACCCAGCCCATCTCGTTTGCCGGCTGCCCGGTGGTGACCGCGCCGCTGTGGCCCTCCGACACCGGCGGCCTGCCGATCGGGGTGCAGCTGATTGCCGCGCCGTGGCGCGAAGACCTGGCTTTGCGCGCTGCGAAGTGCCTCAGCGATGCCGGTGTGGCGCATGTCCGCCCGGTCCAACTCTAGAAAAAACCAACATGCTTGCCATCAATCTTCCCGATGTCCTGGCCGAAGTCACAGCCGAGTTCCAGCGTTACGAAAAGGCCCTGACCGGCAACGACGTGGCCGTGCTTGACGAGCTGTTCTGGAACAGCCCGCACACCCTGCGTTACGGCGCGACCGAAAACCTCTATGGCTACGACGCGATCCGGGCCTTCCGCGCCGGGCGTCCCGCGCAGGGGCTGGAGCGCACGCTGCTCAAAACCGTCATCACCACCTATGGCCAGGACATGGCGACCGCCAATGTCGAGTTCCAGCGCACCGGCAGCGCCCGGCCTGGCCGGCAGAGCCAGACCTGGCTGCGCACGCCCGGGGGCTGGCGCGTGGTGTCTGCCCATGTGAGCCTGCTTGCATGAATCCTGCTTCCCGTTCCTCAGTACTTCTTTAACTTGACCCAAGGAGAAACCTCATGACCACCAGACAATTCAGCCGCCGCGATTCCCTCAAGTCCCTGGCCGCACTCGGCGCTGCCGGCACGCTGGGCGCTTTCAGCGAACTGGCCTTTGCGCAAAAAACCATCACCGTCGGCGTGATCTATGTCGGCCCGCGTGACGATTACGGCTACAACCAGGCCCAGGCCCAGGCCGCTGCCGAGCTCAAGAAGATGCCCGGCGTGAAGGTGGTCGAGGAAGAAAACGTGCCGGAGACGGCCGCTGTCCAGAAAACCATGACGGGCATGGTGGCCCAGGATGGCGCCACGCTGGTCTTCCCCACGTCCTTCGGTTATTTTGATCCGCATGTGCTGGCCGTGGCGCCCAAGTTTCCGGACGTGCGTTTTGCGCATTGCGGCGGTCTCTGGACCGAGGGCAAACACCCCAAGAATGCGGCCAGCTACTTCGGCTACATCGAGGAGTGCCAGTACCTCAACGGCGTGATCGCCGGCCACATGACCAAGAGCAACAAGATCGGTTTTGTCGCTGCCAAGCCGATTCCGCAGGTGCTGCGCAACATCAATGCCTTCACCATGGGCGCGCGCTCGGTCAAGCCCGGCATCACCTGCAACGTGATCTTCACCGGTGACTGGTCCATGGCCGTCAAGGAGGCCGAGGCCACCAACAGCCTGGCCGACCAGGGCTGCGATGTGTTCACCATGCATGTGGACGGTCCCAAGGTGGTTGTCGAGACGGCCGCCAAACGCGGCAAGATGGTGTGCGGCTACCACGCCAGCCAGGCCAAGCTGGCGCCCAACGCCTACCTGACCGGCGCCGAGTGGAACTGGCTGACCGCCTACACCACCTTCCTCGACGCCGCACGCAGCGGCAAGCCGCACCCCAACTTCATCCGCGGCGGCCTGAAAGACGGTTACGTCAAGATGTCCGCCTACGGCCCGATGGTGCCGGACGTCGCGAAAAAGAACGCCGACAGCATCAAGGCCAGCATGGTGGCCGGCAAGTTCGACATCTTCAAAGGCCCGCTCAAGGACAACAAGGGCGCGACCATCATCCCGGCCGGCAAGGTTCACAAGCAGACCGACCTCGAGTTGGAGAAGATGAATTACCTGGTCGAAGGCGTGATCGGCTCGGTCTGAAGCTCCGTTCGCCCTGGGCCTGTCGAAGGGCCCATGGCTTCGACAAGCTCAGCCCGAACGAAAAAACACCATGCGCAATTCCCTCGCCAACGTCCTGCTGCCCACGGCCGCCATTGCCGCGGCGTTGCTGCTGTTTGGCGTGTTCGTCGGTCTGGCGGGTGTCAATCCGCTGGACGTCTGGCTGCTGCTGTTCAAGGGCGCCTTCGGCGACTGGTATTCCTGGCAGAACACGTTGCAGCGCGCCGCGCCCCTGATGCTCACGGCCTTGTGTGTTGCGGTGCCGGCGCGTGCGGGCCTGGTCATCATCGGCGGCGAGGGTGCCATGGTGCTGGGCGGGCTCGGCTGCGCGGCGCTGGCCGCCGCCATGCCGCTGCCGTCCGGCTTCGTGGGAACGGCGCTGGTGTGCCTGGCTGGTGCCCTGGCCGGCGCCTTGTGGATCATGCTGGCCGGCGCATTGCGCCAGTACCGCGGCATCAATGAAACCATCAGCAGCCTGCTGCTGGCCTATGTGGCCATCGGCCTGTTCAAGCACCTGGTCGAAGGGCCGCTGCGCGACCCGGCCAGCCTGAACAAGCCGTCCACGCCGTCGCTGGCCGAGGGTTTGCGCATCACCGGCATCGGTGGCTCCGACGTGCACTGGGGGCTCGTGATCGGCGTGGCCGCCTGCCTGGCGGCCGGCTTGTGGTTTCGCATGACACCTTCGGGCTTTGCAGTGCGTGTGGTCGGCGGCAACCCGCGCGCGGCGCAACTGGTCGGCCTGCCGGCCTCCCGGCTGATCCTGCTGGCCTGCGCACTCGGCGGTGCCTGCGCCGGGCTGGCCGGCGCCGTCGAGGTCGCAGCCGTGCATACCAATGCCAACGCCTCGCTGATCGCCGGCTACGGCTACGCCGGCATCCTGGTGGCGTTTATTGCGCGCCAGCATCCGGTAGCCATCATCCCGGTGGCCATTCTGTTCGGTGGTTTCGGCGCGGCCGGCAGTCTGCTGCAGCGCCGCCTTGGTTTGCCCGACGCCTCGGTGCTGGTGCTGCAGGGCATTGCTTTTGTGCTGATCCTGGCCAGCGAGGCCCTGCGTGATGTGGACTGGAAAGCCTTCCTCGCCCGCATCAACCGCTTCGGCCCGTCCGAGCCGAGTCCGATCCCCATGCCGCAGGACAAGCCATGACTGCCGACCAGCTGCTGATTTTTTTTGCCGGCATCGTCGGCGGCGCACTGCGTGTCGGCGCGCCTTTCCTGTTTGTCAGCCTCGGTGAATGCATCACCGAAAAATCCGGACGCATCAACCTGGGCCTGGAAGGCGTGCTGGTGCTGTCGGCGATGTCGGCCTTCGGCGCCTCCTGGCTGAGCGGGTCGCCGTGGATCGGCGTGTTGGCAGCCGCAGCCACCGGCGCACTGCTGGCCACCCTGCACGGCGTGTTGTGTTCGCTGCCGCGCGTCAACGACATCGCCACCGGTATTGCGCTGATGCTGCTGGGCATGGGCCTGGCGTTTTACCTGGGCAAGCCGCTGATCCAGCCGCAGGCGCCGCAACTGCCGGCCATCGCGCTGGGCAACTGGAGCGATTCGGGCGCCGTGCGTTCGGCCCTGCAGGTCAACGCGCTGGTGCCCATCGGCATCGCGCTGGCCGTGGCGCTGTGGTGGGCCTTCGCCAACACCCGCGCCGGCCTGCTGGTGCGCATGGCGGGTGACTCGGCCAACGCCACGCGCGCCCTCGGCTATTCGGTGTCGGCCATCCGTATTGCGGCCACCGCAGCCGGCGGCATGGTCGCCGGCCTGGGCGGCGCCTGTCTCACGCTCTTTTACCCGGGTAGCTGGAACGAGGGCGTTTCCAGCGGCCAGGGCCTGATCGCGGTGGCGCTGGTGATCTTCGCGCGCTGGAGCCCGATCCGCTGCGTCTACGCGTCCTTGCTGTTCGGCGGCGCCGGCGCCATCGGGCCTGCCCTGCAGTCCATAGGCATCAGCTGGGGCTACCACCTGTTCAACATCGTTCCCTATGCGCTGACGCTGCTGATTCTGGTCATGACCTGCCGGCCCGGCACCACGGTGAGCGGCAGCCCGGGCGAACTCTCCTCCACCCGTTGAACACAAGCAAGGAAACATGATGACAGGCCTGGGCGGACTCAACAAATCGAAACATGGCGTGGTTTTGGGCCTGGTGCAGTTGCAGCTGCCCGTGGTCGAGACACCGGCGCAGCTCGCTGCGCAGACGCAGCGCATCTGCGCCATGGTGGCCAAGGCCAGGCGCAACCAGTCCACCATGGACCTGGTGGTGTTTCCGGAATATTCGCTGCACGGCCTGTCGATGTCGATCGCGCCCGAACTGATGGTGTCGCTCGACGGCCCCGAGGTCGCCGCCTTCAAGCGCGCCTGTGTGGACAATCACATCTGGGGGTGTTTCTCCATCATGGAGGCCAACCCCGGCGGCAACCCCTACAACAGCGGCCTGATCATCGACGACACCGGTGCGATCAAGCTGTATTACCGCAAGCTGCACCCGTGGGTGCCGGTCGAGCCCTGGGAGCCGGGCAACCTCGGCATTCCCGTCTGCGACGGCCCGAACGGCAGCAAGCTGGCGCTGATCATCTGCCACGACGGCATGTTCCCCGAGATGGCGCGCGAGGCCGCCTACAAGGGCGCCGAAATCATCATCCGCACGGCGGGTTACACCGCCCCTATCCGTCACAGCTGGAAAATCACCAACCAGGCCAACGCCTTCTGCAACCTGGCGGTCACCGCCAACGTCTGCATGTGCGGCAGCGACGGCACGTTCGATTCCATGGGCGAGGGCATGTTCTGCAACTTCGACGGCACGGTGCTGGTCGAAGGCGGCGGCCGGCCCGATGAAATCATCACCGCCGAAGTGCGGCCCGACCTGGTGCGCGAGGCCCGTACCGGCTGGGGCGTGGAAAACAACATCTACCAGCTCTACCACCGCGGCTACGTGGCAGTGAAGGGCGGCGCCCAGGACTGCCCCTACACCTACATGCGCGACATGGCGGCCGGCACCTACCAGCTGCCCTGGACGGTGGAGGTGACCGACGGGACCTCCTGCGGCTTCGACGCGCCGACGCGCAGCTACAAGGCCTGAAAAGGAAAATATCGCCATGCCACGCTTCGTCAACGCCAACCCCTACGCCTGGCCCTGGAACGGCGACCTGCAGCCCGGCAACACCGCGCTTGTCGTGATCGACATGCAGATCGATTTCTGCGGCGAAGGCGGTTACGTCGACAAGATGGGTTACGACATCTCGCTGACGCGTGCACCGATTGAGCCGCTCAAGACCCTGATGGCAGCCATGCGCGGCGCGGGTTACCACATCATCCATACGCGCGAGGGCCACCGGCCCGACCTGTCGGACCTGCCGGCCAACAAACGCTGGCGCTCGCGCCAGATCGGCACGAAGGGTGTGGGCATCGGCGACGACGGACCCTGCGGCCGCATCCTGGTGCGCGGTGAACCGGGCTGGGAAATCATTCCCGAACTCGCGCCGCTGCCTGGCGAGGTGGTGATCGACAAGCCCGGCAAGGGATCGTTCTACGCCACCGACCTCGAGATGGTGCTGCACACGCGCGGCATCCGCAACCTGATCCTCACCGGCATCACCACCGACGTGTGTGTGCACACCACGATGCGCGACGCCAACGACCGCGGCTTCGAATGCCTGCTGCTGTCGGACTGCACCGCCGCCACCGACGCCGGCAACCACGCGGCGGCGCTGAAGATGATCACCATGCAAGGCGGTGTGTTCGGCGCCCATGCGGAGTCAAAGGCAGTGCTGGACGCACTGGCCCAGCCATGAGTACCACCGCAGCCATCGGCAGCCTGCCGCCGGCCACCGGTGCGCTGGCGCTGGACACCTACCGGATGAGCATGCGTTTCGGCAGCTTCACGGCGCTCGACAGCGTCAGCCTGAAAGTGGCGCCGGGCACGGTGCATGCGCTGCTCGGCGAAAACGGTGCCGGCAAAAGCACGCTGGTCAAATGTGTGGCGGGGTACCAAAGGCCCTCGGAAGGCAGCATCCTGATTGACGGCCGCGAGCAGGCGATTGACAACCCGGTGGTGGCGCGCGCCCTGGGCATCGGCATGGTCTACCAGCACTTCACGCTGGCACCGGGCATGACGGTGGCGGAGAACCTGCTGCTGGCCGGCGGCCAGTTGCCTGCGGTGATCAACTGGCGCGCCAAGCGCGATGAACTCAAGACCTTTCTCGCCCACACGCCTTTCCGCCTGGACCTGGACGCGCGACCGTCGGAACTGGCGGCGGGCGAAAAGCAGAAGCTCGAGTTGCTCAAACAGCTCTACCTCCGGCCGCGCCTGCTGATCCTCGATGAGCCGACCTCGGTGCTGACGCCGCAGGAAGCCGACGAGGTGCTCGGCCATGTGCGCGAGTTCGCGCGCAGCGGGCTGTGCACGGTGCTCATCATCACGCACAAGTTCCGCGAGGTGATGGCCTATGCCGACGACGTGACCGTGCTGCGCCGCGGCAAGGCGGTGCACACCACGTCGGTGGCGGCAACCGATCCGGCGCGGCTGGCGCAGGCCATGGTGGGTGATGCGGCTGCCGCCCGCCCCGAAAGCCTGGGTTCAGAACAAAATATGCCTCCAGCCCTTATCCGACAGGCGCAAGCAGCTACGAAAATCATAGCGAACGCGGCCCTGCCCCTGGTCGTGGAAAAGCTCTCCGTGGTGGGTGACCGCGGCACACCCGCCGTGCGGGAGCTGAGCCTGTCGGTGGCTGCCGGCGAGATCCTCGGCATCGCCGGCGTCTCCGGCAACGGCCAGCGTGAACTCGTCGAAGCGCTGGTCGGCCAGCGCGCACGTGCTGCGGGCATCGTGCGGGTCAACGGCCAGCCCTACGCGGCCACGCGTGATGAGAACCACCGCCTCAAGGTGCGCAGCCTGCCCGAGGAGCCGCTGCGCAACGCCTGCGTCGGCGACCTGAGTGTGGCCGAGAACATGGCGCTGCGCGACTTCGACCGGCCGCCGCTATGCACCGGCGGGCGCTTGCGCTTCGGCCGCTGGCGCAGCCGCGCGCGCGAATGGATCACCGGTTATGGCATCAAGACCCAGGGCGAAAACGCGCCCATCCGCAGCCTGTCGGGCGGCAATGTGCAGCGGGCCGTGCTGGCGCGCGAACTGCATGGCGAGATCAATGTGCTGATCGCCGCCAACCCGGTGTTCGGCCTGGACTTTGCCGCCGTCAAGGAAATCCACACCCGCCTGCGCGGCGTGCGCGACCAGGGTGGCGCGGTGCTGCTGATCAGCGAGGACCTGGACGAGCTGCTTGAACTGGCGGACCGCATCGTGGTGATGAGTGAAGGCCGCATCGTGTTTGAAACTTCCGCCGCTGATGCCGAGCGGCATGTTCTTGGGGCGCATATGGGTGGAGGGCACCACGCTCCTGTGCCAGAGAGCGTGGCGTGAATCTGCATTTGAGTGCATCAACAAGCCGGGGGTTGCCCGGCGGCAACTCACTTTCTTTTGCGTCGCCAAAAGAAAGTAAGCAAAGAAAAGGCGACCCTGCTGTCTGCGACCCCTGCGCTGCGCTCCGGGGCAACCTGCGGTGCTCGGTCCAGCCGGGGTCGAGCTCGAACTCGCCTTCGGCTCAGACAATCGCTCGCCCTGATCCGGCCGG
>JAZKAP010000015.1:0-295517 GCA_040389085.1 Pseudomonadota bacterium
CGCGAGCCCTGATCCGCTTTTGCCTGCGCTCCTCGGCCCAGCCCGACGGGTGGGAGAACAAATACGGGAACGGATGCGGGTGCGGGGAGACATGACGCGCGCAGCGCGTCATGTCGGAGAACGTGGCCGTCATGTTTGCACGCGAGTGCAGAACACGCGGCCAAATGAAGTCCCCCTCCATCGCCCAGCGGGGCGAGGGAGGGGTTAGGGGTCGGAGTGGGGAGTCACCCCTACTGCCCAGTGCGAATCACAGCCGCGGCGTGACGCTTCAAAAAACCGCGATCAGTCCGCCTGCTTGCGCAGGAAGGCAGGAATCTCGAAGTCATCCATGCCGCCCGAAGCCAGCGCATCAACCTTGGCCGCCGCCTGCGTGCGGTTGGTACGCCAGACGCTGGGCACGGCCATGTTGCCGTAGTCGGTCTGCGCCGAACCCATGCTGCTGCCACCCGGGTGAGAACCGCTGACGGTTGCGCCGCCGACCGCCATGTTGAGCACCGGCATGTTGTCCGTGCCGGTACGCAGCACCTGCAGCGGAGGCGCCGTGCGGCGCATGCCCTGGCGGCTCAGGCCGGTGGCGACCACGGTGACGCGGATGTCTTCGCCCAGGTCATCGTCATAGGCCGTGCCGTAGATCACATGCGCGTCGGGCGAGGCATAGGCGCGGATGGTGTTCATCGCGAGCTTGGACTCGTTGAGCTTGAGCGACCCCTTGGCGGCGCTGATCAGCACCAGCACACCCTTGGCGCCCGACAGGTCAATGCCTTCGAGCAGCGGGCAGGCGACGGCCTGCTCGGCCGCGATGCGTGCGCGGTCCGGGCCGTTGGCACGGGCCGTGCCCATCATGGCCTTGCCGGGCTCACCCATCACGGTGCGCACGTCCTCGAAGTCGACGTTCACATGGCCGGGAACGTTGATGATCTCGGCAATGCCGCCGACGGCGTTTTTCAGCACGTCGTTGGCGTGCGCAAAGGCTTCGTCCTGCGTGACGTCATCGCCCAGCACTTCGAGCAGCTTCTCGTTGAGGACCACGATCAGCGAATCGACATTGGCTTCGAGTTCGGCCAGGCCGAGGTCGGCATTGGTCATGCGGCGCCCGCCCTCGAACTCGAAAGGCTTGGTCACCACACCGACGGTGAGGATGCCCATTTCCTTGGCGATGCGTGCAATCACCGGCGCCGCGCCGGTGCCGGTGCCGCCGCCCATGCCGGCGGTGATGAACAGCATGTGCGCGCCGGCGATGGCAGCGCGGATGTCGTCCACCGCCATCTCGGCCGCGTCACGACCCTTCTCGGGCTTGCTGCCTGCGCCCAGGCCGCTGCCGCCGAGCTGGATCTGCTTGTGTGCGCTGCCGCGGCCGAGCGCCTGTGCGTCGGTGTTGGCGCAGATGAACTCCACGCCCTGGACGTTGCGCTCAATCATGTGTTCGACCGCATTGCCGCCGCCGCCACCAACGCCGATCACCTTGATCTGCGTGCCCTGGTTGAACTCTTCGATTTCAATCATTTCGATGCTCATGTGAGCCTCCTATCCATATGTTGCAGTTGCCAAAAATTTTTATTAGTTTCTTTTCAATCGGGAAACCATCACGCAGGGGGATCAGCGCCCCCCGAGTGGCTGCACCGCGGACTCCGCCAGATAAAAACCGGAAATTTTTTCATCAGAAGTTCCCCACCAGCCAGTCTTTGACCCGGCCAAAAGCGTTGTGAACACTGCCCGCCTTCTGCGCGACGCGATGCCCGCGCATGCGCGCCAGCCGGGCTTCCTCGAGCAGCCCCATGACGGTGGCCGCGCGCGGCTGGGCCACCATGTCCGACAGTGCGCTCGAATAACGTGGAATGCCGCGCCGCACCGGCTTGAGAAAAATGTCTTCGCCGAGTTCGACCATGCCCGGCATGACCGCGCTACCGCCGGTGATCACGATGCCGGACGACAGCACCTCCTCGTACCCGGACTCGCGGATCACCTGCTGCACCAGCGAGAAAATTTCCTCGATGCGCGGCTCGATCACGCCGGCGAGCGCCTGCTTGCTGAGCATGCGCGGCCCGCGGTCACCCAGGCCCGGCACCTCGACCTGGGTGTCCGGGTCGGCCAGCAGCTGTTTGGCAAAACCGCTTTCAACCTTGATGTCTTCGGCGTCCTTGGTCGGGGTGCGCAGCGCCATCGCGATGTCGCTGGTGATCAGGTCGCCGGCGATCGGGATCACGGCCGTGTGGCGGATCGCGCCGCCGGTGAAAATCGCCACGTCGGTGGTGCCGGCGCCGATGTCGACCAGCGCCACACCGAGCTCCTGCTCGTCGCGGCTGAGTACCGACAGGCTGGAAGCCAGCGGGTTGAGCATCAGCTGGTCCACTTCGAGGCCGCAGCGCCGCACGCACTTGATGATGTTTTCCGCGGCACTTTGCGCGCCGGTCACGATGTGCACCTTGGCTTCCAGCCGGATGCCGCTCATGCCGATGGGTTCGCGCACATCCTGGCCGTCGATCACGAACTCCTGCGGCTCGACCAGCAGCAGGCGCTGGTCGGTGGAGATGTTGATGGCCTTGGCCGTCTCGATGACGCGGGCCACATCGGCCTGCGTGACTTCCTTGTCCTTGACCGCCACCATGCCGCTGGAGTTGATGCCGCGGATGTGGCTGCCGGTGATGCCGGTGTAGACCCGCGAGATTTTGCAGTCGGCCATCAGCTCGGCCTCTTTCAGCGCCTGCTGGATGCTCTGCACCGTGGCGTCGATGTTGACCACCACGCCGCGCTTGAGCCCGTTGCTGTAGGCGATGCCCAGGCCGGCCAGCTTGAGCTCGCCGCCGGGCAGGACCTCGGCCACCACCGCCATGACCTTGCTGGTCCCGATGTCCAGCCCCACCACGAGATCTTTGTATTCTTTCGCCATATCTTTACCTTTTTGCTTTCCTGTCCTCTTTGCCGCCCAACACCGTGGTGGTGACGCCTCTGAGCTTGAGTGCATACCCGTTGCTGTAACGCAGGTCGGCCGACTCGAGATTGCGGCCGTACCTGCTGGACACCTGTGTCAGCGTGGCGATGAAGCGCTCGGCACGGCTGTGGATCTCGTCGAGGGAACCCAGCCCCAGCTCGATGACCACACCGTCCTCGAGCCTGGCCCGCCAGCTGCCACGGGCCGTCAACTCCAGCAGTTCCAGCCGCGCGTCCATTTTTTCGAACACCGGGGCCAGCCTGCGGTAACCCGCCAGAACCAGCACGGCCTGACCCTGCGGTCCGTTGAGCAGCGGCAGATCGTCGGCCTCGACGTCGCCCTGGTTGGCCTCGAACACCTCGCCGTAACTGTTGACCAGGCGGGCGTCGCCCTCCTGCCCCCAGAAGGCAATCGCCTGGTGCTCCTGCAGCACCACCCGCAGCCGGTTGGGAAACTCGCGCTGCACCACCGCCTTGCGCACCCAGGGCACGCTCTCGAAGGCCGCCTGTGTACGGAGCAGATCGACGGTGAAAAAATTGCCTGTCAACTTGGGCACGACGTTGGCGCGCAGCGTGACCGCGTTGTTGTGGCCCAGGTCGCCTCCGACCCGGATGGCCGTGAGGCGAAACAGGTTCTGCTGCAGCAGCCACGACACCCCGAAGGTCACCAGCATGCCCGCAAACGCCAGCCCCAGCACCAGCGAAGTGGTGTTCATGAGCTTGACGTCCAGCGGGACAGGCAGGGTTTGGCTCACGCAGCGCCTCCCTGCGTTCTCGGGTTGTCCAGGCTGGCCGTGCGCAGCACGTCCAGGCAGAGATCCTCGTAACTGATGCCCGCGGCGCGTGCCGACATCGGCACCAGCGAATGGCCGGTCATGCCGGGCGAGGTGTTGATTTCCAGCAGGTAGGGCTGGCGGGTCTTGCCGTCGATCATCACGTCGAGGCGACCCCAGCCGCGGCAACCCAGCAGGCGGTAGGCCTTGAGCACCAGTGCCTGGATCGCCGCTTCCTCGCCTGCCGGCAGGCCGCAGGGCACCAGGTATTGCGTGGTGTCGGTGAAGTACTTGTTCTGGTAGTCGTAGTTGCCCTCGGGCGCGACGATGCGGATCACAGGCAGGGCCCGCGCATCATCCCCCGTGCCCAGCACCGGGCAGGTCACTTCATCCCCGCTGATGAACTGCTCGCACAACACGTCGGCATCCATTTGCGCCGCCTGTTCGACCGCGTCGACCATGCCGGAATACCCTGCCACCTTGACTACGCCGATGGAAGAGCCCTCGCGCGCCGGCTTGACGATCAGCGGCAGCCCCAGGTCGTCGGGGACCGCGATCACCTGCTGGCGCTCATAGGCGCCGCGACGCAGCAACAGGTACTTCGGGGTCGACAGGCCCTCGGCCAGCCAGATGCGCTTGGTCATGACCTTGTCGATGGCTATGCTCGACGCCATCACGCCGGAGCCGGTGTAGGGAATGCCCATCAGCTCGAGCGCGCCCTGCACCGTGCCGTCTTCGCCAAAACGTCCGTGCAGCGCAATGAAGCAGCGCTCAAAGTTCTCGCGTTTGAGCTCGCCGAGATCACGCTCTGCCGGGTCGAAGGCGTGGGCATCGACGCCGCGCGAACGCAGCGCTTCCAGCACCCCGCGGCCCGACATCAAGGAGACCTCACGCTCAGCGGAGTGGCCGCCCAGCAGCACCGCCACCTTGCCAAATGGGGAGTCTTTCAGGCTCACAGCCCTTTTCCTTCCTGCGCAGAACGCTCTGTTTTTTGTAGCAACTCGACCACCTTGCCGGGCACCGCACCAATCGTGCCGGCCCCCATGCACAGCACCACGTCGCCATCCAGGGCGTTGTCGGCAATCGCCTGCGGCATGGCCTCGATGTCGTCGACGAACACCGGCTCGACCTTGCCGGCCACGCGCAACGCGCGTGCCAGCGAACGGCCGTCGGCCGCCACGATGGGCGCCTCGCCGGCGGCGTAAACCTCGGACAGCAGCACACTGTCGGCCTGGGCGATGACTTTCACAAAGTCCTCGAAGCAGTCCCGCGTGCGGGTGAAGCGGTGCGGCTGGAAAGCCAGCACGAGACGCCGGCCCGGGTAGGCACCACGCGCCGCAGCCAGCGTGGCGGCCATCTCGACCGGGTGGTGGCCGTAGTCATCAATCACGGTGAAGCTGCCGCCGGCGGGCGCCGGCACATCGCCGTAATGCTGGAAGCGCCGGCCCACGCCCTTGAATTCGGCCAGCGCCTTCTGCACCGCGGCGTCGGGAATGTTGAGCTCCACCGCGATCGCGATGGCCGACAGGGCATTGAGCACGTTGTGCTCGCCGGGCAGGTTGAGTACCACCGGCAGGTCGGCAAGAATCACGCCGTTGCGCCGTTGCACCGTGAAGTGCATCTGCCCGCCAACTGCCTTCACGTTGATGGCGCGCACCTGGGCGTCCTCGCCAAAACCATAACTGGTGATGGGGCAGGACACCTGCGGCACGATCTCGCGCACGGCCGCATCGTCGGTGCACAGGATTGCCGTGCCGTAAAACGGCATGCGGTGCAGAAAATCGATGAATGCCTTTTTCAGGTTGCCGAAGTCGTGACCGTAGGTCTCCATGTGGTCGGCATCGATGTTGGTCACCACCGCCATCACCGGCAACAGGTTGAGGAAGGAGGCATCCGACTCGTCGGCCTCGACCACGATGTAGTCACCCGAACCCAGCCGGGCATTGGCGCCGGCACTGTTGAGCCGCCCGCCGATCACAAAGGTCGGATCCAGCCCGCCCTCGGCCAGCACGCTGGCAACCAGGCTGGTGGTGGTGGTCTTGCCGTGCGTGCCGGCAATCGCAATACCCTGCTTCAGGCGCATCAGTTCGGCCAGCATCAGCGCACGCGGCACCACGGGAATGCGTTTTTCGCGCGCCGCCAGCACCTCGGGGTTGTCGGGTTTCACGGCCGTCGAGGTGACCACCGCATCAACGCTGGCCAGGTTTTCGGCGGCATGGCCGACAAAGGTCTGGATGCCCAGTCCGGCCAGGCGGCGCAGGGTGGCGCTGTCGGACAGGTCGGAGCCGGAGATCACGTAACCGAGGTTGTGCAGGACCTCGGCAATGCCGGACATGCCGGAGCCGCCCAGGCCGATGAAGTGAATGTGTTTGATCGCGTGTTTCATGACGCCAGCTCCTCGCAGGCGGCCACCACGTTGGCGGTGGCATCTGTTTTTTGCATTTTTTTGGCCTGCAGCGCCCGCTGCAACAACGCAGGTCGCTCTGTTTTTTGTAGCATCTCTGCCAGAAATCCGGGTGTCAGGTCACGCTGCTGCACCAGCCAGCCGCCGCCGCTGTCCACGAGAAAGGCAGCGTTGGTGGTCTGGTGATCGTCCACCGCAGCCGGAAACGGCACGAACAGCGCCGCGGCGCCGATGGCCGCAATTTCAGTCACGGTGCTGGCACCGGCGCGGCAGACCACCAGGTCGGCCTCAGCGAAAGCACGGGCCGTGTCGTTGATGAAAGGCGTGAGTTCGGCCTGCACGCCAGCGGCGCGGTAGTTCTCGCGCAGCGCCTCGATTTGCCTGGCGCCGCTCTGGTGGATGACCTGGGGTCGCTGCGCCTCGGGAATCAGGGCCAGGGCCTGCGGCACGATGCGGTTCAACGCCTGCGCGCCCAGGCTGCCACCGACCACCAGCAATTTCAGGGGCCCGCTACGACCGGCAAACCGGACGGCCGGCTCGGGCTGCTGCGTGAAGGCTGGGCGCAGCGGGTTGCCCACCCATGTCGCGTTTTTCAGCACCTTCGGAAAAGCCGTGAACACCCGGTCGGCCACACCCGCCAGCACCTTGTTGACCAGCCCGGCCACCGAGTTCTGCTCATGCAGCACCAGCGGCTTGCCCAGCAGCACACTCATCATGCCGGCCGGAAAGGCAATGTAGCCGCCCAGCCCCACGACCACGTCGGGCCTGACGCGGCGCACGACCGCAATGCTTTGCCAGAAAGCCTTGAGCAGACGCAGCGGCAGCAAGGCCAGCGTGGCCGCCCCCTTGCCGCGCACACCCGAAAATTCAATGCTCTCGAAGGGAAAACCGCGCGGCGGCACGAGCTGGCTCTCCATGCTCGGATGGTCAGCCGTGCCCCGGCCGCCCAGCCAGTGCACGCGCCAGCCACGCTCACGCAGCGCCTCGGCCACAGCCAGGCCCGGGAAGATGTGGCCGCCGGTGCCGCCGGCCATGATGAGCGCTGTACGGGTAGTGCTCATGGTCGCCCTCCCCGCATCAGCAATCGATTCTCGTAGTCAATCCGCAGCACCACCGCGAGAGAAATCAGGTTCATCAAAATCGCCGAACCGCCGTAACTCATGAGCGGCAGGGTCAGACCCTTGGTCGGCAAGGCGCCGAGGTTCACGCCCATGTTGATGAAGGCCTGGAAACCTATCCAGATGCCCACACCCTGGGCCACCAGGCCGGCAAACAGGCGGTCCAGCGCAATCGACTGGCGGCCGATGTGCATGATGCGGCGCGTCATCCACATGAAGGCACCGATCACGCAGAGAACACCCAGCAGGCCGAACTCCTCGCCGATCACCGCCAGCAGGAAGTCGGTGTGGGCTTCCGGCAGCCAGTGCAGTTTTTCGATGCTGCCGCCCAGACCCACACCGAAAATTTCGCCGCGCCCGAAGGCAATCAGCGAATGCGAGAGCTGGTAGCCCTTGCCCAGCGCGTATTTGTCGCTCCAGGGATCGAGGTAGGCAAAAATCCGCTCGCGACGCCAGTCGCTGAGCATCACCATCAATGCAAAGGCAATCACCACCACGGTAGCAATGACAAAAAACATGCGGGCATTGACACCGCCGAGGAACAGAATGCCCATGGCGATCACCGAGATGACCATGAAAGCGCCCATGTCGGGCTCGGCCAGCAACAGCAGGCCCACGATGCCAATGGCCACGGCCATGGGCATGACGGCGCGGAAAAAGCGCTCCTTGACCTCCATCTTGCGCACCATGTAGTCGGCGGCGTACAGCAGCACCGCAAACTTCGCGAGTTCCGAAGGCTGGAAGTTCATGAAACCCAGCGAGATCCAGCGGCGTGCGCCATTGACGCCCTTGCCGATGAACGGAATCAGCACCAGCATCAGCAGCACCAGCGAGGCCACAAACAGCCAGGGTGCGACTTTTTCCCAGGTCGCCACCGGCACCTGGAAGGTCAGCAGGGCAACGGCGAACGCCACCCCCAGCGACAGCGCATGGCGCAGCAGGAAGTGGGTGTGTGCATAACGCGCGAACTTCGGGTTGTCCGGCATGGCGATGGACGCGGAGTACACCATGACCAGGCCCCAGACCAGCAGGGCCACGGTGACCCAGATCAGGGCCTGGTCCACCCCCGACATGCGGACCGGCGCCGACTCGGAGCGCGCGCGGCGCTGGCCGCCCAGCCGGACCGGCAGGCCCTCGGGCGCGGCCCCGCCCAGACTGGAGAACCAGCCGGAAAGTCGGGCAGCCACCGTCATGACACCACCCCCGCGTCATGCGCGAGCGCCTGGACGGCGTCGCAAAACACCTGGGCGCGGTGCCCATAGTTATCGAACATGTCAAAGCTCGCGCAGGCCGGCGACATCAACACCGCATCGCCGGTTTGCGCCTGCCGGGCCGCCAGTTCTACGGCGGCCTGCATGGAGTCGGCATCCAGCAGGGGCACGCCCGTGCCTTCCAGTGCAGCACGGATCAGGGACGCATCGCGCCCGATCAGCACGACCGCCCTGGCATGCTGGCGCACGGGTCCGGCCAATGGAGAAAAGTCCTGCCCCTTGCCTTCGCCCCCGGCGATCAGCACCAGCTTGCGTTCGGCGCCCAGGCCGGTCAATGCCGCCACGGTGGCACCCACGTTGGTGCCCTTGCTGTCATCAAAGTATTCGACGTCACGCACCACCGCCACCGGCGTAACGCGATGCGGCTCACCGGTGTATTCACGCAGGCCGTGCAGCATGGACGCCATGTTGCCGCCCACGGCGCCGGCCAGCGCCAGCGCGGCCAGCGCGTTGGTGGCGTTGTGGCGTCCACGGATGCGCAGGGCTTCGACCGGCATCAGGCGCTGGATGTACAGCACCACTTCTTCGTCCTTGCGGCGCTTGACGGTTTCGTCGGCCTCAGCAGCACGCACCAGCCAGGCCATGCCATTGACGGTTTCAATGCCATAGTCACCCGGCCGCTGCGGGGCATCAAGCCCAAAGCTCACATACTCGCGCCACTTCGGTTTTTGCAACTTGGCCCTCACCGGTTCTGGCAGCATGGCCATCACCGCCGGATCATCGCGATTGAGCACCATCAGGCCCTTGCCGCCGAAGATGCGCGCCTTGGCCGCGCCGTAGGCCTCCATGCTGCCGTGCCAGTCCAGATGGTCCTGCGTCAGGTTGAGCACCGCGGCTGCGGTGGGCTCGAAGCCCTGCACGCCGTCGAGCTGGAAGCTCGACAGCTCCAGCACCCAGACCTCGGGCAAGGTTCCCGCATCGAGGTGCTGTGCCAGCATGTCCAGCAGATTGGGGCCGATGTTTCCCGCCACCGCCGCGGCTTTTCCGGCGTGGGTCAGCAACTGGCCGGTGAGCGCCGTCGTCGTCGTCTTGCCGTTGGTCCCGGTGATCGCCAGCACCTTGGGGGAATAAGCACGTCCGGCCTGCAACTCCAGCAGGGCGCGGGCGAACAGGTCCAGTTCCCCGCCCGTCCACAGGCCGATGGACTGAGCCGCCTGCCAGACCGGCGCGACCTCCGCAGGCGACAGGCCCGGGCTCTTGAAAACGGCACGGATGTCCGTGCCCGCCACCAGCCCAGCGTCGAAAGCACCGGTGCGGAAATCGACCTGCGGCAAGTCCGCCTGCAAACGGGCCAATTGGGGCGGCGTCTCGCGGGTATCGGCCACGCTGACACGCGCACCCTGCCGTACGCACCAGCGGGCCATGGCCAGCCCGGAAGCGCCCAGCCCCAGGATGAGGACATGCTGGCCGTGCAACGCAGACACCAGCGTCTCGCTGGATGTCTCGACGTCGGCAGGAGCATCGTCTTCAGCACCCACCTGCACGGTTTCGTCGTTCGGCGACGGTGGCAGCGTTACGGGACCGACCGGCACGGCCTGCTCGGGCGCACTCACCTCGGCAAACAGTTGCGCAACAAAGGCAGCGGCATCGCGCGCGGCCGTCAGGGTCTCGGGCAAGGGCCGTGGCCCCGCCTTGCCCGCCACCCCGGTGCGGGTCGGGTCCGCTTCTGCGTCTGCCACCGGGTCTTGCAACGCCGGCTCCACCAGGGGCATAGCCTCCGGCAACGCCGGCACGGCATCCAGCGCCGGCACAGGCGCCTGCACCAGTCCGTGCGCCTGCGTCACCTCCACTGGAGGCGCTTCGGGCCCATCTGGCGCATTGCCGGGGTTGGGGGATTCGTTGGCGTTCATCGCAGTTTCAACGTCGACAGGCCGACCAGGCACAGCAGCATGGTGATGATCCAGAAGCGCACGACCACCTGCGTTTCCTTCCAGCCGCTTTTCTCGAAATGATGGTGCAGGGGCGCCATCCGGAACAGCCGCCGGCCTTCACCAAAACGCCTGCGGGTGTATTTGAAATAGATCACCTGCAGCATCACTGACATGGCTTCGACCACGAAGATGCCGCCCATGATGGCCAGCACGATTTCCTGGCGCACGATGACCGCAATCGTTCCCAGCGCAGCGCCCAGCGCCAGCGCACCCACGTCGCCCATGAAGACCTGCGCGGGGTGGGTGTTGAACCACAGAAAGGCGAGGCCGGCACCGGCCATGGCCGAGCAGAAAATCAGCAACTCGCCGGCACCCGGGATGTGCGGAAAAAACAGGTATTTCGAATAGACGGCGCTACCCGTCACATAGGCAAACACGCCGAGCGCCGAGCCGACCATCACGACCGGCATGATCGCCAGACCGTCCAGCCCGTCGGTCAGGTTCACGGCATTGCTGGAGCCGACAATCACGAGGTAGGTGAGCAGCACAAAACCAAACACACCGAGCGGGTAACTGATTTCCTTGAAGAAGGGCAACTGCAGCCCGGCCTTGGGCGGCAGGTTCACGTCAAAACCGGACTGCACCCAGCTCATGAACAGCTCCAGCACCCGCAGGTTGGAGCTTTCCGAGATGCTGAACACCAGGTACAGGGCAGCGAGCAGGCCGATCACCGATTGCCAGAAGTATTTTTCCCGCGAGCGCATGCCTTCGGGATCCTTGTGCACCACCTTGCGCCAGTCGTCGGCCCAGCCGATGGCGCCAAACCCGAGCGTGACGATCAGCACAATCCAGACAAAACGGTTGCTCAGGTCAAACCACAGCAGCGTGGAAATGCCGATGGCCAGCAGGATCAGGACGCCGCCCATGGTCGGCGTGCCGCTCTTGCTCAGGTGGGTCTGCATCGCATATTCGCGGATAGGCTGACCGATCTTGAGGCTGATCAGACGGCGAATCACATAAGGGCCGGCAATCAAACCGATCAGCAAGGCGGTCATGGCGGCCATCACCGCGCGAAACGTCAGGTACTGGAACACGCGGAAGTAGCCGAATTCCGGCGAGATGGTCTGCAGCCACTGGGCCAGGCTAAGCAGCATGGGGCTTCTCCTCTTTTTGTTGTTGTGCGTCGGCCGCGATGGCCTGGACCACGCGCTCCATCTTCATGAAGCGTGAGCCCTTGACCAGCACGCTGGCCACACCCGGCAAAGCAGCCATCACTGCGGCCTGCAGGGCATCGATATCGTCGCCAAAATGCCGGCCGCCGCCGAAGGCGCTGGCAGCGTCGGCGGACTGCGCGCCCAGCGTGAACACCTGCTCGATGCCGCGCTCACGCGCATGGACACCGACTTCGACATGAAAGGCAGGGCCCTGGTCGCCGACCTCACCCATGTCGCCCAGCACCAGCAGGCGCGGCCCGGGCAGTTCGGCCAGCACGTCGATGGCAGCGCGCACGGAATCCGGGTTGGCGTTGTAGCTGTCGTCGATCAGCGTGAGGGCGTGGCCCGCCGCCTGGAGCTGGAGGGCGCGCGAGCGGCCCTTGACCGGGACAAAGGCCGACAGCCCGGCAGAAATGGCCGCCAGCGGCGCGCCGGCCGCCAGGGCACAGGCGGTGGCGGCCAGGGCATTTTTGACATTGTGCCGGCCGGCGATCTGCAGGGAAAAATCGAGAGCGCCCTGCGGCGTGCCGGCCAACACCCGCCAGGCGCCGCCCAGCCATTGCGCGGTGCCGGTGACGTCGGCCTCGCCCGACTCGGCAAAGGTCAGCACCGCGCGGTCTCCGGCGAGTTCCCGCCACAGTGGTGTGTACAGCTCGTCGGCCGGAAACACCGCAACGCCCGAGGCCGGCAGCGCCGCGATGACCGCGCCGTTTTCGCGGGCGACGGCTTCCACCGTGGCCATGAACTCCAGGTGTTCGCGCTGCGCATTGTTGACCAGCGCCACGGTGGGCCGCGTCATGGCTGCAAGGCTGGCTATTTCACCAGGGTGGTTCATGCCCAGTTCGACCACGCCGGCCTGGTGGGTGGCGCGCAAACGCAGCAGCGTCAAGGGCACGCCGATGTCATTGTTGAAGTTTCCTTCGGTCGCAAAAGCACCGCCCTGCTTCCACGCGCGCAGGATGGACGCCACCATTTGCGTGACCGTGGTCTTGCCATTGCTGCCGGTCACGGCGATCAGCGGCAGGCTGAACTGCGCGCGCCAGCCTGCGGCAAGCTGGCCCAGCGCCTGCTTCGAATCGGCCACCAGCAGGCCGGGGAGTTCGGCACTCAGGCCATGCTGCGCCAGGGCCGCCACCGCGCCAGCCCTTTTCGCCTGCGCCAGGAAATCATGGGCATCAAAGCGTTCACCCTGGAGCGCCACAAACAGGTCGCCGGGCTGCAGACTGCGCGTGTCCGTGTGCACGCGCTGGAACCGCAGGGTGCCGTCGCCCACCAGCCGGGCAGACGGCAACCACTGCAGGGCTTGTTGCAGGGTCATCATGCGAGGCCTCCCGGCGCGGCATGGCGGCTCGCACCCTGATCCAGCGCCGCTTCGGCCTGCGCCTTGTCGGAGAACGGCAGCTTGATACCCGCGGTTTCCTGGTAACTTTCATGGCCCTTGCCGGCAATCAGGACCACGTCGCCGGCCTGCGCCTGGCCCACCGCATGGGCGATCGCCCGGGCGCGGTCGGCCTGAACGTGCACCGCATCGGGACGGGCAAATCCCTGCAGGATCTGGCTGATGATGGCGTCGGGGTTTTCGCTGCGCGGATTGTCACTGGTCACCACCACCCTGTCCGACCCTTTTTCCGCCGCTGCCGCCATCAGCGGCCGCTTGCCGGCATCACGCTCACCGCCGCAGCCAAAAACACACCAGAGCTGTCCGGAACGCCCGCTGGCTAGCGGCCGCAGCGCGCCCAGCACCTTCTCGAGCGCATCGGGGGTGTGGGCATAGTCCACCACCACCAGTGGCCGGCCCGGCACCGCAATCGAGTCCATGCGCCCGGGCACCGGCGACAGGTGGGCGCAGGCTTCGACCACATCCGACAAAGGCAGACCAAGCGCGCGCAAGGCCGCCATCACACCCAGCAGGTTGGACACGTTGTACTGCCCGACCAGCGTGGTCGAGATCCGATGCCGTTCATCGCCTTCCACCACATCAAAGCCCAGCAAATCCAGGCCGTGGTGGATGGCTTGGGCCTGCAGGCGCGCAGGCGCCAGGCAGGACACCGTCCAGACGTCGAGACCCGACTCGCGCAGGGTCGCAGCCAGCGCCGCCCCGTGCGGATCATCGATGTTGATCACCGCCGCCTTCAGGCCGGACCAGCCGAACAGCCGGGCCTTGGCGTCCCAGTAGGCCTGCATGCTCTGGTGGTAGTCGAGGTGGTCCTGTGTGAAATTGGTGAAAATCGCCACGCGGATGTCGGTGGCGTCCAGCCGGTGCTCGGCAATGCCAATCGACGAGGCCTCCAGCGCACACGCTGAAAAGCCGTCGTCGAGCCAGCGCCTGAGCTGCTGCTGCAGCAGCACCGGATCGGGCGTCGTCAGGCCGTTGAACACCATGGCTTCGGGCTGTCCGATGCCCAGCGTGCCGACCACGCCGCAGCGCCGGCCCAGCTTGCCCAGGGCCTGGGCCAGCCACCAGGCGGTCGAGGTCTTGCCGTTGGTGCCGGTCACGGCCAACACGTCCAGCTTTTTGCTCGGGTGCTCGAAATAGGCTGCGGCTATCGGTGCTGTCGCGGTTTTCAGGCCGCTGTAGGCCGCGACACGGCTGTCGCTGAAGGCATAGGCCTCCGCTCCGGCCTGCTCCACCAGGCAGGCCTGCGCACCTGCGGCCAGAACGTCCGCCACGTACTTGCGCGCGTCGGTGGCAGCACCTGGCCAGGCAATAAAACCATCCCCGGCGCCGACCTTGCGGCTGTCTGTCCAGAGACTGCCGCTCACGCGCTGGTGCAACCAGTGCGCGGCCTGCTCGGGGGTGTGCAGCCGCTCCATCAGAACGACTCCTCCACCGGGTTGGTGACGATCTGCGGCTTGACGGCCATGTCGGGCGGCAGGCCCAACATGCGCAGCGTCTGCTGCACGGTCTCGCTGAAAACAGGCGCCGCGACATCGCCGCCAAAATATTTGCCGTTGCTGGGCTCGTCAATCATCACGGCGACGACGATGCGCGGCTTTTCCGTCGGGGCAATGCCGACAAAAAATCCGCGGTACTTCTTGTCGGCGTAACCCTTGCCCTCCTGCTTGTGCGCGGTGCCGGTTTTTCCGCCCACCGAGTAACCCATGGTTTGCGCCTTGTGCGCGGTGCCGCCCGGCCCCGTGACCATGTGCAACATGTTGCGCATGGCCAGGGCATTTTTTTCGCTGATCACGCGCACCCCGACAGCGGGATCGGCGCTCTTGAGCATGCTCACCGGCACCAGGTCACCATCACGTGCAAACACGCTGTAGGCGTGCGCCAGCTGGAACAGCGAGGTGGACACGCCGTAGCCATAACTCATGGTGGCCTGTTCGATGGGCCGCCAGGTCTTGTAGGCGCGCAGCCGGCCGCTGACGGCGCCCGGAAAAGGCACTTGCGGTTTTTGCCCAAAGCCGACCTGGGTGAACATCTCCCACATCTCGCGCGGCTGCAGCTGCATCGCCATCTTGACCGTGCCGACGTTGCTGGACTTCTGGATCACCTGGTTGACGGTGAGCAGGCCTTGCGGGTGCGCATCGGAGATGGTCGAACCGCCAATCGTCAGGCGGCCCGGTGCGGTCTGGATCTGCGTCTCCGGACGGACGAGGCCTTTTTGCAGCGCCAGCGCCACGACAAAAGGCTTCATGGTCGAGCCGGGCTCGAACGTGTCGGTCAGGGCGCGGTTTCTCAATTGCGCGCCGCTCAGGCTCTGGCGCTTGTCGGGGGAAAAGCTGGGGTAGTTGGCCAGGGCCAGCACCTCGCCGCTGATGCTGTCGAGCACCACCACACTGCCGGCCTTGGCCTTGTGGGTCAGCACCGCGTCGCGCAGCTTCTGGTAGGCAAAAAACTGGATCTTGCTGTCGATGGAAAGCTGCAGGTCCTTGCCATCCACCGGCGGCACCTGTTCGCGCACGTCTTCCACGACACGGCCCAGCCTGTCCTTGATCACCCGGCGCGAGCCGGCATGACCGGCCAGATCCTTGTTGAACGCCAGCTCCATGCCCTCCTGGCCCCTGTCTTCCACATTGGTGAAGCCCACCACATGGGCGGCAGCTTCACCTTCCGGGTATTCGCGCCTGTACTCCTTGCGCTGGTAGATGCCCTTGATGCCGAGTGCATGTATTTTTTCGCCGACAGAGGCATCCACCTGGCGCTTGATCCAGACAAAACTCTTGTCCTCGTTCGACAGCTTTTTGTTGAGCTCGGCCATGGGCATCTGCAGCAGCCTGGCCAGCTCGGCGAGTTGGGCCTTGCTGCCGTCGACGTCTTCCGGGATGGCCCAGATGCTGGGCGCGGGCACGCTGGACGCGAGGATCAGGCCGTTGCGGTCCAGAATGCGTCCGCGATTGGCCGGCAACTCCAGCGTGCGGGCAAAACGCACTTCGCCCTGACGCTGGAAAAAATCGTTGCCGACCACCTGTACGTAGGCGGCGCGACCGGCCAGACCGGCAAAGGCCAGCGCAATGCCGGCCACGATCAGCTTGCTGCGCCAGACCGGCGTCTTGCTGGCCAGCAGGGGGCTGGAGGTGTAACGCACGCTCCTGCTCATGGCGCGCTCCCATCCGCTGCCGCGTTCTTGTAGGTCACATACTGCGTGATGGCAGGTGTGGCCGAGCGCATCTGCAGGCGCTCCCTGGAAATCTGTTCCACCCGCAGCGGCGTGGCCTGCGCACGCTTTTCAACCTGCAGGCGCTCCTTGTCGGACTCGAGCTGGCGGCTCAGTGCCGTCGTTTTTTCGAGCTCGACAAACAGCCGGCGCGATTCGTACTGCGTGCGCACCAGGTACAGCGCGCTGACCAGTACAGCCACCAGCAGGACCAGATTCAGGCGTGTCATGTGGACATGACCCCCACGCTTTTCACCGCGTGTAATGCGCTGCCCTCCAAGGGGGCGAATTTCCCTTGGGACGGCCCGGCGGGAAATTGCTGCTGCCTCATGCTGAGGCTCCCGGGTAACGCTGAGTGCTCGCCTGAACAGGCACCTCGGTCCGTTCGGCGACGCGCATCACGGCGCTGCGTGAGCGCGGGTTGGCCGCCACTTCGTCGGCGCCAGGCTTGACACGTTCCAGCGCCTTGAGCCGCATGGCCTTGGGCGCGGCAAACGGCGCGCGGCGATCGAACACCTCGCGCGAATGTTCGGCGATGAATTGCTTGACGATGCGGTCTTCCAGCGAATGGAAACTGATCACCACCAAACGTCCTCCCGGTTGCAGTACTTTGAGCGAGGCCTCTAGCGCCTGTTGCAGCTCTTCAAGCTCGGCGTTGATGAAAATCCGAAAAGCCTGAAATGTGCGCGTTGCAGGGTCCTTGCCCGGCTCGCGGGTTTTGACCGCGCCAGCCACGACCTCGGCCAGTTCAGCGGTGGTTGCAATAACGCCCCGCTCCTGTCGGCGACGATCAATCGCCTTTGCGATCTGCCCAGCAAACCGTTCTTCGCCATATTCACGAATGACCTCCGCTATGGTGTCCGTCTCTGCATCGGCCAGCCACTCGGCCACGCTCTGCCCGCGCGTGCTGTCCATGCGCATGTCCAGCGGCCCATCGCCGCGGAAGGAAAAACCGCGCGCCGGATTGTCGATCTGCGGCGAACTGATGCCCAGGTCCAGCAGGATGCCGGCCGCACTGCCCGCCGGCATCTCGGCCAAATGGCTGAACGCCTGGTGGCGAATGGCAAAACGCGGGTCGGCAATGGTCTGCGCCTCGGCAATGGCTTCCGGGTCCTTGTCGAAGGCGGTTAGCCGCCCTTGGTCGGACAGCTGCGAAAGAATGAGGCGCGAGTGGCCGCCGCGCCCAAAGGTCGCGTCGATGTAATGCCCGTCCGGATTGATCTGAAGCGCTGCGACTGCTTCGTTCAACAAGACGGTGCGGTGTGTCCATGTGTCTTGCACCGTCGTCTTTCAGAATGAAAAGTCTCTGAAGACATCGGGCATTTCGCCCTTCATCTGCTCGGCCTCCTGGGCCGCATAGGTCGCCGCATCCCACAGCTCGAAGTAGCTGCCCATGCCAAGCAGCACCGTGTCCCGGCTGATGCCTGCCGCGCTACGCAATTCGGGAGAGACCAGCACGCGCCCGGCGGCGTCCATGTCGACGTCCATCGCGTTACCCAGGAAAATCCGTTTCCACCACTGTGCCTGCATCGGCAGCGAAGCAATGCGTTCGCGGAATTTCTCCCACTCGTTGCGCGGGAATATCATGAGGCAGCCGTGCGGGTGTTTGGTGATGGTCAGCTGGCTCGATGCGGTGGCGCTGAGCACGTCACGATGCCGGGTCGGCACGGAGAGCCGCCCCTTGGAATCGAGAGCTAGAGAAGACGCGCCTTGAAACACCGTTAAAAACCTTTAGAGAACACTTTTCACCACTAAATTGCACTTTTTCCCACTTTAGCAGGAAAGTTTTGCCATGCAAGTGGTTTGCTACAAATTTTTTCAATGAAATCAAGCACTTAGAAACACTTTTGCAAGCAGACATCAATTAAAAATCGTTCTAAATTAAGCACTTAGAAGATCCAGTGAAAGTGTTGCTTTAAGCCGGAGGCAAACCGGCTGACGTTGGCGCTGGTGCCACGCGAGAGAGCGAAGGAGAAAAGAGACCTCGAAGGCCCCTTGGGTGCTTACTGCACCTGCAGAGCTGCCTGACGGTTGCCCGACGCAGACAGACGGGGTGTTGCGCAGGGCAACGATGGCGCTTTTTTGGGTCCCCTCGCGGATGCGGCGAGGTTAGTCGACGCGCGTCAGGACCCGAGCATGTTCGGTGATGCCGATCACGTTGAAGAATGCGGCCACCAGACGGTTGACGTCGGTGAACTGCACGGCGCGATTTTCGGCTTCCCGGGCGGACACCCAGTTGAGCAGGGTCCCGGCTGCAGAAAAATCAACACGAATCAGCTTTGCGCACGAAATCACCATGATGTCTGCGCCCATCAGCTTGGCCTCGAGCCTGTCGAGGACGGCAATGGCGTCACCCTCGATCTGGCCAGACAATTCGACCGCATACAGCTGGCTCATCTGGGAGTTGCCGCCCATCTCGGTGTCGCCCTCCATCGTGCTGCTGAGGCTGGACGGCACCGAATCGCGGTAGACATCGCCAATGATGGCCTGCCCGGCCATAGCAGCGCCACGCGGCTCCAGTGGCTTGTAGTCGCAGCGCGCACTGTCCCAGGCGGGTGGCG
Organism: Pseudomonadota bacterium; assembly: GCA_040389085.1. GTDB lineage: Bacteria > Pseudomonadota > Gammaproteobacteria > Burkholderiales > Burkholderiaceae_C > Polaromonas. The sequence continues at coordinate 18,745 of JAZKAP010000015.1, forward strand.
AAACCTCGTACGTCACGCAAAAATCGAGGGCCGTCAGCTCAAACTCGTCAGGCTGGTGGGTCACCCGCAGGGTCTCCATGCGCAGTTGCCACCATCCCTGGGGCGTATCCCGCACCCCTGAGGGGGTCGCGTCCTGCAATACCCGCTCCAATTGCGACTCACCCATGAAACGCAGCTGCACGGGTTGTGCGGCCCAGCCACTGAACACCTTGCACAGGGGCTCCACGGCGTTGTCATCAATCGTCTTGAGGTTCTTCCAGTCCAGCCGCCAGGGCATGGGAGCGCGGGCCAGGGCCGCGCTGAGCGCCGCCACGGTCTGGATGCCCAGTTTTGACGGGCAGACCCAGTCCGCGGCCGGTCCGTTGCCGGCGGCCGGGCTGGCTGAGCTGGCCGGACTGGACAACTGCTGCACCATCTCGGGCATGGAAAACCACTGCGGGGCCGAACGGTCGAAACGGCCGACGAACTCGACGGCCAGGTTTTCGAACTTGTCATGCTGGCCGGTGGCCCGGTACAGGTCAAACAACGCGAGCCAGGTGTCCGCATGCCTGGCCCGGCTTCCCTGGGGACCCAGCGTCTCGAGCAATCCGGCTTCGGCGCCGGCATCGTCGCCATTGGCGAAACGGATGGAGGCCTCCTCCAGTTCGGGGTCGTGCGCCACCTCCGAGGCATCCACCACGGAAAATTTGGACGCTGAAAAACCCGACGGTTCACCGTCGCGGGAGGCTGCAGAAATGACCGGTCTGGATGCAGCTGGCTTGGGTGCAGCAGCGGGCGGCGTCGCGGCCACACCGGCGGACAGGTCCGTCATGGGCGCCGATGCGGGCTGCGGTGACATGGCGGCGGCCCTGGTTTTGGCCAGCGCCGCGGCCAGGGCATCGGGCGCCGTGGACGCAAAGTTGGCCGGCAACGCGTTGTCCAGCAGCGGGGCGTGAGTGCTGAGGTTGGGCGGACCAGCCGTCGTCGCCGGGGAAAGCGAAGAAGGCTCGCTGACTCCAGTGGCCACACTTCCATGCTTGGTTTTCCACCATTGCATGGACATCTGGGCTTCGATTTCGTCGATTTTTTTCAGCGTGACAGCGCGGTCGTCCGGCTTGGACGGCATGCTGCTCTGGAAGAAGGATGGCCTGGCGCCGGGGTCCTGGCCGGTCATGGCCTCCCGCTTGCGCATCTTGCGCAACATGTCGAATTCGCGCTTGCGTACAAAGTCGTTGCGCCGTTTTCGCTCAATCATCTCCTTGAGCATCTGCTTGCTCAGGGCCTCCTCCCGGTCCGACTCCTTGCCTTCAAGCTCGGACCAGTTCGTCGCGGGGTTGCGGACGAACTTCACGACTTTTGAAAGCAAGCCAGGTGTGGTGTCTTCTTTGGCCATCAACAGCGGTTCAGGAGGAAGTGGGCAACGGAAAAGATCAGTCGCCGAACATTTTCTGCTTGAGCTCTCGACGTTGCTGTGCTTCCAGCGACAAATTGGCCGTCGGACGGGCAATCAGGCGCCCCACGCCGATGGCTTCCCCGGTTTCGTCACAGTAACCGTAGTCACCAGAGTCAATGCGGGCGATCGACTGCTCGATTTTCTTGAGCAGCTTGCGCTCACGGTCACGTGTGCGCAACTCGAGGGCGTGTTCCTCTTCAATGGTCGCGCGATCGGCCGGGTCCGGCACCACCACGGTGTCTTCCCGCAGGTGTTCGGTGGTTTCACCGGCACTGTTGTGGATGTCCTGCTTGAGCAGGGACAACTTGTGCCGGAAAAAGGCCAGCTGCTTGTCGTTCATGTACTCCGAGTCCGGCATCGCCTTGACTTCTTCGTCCGTCAACTCCTCACCCGGCTTGGTCTTCCAGTTGTTGGCAAGTTTGGGATCTTTTTTGGCCGCCACATGCGGGGGCGGTGCGATCACGCGCTCGGCAATGGTGGAGTAGCTGGCTTTCGCAGCGTCGGGGGAATGGGTCGGGATCATGGGCGCGGGAGGCGGTGCAAAAGAGGAATTGCGCAAGGAGGCGCGACGCCCCGGCTTCAACGCCGGTGTCTTCAACGGAGCGGGCGCCGCCGCGATGCTGGCGGGGCTGGGCGGGGTTTTCACGGCGGGGACAGCCGCCGTTTTGGTGATCGTTTTGATAATGACTTTTTCTTCAGGTTTGGCGGGGGCTTTGCCCTTCACGGACGGCGGGGCCGGCTTGGTGACAGGTTTGGCGGCTTTGACCGCGGGTTTAACAACAGGGGCGGGTTTGGCAGTTTTCACGGCCTTGACGGCCGGACGGCTTTTGGCAACCGGCGCAGGCTTTTTCGCAACCGGCGCCGCCTTGGGCTTGGCCGCCACCTTGGCTTTGGCCACGGGCTTGGCTGTCGCTTTGGGCTTGGTTTTGGAGGCAGCCGGAGCCGGCTTTTTCACGGCGGTTTTCGAAGCCGCTGGTTTGACCGCCACTTTGGTCGTGGCTTTCGCTTTGCCGGCTGACGTGGCTTTTCCAGCGGACTTGGCCGCGACCTTGGACTTTTTTTCTTGAGCTTTCACACTGGGTCTCCTCGTGGAGGCAGCTTCGGGATGGTCCCCATGCTGACTCCGGGCCAGGCTGACGTCTGTCAGCCCAACCCTGTCTTTTACCTGATTGTCCGGTTTGTTCGCCGCCGCACCTGCCGTTTCAAGGGCGGTACTTACCCTGACTTTCCCCCGCTGCCTTTTTGCCGGGGATGACCGGCCAGGAGCGTCGGCGCGCGATTGTAGCGGCTCGCCGGCACGCTGGGATACCCGCGCGCCTAAACGTTGGAGAATGGAGACAATCATGAGGCCCTCCCGCCTTTCAAGGCATTGTGTGGACAGCCTACCTCAAACCAGACACTGCTCCAGGCCCTGGAGAAAAATATCTTTCGGCAGATCGATGCCGATAAAGACCATCTTGCTGACCTTCAATTCGTCTGCGCCCCAGGCCGGCCCCAGGTCGCTGCCCATCAGCTGGTGCACGCCCTGGAAAATCACCTTGCGCTCGGTGCCCTGCATGTTCAGCACACCCTTGTAGCGCAACATGCGCGGGCCGTAGATGTTGACGACGGCGCCGAGGAAGTCCTCGAGTTTGGCCGGGTCAAACGCACGCTCCGAGCGGAACACAAAACTCTTGACGTCGTCATCGTGATGGTGGTGATGGCCGTGTTTGTCATCCTGCGCATGGGACGGGTGGTCGCAATGCTCGCCGTGTGCGTGGTCATGGCCGGCATGGTCGTGTTCGTCGGCCTTGAGGAAGTCCGGGTCGATGTCGAGCTTGGCATTGAGGTTGAAGCCGCGCAGGTCAAACACGTCGGCAATGGCCACCTCGCCGAAATGGACGGCTTTCTGCGGCGCGCGCGGGTTCATGTGTTTGAGGCGGTGCATCAGCGCCTGGACTTCGTCCTCGGCCACCAGATCGGCCTTGCTGATGAAGATCTGGTCGGCAAAGCCGACCTGGCGGCGCGCTTCCTGGCGGTCGTTGAGCTGGGTGGGTGCATGTTTGGCATCCACCAGCGTCAGGATGGAGTCCAGCAGGTACTGCTCGGCGATTTCCTCATCCATGAAAAAGGTCTGCGCCACCGGGCCGGGGTCGGCCAGGCCGGTGGTCTCGATCACCACGCGCTCGAAGTCCAGCAGGCCCTTGCGCTTCTTGGCGGCCAGCAGTTGCAGGGTCTCGCGCAGGTCTTCGCGGATCGAGCAGCAGATGCAGCCGTTGTTCATCTGGATGATGTTTTCCTGGGTGTCGTTGACCAGGATCTCGTTGTCGATGTTTTCCTCGCCGAACTCGTTTTCGATCACGGCGATTTTCTGGCCGTGGGCTTCGGTCAGGATGCGCTTGAGCAGCGTGGTTTTGCCGGCGCCGAGGAAGCCGGTCAGGATGGTCACGGGAATCAAACTCATGGTGTCTGCCTAAAAAATACAGGGGAATACGGGGAAAAGCCGGAACGGTGGACCCGTGAAGGTGGGGAGTTTAGTCGTCAACGCAAGGCCCTGCGGCGCGCATTGGCTCCGCACGGGGCCTGCCGGACCACTGTACAGGCCCTGTCAAGCGTTCCAGCGCCGGAGACCCTTGCTTGCTACGTTATTGATAGCTAGCTGCGCCCGTCCGAAAAGGGCAAGAGCCGTTTTTGATGGAAGTCTTTTTTATTTCTTGAGCAACACCAGCCCCTTGAGGTACTCGCCCTCGGGGAAACTGACGGTCATCGGGTGGTCGGGCGCACCGCCCAGGCGTTCGGTGATGAAGGCATCGACCCCGGCGTCGGTGCCGGCGGATGCCACGATCTTGTGAAACAGGTCGGCGCTGATGCCGCCCGAGCAGGAATAGGTGAACAGCACGCCGCCGGGCGCCAGGATGGACAGCGCGATGCGGTTGATGTCCTTGTAGGCGCGTGCCGCACGTTCGGCATGGGCCACGGTGGGCGCGAATTTGGGCGGGTCCAGCACGATGGCGTCGAAGGTCCGGCCTTCCTTGTGGAACTGCCGCATCGAGGCATTGACATCGGCGTCCAGCATGGTGGTGCGGGCGGCGTCAAAGCCGTTCAACGCCACATTGGCCGCGGCTTTTTCAATCGCCGGACCGGACGAATCGATGGACGTGACATGTGCCGCGCCGCCGGCCAGCGCCGCCACCGTGAAGCCGCCGGTGTAGCAGTAGCAGTTGAGCACGTTCTGGAATTGCAGGCGGCGCGCATGGTCGGCGAACTTGCGGCGGCTGTCGCGCTGGTCCAGGTAAAAACCGGTCTTGTGGCCGGTGGCGATGTCCAGGCCCAGTTGCCAGCCGTGTTCTGTGATGACGAGGTCGGTGGGGCCACCTCCGGACAGCCAGCCGGTCGCCTCGGGCAAACCTTCGAGCGAACGCACACTGGCGTCGGAACGCTCGTACAGCCGCGTGAGTCCGGTTTCGGCCAGCAAGGCTTCGACGATCACGCTTTTCCAGCGCTCGACGCCGCAGCTGGAAAACTGCGCCACCAGCGTGTCGGCATAGCGGTCCACCACCAGGCCGGGCAAGCCGTCGGACTCGCCGTGGACCAGTCGCATGCCGTCACTTTGTATGTCAAAACGGCTTCTGGCCCTGATGGCCTTTGCAATACGCGCTACAAAAAACGAAGCATCGATACGTTCGGTCTCGACAAAACTCCAGACCCGGGCGCGAATCTTCGAACTCGGGCTGAAGGCCGCCCAGCCGAGAAACTGCCCGTCGTGCCCCTCGACCCGCACCGTTTCACCGGCATCCGCCCCGCCGCGGGCAATCGCGCCGTCAAACACCCAGGGATGGCGCCGCAGCAGCGAACGCTCCTTGCCTTCTCTCAACCGTATTGATTTCATGCGCCTATTGTCACGGCTGCGGCTGCCCCGAAAGTGGCCCGCGGGAATTTGCGACAATCACTTGATGTTTTTTAAGGGTTTTTCAACGCATTTTGCAGGCAGCAAGGCATGGTTTCGTCCGTGCGGCGGCCTGTGCGCGGCGTTCGGATTGGCCCTGCTGCTGGGTCTCCTGAGTCTGCCCGTGCAGTCTCGCGCGGTGCTGGACCTCGACGCCGACAAACAGCCGGTCGCACTGGCCGACTGGGGCGACTACTGGATCGACCCGCAATCGCGGCTGGGGGTGGAACAGGTCGCCAGCCAACGCGACCTTGGCTGGCAGCAGACCCCGACGCGCGGCATTTATCCCCTGTTGCCCGGGCAGTCGCTGTGGATCCGTTTCATCGTGCCGCCCGCGCCCGACATGGAGCGCTGGCTGCTTGAAATTCCCTATGCGGCGCTGGACCGGGCATCGCTGTACACGCTGGACAGCGCCGGCCAGTGGATAGAGCAACGCGCCGGCGACCTGACGCCGGTCAACCAGTGGCCCACGCCGCATCGCCACCCCCTGCTGGTGGTCAACTTCAATGCCGAGGACCCGACGCATTACATCCTGCGCATTGAAAACGCCCAGGGGTTCAGCGCGCCCATCCGCTTTGTCAGCTCCGGTCATGTGCTGCGCAGCGAACAGCAGGTCTCGCTGTTCCTGGGGGTGTATTTCGGCCTGGCGCTGCTGGGCTGCACCGTCGGCCTGGCCGGCGCCTTCTGGCTGCGGGACCGGGCCTACCTCTACTATGCCGCGTGTTCCGCGCTGATCGGCCTGACGCAGGTGGCCATCACCGGCGTGGGCGGCCTGCATCTGTGGCCCGACTCGCCGGTCTGGACCGACCGTTCGCTGGCCGTGCTGGCGACCTGGATGCTGGTGTCGCTGCTGCTGCTCAATGCCACCGTGGTGTCGCTGGCGCAGCGCTCGCGCATGCTCAACCTCGTGGTGGGTGCCGTCGCACTGGCTGGCGCCGGCCTCTCGCTCGCGCTGGCGCTGACCGACAGTGCGCTGCGCATCACACTCATGGTGCCTTACCTGGTGCTGGTACCGGTGCTGCTGCTGGCGATCAATCTCTGGGCCTGGCGGCGCGGCGACCGTTTCGGCGGATGGCTGTTGCTGAGCGCCGCTCCTTTTGCCGTCAGCCTGTCGCTGGCGATTGCGCGCTACCTGCAGTGGCTGCCCCTGAGTTTTGCCACCGAGCAGGGGGTGCTGGCCAGCATGGCACTGCAGATGCCGGCGATGCTGGTGGTGCTGGTCCTGCGCAGCCAGCAGCGCCGCGAGAACAGGCGCCGCATCCAGGGGCTGGACCGGGTCGATCCCTCGACCGGCCTGATCAACGAGCAGGTGTTTGTCGAACGACTGGAGCGCATGATTGCCCGCTCGCAGCGGCTCAGGCACCAGGGCGCCGTGCTGATGATCGACCTGGTCAACAGCGAACAGGTCAGGCGCGATTTCGGGCGCCGGGCCGCCGAGGAGTTGCCGCTGCGTGTGGCCGAACGGCTGCTCTCGACCGCGCGCGAAATCGACAGCGCTGCACGCCTGTCCGAACAGCGTTTCGGCATGCTGGTGGAAGGCCCTTTTTCCGCGGAGGAAGCCGCCACGCTGGGTCCGCGCATCGTGGCCCGTTGCCTGATGCCCTACAAGGGCCTGCCGGCGGACTGCGCGGCCCAGATTCGCGTGGCCTATGCGCTGGTGCCGCGCCAGGGACCGACCGCCGAAATCGTGCTGGCCCGGCTGGCGCAGAAACTGGCCGGTGTGCCGCCGCAAAGCAAACGCGCGGTGTTCATGCTGCCTGACTACAAAGCCCCCACGGTCGCTCACTCCGTGTAGCTCCCTGCCCCCCGAGGGGGCCGCTGCGCCTGCGGCCCGGCGGAGCCGGACCCGCGGCCCCTGCTTGAAAAGTCCGCGCCAGCGGCGAACCTGATCAGCCTTTTTGCTTGTCCGGGGGTTTGAGGCCCGCCACTGTCGCACGCGGGTGCGCGGCGTCGTAAACCTTGGCCAGATGCTGGAAATCGAGCCGGGTGTAGACCTGCGTGGTGGTGATGTTGGCGTGGCCCAGCAGTTCCTGCACCGCACGCAGGTCGCCGCTGGACTGCAGCACATGGCTGGCAAACGAGTGCCGCAGCATGTGCGGATGCACCGGCGTGGCCAGGCCGGCCTGCAGGGAGCGCTGCTTGAGCCGCACCCGGATGTGCTGGGGCGTCAAACGGGTGCCGCGCTGGTTGATGAACAGCGCCGCGTCTTCTTTGGCCCAGGCGCTGCGCAGCGTCAGCCAGTCCTGCAGCGCCTCCAGGGCCTTGCTGCCCACCGGCACGCTGCGCCGCTTGGACCCCTTGCCCAGCACATGGGCCTCAGCGGCCTGAATGTCCACCCAGCCGCGGGCCTGGCTGCTGGCCACCGCGTCCAGCCCGGTCAGCTCGCCGATACGCAGGCCGCAGCCGTACAGCAGTTCGGTGATGCAGCGGTCCCGGGCCTGCAGGGCCGCGTCGCCGGCCGTGCCGTCGCTGCGCCAGGCGGCCAGTTGCACCGCCTCATCGACACTGAGCGCCTTGGGCAGCGGTTTGGCGGCCTTGGGCGCGCGCAGGTCCTGCACCGGGTTGCTGCTCACCAGGCCTTCGCGGCCCAGCCAGGTGTAAAAGCCGCGCCAGCCCGAGAGGATGAGCGCAATGCCACGCCCGCTGCGCCCGCCGCTGTGCATCTGCGCCACCCAGCGCCGCATGTGGAGGTTTTGCGCCTGGGTCAGCGCCACACCGGCCTGCCGGCAGTTGACCTGCAGTTTTTGCAGGTCCAGCGCATACAGCTCGACGGTGCGCTGCGCCAGCCGCTTTTCAACCCGTACGTGTTCGAGGTAACGCTCGACCAGCGGGTCGTTGTCGGGAGCCGGCATCGCGGTCCCGTCAACGCTGGCGTCCGGCACGGCCATGCCTTATGGGCTAGTCGGCCATGGGGCGCAGGCGCGACAGCGCCGCGCCGGCCAGTTCGCCGATGCGTTCGAGGAAGTCGGTGCCCATGCCGCTGCTGAAACGCTCGGGGTCGGGCGAAGCCAGCACCAGCATGCCGAAGGCCTGCGGCGACTTGCCCGGACGCAGCGGAATCAGCGCGACCGACAGGGCCTGCGCCGGATCGGGCAGCCAGCTGACCGCCTCGAACCCGGAATTGACACCGCAGTAGGGTGTGGTCAGCGATGACGCAAAGGTCTGCGTGTCTTCGCTGACGCCGGTTGAAAAGTCTTCCATCGAAAAAATGCCGTTGACGTGCCAGACCTTGATCGCCGCCTGCGGCACGGCGAACTGCGTCTGGATCTCGCGCACGATGGTGTCGGGCAGGTCGCGCGCATGGGCGGTCAGCAACAGGTTCAGCGTGCACTGCTGCAGCTTGTCGGCAATGCCCACGTTTTCCTGGCCGTGGCGGATCATGTCGACAACCCGGGACTCCAGCACCTTGATCTTGTCGCGCAACATGCCGGCCTGGCGCTCCTGCAGGCTCACCGCCCGGCTGCCGTGGCCGCTGGACAGCTGCACCGTCGCCAGCAGCTCGGCATGGCGCTCGAAAAAGTCGGGCGTATTGGCCAGGAAGTTGGCGATGTCGTCTTCGGTGATCGGGTTCTGGATGGAGTGTTCGCTTGGATTCATGTTCTTGGTTTTTCCGTTAAGTCGACAAAATCTGCAGATTCAAAGGTGGTCGGGGACTTCAATGGCGGCTTCAAACACCGTGGTCGCCGGCCCGGTCATCAGCACCGGGGACGGCGCGGCGTCCAGCCCGCCCTGCCACTCGATGGTCAGGGTGCCGCCGTGGGTCAACACGTCCACGCGCGCATCCAGCAGGCCCAAGCGTATGCCAGCGACCACCGCCGCGCAAGCCCCGCTGCCGCAGGCCAGGGTTTCGCCGGCGCCGCGTTCGTACACGCGCAGGGCGATCCGGCTGCGCGACATCACCTGCATGAAGCCGGCGTTGACGCGGCGCGGGAAACGCACGTGGTTCTCGATCAACGGGCCGTCTTGCAGCACGGGTGCGGTCTCCACATCGTCCACCAGCTGCACCGCATGCGGGTTGCCCATGGACAGAACCGCTACAAAAACAGGAGCTGCTTGCGCCCGCCCCTCAAGGGCCAGAGGCCATTTCTGCCATGAATGCACGGCTTCGGGCTGTAGCCCCGTGGCATCGAAGGGCACGCGCGCCAGGTCGAAGATGGGCGCACCCATGTCCACCGTGACGCGGCCGTCCGGCTGCATGCGCGGCTCGATGACGCCGGCCAGGGTCCGGACCCTCACCACGTCCTTGTCCGTCAGGCCCTGCTCGCGCACAAAGCGCAAAAAACAGCGTGCGCCATTGCCGCACTGCTCGACTTCGCCGCCATCGGCGTTGTGGATCACGTATTCGAAATCTATACCTTCGCCCGGCGCAGGCCGCACCGACAGAATCTGGTCGGCGCCCACGCCGAAGTGGCGGTCCGCCAGAAAGCGGTACTGGCCCGGCGTCAGGTTCAGGCGCTGCTGCGTCTCGTCGAGCATGACAAAATCGTTGCCCGCACCCTGCATTTTGGTAAATCGGATTAGCATCCGCGCATTATCCGCTGAGGCTGCGCCGCCCTCCTCCCCCACTGGTACAACTTCCGGAAAGACAAGCCATGCGTATTCCCGACTGGACGCCCGCCCTCAAACCCCAACCGCATGACCTCGTCGAGGCCATCCTGAAACGCCGCGGCGGCACCCTGATCAACCTCGACAAGGCCCTGCTATGGAGCGAGCCGCTGGCGCGCGCCTGGAACGTCTACCTCGGCGCAGTGCGCACCGGCCTGCCGACCAGCCGCAAGCTGCGCGAGCTGGGCATCTGCACGGTCGCGCTACTGACCGGCGCGGCCTATGAATACAAACACCACGCGCCGGACTTTCTGGCCGCCAGCGGCACCCAGGCCGAACTCGACGCCCTCAATGCCCTGGTGAAAGCCGATGCACGCGCCTCGGCAGCCCACCCGGCGCTGGGCGCGGTCGAGCAACTGGTGATTCGTTACGCGGCGCAGATGACGCTGGACGTCAAGGTCAGCGACGACGTGTTCGAGGCCTTGCGCAAACATTTCGATACGACTGAGCTGGTTGAACTGACCAGCGCGATCGCCACCTACAACATGGTGGCGCGCTTTCTGGTGGCGCTGGGCGTTTCGCCAGAGGAGCATGAATAGCTGAAGGTGCAACAGGACATCCGTTTTTCATGACGCGTCCTACACCCCCGCATCCAGAAAAGGCGACATGAAAACCCTGCGAACACACTCCCGTTTTTTTGCTTCTTCCCGTCTCCGGTTGGCGACCGTCCTGGTGGGAATCCTGGCGTTGGCGGCGGGTACTGCCGCGCCTTCGGCCATCGCGCAAGCCATACCCGCAGGCGGCAGTCCGGCGCAAGCTGCGCCCGATGACGCAGAACTCAACCAGCGCTTTGCACGCTGGATCGCCGACTTCAGCACCAGCGCACGCGCAGCCGGCATCACCGAGGAGACGCTGCAGAGCGCCTTCGACGGCGTTCGCTTCATTCCGCGCGTGACCGAGCTGGACAGCGCCCAGCCCGAGTTCACCCGCGCCGTCTGGGACTACCTCGACAGCGCGGTGTCGCCGCAGCGCATCGCCCGCGGCCAGGACAGGCTGCTGCAATCGCGGCCCGCCATCGATGCCGCCGCCGCGCGCTACGGCGTCCCGGCAGAAATCCTGGTGGCGATCTGGGGCATGGAGAGCAACTTCGGCAGCAATACCGGCGACATCCCGACCATCGACGCCCTGGCGACGCTGGGTTTCGAAGGCCGGCGCGAGGCCTGGGCGCGCAGCCAGTTGCTGGCCGCCCTGAAAATTTTGCAGAACCGGGACATAGACCGCGCGCAGATGCTGGGGTCGTGGGCCGGCGCGATGGGCCAGACGCAGTTCCTGCCCACGAACTTTCTGGCCTATGCGGTCGATGCCGACGGCGACGGCCGACGCGACATCTGGGGCAGCCTGCCCGATGTGATGGCCTCGACCGCCAACTTCCTGGCCCGTTCCGGCTGGCAGGCCGGCCAGCCCTGGGGGCAGGAGGTGCGCCTGCCGCCGGGCTTCGACCTCGCGCTCGCCGATGCCGACGTGCGCCAGCCGGCCTCGGCCTGGGCGGCCCAGGGGGTGCAGTCCATGGACGGTACGCCGCTGCCCACCTTGGCCGACAGCGCCCTGCTGCTGCCGGCCGGCGCACGTGGGCCGGCCTTCATCGTCGGCCCCAACTTCCGCACCGTCCTGCGCTACAACAACTCGACCAGTTATGCGCTCGCCATCGGCCTGCTAGCGCAGGCGTTGGCCGGCAGCCCGGCGGTGCAGGCCGCCTGGCCGCGTGATCTGGCACCACTCTCGCGCAACCAGTTGCTGGCGCTGCAGACGGCGCTCAATACTCGCGGCTTCGACAGCGGCACGCCTGACGGCACCATGGGCCCCGCCACGCGGCGCGGCCTACGCCTCTACCAGCGCAGTTTGGGGCTGCCGGCGGATGGGTATCCGACTTTGGAGTTGTTGCAGGGGCTGCAGTGACGGCGGCAGAGCCCACTCAAGAGGCCCGATAGACCACTGCAGGAGCTTCCCCTAAAGCCAAACTACAGATCAACCAATTGCCGCTAAGAGGGAGTCCATATATGAGGGGGTTAGTCGCCTGCATCCCGTGCTGCCTTGGCAAGTTTGACTTCGAGCTCCTGCACCATCGGAGTGATTGTTGCGATAACTTCCTCGGTGGACCCAAACTGTCGATCCTTCCCGAACTCAACCAACGCCTGAAGAGAGTCTGGTCGAAATGGATAGACACCGCGAAAGGCGCGAGTAATCAAGTCGCCGCAGATCTCAAGTGTTCGCGCTCCCGAGTTGCCCCACTCGCCGACATCGTGACGCAGACCCTGTGCAATGCGTTTTCTTTTTGGAATCTCCCAGTACCGTTCTCGACAGGCCTCAGCCCTGTCGTAGAGTTCTCGCAATCGCATCGCTGAGACATCGCCTCCAGCAATGACGCGCACGTTCTCAAGGGACGTTACCCTGACGTTAGTGAGGTTCGCCGCTTCAACCGCGCCGCTCTGGAAGCCGGCCTCGCACAACAAGATTCCTCGGTCGGCACCCGCGTCTGCAACGATCTCTCGAAGCGCCAATACGTGAAGCTTGGAAACCGGCGACTTCCAGTGTTTGCACTCAACAAGCCACGTGACGTCGAATCCTACGTGGTGAGACTTAACTACGACATCGACATCGTGGGTCGTACGCACGCCCTGAATTGTGACGTTCGTGGTAGCCTCTAGTCCCATGGACCGAAAGAGCGAAGCAGTCTCCTCTTGGTAGTCGTTCCAGTTTTCGGCCATGTTCAATGCTGCTGAGTTGCGGGGTGGTGTCTTCAGGCGCCTAACGCCAGCGTTCACGCGCTGGCTGAGCGCTCAGCGCGAGGACCGTCGCGTGGAACGCCTGGTTGGGGTTCATTCCTTTATCCTTGTTGCTTTCCCAGCGAACGACCCTACGAGATCCGGGCCGCCCGGAATTACGGAAGCTGTGCCAATTCTGGTTTTTGTAAAGAGTACCTGGCCACGAACGCGATCGATCTGATATGTCTCAACAAGCTCGATGTCCTTGTTCTGAGCCCACCCAATTAGTGTGGAGACGCCGAAGCGGGTAAAGCTCGTGTCATCGCCGGAAACGGTCCCAGTCTTTTCATCGTTGAAGCAAAGCACCATTGGATTGGAATATTTATCCGCCTGAAATGCGTATTTTTCGTCAGAGAACGCTATCTGGCCTCTGACTTCGGTGAGCGCCCAACACTCTTTCGCTGAAGCATGATGGCTGAGCAGCGCCAGGGTCGCTGCAGTGATCAGGCGAATATGCATAAGTCCTCCTATGACCCCCAACTTTGATATATCCCGCAAAACTGCGGAATTACATGGCGGGTGGTCAGATAACATGGCGTCCGCCGGTTGAAAAACAGGTTTGAATTCATGAAGTTATTTCAATACGCTGTATCCATACGCAGGTAGATTGAATCCGACAAAGTCGCCCGCCCTGTTTGACTTGCACTTGCTTGTCAGACCAGGTGCCCGAGCGCACACCTGATTTCACTATAGCCTTCAAACTGATAAAAACCGTGTGTGCCTGACACGCATCTCATCGCCTGGCATGGCCGGGGCGACACCATGCAGCCTCCACGCAACATCGGCAACTTTGGTCTTACAGGCAGCCACGTCCTTTCACCTCGCAAATAAAAAAGAGCCCGCAGGCCCTTTCTTCTAATCTGCACCAAGCCCTCAATCCGCCTTGATCCCGTTGTCCTTCACCACCTTGGCCCAGGTGTCGATCTGCTTGTCGATGAAGACGCGGGCCGACTCGGAGGAACCACCGACGATCTCGATGCCCTGGGCGCTGAGTTTTTTGGCGATCTCGGGATTTTTCAGCGCCTTGTTGACTTCCTCGTTCATGCGCTTGAGGACTTCGGGCGGGGTTTTGGCCGGCGCCAGAATGGCCCACCACGCGGGTGCGTCAAAGCCGACAAAACCGCTTTCGGCCACCGTCGGCACATTCGGCAGATCGGGTGAACGCTTGCTGGTCGTCACGGCCAGCGGGCGCATGCGGCCGCTGTCAATGTGCGGCTTGGTGACGAACACCGAGGCGATGGACAGCGGCACATGGCCGGCCACGGCGTCGGTCATCAGCGGGCCGCCGCCCTTGTAAGGCACGTGCTGCCAGTCGATGTTGCCGTTTTTGGCCAGCAAGGCCATGGCCAGGTGGCCCAGGCTGCCCGAGCCGATGCTGCCGTAATTCACGTTCTTTTTGGCCTTGGCCGCAGCCACCACATCGGCAAAACTCTTGTACTCGGAGGCCGCGAAGGTGGCCAGCACCATGGGGGAGGTGCCGATCAGCGAGACCGGTGCCAGGTCCTTGCGCGTGTCGAACGGCATGCCGGGAATCAGGCTGGGGTTGACGCCATGGGTGTCGAACACCACCGCAAAGGTGTAGCCGTCGGCCGGCGCGGCGGCCACAGCGGCGGTGCCGATGGAGCCGGAGGCACCGCCCTTGTTTTCGACAATGATGTTCTGGCCGATCTGCTGCGACAGCGGCACGGCGAGAATGCGGGCGACCTGGTCAACCGAGCCGCCGGGCGGGAAAACGGCGACCAACTTGATCGGCTGTTTCGCGGGCCAGGCCTGGGCCATGGCACTCAGGGAGGTGGCGCACAGTGCGGCGGCCGTCATGGCCAGGGCGGTTCTGGAAATCCACTGCGTCATGGTTCACATCCTGCAAATAAAGTGATGGCCAGTATCCCCACGCCGCCGCCAGAATGCCATTGCGGTTAACACTTAGCATGCTACCAATCGCAGCCCGCCACGGGTTGCCGCAGCCGTCGCCCGCCGTTTCACTGCAAAATCAGCCCATGGTCCGACCCACCCAACTCCTCTACCCGCAGCGCGAACCCGCGCCCACCCGCCCCGCCGCCACCGTGCTGCTGCTGCGCGACAGTGCCGACGGCATCGAAATCCTGATGACCCGGCGTTCGATGACGGCCAGTTTTGCGCCGGGCGCCTATGTGTTCCCCGGTGGCGGCATCGACGCGGCCGATGCGGCGGCGCATGCGCAGTCGACCCGTCGCGCGACCCAGACCGACCTGCACCTGACGCAGGCGATTGCCGCCATCCGCGAAAGTTTTGAAGAACTCGGCGTGCTGCTGGCCCGCCATGCCGACGGCAGCCACGCCACCACCGCAGACATTGCCGCGCTGGACCGCCAAGCGCCGTTCGCCGCGCAGTGCCGCGACCGTGGCCTGACACTGGCCGGCGACCAGGTCTTTGTGCTGGCCCACTGGGTCACCGACCGCGACCTGCCGCGCCGTTTCGACGTGCCGTTTCTGGTGGCGCGCATGCCTGAGGGCCAGGAGCCGGTGGCCGACGAAAGTGAACAGTTCGAGCCGGTCTGGGTACGGCCGGCCGATGCCCTGGCACGCCATGAAGCAGGCGGCTTTTTCATCATCTTCCCGACCATACGCACGCTGCAGCGCCTGCAGCATTTCGGCACGGTGGACGCGGTGCTGCAGGCCTGCGCCGCTTCCGAACAGCCGCTGTGGACCTCCTGCCCGCGCGCCGGTTTCCTGGCCGGCGCCGAAGCGCGCTACATGGAGCACGAGGCGCCCTACGGCGAACTGGCCCTGACCAGCCCCGACGGCCAGATGGTGCACACACTGGACTGGCAGACCACGCAGCCGGTGCCCCTGCTCAAAAACCTGATGCGCCTGACCGCGCCCAACCCCGGCGTGATGACCGGGCCGGGCACCAACAGCTACCTGGTCGGCGACCCGGCCACCGGCTACATCGCCATCGACCCGGGACCGGCCGACACCGACCACCTGCAGCGGCTGTGGCGCGCAGCGGGCGGCAACATCCGCATGATTGTGTGCACCCACTCACACGCCGACCATTCGCCCGGAGCCAAACCGCTGCAGGCCATGTGCAGCAACACGCCGCCCATCCTGGGCCTGCCTTCGGCCCCCACGGCACGTGCGGCCAGCCAATTCACCCCCGACCGGGCGCTACAAAATCAGGAGCTGCTCGCGATTGCGGGACAAGGGCCGGACGGCGAAATGACGCATACCCTGAAGGTGATTCACACGCCCGGCCACGCGGCCAACCACCTGTGCCTGGTGATGCTCGAAGACGGCATCCTGTTCAGCGGCGACCACATCTTGAACGGCAGCACCACGGTGGTGGACCCGCCCGACGGCAACATGAACGCCTACCTCGATTCGCTGGATGTGCTGGCCGCGGCTTGCGACGAACACAGCATTGAATTCATCGCGCCGGCGCACGGCCATGTGCTGGGGGAGGCCACAACCGTCATCGCCCAGCTCAAGGCCCACCGACTCAAACGCGAGGCCAAAATCATTGGCGTGATGCAGGCGCAGCCGCAAGGCAGCATGGACGAGTGGGTGGCCGCCGCGTATGACGACGTGGACCCGCGCATCTGGCCGGTGGCCAAACGTTCGCTGCTCGCGCATGTGGAGCGGATTCAGGCACAGGGCTTGTTTAATTTGTAGGGCGTTTGCGTCACCGTGTGCAAACGCTGTTCAGGCGGTCAAAGTCAACCAACACAACACACACCATGAAAGATCACGCCACATCTCCAGAGGATCGGGACTTTCGCACGGCGTTCGAGTCCTGTGCGCTCATGCCGGCCCAGTTCAACCACGAAGCACATCTGCGCCTGGCTTATGTTTACCTCGTCGAGAACGATGTGGGCTCGGCGCAGGAGAAGATGCGCGGCGCATTGCTCACGTTCCTCCGGGTGCACAACATTCCGCCCGGGAAATTTCACGAAACGCTGACACGGGCCTGGGTGCTTGCGGTTCGGCATTTCATGGCTCGCTCGCCGAGCGCTTCCTTCCCGGAGTTCCTGGCGAAGAGCCAGGCGCTACGTGACAGCAAGGTCATGCTCACCCATTACTCAGCGGAGGTTCTGTTCTCTCCCACTGCACGGGCCAGCTACGTTGAGCCGGATCTCGAAGCCATACCGCAATAGATCAATGGAGCCATGCACGCCGCCTGACCGTTTGTTCACGCCAGGGCCGACTCGGTCGCGCGGCGCGGCCCGCATCTGCTGCCCGCCATCTGAATAAAGTGTGAAGCCCGCCGATAGGCCGGATTTTGTGCGGAACGGTTTCCTTGCGGTCGCCGCCCCGTGACTGCCATTAATCTGGGCCGTCTGTCGCCAGACGGCTCGGTGCTACCTACCCGCACACTCCGGGGGCCCCGTCAACGTGTGCCTACTTGGTATTGCTGCGCGTAGAGATTGCTCGTTTCACCCGGACTTAACCGGCTCGTCTCTGTAGCTCTGATCCTCACCTCACGGTGGACAGCTGTTAGCTGCTACGCTGCCCTATGCAGTCCGGACCTTCCTCCAGTGCGGTGTTTCCACCCTTGCACCAGCGGCAGTCTGGCGTGCTTCACCCCCCTATTATCCCGGCAAATCAATTGCTACTGATTTGATAGCTGCCTGCGCCCGTCACATGGGGGTCGGAAGCGTAAAATACTTCATAGATCCGAAATACAGATCCACGAGGTAACACCCCATGATCCGCCTGACCGAGCTCAAGCTGCCGCTTGACCACCCCGAAGACGCGCTGCCCGCGCTGATTGTCAAGACGCTGGGCATCCAGCCTGCCGAGCTGCTGCGCCACAGCATCTACAAACGCAGCTACGACGCGCGCAAACAGAAGCTGCTGCTGGTCTACATCGCCGACGTCCAGCTTGCCAGCCCCGAACTGGAGCAAACACTGCTCCGGCAGTTTGAAGCCACCCCCCACATCCGCCCGGCGCCTGACCAGAGCTACCACCTGGTGGCCCGGGTGGACAGCGCACCGGCCGTGCGTCCCGTCGTCGTCGGCTTCGGCCCCTGCGGCATTTTTGCGGCACTGCTGCTGGCGCAGATGGGTTTCAAACCCATCGTGCTGGAACGTGGCAAGAAAGTGCGTGAGCGCACCAAAGACACCTGGGGCCTGTGGCGCAAGGGCGTACTGAACCCGGAGTCGAATGTGCAGTTTGGCGAGGGCGGTGCCGGCACGTTTTCCGACGGCAAGCTCTGGAGCCAGATCAAGGACCCGCGTTTCCTCGGCCGCAAGGTCATGACCGAATTTGTCAAGGCCGGCGCGCCCGAAGAAATCCTGCTGGTCAGCAAGCCGCACATCGGCACCTTCAAGCTGGTCAAGGTGGTGGAACACATGCGCGAGCAGATCACCGCGCTGGGCGGCGAGATCCGCTTCCAGCAGCGCGTGAGCGACGTGCTGATTGAACAGGGGCAGATGCGCGGCCTGACCGTGCAGAACCTGCAGGACGGCAGCAACTATGAGTTGCGCGCCGACCATGTGGTGCTGGCGCTGGGCCACAGCGCACGCGACACCTTTGCCATGCTGCACGAGCGCGGCGTCTACATGGAGGCCAAGCCGTTCTCGGTGGGTTTCCGCATCGAACACCCGCAGGGCCTGATCGACCGCGCGCGGCTCGGCCAGCACGCCGGCCACCCGCTGCTGGGCGCGGCCGACTACAAGCTGGTGCACCACGCGGCCAACGGGCGCTCGGTCTACAGCTTCTGCATGTGCCCGGGCGGCACCGTGGTCGCGGCCACCTCCGAGGTGGGCCGCGTTGTGACCAACGGCATGAGCCAGTACTCACGCAACGAGCGCAACGCCAACGCCGGCATCGTGGTCGGTATCACCCCGGCCGACTACCCGGGCGGGCCGCTGGCCGGCATAACCTTCCAGCGCGAGCTCGAGTCACACGCCTTCACGCTGGGTGGCGGCGGCTACGTGGCGCCGGGCCAGCTGGTCGGTGATTTTGTGGCCGGCAAAGCGTCCACCCAGCTCGGCAGCGTGGAGCCTTCCTACAAGCCCGGCGTGTTGATGACCGATCTGGCCAGCGCCCTGCCCGGCTACGCCATCACGGCCATGCGCGAGGCGCTGCCGGCCTTCGGCAAGAAGATCAAGGGCTTCGACATGTTTGATGCGGTGCTGACCGGCGTTGAAACCCGCACCTCGTCACCGCTGCGCATCACGCGCGGCGACGATTTCCAGAGCCTGAACGTGCGGGGCCTGTATCCGGCGGGCGAAGGCGCCAGTTATGCGGGCGGCATTTTGTCGGCCGGCGTGGACGGCATCGAGGTGGCCGAGGCGGTGGCACTCGACATCACCAAAACAGCCGGGGCATAAAAAAAGCCGCTGCAGGCGCAGCGGCTTTTTAGTTCGTGATCCAGGTAGCTCAGACCTGACCGGGTTGTGCATTTTGCAGCGCGGCAATACGCTCTTCAATCGGCGGGTGCGTGGCAAACAGCTGGCCGATGCTGCCGGTGATGCCCATGGCTTCCACCGCCTTGGGCAACTGGCCGGGCACCATGCCACCCAGGCGGGCCAGCGCGTTGATCATGGGCTGTTTGCGGCCCATCAGCTGCGCTGCACCGGCGTCGGCGCGGAACTCGCGGTGGCGCGAGAACCAGGCGACCACGATGGCGGCGGCAAAACCGAGCACGATGTCGAGCACGATGGTGCTGACGTAATAACCGATGCCGGGGCCGGAGTTGCTGTCGCTGCCCTTGCGCAGAAAGCTGTCCACCGCATAACCGATCACGCGGCTGAGGAACACCACGAAGGTGTTCATCACGCCCTGGATCAGCGTCATGGTGACCATGTCGCCGTTGGCCACGTGGGCGATTTCATGGCCGAGCACGGCTTCGATCTCTTCACGCGTCATGCCCTGCAGCAGGCCGGTGGAAACCGCGACCAGCGCCGAGTTCTTGAAAGCACCGGTGGCAAAGGCGTTGGGCGCACCTTCGAAAATGCCCACCTCGGGCATGCCGATGCCGGCGGTAGTCGCCAGCTTGCGCACGGTCTCGACGATCCAGGCTTCGTCGGCGTTCTGTGGCTCGTTGATCACGCGCACGCCGGAACTCCACTTGGCTACCGGCTTGCTGATCAGCAGCGAGATGATCGCGCCGCCGAAGCCGATGACCGCAGCAAAGCCCAGCAGCATGCCCAGGTTCAGCCCTTGCGGCGTGAGGTAGCGATTGACGCCCAGCAGGCTGGCGACAATGCCCAGCACCACCACAACGGCGAGGTTGGTCATGACAAATAGAAAAATACGCTTCATGGATGCTCCGTAGAGGTCGGTAAAAACAAGTGCCGCAAAAAAAGAGACTGTTGCGGGCAAATGGGGAGGGTTCAGCCCAAATCAAGCCGGTCGGGCTGATCCTGGCGCAGGATTTTTTACTTGGTGTTGTTTACCGGCGCGGGCGGAATACGAAAGAGTCATCATAAAAGGAAAAGTTCTCGTTTTCCGGCCACCAGAGCGGCACACCGAGCACCGGCAAGGGCACAAACGGCTTGGCAGCCAGCTTGTCCGCGCTCAGGTCGGCGGCCACCCAGGCATCCAGCTCCGCTATCGAATTCATAGCTGGTTGCGCCCGGTAGATATGGGCTGTGATCGGTTTTCGTGGGTAAACCAGCTTCTCCAGCAAGGCATGGCCAAACAGCACCAGCTGCGTCTGCTGCCACAGCGGGCGCAAGTCGACAAACAGGCGCTGCCAGTCCCGATCCACCAGCGCATCCCACAGCGGGGGCGGTGCCGACAGAAAGGCCGCGTTTTCGTCGAACACCGTCAGCGCGTCACGCACCGGCCCGCGCAGGGGCGCCACACCGGCCGCGGCGATTTCTGCGGCCTGCAGCTGGTTGAGTTTTTTCTTGGTCAGCGGAAAACGCATCCAGCACAGCCCGTTGAAAAAGTCGTGCAGGTTGTCGCGTGTCGGAACGGTGCCGGTCTCAAAAATGAACTGCTCGTAGGCCTGCCCGTCGGGCAAGTCGGACTGCGGCACAAAACGCCGCGGCGCCGCCGGCTCACGGTTCAGGGCCTCATGACACGGTGCACCGGCCGCGATGGCCTGGGCCACGCGCTCCCCGGGGTCGCGCCACGGCGCCAGCCAGGGGCGGCCCCAGTCCACCGGCCAGGCCGCGGCTGGCGCGTCAGCGCTCATCCGTTCCTGGCAGCCGGCCGCGACAGCCGTTTGTCGCGCACCATCACCGTGGACTTGCCTTCGTCGACGATGTCAAACAGCTGCGAGGCCACCAGCAGCTTGGTCAGCGTGGCGTAGCCGTAGTTGCGGTGGTCGAACGAGGCCTGGTTGGCGATCTGCGTGCCGACCGCACCGACGCGCGCCCAGCCCTCGTCATCGGCGGCGGCCTGCACGGCGTTGCGCAGCAGCATGACGAGTTTGGCATCCTGCTTGAGCTGCGCCGGTGTGGCACGCAGGGGCGCGGTGGCCACGGCTTCGGCGTCTTCCCGGCCGCCCGCGGGCGCATCGGCCGCGGCGATGGGCCGCAGCTTGTCGAGGTAGAGAAAACGCGAGCAGGCGTTGACAAAGGGCTCAGGCGTTTTCTGCGCGCCAAAGCCGTACACGGCAGCTCCCTTGGCGCGCAGGTGCATGACCAGCGAGGTGAAGTCGGCGTCGGACGAGACGATGCCGAAAGCGTCGGGCCGGTCGGTGTACAGCAGTTCCAGCGCGTCGATCACCATCGCCATGTCGCTGGCGTTTTTGCCCTTGGTGTAATCGAACTGCTGCATGGGACGGATCGCGTGTTCGTGCAGCGCTTCTTCCCAGCCCTTGAGCTCGCTTTTTTTCCAGTTGCCGTAGGCGCGGCGGATATTGGTCTCACCGAAGGTCGACAGTTCGTTGAGGATCAGGTCGATCTTGGAGGCCGGCGAATTGTCGGCATCAATCAGCAGCGCAACGCGGGGTTTGCTTTCCATCAGGGGCTCCCATTACCAACAAGTTTCCAGGCCAGCGCTTCGCCCGAGCGCAGCGGCTTGAGTTCGGCCTCACCAAAGGCAAAACTCTCGGGTGGGGTCCAGCTCTCCTTCTTCAGCGTGACGGTGCCGGTGTTGCGTGGCAGGCCGTAGAAGTCCGCCCCGTTGAAGCTGGCGAAGGCTTCGAGCTTGTCGATCGCACCGACGGAATCAAAGGCCTCGGCATACAACTCCATCGCCGCGTGGGCGGTGTAGCAACCGGCGCAGCCGGTGGCATGTTCCTTCAGGTGGGCCGGGTGCGGCGCGCTGTCGGTGCCGAGGAAAAACCGCGGATTTCCGCCGGTAGCGGCTTCCACCAGGGCAAGGCGATGGGTCTCGCGCTTGAGCACCGGCAGGCAGTAATAATGCGGCCGGATGCCACCGGTGAAGATGGCGTTGCGGTTGTACAGCAGGTGGTGCGCCGTGAGGGTGGCACCCGTGAAGCGGCCTGCCTGCTGCACATACTGCACCGCCTCGCGCGTGGTGATGTGCTCGAACACGATTTTCAGTTCGGGGAAATCGCGGCGCAGCGGGATCAGCTGGGTGTCGATGAACACCGCCTCGCGGTCGAACAGGTCGATCTCGGGCGAAGTCACCTCGCCATGCACCAGCAGCAACAGGCCTTCGCGCTGCATGGCTTCCAGCGTCTTGTAGGTCTTGCGCAGGTCGGTCACGCCGGCGTCGCTGTTGGTGGTGGCGCCGGCCGGGTAGAGCTTGAGTGCGACCACACCGGCGTCCCGGGCGCGTTTGATTTCGTCTGGCGGCAGGTTGTCGGTCAGGTACAGCGTCATCAGCGGCTCGAAGGCCACCCCTGCCGGCACGGCCGCCTGGATGCGCTCACGGTAGGCGATGGCCTGCGCGGCCGTGGTGACCGGCGGGCGCAGGTTGGGCATGATGATGGCGCGGCCAAACTGCGCGGCCGTGTGCGGCACCACGGTGAGCAGGGCATCGCCGTCACGCACATGCAGGTGCCAGTCGTCAGGACGGGTCAGGGTCAGGGAAGTGATCGGTGAGGGGGCGGCTGAGGTCATGACCTGAATTGTCTCACCGGCGGCCCCCGCCCTGCCGCCCCGGCGCCGGACCGGCGCGGCTACAGCAGGTAATCGCCGCTTTCTTCCGGCTGGAAAAGGATCTCGACAATTTTCGCCGTGGCCGTGCCGCCGTCCGGCGTGGGCCAGCGGGCCATGCGTCCTTTTTTCAGGCCCAGCAGGCCCGCACCCACCGGCGACAGCACCGAAACAAATCCGGCCGCCGGATCCGCGTCGTGCGGGTAACACAGGGTCAGCTTGCGCTGTTCACCGCTCTGTCCATCCGCAATCAGGACCTGTGAATACATGGTGACGACGTTGGCGGGCACCTTGTACGAGGAAATCAGTTCGGCGCTGTGGATCAGATCCTCCACCTCGGCCTCTGTCTCCGGCGATGCGCCTGGGCGCTGGAGCAGCTTGCTGATGCGGATGTGGTCGAGCTCGGTCAGCAAACGCGCCGGCTGGTTGGAAAAAAACATGGGAACTCCTGAATCAAACGCCCGGGTCAAGGCTGGCCGGGCACGCCGCGCTAAAGGCGGGGGCCCGGTGATCCAGAAATGCGCTAAAAAATGGGAGGGAGTTGGATCGCCGGGCTCAGGAATGTGCGACCGGCTGATGCGGCCACTGCAAGTCCAGGCCCGCGCGCGCGCAGGCCGCCGCGGCCGCGAGGCCGGGCAGCGAGAATGCGCAAGGCAGGAGGATCAAGGTGGCAGGCATGTGCCCGATTGTACGGAAGAACGACCCGGCGCGTAGCGAGCGGGATGCAATGCGAGGCGCGGGCGCCCGAGGGAAACCGGAGCGACCTCAAGGGTCGTGAGGATTTCCCTTGGGCTGCAACGACGCAGTGCGCCCGCGCAGTAGCGCCAACTCAGTGCGCCAGGATCTTGTTGAGAAAATCCTTGGTCCGCGCCTGGCGGTTTTCCGGATGCATAAAAAATTCGTCCTTCGAGCAGTCTTCGAGAATCTTGCCGCCCACGTCCATGAAAATCACGCGGCTGCCGACCTTTTTCGCGAAACCCATCTCGTGCGTGACCACCATCATGGTCATGCCTTCGACGGCCAGACCCATCATGCAATCGAGCACCTCGCCGACCATTTCGGGGTCGAGCGCCGAGGTCGGCTCGTCGAACAGCATGGCAATCGGGTCCATGCTGAGCGCACGGGCAATCGCCACGCGCTGCTGCTGGCCGCCCGAGAGCTGGCCGGGGAATTTGTCCTTGTGCGCCATCAGGCCCACGCGGTCCAGGTATTTCAGGCCGTGCGTTTTGGCCTCGTCGGGCTTGCGGCCCAGCACCTTGATCTGGGCCAGGGTCAGGTTTTCCGTCACGCTCAGGTGCGGGAACAGCTCGAAGTTCTGGAACACCATGCCGACGCGCGAGCGCAGCTTGGGCAGGTCGGTCTTGGGGTCGTGCACGGCCTGGCCGTCAACGTAGATCTCGCCCTTCTGAAAAGGCTCGAGTGCGTTGATGGTCTTGATCAGCGTCGATTTGCCCGATCCGGACGGGCCGCAGACCACGACCACCTCGCCTTTCTTGATGCTGGTGCTGCAGTTGTTGAGCACCTGCACGGCGCCGTACCATTTGGACACTTCTTTGAGTTCGATCATCTTGATTCTCCGGGGAGCGGGTGCGATGGGTTGTTAGCGAATGATGGCGATCTTGTTTTGCAGCTTCTTGACGACATACGACAAGCCAAAACAGATCACGAAATAAACCACGGCGGCCAGCAGGTAGGCCTCTTCGGGGCGACCATAGATCTTGCCGGCCGTCGTCAGGCCCTTGAGCAGGTCGTAGGCGCCGATGGCGTACACCAGCGAGGTGTCCTGGAACAGGATGATGGTCTGCGTCAGCAAAATCGGCACCATGTTGCGGAAGGCCTGCGGCAGCACGATCAGGCGCATGTTCTGCGCATAGGTCATGCCCAGCGCGCGCCCGGCGTTGACCTGGCCGCGCGAAATCGACTGGATGCCGGCGCGCATGATCTCGCTGAAATAGGCGGCTTCAAACGCGATGAAGGTGATGATGGCCGAGATTTCGGAGCGATTGTTAGCGCCGCCGGGAATCATGTCGAAAAAAGCGGCAGGCATCAGCAGGTAAAACCACAGGATCACCATGACCAGCGGCACCGAACGCATGCCGTTGACGTAGAAAGTAGCGGGATACATCAGCGCCTTGACGCCGGACAGGCGCATCAGGGCCAGCAGCGTTCCCAGCAGGATGCCGCCTATGGTCGCAATCACCGTCAGCTCCACGCTGAAAATGAAACCCTTGATGACGAACTTGGAAATGATGTCCCAGTTCAGGAAGCTCATGTCAAGACCGAACATGTCAGTGCCCCCCACCGGTGCTGCCGGCCACGATGTAGCCAGGAATCTGGACTTTTTTCTCGACAAAAGCCATGACGCGATTGACCGCAAAGGCTGATACCGCATACAGCACGGTGACGGCCAGGTAGACCTCCACGCCGCGCGAGGTTTCTTCCTGGGCCTGCATCGCAAACATGGTCAGCTCGGCAATAGACACCGCAAAGGCCACCGAAGAATTCTTGAGCAGATTCATCGACTCGCTGGTCAGCGGCGGAATGATGATGCGCAGCGCCATGGGCAGGATCACGTAACGGTAAGTCTGGGCTGTCGTGAAACCCATGGCCATGCCGGCATAACGCTGGCCACGCGGCAGGGCCTGTACGCCGGCGCGGACCTGCTCGGCAATCCGTGCCGAGGTAAAAAAGCCCAGTGCAAAAACCACCAGCAAAAAGCTCGGCACCTGCTGCATGAAAGGGAACATCTTGGGCACCACGAAGTACCAGATGAAAATCTGTACCAGCAAGGGCACGTTGCGAAAGATCTCGACCCAGACATTGGCCAGCCGCACCAGCCAGGGGCTGTTGGGCAGGGTGCGCAGCGTGCCCATCAAGCCGCCGGCCAGCATGGCCACCACCCAGGAACTGCCCGCCACCGCCAGGGTCCAGCCCCAGGCGTCGAACATCCATTCCAGATACGTCCGGCCGCTGCCGTCGTCATTCAGAAAAACCTGCCAATCCCAATTCATGTTCTCTCCCGCCAGGAATTTTTCAATCTGTCCACCGGCAGCCGGCGCTGCATCGCATTCGCTAGGACTGCCACCAAACAACAAACCCCGCCAGCAAGATCACAGACGGGGTTTGAGGGTCAGCTCAAGCCAGGATTACTTCTTGGCGTAGTCTTCCATCGGCTTGTCGTTGGGGGTGGCCCAGGCCGCCTTGGTGCTTTCGCTGACAGGCAGACCGACACGGCTGTTCTTCGGAGGGATAGGCTGCATGAACCATTTGTCCCAGGCTTTGGCCATGTCGCCGGACTTGATCATGCCGGTGATGGTGTCGGTACCAATCTTCTTGAGGCCCGCGTCATCCTTGCGGATCATGATGGCAATCGGCTCAACGCTCAGCACTTCGCCGACGATCTTGAAATCGGCCGGGTTCTTGGAAGTGGCGATGTTGCCGGCCAGGATGGCGCCGTCCATCACGAAGGCGTCGGCACGGCCGGACTCGAGCAGCAGGAAGCTGTCAGAGTGGTCCTTGCCGAACACTTCCTTGAAGTCAACACCTTTGGCGCGCTCGTTCTTGCGCAGTGTCTGCACGGACGTTGTGCCGGTGGTGGTGGCCACGTTTTTGCCATTGAGCTGGGCAATCGATGTGATGCCGGAGTTGGCTTTCACGGCGATACGCACTTCTTCAACGAAGGTGGTAGGCAGGAAAGACACGTCTTTCAGGCGGGTGGCGTTGTTGGTGGTCGAGCCGCACTCGATGTCCACCGTGCCGTTTTGCACCAGCGGGATGCGGTTCTGCGAGGTCACCGGCAGGTATTTGATCTCGAGCTTGCGGCCCACGGCTTTTTCAACGTCGGCAATGACACGCTGACAGATTTCAACGTGAAAACCGGCGTACTTGCCGTCACCCAGGGTGTAAGACAGGGCGCCCGAGGAATCGCGAACTCCCATGGTGATCACGCCGGAAGCCTTGACTTTGGCGAGCGTGTCGGAGGCCTGGGCAAAAGCGCCGCTGCTGGCAAGCAAGGCAATGGATAAAGCGGCCAGTTTGAGTTTCATGGAGAGTTTCCTTCGGGTTAAATGAAAAGATTGGTGAATGCCATTCTAAGGAGGGGGTACCGGGGCGAACCCCAAGGTTTACCCCAGCCCTGGAAACGACATCGGGTCGGCTGGATACTTCCAGTTTTTTTGGAAGGTGCACTGCAAATCAGTGCCGGGCACATACGAAAAAGCCGTAAAAATGGATGCAAGCCCTGGCCACGGTCTTGATGGAGGCTGTGGCATCAGCGAATTAAACAAAAAAAACAGCCCCCAAGTTAGTGCGCAAGCAGATGTGTCGACAGGCAAGCCTTGATGCTAAGCAGTCTTTGTGCCAACCAGTTCAGCAGCCTGCTTTCGCGGACTTGGCCGCAAGCCAGGTCACCATCCGGTCAGAACGTGACGGACTGTAAATTTATGGTCCTTGAAAAGCCAATGCTGTTTGGGTGAGGCATTATGCATATTATTTATAACCACTAAGGGTTGCTACCAAGGCGCGGTTTGCCGGGCGTCTTCGGCTGGGCCTGGCTTTCCAGGTAGTGCCACAGGGCCTGAGCCGGGCTTTTGGCCGCAACCTTGCTGGTCGGCCGCTCGCGGTAAACGCGCAGGTCCATGGTCATTTCCAGTCCCTCGCCGGCACTGACCAGCTTTTTGGCCCGCAGCTCCTTCTTGACGGCGCTGAAGGGCAAAAACGCAATGCCGTGGCCTTCCAGCGCCATGGCCTTGAGGCCTTCGGCCATGTCGGTCTCATACACCCGGTCCAGGTGGATGGCGGTGCTCGACTGCTTGAGGATCAGATCAACCATGCGCCCCAGGTAAGCCCCGGGGGCATAGCCCAGGTAAGGCAAGGGCTGACCGGCCCGACCCGGCAAACGGAACAGGGGCGTGCCGTCGGCCTGGGCTTTCACGAAAGGCGCCAGCACTTCCTGCCCCAGGCTGATCATCTCGTAACGGTCGGCATCGAGCTGGAAAGGCTGCGAGTCATGGTAGTAGGCAATCAGCAGGTCGCAGCTGCCCTCCACCAGGCGCAGCACCGCGTCATGCACGTTGAGCGCAATCAGCCGGCTTTTGATGGGACCGAACTTTTCGCGCAGGCTGCTGACCCAGGCCGGAAAGAAGGTAAAGGCCAGCGAATGGGGCACGGCGAATTCGATGACGTCGTGCGCGGCCGAGTTGTGCCCGCGCAGCATGGCGCGTGTGGACTGCAGACCCTGCAGCATCTCCAGCGACTGGCTGTACAGCGTTTCGCCGGCGGGGGTCAGGCGCGTGGGGTAGGAGCTCCGGTCCACCAGGTCGGTACCTGCCCAGGCCTCGAGCGCCTGGATGCGGCGTGAAAACGCCGGTTGCGTCACGTGGCGCAGCGTGGCCGAGCGGCTGAAGCTCCGGGTTTCAGCGAGACTGACGAAATCTTCCAGCCATTTGGTGTCCATGCGTCAATTATGCGAGTCGCCCGTCGCTCCGGTTCTACGGGAATTCCTCAAGGCCGAGGGGTGGTATCCTGCTGCAGCCCTGCATTGCTATTAATTCTATAGCTAACTACCCTTGACTGGCGTTGGCTGAAGGCAAAAAAGGCTTGAAGCTACTCGGTACTCTGCTGCAGCGCCCACATCGCCGCGTACCGCCCGCCCAGGGACAGCAGGGCGGCGTGGGTGCCGCGCTCGATGATCTGCCCGGCCTCCATGACCAGGATCTCGTGCGCATCGACCACGGTGGACAGCCGGTGCGCCACCACCAGCGTGGTCTTGTTCTCGGCAATGCTGCGCAGCTCGGCCTGGATGGCGCGTTCATTGGCCGAGTCCAGCGCCGAGGTGGCCTCGTCAAAAATCATGATGGGCGGGTTTTTCAGCAAGGTGCGGGCAATCGCCACGCGCTGCTTCTCGCCGCCCGAGAGTTTCAGGCCGCGCTCGCCGACCATGGTGCCGTAACCCGCCGGCGTCGAGCTGATGAAGTCATGGATACGCGCGGCACGCGCCGCCTCTTCCACCTCGGCGCGGCTGGCGCCGGGCTTGCCGTAGGCGATGTTGTATTCCACCGTGTCGTTGAACAGCACGGTGTCCTGCGGCACGATGCCGATGGCCTGGCGCACGCTGGCCTGGGTCAGGTGCTTGATGTCCTGGCCGGCGATGGTGATGCGGCCCTGCTGGACGTCGTAGAAGCGAAACAGCAGGCGTGCCAGCGTGGACTTGCCGGCACCCGACGACCCGACCACGGCCACCGTCTTGCCCGGCGGTATCACGAAGCTGATGTTGTGCAGGATGGGCCGGGAGGGCTCGTAGGCAAAACTGACGTTTTCAAAACGCACTTCAGGCGAGGTCTGCAGGGCGAGCGCCGGCGCGCCGGGCTGGTCGGCGATCTCGCGCTCGCGCTCCATCAGGTTGAACATCTTGGACAGGTCGGTCAGGCTTTGCTTGATCTCGCGGTACAGCACACCCAGGAAACCCAGCGGAATATAGAGCTGGATCATGAAGGCGTTGACCATCACCAGGTCGCCCAGCGTCATGCGGCCGTCCACCACGCCCTGGGTCGCGCGCCAGAGCATGGCCACCAGGCCGGTCGCGATGATCAGCTGCTGGCCGGTGTTGAGCAGGCTCAGCGTGGTCTGGCTCTTGACGGCGGCGCGGCGGTAACGCTTGAGGTTTTCGTCGTAGCGCTGTGCCTCGAACTCCTCGTTGTTGAAGTACTTGACGGTTTCGTAGTTGAGCAGCGAGTCGATCGCGCGGCTGTGCGCCGAGGAGTCGAGCTCGTTCATCTCCTTGCGGAACTTGGTGCGCCATTCCGTCACCGTCACGGTGAAACTGATATAGAACACCAGCGCGATGATGGTGATGCCGGCAAACCAGACGTCGAACTTGACCGCCAGCAGCGTCAGCACCAGCGTGACTTCGATCAGTGTCGGGATGATGCTGTACAGCGAATAGGAAATCAGCGAATGCACGCCGCGGGTGCCGCGTTCGATGTCGCGCGTCATGCCGCCGGTCTGGCGCTCGAGGTGAAAACGCAGGCTCAGCGCATGCAGGTGACGGAACACCTCCAGCGAGATGCGGCGCGCGGCGCCCTCGGTGGCCTTGGCAAACACCAGTTCGCGCAGCTCGGTGAACAGCGAGGTCGACAGGCGCAGCAGCCCATAACCGACGAGCAGCGCGGCCGGCACGATCAGGACGGCCTGCACATCGCCCGGCTTGAAGCTCATCGCGTCCACCAGGTTTTTCAACAGCAGCGGCACGCCGACGTTGGCGAGTTTGGCGCCCACCATGAAGGCCAGCGCGGCCATCACGCGCCATTTGTAGTCCCAGAGGTAGGGAAACAGGCGCTGCAGCGTCGCCCAGTCGGAGCGGTTCAGCGCAGGTTGGGAAGGTGCGCCCGGGACGGGGGGCGTTTCGGCGGCGGGGGCATGGGAGCGCATCGGAGACAATTGTCCTGTTGTTTTAATTTTCCACTACCGATTGTGCCTATGTCCATCGAATCCAGTCTTCCTCATGACCCCTTGAGCGTCAAGCTGCCGCTGGACAAGGAGCTGGTGCTCAAGGTGATTCCGATGCCGGCGGACTGCAATGCCAACGGCGACATCTTCGGCGGCTGGGTCATGGCCCAGGTCGACCTGGCCGGCTCGGTGATCCCCGCGCGTTACGCCGAAGGCCGCATGGCCACGGTGGCGGTCAACGAGTTCATCTTCAAGCAACCGGTACGTGTCGGCGACATCCTGTCCTTTTATTCGGAACTCACGCGGATCGGCCGTACCTCGATGACGGTCAAGGTCGAGGTCTATGCGGAGCGCTTCCGCTCCCAGGGGCGATACATCAAGGTGACCGAGGCCAGCGTGACCTATGTGGCGATCGACGACCAGGGCCAGCCGCGGCCGGTGCCGCCTTCCTCCCTGCCGCGTCCGCTATAGTTGTGATAGCTGCCTCCGACCGCCAGACAAGGGCCAAAGGCCAATTTCATCATTAAAACTTGCCGTGCCGCCCCTGGCCATCGGCAAAGCGCGCAGCGCCCTGCAGGCCTTCGCCAATACACTGCCTGCCGCGGTCCCACTCCTGCTTGAGCGCCTGCGGCAAGGGCAGGTCCCACTGGGTATAAGCGCTCTGGCGATCGGCCAGCATGGTCTTCTGAGGAAAAGCCGCGAGCTGCCGCGCCAGCGCCAGCGCAGCCTCGCGTGCGGTGCCTTTTGGCACGACCCGGTTGCACAAGCCCATCTGTAGCGCTTCAGCGGCCTCGACCTTGCGCCCGGTCAGAATCAGGTCCATGGCATGGCCCATGCCGACCAGGCGCGGCAGGCGCACGGTGCCGCCGTCGATCAGCGGCACGCCGAAACGGCGGCAGTAGACGCCGAAGTAGGCGTCTTCCTCCATCACCCGCATGTCGCACCACAGCGCCAGTTCCATGCCGCCGGCGACCGCCGCACCGCTGACCGCGGCAATCACCGGCTTGGACAGCAGCAGGCGCGACGGACCCATGGGTCCCGCCGGGTGTTCCTCTTCCGGCTGAAAGTCAAGCCCGGCAAACACGCCGGCGTCACCGTCCCCCGCTTCGCGCAGCATCTTCGCGCCCGACTGCAAATCCCAGCCGGCACAGAAATGTCCGTGCGCGCCGTGGAACACCGCCACCTTCGCGTTGTTGTCGGCATCAAAGGCCAGGAAAGCCTCGTACAACGCCAACGCATGATCGCTGTCCACCGCGTTGCGCACATCGGGGCGGTCCAGGGTGACCACCGTGATCTCGCCGTCTTTTTCAATATGCACGGTCATGGCAGAACTTGTCCTCCAATAATTGAGGGTCGCGTTGGGCCGCAATCGGGATGAGTTGTCCGCCAACATCACGCAGCATGGCCTGGATGCCCATGCAAGGGATTTGGTGGGCAAATCGCCCGGTTTCGGCCCAACCCGAAGGGCAAACGGATTTTCGGGCGGTCTGCGGCGTTGCAAATTCAGGCAAGGCCACCA
The DNA here is from genome assembly GCA_040389085.1 of Pseudomonadota bacterium. Taxonomy (GTDB): domain Bacteria; phylum Pseudomonadota; class Gammaproteobacteria; order Burkholderiales; family Burkholderiaceae_C; genus Polaromonas. The sequence goes on from JAZKAP010000015.1 coordinate 50,438, forward strand.
GCCTTGCCTTGGATTTTGCGCCTTGCATCCCATCCCGAATATCCATTTGCGCGAGCCTCAATTATTGAAGGACAAGTTCTCAATCTCCCCACCAGCCGACACGCGGCGCCGCCAGGCAGGCGGCGAGTTCATCGTCGCTCACGTTGATGTCCATGCGCAGCAACGCCGCCGCCATCGACTTGCCCAGGTTGTCCAGCCGCAGGTTGCGCGCCCCGCCGCCCTGCAGCGCGTCGTGCAGCACCAGCTTGATCGCCAGGATGTTGGGCAAGGTCCAGCACTCGACCCGGCCCGGCAGCCAGGGCGCGAAATGCTCTGCCACACGCTGCGCCGTGACCTCGCGCGCCAGCACGGCGTAACCGGCCTCGTTCCAGGCAAACAGGCCGAAGTCCACCCAGTCAGCCTTGTCGCCGCTGCGTGCGTGGGCTAGCCGGACGAGCTGGATTTTCTGCGTCGGTGTTTTCATGTCTGCAACAGCTCCACGCGGGTGTTGGGCTCGACCAGGTGGCGATCGATCAGGGCCGGCCAGATGCCCAGCAACTCGCTGGTGTTGTGCAGGCCGTGGAAACCGCAGGTGTAGGCCGGCCCGCTGAGGCCCATCCACGGAAACAGCCGCCCGAACCCGTCGGCGGCCTTTTTGTCGCGCGTGCGCAGCACCATGCGCACCCAGACTTCGTTGAGCCCGGCGAGCGCCTGCGCATCGGGCAGGGGCGCCAGCGTACCGTGCGCCGAATTCAAGCCCGGAAACTCGACAAACAAAACATCGTGCGGCACGCCCTTGTCGGCGAGCTGGGTCTTGACCATCTCCACCGCGGCCAGCGCCTTGTCATAGGCATCGGGCCAGCTGAACCCCCAGGTCACCTCGGCCTTGAAGCCGTCGCGGTAACCACCGACCACCTTGAGCTGGCCGGTGCGTGGCTGGCCAGTGGCGCCCGTCATGCGTACCTGGTCCTGGCCCAGGTCCTCGAGCCGGACCGTTGACAGGTCCAGCACCACATCCGGCGAAAAATACTGGTGCGGGTTGTGCACTTCATACAGCAGTTGCTGACGCACGGTGTCGAAGTTGATGCGCCCGCCCGTGCCCGGTGCCTTCATGATCACAGCACTGCCGTCTTCGCTGACCTCGGCGATCGGGTAACCGATGTGGGCCAGGTCGGGAATGGCTTTCCAGGCTTCGGCGCTGCCGAAGTTGCCGCCGCTGCCCTGGCCCGAACATTCGAGCAGGTGCCCCACCGCGAGGCCTTGCGCCAGCCGGTTCAGGTCGGCCGGTGTCGCCGCGTCTTCTGCGTCGCCGAGATTCCAGTTGAACTCGTGCACCAGCGGGCCCAGAAACAGGGCGGCATCGGCAACGCGGCCGGTGATCACGATGTCGGCGCCCTGCTGCAGCGCAGAAACAATCGGCCGCGCGCCGAGGTAGGCATTGGCAAACACCATGCGCTCGCGTACCGAATCGAAAGGCGCGCCACTAAACATGTGTGGCGGTGCGAGGCCGGACAGTTGCCCCATGACCTCATCGCCTGTCACCACGGCGACGCGCGCAGCCCACCCTTTTGCCGCAAAAGCGTCGCGAACAGCGGCTGCCGCGCCGGCCGGATTCAGTCCACCGGCGTTGCAGATGAAGCGTACTTTTCGCTGTCCCATCGCGGGCCACAAACGCAAAAGCATGGGCACCACGTCCCTAGCGTAGCCGAGGGCCGGGTCGCGCTGCAGGTCCTTCTGCAAAATGGCCAGCGTCAGCTCCGCGAGATGATCGCTGGCGATGTATTGCACACCCCCGCGTTCAATGCTTGCGAGCACCGGCTCCCACGCGTCTCCGTAGAAACCCAACCCGGCACCAATCCGGATTGATTTTTTCATTGAATGCAGCTCATGATCAATGCAGTCAGGGTTTAACCGGATCACAAATCCGCCGTCCCCTTGCCTTCCCGGTGGTAAATTATTTTTACAAAGCAACTGCTTTGTAAAAATTATTGTGGAGCAAAAGTGCAGTTATTGCAATTAATCATCAGCGGCATCGCGCAAGGCTGCATCTACGGGCTGATCGCCCTGGGCTTCGTCCTGATTTACAAGGCCACCGAAACCGTGAGCTTCGCCCAGGGAGAACTCATGATGCTGGGCGCCTTTGGCGGACTGGCCTGCATGACCATGCTCGGCTTCCCTTTCTGGCTGTCGGTCCTCAGTGCCATCGCCGGCATGGCACTGTTCGGCGTGCTGCTGGAACGGTTGGTGATACGGCCCATCCTGGGCCAGCCGGCGTTTTCCATCGTGATGCTCACCATCGGTGTCGGCTACGTGGCGCGCGGGCTGATCACCATGATCCCCGGCATTGGCACGGAAACCCACACCCTGCCCGTGCCCTACAAGGACCAGATCTGGAACATCGGCGACCTGGTCCTCAATGTCGAACAGATGGCGGTGATCGGCAGCACCGCCGTGTTGTGCCTGCTGCTGTTTGCCCTCTTCAAGTACAGCAAGCTCGGCATCGCCATGCAGGCCTCCTCGCAAAACCAGCTCGCCGCCTACTACATGGGCATCCCGGTCAAGCGGCTCAATGGCCTGGTGTGGGGCCTGGCCGCGGCCGTGGCGGCCGTTGCCGGCCTGCTGCTGGCCCCCATCACCTTTGTGCACGCCAACATGGGCTTCATCGGCCTGAAGGCTTTTCCGGCGGCGGTGGTCGGCGGCTTCGGCAGCCTGCCCGGTGCGATCGTCGGCGGGCTGATCATCGGCATCGTCGAATCGCTGGCCGGCTTTTATGCGCCGGACGGCATCAAGGACATCGCCGCCTACGTGGTGGTGCTGTTCATGCTGATGGTCAAGCCCAACGGCCTGTTCGGCGAAAAACTGCGGAAAAAGGTATGACAAAAAAACAGCGCAACGCGTACCAGATTGGAAAGCCAAGTCACCGCGGAACCGGCTTTGCCGGGCCGCAGGTGGCGCCCCCTGAGGGGGAGGCGCCAAAGGCGCTTCGGGGGGGAGCTTACTGATGCGTTTTATTTTCAAGACTGATTATGGGCAGGACATCAAGCTGGCCAAACACGGCGGCCATGTGTTCTGGTATGGCGCGCTGATGCTGCTGCTGGTGGCCGCGCCCTGGCTGTTTGCGGAGTACTGGCTGGCCCAGCTGACCTTCATCCTGATCTACGCCATCGCCGGCCTGGGCCTGATGCTGCTGGCCGGGTTCACGGGCCTGTTTTCACTGGGCCACGCGGCCTTTCTCGGGGTCGGAGCCTACACCCAGGCAGTCATGACCAACGCCGGGGTGCCCTTTCCCATCGCGCTGGCCTGCGCCGCCGGCCTGTCGGCCACGGTGGGCCTGGTCGTCGGCTTGCCGGCGCTGCGCGTCAAGGGCATTTACCTGGGCATCGCCACGCTGTCCTTCGGCTTCATCGTCGAGGAAGTGTTTGCGCGCTGGGAATCCGTCACCGGCGGCAATGCCGGCATCCACATCAAGGCACCGGACATGTTCGGCTGGAAACTGGGCAGCGGCGAGGCCTTCTATTTTCTCTGCCTGGTGATTGCCATCGGTGCCACGCTGGGCATCCTCAACCTGCTGCGTTCGCCCACCGGACGCGCCTTTGTGGCCATCCGCGACTCGGAGATCTCCGCACAAAGCATGGGCATTCACCTGGCCCGCTACAAGACGCTGTCGTTTGCGCTGTCCGCCGGACTCGCCGGCATCGCCGGTGCCCTGTACGCGCACAAGCTGCAATTCATCTCGCCCGACCAGTTCAACATCCTGCAGTCGATCGACCTGCTCCTGATGATCGTGGTCGGTGGCCTGGGCTCGGTGCATGGCGCTTTCCTGGGCGCCATCTTCCTGATCTCCATGCCCCAGGCCATCGCGATGGTCAAGGACTACCTGCCGGCCTTCATCGGGCAAGCCCCCGGCCTGCAGGGCCTGGTGTACGGTCTGGTGCTGATTGGTTTTGTCCTGTTTGAACCCCTGGGTCTGTACGGGCGCTGGCTCAAGATACGCACCTATCTGCAGACCTTTCCGTTCTACCGCAAGGGCATGTTCAAACGGCAAAAGTCCTTCCAGAAATCCGACAGGTTGAAATGATGAGTGAAATCCTTCTGTCAGCCAAAAACCTCAGCGTCCGCTTCGGTGGCGTACTGGCCGTGAACAATGTCAGCTTCGATGTCCGCCAGGGCGAGGTGTTCACGCTGATCGGCCCCAACGGTGCCGGAAAAACCACCGTGTTCAACCTGATCAGCCGCATCTACACACCCACCTCCGGCGAGATCGACTACCTGGGCGCCAAATTGACCGACCAGCCGCCGCACCGGATCGCCGCGCTGGGCATCGCCCGCACCTTCCAGAACATCGAGCTGTTTGAACACGCGACGGTGCTGCACAACCTGCTGATCGGCCGGCACACCCATCGGCAGACCGGTTTGTGGAGTGAAATTTTCTTCACGAAAAAAACGCGCGAGGCCGAACTTCAGGCACGCGAAAAGGCCGAGCAGATCATCGACCTGCTCGACCTGCAGCACCACCGCGACTCCTTTGTGGCCGGCCTGCCCTACGGCGTGCGCAAGGTGGTGGAGCTGGCCCGGGCCCTGTGCACCGAACCCAAACTGCTGCTGCTGGACGAGCCGTCCTCGGGGCTCAACGTGGAAGAAACCGACGACATGGCTTTCTGGATCCAGGACATCAAGAACGAGCTGGGCGTGACCGTGCTGATGGTGGAACACGACATGACACTGGTCTCCAAGGTGTCCGACCGCGTGCTGGCCATGAACCAGGGCGAAGTGCTGGCCATGGGCACGCCGCGCGAAGTCCAGACCGACCCTGGCGTGATCGAGGCCTACCTCGGCTCCATCGACGATGTGTCCTCGCTGCGCCGGCAACACAAGGCTGTCGATTTGCACACGGAGGCCCGCTCATGAGCGCCACACCTCCTCCTGTGAGCGACCAGCCCGTGCTCAAGCTGCTCAACGTCGAGAGCTCCTACGGACCGATCAAGGCCATACGCGGCGTCAGCCTGCAGGTGCGCCGCGGCGAGATCGCCACCGTGCTGGGCTCCAACGGCGCCGGCAAGACCACCATTTTGAAAACCATCTCCGGCATCATCGACCCGCGCAAGGGATCGATCGAGTTCAAGGGTGGCAACATCACGGCGCAGGACCCGGCCTACATCGTCCAGCAGGGTCTGAGCCACGTGCCGGAAGGCCGGGAGGTGTTTCCGCTGCTCAGCGTGCGCGACAACCTGCTGATGGGCGCCTACACCCGCAAGGACCGCGATGGTGTGGCGCGGGACATCGAGGTGGTCTTCGGCTATTTCCCCATCCTGCGTGAGCGTGCCCTGCAGGACGCCGGCCTGCTTTCGGGAGGCCAGCAGCAGATGTTGTCGATCTCGCGCGCCCTGATGGCTTCGCCCGACCTGATCCTGCTCGATGAGCCCAGCCTGGGCCTTAGCCCCAAGCTGACCAAGGAGATCTTCGAGATCGTGGTACGCATCAACCGCGAGCGCGGCACCACCATTTTGCTGGTCGAGCAGAACGCCAACATGGCCCTGAACGCCTCCGACTACGGCTACGTGCTCGAGAACGGCCGCATCGTGATGGAAGACACCTGTGCCCGGTTGCGGGAAAAGGAAGACATCAAGGAGTTCTACCTCGGCATGAAGGAAGAAGGTGTGCGCAGCGAGCGGCGCTGGAAGAAGAAAAAAACATGGAGATGAAGATGACCGAAGAATTCGCCAAGCCGGGGCCGCGGATCTGGCTTTGCCAGTCCGCAGGCGCAGCGCCCCCGAGGGGCTGGAGCCTGCGGCTCCAAAGCTGCTTGAGCAGCTTTGGACAGGCGACAGAAGCGAAGCCTCTGGCGAGCGGCGGCCTGCAAGGCCTCGCGCAGCACACGCAGTGGCAAGCGTGGGGGCATTATGTCTAACCTATGGGATCTTTCCCACATCCAGCCTGAAACCCGCGTGGTGCTCGAAGGCGAAACCATTCCGGAACTGTTCTGGAATGGTGTGGCGCAGCGCCAGGACAAGGTCTGGATGCGGCAGAAAAAGCTGGGCATCTGGCGCAGCTGGTCCTGGAACCAGACCGGCGAGGCCGTGCGCGAGATCGCCGGTGGCCTGATCAGCCTGGGTTTTGCGCCCGGCGAATGCGCGTCCATCCTCTCGAACACGGTGATCGAATGGGTGCTGGCCGACCTCGCCGTACTCAGCTGCGGCGGTGTGGCCAACGGCATTTACCCGACGGACGCGGCCTCGCAGGTGCACTACCTGTGCGAAGACTCTGCTACCCGCATCCTGTTTGTCGAAGACGATGAACAGCTCGACAAGGCCCTCGAGGTGCGCAGCGCCCTGCCCGGCCTGCGCAAGATCGTGGTGTTCGACATGGAAGGTCTGCGCGATCTGGACGAGCCCGATGTCATCAGCCTGGCGACCCTGCGCGAACTCGGGCGCAGCTACCTCGCGCAGCATCCCGGCGCGGTCGAGGCGCGTGTCAAGGCCTGCAAGCCCGAAGACCTGGCCATCCTGGTCTATACCTCAGGCACCACCGGCAAGCCCAAGGGAGCCATGCACAGCCACCGGGGCCTGGTGTTCACCGCGCGCGGCTACAACACCCTGGTGGCGCAGGACGAAAACGACGAGCGCATGTGTTTCCTGCCGCTGTGCCACATTGCCGAACGCATGGGCGGCGAGTACTTTGCCATGTACACGGGGGCCAAACTCAACTTTGTCGAAAACCCCGAAACCATCCCGGAGAACGTGCGCGAAATCGCGCCCACGGTGTTTACCGCCGTGCCGCGTGTCTGGGAAAAGTTCTATTCAGGCGTGATGATTTCGCTCAAGGAAGCCAGCCGCCTGCAACAGGCCGCTTACGCCTGGGGCATTGGCGTGGGCAGCGACATCGCGGAGCGGGTCATGGCCGGCCAGCCGGTGAGCAACTGGCTCAAGCTGAAATTCACGATCGCCCGCTGGGTGGCGCTGGACAATGCACGCAAGCTGATCGGCATCCACCGCGCGCGCTTTTGCGTCACGGGCGCCGCGCCTATCTCGCCGGAACTGGTCAAGTGGTACATGGCGCTCGGCGTGCCCATGCTGGAGGTCTGGGGCATGACCGAGACCTGCGGTGCGGCCACCGGTGTGCCTGCCAGCCGCATCAAGCCCGGCTCCATCGGTCCGGCCGCAGGTTACAACGAGGTCAGGCTGGACCCGGCGACCGGAGAAATCCTGGTGCGCGGCACCAACGTCTTCATGGGTTATCTGAATCTGCCGGAGAAGACCGCAGAAACGATCGATGCCGATGGCTGGCTGCACACCGGCGACGTCGGTCTCGTGGACGAGGAAGGTTTTTACCGCATCACTGACCGCATGAAAGACATCATCATCACGGCCGGCGGAAAAAACGTGACACCCAGCGAGCTGGAAAACGAACTGAAGTTTTCGCCTTACATCACCGACGCCGTGGTGATTGGCGACAAACGGCCTTACCTGACCGCCATCATCATGATCGACCAGGAAAACGTCGAGAAATATGCGCAGGACCACGACGTTCCCTTCAGCAACTACCTCAGTCTGACCCGTTCGACCGAGGTGCAGGAACTGATCCAGGCCGAGCTCGACCGGGTCAACAAGAAGTTCGCGCGTGTCGAGCAGATCAAGAAGTTTTTCCTGCTCGAAACGCAGCTCAGTGCGGAAGACGAAGAACTGACACCGACCATGAAGCTCAAACGCAAGCTGGTCGAGAAGAAGTACGCCGAGCAGATCGAAGCGATGTACCGGTGACCGGCCCCTGGATTCTCGATTCGATCTATGTTTAAGTAGTTTCCCTTGCGTACTTACGCCAGCTTGACTTTCATGGGTTGGCGTCAAGAATGAAACGATATGACCATGCCGCTTGCAGGCACGCCATGAACCCCCTCACCACAGGAGACCCTCGATGAAATTTGGATCCACTCTGGCCCTGGCCGTACTGGCCCTCAGTGCCGGCACGTCCATGGCCCAGCAGGGCGTGAGCAAGACGGAAATCGTGATCGGTACCATCCAGGACCTGTCCGGCCCGCTGGCCGGTTATGGCAAACAGGCTCGCAACGGCATGCAACTGCGGGTGGACGAAATCAACGAGCAGGGCGGCGTGCACGGGCGCAAGCTCAAACTGCTGACCGAGGACTCCGGCTACGACCCCAAGAAAGCAGTTCTGGCGGCCCAGAAACTGGTGAACCAGGACAAGATCTTCATCATGGCCGGTCACCTCGGGACGGCGCACAACAATGCGGCCATGCCGGTCCAGTTCGAGAAAAACGTCATCAATTTCATGCCGCTCACCGCCGCGCGCGAGATGTACGAGCCAACCCACCGCCTGAAGTACGCCTTGCTGAGCTCCTACTACGACCAGATGCGCACCACGCTGCCCAGAATGGTCAAGGACAAAAACGCCAAGAAAGTCTGCGCGATTTATCAGGATGACGAGTTCGGCCTGGAGGTCCTGCGCGGTGCGGAGGCCGGCCTCAAATCCATCGCCATGGAGATGACCGAGAAAACCTCGTTCAAGCGGGGCGCCACGGACTTCTCGTCACAGGTGGCCAGGATGAAGGCCTCGGGCTGCGACCTGGTGGTGCTCGGCACCATCATCCGTGAAACCATTGGCACCATCGCCGAATCCCGCAAGAACGGCTTCAACCCCGTGTTTTTCGGCTCGGTCGCGGCCTACACCGACCTGATCCACAAACTCGGCGGCAAGGCCATGGACGGCATGTACGCCACCATGTCGGTGCAGAACCCCTACACCGACGAAGCGTCGCAACCCATCCGCTTCTGGGCCAACAAGTACAAGACCAGGTTCAACGAGGACCCCACCGTCTTCTCGGCCTATGGCTACACCATGATTGACATCCTGATCCAGGCGGCGCAAAAGGCCGGCCCCGCACTCACGACGGACAGTTTCATCAAGGCCATGGACGCCATGACCATTCCGCCCGATATTTTCGGGGCGCCCCAACTGACGTATACCGCCAAACAGCGCCTGGGCAGTGACCTCTCGCGTCTGTCGCAAATTCAGGATGGCAAATGGAAAGTGGTTTCGGGCTACGTGAAACCCTAGCTCTGCCCCAACCGGCCAGGGCATGGCGTGAACGCTTGCCCGGCCAGCTCCCAGATTCCGGTGTCAGCTGTGTTCCCCCATACCAATGGAGATAAATGATGAAATTCAAAGCAACTGTGGCACTTTCCGCCCTGGCCCTGGCAAGTACGCTTGCCGGTGCCCAGCAAGGCGTGAGCAAGACCGAAATCACCCTGGGGTCCATCCAGGATCTGTCGGGACCCATCGCGGGGTTTGGCAAGCAGGCGCGCCTGGGCATGCTGCTGCGGGTCGACGAGATCAACGAGCAGGGCGGCATCAACGGCCGCAAGCTCAAGATCATTGTTGAAGACGACGCCTACGACCCCAAAAAATCCGTTCTGGCCGCGCAGAAACTGGTCAACCAGGACAAGATTTTCATGATGGTCGGCCATATCGGCACGGCGCAAAATCTGGCCGCCATGCCGGTCCAGTTCGAAAAGAACGTGATCAATTTCTTCCCGATCACCGCGGCGCGCGAAATGTACGAGCCCTTCCACAAGCTCAAGTATTCCTTTGCGGCCACCTACTATGACCAGGTCCGCAACGCCACGCCCAAACTGGCCAAGGAAAAAGGCGTCAAGAAGGTCTGCACCATGTACCAGGACGACGAGTTCGGCCTGGAGGTGGTGCGGGGCGCGGAAGCCGGCATGAAAACCATCGGGATGGAGTTTGCGGAAAAAACCTCGTACAAGCGCGGTGCGACTGATTTCTCGTCACAGGTCGCCAAGATGAAGGCGGCCGGCTGCGAGATGGTGGTGCTGGGCACCATCATCCGTGAAACCATAGGTGCCATTGGTACTTCCCGCAAAACAGGCTTCAACCCGATCTTCCTGGGCTCCAGCGCGGCTTACACCGACCTGATCCACAAGCTGGGCGGCCCCGCCATGAATGGCCTCTACGCCACCATGACGGTGCAGAACCCTTACCTCGATGAAGCTTCGCAGCCCATCCGTTTCTGGGCCAACAAGTACAAGACCAAGTTCAATGAAGACCCCACCGTTTTCTCGGTCTATGGTTACAACATCATCGACACCTTCGCCAAAGCCGCACAGAAAGCCGGCCCCAACCTGACGACGGAAAGCTTCATCAAGGTCATGGACACCATGAGCATTCCGCCCGACATGTTCGGCAGCGCGCCCGCCAGCTTCTCGCCCACCAAGCGCCTGGGCAGCGATGCTTCGCGCCTGTCGCAAATCACCGACGGTAAATGGAAAGTGGTGTCCGAGTACATCAAGTAAGCGGACGACCTCTTTTGTCAAAAGCCGCCTTCGGGCGGCTTTTTCATGACACGATGTAAGCGCCCGCCCCGGTGGACAGCAGCTTGCCATCGGCGCCGAGAAACTCCATGCGGGTGGACGCGACGCGTGAACCCAGGCGCATGACCTCGGCGCGCAGTTCAAAAAACTCGCCGATGGCCGGGCGCAGGTAATCCACGCGCAGGTCAATGGTGCCCAGTTTGGAGAAGCGGTGCATGCGCTGGGCCGGGGTTTCATCCATGTGGCGCGCACCGATCGCCGCCATGATGGCCAACCCCGCCATCGCATCGAGCCCCGCGCTCACGACCCCGCCATGGATGCGGTTGTAGGCATAGTGGCCCACCAGCGACGGTCGCATGTCGATGCGGCCCACGACGCCTTCGGGGCGGACCGACACCACCTTCAGGCCCAGGGCCTGGTTGAAAACGATCTTTTCCTCAAACAGATCCTTGAGCGCAGCGACGAACTCGGGCTCGAATTCGACGGTGCCGGCGGGCGGTGTGGTGTTTCTGGTCATAGGCCCAATTGTCGTGCAGCGAGGTCTTTCATGATCTCCTCGGCGCCGCCGCCAATCATCATGACCTTGACCTCGCGGTAAATGCGTTCGCTTTTGGTGCCGCGCATGAAACCCATGCCGCCCAGGATCTGCACCGCCTGGTCGGCGCAGAACTGCATGGTCTGCGTTGCATGGTTCTTCAGCATGCAGACATGGGCCACCCAGTCGGGGCCCTGGTCGCCGGCGTCAGCACGGTTGGCCACCGCATCGACCCAGGCCAGGGTGGAGGCGATGCGCATCTGCATGTCCACCAGCTTGTGGCGAATCACCTGCTTGTCGACCAGCGTGCTGCCGAAAGTCTTGCGCTGCCGCGCCCATTCCAGCGCTTCGTCGTAGCAGGCCTGGGCAAAACCCAGCGCCGCGGCCGACATGGCCAAACGTTCGCCGTTGAAGTTGCCCATGATGATCTTGAAGCCGCTGCCCTCTTCGCCGAGCAGGTGGCTGGCCGGCACCCGCACACCGTCGAAACGCAGCTGCGCGGTGTCCGAGCACCACCAGCCCATTTTCTCCAGCCGGGTGCGCGACAGGCCCGGGCTGTCGCCGGGCACGAGGATCATCGAGATGCCTCCCGCCCCTTTGCTGCCGGGCTCACCGGTGCGCACCGCTACCGTGATGAAGTCCGCGCGCATGCCAGAAGTGATGAAGACCTTCTCACCGTCGATCACATAATCGGCGCCGTCACGCCGCGCCGTCGTGCGCAAGGCCGCCACATCGGAGCCGCCGCCCGGTTCGGTAATCGCCAGCGCTGCAATTTTTTCACCGCGCAGCACCGGCGGAATCACCGCCTGCTGCAGGGCCGTCGAGCCATGGGCCAGCACCGGCGGCAAACCGATGTTGTGCGAAAACAGGCTGGCCAGCACGCCACCGCTGCCGCCATGGCGGCACAGCGCCAGCGTCATCGCGTTGCGCAGCCGCCAGGACGCCGGGCTGCCGCCCAGTGCCTCGGGGTAACCCAGCGCCAGCAGGCCCAGCCCGGCCGCCTGGTGGTACAGGGCACGCGGGAACTCGCCGGCGTCATCCCACTGGCTGACATGCGGCGCGATGTCGTTCTGCGCGAAACGCCGGACCGAGGCGGTGATGTCGGCAAGCATGTCGAGATCGGTGGAAGAAGGATTCATGCCTCAAACCTCAACAAGGGCTGGCCGGGCGCCGTCTGCTGGCCGGGTTCCACGGAAATGGCTGCCACCACCGCATCTCGCGTCGCGCAGACCGCGTGTTCAAGTTTCATCGATTCGATCACCAGCAAGGTGTCGCCGCGCTTCACCGATTCGCCGGCGCTCACCTTGACCGCAATCACTTTTCCATTAAACGGCGCCCGGAGTTCGGTGGCCTGGCTGCTGGAGGCCACCCCGGCCGCAGGCTCAAAACTCGCGTCCTTGAGCCAGACATCGGTGGCACCGACCTGCACATGCCAGCGCCCGTCGGCCACGCGGCACGCCAACACCGTGCGGCTCAGGCCGTCCACCGTGACCCGCATCCGGCCGTCGCTGCCATGCACACATGCAGCCGCGTGCTGCTGCGCGCCTGACGAAACTTCCAGCCCGCCCGCGCCGGTTTCCGTCACGGTGATGGCCAGCACCTGTTCGCCGTGCAGCACACGCAGGGCTTGGCCGAACGGACAGGGCAAGGACTGCGCAGCGCCGGCGCCGCCGTGGAAGTGCAGTCCCAGGACGGCGGGCAACAACACCTGCGTTTGCTGGTCCTGCAAGGTTTTCCGGATCTCGTCACCGTGTTCAGCCAGGAAGGGAATCAACGCCTGGCCGGCGCGGAACACCGGGTGCGCCAGGCACGCCGCCAGAAAAGCGCGGTTGGTCGGCAGCCCCAGCACCTGCGTGCCGGCCAGCGCGGCCAACAGGCGGTCCATGGCCTGCGCCCGCGTGGCCCCATGCACGACGAGCTTGCCGAGCATGGAGTCGTAAAACGGCGTGACCTCGCCGCCGGCCTGCAGCGCATGGTCAAACCGCGCGTGCGCCGGCTCACTGAAGTGTTGCACCCGCCCGGCATGCGGCGAAAAATCATCGTCCTCGGCACACAGGCGCACCTCGATGGCGTGACCGCGGAAAACCACGTCGTCCTGGCACAGCGGCAAAACCTCACCCTGCGCGATGCGCAACTGCCACTCGACCAGATCCAGGCCGGTGACCGCCTCGGTGACCGGGTGCTCCACTTGCAACCGGGTGTTCATCTCCATGAGGAAAAAATCGCCGTTCTCGTCGAGCAGAAACTCCACCGTACCCGCACCCACGTAGCCGGCCGCCTGCGCCAGCGCGACCGCGCAGGCGCCCATGCGCTCACGCAGCTCAGCGTTCACTGCCGGGCTCGGCGACTCTTCAATCAGCTTCTGGTGACGCCGCTGCACCGAGCAATCGCGCTCGCCCAGGTGAATGCAGTGACCATGTGCATCGGCAAACACCTGCACCTCGACATGACGCGGCTGCAACAGTGCGCGTTCGAGCAGCAACTCGTCACTGCCAAAAGATGACAGGGCTTCGGAGCGCGCGCTGTGCAGGGCCGCCAGCAACAGGGACGGCTCCAGCACCAGGCGCATGCCGCGGCCGCCGCCTCCTGCTGCGGCCTTCACCATCAACGGATAACCCAGTTTGCCCGCCTCGGCCGTCAAGCGCATGTCGGACTGGTCCGGGCCCTGGTAACCGCTCAGGCAGGGCACGTTTTGCTGCAGCGCCAGGTTCTTCGCGCTGGCCTTGTTGCCCAGCGCGCGAATCGCCGCCGGTGGTGGGCCGACCCAGATCAGGCCGGCGTCGAGCACAGCCTGCGCAAACTCCGAGTTCTCGCTCAGAAAGCCATAACCAGGATGCACCGCGTCGGCGCCGGCCGCCTTGGCGGCAGCCAACAACTTGTCGATGCGCAAATAGGAATCGGCTGAGAGCGTGCCGCCCAGCGCCACCGCACTGCCCGCTTCCTGCACGTGCAGGGCCTGCGCGTCGACATCGGAATACACGGCCACGGTGGCCATGCCCATGCGGTGCGCGGTGCGCATGATGCGGCGGGCGATCTCGCCGCGGTTGGCGATCAGCAGGCGGCTGATGTTGATGGTCGGGGTTGTGGTGCTCATGCCGCCCACCCGGGCTTGCGTTTTCCGGCAAAGGCCGCGAGGCCTTCGGCGGCCTCGGGACTGCGCAGGTTTACTGCAAATTTGATAGCTGCTTGCGCAGGCAGGTCAAGGGCTGGCGCCTGATTTATCATGCAAAGCAAGGCCTTGGTGTGGGCCACGGCGCCCGGTGCCGCCCGTCGCAGTGCACCGAGGCGCCGCGCCACGGCGGCTGGCAGATCGTCGGCAACCTCGTCCACCAGACCTTGTGCCAGGGCTTGTTGTGCGACAAGTCTTTCACCGGACAGCATCAGCTGACGCGCCAGCCTGTCACCCAGACGCCTGTGTACAAAAGGCGCAATCTGCGCAGGCACCACACCCAGCGTGACCTCGGGCGTGGCAAACACGGCGCGCGGACTGGCCAGCACGAAATCGCCGCAACACACCAGCCCCAGCCCGCCACCCATGGCCGGGCCGTCCACCGCCACCAGCAGCATCTGAGGCAGGGCGCAGAGGGCCTGAAGCAAGTGGCCAAAACCGGCGTTCATGGCAATCAGTGGATCGCTCTGCCCGGTCGGCAAGGCCTGCCCTATGGCCTGGGCAAAGCCGCCCAAACTGCCACCCGCGCAAAACGAGCCGCCGCTGCCCTGCAACACCACAAAGCGCAAGGCCGTGTCCTGCGCGGCACGTTCGCAGGCCTGGGCCAGCGCGGCCACCACCTCGTCGGTCAACGCGTTGCGCGTGGCCGGGTCGTGGAGGGTCCAGTGTTCGACCTCTCCGGAGCGGGTGATCTGCAGCTTGTCGCTCATGGCCGTGGTCATGCTCAGGCCGCGGGTTTCTTGCTGCTTTTGGACAGGCCCATGTACTTGGCGATGATGCCCATCATGACTTCGTCGGCACCGCCGCCTATCGAGGCCAGCCGCCCGTCGCGGAACATGCGCGCCACCTTGTTTTCCCAGGTGAAACCCATGCCGCCCCAGAACTGCAGACAGGTGTCGGGCACCAGGCGGTTCAGGCGCCCGGCCTTGAGCTTGGCCATGGAGGCCAGCTCGGTCACGTCCTGGCCCTGCACATAGAGTTCACAGGCACGGTAAGTCATGGCGCGCAGGCTCTCAACCTCGGTTTTCATTTCGGCCAGCTTGAACTGGACCCATTGCTGGTCGGCCAGCGTAGCGCCGAACAGCTTGCGTTCGTGCGCCCACTCCACCGTCCAGTCTATGCAATTGGTGAGCGACTGGATGCAGCTGGCCGCGCACCAGAGCCGCTCTTCCTGGAACTGCATCATCTGGTACATGAAGCCCGAGCCTTCCGCGCCTATCAGGTAGCGCTGCGGCACGCGCACTTCGTCGAAATAAATCAGGCCGGTGTCGCTGGCGTTCATGCCGATTTTCCTGATCTTCTTGCCGACCTCGATGCCTTTGCGCAGCTTGCCCTTCTCGCGCATGGGCACCATCACCAGGCTCTTGTTCTTGTGCTGCGGGCCGTCGCCGGTGTTGACCAGCATGCACATCCAGTCTGCCTGCAGGCTGTTGGTGATCCACATCTTCTGACCGCTGATCACATAGTCGTCGCCGTCCTTGCGCGCATGGCTCTTGATGGACGCCACGTCGCTGCCGGCGCCCGGCTCGCTGACGCCTATACAACCAACCGTGTCGCCCGCAATCGCCGGGGCGAGGAATTCGCGCTTGAGCTCATCGCTACCGAAACGCGCCAGCGCCGGCGTGCACATGTCGGTCTGCACACCAATCGCCATCGGGATGCCACCGCAGTCGATGTGGCCCAGTGCCTCGGCCATGGCAACGCCGTAGGAGTAGTCGAGTCCTGCGCCGCCGTATTCCTCGGGCTTGGTCAGCCCCAGCAGGCCCAGCTTGCCGAGTTTCTTGAAAACCTCATGGGCGGGGAAAATTTCGGCCGCCTCCCATTCGTCCACATGCGGGTTGATCTCGGCGGCTATAAAGCGCTGGAGGGTCTTCTGGATTTCGAGGTGTTCGTGGGTGTATTGCATGGTTGTCTCCTTGGGTCTATTCCGTTCACATGCGCGCCACGCCGAACTGCATGGGCTGCAGTTGCCGGGTTTCGGCCTCGGCACACATCGCCAGGCACTGCGCCAGCACCGCCCGGGTATCGCGCGGGTCAATCACACCGTCGTCGAGCAGCAGGCCCGAGGTGTAGAAGGCATCGGCCTGCGCCTCGAACACGGCGACGATCTTGTCGAACTGGGCCTGCGACTGCGCCGCATCGACGGGGATGCCTTTACGCACCATCGCGGCCTCCGTCACGATCTGCATGGTGCGCGCTGCCTGCTCGCCGCCCATGACCGCGGTTTTGGCACTCGGCCAGCTGAACAGGAAGCGCGGCGCATAACCGCGACCGCACATGCCGTAGTTGCCGGCACCAAACGAGGCGCCGCACTGGATGGTGATCTGCGGCACCGTGGCGTTGGTCACCGCCTGGATCATCTTGGAGCCGTGTTTGATCATGCCGCCCTGCTCGGCGTCCTTGCCGACCATGTAGCCGGTGGTGTTCTGCAGGTAGACGATGGGGTGGCCGAGCTGGCACATCAGCTGGATGAAATGGGTGGCCTTGTTGGCACCTGCCACATCGATGGGGCCGTTGTTGCTGATGATGCCCACCGCGTGGCCGCCGATCGCCGCCTGCACACAGACCGTGGCGGCGCCGTACAAGGCCTTGAAGGGCAGGAAGTCCGAGCCGTCGACCAGCCGGGCCATCACTTCATGCATGTCCACCGGCTGGCGCAGGTCACCGGCCATCAGCCCAAGCAGCTCATCGGCCGGGTACAGCGGCTCGCTTGCTACTGAATTAATAGCTGCTTGCGCACGTCCTGACTGGGCTGGAGGTCGATCTGACCATGCAGTCCGGGCCACGACCTGGCGCGCCAGGCCCAGCGCCTGGCGGTCATCCTCGGCCAGCTGTTCACCGAGGCCCGACACGCCGGTGTGCATCTCGGCGCCGCCCAGTTCCTCTTCGGTGGCCACCTCGCCGGTGGCCGCCATCAGCAGCGGTGGGCCGGCCAGAAAGGCGCGCGAGCGGTTTCGCACCATGATCACCACATCACTGAGCCCCGGCATGTAGGCCCCGCCGGCCGTGCCGGAACCGTGCTGCACGGTGATGACCGGAATACCCGCCGCCGACAGGCGCGCGAGGTTGCGGAACAGGGAGCCGCCGTGGACAAACCCCTCGACGCGATAACGCATCAGGTTGGCGCCGGCACTCTCCACCAGGTGAATGAAAGGCAGCTTGTTCTGCAGCGCGATCTCCTGCACGCGCAGGATTTTCTCCAGCCCCATGGCCTGGATCGCACCGGCCTCGATCCCCGAGTCGCTGGCCACCACCATGCAGCGCGCGCCCTCGATGAAACCGATGCCCGCCACGATGCCGCCCCCTGGAGTCGATAGCGCCGCATCCTTGTGGTCCTGCATGAACCCGGCCAGTGAACACAAAGGCAAGTACGGCGCGCCCGGGTCCAGCAGCAGCGCCACCCGTTCACGCGGCAACAACTGGCCACGTTTGTCGAACACCGGTTTCGATTTGGCCGAAGCCTGTGCGGCACGGGCCTCCAGCGCACGCAGCGCCGCAATGCGTGCCAGCATGGCGTCGCGCCGCTGCACGGCCACGCTGCCCTGCGCATTCCATGCCGACTGGAAAACCGTCATGACTGGAACACCTTGGGCGTCGTGGCCAGATGAAAACCGTCAAACGGCTTGACGGCATCACGCTGCTGCGCCTCGGCATCGGGCAGGCGCATGGGCCAGCCCATGCGCACTTGCGGCCGCGCGCCATCCACCCGCAACACGGTGCCGCTGATGAAGCTGGCCGCCGGGCTCAGCAAAAACACGATGGCAGCCGAGGTTTCCGCCTCGGTGCCAAAGCGGCCCAGCGGCACGGTGTTGCGCATCTCGCGCAACATCTCTCCCGCTTCGGGCGGGTAGTGGTCCATGCCGCTCGATGCGATGTAACCCGGCGCCACCGCGTTGACCCGCACGCCGCTGTGCGCCCACTCGGCGGCCGCGGTTTCGGTGAAGCTGACCATGCCGGCGCGCGCCGCACCGCTGTGGCCCATGGAGGGCATGGAGCCCCAGATGTCGGCCACGATGTTGACGATGCTGCCGCCGTGTTCTGCCATGGACTGCAGGTAACACTCGCGCGCCATCAGGAAACCGCCGGTCAGGTTGGTGTTGATAACCGCTTCCCAGCCTTTGGCGCTGATGCTTTCCAGCGGCGCAATGTACTGCCCGCCGGCGTTGTTGACCAGCGCGTCGATGCGGCCCTGCGCGATCACAATTGCCGCGACGGTGACCTTCACCGCCTCTTCCTGGCGGATGTCGCAGGGGTGAAAGCTGGCACGGCCGCCAGCGGCCACAATCTCGCCAGCCACCTCGTGCAGCTTCTCGAGCTTGCGGCCTATCAGCACCACATGCGCACCCAGGGCCGCCAACTCATGCGCCGTGCAACGGCCTATGCCGGAGCCGCCGCCGGTGACGACCACCACCTTGCCGGCAAACAGGCCGGCGCTGAAGACGGAACGGTAAGTCATGCTCGGGCTTTCCTTGTAGCGGGCGTCCGGTTGTCGCCGATGAACAGCGCCATGGCCGCATCGGCGAGTTCATCGAGCGACGCGCCTTTTTTTGCGTCAAACCACTGCGCCGACCAGTTCAGCGCACCAAAAATCAGCAACCGCGCCAGCTTCACCGGGGCCTGTAGCCGGCCCTGGTCGCTCAGGGCCTGGAGCACCGGCGCCCAGACCGACTCGTAGTCGCCCTGCAGCCTGGCCAGTGACGCGCGCTGCCTGGCCGTGATGGAACGCGACTCGTACAGCATCACGGGAATGAAATCGCTGCCCGGGCCCAGCAGCACGTCGAAATGATTGCGGATCAACACGTGCAGCAAAGCCGCCGCGTCGGGTGCAGACGGCGCCGCCGCCTCCAGCGCCACCGCCTGCCGGGCCATGGCCGAACGCATGCCCTCTTCCATCACCGCATACAGCAGCGCGCCCTTGCTCTTGAAATGGTAGAAAGGCGAACCGCTGTGCATGCCAACGGCCGCCGCGATATCGCGCGTGCTGGTGCCGTCAAACCCCTTGCGGCGAAACAGGCGCGCGGCGGTGTTGACCAGCTCCACCCGCCGGTTGCCGTCGTCGCGTTCGCCGGGCGTCTTGCGCGGCCGGCCGCGCGGCCGCTTTTCAGCGGCTGCGACAACCGCCTCAGGCGGGGTCAAGGCACGGCCGGCGGGGCGGGTGCGCACGGGTGTTTTGTCCATGGAAACAGACCATAACAAAAGCCGTTATTTTTAGCAAGCGCTTGCTTTGTAAAAATAGACCCAGGCTGCGGTCCGGCCCCGCAACCCCAGCTGACTACACTGGGGACCTCCCCAAAACAAAACTGAAGCATTGATGGACATTTTCTTTCTGGCGCTGATCGTCGCCGCCGGCGCTTATGCGCTCAAATCGGGCTACGAACGCAAGCGCATCGCCTTGCTGGGCAGCCATCTCGGCCAGTACCAGATCGAAAAACTCATGGAAAGCCTGACCGAAGGCTACATGCGTGCACTTCGCGAGGACGATCCGGAGCGCCGCGCAAGCATCTGGAACCTGTTGACGAGCACCGAAACCAAGCTGTGCGAGCAGTTCAACAACTTCGTGGCCGGGTTCTCCCGGGTGGAAGGCGCCGCGACACGCGTGAGCAGGCTCCCCCTGCCCCTGCCTTACGCCGACAGGCTCTTTCCGGCTGCGACCTTCGACTTGCGCCAGGTCCTGCTGGTGCATGCCGAGGGCATCACGCGCGCCGCGAAAAACACACCCGGACCATCGCCCAAAAACAAGGCCTTCACCCTGTCCGCCGAGATGTTCCTGATGCAGCACAGCTGCCACTGGTTCTGCAAGTCCAAGGCCGTCGCCTCTGCCCGGCTGCTGGTTCGCCACAAGACGTCTTATGAGCAGGTGCTGGCGTCGGTCGCACCGGAAACGCGCCGGGCTTACCTCGCGCTGGTCGGCTCCTGAATCGATGCAATCAGGGGAGCAGCCCTTGCGCACGCTCGAGCAGCAATTCGCGCTCACGCAGATTGCCCGCCAGCGCAGCGGCGCGTTCAAACTCATGGCGCGCCTCGTCGTTGCGGCCCAGCCTGGCGAGCAGGTCGCCGCGCACGCTGGGCAGCCACTGGTAGTTCTGCAGGGCTTTGTCGCCGCGCAGCACATCGATGATGGCCAGCCCGGCTGCCGGTCCGAAGGCCATGCTCACCGCCACGGCGCGGTTCAGTTCCACCACCGGCGATGGTGCGGTTTGGGCCAGCGCGTCGTACAGGGCGGCAATACGCAGCCAGTCGGTCTCTGCTGAAGTCGGCGCGCGCGCATGACAGGCTGCGATGGCCGCCTGCAGCGCATAGGGTCCCAGGGCGCGGGCCGACGACTCGGCCAGCGCCAGCGCCATGTCGAGAGCGGCCAGCCCCCTGCGAATCAGGAGATGGTCCCAGCGCGCCCGGTTCTGGTCGGCAAGCAGTATCGGCCGGCCGGCGACATCCACCCGGGCGGCCATGCGCGAGGCCTGCAACTCCATCAGGGCCAGCAAACCCTGCACCTCGGACTCGTCCGTTGCCAGGCCGGCCAGCATGCGGCCCAGACGCAGCGCCTCGTCGGTCAGCGCGGGCCGCATCCAGTGATCACCGGCGGTGGCGGTGTAGCCTTCGTTGAACAGCAGGTAGACCACCTCCAGCACCGAGGCCAGGCGTGCGCCCAGTTCATCGCCGCGCGGAACTTCAAAAGGCACGCGTGCCTCGGCCAGGGTGCGCTTGGCGCGCACGATGCGCTGGGCCATCGTGGGCTCGGGCACCAGGAAAGCGCGGGCGATTTCATGGGTCGTCAGGCCGCCCAGCAGCTTGAGCGTCAGCGCCAGCCGCGCTTCGGTGGAAAGCACCGGGTGGCAGGCGGTGAAGATCAGGCGCAGCAAGTCGTCGCCGATCTCGTCCTGCCGGGCCTCGTCGAGCGCGTCCACGAAATCGGGCACGACCAGCGCTTCCTGCGCCTCCAGCTCATGGCCGATCTGCTCCAGCTTTTCGCCCTGCATCTTCCGGTGCCGCAGGTGATCCAGTGCACGGTTTTTGGCCACCCGCATCAGCCAGGCGCCGGGATTGTCCGGCACACCCTTGCCGGGCCAGCTTTCCAGTGCGGCCACCAGCGCGTCCTGCGCCAGCTCCTCGGCCAGCCCGATCTCGCGCACCAAACGCGCCACCGAGGCCACGATCTTCGCGGACTCGATGCGCCAGACGGCTGAAATCGCCTCATGGGTGGAGGAATGCATGAATCAATATTACCGGCATCCTTCAGACGCTGAACGTACCAAATGACTCCAACGCCCTCTCGTTCAAGCAGGGGCCGCGGGTCCGGCTCCGCCGGCCCGCAGGCGCAGCGGCCCCCCAGGGGGGGGAGAGAGCTACACGCAGTGAGCGACCGTGGGGGCTCACTTGGTCATCCAGAACACCTCCCAGACATGGCCGTCCAGGTCGGTGAAACCATGGCTGTACATGAAGCCATGGTCCTGCGGCGGATTGGGCGCGGTGCCGCCGGCGGCCAGCGCCTTGCTCACCATCTCGTCCACCTCGGCGCGGCTCTCGCACGACAGCGCGATCAGCACCTCGGTGGTCTTCGTGGCATCGGCGACCGGCTTTTTGGTGAAGCCCTGAAAAAAAGGCTCGACCAGCAGCATCACGTAGTTGTGGTCCTCGCTGATCACCATGCAGGCGCCCTGCTCGTTGGTGAACTGCGGGTTGAAGGAAAAGCCCAGGCTTTTGAAGAAGGCCTGGCTCTTTTCCATGTTCTTGATGGGCAGGTTGACGAAAATCTGGCGTGACATGGTTGCTCCTATGAAGATGGTTTCAATAAGGCGGCTCTCAGGCTTTTTCTGCTTTGGCCTTGAGGTTGGCAAGGCCGGCTTCGAAGTCGGCACCGATCATCTTGTCCATGTTGAAAATCACACCCATGAATCTGGAGACAAAAGGTGCGGGGCCTTCCATGGCCCAGGTGACCTGTGTGGTCTGACCTCCGGGTGCCAGCGAAAAGGTGATCAGGTTGTTGGTCTTGAAGGGTGCGGTCATGTCGAGCCGCATCTGTACCTGCGAAGGCGCCATGGCCTGCACGATTTCAAAGCTGCCGCTGCCCGACTTTTTGCTTTCGAAGTCGTAGTGGGCGCCGGGGCCGATGAACGGGCCGCTGTAGCTGCCTTTCATCTCCGGGGCTTTCAGCGCATACGGGTTCCAGGTATTGAAGGCCCGGACGTCGTTGACCAGCGGGAAGATTTTTTCTGCCGGCGCAGCGATGCTGACGCTGCGCGCCACGCGGAAGGTGTCCGGCCGCTGCGCGGCCATGGCCGCAACCACGGCAATGGCCAGCACGACCAGCCCCAGCAGGATGAGCAAGGTGGTTTTGATCATGGCGCGCTCCTTACTTCTGGCTGGGTGTGTTCATCTCGCGGAAACGCTCGACCTGCTCGCTGGGCTCGAAGTCATCCAGTTCATACAGCTGGCGAACCTCGATCACGGCCGGCGCGTTTTCGCCGACAGGGTTGGGGAAACGACGCGACCACTCCAGCGCCTCCTCGCGGCTGCGCACCTGGATGGTGGTGAAGCCGGCGATCAGTTCCTTGGCCTCCGCGAAAGGACCGTCAATCACGGTGCGCTTCTGGCCGTCGTAATGGATGCGCCAGCCCTTGCGGCTGGGCTGCAGCCCACTGGCATCGAGCAGCACGCCGGCCTTGGCCAATTCCTCGTGGAAGTCGGCCATGGCAGCCATCAGTTTTTCGTCGGGGGTCTGCGGGGTGGTCTCGGCCTCGAACTCGGGCGTCGACTTCACAATGATCATGAATCGCATCCTGGTACTCCTTGTGTGCGGCGGCCAGAATCCCTGGCCTCCTGTTGACACGACGAAGCAGCCGATGCGAAATCGACAAACCGGAAGTAAGTAGAAACCCCTGGATTCGGGTTCCCGACCTCAGAGGAAACAGGGGCCGGTGGCCCGGACCTCCAGCGTGGCCCATTCAGCGGCGGGGCAGCGAGCGGCAATCGCCAGGGCTTGCTCCCGGGTTGCGCAGTTCACCAGAAAGAAGCCGCCCACCATTTCCTTGGCTTCAGAAAACGGGCCGTCGATCACCTGCGCTTTGCCAGCCCGGACGCGGACGCGCGCAGCGGCGTCTTGCGAGGCCAGCGATTCCACACCCAGCAACACGCCTTCTGACTTCAGCTCCTCGGCAAACTTGAGCATGCGCCCGTAAACCGCCTCACCTTCCGCCTGGCTGCGGGTGAGACGTTGACCGACGGGTTCGTGAATGAGCAGCATGTAGGGCATGGTTAGGGCCTCTTCACCCTATGGATGCAAGTGCGAACGTGGTGAAAACAGCGCCAATCAAGGCGTGCGACGACGCTCAGCCTGGGCGGCTGGGCTAGGAGTGCAACGCAGAGTGGCGTTGTTTTCACCACGTTCCCTCCGGGTTGCGGCCAAAAAGGCCATGCGCAGCGTTGCAAAGCCTTGCCGGGCTCCAGCCCGGCTGCATTTTGCGCCTCGCGCATGGCCTTTTTGACTCGCAACGCATCTTGCATCCATAGGGTGAAGAGGCCCTAGTCTACAAAAAAGTCGGGGATGAAGTTTTTGGTACCTGGTGTCACCGAATACTTCTCAAGGTCCGTCACGCCATGCGCGGCCAACAGCTCGTCGTCAATGTAGAAATGGCCGGTGGCCGGATTCGGACTGGTCAGGATCAGCCAGGCTGCGTCCGAAAGAATCTCCGGCTTGCGGCACAGTTTCAGGTCCACACCGGGAATCATCTGCAACGCGGCAGTGGCGATGGCGGTGCGCGGCCACAGGCTGTTGACGGCAATGCCGTATTTCCTGAATTCCCCGGAATGTCCCAGGGTGCACATGCTCATACCGTACTTGGCCATGCTGTAGGCCGTGTGGTGCTCGAACCAGTGTTGCTTCATGCTCAGCGGCGGCGACATGGTGAGCACCTGCGGCTTGCGCCCGGCCAGCGCGGATTTCTTCAACTCCGCCAGACAAGCCTGGGTGCACAGGTAGGTGCCGCGCGCATTGATGCCGTTCATCAGGTCATAACGCTTCATCGGCGTGTGTTCGGTGTCGGTCAGGCTGATGGCGCTGGCGTTGTTGACCAGGATGTCGATGCCGCCGAAAACCGCCACCGCCTTGGCCACTGCCGCCGCCACCGCGTCTTCGTCACGGATATCCACCGCCAGCGGCAGCGCCTGCCCGCCGGCCGCTTTCACCGCTTCGGCCGCGCTGTAAATCGTGCCCGGCAGCTTGGGGTTGGGGTCGGTGGTTTTGGCCAGGATCACGATGTTGGCGCCGTCAGCCGCGGCACGGGTGGCGATCGCCAGGCCGATGCCGCGCGAGGCGCCGGTGATGAACAGGGTTTTGCCTTTGAGACCGGGAACTGAACTCATGATGCCTCCTGAATGCTACACAATTTATAGCTGCCTGCGCTTACTGCATAAGGTCTAAAGGCCAATTTGTCTTCAAACTTTGGAAAAATCCGGCTTGCGCTTTTGCATGAAGGCGCCGAACGCTTCGCGGGCGGCCGGCTCCTTGAGCATGCGGCCAAAACTGACGCCTTCTTCGGCCATGCGCTCGGCCACCATGCCGGCCTGGCCTTTTTTCATCAACCGCTTGGTTTCCACCAGCGAGCTCAGCGGCTTGGCCGCGAGTTTTTGCGCCTGGCGCTGCGCCAGCGCGTTGGCCTCAAGCGGCGGAACGATGCGGTTGATCAGGCCCATCTCGAGCGCCGACTCGGCCATAAAGGGTTCACCCAGCAGCAGCGCCTCGGCCGCGCGCGCATAACCCATGAGCTGCGGCGCCAGAAAGCTCGACGCCGCTTCCGGGCACAGGCCGAGGTTCACAAAAGGCATGGAAAACGCAGCGTTGTCGCCGGCATAAACCAGGTCGCAATGCAGCAGCAGGGTGGTGCCTATGCCCACCGCGGGGCCACACACGGCAGCCACCAGCGGTTTGGGAAAAGTGCTGATGCCGCGCAAAAAACGGAACACCGGCGACTCGTGGGTGGCGGGCGGGCCGTTGAGGAAATCACCGATGTCGTTGCCGGCCGAAAAAATGCTTTCGTGGCCCTGGATCACCACCACGCGCACGGCCGCATCGGCATGGGCAGCGTCCAGCGCGTCGGCCATGGCGGCGTACATGGCCGAGGTGATGGAGTTTTTCTTCTCGACCCGGTTCAGGGTGATGGTCATCACCGCGGCGTCGGTGTGGACCAGGATGTCTTGGGAGGATGCGCTCATTGGAATTCCTGAAGTGTTGTTGCTGAGGTTGTGGGGATGATGGCGGGCGCCACCCTCATTCCTTGTAGTAGACGACCTGGTGTGTGGTCACCAGCAATTGACCGGCTTCGTTCCACAGCTGCGCTGTCTGGTCGAAATAACCACTGCGAAAGGCCTGGGCCTGCGTCTGCCCCAGCAGGTAGCCGCTACCTGTGGCCTGCAACAGGGCTGTATCGGCATGGTAATACACCGTCATCGACACCGTGCCTACCGGCACCAGCAGCGGCCGGCGACGCCAGACGCGCGGATAAAACACATCCGACAGCGCCGTCAGCGAGGCGAAATCCAGCGGCCGGGGCGGGTCGTCGCGCAGCCACAGCAGGGTGCGGCTCGCGCCCTGGTCGGCCCCGTGCCACTCGACAGGAATCGCGCCCTCGGCAAAACGCATCTCATAACGTTGGACCCACTCGACCCGGGTCGGGCCGCCGGCACGGGCGACATCGGCAGGGGCCGCGACGGCCGGCATGGTGTGTTCGTCGGTGCCCCAGGTCTCGCGCCGCAGGCCGAAAAAGGCGGTGCCGGTCAGCACCGTCTCGCCGTTCTGTTGCATCTCGATCACCCAGTGCTGGGTCGAGCGGTTGGTGCGCGCGGGGCGCGCGCTCACGGTAAACGGCCCATCCGCCAGCGCGGCGGCGAAGTTGACAGTCAGGGAAATCGGATCACCCAGGCGCTGCGGATGCTGCAGCACGGCATTCAAGGCCTGCGCCGCCGTGACGCCGCCGAAGGGCCCGACCATGTTGGCATAGGCCGCGCTGGTGTGACCGAGAAATGTCCCGTCGGCCTGCGCCTGCAGGGCCACCGCGGTATCAAAAGGATGAAAACTCATGGTCGGAGTATGCCGCCGCCGTCGGTCTCAGGCAGTCGTGCCGGGGACGCCAGCCACCGGGCGGGTCAGGCGCATGCGCTCCAGAATCTGCACCGTGTGCGGCCACAGGTTCTGGCTGAACTGCTGCCTGAAAAAGCCGAAATGGCCGATGCGCTTGACGCCCAGGTCAGCCGGCGTGATGCGCTCAAAACTGCGCGAGGCGCCGCTGTACAGGTTGATCAGGTTCTGCGTGCCGCGCCAGGTCATCAGTTCATCGTCGGTGATGGACAGCGCCTGCACCGGAAACCTGGCCTGCGCATAGGCCAGGCGCGCGCCTTCGCCTTCGGCGCCCACGCTGTAGAGCGGGTTCAGGCACCATTTGCGCCACTGCAGCATCACACCAGCCGGCAGGTCGCCAACCTTCCTGAGCCTGCGTCCCGGGAAATAGCCGCACAGGCGTGTGGCCAGCGGCACCAGCACGTACCAGAAGTAAAGCACCATGCGCTTGAGCTGCGGCGCGTTGTCACGCCAGTAACCGCTGCCGGCGGCAATGCTGACCAGGCCGTCGACCTGGTGCTGGTTTTTCAGCAAACCCGGCAGTTGCGCGCCCAGGCTGTGGCCCAGCAGGTAAAGCGGCGCATCCGGCAAGGCGGCCTTGGCCGATGCCACCACCGCGTCGTAGTCGCTGGCCCAGTCGAAAAGATCGGCCTTGAAACCACGCAGGCTGCCGTCACGCGTACCCGGCAGGGACTCGCCCGAACCACGGTAGTCAAACGTCGTGACGCGAAAACCCTGGCCAGAGAGCCATTCGGCAAACGGCGCGTAATAGTCCTGCCGAACCCCCATCGCGCCGCCAATGACGACGCTGGCCCGCGCAGGCGTGGCGGCCTCGTAAACCCGCAAGGCGAGTTGGGAAGTGCCCGATTCAAGAAGCTGCTGTTGCATGTTTGTCTCCAAAATTTGCATACCGGTCTTCGCCGGTTTAACCACCACAACTGCCAGGGCGTAGCGAGCGGGATGCAGTGCGAGGCTCGGGCGCCCGAAGAAAACCGGAGCGACCTTCAGAGTCGTGAGGATTTTCTTGGGGCTGCAACGACGCAATGCGCCCGCGCAGTAGCCCTACACCCGTTCGAAGATGCCGGCGGCGCCTTGGCCCATGCCTACGCACATGGTCACCATCCCGTACTTCAGCTGGTGCCGGTGCAACGCATGGATCACCGTGGCGGCACGAATCGCGCCGGTGGCACCGAGCGGGTGGCCCAGCGCAATCGCGCCGCCCATCGGGTTGACTTTGGCGGCGTTCAGGCCCAGCGTGTTGATGACCGCCAGCGACTGCGCGGCAAACGCTTCGTTCAATTCATACCAGTCGATGTCGTCCTGCTGCAGGCCGGCATAACGCAAGGCAGCGGGAATCGCCTCGATCGGGCCTATGCCCATGATGTGCGGCGGCACGCCCTTGGCGGCGTAGCTGACAAAACGCGCGAGCGGCTTGAGGCCGTGCTCTTTCACCGCCTTTTCGCTGGCCAGGATCAGCGCGCCGGCGCCGTCCGAGGTTTGCGAGCTGTTGCCCGCCGTGACCGAACCGCGCGCGGCGAACACGGTCTTGAGTTTGGCCAGGCCTTCGAGCGAGGTGTCGGGGCGCGGGCCTTCGTCCAGGCTGACGGTGCGGGTTTTGCTGATGACTTCGCCGCTCTCCAGATCCGGCGAACGGTCGGTGACCTCGACCGGCGTGATCTCGGCGGTGAACTCGCCGGCCTGCTGCGCCTTGATCGCCTTCTGGTGCGACTCGACCGCAAACTGGTCCTGCGCCTCGCGCGAGACTTTCCATTGCTGCGCGACCTTTTCGGCCGTCAACCCCATGCCATAGGCAATGCCGATGTTCTCGTCGTTGGCAAACATGGCTGGCGACAGCGAGGGCGAGTTGCCCGACATGGGCACCATGCTCATGCTTTCGGTGCCGGCGGCAATCATCACATCGGCTTCACCGACACGGATGCGGTCGGCCGCCATCTGGATGGCGGAGAGGCCGGACGCGCAGAAACGGTTCACGGTGATGCCGCCGACGCTGGTCGGCAGGCCGGCCAGCACCGCGCCGATACGCGCGATGTTCAGGCCTTGCGGGCCTTCGGGAATGGCGCAGCCGCAG
This sequence comes from Pseudomonadota bacterium, assembly GCA_040389085.1. Classification (GTDB taxonomy): domain Bacteria; phylum Pseudomonadota; class Gammaproteobacteria; order Burkholderiales; family Burkholderiaceae_C; genus Polaromonas. The sequence continues at coordinate 78,665 of JAZKAP010000015.1, forward strand.
ATGAGGTCTTCGATGGCTTTCGGGTCCAGCGTGGGCACCTGCGCGAGCGCAGCGTGCAGCGCACGCACCAGCAGCTCATCGGGGCGGGTGTTGCGGAAAAACCCCCGGTGCGAGCGCCCGATGGGCGTGCGCGTGGCGGCGACGATGTAGGCTTCCTGGACTTGTTTGGCCATGATGTTTTCCTTTTTTGATTCTTCAGCGATTGATTGCGCTGTTTAACTTTTACGCGGGCCGGAGGGAATCCAGGCCCAGACAAATTCGCATTCGACCGGGTTCACCCCGGCCTCGTCGGTCACAGTGACGGACACCGTCACTTCGCCCTTGTCGCTGGCCTGCATGGCGGCGCGCTGCTCGTCGCTCAAGGTGGCCACGGCGCGCAGTGCGCCGGTGGCGCGCTTTTTGAACGCCATCTTCAGTTCCTTGGCCAGCGGCGTGCAGTCATCGCGCACATTCATGCCGACCACCATGCCGGTGGCGGTTTCGGCCAGCAGGTTCATCGCCGAGGCATGGATGCCGCCAATGTGGTTCTGCACCTTCTTCTCGTTCTTGATGCCGATCTCGACCCTGCTGACTGTCATCTCCAGAAAGTCCAGCCCCGCCGTGCCGGTGAAAGGCACAGCGCGGTGCATCACCAGGCCACGGCACCAGGTGCGCGCAAAAGCCGGCACGTCGGACAGCCGGTTCAGTTGGCGTTCGAGGCGATTGGGGTTGTTGTGTGTGGTCATAAAGTTGCGGTTCGTGATTGAGAAAGCGTAGCGAGGAGGCATCAGGCTAGGCGCGGGCGCCCGGAAGCAACCGGAACGTACTTCTGTACGTGAGGATTGATTCTGGGCTGCAACGACGCATGATGCCTTCGCAGTAGCTTGATCAATTACGAAGAGGTTTGCCTGTGCTCATCATTCCCATGATCCTCTCCTGGGTCTTGGGGTGCTCGAGCAACGAACAGAAGGCCTTGCGCTCCAGCGTCATCAGATACTCCTCGGTCACCAGCGAACCGGCATCGACATCGCCGCCGCAGACCACGTTGGCGATCAGGCTGGCAATGTGGAAGTCGTGCGCGCTGATGAAGCCGCCGTCGCGCATGTTGACCAGCTGGCCCTTGATGGTTGCCAGGCCGCTGCGGCCGACCACCGGGAAAGGCCGCTTGTGCGGTGCGCGGTAGCCGGAGGTGAACAGCGCGCGCGCTTCGTTGAGCGCCACAAACAACAGCTCGTCTTTGTGGGGCACGATCACATCGCTGTCGAGCAGGTAGCCGATCTTGCGGCTCTCGATCGCGCTGGTGCCGACCTTGGCCATGGCGGCGGCCGTGAAGCCTTCGGTCAGGAAAGGCAAGATGTCCTTGCCGGTGGACGTTGCCGCATTCTCCGCAGCGCGGCGCGCAATATAGGTCAGGCCGCCGGCACCGGGCACCAGGCCGACACCGACTTCGACCAGACCGACGTAGCTTTCCATCGCGGCCACGCGTTTGGCCGAGTACACCGCCATCTCGCAGCCGCCGCCCAGCGCCAGGCCGCGCACGGCCGACACCACGGGAACCGCCGCATAACGCAGCTTGAGCATCACGTTCTGCATCTCGGCCTCGGCGCCTTCCACGGCCGAGACACCGGCCATCATGAAGGCGGGCAGCATGGCCTGCAGGTCGGCACCGGCCGAGAACATCTCGTCGTTCGACCAGATCACCAGGCCCTTGTAACTTTTCTCGGCGAGGTCCACGCCCATCGCCAGGCCTTCGACCACATCGGGGCTGATGGCGTGCATCTTGGTCTTGATGCTGGCGATCAGCACATCGCCCTGTTCGCCGGCCAGCGTCCACAGACGGATCGCATCGTCTTCGTGCAGCGTCGTGCCGGCGGTCATGAAGTCGGGCAGCGCCTCGCCCAGCAGTTTTTCAGGGAAATGCTGGCGCTCGTAGACGGGAAGCGCGCGGCGCGCCACAAACTTTCCGGCCGAGGCGCTCCAGGAGCCCTGCGCCGTGTGCACGCCGCCGGCTTCGGCCACCGGGCCCTTGAAAACCCACTCGGGCAGCGGCGCCTTGCACAGCGCCTTGCCCGCGTCTATGTCTTCCTGGATCATCGTCGCGACGGCCAGCCAACCGGCTTCCTGCCACAACTCGAACGGGCCTTGCTTCATGCCGAAGCCCCAGCGCATGGCCTGGTCGACGTCGCGCGCGTTGTCGGCAATGGTGGCCAGATGCACAGCGGCATAGTGAAAGCTGTTGCGCAGGATGGCCCAGAGGAACTGGCCCTGCGGTCCTTCGGCGTTGCGCAGCAGGCGCAGGCGCTCGGCTGCCGGCCGCTTGAGCATGCGGGTGTACACCTCGTCGGCCTTCTGGCCGCCGGGCACGTACTCCTCGCTGTCCAGCTCGAAGCGCAACACGTCGCGCCCCACCTTCTTGTAGAAACCGGCCCTGGACTTCTGGCCCAGGTTGCCCAGTTCCAGCAGTTTTTTCAGCACCTCGGGCGTGCCGAAGCTGGCGTAGAACGGGTCGCTCTTTTCGTCCAGGTTGTCCTGCAGGGTCTTGATGACATGGGCCATGGTGTCCAGGCCCACCACGTCGGCGGTGCGGAAGGTGCCGCTGCTGGCGCGGCCCAGTTTCTTGCCGGTGAGGTCATCGACCACGTCGTAGGTCAGGCCGAAGTTCTCGACCTCTTTCATCGTCGCCAGCATGCCGGCGATGCCGACGCGGTTGGCCACGAAGTTGGGCGTGTCGTGGGCGCGGATCACGCCCTTGCCCAGGCCGCTGGTCACAAAGGCTTCGAGGTCGTCGAGCACCCGGGGATCGGTGGTCGGCGTGTTGATCAGCTCGACCAGCGTCATGTAACGCGGCGGGTTGAAGAAGTGGATGCCGCAAAAACGCGGCTTGATGGACTCGGGCAGGGCTTCGCTGAGTTTGGTGATCGACAGGCCCGAGGTGTTGCTCGCGACGATGGCGCCTTCACCGATGAAAGGTGCGATCTTGTGGTACAGGTCGGTCTTCCAGTCCATGCGTTCGGCAATCGCCTCGATGATCAGGTCGCACTCCTTGAGAACATCCATGTGTTCCTCGTAGTTGGCCTGCTGGATCAGGGCCGCATCTTCGGGCACGCCCAGCGGAGCGGGCTTGAGCTTTTTCAGGCCTTCGATCGCGCGGCTGACGATGCCGTTTTTCGGACCCTCTTTGGCAGGCAGGTCAAACAGCACCACCGGCACCTTGAGGTTGACCAGATGGGCGGCGATCTGCGCACCCATCACGCCGGCACCGAGCACGGCGACTTTTTTGACTTGAAAGCGGGACATGGTTTCTCTTTCTTTTCTATTCCGTTCGGGCTGAGCTGGTCGAAACCATGGGCGATTTCGTGAAGCCCCTTCGACAGGCTCAGGGAGAACGGATGTTGATGGTTACGGAATACGGACCCAGGTCTGGGTGCGGCCGAAGGGACCGAACGAGCCCCGAACTTCAAGCTTTTTGCCGCCTTCGGCAGGCGTCAGGCGCAGCGTGTAGTTGCGGCCGTTTTCGGGGTCCAGGATCTTGCCGCCCTCCCACACCTCTTTGCCTTCGGCCTTTTGGGCGCCCCGGATGATCTCCAGGCCAAGAATCGGCTTGTCCTTGCGGTCATCGCTGCACTTGTCGCAGACGTCGTCAGGCTTGACGTCCTTGCCCAGGCGCGTGGCGATCCTGCCGCTGAGCACACCGGCGCTTTCGACAATCCGGATCTCGGCCCTGGCCTCGCCGGTCTTGTCGTCCACATTGCGCCACAGGCCGACAGGTGTCATCTGGGCCAGGGCCGGGAAGGCCATCGCTCCCAAAAAAATAGCTGTCAGCGCGCGGTACATATGGGCTCCAGGGCTAAAAGACATGTAAAACAAACGACGACCGGTCAGGCCAGCGCGGCGTCCGTATCCATCAGCGCCTTGCTGCCGCTGCGCGCGGTGCGCATCAGCGTTGCGGTCTCGGGGAACAGTTTGGCGAAGTAAAAGCGCGCCGTCTGCACCTTGGCCAGATAGAAGGGGTCGGCATTGCCGCCGGCGATTTCGCGCAGCGCGGTTTGCGCCATGCGCGCCCAGAAGTAGCCAAACACCAGGTGGCCGGCCACGCGCAGGTAGTCCACCGCTGCCGCGCCCACTTCGTCAGGGTTCTGGAACCCCTTGAAACCCAGTTCGGTCGTGAACTTGGTCATCTGGTCGGCCAGGTAGGCCAGCGGGTTGATGAACTCGGCCATCTTCTCGTTGACGCCTTCCTCGGCAATCAGGGCGCCGATGATCTTGCCGAATTTCTTCAGCGTGGCGCCGTTGTTGCCGAGCACCTTGCGGCCCAGCAGATCCAGCGACTGGATGGTGTTGGTGCCTTCGTAAATCATGTTGATGCGGTTGTCGCGCACGAACTGCTCCATGCCCCATTCCTTGATGAAGCCGTGGCCGCCGAAGACCTGCATGCAGGCGTTGGTGGCGATGTGGCCGTTGTCGGTCAGGAAGGCCTTCACGATGGGCGTGAGCAACGCGACGATTTCGGCGGAGTCCTTGCGCACTTTTTCATCGGGGTGGTGCAGTTCCTTGTCGAGCAGCATGGTGCAGTAGATGGCCAGTGCACGGCCGCCTTCGGCATAGGCCTTGGCGGTCAGCAGCATCTTGCGCACATCGGGGTGCACGATGATGGGGTCGGCCGGCTTGTCCTTGGCCTTCACGCCCGACAGCGAACGCATCTGGATGCGGTCCTTGGCGTAGGCCAGCGCGTTCTGGTAGGCCACTTCGGTCAGGCCCAGCGACTGGTTGCCCACACCCAGGCGGGCGGCGTTCATCATCACGAACATGGCCGCCAGGCCCTTGTTGGGTGCGCCCACCATGGTGCCGACGGCGCCCTCGAGCACGATTTGCGCGGTGGCGTTGCCGTGGATGCCCATCTTGTGCTCCAGGCTGCCGCAGTAAATGCCGTTGCGCGAGCCAATGGCGCCGTCTTCCCCGACATTGAATTTCGGAACCAGGAACAGGCTGATGCCCTTGCTGCCCTGCGGGGCATCGGGCAGGCGGGCCAGCACCAGGTGCAGGATGTTGGACGTCATGTCGTGTTCACCGGCGCTGATGAAAATCTTGTTGCCGGTGAGTTTGTAGGTGCCGTCTGCCTGGGGCTCGGCTTTCGTGCGCAGCAGGCCCAGGTCGGTGCCGCAATGCGGCTCGGTCAGGCACATGGTGCCAGTCCACTCGCCGCTGACCAATTTTGGCAGGTAGAGCTTTTTCTGCGCGTCCGTGCCGTGGGCATGCAGCGCCTCGTAGGCGCCGTGCGACAGGCCGGGGTACATGGTCCAGGCCTGGTTGGCGGAGTTCAGCATTTCGTAGACGCACTGGTTCACGACAAAGGGCAGGCCCTGGCCGCCGTATTCGGGGTCGCAGGAGAGCGCTGCCCAGCCGCCTTCGACGTACTTGGCATAGGCTTCCTTGAAACCCTTGGGCGGCGTCACCTCGTGCGTGGCCTGGTCCAGCTTGCAGCCTTCCGTGTCGCCGCTGATGTTCAGCGGAAAGGTCACTTCCGCGGCAAACTTGCCGGCTTCCTCGAGCACGGCATTGATAGTGTCCGCGTCCACATCGGCGTGTTTCGGCAGGGCCTTGAACTCGTCGGTGACCTTGAGCACTTCGTGCATGACGAACTGCATGTCGCGCAGTGGCGGGTTGTATTGAGGCATGGAAAGGTCCTTAGATGGGAAGGGATTAAACGGAAGAAGCGGAGGAAGCGGAAGAATCAGGCACCGGCCGGGCGCTGCCGCCCGTCAGTGATGCAGAGGTGATGGGTGGCGCCAGCGCGCCGGCGGCGTCGCTGCCGTAACGCGCCAGGATGCTCTGGAAGGCGCGCAATGTCCGGTCGATGGAACCGGGCGTCTTGAGGAAGCGGGCTTCGTAATGCAGGGCCAGGATCAGGCCGTGGATCTCGAAGGCGATCTGGCGCTCGTCGGCGTCCGCGCGCAGGTGGCCGGCCTCCTTGGCCAACACCACCGCACGGTACATGGCCGCCAGCCAGGTCTGCACCGAGGTAGCCAGCGCGTCACGCACCGGGCCGGGCCGGTCGTCAAATTCGACAGCACCGCTGATGAAAATGCAGCCCGACTGCAGCTCGACCGCGACGCGTTTCATCCAGTTGCCGAACAGGGCCTGCACACGCGGCAGGCCTTTGGGCTCTTTCAGCGCGGGGTAGAAAACCTCTTCTTCAAAACGCGCGAAATACTCGCGGATGACCGAGATCTGCAATTCTTCCCGCGAGCCAAAGTGGGCAAACACGCCCGACTTGCTCATGCGCATGACTTCGGCCAGGGCGCCAATGCTCAGGCCCTCCAGCCCGATCTGCGTGGCCAGCCCGAGGGCGGCATCCACGATGGCCGCCTTGGTCTGCTGGCCTTTTTGCATGCCGGCATGCGCTGCACGACCACTTTCCCGGGGACCCGGGCGGGCTGTCTTCACAGGAAGTTCGGTAACGGACATGGAAAGCCAGACAAAAAAGAACGACCGTTCTATTTTGCAGCATTTCCATGCCCCCGTGCCAGAGACCGGGATATCTAGAGAAGTTTTTCTAGGTCATCCAAGGGTAAACCCTTGTTTTTACCCTGTTACAGCAGCGTCTCGGCTGGTTCAAAGCTTGAACGGAACCACCACCTGGCGCTGCTCACCCAGGCCTTCAATGCCCAGGGTCATGACGTCGCCCTTTTTCAGGAACAAGGGCGGTTTCATGCCCATGCCCACGCCGGGCGGTGTGCCGGTGGTGATCACGTCGCCGGGCATCAGCGTCATGAACTGGCTGACATAACTGATGATTTTGGCCACGCCGAAAATCATGGTTTTCGTGCTGCCGGTCTGCGCCCGCTGGCCATTGAGGTCCAGCCACATCGCCAGCTTTTGCGGATTGGGCACATCGTCGCGCGTGACCAGCCAGGGGCCGATCGGGCCGAAGGTGTCGCAGCCCTTGCCCTTGTCCCAGGTGCCGCCGCGCTCGATCTGGTACTCGCGCTCGCTGACGTCGTTGATGGTGCAATAGCCGGCCACAAAATTGAGCGCGTCCTTCTGCGAGACATAACGCGCGCGGGTGCCGATCACCACGCCGAGTTCGACCTCCCAGTCGGACTTGACCGAACCCTTGGGCAGCATGACCGGGTCGTTGGCCCCCTGGATGCAGGTGGTGGCCTTCATGAACACGATGGGCTCTTTCGGAATCGGCAGGCCCGACTCGGCCGCGTGGTCGGCATAGTTCAGGCCGATGGCGATGAACTTGCCGACACCGGCGACCGGGCTGCCCAGACGCGGCTTGCCCTTGACCAGCGGCAGGTTCGCCGTCTTGAGCTTGCGCAATTTGGCCAGCGCGGCATCACCGAGCTGGTCCGGGCCGATGTCTGTGACCACGCCGCTGAGGTCACGCAGTTTGCCCTCGGCATCGATGAGACCTGGTTTTTCCTTGCCGGGGTTGCCGTAACGAACGAGTTTCATGGTTTTTCCTTCTGTTTAAATTTCTTTGAAAAGCAATCAATAGCTGGAGCGTCCGCCCGACAGGTCAAACACCGCGCCGGTCGAGAAAGAACACTCTTCGGTGCACAGCCAGACCACCAGGGCCGCCACCTCGTCGGGCGTGCCGAAGCGGCCCATCGGTATTTTCGACAGCATGAAGGCAATGTGCTCCGGCGTCATCTGGTCAAAAATGGCGGTCTTCACGGCAGCCGGCGTGACGCAGTTGACGCGCACGCCGGTATCGGCAAGTTCCTTGCCCAGCGACTTGGTCAGCGCAATCACTCCTGCCTTGCTCGCACTGTAGGCACTGGCATTCGGGTTGCCGTCCTTGCCGGCCACCGAGGCGATGTTGACGATGCGGCCGTAGTTGTTGGCGCGCAGGTGCGGCGCCCACTCACGGCAGCACAGGAACAGGCCGTTGAGGTTGACGGCCATCACCTGCTCCCACGCGTCGACCGGGTAGTCCCAGAGCTTGACGTTGGGGCCGGTCACGCCGGCGCTGTTGACCAGCGCATCGACCTTGGTCGCCAACAACAACGTCGCCTGGACCGCCCCGCGCACCGAGGCATGCTGCGACACGTCCACCGCCACCGCCGAGGCCCGCGGACCCAGCGCGGCGGCCGCCTGCCTTGCCGCCGCTTCGTCGCGGTCCCACAGCGTGACGCTGCCGCCGGACTCGATCAGCCGCTGCGCAATGGCGTAACCCAGGCCGGTGGCGCCACCGGTGACCACCGCGTGCCGGCCCTGGAAGTCGAGCTCATTCATATGGTCATGCCGCCATCGATGTTGTAGTGCTGGCCGGTGACAAACGCCGCTTCGTCGCTGGCCAGGAAGGTCACGACCGGTGCAATCTCGTGGGCTTGCGCGAGCCGGCCCATGGGCTGGCGGGCAATGAAATTCCTGCGCGCTTCCGCCGGGTCCTCAAACACATTGATGCGGTCCTGCAGCGAAGGCGTATCGACGGTACCGGGGCAGATGCAGTTGCAGCGTATGCCCTGCATCACGTAGTCGGCCGCCACGCTTTTGGTCAGGCCGATCACCGCCGCCTTGGATGCGCCATACACAAAGCGGTTGGGCAAGCCCTTGATGCTGACAACACTGGCCATGTTGATGATGCTGCCGCTGCCCTTGCCGCCGTTGTTGGCGAGCATGCGCGGCAGGGCCGCCTGGATGGTCCAGAACTGCGAACGCACATTGAGGTTGAAGGCGAACTCCCACTCCTCGTCGGTGGCCTGCAGGGCCGTGCCCGCGTGCACAAAACCCGCGCAGTTGAACAGCACATCGAGCGCGGGCATGTCAGCGATGACTTTGCGGATCGCCGCCTTGTCGAGCACGTCGAGCGCCACGGTGTGGATATTGGGCATGCCCGCATAACTGTCCAGCAGCTTCGCATTGACGTCGGTCGCCCAGACCTGCGCGCCTTCTGCGGCCATGGCCAGCGCGCTGGCCTTGCCTATGCCCTGGCCGGCGGCGGTGATCAGTGCGGTTTTCCCTTGAAGTCTCATGTGTTTTCCTTGGTTGGTTTATTGATTCAGGGTGGTGTCGGCAAGCTGCCGTTTTTCGATGACAGGCCAGTCCCACGCGATGCCCAGGCCCGGCGTATCGGGCGGCCAGGCATAACCGCCCTCGACCCGGATGCGGCTGGTCGTGATGTCGTCCAGCTGCGGAATGTATTCAACCCAGGCCGCATTGGGCACCGCAGCGCACAGACTCACATGCAGTTCCATCAGGAAATGCGGACACACGGGCACGCCAAAACCTTCGGCCAGATGGGCCACCTTGATCCACGGCGTGATGCCGCCTATGCGCGCCACGTCGGGCTGGACAATGCTGCAGGCGCCCTGCTCCAGGTATTCGCGGAACTGGCTCAGGTGGTACATCGACTCACCCACGGCCACCGGGATGGCCGTCTGGGCGCGCAGCTGACGGTGCCCCGACACGTCTTCGGCCGCCATGGGCTCCTCCAGCCAGGCCAGGTCCAGCCCCGCAAAGGCAGCCGCCCGGCGCACCGCTTCCGGGCGGTTGAAGCCCTGGTTCGCGTCGACCATGATGTCGAAGCCCGGCCCTACCGCATCCCGCACGGCGGACAGCCGCGCCACGTCCTCGCTGACATGCGGCCGTCCCACCTTGATCTTCGCGCCCTGGAAACCCTGGGCCTGGGCCGCCAGCGTCTGCGCCACCAGTTCACCGGCACCCAGGTGCAGCCAGCCGCCCTCGGTGGTGTACACCGGGACACGTGGTTGCGCGCCACCGAGCAGTTGCCACAGGGGCAAGTCCTGGCGGCGTGCGCGCCAGTCCCACAAGGCGGTGTCCACGCAGGCCAGCGCCAGGCTGGTGATGGCCCCCACAGCCGTGGCGTGGGTGTGAAAAAACAGGTCTTTCCAGATCGCCTCCACATGCAGCGGGTTGCGGCCCAGCAGACGCGGCGCCAGGTGGTCGTGCAGCAAGGCCATGACCGAAGAGCCGCCGGTGCCTATGGTGTAGGCATACCCGGTGCCTTCCACGCCGTCGCTGCAGCGCAGAGTGAGCAGCAGGGTCTCCTGCGTCACAAAGGACTGGATGGCATCGGTGCGCACGACCTTGGGCGGCAGGTTGACCTGCCGCAGGCGGACGGACTCAATCGTGACGGGCGTGGTCATGGACGGACGCGGACGAAAAACATGACAGGAAACATTACAGGGTTTAGCCGGATGGCCGGAAGGACTGGAATCATGGGATTATCAATTGGTCTGACCACTTGTCCACTTCTGGCTAACCCTTAATCCCTCCCAGTACCGAAAAATGCCGCTGCAAACCGTCGAACCGCAACGCCTTTACCGCCAGATCGCCGAGCAGCTGCGCTCGCTGATCAGCAAGGGGGAGTTTGCAGCGGGTACGCGCCTGCCGGCAGAACGCGACCTGGCCAAACAGCTCGGTGTGAGCCGGCCGTCGGTGCGGGAAGCACTGATCGCGATGGAAGTGGAAGGCTGGGTCGAGGTGCGCACCGGCTCCGGCGTGTATGTGCTGGACCGGTCGGTGCGGGCCAGCCGCTCCAAGGGGCCGCAGGTCACACTGACCGAATGGGGACCCCTGGAATTGATACGCGCGCGCCGCGTGGTGGAAGGCGAGATCGCCTCGATGGCCGCTCTCCAGGCCAGGCGCAAGGACATCGACGCCATGCGCGCCGCCATTGACATGATGGTCACCGATGCCAACCGCGGCGTGTTGCCGCTGGACGGCGACCGGGCCTTCCACAGTGCGATTGTTGAAGCTTGCGGCAACGTGGTGCTGATCGAAACCGTGCAGAGTTTCTGGGACTCCCGCCGCGGCCCCCTGTTCACGCGCCTGACCGGCTACTTCGAGACGATGAAATCATGGCAATCGGCGATTGCCGAACACGAAGCGATCCTGGCCGCCATCTGCGCACACGACGGCCCCGCCGCCCGCACCGCGATGCATGCCCACATGGACAAGTCCCATTCCCGATTCAGCGCGAGCTGGCGCCGCGCGAAGACAAGCTGAAGGAAGCGCCCGGCAACTCACCTTTTCCACCCTTTCTTTTAACCGAGGAGACAACATGACAAAACGATTCACTCTAAAAACAATAGCATGCTGCGCAATCATGGCAGGCACCCTGGGCACATTTGGCATGGCCAATGCACAGACCAAACTGAAATGGGCGCACGTCTATGAAACGTCCGAGCCCTACCACAAGTGGTCGGTCTGGGCGGCCGACGAGTTCAAGAAACGCACCAACGGCAAGTACGAGATCCAGGTCTTCCCGGCCTCCAGCCTGGGCAAGGAAAGCGACATCAACCAGGGCCTGCAACTCGGCACGGTGGACATCATCCTGACCGGCGCCTCCTTTGCCTCCAACTCCTACCCACGCCTGGCCGTGAGTTACTACCCCTTCACCTTCCGCGACGCCGACCATGTGGTCAAGTACGGCAAGAGCGATGTTTTCAGGGAACTGGCCGAGGGCTATAAAAAGGCCACCGGCAACACGGTGACCGCGCTGACCTACTATGGCGCGCGCCACGCCACCAGCAACAAGCTGTTCACCAACTGCGACCAGATGAAGGGCCTGAAGATGCGGGTGCCTGATTCTCCGGCCTACACCGCGCTGCCGCGCGCCTGCGGCGCCAACCCGACACCCATCGCGTTTGCCGAGGTCTACCTGGCGCTGCAGAACGGCACCGTGGATGCGCAGGAAAATCCGCTGCCCACCATCGAAGCCAAGAAGTTCTATGAAGTGCAGAAGAACATCATCCTGACCGGCCACATCTCCGACGCGCTGCTCACGGTGATTTCACCCAGCACCATGGCCAGGCTGTCCCCGGCCGAGCAGAAGCTGCTCGCCGAGATCACGCAGGAAGCCGCCGAAAAGGCTACCAACGACATCCGCAAGCGTGAAGGCGAGCTGGTGGAAGAGTTCAAGAAAAAGGGCAACAACGTGGTGACGGTTGACCGCGCCGACTTCCAGCAACGTGTGCTCAAGGCCATCACCTTTGAATCGATGAAGCTCGACAAGAAAGACTGGGACCGCATCATCGCCATCAAGTAAGTCACCGAAGTCACCCCTCGGGCCGGGCTTGCCGACACATCGGCAGCCCGGCCCTTCGACAAGCTCAGGACGATCGGAACCCAAAAGATGGAAACCATTGACGACATGGCCCCCGTGATGGGGGCTGACGGACAGTTCCACGCGCAGGACGAAGCCGTGGACCTTTCCGACACCAAACTGGAAGCCTGGGTAGCGCTGGGCTTCTTCTGGATTCTGGGCGCCACGGTGTTCTACCAGTTCTTTACCCGCTATGTGCTCAACGACTCGGCGGCCTGGACCGAGGAGATCGCGCGTTACCTGCTGATCGCGGTGGTCTTCACCGGCGCGACCATAGGCGTGGTCAAGAACAACCACATCCAGGTGGACTTCTTCTACAAGTTCATGCCCACGCCCATGGCACGCGTCATGGCCACTGTCGTGGACGTGCTGCGCGTGGGCTTCTTCGCCGCGGCCGCCGTGCTGACGGTGATGATGATGCTCAAGCTGGGCAGCAATTCGCGCATGACCATGGTCGACCTGCCCATGAACTGGGTCTACGGTATTTGCCTGCTGGGTTTTTCCGCCATGGCCTTCCGCTCCGTCCAGATTGCGCTGTTTCACCACCGGCGCGGCTACTCCGTCCTGGAACGTCCCGAGTCCTCGATGGACGACAAATAACACTCACACACCATGCTCAAAATCATTTTCCTGCTGCTCATGAGTGGCGGCATTCCGGTGGCCATCGCCATGGCGGGTTCGGCCTTGATCTATATCTGGTGGACGGGCACCCTGCCGGCTTTCGTGGTGATCCACCGCATGGTCAGCGGCATCGACAGCTTCCCGCTGCTGGCCGTGCCCTTCTTCATCCTGGCCGGCAACCTGATGAACAACGCCGGCATCACCAACCGCATCTACAACTACGCGCTGGCGCTGGTCGGCTGGCTCAAGGGCGGCCTGGGCCATGTGAATGTGGTGGGTTCGGTGGTGTTCGCCGGCATGAGCGGCACCGCGATTGCCGACGCCGCCGGCCTGGGCACCATCGAGATCAAGGCCATGACCGACCACGGCTACAGCAAGGAGTTTGCCGTCGGCGTCACCGCAGCATCGGCCACGCTCGGGCCCATCATTCCGCCCAGCCTGCCCTTCGTGATTTACGGGATGATGGCCAACGTCAGTGTCGGCGCGCTGTTTCTGGCCGGCATCCTGCCGGGCATCCTGATGGCCGTGCTGATGATGCTGACCGTGGCTTACTTTGCCCACAAGAACGGCTGGGGCGCCGACATCAAGTTCGAGTGGCCCCGCGTGATCAAGGCGCTGGTCGAAACCCTGGTGGTGGCCGGCTGGCCGCTGGCGCTCTGGCTGCTGATCACCAAGGCGGGCTTTCCGCCGCAGATCACCGTGTTTGCCGGCCTGATCGTGCTGTTTGCAGCCGACAAGTTTTTCAACTTCCAGGCCGTGCTGCCCATCATGACGCCGGTGCTGCTGATAGGCGGCATGACGACCGGCATCTTCACGCCCACCGAAGGCGCGATTGCCGCCTGCCTCTGGGCCATGGTGCTGGGCCTGGCCTGGTACCGCACGCTGAACTGGAAAATGTTCGTCAAGGTCTGCCTGGATACGGTGGAAACCACCGCCACCGTGCTGTTCATCGTGGCGGCGGCCAGCATCTTCGGCTGGATGCTCACCGCCACCGGCGTCACCGCGGCGATTTCCGAGTGGGTGCTCGGCTTCACCAAGGAGCCCTGGGTGTTCCTGCTGCTGGCCAACCTGCTGATGCTGTTTGTCGGCTGCTTTCTCGAACCCACCGCCGCCATCACCATCCTGGTGCCGATTCTTGTGCCGATCTGCCAGCAACTGGGCATCGACCTGGTCCATTTCGGCCTGGTGATGGTGCTCAACCTGATGATAGGCCTGCTGCATCCACCCATGGGCATGGTGCTGTTTGTGCTGGCACGGGTGGCCAAACTCTCGGTCGAGCGCACCACCATCGCCATCCTGCCCTGGCTGGTGCCCCTGCTCGGCTCGCTGATCGTCATCACCTATTTCCCGAAACTGGTGCTCTGGCTGCCCAAGATGGTTTACTGAAATCCCCTTCGACCCGAACCCACCATGACCCCTTTTATCCGCCTTCATCCCGCCGACGACGTCCTGATTGCCCGCGCCCAGCTGGTGGGCGGCACCCAGGTCGAAAACATCACCGTCAAGGGCCTGATCCCGCCCGGCCACAAGGTCGCCACACGCGCACTGGCTGCCGGCGAGGCGGTACGGCGCTACAACCAGATCATCGGTTTTGCCAGCAAGGCGATCGCACCCGGTGAGCATGTGCACACGCACAACCTCGACATGGGGCCCGACAAGGGCGACTTTGCGCGCGACTATGCCTTTGGTGCCGATGTGAAACCTGCCGCCGCACGGCGCGAGGCCACCTTCATGGGCATCAAGCGGGCCGACGGCCGCGTGGCCACGCGCAACTACATCGGCATCCTGTCCAGCGTCAACTGCTCGGCGACCGCCGCGCGTGCCATTGCCGACCATTTTTCGCGGCAAACCAACCCGGCCGCGCTGAAGGACTTTCCCAACGTGGACGGTGTGGTCGCGCTGACGCACGGCACCGGCTGCGGCATGGCCACCGAGGGCATGGGTATGCAGATCCTCGAGCGCACGCTGGCCGGTTACGCCACCCATGCCAACTTTGCCGGCGTGCTGGTGGTGGGCCTGGGCTGCGAGGCCAACCAGATCAACGCCTGGCTGGCGCACAGCGCGCTGCGCGAGGGCGACAACTTCCGCGTTTTCAACATCCAGGACACCGGCGGCACGCGCAAGACGGTGGACAAGGGCATCGCCCTGATCAAGGAAATGTTGCCGCGCGCCAATGCCGTGAAGCGCGAACCCTGCAGCGCGGCCCACATCACCATCGGCCTGCAGTGCGGCGGCTCGGACGGTTATTCTGGCATCAGCGCCAACCCGGCGCTGGGCGCGGCGGTGGACCTGCTGGTGGCGCACGGCGGCACAGCCATCCTCAGCGAAACTCCTGAAATCTACGGCGCCGAGCACCTGCTGACGCGCCGCGCCGTACGTCCCGACATCGCCGAGAAACTGATCGCCCGCATCAAGTGGTGGGAGCACTACACCGAGATCAACGAAGGCGAGATGAACAACAACCCCTCGCCCGGCAACAAGGCCGGCGGGCTGACGACGATTCTCGAAAAGTCGCTGGGCGCGGTGGCCAAGGGCGGCACCAGCAACCTCGAAGCGGTGTACGAATACGCCGAACCGGTGAGCGCGCACGGCTTTGTCTACATGGACACGCCGGGCTACGACCCGGTCAGCGCCACCGGCCAGGTGGCCGGCGGCGCCAACCTGATCTGCTTCACCACCGGGCGCGGCTCTGCCTACGGTTGCGCGCCCTCGCCCTCGCTCAAGCTCGCCACCAACTCGGCCCTGTGGCAGCGCCAGGAAGAGGACATGGACATCAACTGCGGCGAGATCATCGACGGCGGTGTGTCTGTGCAGGAGATGGGCCAGCGGATTTTCGACATGGTGCTGGCCACCGCCTCGGGCGCGCAGAGCAAAAGCGAGCAACACGGCTATGGGCAAAACGAATTTGTGCCCTGGCAAGTCGGCGCCGTGATGTGATTCTGATACTTCTTATATGCAAAAAACACTCCCAGCCCAATCACTGCAAGCGCAGGTAGCTACTGTTTTAATAGCGGCCGGCAGCACTGCCGATGAAGCCGCTGCCGTGGCGGCCAACCTGGTGCTGGCCAACCTGAGCGGTCACGACTCGCATGGCGTGGGCATGCTGCCGCGTTATGTGGACGCGGTGCTCGAGGGCGGCCTGAAGCCCAACACCGGCGTGAAAGTGGTGCTCGACACCGGTTCGCTGCTCACGCTGGACGGCCAGCGCGGCTACGGCCAGATCGTCGGCGCGCAGGCCATGGCGCTGGGCATGGAACGGGCAAAGGCGCACGGCAGCTGCATCATGACGCTGGCCAATGCGCACCACCTGGGCCGCATCGGGCACTTTGCGGAAATGGCGGTGGCCCAGGGGCTGGTATCACTGCATTTTGTCAACGTGCTGTCGCGCCCGGTGGTCGCGCCTTTCGGCGGTGCTGACGGCCGCTACGGCACCAACCCCTGCTGCATCGGCATTCCGCTGGTGGGACGTGCACCTTTCGTCCTGGACTTCGCCACCAGCCGGGTCGCACAGGGCAAGATGCGCGTCGCCCACAATGAAGGCCGGCGCGTGGAGCCCGGCACGCTGATCGACGAACACGGCCGGCCCACCACCGACCCCGGCGTGGTGGTGGTGCCTCAGGGCAACGGCCTGTTCGGCGCGCTGCTGGCCTTTGGCGAACACAAGGGTTACGGCATGGCCGTGGCCTGCGAACTGCTGGGCGGCGCGCTGACCGGCAGCGGCACCTGGCACAAGCCGACCGACCCAACCGTGCGCGCGGTGATCAACGGCATGTTGACCATCCTGATCGACCCGGCCAGGCTAGCGACCCAGGCCACGTTTGAGCAGGAAGCGCTGGCTTTTGTCGACTGGCTCCAGGCCGGGCCGGTGGCGTCGGGTTTCGACGCGGTGAAAATCGCCGGCGACCCGGAACGCGCCTATCGCCTGCAGCGCGAGCGCGACGGCATCACGGTCGATAACCAGACCTGGCAGGAGATTGTGGCGGCCGGCGCCAAGGTGGGTGTACAGCTGCCAGACAGTCCAGCGTGACACCCTTGCCCCTGCCCTCTCCCAGGGGGAGAGGGAGGAAGTATGGTGGCTTACGGGAGGTCGGGTCAAGCCAGCCGGAACACTGATCCTGCGCCTGCGATTTCCAGCCATATGGACAGAAACCGGGCAATGTCTACTTGCGTGGACAGGAAGCCTTACATCGCTACAACGCCAAGGCTTTCAATGCTTGAAAGTAAATCCAATGCCCAAAATCATTCGGATGATTCACATTGTTCCCCAGCAAGTCTTCGGACTTTTTCTTATCCAAAAATCCCATCCAATTGCGGTATACGTCTGCATAAGCGCAGCGATTCGCAAGCGCAAGCTGCTCTGTCGCAGCCGCGAAAGCGCCCATATCGCCTTGACTGAAATGCCAATTCGGATTTGGAGTCAATGCAGAAACCAAAACAATTTCTGCAGACGTCTCCGCTCGCACTCGATCAATCATCGCCTGCAAATCAGCCACAAAGGAACTGGGCATGATTTCCCTCGGCCTCTTAGGGGCAACAGGCCCGCCCAGCCTCTCCCGAACTCGATCAAAACTCACAACGAGCTTCTGCCAGAAGCTTCGCTTGGGCGCTTTGTTGAAATCATTCAAGCCGAAAGCAATAAGAACCAAATCAGGCTTGTGCTCAAGCACATCTTTTTTTAACCGTAGCAGGCCTTCCACACTCGAATCTCCACCAATCCCACTGTTTACCGTTTCGATCTTTGCCAAAGGATATTTAAGCCGCAACGACTCCGTCCAGCGCTCCCAGTAAATCAGCCGAGGCTCGCTGCTTTCTCCCCCGGCTGTAACACTATCGCCGAAAGCAACAATCTTGACTTTCTGCCCGTTAACCAGCTTCCTTTGCACACCGACGAGCCTTGCAGAACCCAAGTCCGTCCGTGGTGCCAACGGCGACCATTTGCCGCGATAGGAATAATCCACGAACACGAAAAATCGACCATTGCCATAGCCCGGGTAATTTCTGTGATCAAAGTCCACTCGCCCAAAAAGCGGATTTGTACGAAAGTCCGGAATCCGGGAATTTAAAGTTCGCCGAATAAGCCCGTCCGAACCAACCAGATAATCGCG
Source organism: Pseudomonadota bacterium (assembly GCA_040389085.1). GTDB lineage: Bacteria > Pseudomonadota > Gammaproteobacteria > Burkholderiales > Burkholderiaceae_C > Polaromonas. The sequence continues at coordinate 96,449 of JAZKAP010000015.1, forward strand.
GCCAGCTTGATAGAGAATGGTCTGAGGCAAGCCGATTCGGTACGTGCTTCGGATTTCGATCGACTCGGCATTTTCAGGCACGAAGGCAAAACGCGCAGGTTTTTCACCCTCAAGCACCATTGACTCTCCAACCTGCAACGAGGCCACTTCAGGTGTCAGGATGGCGGCGGCGGTGCCGGGAAGTACCGCTGTAAAAAAAATGGCGCATATTCCGGAAACGGCGAGCCTGCGGACTAGCTTAGAACCCGTTGTCGATCCTGTCAGGAGTGGGTGCATCTAGCGTCTCCCAAGGAATCGTTTGCGTCCAGTGCAGCGTATTCCCCGAAACTCTGCCAGGACACCAGTGGCCGCCACCATGTTGTGGATGCGGCCCTTCATTTCGACGCTTGACAACCTGATTTCGGCGTATAGAAGCACATAAATCACGTCAGCACGTCAGCTGCGCCTGGATCAACCCAGCACCACCGCCAGGCTGGCGTCCAGGTGCTCGGTCGGCAGGCGCTTGAAACCCGAGCGTGAAAAACGCTGCAGGCGGCCCATCATGAAGGCCACAATGACCGACGCCTGCACCTGCGCCTGGACGGTCGGTGTGGCGGCGCCGTCGGCCCCGGCCGCATCGCGCAGGTTTTGCTTGAGGCTGGACTCGAGCTTGTCGAAAAACTGGTTCATGCGCTCCTGCAGGCGTTCGTTTTCGAACACCAGGGCGTCGCCGGCCATCACGCGCGTCATGCCCGGGTTTTTCTCGGCAAACTGCAGCAACATGATGACCAGCCTGCGGGTGCGCTGCGCCGGGTCGGTCTCGCGTTCGGCGATCTGGTTGACCAGGGTGAACACGGTCTGCTCGATGAACTCGATCAGGCCCTCAAACATCTGGGCCTTGCTGGCAAAGTGGCGGTACAGCGCCGCCTCGCTGACCTCGAGCCGGGCCGCCAGGGCCGAGGTGGTGATGCGCTCCGAACCGGGCTGCTCCAGCATGGTCGCCAGTGCCTGCAGGATCTGCACGCGGCGCTCGCCCGGCTTGGGGCGCTTGCGCGGCGCAGCCGGCGTGGAGAGCTCGGGACTCACATCAGACTCAAACTCGGACATAGGGCATGCAGTGCGTTGTTGTAAGAGATGTTTCAAAAACTGGGCCGACGCTTTGGATTCTCGCACAGCCAGAGGGGGCTTTCGGAGGACGCCGGTCAGGGGCAAACCCGTGTGCCCGGCCCTGCAACAGCGTGTTTTTTCCGGCGATCAGGCGGGGGAACGCATCACCAGCCGCACCCGCAGGCCCGAGGCGACGCCATCCCGGCTGCCGGCAGCCTCCAGCGTCAGCTGCGCCCGGTGGGCCCGCGCGATCTCGTCGGCAATCGCCAGCCCCAGCCCGTTGCCCTCCCCAACCGTGCCGGGCACCCGGAAAAAACGCTCCAGCACCCGGGCGCGCTCGGCGGCGGGGATGCCCGGCCCATCGTCTTCCACCTCGAGAAAAACCTGCGCTTCGCCCGCAGCGCCCTGCGCCACCAGCGGGCCGCAGCGTATCGTGACCGTGCCGCCTGGCGCGGTGTAACGGACGGCGTTGTCCACCAGGTTGCCGAGCAGCTCGCGCAGCAGCCACTCGTGGCCGGAGACTTGGGCAAAACTCGCTTCGAGCCCGAGGTCGATGCCTTTGGCCGAGGCTGCGTCCAGGTGCAGGGCCAGCACCGACTCGCACAGGTCCTTGAGGTCCACCCGATGCACCGGCTGGCCCGCCATGTGAGAGGCGTCGGCCCGCGACAGAGCCAGCAGCTGGTTGGCCAGTTGCGAGGTGCGCCGGGTGGCGCTGCGCAGCGCCATGATCTTGTCGGCCGAGAGGGTCAGTTGCCTGCCTGCCGCGGGCGCCATGGCCGCCTGCGCCCAGGCCTCCACCTGGGCCTGCAGCCCCGCCAGCGGGGTGCGCAGCTGGTGCGCGGCATCGGCCACAAAGCGGCGCTGACCCTCGGCCTGGTCGTTGACCAGCGCAAACAGGCGGTTCAGCGAGGCCACCAGCGGCCGCACTTCGCTCGGCGTGCTCTGCGGGTCGATGGCGCTGAGGTCGCGCGGGGACCGGCGCTCGACTGCTTCCTTGAGCGCCAGCAGCGGCCGCAGGGCCCGGGTGACGGCCCAGTTGACGGCCAGGGCGGCGGCCAGCACCAGAATCAGGTTGGGCAGCAACACCTTGAAAACCACAGAACGCACCCACTGCTGGCGTGCGTCCGAGCCATCGGCCAGCTGCAGGATCAGCTCACCCGCCGCGGTTCTGACACGTTGCGCCACCACCCGGTAGGTGACGCCGTTTTCCTCCATGCTGTGAAACTCGGGCTCGCGGGTGGTGGGCGCCACCATGCTGATCCAGGCATCACCGGCCAGAAAACGGCCTTCGGCATCCGACACCCGGTAACCGGCAAACCCGGCGCGCGCCTTGATGAACTCCTCGACCGGCGGCGCCAGCAGCATCACCGGGCTGTCGTCGGCCGTGCGGCCGGGGGCGAGCACCGAATCGGCCAGCAAGGGCGCCAGGCGCCGCAGTTGCTGGTCCTGCTGCAGGGCAGCATTGCCCGCCGCCTCGTAGTCGAAGTAAATGCTCACCAAGGCGAACAGGCTCAGGGGGGCCAGCAACAGCAGCAGCAGGCGGCGCTGCAGCCCGGACTTCATGGCCGCAGGCACCCTCAAGGCAACGGCTTTTTCCGCGACAGCCGCCGTGGCCGGGTCAGCGCCGGTGTTCTCTCGCATCAAGGCAGTCTAGGCCGGCGCGTCCAGCGACTCGCCGCCCACCAGCTCCAGCCGGTAACCAAAGCCGCGAATGGACCGCAGTGCGATGCCGTGCGGCTCCAGCTTGCCACGCAGGCGCGAGACGTAGACCTCGATCGCATTGGGGGTGATTTCCTTGTCCCAGCCGGTCAGCGCGGCGAGCAGTTTTTCCTTGCTGGCAGGTTTGGGTGCGTGAATCAGCAAATACTCCATCACCGTCCATTCGCGCGGTCCCAGATCGATCAGCTGGCCGTTGGCGCGCGCCTGGCGGTTCGCCGAGTCGAGCTCCAGTGCGCCAAAACTCAAAATGGCGCTGGTGGCCGCCTGCGAGCGCCGCAGCAGCGCACGCAGCCGGGCGAGCAACTCGGGCAGCTCAAAGGGCTTGACCATGTAGTCGTCCGCCCCCAGGTCCAGGCCCCGCACCCGGTCCTCCAGGGCGTCGCGCGCCGTGAGGATCAGCACCGGCATGGCCAGCCCCCGGCTGCGCAGCCGGCGCGTGAGCTCCAGACCGTCAATTTTGGGCAGGCCGATGTCGATGATGGCGGCGTCAAAACTCTCGCCCTGCAGCACCTCTTCGGCACGCTCGGCGCTGCCGACCCAGTCCACCGCATAACCGGCATCCGAAAGCCCCAGCTTGATCCCGCTGGCCAGCATCACGTCGTCTTCAACCAGGAGAAGTCTCATAGATCACGAGCATAGGGGCCGCGGCAGGCAACATTCATGAGGGATTACACCAGCAGCGGCACATCCGACAGCCCGGCGTCAGCAAGGCCCCCCCCCGGGCGGGCCGTCAATGCGACCGGATCATGGTCCCGTAGGCCTGGTCGGTCAGGATCTCCAGCAGCATGGCGTGTGGCACGCGGCCGTCGATGATATGCACCGAGTTCACGCCGCTTTTGGCCGCGTCCAGCGCACCCTCGATCTTGGGCAGCATGCCGCCGGAGATGGTGCCGTCGGCAAACAGGTCGTCGATTTCGCGGGCGCTGAGGTCGGTCAGCAGTTCACCGGCCTTGTTCAGCACACCGGGGGTGTTGGTCAGCAGCACCAGCTTTTCGGCCTTCAGCACAATGGCCAGCTTGCCCGCCACCACGTCGGCGTTGATGTTGTAGCTTTCGTTGTGCTCGCCAAAGCCGATCGGGCTGATCACGGGAATGAAAGCATCGTCCTGCAGCGCCTTGACGACACTGGGGTCGATGCTGAGAATGTCGCCGACAAAGCCGATGTCATGCTCTCTGGCCGGGTCGTCCTTGTCGACCATCTTGAGTTTCTGCGCCCGGATCAGGCCGCCGTCGCGCCCCGTCAGGCCCACCGCCTTGCCGCCGGCCTGGTTGATCAGGCCCACGATGTCCTGCTGCACCTGGCCCGCCAGCACCCACTCCACCACTTCCATGGTTTCCTCGTCGGTGACCCGCATGCCTTGCACAAATTCGCCTTTTTTGCCAAGGCGATTGAGCGCGGTCTCGATCTGCGGCCCGCCGCCATGCACCACCACCGGATTCATGCCGACCAGCTTGAGCAGCACCACGTCCTCGGCAAAGTCCGCCTGCAACGCCGGGTCCGTCATGGCATTGCCGCCGTACTTGATGACCAGCGTCTTGCCGTGGAACTTGCGGATGTAAGGCAGCGCCTGCGCCAGGATTTCGGCCTTGTCGCGCGGGCCTACGTGGGAAAGGTCGGGGTCGGGGGACGGAATGGTGGTCATGAAATGAATAGTATTGAAGGTTCGCAGCGCCAGCAGGAATTGTGCCGCAAACCGGCGCCACTGCGGCAAGCCAGCTATTTCATCCGGGCCGGGACGCGGCGCCCCGGCTGATTGAAATGAACTATTGTTTTTTCAGCTCATTGAGGAAATGCCGGGCCGCAAGCGCCAAGCCAGCATCCACAGTCAGGGGAGGAGTCCATCCCAGAAGGCTGCGGTTCTTCCCGATATCAACCTGCAATGAACCGCACAGACGTTGTGAAAAGTCCTGTTTCCCGAGGACCCGTGCAACCATGTCCAACAACGGGACTGGCACCGGAAGCAGGCGTGCCGGCCGGCCCAGGGCTTTTGCCGTTCGCCGCAAAAGCTCGGTGGTGGATAGATCATCCCCGTCGCTTGCCAGAAAGATCTGGTTAGCTGCGGCCGGGTGGTCCAGGCAGCGAATAATCAAATCAACCAGGTTGTCTACCGCAATGAGACTGCGTCGATTATGAATCGCGCCCAAAGGCAACGGCACGCCGCGATACAGCCAGCGCATCATCGCCAGAAAATTCGCCCCAACGCCAGGGCCGTAAACCAGCACGGGCCGGATGATGACGACTTCGAGTCCGGTGGTTTTGGCGAGTTCCAGCAGACCCAGTTCCGCTTCGTGTTTGGACAGGCCGTAGGCATCCACGGGCGCCGGGCGGTCATCGGCGGTATAAGGCTGCCCCGGCGCTGTGCCCTCGCCGTTGACCTTGACCGAGCTGATAAAAACAAAACGCCGGACCCCGGCCTCCACCGCTTGGCGGGCCAGACTCAGGGTGCCCGCCACGTTGACGCGCCGGAACTCCGCAAGAGGATCGCCAGCGGTATCCTGCATCACATGAACGCGCGCGGCCAGATGGACCACGGTGCTCACAGTATCCAGTGCGTTCCGCCAGTCGGTATCGGCCCCAAGACTGCCCACCGCAACGGACTCGTAGCCTGGGCCAACCGCAGGGGAAGCAGCCGTCCGGAATGCGGCCCGGACCTGATGGTCCGACGCAACCAGCACTGCCGTCAGGCGCCGCCCGACAAATCCCGATGCACCCGTCACCAGGATGCTTGCGCTCATGACAGCACCACGCAGCATGTTGTCGCGTCAGAGTTCATGGCGCGCACATTTCACGGTAAACCGCGAGTGTTTCCTGGGCCACCTTCGCCTCGGAAAACTCTGCCTCGACCATGTGACGTCCTTTTTGCCCCATCCTGAGCCGCAGTGCAGGATCGCCAAGCAGGCGTTCAATGGCGTCAGCCAGACTCGCCGCATCGCGCAGGGGTACGAGCAGCCCGTTTTCGCCGTGGCGCACGATCTCGCGGCACCCCGGCGCATCGGTGGCGACAAGTGCCCGCGCACAGGCCGCCGCCTCCAGCAATACTTTGGGCAGTCCTTCCCGATAGGACGGCAGGCAGACGATATGGGCCTGCGCCAGTGCGCCGGGCATGTCTTCACAGCGACCCCAGCCTTCAATCAGGCCACTGTCATGCCAGGCTTTCAGTTGCGCGTCCGGGATGGACGCAGGGTTATCTGCATCACCATCGCCGACAAGGACAAAACGCGCCACGACGCCGCGCGCGCGCAACACCCCGGCCGCGGCAACAAATTCACCGACACCTTTGTCCCACAACAAGCGTGAAGGCAGCATCACCACCGGCGTGCCGCCCGGCTCGGGCGTCGGTGCAAACCGCTCAATATCGACACCCGAGCCGCGAATCAACCGGACCCGCGACGGCGCGACCAGGCCGCCCGACACCAGCATCGCCTCGTCGTCGGGGTTCTGCAGGATCAGCACACTGCGACCGGCATTGAGCAAGACGCGGAAAATCCGCGATACGGCAGCGCGGAGCACAGCCGCTGTGCGGCTGCTCGACGTGAAAAGAAAACCCATCCCGGCAAGTGCATTGACAACGGCAGGCCGGCGCACGAGCAACGCCGCGAACGAACCGTAAAGCACGGGTTTGAGTGCCACATGATGGACGATATCGGGACGCTCGCGCCGATAGATCTGCGCGATCTCGGCAATGGCTGCCATTTCGCGAAAGGGATTGCGACTCCGGCGGCGCAGGCGGATCGGCACGAGCTTGAAACCTTCGGCCATGATTTCGGCGCCCCGCAAATCGACACGTGTGGCAACAACGACGTCATACCCGGCTGCCTGGGCGGCCCGGGCCGGTGGCAGGCGGTGCGAACAGAAATACCAGTCCTCGGTCACGAGGAACAGCAGCTTCTTGCGAGCTCGCGGTGCCGGGGAACCGCCGCTCATGGCGCCAACCCCGCCAGCGCGGCAGGCCAGTCAGTCACACCGGCGAACATCACAGGCGCAGGTCGACCGCGTCGGCCGCAAGCACATACTTGAGGTCGTAAAGGACATGCACCGACTTGCCCAGGGCGCGAATGCCCTCGGCGCCCATGGCGCGAAATTCATTGTGTGCAACGGCCAGGATGACGCCGTCGTAAGTAGCCGGTTCGGGCTGCCCGACAGGCGCAATGCCATACTCGTGAACTGATTCTTCGGCGGACACCCAGGGGTCATAAACATCAACCCTGCAGTTGTACTCCTTGAGTTCTGCCACGATATCGACGACGCGCGTGTTCCTGAGATCCGGGCAGTTTTCCTTGAATGCCAGACCCATCACCAGCACCCGGGCACCATCGACATGAATGCGTTTCTTGGTCATGGCCTTCACGAACTGAGCCACGACATAGTTGCCCATGCTGTCGTTCAGACGCCGGCCCGCAAGAATGATCTCTGGGTGGTACCCAAGCGCCTGCGCCTTGTGCGTCAGGTAGTAAGGATCAACGCCGATACAATGGCCGCCGACAAGACCGGGCCGGAACGGCAGGAAATTCCATTTCGTACCCGCCGCCTTCAGAACTGCTTCGGTATCGATGCCCATCTTGTTGAAGATCATCGCCAGCTCGTTGATCAGCGCAATGTTGAGGTCGCGCTGCGTGTTCTCGATGACCTTCGCGGCCTCGGCGACCTTGATGCTGCCCGCCTTGTGTGTGCCTGCAACAATGATCTCGTTGTAAAGCGCATCGACGATATCGGCGATCTCGGGCGTGGACCCCGAGGTCACCTTCCTGATCGTCGTCACCCGGTGCTCCTTGTCGCCGGGATTGATGCGTTCCGGGCTATACCCGGCATAGAAGTCGCGGTTGAATTTCAGGCCTGAAAACTTCTCAAGCACCGGCACACAATCGTCCTCGGTCGCACCGGGATAAACCGTTGATTCATAAATGACGATATCTCCTGCCTTAAGCACCTTGCCAATCGTTTCGCTGGCCTTGATCAAGGGGGTCAGGTCGGGCCGCTTGTGCTCATCGATCGGTGTCGGCACCGTCACGATGAAAACGTTGCACTTGCGCAAATCTTCCGGATTGGTAGAGAAGGTCAGGAACTTTGCATCGCGCAGTTCCTCGGGTTCGGTTTCCAGCGTATGGTCGTGGCCGCTCTGCAATTCGCTGATGCGCCTGGCATTGATGTCGAAACCGGTCACGGGGCGTTTTTTTCCGAACTCGACAGCCAGTGGCAGGCCGACGTAACCGAGGCCGACAATGGCAAGCTTGATGTTGGGCATATTATTTAGTGGGGGCAGAAGTCAAATCTTGCACATACCAGTCCATCGCTTCCGCCATGCCCTGCTTGATGGTGTGGGTTGGCTGGTAGCCCAGCAGCGAGCTGGCTTTCTCGATGCTGGCGAGCGAATGGCGAACGTCGGCAGCACGAAAATCCCGATATTCGGGTGCCGCGACCTGCAATTTTGGCAGGCGCTTGAGCAACTCGTTTTTAATCAGTGCATGCAGCTCATTGAGCGTTGTGCGATCACCCACTGCCACGTTGTAGACCTGGTTCAAGGCCTCGGGCCTGCCGGCCGTTGCGGCCAGTAGATTGGCCTGGATGACGTTGGCAACAAAGCAGAAATCACGGCTGGTTTCCCCGTCGCCGTTGATAAAAAGCGGCTCGCCCTTGAGCATCGCCGATATCCATTTGGGAATCACCGCCGCGTAAGCGCCATCGGGATTCTGGTGCGGACCGAAGACATTGAAATAACGCAGGCCGATGCTCTGGAAACCGTAGGTGCGAGCAAATACTTCCGCGTACAGCTCGTTCACATATTTGGTCACGGCATAAGGTGACAAGGGCTTGCCGATGCGATCCTCCACCTTCGGCAACGCAGGATGGTCGCCATAGGTGGAACTGCTCGCGGCATAGACAAAACGCTTGACCCCGGCATCCCGTGAGGCAACGAGCATATTGAGAAAGCCGTTGATGTTCGCCTGATTGGTCGCGATCGGGTCCGCGATCGAACGCGGAACCGAACCCAGCGCCGCCTCGTGAAGCACATAGTCAACGTCCTTCACCGCCTCAACGCAGTCGGCCAGTTCGCGGATGTCCCCCTCAATGAAGCGAAAGTTGGCCCAACGCTCGGCGCCGACTGCCTCCCGGATCTGGTCGAGGTTGATGCGGCGGCCCGTGGCGAAGTTATCCAGTCCGACAACGCGCTGGTCCAGCTTGAGCAATGCCTCGAGCAAATTGCAGCCGATGAAACCGGCTACGCCGGTCACCAGCCAGACATGAGAATGTTCCCGCAGGCGGCCTTGCAAAGTTTGGTAAGGATTCATGTAACGCTCAATCAACTATTCATGTTCGGATCAGATGTCCGTGCCTTGCGAATTGCGCCAGCGGGTCAGCGCTCCGGCAACCCGTCGTTTCAACAATAAAATCGCGCCCAAAAGCAGGCCAGGCGCCTTGGCGGTATCAAGACATAATCCAACAAAACTCACGGCCAGCCATCGCCATGGCAGTAAATACGACCATGCAACCTGCACTTGCCTGGGCCGGATAATTCCCCGGTAAACAACATAAGCAACAAACAAAAAAGAGACAAATATTTTTGTTATGTTGGGAATATAGAACTCCCTCATGCTGTATGTGGCGAATATAAAATTCCAGCGATAAACAAGGGCCACCATTAATACAACAAAAGCCAGAAAATACACTTTTTTCTGATTGTTCCTGACGTCAATGGCAGAATTTGCAATGGCGTAGGTATACCACTTCTTGATGGCCTCCCAGAGGGACTCGGCAAATCCGTCGTAGCGGATGGTTGCAGTGCGCACACTGGCCGAACTGATACCCAGCGTCTTCACACGCTGCATCCACTCCAGGTCCTCGCCGGCACGAATCAGGGGGAGAAAACCGCCCGATTTCTCGAACGCTTTTTTCTGTATGAGTGAACCGGGTAAGGTCCTCATCATTTCGCGGCCATAAGTGGCAGCAAGCAGAATTTTCTTGAAGTTGGTATCCGCTTCACTGAGGCAAAGCGCCTCCACAAACTCCACAACGGACTTGCGGGCAATCGACGTGCTGATTTCCAGCCAATCCAGGTTGGGGCGGGTTCGGCAATCCAGAAAAGCGATCCACTCATTGCTCGCCAGCTGTACCCCGACATTGCGCGCATGCCCCGGGTAGGAAAATTCAACCCTTTTATAAACGATAGGGATGGGGCCTTTCCAGTTGGCAAGCAAGTCGGCGGTTGAACTGGAGGGGCTGGAGTCCACCACCACAATCTCTTTGGGCAACAGCGTCTGCGCCTGAATTTTCTCCAGAAGCAACGGCAGATGCCTTTCCGCCTGGAATGCAGGTATAACGACGCTGATATTGAAATCCTGCAACTTGTCCAACTCGCTCATGGGGCCTCTCGCTTACCCATGAGGATAAACCATGCCGCTGACACGGCGGCAAGCTGCAGATGCAAAAATACCAGATTCATTGAACGTCCTGATTGGACTGGATTCGATTGCGTTGCGCTTCATGGGAAAGACGCCGGATCGGCGGCCCGCCAGCGGTTCCAGTCCCAGTCGCCCTGCAGTTTTTGCTGAAAAATGGGGAGATCATCGCATGCCCAGATATCGGTACGACACAAAAGCAAAGGATCCCGTCGATCGAAGTTCACGTCGAACCGACTGGTCCCGCCGATCCTATACCCCACTTTGCCAGCGGCATCCCTCACACGGCGATCGACATCGCCATGCGGATATGACAGGGAATCAATCTCTCGCCCGACAAGATCCTCAAGATAAGACTTGCTGCCACCCAACTCTTCCTGCAACTGGTTATCATCACACAGCGTCAGCCGGGCATGACTCATCGAATGTGAGCCAATTTGCACGCCAGGCAAGCCCGCCAGTTCACGAACTTCTTCGGGACCCAGAAACCCGGGTTGCCGCTGCGCCACCGCACCGGTACATACAAATACGGTAAATGGAATACCCAGATCCAGCAAAAGGGGTGCCGCAACCGTCAGGTTATCCAGATACCCATCGTCAAACGTGACGGCGATTCGCACGACGCCACCCTTGAATGCGGCCAGGCGAAGTGGTACCAGTTCTTCCCGCCAATGCTGTGACAGGTGGCGCATGTGGCTCTCGAACTGCCCGAACTTCATATTATAAAGACCGCGCGTATCATCTTCGATGGGAGTGCCAATGGCGTGATACATCAGGACACGCAACCCGTGCCGCGGCGAGCCGCTTGAGCGGAAATGGCGGTAGGCCCAGGTAGCGGCACGCAGGGCTTGCGGCGCAACGCTTGAAGCAAGGCTATGTTTCATGACATTGAACCTGCGCGACGCTTTATCAAATAGTTTGCTGCTTGTCGCAGAAGTGAAGAAGTTGCCCAATCCCACTCACCAAGATACTGGATTTCTCGACCGCCAAAACCTCTCTTGAAGTGATCGACGCCGCGCGCGCTGTCGGCGCCGGGGTGGATACCGCCAAAGTCAAAGTGGGTCACACCGCTCGCACGCATGAGGCTGCGAAGCTTGGCCACCATGCTGTACGAAGCACTCACGCTTCGGCCCAATCCAACCGTTGCTGCGGTGGCATAGTAAGCCTTTTCGTGTTGAAGCAACGTCAGGCACCCTGTGACGGGCTGGCCATCGAGATACCCTACCAGGATCTGAGCCGAACCTGGCAAACACCTTTTCAGGCTGGCGAGCAACTCGGCGTCCGTCTCCTGAAGAACCGCTTTTTTATCCTGACGCAATTGCCGGGTAAGCAATGCAAAGTCCTTCTGCAATTGGTCCGTCTCCCCATGCTCCCAACGGATCGAAGCCGCAGATGACTTCTTGACATAGTACCGGTGCTTGCTGTCGATCGATGACAACCAGTCCTTCTCGGGCAATGCCAAATCGAGCTGAATCGATTTTCCGCTGAGCAGCGGTGATGCAGGCCGGGTCCAGCCCGCCGACAGCAGGCGCGGGCAACCCATTTCAGCATGCTCAGCCAATGAATTTATCCTGCAGTAGAGGTGTCGCACGCCAAGCGCCCCCCTGAGCGCCTCTGCGAAACTGCCCCCCCAGCCCTCCAGCGGACCGACCGGCCCGCCCGGCACCCACGCCAGCGCTACGCCCAAGGGGAAGCGTCGCACCAACGCTTGCGCCATTGCCACAATTTTGCCATCCTGCGTCGCGGTCAAGCGAAGAGGCTGCCAGCCAAAATGCCTCTTGTGCTCGCCCCAGCCGAAGCCCTGGTAAACACAATAGTCGGGGAAATTCATCAGCAATGCGTCCCAGGAGTCGCCCGTACCGTCCCACAATTTCCAGCTCAGCATAAAAAGTTGATCCACCAAACGTCGCGATAAAAACCAGGTGCATTGTCGACGACCGCAGAAGGCAAATCCGGCCAGCTCGAACAATCGAATCCACGCCTTTGGGCCAGAGCTGCCACGGTAGCCGCTCGCTCGGCGTTAGCACGAAATGGGTAGCCATAAGGACAAACGCCATCAGGCAAGTTTCCGAATATCGGCGCTATGCCCCAACCGGCAAGCTCACGATGAAAGCGCTGGTAGAGCGCCCGCCGCCTGTTGATCTCGCTCGCCGAATCCATCTTTTCGAGCATGCGCAGGGATGCGCAATGGATGGCCGGATCGCCCGGGATTTCGAACTCCGACTCGGCCAAAGATACGGGCAATGCATGCCCGGTACGGACGGCGCGGAAAAACCGTGTCACTCTCTCACTGGCACTTCGAACGCGAACGCCAGTCGCATTCTGGATCCTCCCGAGGGTCCGTTTGACAGTGAAACTCATCGGGAGGCGATCGTCGCGGCAAGGCAAGGCAATGGGCAATTTGAGGCCCGGGTTTTTCTGGTTGACGAGGAGCATGGCACCGTCTGGCCAGGAAAAGGTCTTGTGCAAACTCAGCAACCCGAGGTCGCCTCGCGTGCCAAGAAGCACCTGATGCTCATCCCGGCTCAGAAAACCGTGGGCATTGTCCTCGATCAGTGCCGCGCCACTCTTGGTGCAGTAATCACGGAGAAGATCAAGCGCTTGAGGGAAACCAAAATAGTTGACAGAAAGTACTGCCTTGACCCGGTCGTCGACAGGCAAGGAGTGCGGAGCCAGATGTTCGTCCACCGGGTAGAACAGCACTTCGGCTTGAACAGCATGAACAGCAGCCAGAAGGTCCCGGCAAATGAATGCCGGCATAAGCACCAAGTCCCCGTTGCCGACACCCAATGCACTGAGCCCGGCCCGCAATGCATGGCGACCCAGGCTGAAGTAGCGATATTCAGCCGCAATAGCCAAGTCCGTCCCGTGGAACGGGCGTACATCGTCGCTCCGGGCTTGCGGATTGGCCGGCATGTGCTAGCCGTTTCGCTTTTGAAACACGATCACCCCGACGGCGGCCCAACGACGGCCTTTGATCAAGGGGATGACCATTTTCGCCAAACCATTGGCCAGCTTGTACCCGGGCCGCCCAAGAATCGCGTAGAGCTTGAAGCGCAAAAGCACCGCCTCAAGGAATGGGCCGCTGACCCCTTGGACCCGGGCGTCTTTCCGGAAAGTCCGGATCAACAAATCGTAATCGGCGCAGTGGGGAAAGGAGACCGTCGAACCGATCAGCATGAACACGCCGCCCGGAGTCAACGCATCGATGGCGCGCGACACCATATCGGCCTGATCGGAAAAGGCGTTGGTACGGGTAAAGGGATACAGCTCCCGGCACAAGATGAAGTCCCATTTGTCCCGGTCATCAAAACTCATCAAGTCAACCATGCGGGTAGGGAGTACGGGATTTTCCCGATGAATCAGCTCGATGCCGTCCTCGTTCCACTCACTCGCGGTCATTTGCAGCCCCCCGAGCGAGGCCAGGGCGGCCGCAATACATCCAGCACCTGCCCCAATATCGAGCCCACTCGCTTGCGGTCGGACCGGCTTGTCACCGCACATCATCCTGACGAAGCGAAGATAGGCGGGGACCAGTAAGCGTGCCTGCTCCCGCGAACTGGAGTGCGAAGACCAGTCGCCGCCCTTTTGCCATTCCCGGCCCCAGTTTGCAACTTCATTTATCCGTCTCAATTTAAACCCTTCGGTTAACTTTGCGCGATGGCTGACGCCGGGCGGACTTGCCGCAGCGTATGGGGCGATTGTCTCAGGCCGCAGCGCGCGTTCGGCGACGAACGCCATCCCGTATCTGGCCGCCATACGATTTCGCCAGGTTCTTCAACAAAACCATACGGGTCAACCAGGTGACTCCCTGGGCCCAGAAATAACGCCGATATACAGAGCGAACCTGCTGGCGAATCCTCGGAGATGTCGCGGTAGCCTGGTCTGCATGCACCCGCCATGCGGCGAGAACCTCCGTCGAATAAGCAAAATCCATTGCAAAACCGGCACGTATGAAATATTCATAATCGCACGCATAACGAAGTGACTCATCCAGCCGGCCCAGGGAAAGCGCCGCCTCGCGCTTTATGAAAAAGGCCTCTGAATCGATAAAGCAACCGACTTGCAGCAACAAATTTCCAGCCTGTTTTTTTGGGATGAATCGCTCAGGAAGCGAAAATTTGGACAAATGGTTGCCTATCACTTTGTCGTTCTCATCAATAAAATGAGTGTCGCAAAAAATAAGTCCGGCACCTGGATTCTCATTCGCAATTTCAAGCTGGCGCGCCAGTCGCGAGGGATAACAAAGGTCATCCTGGTCAATAATTGCGATCCAGTCTCCTCGGGCATTTTCAAACGCGAAGTTTCGTGACGCTGGCAAGCCGTGGTTTTTCCGGAAAAATGGGCGTATGCACGGATGCCGGGCGGCCAATGCATGGATGATCGAGGCCGTGGTGTCCGTCGATCCGTCATCAACGATGACGATTTCAACATTGAGATAGGTCTGGGCAAGAACGCTGTCAATTGCCTTTTCGAGATACAACTCACCGTTGTACGTGCATATAACAACAGTAATCAGGGGCTGCGTCATCGTCAATCCATTGGGCCGGCAAATTTGATAAAGATAATCCGGCAATATATAAGAGCATGAGCGGGCGGCGTATCCCGCCCTGAAGCAGCTTGCCCGCTGCTACTCTAACTTAACATTTTTTTGCAAGCACTCCGTAACCTAGCGGATCCTCCCTGGCGCCAAGCTTGAAAAACAGTGCCATGTGGGCCACGATTAAGAAGACGCTGGCAACCAGCCCCATGCAAAGCCCCAGCGGCCAGGTCCACAGCACACTGACAGGCCTCGCAGGCCTGAGCAGGCGCATGACCACGACGATCATCTTGTTCGCAATCGCAGCGATATCATTGCCGCGCTCTTCCATGCGCTGCACCGAGAAACCGGCCTCCGCCAAAACCGTTCCCAGCCCGAAATTGGTATAGCGAAAATAGTCGTGCGGAAGGTGATGAACACGCGCCGACCAGGGAACCGTCAGGATCAGAAGTCCCCCTGGAGTCAGCACACGGTGAATGTCCCGCAAGAGGGCGACAGGACTTGGGACATGCTCCAGGACCTCCGTGCACAACACTTGCTCGAAACTTGAATCTGCGAATGGAAGCCTGACGCCATCGTAATAGATGATTCCCGATCGTTTGGTCATGCCGAAATCACCAGCCATGGCCACATCCACCCCGACGTAAGCGACAGCGTCAGGAAGCATGTCTTTCCACGGCCCTTCTCCGGCGCCTACATCCAGGAGGCGTCCTTGACATTTGTGCAAATGAGCCTTCAAAAACCGGAAAATTGTCAGTAACTGCAAGTCAACGCAACACCTGAGAAAAAAGAGCGGCCTGCTATCGTTTGGCGACCTGACCGCAATTGGCTTAAATGATTCTGGCAAAATTAGATCCTCAGTCGATTTAAACAAGTCGCACTTGGCGCAATCACATCCATCTGGTTCAAGTAGCAGCTTGTCAGCGTATTTTCACTCCTAATGACAGCGCGTGATCTCCCGCAGGTTCGAAAACTTCCCCACTTTCCCCGTAAAAAAATAATGCGGTCCCAAACTGCGCCCCATTTCTCCAGTTTGTTGATGTGACCTGCCGCCAGGAGTCTGCGCTACGCGCTGACCGATCCGGTGTCGGTGCAGCGTTTTTTTCGATCAGCTCACTCCCGGCCAGCCAAGAGCCCGGTTGGTGGAAAATCCCCTTATGATCAAGAGCATCTTGCGACCGCCCATGAAGCGAGGACCCGAAGAAGGAAAAGTCACATGAATCCCCGCCAGTCCGGAAGCACCCCCGATGACCTCTCCCTGCCTGTTTCCGGATTACCGGACTGAAAACGTGGGTAGTCTCAGCCCTATGGATAGCAACCCCAAACTCACCGCCAGCGCAATTTCTGCGGCGCGCAAGCGACTTCTGCAGATGCATTTCGAAAGCGGCGTCGGGCATATCGGCGGAAACCTGTCCGTACTCGATGCACTTCTGGTTGTTTTCAACGAATTCCTTGGTGACAAGGACATGTTCGTGCTGTCAAAAGGGCACTCTGCGGGCGCCCTCTATATCTCGCTCTGGAGCGTCGGAAAGCTGCAGGAGCAAGACCTGGTGCGTTTCCATAAGGACGACACCCTGCTCGCGGGGCATCCGCCGGCGCGCGGCATTGCCGACATCCCGTTCGCAACGGGAAGCCTGGGGCACGGCCTTTCGCTCGCGGCAGGCACGGCGCTGGCGTTCAGGCTGAAGCAACAGGATGAACGCGTATTTTGCGTCACGTCCGACGGCGAGTGGCAGGAAGGGTCCACCTGGGAAGCCCTGATTTTCGCCTGCCATCAGCAACTGTCCAACCTGACCATCCTCGTGGACCACAACAAGCTCCAGGGCTTCGGGAGCACCGAAGAAGTGGCATCCATGTCACCCCTGTGGGACAAGCTGCAGGGTTTCGATGTCGATTTGCAGATCATCGACGGGCACAATCCCGATGAAATTCGCGCAGCTCTCTCGGTCGAAAGCCTGCGACCCCGCATCATCGTGCTGAGGACCGTCAAAGGACACGGCGTCAGCTTCATGGAGAACCAGATGGCCTGGCACTACCTTCCCCTGACGGCGGATCAGTTTCAAAAAGCAGTTGAAGAGATCGATTCAAAATGAGGAAGCAATTGTGCGAGGCCTTGGTGGAGCGCTCCGGGAAGCCGGATATGGTGTTCCTGACGGGCGATCTCGGTTTTATGGCCCTGGAACCTCTTCGCGACAGCATGGGGCCGCGCTTTATCAATGCCGGCGTCGCCGAACAAAACATGATCTCCGTGGCAGCGGGCCTGGCCAATCAACAGCTCGAGGTATGGGTCTACAGCATTGCGCCGTTTTGCTACGCGCGACCGTTTGAACAGATCAGAAACGACATCTGCTTTCACCAGCTCCCCGTCAAATTGATCGGGAACGGCGGCGGCTATGGCTACGGCGTCATGGGACCGACGCATCACGCGATAGAAGACTACGGCGTGTTGTTGACCTTGCCGAACATGTCGGTTTATGCACCGGTTTTCGATGAAGACGTGCCTGCGGTGATCACCCGCGCCGGAGACTCTGCGCTGGCAGCCTACGTCAGGCTTGGCCGCGGCGAGCCGCCCAAGGGATACAGTGTCCCGGCCTATGCGCCCTGGCGCCAGCTCTGCATCGGTAACGGTAACGGTAACGGCCCGGTTGTCATCGCGGTTGGGCCACTGGCGGGCACTTATATCGAAACTTTCGAACAGATGGACCCGGCGACCCGGCCAAACTTCTGGGCTGTCGCCGAGCTGCCGCTTGAACGAAACCCCTTGCCGCCGGAGTTGCTTGAGCAGATTCGGAAATCATCTCTTCTTTGCGTTGCCGAAGAACATGTGCCGCGTGGCGGTTTTGCCTCCGAACTGACCCTTCACCTGGCTGAACGGGGCGTTGCGGTGCCGCGCTTCGTCCACCTGCACGCGCGTGCCCATCACTACGACCGGTATGGCTCTCAACCATTCCTGCGCCGGCTTTCCTCGCTGGATGCGCCAAGCATGCTGATGGCACTCAAGAGCGAACACCATGACTGACCTGACACATTACATCCGTGCGCTGCGCGGCCCCATTCTCGTCACGGGCGCGTCGGGCTTTATCGGCGCAAACCTTTTCAAGACGCTGGCCGCCGTCCGGAGCGATGTGTTCGCAGTCGTGCAGCGTGAGAAAAACTGGCGGCTGGCCGATGTCAGCGACGAGCACGTCATTGCCGTGGATCTGAACGACCATGCAGCCGTCAAGAACCTCGTCGCAACCGTCGCACCCCAGACCGTCTTCGACTGTGTTGCCTATGGCGCCTACTCGTTCGAGCAGGACAGCCGGTTAATTTATCAGACCAATTTTCTTGCCGTAACCAGCCTTGTCGGGATGTTGGCGGAGCGGCCGTTTTCTGCCTATATCCATGCTGGCAGTTCGTCAGAGTACGGGACCAACTGCACCGCACCTTCCGAAGCAAGCGTGTGCGAACCCAACAGCCACTACGCGGTCTCGAAACTCGCAGTGGCCAACTACCTGTCCTTCATGGGCAAGAACCGGTCCTTCCCCTGCATCAACCTCCGGCTGTATTCCATCTATGGCCCTCTGGAAGACACGGGCCGGCTGATCCCCATGCTGACACGCCAGGCGCTCGCAGGCAAACTCCCTCCGCTGGTCGACGCCCGGACCTCGCGCGACTTTGTGTATGTGGATGACGTATCCCGCGCATTTATCCTGGCCGCGGCCAAAATGCATCCCGGACTGTATGGCGAGAGTTTCAACATCGGCAGCGGACAGAAAACAACGATAGGGGAGCTTGCAGCCACGGCCAAACGCCTGTTCAACATCTCCGGAGAGCCGCTTTTCGGCACCATGGAAGGTCGTGACTGGGATTTGGCCGAGTGGTACGCGAATCCCCAGAAAGCCGACGCGGCCCTCGACTGGAAACCGACCATTCCTCTCGACCAGGGATTGCGTCTGGCGGCGGACTGGATTGCGAAGTTGAATGACGAAGATTTTTCCGGCGGCACCAAGAGCCTGCACCCCTCCCGCAAACGCAGCGTCTCTGCCATCATCGCCTGCTACAAGGACGGCTTGGCCATTCCTGTCATGCACAGGCGCCTGACCGAAACCTTCAGGCGCCTTGGCATCGACTACGAGATCATCTTTGTCAACGACTGCAGCCCCGACGACAGCGCGCAGGTCATTCGCGAAATCAGCGAAACCGACCCCCATGTGATCGGCATTTCGCATTCCCGCAACTTCGGCTCACAGATGGCCTTTCGAAGCGGCATGGAGATCTCGACCAAAGACGGCGTGGTGCTGCTCGACGGCGACCTGCAGGATCCGCCCGAACTCATAGAGGCGTTCTACGAGCAGTGGATGGCCGGATTCGATGTCACCTACGGCCGGCGCGTCAGCCGTGAAATGCCCTGGCACTGGGCGGCGCTCTACAAACTGTTCTATCGCATCTTCGCCATGTTCAGCTACGTCCCGATTCCCCTGGACGCCGGCGATTTCTCGTTGATGGATAGACGCGTCGTCGGCTGGCTGCTCAAGTGCCCCGAGCGCGACCTATTCGTTCGCGGGTTGCGGGCCTATGTTGGCTTCAAACAGACAGGTGTGGACTATGTACGTCCGGAGCGCATGTTCGGTACGTCCACCAACAGCCTGATGAAAAACCTCGACTGGGCGAAAAAGGGAATTTTCTCGTTCAGCAACACACCATTGACCATGCTCACGGCAACGGGCGTCGTGCTGCTCGCGCTGTCCACATTGGTCGCCATCGTCGTCGCTCTGCTGCGCCTGTGGATGCCGGAAATCGCGCCCAGGGGCATCACCACACTCCTGATCGTCATCCTGCTATTCGGTTCCTTCAATATTTTCGCGATCGGACTCGTCGGAGAGTATGTCGCCAAAATCATGGCCGAGGTCAAGGGTCGGCCGCGTCTCATCAGGACCGCGATGATTCGCCATGGCAAGACCACGGAACTGCTGCCGGACGGAAAAGCAGCATGACGGCGATCTACAGGGCCTGCCCGGTATGCGGCACCGGGCATGAAAGTGCAACGCTGTTTTTCGAAAACAACATCGATCCTGAAAAGCTTTCAAGCTTCAGCTTTGCATCGCGAAAAGTTCCGGAATTCATGTGTCATCGGCTCGTGCAGTGCCCGACTTGCGACCTCGTCTACGCCAACCAGCCCCCCAGCGATGATGAACTTTCCCACGCCTACCATGCCGCCGACTACGACAGTTCGGAGGAGGCCAATGACGCGGCAGCCGCCTACATGCAGGCGATGCAGCCCACCCTCCACCGCATGGCGCACAAGCAGTCGGCACTGGAGATCGGCACGGGTACGGGGGTACTGCTGGAACATCTTTCCAGCGCAGGCTTTGCCAGGCTCATCGGCGTTGAACCTTCCGCAGCGGCCATCGCTGCGGCGCCCGGCCATCGCCAGGCGTGGATACGCCATGGCATGTTCAACGAGGATGATTTCGAACCGGCGTCGTTCGACCTGATCTGCTGCTTCATGACCATGGAACATGTACGCGATCCCAAGATCATCGCCAGCGCGGCATTCCGCCTGTTGCGACCCGGAGGCGCGTTTGTCACCGTGACACACAACTACCACAGCATCGTGAATCGGCTTCTCGGCAAACGCTCGCCCATCATCGATATCGAACACATGCAGCTTTTTTCGGACCAGAGCATCCGGCGGCTTTTTGATGCTGTCGGTTTGACGCAGGTCGAAGTCAAGGGCTTTGCCAATACCTATTCGCTGACCTACTGGACGCGGCTTTCACCGCTGCCAGGACGCGTCAAGGCCAGGGCATTGCGGCTGCTCAACGCCCTCGGATGGGGCAAGGCGAAACTCAGCGTCAACGTCGGCAACTCGATGACAGTGGGCATCAAGCCGCTCGCTGCCCCTTGAAGCCCCGGAGCTGCATTCCACGTGGAAACGGCCTTGATTGACCTGATACGCCAATTGCGGGGCAACACCTTCATGCGCTTCCTGGTCGCCGGCGCTGCCAACACGCTGTTCGGCTTCGTGGTCTACAGCCTCACCATCCTGGCGGGCGCCGCCGTCTGGCTGGCCCTGCTGGCAGGCATTTTTGCGGGCGTGGTCTTCAACTTCCTGACGACCGGCGGGTACGTGTTCAGGGACCTTTCACCGAGGCGCTTTCCCAGATTCCTGCTGGCCTACCTCTTGATTTACCTCGTGAACCTCGGTTTGATCACCCTGCTCTCCCCATGGATCAGCAACGTGATTCTGGCGCAGGCCATCGTCACCCTGCCCATGGCATTGGCTTCCTATCTGCTGATGGCGCGATTCGTATTCCGCGCCCTGCGCTAGAGTCCGGGTTTCGGTCCGTCTGATCCGACGATTTAAATGGAGCTTGAACATGCTGGAAGCATCTGACCCCGCCGCTGCCGGCATGAATCCATGGGCTCAATGGCTTTTGCGGGCATTGATCGTCATGGGCGCAGGATTCGTGTGGCTCGCCATCTGGGTTCAACCGAGCGCCGCCGACGACTGGTACGTCGGCTGGCAACTCGCAGACGCCGGGTCGGCCTGGGCCTTTCTGAAGCAGATGTATCTTGGCTGGAGCGGCCGGATGTTCACCATGGCCATGGCCAGCGTCGTGCTCGACAACCCGACCGCAACGGCCGTCTTCAAACTGGCCATCCTGCCGTGCTTCGTATTCCTCGGCGCGTGCGTGCACTACCTGGCCACAGGCAAGCCACCGCGCCTTGAGCGGCCGGAGGCAAGAGGTTTCCTGCTGACCACGGCCGTGCTCTGGCTTGGCATTCCGGTGGCCAGCGAAACGGTTGTACAGGTCACCGGCGCCTGTGCCTATTTATTCCCCGCCGCTGCGGGTCTCGGATTGCTCAGCATGTTCAGGCAAGCGCGCGACCAGGCTCAGCGGGGTAAGGTCGCATCGGCCGGCTGGCTGGCTTGTGCCGGGTGGCTTCTCGCCGGAGTCATTGTCGGCACAGCCAACGAGCAGCTGTTCGCCGGCATGGTGGTCTTGCTTGGCGGATGGGGCTGGTTGCTCTGGCGCGACAAACAGCTGCGCAACCTGCCGCCAGAAGTGTGGTGGGGGCTGGCCGGCCTCATCATGGGGGCGCTGATCCTGCTTGGCGCACCGGGCAACTACGTGCGCATGGGCGCCCAGACCGAGGGAACCGATCGCCTGCTGACCGTCGCTTCCCGCTTCGCCATGTACCTTGGCGGCGCCTACTTCGGCCTGGGGACGGCAGATACCGGACGGGCGCTCTGGCTGGGTCTCGCCGTCATCATCCTCAGTGGCTCGTTCACGCTCGGCGGCCAGCGCGGCAAGGAGGCCTTGATGGGGGTAGCGGCCAGCGTCGCAACGCTTGCGCCCATGGTTTTGCTGGTCAATTTCGCATCCCCACGAACATCTTTTTTTGCCGTGATCTTCCTGGTCATGGCCGCCAGGGCCGCCGCGCCGCACAAGCCCGAACCGTCCAGCGCCAATGCGATCAGGCTGGTGGCGTTTGCCATCGCCTTCCTGGTAGCAATCGACGGCTTCGTGGGCTGGGCCGCCAACCGATCCCTGCAGATCGAGGAAACGGCAAGACTTGCGGTGATCCGGCAGTCGGTTGTCGAAGGAAAACAAGAGGCGGTCGTGCCGTACCTTGCGACCATCCCTTCCCGCCTGACGTTTTTGTTGAATCCCGAGCACGACAAGATTTTCGTGCTCAACATGTCAAAGCGCCAGGGCTTGTCCGGCGGGCGTCACGACGACTCCCCGGGGGCGCCGCGGCCCTACACCGTCAATACCCTGAAAAAACTCAAGAACCTGCTCTGACCCAGAACGACCGGTTACCGGGCGGCCCCTTCAGGCGAGGCACTCCAGAAACAGCTGGCGGTACTCGCCGGCCATGTCCACCTTGTTTTGCAGCAGGCGCTGCTGGGCCAGCGTCGCGCGCTGCTGCCAGGGCGCGGGATCGCCCATGAAGTCGGTCAGGGCTGCCGCCAGTTCCAGCGGGTTCCCCGGGGACACCAGCACGCCAACGTCGGGGTGGACGAACTCGGGAATGGCGCCGACCCTGGTCGCCAATACCGGAACGCCGACGCTCATGGCCTCGATCAGCGTCAGGCCGAAACCTTCGAAGCTTCGGGTAGCTACCACGAGCAGGTCCAGCTGCGCGATGATATCGACAGCGCGACCCGGCACGTAGCCGAGAAAATGGACCTGTTTGCCGACACCGAGGCTGCTTGCCGCACGCTGCAGGCGATCCAGCTCGTCGGGCGGGTCACCCGATCCGATCACAACCAGCCGGACCCGCTGCCGGTCAGCCGGCATCATGCGCGCCAGGGCAAAAATCAAATCTTCCTGCCCTTTGTAGGCCGACACCCGACCAGCGATGCCGATCAGCCGGTCCTCCGGCCCCGCGCCTGCGGCCGCTCTGATGTCGATCACCGGTTCAGCCGATGGTCCGGGGTCCAGGGTGATGCCGTTGTAGATAACGCGGATTCGAAGCGCCTCCTCATCGAGCCAGCGGCGGTCCAGCAGTGCCTGGCGGGTCGCCTGCGACACACAAATCACCGCTGTAGCCATGCGCGTCACCCGGCGATCCACCAGTTGCTCGAACCAGCCCATGAAAGGCGCTGCAGAAACAGCCGCGTGGTGGACCAGCATCAGGCGGGCGCCGATGCCGGCGCGGGCGCCGGCCTCAAGCGCGCAGATCGTTCCCCATGCGGCCGGATAACCTCCGTTGTCCGCCAGCAGCAGGTCAAAATCACCTTCGCGCGCGAACTGCCGCTGCAACCGCCTGACCGACAGCCAGTAGGTCAGTGGCTGCAGAAAATGCAGCAGCTTCGAGGCATGGCGCAGCAGCCGCGACTCGCGGCAACGGCGATTCAACTCATTGTGGGAATAGGAAACCACTTCGACGCAGCGGACGTAGGGGAGCTTGGAAAAATTTTCGCGCAGGCGCGCAAAGCCGCGGTTGCCCTCGTTCACCATCAGCACGATTTCGTCATCCGGCACCGGCCAGGTGGACAACAGTTCCAGCAAGTGGGTGTCGACGCCGCCCCACGACTCCTGCTCCCAATAAATCAGTATGCGCATGCTTACCCCACTGCCCCGTCAGCCAGCGCGTCGCGCTCGAAAAGAAGGGTGCGGATCACGCCTCCATACTCGGGCACCTCGCAGAGCAGGCGGGTCGTGTAGCCTGTCACGTTAAAGGGCGGCGCAGTGAGCACCACACCGGAGTTGAACAGCATGCGAATGCCACAACCCGCCGTGATGTCTGCATTGGGCTGGAACCCAGGAGTGTCTGGAAGGTGTTCGGTAATGACCCAGCGCGGGTATTTTCGGCACTTTTCCAGCACTTGCTGGATATGGGCATTGGACAGATGCTGAAAGACCTGCCGGACAAAGATGATGTCGCCATCGGGCAAGGCGTCATCCACGGCATTCAAACTGAGAAACTCTACGTTGGGAAAATCAAAGCACTTGCGGTTGTGTTCCTGCAGCTCCGCAACGATGTCGCACGCATAGTAGTGCTGCGCGAAGTCAACAAAATGCCGGCCGACATTGAAATCCCCGGAACCCAGGTCAACCAGGACCGGCTTGTCCGGAAAAGAGGCCAGCAAGGCCTGAACCGCCTGGACATAAGGTGTGACGATGGCAGGATCGTGAGAGCCCGTGCCCGAATAGTAGCTACCCTTGTCGCTGCCCCATTCCTTGTTCTGGTAAATCTCGGAAAAGACACGCTCCACAGGCAAATTGCTGTACCTGCGGTGTTGGCGGGCTTCCGCCGCGCGAGCACGCATTTCCAGCAGTTTTTTGGGCAGGATACGCCGCACCATCGAGCGCAGCAGAGCCATGCCCTGGCTTCGTTTGGGAGACGGTGTCGGTGCAGTCATGGGCGGTCGGGCTGGCTGGGCGCCTGTATCCAGTTACCGGTAAATTTGACACCACGCAGCGTGCGCAGGTAGTGGCGATAACAAAGCTGGACGCGCCGGGCGTAAAAAACCGGCGTCAACAGCAGCTGCAGGCGCATCTGGTGGCTGCCACTGCGCAGGGTCGTCCAGACGTGCCGCGGGGAAAAAAAGCGACGTTCGCATCTGAAAGGAAGAAGAATGGCCATCGCGGCCAGCACGACATCGGCAGGACCCACAGGCTGTACCGGATAGCGGTACCAACGCAGGCGGTCATTCATGATGTAGTTGAGCACGTACTTGTCGATGCGTCCCAGACGTTGCTGCCAGCCGTTCTCAGTACGCGTTTCGGACCAGCCGGTGGCGGCAAAGGTCTTGTTTGAAATCCGGTCGCCGTGCCAGTCGAGTCCGGCCCAGGTGCTCCTGAGCATGGACTCCTGGAAGTCCACACCGAGCCAGCTGGCAAATGCCCGCATCACATCCTCGCGGGGAATATCCTCGAGCCGCGTGGCAATGTAGTCAAGGCCCAACTCCTCGGCGAGGGCTGAGTCCTCAAGCGCCATCTTGAGGCAGTTGTAGACATGCTGCTGGTTGTCGTGGCTGCTGTAATAGCGCCGGAAATGCTCCACATGCGAGCAAAAATTCGCCCGTGGGTCACGGGAACTGAAGACCACGCGGGTCTTGGGAAAGTCCTTGAGGAAGAGGCGAAACTCATAATCCAGGTGCGGGTGATGAAAAATGACTTTCGCATCCACGATCTGCTGGCCAAGGCACAGGTTATAGGCCCCGTAGACCGCCAGCAGGAAGTCCCGGCTGGTGAGCGGGCGCTCGCCCATGAGCCCGACCAGATGGGCCTTGAATTCGGCCGTGTCCAGGGTGAACGACTCATCGGAATGCTCGCCAAGCCGGTCTTTGGCTTCCTGGATATCGTAACGGGACACCAGCTTGTAAAGGTATTGCCCGATGAACTCGTCGGCGGCGTCTGCCGCCCGACCGCCCACCACGCTGAAGGTCAGCGCGCGGGTGAAGAATTCCGAGTAAACGGCAAAGTGACCGTTGAAGGTGACAATCTGAGGGTGGGAGTCGAGCAGGCTTTGAAGAAAGTCCGAGCCCGTGCGCCCTGTCGTGACCAGCGCCACCATGGGCAGCGACTGCAGGTGAGTCATCCAGCGCTGATACTCCTGCGCCGATGCAATCACCCGGCCCATGCGTCCCGCGGTCATCTCTCCACCTGTCAAACGGGGCGGGACTGGATCACGGCGCGCATCACGACCGGGTCCTGATCGCCGAAAGGCGCAAACCCGGGCGCCACCTCAAAATAGCGCACCGCGAAGCGTGACGCGACGTCGGCAAGAAACGGCTCGGGATCAATGAAGCGCCGGTAATGATCGGTCTTGAATTCGTGCAGGCCGACCTTGCTGCCCACACCGTAGAGTGTGTCGAAAATCGTGCGCGCTTCCAGCATCAGGACCCACGGCGCAGAAGTGATCTTGCCGATATTGGCCAGCAATCTGTCGGCTTCCTGGTAATTGATGGAATGCAGCGAAAAGCGGCTGTAAATGACCAGCCGCTTGGCGCCTTTGCCAAACGCATTGAAGTCAAGGTCGGTGAAATCGGCCTGCTGCACGGCCATCTTGCTGGAAATGGCTGGGGCGAGGCCATTGGCGACCTTCTGGAAGTTGCCGACAGCTACCGCGCAGGCGTCCAGGCCGGTGTAGTGCGAAACGGTCTGGCCAAGGGCCAGGCCATCCCGGCCATTGCCGCAGCCGAGCTCCACCACGGTGTCGCCGGCTCGCAGTTGACGCTCAAGGCAGTAACGCGCAAATCCCGAAGGTTCCTGGAGGGAAAAGGCCTGGTAATGACTATTCCAGAACGAGTCTTGCATTGTTTTCTCTTGCGTTATTGTTATTCTTCCCGCCAGGGCGAAGCGGCGGGCAAAAATGGGGATGATAAAGAGAGTCTAGCCGACGGCCGGGTAGCGCTTGCCAAACGCATCCATCAGGCGTCCCAGCTCGGCGTCCGGTCCCAGCCCCGGTATGTATTCGATGACAAGGTCCGGGCGCAGCGGCTCGTCGACCGGCACATCGAGGCCGGCGACATTGTGCAATTCGCCGGCATCGAAGCGGCGATAAATGCCTTTGGGGTCGCGGCGGCGCAATTCATCGATAGCGACCTTGAGGTAGACCTCGAAATAGCCCGGCTGGTGCTCGCGGTTCCATTGGTGGATTTCCTTGATCAGGGCGACGGTACTGACCACCACGGTGATTCCCTGCGAAGCGATCAGGCGGGCAAGCCGCGCATATTTGAACGCCAGCTGGACCCGGGCATCACTGCTGTGATCGGTGGTGGAGGCCAGGGCCTCACGCAGATCATCACCATCGAGCATCACCACGGGGCGGCCCATATCGCGAAGACGCTGGGTCACCAATCGGGCCAATGTGGTCTTGCCAGCAGCGGACAGCCCCGTAATCCAAAAAACATTCGACATAAAGTGGCAGCGATCAAGCTACTGGAAGTGAGTTTTTAACCGCAGGCCTGACAGGAAAAAAGCGGCTGCAGCCACTTCGATGGAGTGCTGCGGCCCCCTGAAACATACGAAGAAGTCATTTTAATTATCTCACTTCCCCCGGGCTGATCCAGGCGGAAATGTCAACGCCGTCAGCAGCTGGCCCTCCGGATCGCCGACGCTTCGCGCATACTGCGCGCAGAACGCCTGGACCGCGTGCTGGACCCGGGGCTGCGACCACCAGCCCACCACGTCATGCCAGACCGCGTTGACATGCCGCGCCGCCGCCGCCGGGTCTTCGAAAAAAATCCCGGCGTCGGCAAGCAATTTAAAGTAAGGTGCAGCCGAATCCCTCAATGCCCAATGCTCCGGATTCCAGAAAATAACCGTAGGAATATTGCGGCCAAGTGCCTCCAGAAAACCCGTCGAATTGTAGGTGGAGACGAATAACCGGCATTGCGAAATTCGCCTGTCAATCGGCGTAACAGAAGGATCGACCTCAACGCCAGGGAATGCTGTCCGCCATTGCGGTATGAAGGCACAGCGCAACTTGTCATCGGTTCTTTTGTGTATTCTCAACACAAGCCGATCACGAGCTGATGCCATCAATTCATTGGCGAACCTCAATTGATCCGCCAGGAAGGCCTGTGACTGATTCGCCCCAACGGCCCAACTGTTGCATCTGAAACTCATCATGCGAATCGGAACCGTCACAAGCAACAAATCGCCATCAGCCTTCCAGGTCCCCGGTGGGCGATCAAGGTTGGTTAACGCCAGGCACGGCCAAATACTTTTGCGACCATCGCTCCACCCCCAAGTCAGAAATCTATCGGCGATTTCCACCTGATGATCTTCTCCCGACACATTGCGACCCACTCCAAAGGCACCGCCATGCTGCCCAATGACCAACGGACTGCCACATTCGGTTTTCTCGGCTGCCCAGGCCTGGAAAACCTCATCGAACTGGAATGCGTTTGATGTGAATATGCATCGGGGGCTTGACGGCCAGCGCAACTCGGCGATCTGTTGCATTAACGCCGAATAACCCTCCAGATAAACGGTTGGAATCTGCCGGACCGCCATGCGGGCAAGAAACCCATGAAAAGAATCTCCGCCCGCCTCATCCGCAGGTAGCTGCAGGGACCGCCTCAATTCCAAATCCGGTCTGACGTGTGGAGGGGGGGGTGATTGCCAGAACTTTGGCACCTGTCGAAGGCGAAGCTGCAACCTGGCTTCAATTCTGCGAGTCAAGTGGGTTTTTATAAAAAACGCTTCATTGCGACGAGTCAGCCGCCCCAGAAAAAATTCTGCAGCACCTTTCAAAAAGGCTTTGAACCCGGCTACCTTGTCCACCGTCGACGTATTCTGCATCAGCCCTTTTCGTTCGCCGGGCTGCTCCTCGATGGTGATCAGGCCTTGTTCTCGAATGGCACATGCATACAAAAAGTTGTTCCATCGAAGATCATCGGGACTCATGCCTGCCAAATCCCGTGGAATGAGTTCGTCCTCGGGGTCTGCTATCAGGATCGTTTTTTCTATGTCTGGTCTTTGAGCAGCCAGACGCACCATTTCCCATCGATCAAACAACACGTGGGTAAAGATGCAAAGCCAGGGGCCGAGCAGTATCCGCCAGTAGCGGAGCTCATGATGAGTTTGATGATGCGCATTCAACAAACCAGCCACACGAGGCAGCAGTCGCTCGTAGGAGTCTTGAAGATAGGAATAGTCTGCGCAAAATTTTTCGGAACTATCCCAGTGATAGGGAAGTGTTTCGGTATCGAGACCTTCCCATTTATCGTGTTGATCCGGCAGCTTGCACCATCCGCCGATGAACAACATAGGCTTGTCCGTGCGCCAACCGCGCTGATCCGCCGTGGTGACGAGCAACCTAGACATTCCGGAACCTATTTATCAGCAGTTAGTCGGAGCGTATCGGCGGCGACCATGCATGCGGCTATCCTGGTCAAATCAGGGTACATCTACTCGCGATGCTTATGAGCGCAGACAATGAATTCCTGAATCTCGCCGCCACAATATTTATAGTGAGTAAAGCCGACATCAGTGATCTCGAACCAAGGCTTGACGATACTGACGAACGCGTCGGCTGAAGCAGGGCAGTAAGTAGGCACCGGTGGATCGCCATAGAGGTACGCATCTCCACCCAACGGTTTGGCCTTGGCCGCAAAGTCGGCCAGAGGTCCATTGATGTCCAGTATGATTTTTGCCCCAGGCTTCATGACCCGGACGAACTCAGCCAACAGAGCTTCAACACGTTCTGCCGATCCAAGAAGGGACAGCACATTCATGCAATTGACAAAATCAAATGTCTGGTCAGCATAGGGCAACTTGTCGGCATTGACATCGATGACTTTCAGACTTGCCCGATCCCGAAGCTCAGGAAGAGCCGCTAATTTACGCTCAACCCTCGCAACTGCATTAGGCGATGCATCAATTGCATCCACCGTATACCCACACTTCAAAAGGTGAATCAGATTCACCCCCAACCCACAAGCGTATTCGAGAAGTCTGCCGGAGCCACCACCACCAAAATGCCATTTCTCCAGGCGCACCAGATCCAATGATGGATATAGTTTGTCGTTCCCGCTCTCTAGAAGATGGTCCCATTTCTTCTGAACGTCTGGATCTACCAGACTTTTATGCGTCGTGTTCAAAGGTTCTCACAATCAATATTGACGTTGTTTATCAACTACGTTCAGCAAGGCTTCGCCGCGAACAAAGTGCCCAATGTTTCTCTTGACCAGCTCCATGCTACGTTGCCGGTTCTGATCTGAAGGGCCAGCGACGTGCGGAGAAAGAACCACGTTAGCCATGGTCCGAAGCGCATGGTTTTGCGGCAACGGCTCCGGTTCCGTTACGTCAAGCCCGGCGCCGGCCAGCCACCCATCCTGCAGTGCCGTGACCAAGTGTTCGGTAACCACAGTTGCTCCACGCGAGACATTCACGAAGAATGCGCCTTTCTTCATGCTATTCAGTGCGGAACTGTCAATCATGCCGCGCGACATGTTCGTTGCGGGTGCTGCCATGAAAACAACATCCCCTAATGGCAAAGCCTCATGCAACTGACCCACATGGAATTGCCGCTTAATGAAGCTGGTCATATGCACAAGCTCGCTGTCTACGGCAACGACATCCATTCCGAAGGCTGCCGCGCGCTCAGCAATCAGCAGCCCTATCCCGCCACCGCCGCCGATCACCACCGCTGTTTTTCCCCACAACTCGATGGGCCGCGGAAGCGACGCAGGCATGCGCCCCGATTGGTAGAAGCAGAGGTTTCGTGTCAACGAGAGCAGCAACGCGAACGCATGATCAGCGACCTCTGGCCCCTGAATAATCTTCCCGTTAGTGAGCGTAATTGGACTTTCTACGAGCTCCGGGAAAAAAAATCCTTCACATCCAGCGCCTGATGAATGAATCCAACGTATCGTTGGACTCGCCAACTTGATAAGCTCAGGCGTTACCAATGGACGCGGACAGCCGACCAAACCGGTCAAACCCTCAAGAGATCCGTAGATTGAATCGCGATTATCGTCAGCAACAACAAAGTCAGCTGAAGGATAAGCAAGCTTGATGTCATCAATCATGCCCTGGCTAAATCCGGTTGAGCGGACCAGCATTACACGCTGTCTGGTTACTTGTGTACTACTCATTCTTTTCCTTAATGGATCCTGACCCGATGCCATCCCAATACCCGGTCACTGGGCAACCTCAGCCACCGCACCGGAGCGATGTTCTGCACGTGAACCGATCGATCGGTGCCAGAGCCGTTGAATTGTAACCACGGGGCCAGATTTCCGATTTCCTGAAAGCCTCGGTTCCAAAAGATTGGCCTTTGCCTTTAGCCCGGGATCCTTCAAGCATTGTTCCAAATGCGACGCATGAAGCAGTCTCAAGCACTCGATCGGTACTCAGGCAGAGACCCCTGGCGATGCAAAATCCATCACATCGTCCGCACATATGGGTTGGTCAAGCGCAATGGCAAGCCGGGCAGTTTTTCCGAGTACCGATTCGTAACTCGACGGCGGCAAGCCGGCCGCCCCAGGCAGGGGCCGCTTGAGCCCCACATTGTCTGCGGAGAACACATCACCGGCGGCAATCGGCTCGCGAGCGATGAGGCAACGGTGACGCTGTGCGCGGACCGCTTCCTCGGCCGGAACCGGCACAATCCGGCCGTCCCCTAGCATCACGGAAAGCCGGCGAATCCGGGCGACCATCTGGCTGAACTCGCCAGGCTCCATGGAAATGAAGTGATCGGCCCCGGCAAGATGCTTGTCGAGCGTGAAATGCTTTTCGATCACTGTGGCGCCGAGCGCGACCGCAGACAGGCAGGCCAGGTCATCGAGCGTATGGTCGGAATAGCCGACGGGCAGGCCAAACCGCTGCGCCAAAGACTGCATGCCCTTGAGGTTGATGGTCTCGTCAGGCGCCGGGTAAAGCGCCGTGCATTTGAGAACCGCAATGCCAGGCGAACCATGCTGCTGGGCGGTCGCTATCGCGAGCGCGATTTCCTCTTCATAGGCCAGGCCGGTCGAAATAATCATGGGCAGGCCGCGGCGTGCGGCCTCGGTGATCAGCGGCTGGTTGGTCATGAGGCCAGACGAAACCTTGACGGCCGGCATGCCAAGACGGCACATCCGGTCCAGGCTGGCGAAGTCACCGGGCGTTGAAAACAGGATGATGCCGAGCCGCTCTGCCAGGGCCACCATTTGCTGCATCGCCGCGTCATCGAGCGATTTGTCGCGGAATTCGGCGTAAGACGCCGTGCCAGGAACGTAACTCTCTTCTGCATCAATCGTTTGCAGCTTCACGGCGTCCGCCCCGGATGCCGCAGCGGCCTCAATCAGACGAGCACAGAGCGCTACATCACCATGGTGGTTAACGCCGACTTCGGCGATGACAAAAACCGGTTGACCCGGTCCAATCTGGCGATTCCCAATAGCGAAGGTAGTCGATGCAGACATCGTTGCACCACCCGTTGAACTTGATTTCATGTTTGCGGTTTCCAAGGTAAGCTGGTCCCGAAATTCATCCCCCTGAGAGATGTTCGGTTCCACTTTTAAACTCGATATTCAGCTGGCCTTCAAGGCGACGGGAACAATACTTTGCATTCCGCAATATGCGCAAACTGCACAGGCAATACCATGTTCCAGCGTTTGTCGGCACTTTCGATGTTCAATCGAAAAATAAGTGCTATCCGCCTGAACACTTCCGCAAGAGCTAAATCACAAGAATTTTTTGTCAGCCTGCCTGCCTGGCGATTCGCTGCAACCAGAACTTCGACGTAGCGAGAGCCGATGAAGCCGGCCATTTCGGGGCGGCCGTCGCGTGCGACAGCTTGACGACATTGCTTCAACGCTCCAAATGCCAGTGCATATCCGGTTGGCATCATTTTGCAGGAGTCGAAATCCAGCAACGCAGCTATTTTCCCGTCTTTTACAAGAATATTGAAGGGATGCAAATCGAGGTGTGCCAGAGTTTTCGGTCCGGGATCTGGCGGATTTATGCGAATTCTGCACCACTCGCCCCATACGTATTCCCAGTGATTGTTCAGTAGCTCTGCAATATCGAGCCCAAAAGTCCTGGTCCATAGACCACGTTTCTTTTGGACAAACTCAATCGCTTCATCATCTTGAGTGGTGAAATGATGACATTCCCGGGTCGTTCGAAGGGACGCCGGTGCATCGCTGAGCTTCGAGGCCAGAACGCCAACAGTCTCGGCGGCAGCGTCGAGTTCTTCCTGGCTACCGGAAAAATACTCCCCCTCAACGAATGGGAAAAGCACCCATTCCCCACCGCCATGGCTGATCGACATGTTTCCGTTTGAGAATGGCAAAGGCTTTGGCACGGGCAGGCCTTGATCTGCCAGCCACGCCATGAGGCCCAGTGTTTTATGCAGCTCGGAAGTGTTTGCCGTGTCCGGATATCGCTTGAGAACAATTTTGCTGCCACTCGCTGAAGTTAAACGGAGGTTGTTTGAATTGATTTCAAGGCCATCAATTTGTTCAGGTGGCTGGCTCGAGGATAAATAGTCCGCCGGCAACAATCCATCCATGTCTCGGACAAGCCCTTCGAGCGCAAGACCGACCTGCCTCCATTTTGGCCTGGAACTGGAAAACAAGTCGGGCGCGAAGGCCGCCCTCATGTAAATCCCTTTGTCACTCCGCCATCGACCGAGAGACTGACACCCGTCACATAACTGCTGAGTTCCGAGCTCAAAAAAACGATGACATTTGCGATCTCTTCCGGGGAAGCAAATCTTTGAGCCGGGATGGAAGCTTGAATTTTTTGGAGGACCTGCGGATAGTCAAGATTCTCGCGCACGGCTCGCGCCTGCAGCAGGCTCTGCAAGCGATCAGTTAACACCCCTCCGGGACAAACGACATTGGCGCAAATATTGAAGGGTGCCAACTCAACAGCAATTGCTTTGGTGAATGCGGCGATTGCTGACCGCGTCGTAGCAGAAAGGACCATTTGCGGACTGGGTTCTTTCGCAACGGTCGACGACACCGTGACAATCCGGCCCCACCGTTGATCTTTCATGCCAGGAACTACCGCTTGGGCAAAGCGAATTGACCCGAGAAGATTTGCCTGGATCGCCCGTTCCCATTCCAGAGAATCAAACTCGAGAAACGTACCCATTGGCGGACCACCCGAGTTGTTAACCAGGATGTCTACGTGGCCCCACAGCGAGACAGCCTTGTTAACAACCTCAACAGGCAGTGAAGGCCGCGAAACATCGCCAGCAAAAAACGCGGCAACACCGCCCTGACTCACTATCTCGTTCGTGGACGCAACCAACGTCGCTTCGTCTCTGGAAACAAGGAGGACCTTGACGCCCTCTGCAGCCAACGCCTTGGCGCTGGCAAAACCTATGCCTTTGCTTGCACCAGTCACTATCGCCACGCGGTTGCGCAATAAGTAGTCCATGAACTATTCCTGTCTGTCTGAAAAATTAATCAACGGGTTCCAAAAAACCCGAGTTGCCGGGCCTCGGTAACGAGTTGCTCGAAATAGGCCGATAACTCCGGCACGTCGCGGGCAACCATCGGCAAGACAAAGGTCTCGATTTCAGCCAGATACTTCACACGCACGTCTTCGTTTCTGTTGAGCCCCAGTAAAAATATGTTGTCGAGTTTGTCGAATATTTTTACCACTCTGGCCGCCCTCGGTCCGCCACATATGCCAGCGTAGTAAGCCGTTTTGTAGGTCTGATCCCATTGAAGGCTTCGATCAACGGTCAGCACGCTGATTTGATCTGCAACACCCTGACCGAACTTCTCGGCGATGTCATCTTTCGATACCTGGGAGACTTCCATCACGTTATGCAGCAATCCAACAACACCAATATCGCTATCCTCAGCCGCGTCGCTCAAAAGCCCCAAAGCTGCCACGCGAATGGGATGAGACAGGTAAATAGCGCTGGGCAGCCCGCCATGTTTGTAGTCAAGCGCACAAGCATAGGCGTGAGCGGCCAGGAGTCGCGTTTTCGCCGGAAAATCTTTAACCAAATCCAAGGCTTGCTGCCACAGGACGGCTACCTGTGGATCTGGAGACTTCTGCCCTTCCAGACGACGTTGTCGCTCTTGAGATGAAGATTTCAAGTAATGCGGAATGTTCATATGGTCCGGGAAAGTGGGTTCATGAGCTTGCAGGCAGTACATTGAATTTACATCGCTTCAAGCAAGCTCCCGCAACCTGTCCTAAAGAGCGCTCAAAATTTGGCTGGCCAAGTCAACAGCGATCCGTTCTTGAGCGTCGCAAGTCGAGGCAGCAAGATGAGGGGTCGTGACCACCCGTAAATGAGTCAGGAATGGATGGGTAAACTGATGTTTCTCGGGTGGAAAATCAAACGGGGGTTCAGGATTCATGAAATCCGTCGCGTAATAAGACAGTATTTTGTTGTCCAGCGCCTTGAGCACGCTGTCTTCATTGACCACTCCGCCGCGAGCAGTATTGATCAATAGAAGCCCTGGTTTGACTTGCTCAAAGAACTGATCGTTTACAGAGTCCCTGGTGCTAGCCGTTAAAACCGTGTGCAGCGAAATGATGTCCGCGACCTGCGTCAACCCGTTCAGAGACTTCGCCATGACTCCGCCCATGGACTGGAATTCATCAGCATGCCTGGACCATGGATCGTAAGCGACCATTCTTGGCTTGAAGGCCTTCAAGCGCCGGGCAACCTCGATACCCACATTTCCCAATCCGACCAGCCCTACATGCATGGCCTGGAGTTCGCGCCCCTCCAGGAGATGACGACGAAAATCCCGATTGCCTACCGCGCGGTAAACCTCGGGGATCCGCCTGCATAACAACAGCATTTGCATGATCGCAAACTCAGCGGCCGACACAGTGTTGCCTGTGGGAACGCTCAAGACTTGTTTGCCTTGTGACTGGGCATACGCCACATCGATGTTTTCCAGGCCAGTTCCTGCCCGGGCGATGATTTTGAGATTCGGAGAACTGTCGATCAGTTCCACATCCACCTTCACCACACTTTTGACGATGATGACATCGCTTGCGCGGGTCCGCTCAATGATTTCAGAACGGGACGCGCCGTAAGCGGTTTGGACATCGCAGTCCCGCCGCAACCGTTCGAGACCCGCTTGATGGATGGCTTCAAAAATAGTGACCTGCGGTTTTGTCATCCCAAATCCACTTTGACAAGCGACTTGAACGGGACAATGGTTTGCGGCGTGACGTTTAACTCAGCGCCGGCCGGCGCTTTCTTCGCCAATGAAATGACATGATCGAGGAGGGGCATGCCAGCGGCAATGGATATGGATACGCTCCCACTCTGCCGTGGATTGATTTCTATGATCTTCGGCTGGCCCTTTTTATCAAACATGAAGTCGCAATCGTAAAGCCACGAAAGCTGAAGTCGTTCGATGATATTTTTACCCATCTCAATGAACGCCGGATTATCCAAAACCAGATGCCCCGAATTTGGGTTATCGCTGTCCAGGCGTTTACGAGGTACGACCGCCAAAGGGCGACCTTCCCAAGCGAGCATGTCCAAATCATGCACCGGTCCGTCAAGCTCCTCCATCACGACTACGGGGTAGTGCTTTTCGAATTCTGCCTTCAAGTCGCTCTTGAAGGCAGAGAAAGAAAGATAGGTCTCTTTCATCCGTGTTGTCGTGTCACATTCCCCGACCTGAACATGGAACACGTCCCTCCCCCCCCTGGAGATGGCGGGTTTGACGACAATTCGGCCGTGTTTCTTGAGGAAGCTTTCTGCTGTAGTCAGCAGCTTTTCCCAGTCACTCACTTCATCCCAGTCGGGACAAGGGAGTTGGTGCTCTTCAAGAAGCCGATAAGTGGCAGTCTTGCTGGAGAGCTTGGTCAAAAGCTCCGGTCCAACAGTTGCAACAATCGTACCGGGCAACGATCCTTTCATTCGCGAAAGCACCAGCGCCTCTTCATCCGAAGTGGGAATGATCAAATCAATTTTCTGATCGCTGACGAGCTTGGAAATAAATGCCGGGTAGGCAGGGTCTTTGCCCGTGGGTGCCTGCAGGAACACATCACAAAAAGGTCGGCCCACGGCCTGCGGATTGTGGTCAATTCCAATCACCCGTGCTTTATGCGCACCGTTTTTCATGGCGTTCACCATGTAAGGGCCAAACTCTCCGCCGACACAGGTCAACAAAACATTAAAGGTTTTCATACTTTTCCATTCACTCATAGGGACGATTTACGTCTGTTCTCTATTTCAATCCAAGACTTGCGAGGTGTCTGAAGGCTCATCGGGTTGACTGAGGTTCTTTGTTGCTAAAAATACCGCTTTAAATTATTGATCTTCCAAGCTCGAATGCCTCCGCAGCCGCCACACCGACCGTGGCGCCGCGCCAGCCGGCCAGATGGGTCACGGCTTCGGCGGAGCGGGGATGGGGAAAGGCGCGCATCTCGTCGCCGTAGGCTGCAAGAGCGGCCAGTTTCTGGGGCAGGTAGCCGGAGACATCCACGAACCAGTCTGGCGCAAACGGAGGAAACGACGCGGCAGGCCGCCACTCCGTGCTGGAAGGCGTTTCAAAAAACAGCAGCTGTCGCACACAACAGCCCGGCAGGGGCCGGCAGGCCGCCACGACGGCGTCGTGGACCCGGCGATGGTCAATATTGACGTCGCCGGCATGGTGCGTGTACACGATGTCGGGCTGGCAGACGCGAACGATTTTCTCGATGTCCTGCACGATATCGAGCAAGGCGACCTGGTCCATGCGGTTATCGGGATAAGCCAGCAAGCTCAGGTCGGTCACGCCGAGTTCGCCACACGCGCGCCGCGCAGCCGCCTGGCGGGCTGCAAGCTCCTTGGCGCGGTCAGCGGGTTCGCGTGCGCCGACGCCATCGGCCAGCAGCAGCACGGTCACACGCGCCCCCTCGGCCCGGTGCCGGGCCATGGTGGCACCACAGCCAAGCACTTCATCGTCAGGGTGAGCCGCTACCACCAACACACTGTTAACCATCGCATAGCCTTTTGAAGTGAAGCACCCGGCCCTGAACGGTGGCGGCCGGTCGTCGGCCCCTGCGGGGACGCCTTGCTCCCGCAATCTTACCGCCGGGCTCAAGCGACGCGCGAATAAGCCAGGCCCTGGCACTTATTAAAGGTAAAGGCCCCAAGGACCAGCCCAAGGCGGAACCTTCATCAGGCCGGGGCACTGCAAGCGGGCCGGTCAAGTGTTTGCAAGCTGAAACGCCCCGACTGCACTGAGGGCTGAAGGCCGCCTGATTGCTATGTATTTTATAGCTACTTGATACCGTGGTCATTGGGCAAATAGGCGATTTTTTGCGCAAAAAAAGGGCGCGTCGGCATAGCCGCCTGAAATGCCCCTGTTTCAAAATGAAAATATGGTTTTGGCCCAGCATTGACGGGGGAAAGCAGCTACTGATTTCATAGTAGTTTTGGGCCTGAGGCAGGAAAATATTACGGTCTGATCAGGCGGCACTTGGCCTGAAACAAATTTGTCGATGGCT
The DNA here is from genome assembly GCA_040389085.1 of Pseudomonadota bacterium. Classification (GTDB taxonomy): domain Bacteria; phylum Pseudomonadota; class Gammaproteobacteria; order Burkholderiales; family Burkholderiaceae_C; genus Polaromonas. Next base: position 134,557 of record JAZKAP010000015.1, read on the forward strand.
GCCCTCAGACTGCTCGCCGGTAGCAGAAAACTCCACCCCCCAGATCAAGCGAGCCAGACTCCTGGAAACCGAGCGCCTCAAACACTTTCCTTGATGGAATGTTGTCACTTTTGACCTGACCAAACACCGTCGCGCCGGGCGCATCGGCGCGCAAGCGCATAAGGGCTGTGTCGAGCAGCCGCCGGCCCAAGCCACATCCCCGGAATTCAGGTGCGATGGTGTAGTCGATTTCCCAACCCCTGTCTCCGCGGTCGAAACGAACCTGACCCAGTGCCACGCCGTCCGCCGTCTCGACGATGTAAAGCCTGACGCTCGTCGGATCCCCAAGTTTCTGGCGGAGCCAGCGCGCGTGGCCATCCGCCGGGATGGGGGCGGAAGAAAAGGCATTACTGCGCGTCCCGGGGTCATTGGCCCATTCGAGCAGGAGCATCTCGTCGTCCAGGGTGGCGAGGCGCGGTTGCATCGCAGTTTCTGCCTTCGCGGTCAGAGCGGTTAGAACCCGGCCAACGCCGCGGCCGTCCACCATGGCCATGCAGCGCAGCGACCATTCCTGCGGAAGTCCCTGCCTGATCAAGCGATCCAGCGCCCCGGTGATCATCAACTGATCGACTTCGTCATGATGGCCGAGCAACTGGATGACCCCAAGACGATGCAGTTCCTCGCTGATGAGGCGCTGGTTGTCGGCGAGCGTCACGACCAGGCAAGGCAGGCCCAGGCACAAACGCTCCCAATGGGTGGAACCGCCGGCGCCGATCGCGAGGTCAGCCTCAGACATCAATGTGGCCAGGCTCGGTAGCCCCGCATGCACACGGATGTTGGCGTGTGCCTCGGCCTTCTGCCGGACGGCATCGCCATGCCGGCTGCTCGCGCCGATCACGATGTCCACTTCGATGTCGGGCCGCCCCAGGGCAAGAAAGGCGTCCAGCGCCCGCTCCGTGAGGTTGGCGCTGTCGGCACCGCCGAAAAAAATCAGCATGCGGCAAATGGCGCCCCGGCGTGGCGCCACATGTTCACGCAGCCTGGCGTAATCGGGGTGCAGCAGGGCGTACTTCGGACCGATCAACTGGCGGCAGGATGCGGGCAGCTTGTCCACGTAGCGCTCATGCATGTCTGCGACCAGGTTCTGGTCAAGCAACACATCGCAGTCGTGGGGCCGGTTGCACAGGTCATCGATCACCATCAGGCGATCGGCCGACGCACGCAGCGCGCCCTCCCATCGCCGGTCCAGCAGGTAGTGATCAACAATCAGCCAGTCTGCCTTGGAGCCCATGAAAGCTTCCAGGGCCGCGCGCGTCTCTCTGGCATCGTCGGCCCAGTCGGCGGCTGCCCCGCCGGGGATGGCGGCAAGACGCTCGACGGCAAAGCCGCGCTCGGTGATCAGATCGCAAAGGTCGCCGGGCTGCTCACGGCAAATAAAGAGTACGTCTGCACCCTGCGCCTTCAGGGATTGCGCCAGCGTGAGGCAGCGCATGACGTGGCCCGAACCAATGTGCGACCCGCCATCGGTACGAAAGACCACCCACACCGCTCAACGCACCTTGAACAGGGGGGCTAGCGGCTCGCACTCCAGCAGGGTCCGCAGCGTGCCCTCGGAAACCGCGCGCGCAATCATGCCAAAGACTTCGCGGTAACAGGCCAGCAACTGGTCGATGTCGGCATCGCTGTGCGCGTAGCTGAGGTTGTGCGTGCCGAGTGTGTAAACGCCGCGCTTGAATACTTCCTGGATGAACAGCGTCTTGATTTCCACCGCAGAAAATCCCGCCGCTGCCTTGAATGCTAGAAAACTCCACGAAGGATGGCCGCTGATGCCGACAAGCTGCGCCATATCCAGGTCCGCAATCAGCTGGTTGACCCCGTCGATGATTTTCTGTCCGCGCAGCTTCAGGGTTTCCAGGACCGGCTCACGCTTGAGTTTGTGAAGAACGGCCTTGGCGGCCGCGAGCGACAAGGTCTCGCCGCCGAAGGTGCCGGAAAAGAAAATGTCTTCCACGACCTTCATGTACTCGGCCTTGCCGACCAGCGCCGACAGCGGATAGCCGTTGGCAATGCCCTTGCCGAAGGTGGCCAGATCGGGCGTGACCTTGAACTCCTGTTGCGCCCCGCCTGTCGAGTAGCGAAAACCGGTAATGGTTTCGTCGAAAACCAGCAAGGCCCCGTGCTCGTGTGCAGCAGCCTGCACCTTCTCAAGAAACCCGTCCCTGGGCCAGGTCGCATTCATAGGCTCAAGAATGACCGCTGCAAACTCGTCCGGGTGCGCATCGAGCAGGCGCTGCAATGATGCAATGTCGTTATAGGCGAAGGACTGCGTCAGCTCCTTGACGGCCGGCGGCACGCCGAGGTCCCGCGCCGTACTGCCGATATACCAGTCTTGCCAACCATGGTAGCCACAGACGGCCACGCGGTTGCGGCCCGTATAAGCGCGCGCCACACGAATGGCGCCGGAGGTGGCGTCGGTGCCGTTCTTTGCGAAGCGGACTTGCTCGGCGCACGGGATCAACTCCACCAGCAGCTCCGCGACTTCTGTCTCGAGCCGGTGCGGCAAGGAAAACGTGACGCCGCTGTCCATCTGCAGGCGCACGGCGGCGTCCACATCGGGGTCGCAATAGCCGAGCGTCACACAGCAAAGCGCGCTGACGAAGTCAATGTACTCATTGCCGTCGATATCCCACATGCGGCTGCCTTTGGCATGATCGACAAAATACGGCGACACCCCGAAAGGCAGTGCCGTCTTGCTCTTGCTGAAGGTCTGCGAGGCGAGCGGAATGACCTTCAAGGCCCGGTCCAGGAAAGCTTCGGAGTTTTTGTAGCGTTCAGTCATTGGCTTTTTTCTAGAAACTGTTTGTCTGCGGCCAGGGATTTTTTGCTTCCCTCATTGCGCTCGAAACGCGCATTGATCTGCATCAGCGCCGGCTCCGCAGCCAGCAGCGCCAACACGTCGCGGGTGGAAAAAGCCGGATTTTTCAGGTACAGCCGCTCATAAACCTGCTTCACGAACTCGAAATCTTCGGGCTCATCGACCGTCCAGCGCATGCCGGAACGGTCTGCTTCATCGGACACATGGTTGCCGACCCGAAAACGATCGGGCTGCCTGCGGATGAACGGGGTCGCATGCTCGCGGTGCGACGGCAGCACCGCCTCGCGCCACGCGGTCTCAAGCGCGGCAAAACGCGTGACCTCCACGTCCAGTCCATCGGGGTAGCTTGGCGGCGCGCAATTGGACAGGTAATCCAGGTCGCTCGCTACAAAACGCGTGACGATTTCATCAATCAACGCCGGATCGGCAAGCGGGCAATCCCCCGTCAAGCGCACGACGATATCGGGGGCATACGGTCGTGCGGCGCCAATGAAACGGTCGAGGACATCGGCGAGGCTTCCGCGAAAACAGTCAACGCCCTCGCGCGCGCACAGTTCGGCAAGTGCATCGTCGGAAGGGTCGGTGCTGGTCGCCACCACCATGGCACTGAAGGTCGTACAACGTTTCAGGCGCTCGAGCTGCAATGCCAGCATGGGCCTGCCGAGTATCGGCATCAGGACTTTGTTGGGCAGACGCGTAGACGAGGTACGCGCCTGAAGGATGGCCAGAATCCGCGGCGGCATCACCGCTCCGGCGTAGCGGCTTCGTCAGCCAGGCCATTTCGCTTCATCCAGTCCCCGCGTTCGAGCATGGCGATGACATTGTCGACGTAACGGCCACGGTCCCAGAGCAGCCCCGGCAACCGACCGACCTCCTTGAACCGGAAGACATCGTGAATCGCCTGGGAAGCCTCATTGCTGGCGGCAAAAGAGCTTTTCACGATGCGCATATTGAGCCGCAGGTAAGCGACCTTGAGAAGCAGTGAGAACGCCTCCAGCACGTAAGGGCCCTTGCGGTATTCAACATCGCCGATGATGACTGCGATGTCGCAATACCGGTGCACCCAATTGATGCTGCTGAGGTTGCAGACACCTATGTGCTTGTCGGTCTTTACATCAACGATGGACAGCACCAGCCTGTCCTCGCCCCGGAGGCAAGACTGGTAGAACTCGCGTTGACGCTCCACACTATTGGGCCAATGGCGAAAACCAAGCCAGCGGGTCGTCTCCTCGTCGCTGAGCCATTCATGCCATGCCCCTTCTGCGTCGGCCTGCGTGGGATGCCGCAGGTAGACATGGGTGCCGATGGTGTAGGGGTTGTACATGGGATTGCCTTAGTGTCTTGCCTCGACGCGGGTCAACAAGTCCTGAACGTTCTTGATGCTGACGATGTCCTCATCGCTGAACTGGACGCCGAGGGACTCCTCGATGGCCAATATAAGCTTCATGTGCCGGAGCGAATCCCAGTTTTCCAGCGTTTCCGGCGAGGATTCAAGGTTGACGGCATCGACAGGCACACCCATGATCCGGGCAACGATCTCAAATACTTTACTGCTCATGCTGGGTCGCCTCGAAATGATGTCATTCTAGTATTCTTTGCCGGACGGCATACAGGGCCGGACAGCGCCCCCGCTCAGGCGCCTGACGGCGTTTTCACCGAGGCGAAAACGCCCGCTTCCCGGGCCGGAAGGCTGGCGAGGTCGAAGCTGAAGCATTCGCCGACGTCGTCCTCTGAAGGCGCGGCACTGAAGCCCTGAGACCGGTAAAAGCCGGCCACCTGTCCATTCTTGGCCGTGGCAATGTACTGACCCACCATGCGCCTGGCGCCCCGGTGCCGGGCGAGATGCATCAGTTCCGAGAGGAAACGGCTTTCGATTCCCCGACCCAAGGCCCGGCAGGACAGCAGCAGCGTATCGACCACGGCGTCCTCACCGCAGTAGGCGACGATGCAACTCCCGACAATTCCCATATCACCAAACTTGTCGGCCACCTTGAGCCAGAACACTTCATGATCCGCCGATGCGCTGAACCTGCCGACATCGGCCTCGTTGTAGCGCCGTGTCGTCAGGTTGAACTGGTTTGTTTTCTGCGTCTGCTGGGCAATGCGCGGGATGGTGAACGCATCAGCACGCCCGATTTCAAGTTGTATGGCCAGCGACCGGCAATAGGCCTCCAGATCGGTGTGACCGGCACGCTGCTGGCGACGGACGCTCTCGGCGTGGTACAGGGCGCCCCGCTTGCGGTCTTCATCGGTCAGGTAAGGCAGGTCAAAGGCACCGCAGGCCGCAAGCGCCCAGCGGTACTCGCCAGGCCGCTCCTTCGGCAATTGCAACACCTGCACTTCCGGCATCTGTTCGCGAACCAGGTTGCTCTCAAAATCGCTGTCATCGGCGAAGACCAGGCTGTCGGTGCCAATGTTGAGCTGGGCCGCCAGAGCGCAGAGATTGCTGACCTTGTCTTCCCAGTTGATCCGCCATGCGGCGATATGCTCACGCTTGAGCACCATGTCCGGGTGCTTGTCGAACACCTCCCAGACATCATCCTCATTGTTTTTGCTGCACAAGGCCACGATCACACCGCGGTGATAGTGCGACAGGATTTCCTGCTGGAACTCGACAAAGGCGGAGCCGGGATGGCTGCGTCCCAGCTTGATGCCTTCGATGCCGTCCTCGCCGACGATACCGCCCCACAGCGTATTGTCGCAGTCGAGGACGAGGCACTTGCGTGTCCGGCCCTTGAGATTCCGGAGAAATTTGAAGTCTTCGCATGCAATCTCGGCCAGACCCTTGCGCGAGTAAGGCACCCGTGCCAGGTGCCAGTAGCGCGTGTCGTAAAACGCCCTGACCCCGAGGCGCGCCAGGCAGGCTTCGGTGTTGACCAGGCAGGCATTGCCCGCTGCCGCCAGCGCCGCCCGCAATGCCTCATTGAGCCGCGCCACCAACGCAGCCTGGCCCGAGGGCAATTGGGCATCCTGGATACCAAGCGCCGGATAGACCGGGGCCTCCATGCCGTGCCACAGGATCATGGCATCGGTCTGCGCACGGATGCCGTTCGCGACGGTCCCGAACAAGGCAACGATGCGCTTGACCTCATCCTCTGCCTGGGCGGGCGAAAGTCCGGCAAAGCCCGTATCCAGCAAGGGGCTGAGGGCGGGCAGCGGGGTAAACACAAGCACGGCATCCAGCTCGCGTTGAAAAATATCAGGCGCGCTGCCCAGGGATTCCTGGACAAAATTGTCAAACCCTCCGAACACCACTTCGGCCCGAAAACCCATGTCGCAGGCCAGGTACTGCAGATAGGGTTCGATGGATTCCATCGTGACATTGCGTAATACCGCCAGCCGCAGCACCGGAAACGCGGCAAGGTCGGGGCGGGCAAGCCGCTCCTCCATGTCGAACAAGGTAGGCAGTGGAGCTTCGGTATAAAACATAGCGGGTGATGGAAGTGTTCAAGTCCCCGAAGAAGCGCCGGTGACGCGCCCGGATGCCCCTGCGGCAAAGGTCAAAAGCAAGTCTCGCATAACTGGCAGTGGATCCTGGTTGCCCACCGGCAGGAGGCTTGCGGTCTGGTCGGTGGCCACGCGGGGCAAGCGCGGATAGTCGATGCGCAATCCGCGGTGGCGCCGGACCAGAAGCTGGCAAAGCGTTTCACCAGCCGCCTTGGCCGCACAGTATTCAGCCATGTCGATGGGCAATTCGTCGAGTGCAACTGTGGACGGGTAGAACGCAGCGGACAGGCCAGCAGCGGCCAGAGGCCCAACAAGCTGGGCAAAACCAGCAACATAGTAGGCACAAAGGCTGGCCAGCAGTTCGGCAGAGAAGCCGGAGCGCTGCCCGGAAAAAATAAACGGCGTGGCAAAGTAATACAGGTGCGTGGGCTGCCAGCCCTGGGGCGAGCGCCATCCGGCATCGAAAGGTACCCGGACATCGAGCACCACCGCGCACGCCTTGCCACCATGACTCGTGATCTCTGCCACGACATCGGCCGCCTCTGCGCGGCCCTGGTGGTAAGTCAGGCAGACGTCAGCGCCTCCCGCGGCCAGCAGTTTGGCGGTCAGCTCGCCCAGTCCGCGGGACCCGCCAACCACCAGGGCGCGCTGGTTCGAAAATGCATTGCCGGCCACAGCAGGCTTGATACTGGCCATGTCGGCCTGCCGGGCGGGCGGGGGTCGCAGAAAAGCCCGCACGGTTCCGGCAAATCCGGCGCCCGCCACCTTGATGCTGACGAGGCCAAAACGCCTGTCGACATGCGTGACCTGGTAATTGAAAGGCCCGAGGGGCATGGACCCTCCGGCACCACCCGCGGACAGTTCAAGTTCTGAAAAAAGCGAGTGCAGGCCGGGACACTCCATCCCGACCAGCCGGCTCGTGTGGGCCAGCATGACCGGCAACGTATCGCCCCACAAAGCAACGCAAGCCGGGAAAAGACGTTCAGCAAGCCCGTTTTCCGCCTCGATCTCCCAGGCGCCAGCCCGGGTCGCAAGGTCTTCCAAACCCAAGGCAAGCGCAGGCTTTGGCGCAGACACGGCAGCAGCCACGGGAATGCCAGGCCGGACCGACGAACCCGCGCCTATGGCAAATTCGATCACCACAGCCTGCCCCGCCGAGCCGGCCACCTCGAGCACCACCTCGGAGGCACTTTTTTCAATCGAACGACAGACCAGGCGTTCACCCAGAAAAGCCGGCCGGATGAACTGGACTTTCAGGCGGGTCAAGACGGCGCCTCTCCCGCCGTGACCGGCCCAGCATTCGAGCGCCCAGAGCAGCATGTGTATGCCGTGGACGACCGCCTGGCCCGTGAGGCAACGACGCGCATAGAGCGGGTCGATGTGGATGGGGTTCCAGTCACCGGAGAAGCGGGCGAATACCAGCTGGTCTTCCAGCGAAAAATGGCGCTCCCCCAGAACCGTTTGCCGTATGCCGGAAGCCGTTTGCATGACTAGTTCCAACGCAATGGGTTGATGACCGCTTCGTCGTGAGTGGCAAACCGGCCCAGGCTTCGCAGGCTCTCCGGCGAGACGGTTGCTTGCGCCGCCTCAAGTATGCCCTCCCATTGCTCCGGCTGTTCACACCCGACGATCACCTTGTCGATCTCCGGACAGGCGAGGCAGAACCCGAGGGCTGCCTGCAACGGCGACAGGCCCGACGCTTCATACTGGGCCCAGAGCGCGGCATGGTGCTCCCGCACCCCTGCAAAGTGCGCAGGAAGGCGGTCGGGTTCGCTGAGCAGTATTCCCTGGAGAAAGGCGCTGCGCACATGCACCTCGACGCCGCTGCTGCTGGCACGCGCGGCCATTCCGCTCGTAACGTAACGCTGGTCGTAAATATTGTAGGGAAGCTGCACCAGTTCCAGCGCATACCGCTGCTGGAGCAGAAAGAACTGCTGCGGGTCGTACAGGGAGCAGCCGATTTTTTCCACCAGCCCTTGCGACCTGAGCTTTTGCATCAGGCCCCACAAGGCATCGCCCGAGGGTCCGAGAAGATCGTCGGCATGGTGCACCAGCAAACCGTAGACGGCCCCGCCCCGGAGCCGGGAGAGGGAATCGTGAAATGCTTCTTCCACCAGCTTCGCGGACTCGGCGGGCGACAGGTCCAGCCCTTTCAAGGGGCGGGTCTTGGTGACGATGGAAAAACCGTTGGCAAGCGCGCCCTGCTCGCCGAGAACGCGCTCGGCATCGCCGTAGGTCCAGGCCGTGTCCAGCAGGCCCACGCCGACCTGCCGGGCGCGCGCCAGCAGTTTGACGACGGTTTCCAGCGTCGCCATTCCGCTACGGTTGGTGATGCCATAGGGCATGCCCCACTGGACGGTTCCCAGCCCCAGCCGCTGCGGCCCCCCGGTCATGCGAGCGCTCGTGCCAGCGCAGACACCACCTGGTCCTGCCCTTCCTCCGTCAATTGCGGATAGAGGGGCAAGGTGATGGCCTCCGATGCATAACTTTCCGCGACGGGAAAGGCGCTGTCGGCAAACCCGAGCTGCCGGTAATAGGGCTGCAGGTGCACTGGCATGTAATGAACATTGACGCCAATGCCGCCCTGCCGCAATTCAGAAAAAACCTGTTCCCGCGTGCGGCCGCGCGCATTGCTTTTCACACGCACGACGTACAGATGGAACGCAGAACGATTGCCGGCGAGCACGACGGGCAGTTGCAGCGGCAGCCCCCTGAGCAATTCGTCATAGCGCCGCGCCAGCAGATTGCGGCGCTCGACATAACTCTCCAGGCGCGCCAGCTGACTGGAGCCTAGGGCCGCCTGGATATCGGTCATGCGGTAGTTGTACCCCAGCGCCTGCTGCTCGTAATGCCAGGGGCCAGGCGCTGCCTGCGTGAATTTCGCCGTGTCACGCGTGATGCCGTGGCTGCGCAACATTTCCATGCGGCCGGCCAGTTCTGCGTCATTGGTCAGTGCCATGCCGCCTTCGCCGGTGGTGATGATCTTCACCGGATGAAAGCTGAACACGGTGATGTCCGACCATTTGCAATTTCCCGCCCGTTCGCCACGGCGTGAGGCACCTATCGCATGGGAGGCATCTTCGAGCACCTTGAAGCCGAACTCCTGCGCCAGCGCCCAGATCGCCTCCTGGTCTGTGGGCTGGCCGGCGAAATGAACCGGGACCAGCACCTTGGGCAGCAGGCCGTCCTGGCGCGCCTGAACCAGCTTGGCCCTCAAGGCTGTCACGCTGAGGTTCCAGCTGTCGGGGTCGATATCGACGAAGTCCACTTCCGCGCCGCAATAGCGGCCGCAATTGGCCGACGCAACAAAGGTATTGGGAACCGTCCACAAACGGTCGCCCGGACCCAGCCCCAGGGCCAGGCAGGCGATGTGTAGCGCCGAAGTTGCGCTATTGACTGCCAAAGCATGCCGGACCCCGACCTGCGCAGCCACTGCGCGCTCGAAGGCCGGGACGGCAGGGCCCTGTGTCAGAAAGTCAGACCGCAGCACGTCGACCACGGCCTCGATATCGGCCTCGGTGATATGTTGCCTGCCGTAAGGAATCATTACATGCCTGCCTGATGATTCATGTCCCGAATGCCCTGGATGGACAGGAATTCAGGGTTCTTGCCAGAGCTGTATTCGAAGCCCTGCTCGACCGGAACACCCTGCTCGCCCAGCTTGTTGGTCTTGAAATCAACGTGGCCGGAAAACTGGATGGTCGGCGTGATCACAAAGTGGTCGGCGAACTCCAGCGTCAAATGCGAGTCATCGGCCGGGCACATGGTTTCGTGCAGTTTCTCTCCGGGCCGTATGCCTATGATTTCGTGCGCCAGCTGGGGTGCGATGGCCCTGGCCAGGTCGACCACATTGACCGACGGGATTTTGGGCACGAAAATCTCGCCACCCTGCATGCGTTCGAAGTTTTTCAGGACGAAGTCGACCCCCTGCTGCAGCGTGATCCAGAAACGGGACATGCGCACGTCGGTGATCGGCAGCCGGTCGCAGCCCTCGGCGATCCGCTTTTTGAAGAAAGGCACCACCGAACCGCGGGAACCGACGACATTGCCGTAGCGAACGACGGAAAAACGCGTGATGTGGCCCCCGGCGATGTTGTTGGCGGCCACGAACAGCTTGTCGGATGCCAACTTGGTCGCGCCATACAGATTGATGGGGTTGGCCGCCTTGTCCGTTGACAGGGCAATCACCTTTTTGACACTGTTGGCCAGCGCTGCGTGAATCACGTTTTCTGCGCCATGGATGTTCGTCTTGATGCATTCCATGGGGTTGTATTCGGCCGCTGGAACCTGCTTGAGCGCGGCAGCATGGATCACGTAGTCGACGCCGTTCATGGCCTGGATCAGGCGGTCCCGGTCACGCACGTCGCCGATGAAATAGCGCATGCAACCCTGGTGATAGTCCTGCTCCATCTCGTACTGCTTGAGCTCATCACGCGAGAAAATAATGATCTTGCGCGGCTTGTAGCGGGCAAGCAGCGTCTTCACGTACTCTTTGCCGAACGAACCGGTCCCCCCGGTAATCATTACGCTTGCATCGTTGAACATGGGTCCGTTCTCTCTATTTATGAAATATTGCGTTCCGCATTGACTCTGCCGCCTGCCCTGGCGGCAACCGCCTCGGCAATTATTTTCTCCAGGGCGATGTGGGTCGGGCTCCGGTCGTCATTGTTCATGACATAACGCGCCATTTTCGCCGACTTTTCGTGCCAGGCTTCGTCGCTCAGGGCCAGCAGCGCCATGACCCGCTCTGCAAAGGCCTCATAGCTGTCCTCCTTGAGGCTCCATATCCCGTCCACGCAAAAGTCCCAACGGGGATCGCCAGAAAAATTGCAATGCAGGACTCGACTGCCCCGGCTTGACGCTTCGCGCAGAACCGTGGACATCAATGCAAACGAAACACGGCTACGCACCGTCAGCCCGTATGTCGTGAACTCATCCCGCACGCGCGGGGTGATGGGCACGTCAGGGCCAATGTATTTCCGGTACCAGTTCACCTCGGTGTCGCGCTGGTGGATATGGGCGCGAACCTGTCCGGGCGACACGTCCCGCTTGCCGGCAATCACCAGTTTCAGGCCTTTTTCGTGCGCCAGCCGCACAGCGTATTTCGCGATATGGCCTATCGCATCCTCCGACCCAGGATACCTTTGGTTCCAGCCGGGCGACGCCTCTGCAACGACACACAAATCATAGTCATACGGATCAGCGGCCACCGGCGCCGCCTGCTGCCAGTAGCGCCGGAAATAGGCTTCCCGCAAGGAACCGATGGGTATAAAACGGCCGACCTGCGCCCCTCTCCCCGAATAGAGATCCCTCTCGTAGTCGCCAAAGCAGGCAAATTCAGGAATGAAGATGCGCCTGGCCGCCTTGGCGGACATCTCGACCACCTCGGTCCGCGCTCCGTTCTGGATCGCCAGGAAGCGCATGCGACGATGGTTGGCGCGTGCCACTTCATGAAACAGTTCAGAGTTGTCGATATACGTGATCACGATGGCGGGGTCCAAGCGCCTCAGCAAGGCCGAAAAATAAGCAATCTGAGGCCCATGGCCTTGCAGGAGCAGGCTCATGAAGTTCTGCAACAGGCCCCAACTTAGCTGCAGCTTGGTACGCGACTCCACATCGAGAACCAGCGTCCTGGCGCCACCGCAGAGCGGCATCAGATATTCCATGTTCGTGGAGTAGAAAATCACCACCTCCACTGGATCGGGTGCAAGCCAGCGAACTTCGACATCGCGCACCCACGCCGCCATGCGCCTCAGGCGGCGCACGACCTTAGCCACCAGCGCCGGCATCACCACGTCGAACGCCCGCCATCCATCACGATGTTCTGGCCATTGAGGTAACTCGACGCATCGGAGCACAGGAACTGGACCGCCGACCGGTATTCGTCCCGCTGCGCCATGCGGCCCATGGGGATCAGCGCCGACAGGCGCTGTACGAATTCTTCGTCCTGGCCGTTGAACACGCCACCCGGCGACAAGGCGTTGGCCCTGACGCCACGGTCGACCCAGTAGGTGGAGAGATATTTGGTCAAGCCCACCAGGCCCGCCTTGATGACCGAATAGGTGACCGGCTTGACCGGCTGCATCTCGTCGGCCAGCCCCGGTTTCCGGTACAGGCGCTGGTCCGGCGAGAACACCGAAAGATCCGACGCGATGTTGAGGATCACGCCGCCCTTGCCGTCCTGCGCCATGGCGGTACCGAATACCTGGCTGCAAAGAAAGGCGCCAGTGAGGCCCACGGCGATCTGGAGATCCCACTGTTCGAGCGGGAAATTTTCGAGGCGAGAGGTTTCCTGCACACCCTGGTCGCCCACGACTTTCGGGTCAATGGCCGCATTGTTGACGAGCACATCGACGCGCAGCCCGGCCCCCAGCAGTTCGCCGGCAACACGCTTGATCGACTCCAGACGCGACACGTCCATGACATGGGTCACGATACATGCGGCGTCGGCATCGCGCGCGAGCGCCGAACGCGCTGACGCGAGCGCCGCCTCACTGATATCGGTCAGCACGACTTTGGCACCGCACTCCAGCAGCGCAGCAGCATGCTCCAAACCAAGCAGGCCAGCCGCTCCTGTGATTAGCGCCGTCTTGCCAGATAACTGAAACTTCGAGAACTGATTGTTCATGCAACGACCTATAGACACATCGACAAATTCACCAGCCTGGTGAACATTGAGCAGAACTTTCCCACAATTACCCCAGATAAAGCCTATTGAATTCTGGCGCCACGTGTTCGGCAAAAAAATCATTGATTGATCGTGATGGATCAACCTCATAAGAGGACATTATTTGAATTGCAGAGTCCGCGTCAGTTGTACCCATTGCAACTTTTTTGTCCCCACTCCTATAAAAGGCCTCGCAGGACGCCAAATGCGGGAATCGAGCCAAAACTTCGTCGTCAACAAGGTGAGTTGAGATGTTGAACAGGACAACAAAAGAGCCTTCAGGAATCGAACCCATACTCTGCGCGCTATCTGCAACCAGAAGCACATTTCTGCGGGAGAAATCCACCTTATGGTAGGCGGCCAGCCTGTTGATTATTTCAAGGTGATACTCATCAGTCACGACGAGCTTCCTTGTCTCCAGGCCAGGATTTATCAAACACTGACTTAATCTTTCGCAGGACTCATTGAATTTCGCATGAAGACTGCTTAGCCATTCTCTCGCCAGGAAAGAGTTGAGGCCTTCCCGCCCGCTTTGCGGCGTCATCAGGGCATCCAGGGCCCGAGAGTAAAGCGCTGTTTGTGCAAGCAATTGTGCTTGAGCGGTTGCCACCAATAAATCATCTGGCGATGAAATGTCTTCCCTATAAATCAGGAGCTTATCAACAACCAGGACATCAGCACCCGTTCTCAGAAAACAGGAAAGCGCATCGAGCGGCGTCAAAACAATGGGCTCGTCGTTGTCGTTAAAAGAGGTATTGACCAGAATCGGCACCCCGGTTTGTCTATAAAACTCCTTCAGTACCTCATGAATTCCACCGGAATCGCTATTGCATGTTTGGACCCTGGCCGTTCCATCCGCGTGCACCACTGTTGGAACAACACGCCTCGCTTTATCTTTGCAATTCACTGCAAATAGCATATGCGGATGCTTGTCAGTGCTGCTTTCAAAATAATCCGAGAAATGCTCCTCCAGCATGATGGGAGCAAAAGGCCGATATAGCTCCCGGTGCTTTATTTTTCGATTCAGTATCTCCTTCATATCCGGAGATCTCGGATCAGCAAGAAAAGACCGATGACCCAGCGCACGGGGACCAAACTCCCAGCCGCCCTCGAAATAGGCAATCACCTTCTTTTCAACCAACTCATTGACGATCAACCCTGGCTCTGCGCTGTGGCGAGGAACTCCATGCGCGACGAGAAGATTTGTTAGCTCTGTTGTATCGTTTTTTACCGGAGAATAGGTCCAGAAACAACCCGGTTCAGATTTCCACTTTGCATTCTGGCCTGAACCATTGCTGCAGCTTTTGTCGATTCCGATCAGGCTGAGGCCCAAGGCGATGCCGGAATCTCCGCTGGCCGGCTGCACAAAAATCTCCTCGAAAATACCTGAATTTTTGATTACCTCATTGGCAACGCAATTTAAGCCAACACCCCCGGCAATACATAAACGCGTGGCTCCCGTTCTGGCTTTTATCTCCAGCGCCAGATGCAGCAAGCATCGCTCCAGTTCTTTCTGTACCAAAAAAGCCAGACGTGCATAGTAAGGACTATAAACTTCCTGCTTCGATGCACACTTCGCAATATCCACCTTAAGGCGTGGGGATGGCGCACGTTCAACTATTTCTGAATAATCGGTGAAAAAGCCTGAAAAACTTCCCCGCAGACTGGGGAGAAGTTCATCCATCTCGCCAAGTTCCGCGCCATAAGGCGCCAACCCCATGGTCTTGCCCTCTTCTCCATCCTCGAATCCCAGTCGCTCTGTGATCAGCGAATACAAAATTCCGATTCCGGTACCTTTTTGAGAATATAGCTTTTTGATACCCGATTCTTGAGTCGCGGTGTAAATGGAATGTGTGTCTTGTTCGGACCCAAGCCCATCGATAACAAGGATTGCCGCATCGGAAAATCCGCTTGGATGAAATGCAGTGTATGCGTGTGCCAGATGGTGTGAATCAGCAAATTGAACTTGATCCTCCCTGACGGCCAATCCTGCCCGAAGATAGTCGCCGATCAACTTCCTGTAGTAATGCGCAGTATTGTGAACACTCTTGTGATTCATGAAGTCCAGCACGACACAATTCACGTCGCTTATTTTTATCTGGAAGTGATCAAGGCACTTATATATCGCCCGAAGTGGAAAATGATAGGATTTCTTCTTTCGAGACAACATGCCTTCTTCATAATGCATGTAATCCAGATTGCCGTGCTCATCAACACGGGAGATACATGCAGCCGGATCATGCGAACAATAGTTCATGAATCCGAGTGAATACTGATATTTGCTTTTCATGAATTTTCTTGTGATAAATAGTTCATTTTCGACTCCAGGTCGCTTGTGAATGATTAATCTGGAATGGGTATCGATGCTCGAGGATCATCCATGCAACTGTCCCCCATCCAGTCTCCACACCCCGCCGGTGGCAAAGCCGGCCCGGGATGACGCAAGGAAAACCACCAGTTCGGCGACTTCCTGTGGCGTACCCAGACGCGCAAGCGCCACCTCGCGGTCCAGCATCTGCTGCACGGCACCGGCATCCTCGGCCATACGCCGGGCCCATACGGAGTCCTCGGACAAAATATTTCCGGGCGCCACGGCGTTGATGCGTATGCCCTGCTTGCCGAGGGGCCTGGCAATGCCGCGAACATAGGCATGCAGGGCCGCCTTGGCCGCCGAGTAGGTCAGCGGTGCCCCCGGAATCACCTCGAGCCCGCAGATCGACGAGATGCAGACAATCACTCCCGCGGAAGCCGCCAGCGTGTCGCGGGCAGCCTCGACCGTGTTGGTCGTGCTCCATAGATTCAGCGCGAAAACCCGTTGCCACTCGTCTGGAGTTTCGGTACCGGGAGGCACCGACTGGCCACTGCCGACATTGCAAACCAGGATGTCGAGGCCGCCCAGAGCCGCCACCGCCTCGTCCACGACGCGGCGCGCATCGACGGGCTGCGTCACGTCGCCCGCGATCGGCACGGATCCAGGCAAGGCCGCCGCGGCGGCTGCCAGGCCTTCGGCGTGGCGCGCGTTGAGGGCAACGCGGCAGCCGCTGGCATGCAAGAGCGTGGCGATGGCGCGCCCGATGCCACGGGACGAACCCGTCACCAGCGCAGTCTTGCCGGCCAGTTCAGGCGCCATGGCGCTTGATCCAGTCCAGGGCCATGTCGCGGTATCGGCACAGAACTTCGGCGTGCTTGCCGTCAGCGGCACGCGCCGTCTGCAGGATGTACGTGCCCTGGTAGCCTGCGCGGGCCAGTGCCGCGAACACCTGATCGAAGTTCGCATTGCCGGTACCCAGCGGCACCGTGGTCCCGCCCAGCACGCGATCCTTGATGTGCACGTTGAGAATGCGCTCACCGTAGGCGGAAATTTCCGCGACGGGATCCATGCCCAGGCTGGCGCTGTTGCCGATGTCGTAGTTGATGCCGAAACGTGCGGGGGCCAGGCGCGCAATGAAGCGCGCGAGTTCATCCGGTCCGAAGTCGGACTCGAAGACTACCTTCACGCCCAGTGCCGCAAGAAACGCCGACTCCTTCTGCAGCGTGTCCACGAGCAGGTCTTCCTGCTCCCGGTTGTCGAGCCGGCCGTTATCGACCAGCGGCACGACCATCATGACTATGCCGACGGCACTGCAGGCCTGGGCCACGGCGCGAAAGTCCTGCAGCAACGCTTCACGGGCCGGACCCTGGGCTTTCCAGAAGGGGCTTTGCATGAAGCAATCACCCGTCAGCGATGAAATGACGATGCCGTGGGCCTGGCGCAGTTCGCGAATTTCGGCCTGGCCTGAGGTCGTGAGGAGCGGATTCAGGTAGAGCCCGTCCTGGTCCAGCGTCCATTCCATCAGGGAAAAGCCGTTACGCTTCGCCGACTCGAATTCCGCCTGCCAGCATGAGGCCGGAAAAGCCTGGATCTTCCCGTCGACGAGGGGCGACAGGCGCCCCTGCATGAAGCCGATGCGATTTTTCACTTGCTTTTGAAGCGATAAGGGGTCGGTGCGCTCGCACCAGCGGTATCGCCCCTTTCGGCATCCCACTTCTGGATCTGGCCCTTGATGTCAACGTTGGCGTTCTGGCTCCACTGGTTGAGGATGCGCGTGAACACGCTGCCGACCTTCCCGTCGCCGATGGGGTTGCCATTGAGCGCCGTCACGGGCAGCATGCAAAACGGCGTGCCCGTCATGAACGCTTCGTCGGCCGTATAAACGTCGTAGGGCTCGATGTTTTTCTCCACGACCGGGATGCCCAGCCTGGTGCACAGCTCCTGCATGACGTAGTCACGGGAAATGCCGCGCAGGATGTTCCGACCTTCGGGGGTGATGACGACACCATTCTTGATGATGAAGAAATTGTCGCCGGTGCCCTCGGCCACGAAGCCGTCCGGATCGAGCAGCAGCGCCCAGTTGTTGTCGCCCTCGACCTGTGAGGCCTCGATATTGGCCATCAGGTAAAAAATGCGGCTGCGGTTCTTGATTTTCGGGTCCAGCAGGTTGGCCGGTATCGCACGCTGCGAGGTGATGACGGCATTGATGCCGGTGTCGAACAGCGCGCCCATGGTGGCGACGGTCCAGCGAAGCGGAAAGTCCGCAATGATCACATTGGGGCTCTTGTGCAGACCTTCGATGCCCTGGTAAATGCCGAGCAGGCCGCGCGAGACATCGATCATGAGCCGGTGCTCGTCGTCCGCGGCGAACAGGTGGTCGTTCGCCTCGACGGTTTCGTGGCAGGCGCGTTCCATTTCCTCGGGCGTCATCTGCAGCGGGATGCGCAGGATTTTCAGGCCGACATACAGGCGGTCGATGTGCTCCCGCAGTTTGAACTGTTTCTTGTCAAAGGAGCGCGTCATCTCGAAAACCATGTCGCCAAACATCAGCGCGGAATCGTAGATGGACACCTTGGCTTCGGCTTCCGGCACCATTTTCCCATTGAAATAAACTCGGCGGCCGTCTGTTGTCATTTTTCTCTCCTGAAAATCTCTGATGGTTGCGATTGAGCTTGTCGCTCTGGCTGCGTAAAAACGCGCTTACTGCGGTGCTTTCAGACCCGGTTTATAGACCTCGTCGTACCAGCGAATGATATCGGTGATGTGAAAATTCGGGTTCCTGGCGTAAAGGTATTCATAGAGCTGCCGCATGAACTCGTACTGCGCCTGGGTGTTGACGTCGAGCACCAAATCCGGCCGGCGAAACTCGGGCGGACACATCACGGTGCTGATGGGGCACCAGGCCGAATCGACGGGTCGCTGGACCGTGTAATCGAAAAAGTTGAGGTGCACATGCTCGCGCTGGCGCGGGTCCGTGTGGCGCTCCCGGGCATCGGCCAACAGCGAAAAATCGAACATCTCGGCGCCTATGCCATCGGGATAGCCTGAATCGCCGATGACCGTGAGGTTTGACGAGAAACCGGGCCGACCCAGGGACAGGTGGTGATCGACGATGCGGTCGATTTCGGAAGGTTCGGGCGTGGCATTGTCTGCCGGAAGGCGGCCTACGATGTCGGCCTTGCTGGCCAATGCCGCCTGGTAATAACGCTCCACCAGGTCATTTTCCGAGCCGGTAAATACCGTCACGCCGTAATCGCGACCGAGTTGCGCGAGAACCTGATTTTCCGGCGTGTCGGCCGTTGCCAGAACGATCTCGTCGAGCCGCTGGCAGCGCTTGACCCGCTCAAGAATGCGACCGACGAGCGGAGCACCGGCCAGGTCCATCATCGATTTTCCGGGCAGGCGCTCCGAGCCCATGCGTGCCTGAATGATGAGAACGACGCGTTTTTTTCTTTGTTCAGACACTCCGGTCTTCCCCTCTAGCTAAAGTAGGCTGTTTCAACAAGGCCGCAAAGAATGTGGCCAATCAGGATGTGGCACTCCTGGATGCGGGCGGTTTCACCCGAGGGCATGCAGATGCACTCGCACAGCGGTTTCAGTTGTCCCCCATTGTCGCCGGTCAATGCCACGGTTTTGATGCCCGACGCATTGGCGATTTTCACCGCCGCGAGGATGTTGGCGCTGTTGCCGCTGGTGGAGATCGGAATGAAGACATCTTCGGGCCTGGCCATCGCCTGCAGTTCGCGGGCAAACACCTGCTCATAGCCGTAGTCGTTGCCGATGGCGCTGATCGCGGAGTTGTTGGTTCCCAGCGCCAGCGATGCGAGCGGGGCGCGGTCAAGCATGAAGCGCGAGGTGAACTCGGCCGACAGGTGCTGGGCATCGGCAAAACTGCCGCCATTGCCGGCAAAGATCACCTTGCCGCCGGCCTTCAGGGCAAGCAGGCAATCCGCCGCCAGCCGCTCCACCTGCAGCAGCACGGCGTCGCTGCCGAGCAGTTTCTGTTTGACTTCGATCGAAGCCGCCACCTGGCGGCGGATGGCCTCCTGCATGTCGGCCGCTTTGGGAGCCTGCGGGGCAGTGCTCACAGTGTGCCTTCCAGCTTTTCGAGGGCGATCCAGAAACCTTCGCCGCCGTTTTTATGGCCCTGCCAGATCTCGGGAATGAAAGAGGCGTTGGCGCAACCCTTTTTGAGGATCTTGCCGAGGCGCGCAAAGTCAAGATCGCCTTCGCCGATTTGCAGACCTTCGCCGTTCAGCCCCATGGCATCGCCGAGGTGCAGGTGCGCCGTGAACGGCGCCATTTTTTCGGCGAAGTCATAGAAGTCCATGCCGAGGTGGTTGCACGTAAGCCGTGTGTGCGAGATGTCGAAACACATGCGCAGCTTGAGCCTGGTGCACCACGCGACGATCTCGTCAATCTTCACAAAGATATTCTGGTAGCGCTGTCCGCCGAAATGCCAGGGAAACGGCGCCATGGTCTGGGGAATGAGTTCCACGCCCTTCATGTCGAGTTCGCCCAGGCTCTTTGCAAAGCGCTCGTAATAGGACACGATCACCGACGCCGGCAAGGGCGCATCCATCGTGAAGCCGCCGATATTCGCGACGATCATGGGTCGCGCTGTTTTCGGGAAGAAACGTTTCAGGTCGCGCGTGATGTCGATCACACGCTGGGTCTCCCGCACCGACTGGGCACGGTAGGCCTCGTCAGAGGAAGCCAGGTCCATGAGACGGCTGCCGGCAAACAGTTCCGGCGCATGGACGACAAATTCGCAATCGTAAGGGCCCGACAGGAAGTCGTCCGGCCGGAGTTCCATGTCGGAGTAGGACAGGTGGAACTCGAAGAGGTCAGGCTTGATGCGGCTCTCGTATTCCTTGAAGTCGTGGTAGCGGACCGGCACACCCCAGGGGCGCTCGAAGCTGTAGCTGCGCGGCTCGGTGCGCCCGTCTTTCAGGTCGGACGGGTAGAAAAAATCCTCTTCGGCAAGGTCGTGCTGCAGCGTGCGGCCCAAAAGCTTTTCATAGTTCTGGGGCGACAGGCCCTGACCGGGGCTGCGCACCTGCACATGCTCGGGCTTGATGATCGTGCCTTTCTTGAGCGCCGTCGCCGCGACAAGGCTCTTGCCGAGGTTTTCGCGGTTGATCATCTCGCCCTGCGAAATGCGGCGCTCCTGTCCGTCGCCGAGCGCCTGCTCGATTTCGCGTATGCCTTCGATCAGGCGCTTGAACTCGCCGTGCTCCAGGCTGGCCGCATGGTCGGGGCCTTCCATCGAGCGGTCCAGCGTAAAGTGCCGCTCGACGACACAGGCGCCCAGGCCGACCGCGGCGAGCGTCACGGCCGTGCCGCGCTCGTGCCCCGAGTAGCCGATGTAGGGGTGAATGCCGCGCAACTGTTCCATCCATCGCAACTGGATGTCATGCAATGGCGCAGGATAGGTGCTGTTGCAATGAAGCAGTACGAATTGCGCCTTGCGCTGATTCAGGAAGTCAACCGTGATCTGAACTTCCTCCCGACTGCTCATGCCTGTCGACAGGATCAGGGGTTTGCCGGTCGCGCAAAGCTTGTCGAGCAGCGGCAAGTTCGTGAGGTCGGCCGACGCCACCTTGTAGGCCGGCACGCCCAGACCTTCGAGCACGTCGACGCTGTATTTGTCCCACGGCGTGCACAGGTAGAGAATGCCCTTTTTGGCGCAGTAGGCAGCGACGTCCCGGTGCTGCTCCATCGTGAGTTCGAACCGGCGCAGCAGATCAAGCACGTATTCGGTGCCGAGGTCTTCGCCGTCCTTGCGCAGGGTGCGCTTCCGGTACACCTCGTCCAGGCGACGCATCTGGAATTTGGCGCAGTCGGCACCCATCTCGACGGCCAGATCCACCATCTTGAGCGCCCGCTCGAAACTCCCGTTGTGGTTATTGCCTATTTCGGCGATGACAAGGACCCGGCCGGTTCCGACCTCAAAATTTGCGATTTTCATACTCATGCGGCTTCCGGTTGCAGATGATTTTTGCGCTCACGGGCAGACCAGGCGCGCAGGCCCTCCTGCTCGAAGCGGAAAGGGCGCACATTCAGGCCCGAAGCCTCCAGGTTCGCAATGAGCTCATGCTTGCGGAACGGCGTGACATAGAAAAGGAAAAACCCGCCGCCGCCAGCGCCCAGCAGCTTGCCACCCACGGCGCCATGGCTGCGTGCATTGTCGTAAATCTGGTCCAGTCTGCTGTTGGAAATCTTGCTGCTGAACTGGCGCTTGAGTTGCCAGGCCTCGTGCAGCGATTGCCCGAACTGAAGCAGCCTTCCCCTGAGCAGATGATTGCGCATGCGGTAGGTCAGTTCGACGTTGGACTGCACCTTCTGCCGGATGCCTTCCTGCTGCATCTGGTTGCGCTGGTCCTGGTGGATGTCGCCTGAATCGTGCGGCGTGCCGGTGTCGCACAGCACCAGGCTTTCCTCGAGTTCGAGCAGCGTATCCGACGGAATGCGCAGCGGATGGACGATATTCTGGTCCATCCGGAATTCCATGAAATTGAAGCCGCCGAACACCGTCGCGTACTGGTCCTGCCAGCCGCCGGCAACACCCAGGTAGAGGCGCTCTGCCTGAAACGCGAGTTCGGCAAGCTCATGTGAGTCCCAGCGGTCCTGGCGAAACTGGTTGAAGCACCCGAGTACAACGGCCGATACGACAGCCGACCCGCCCAAGCCCGAGTTCATCGGGAAATCAGAATGCAGGTACAGCTCGAAACCGAAATCCGGATGTACCACCTTGAGCAGCGCCTGGATCAGCCCAAAAGGGCCGGGCTGCGCCAGGGCCGAGGCAAGATCCTGCGCATGGAGGGAGGCCTTCAGGTCTGCCGAATGAATGATGATCTGCTCGTCGCTGCGGACCCGCAATGTCGCATGGCTGTATAGCGAAATGGTGGTGTTGATGACGGCGCCGTCCTCGCCGGCGAAGAAATGCGTCAAATCAGAACCGCCGCCGCCAAAACTGATGCGAACGGGCGAACGGGCGCGGGCATATACCGGCTCTTCGAGCTGGATCGGCAAATGGTCCCGGCTCACGATGCCAGTCAGACGGCGTGCTGCGTCAAGCTGCGGAATCACGCGTATGCGGCTGTCCAGCTGCTTGAGCAGCAGTTCGCGCGGGGTGGCCTGGTCGGCCCAGACAAAATTGGCGTTGATGCAGCTGGAAACCGCATCGTCGAGCGACGCTCCTGCGAGGAGCTTGCGCCGGATATCACCATCGGTCGCCAGGCCCGAGACCGCACCGGACGCATTGGTGGCGAGCACGATGCCATAGTGATTGGCTTCAATCTTCTTGAGGGCTTCCCTCAATGGCGAAACTTCAGCGATCAGGAACAAATTTAAACTCACGGTGCTCCAATTTTTCCGGATTCGATCCAGCGACAGAAACGAAAATAGTCTTCGGGAATACCGATATCGATGAAATCGGTTTCCAGCGCCACGTCCTTGAGTTCGCCGGCATCGACCAGCTCGGGGAAAAGGTCGCGCTCCAGCGAAAACGGCTGACCGCGCCAGTCACTGAAATATTTGGCATGTAAATGATACAGGCCGGCATTGATCCTCCCGGGCCCGGCGCCGCTTTGCTTTTCCTCGAACGAAACGACTTTGCCGTCCACGCTCATGAGTTGGCCATAGCGCCCCGGATCTTCCACATGCACGCTGGCAATGGCCGGCCACTGCGCCGCAGCGATCGACGCGATGCCCGTCCCCAGCCATGTATCGGCATTGGCCACGAGAAACGAGCCGGTCAGCCGGCGCTCCCTGACGGCATAGGCCACCGCACCGCCCGTCCCCAGCGGTGCCGGTTCCGCCACAACGTGGATCTCACAGCCTTTGAGGAGGCCGTCGTCCTGCTGCGTTGTCAAGAAAGCGCTGATCAGGTCGGCCTGGTAGTGCAGCAGAAAGGTCATTTTATCCACCCCTTGAGCCCGCCAACTTTCAAGCAGGTACCAGAGATAGGGTCGACCAAGAACCGGCGCCAGCGGCTTGGGCACTTCGGCGACAGCCGATCGCAGCCGCGTGCCAGCGCCTCCAGCGAGTACAAGGAGCTCAATGGATTTCATGCGATGACCTGATCGTGAGCCAGCACATGGGACACCGCATCCAGAAATGACTCGAACACCGGAAACCCGTCATCGAGCTGCTGCTCACGCAACAGCAGCCGCAGGTCGTGCAAGCCGGTGTTCACGCCTATTCCGTGGCATCCGATGTTTCTTGCCGTCAGGAGGTCCGACACATTGTCTCCGACGTAACAAAGGTCACGGGGCTTCAATTTGTATTTTTCGATGAGTTCAGCACCAAATTTTGGTGACGGTTTTCGATATTCAGCAGGCTGGTCCGGCGCCTCAGGGGCCACACAGACTCTCTCGAAGAGCTGGGCACCGAGCCCGATCTGACGGAGCATTTCTTCATTGCAGGACAGCGCCTCTTCGAGCGAGAAATAACCTCTGCCGATACCCGATTGATTCGTGTGCAGGAACAGCTTGCATCCCGCCTTGCGCAGTTCGGCCAGACCGGCGACGACGCCGGGCAAAACCTCAACCTGCTCAGGCCGGGACAAATAAGGAACATGGCGGATCAGGGTTCCGTCCCTGTCCAGAACGACGTATTGGATGCGTCCCGCCGCCCGGCCGTTGCCACAGAGGACATGGGCGCAACCCATTTGGTCAGGAGGAGAGGGCTTTTCATTGCCTGCCATAGTGATCCTCGAACCTGACAATGTCGCTCTCGTCGAGATGGCTCCCGGTCTGGACTTCGATCATCTCCAAAGGCGTGTTGCCGGGATTTTCCAGCCGGTGCTTGATACCGACCGGGATATACGTGGATTCATTTTCCTTGAGGAGATAGGTCTCTTCCCCGCAAGTCACCCTGGCTGTTCCCTGCACGACAACCCAGTGTTCGGCCCGGTGGTGGTGCAGTTGCAGGCTGAGTTTTCCGCCGGGCTTGACGGTGAGGCGCTTGACCTGAAAACGCGCGCCGCTGTCGACACAGTCGTACTGACCCCAAGGCCGCGCAACCAGCCGGTGCTCGGCGGCCTGAGGCAGCTTGTCTTGTTCAAGACGCGCGACGACGTCCTTGACCTGTTCGGCGTGGCTCGCGGCGGCAACCAGCAAGGCATCGGGCGTGTCGATGATCAACAGGTCCTCGGTCCCCAGGGCGACGACCGCGCGGTGCGGCGCATGGATATAGGTGTTCGAGGACTGGAGGGCCCAGCCATGGCCGACGATCCGGTTGCCCTGCTCGTCCGCAGTGGCCAGCTCGGCCACCGCGTTCCAGCTTCCCACGTCGCTCCATTGCCCGGAAAAGGGGACCATCGCGATCTTGTCGTGGTGCTCGAGAACCGCGTAGTCAAAACTCACGGCCGGACAGGCAGAAAAGGCCGCTTCGTCCAGGCGTGTGAACGATCCGTCCAGCGTCTGCTTTTCCGTGGCCTGCCGGCAGCTCGCCAGGATGACGGGCGCGTGTAGCGCAAGCGCCTCCAGAAGCGTTGAGGCCTGCACGAGAAATATCCCGGCGTTCCAGAAGTGGCCGCCCGCAAGAAGGAGTTGACCGGCTTTTTGCGCGTCCGGTTTCTCGACGAAGCGTTCAACGCTCCAGCTGTGTTCGTCGATGGCCTTGCCCTGTTTGATGTAGCCGTATGCGGTCGAAGGGAAAGCCGGAGACACGCCAAAAGTAACGATGTAACCGCGTCGCGCGGCCGGCACCCCCTTCTCCACGGCAGCAGCAAACGCGGAAGCATCGGGAATGTGGTGGTCTGCCGGCAAAAACAGCAGCAGTTGGTCAGGGCGCGCATTAAGCGCTGCAACCGCCATGGCCGCCGCCGTGTTGCGTGCGACGGGTTCCAGCAGATGCTGGGCCACCACCCCAGCTGCCTGCGTGGCGTCCTGCACCAGGAAGCGGTGCGCCTGACTCGCGACGGTCTGCACGCGCGGCGAAATGGACTTCACGCGTTCCAGCGTCAGCGCCAACAGGCTCTTGCCGGCGAGCAAGGGCACGAATTGCTTCGGATAGGCCTTGCGCGACAAGGGCCACAAACGGGTACCGGAACCTCCGCACAAAATGACGGGAAGGATTCCGGAATCCATTTTTGCTTCAGCCACGGTCGGACTCCTTGCCATATCCCGAGCCCTTGCAGGCGAGAAAACTCATGACGGGCTCGTTCATGACATCAATCGGCCGTACTGGAGAGCCGCCGCAACACGTCGGTAGCGCTCCCCTCTTCTATCACCCGACCCTGTTCCAGCCGGTACAACCGGTCGCAGGATTCGACCGTACTTAAACGATGAGCGACGATCAGAAGCGTCTTTTCGCCTTTCAGGGCGCGCACAGCGTCCATGACGCCGCGTTCGGTGGCAATGTCGAGGGAGCTGGTGGCCTCGTCGAGGACGAGCACGGCAGGGTCATGGTAAAGGGCACGGGCAATACCGATCCGCTGGCGCTGGCCGCCGGACAGCCGCACGCCGCGTTCGCCGACGACGGTATCGAGTCCTTGCGAAAGTTCGCTGACAAATTGCTCGAGCTGCGCGGAATGGAGGGCCCGTTTGACCGCGGCTTCGTCTATCTCTTCGTTAGGCAAGCCGAAGGCGATATTGCGCCGCAATGTGTCGTCGGTCAGAAAAATGGTTTGTGGAACATAGCCGATCTGGTCTTGCCAGCCACGCAGGTTGTCGTGGATGTCAACGCCGTCGACCGACACGGTGCCATGATCCGGTGACAGCAAACCGAGAATGACGTCGACCAATGTGCTCTTGCCGGCACCACTACCCCCGATAAAGCCCACGGAGGCACCGCGTGGGATCGACAGGGTGATCCCCTGCAGCGACGGCGCCCCGGCCGATGGATATTGAAACACGATGTGGTCTAGCGTCAATGCCCGATTCAGCGGTAACACCTTTCCCACTGTGGGCACGACCGGCACATCCACGAGGCGAAGTTCTGCATCGACGGTGTCAATCACTGCCGTGGAGAAGCGAATGCTCTGGACGGCCGCCATTACCCGGTTGATTGACGGCATGAGGCGAAACGCGGCCGCGGCAAACAAACCCAGCGTAGGCAGCAGCGCTTCAAACGGCTTGCCCTGCTCCACCATGATCAACACCAGCGCGGCCAGCCCGGTGACGGCAAGAAATTCCAGCCACAAGCGAGGCAGGGCTAGCAGGGTAGAGCTGTGCTCGCTGACACGTGCGCTGCTGTCATTGTGGGTGCAGTATTGGGCCAGGAAGTCGCCCTCACGCCCGAGCAATTTCACGTCCTTGGCGCCGCCCAAACCCTGCTGCAAATGCTGGATGCGCAAGCCTTCGTGGTGCTGGCTGGCCTTGCCCCAGCGCGCGATGCGCCTGCGGGTCACGCGGTGGAAGCCCCACGCGGCCCCGCCCAGGGTGATGACAATGACCAAGGCGCCGCGTGGCTCGACCCAAAGCAGCAGCGCAGAAAAACCGATGAGGACCAAGCCCTCCGAAATGAGGATCAGGCCCTGCTGGACGACGCTGGTAACACCGCTGACCGAGTTGATCGTGTTGCGAAGCAACTGGGCCGAGTTGCGTTGCAGGTGGAAGCTGTAAGGCTGGCGCAGATAGCCGGCGAAAAGCCGATAGGAGAGGCTGGCCTGGAGGGCATAGGAAAAATGCGACTGGCGCCATGCCAGGAAACCCAGGAACAAGGCCTTGACGGCATAAACGACCACCAAGGCCAGCATACCGCCCACGAGCAGCTGCTTGTGGCCTGGATTGCCAAGCATCGCCAACACCGGCGCGGCTGCCGGGTATTTGGCCGCCAGGTCGGTTTGGGTCATCAAGGCCATCGCCGGGATGATGAGGCCGATACCCACGGTCTCCAGCAGCATCCCGACAAACATCAGCGCGAGCAGCATAAAAGCGGAACGGCGCTGCTTGGGGGTGAGCAGGTTCCAAAGCTTTTGAAAAGTGATCATGTCGATAGTCAGGGGGCCGGGGGCTGGCGATATTCCAGCCTGGATTGCGTTACCGCTCCCCAAGCCGGATTTGCAGGTTTTGGCAGGCAGTCATCCGCCGGCCGTCGAAGTTGCCCTATTGTCCACCATGGGTGCCGGTTTCAGGCGCTTTGGGACTCCAGCCAGGCCTGGAACATCAGGACATTCCACAGCTGATGCTGCCAGTTTCGCTGGCCCGACAGATGCTCCCGCCATTTCTGCCGGATCTCGGCCGGGTGGAAGTAGCCCTCTGTTTTGAGGCGTGACTCATCGAGAAGCTCTTCTGCCCACTGGCGCAAGGGGCCTCTCAGCCAGGAGTCGATTGGAATACCAAACCCCATTTTGGGGCGCTCGATAAGGGCTTGAGGTACATGCCGGTAGAGTACCTGCCGCAGTATCCACTTGCTCTGTCCTTCGCGCAACTTCATGTCCAGAGGCAGGCGCCAGGCCATTTCGACCACACGGTGATCGAGAAATGGCACGCGGGTCTCAAGTGAAACCCCCATGGCCGCCCTGTCCACTTTGGCCAGAATGTCATCGGGCAGGTAGGTGAGCAAGTCCAGCGCCATCATGCGCTGCACATCGTCCAGGCCTTGCAAATCAGGGGCATTGCCCGAAAGCAGGGTCGGTGGTTCGCGCCCGTTGATCACCACAGAAGCGGGATCATGCCAATGCGAGACCAGTCCAAGATAAAGCGCATCCGCCGACTCACTGGCCAGAACACCGGCCCCCTTGTGCACCTTGTCACCCAACTGGACCGCCCGTGCAGCACGCGGCAGCCAACCGCCTGCGGCACTCGCCCCCCGGCTCCACGCATCTGGCGACACACTGGTCAAAGCGCGTGCGGCAAGCCTTCGCAAGGGCAACGGTACGCGGGACAGCCGGCGCCAGAGCTTGTGGGTAAGCTGGTAGCGGTTATAGCCACAAAACAGTTCATCGCCAGCGTCGCCGGACAGCGACACCGTCACCTGCTGCCGCGCCAGCTGCGAGACGAGAAAAGTGGGTATCTGGGAAGAATCCGCAAACGGCTCGTCGTATAGCACGGGCAAACGCGGAATGACCGCCATGGCCTGTTCTGCGCTGACATAGAGTTCGGTATGGTCCGTACCCAGGTGTCTGGCAACGAGCATGGCATGTTCTGCTTCGTTGTAGCCTTTTTCGTGAAATCCGATGGTGAAGGTTTTAACCGGCCGCGAAGACTGGGCCTGCATCAACGCGACCACGGTGGATGAGTCCACGCCACCCGACAAAAATGCGCCCAGCGGGACATCCGCCATCATCTGCTGGCGCACGGCGTCCTTGAGCAAGACTTCCAGCTCGTCTACCGCTTGCCCGGTGCTGCCAGCAAAGCCATTCGCCACACCAGACTTCGCCACATCCGCGCCGGACCAATAGCGCAGCAGCTCCGGTTCGGGTCGTTGCAATGAGACCGTCAGCAGACAGCCCGGCGGCAATTTGGAGATGCCCTGATAAATGGAATAGGGCGCCGGAATATAGCTGCTTCTCAAAAACAGACTCAGTGCCCCCCGATCGATCTGATTCAGGAACGCGGGGTGAGCGCGCAGGGCCTTCAATTCCGAGCCGAAGAGAAAAGTGCCGTCCTGCCAACCGTAATAGAGCGGTTTTTCACCCAAGCGGTCACGCGCCAGCGTCAACGTACAAGTCTGCCTGTCCCACAAGGCAAAGGCAAACATGCCAATAGCCCGCTCAACAGTGCCCTGGATACCCCAACAATCAATTCCCGCGAGCAGGGTCTCGGTATCAGAATGACCGCGCCAGGTCAAAGCGGGAAAAGATTGCTCCAGGGATTCGCGCAAAATCCCGTGGTTATAAATTTCACCGTTAAAGATGATCAGATAACGGCCGCTTGCCGCCTGCATGGGCTGCCGCCCTGCGGCCGACAAATCGACAATGGAAAGGCGACGGTGTGCGAAACCAATATGCTGCTCGTCATCGTGCCAATACCCGACAGCGTCCGGGCCACGATGACTGATTTTATCGGCCATCCGCTTGAGCAACTCATCAAATGGCTGCGGAGCAGCCTTAGCGAGAAAGCCGGCAATTCCACACATCAGAAGTTATTCAATCTTAAATAAAAGGAAACAAAGGGACCCCGGCCAGGCTTTGAATCGATATGAAGTTTCGTCATTCCTTTGTCCGCCTGCATCCCGGATTGAAAAATTGCAGCAAGCCGGCAACCCCAAATGCAATGAAAATCATGATGAAAGGAAAGCGCATTCGATACAGCGTCCCCACGTTTGCCACCGTCAAACCCATTAAAAGGATGACACTCAGTCCAAAAAGTGTTGGCACCCATAGTTGCAGGCCGGCCCTTCGGGCATAGGCCATCCAGTATGCCCAGCCAAAAAATGCAATGTAACAGCACAGCATTTCCATTCCTGCAATATAAACCTCGATGCGGTTCGATTTTCTTTTTTCGCTCTCGGCCACGAACCAGTTTTGCGGAAAAGGTGCAAAAAAGCCTATTTGCAAAGCTCGGGGTATGTACCGCACCAAATCCTCAGGCCGATAGAAAATAACTTCCCTGTCGATGTTTGTCGAAGCATTTTTTCCTGAATTGGTAAAACCACCCCGGGCGACTGCAAGTCTCAGGAAAATTCTATTGACGAAGTTCTCGATGTGGGCGCCCTCTTTCATGACGGCCACGGGCCTGTTGTGCCTGGCAGCGTCGGCGAGAAACTCATCGAGGCTCACAGATCCTGCCTCCGACGTCTGGGCTGCCTCTGCACTCTGCATGCTGCTTCGAGGGATGATCGCCAAGCGTACATTCAGGAAACTGTAAATCGTGGCGCCCGGACGATTCAAGTATCCATTGAAATCATCGGAGCTTTCGACTGTTTCCGGAGGTGCGAACCTTAAATCAAGATAAGACGAATAATATTGCTGGGTTATTCCGAGAAGCAGCAGCATCACTGCGGCCGATCTGATGGAAAACGAAAATTGACTGCCCGGCACTGTGAAAGCAGCTAGCGATCTGTTCTTCATCAAAAAGAGCATTCCTGCAAGCACATACCAGGCGACAAATGCCGCAGTCCAGTAGAACAGCACCTGCATGAAGTAGGGCCGAAACAACCACACAGCGCCAATCGCCAAAGTGCTCACGAGAATAAAGGTTGTTATTCTTCGCCACCGAATATCGCGCTGCAGAAGACTGACCCAGCACCATAGATTGACCAGCAGTCCCGCCGTGCAAAAAACATCTTTATGAATTTGTCCGAACTGGACAATACTTGATGGGAATAAGACGAAAGGCGAAATGGCGAGCGCTGCGTGACGGTCACTTAACCCAAGATATTTGACCAGGGAAAAAAGGGCCAGGGCGGCCGTGGCAAACACGGCAGCATTAATGGGCAACAGGGTCCAAGGCTTCGGGGTAATAAAATAATAAAGAACCGAGCAAAGCCCCGCAATGATATTTTCCCCATCGGGTCGCAAGCGGAACTCTTGCCAGCCCAACTGCGCGATCCTGTTTGCCTGATCAACCGCCTGCTGATGAAAACCATTCCAGTCGTGATCGGCCAACAAGCCGGCTCCGCCGTCCAGATGAGGGAATACATGGGGAAGCAAAATAAACTGAACGGCAAGACCGGCCAGCAAGGCATAAATGAATACGGCCAGCCACAGTTTTACGGGAAAACGCATATATTGATCAGTCCGGGCTTCAGAAATCACGGCGGCAACCCACACGCGGAATGAAACGCGACGTTTTCAACGATCTATCGTTTGGCGTAGTCTGCCTTGAAGACTTCGGCGTATTCTTCAAGGCACACATGCCAGTCGCGCATCAGGTTGAGGCCGCGCTGGTTGAGCTTGAGGTTGACGAGCTTTTCGCTGGCCGGGCGTGGCGCGAAATACTGCTCCTTGAAGTAATCCGACGGCACAATGGTGACCTTGACCTGGTCGGCCAGCCCCATCAGCCTCACGAACTCCTGTGCAACCACAAAGCGGCTCGCCGCGCCATTGCAGACTTGGTTGTAAAGGCCGTACTGCCCGCTCTCGGCGACACCGCACAGGCCGTTGGCGAAATCGACGGTGTAGGTCGGCGTGCCGAGCTTGTCGTCGACGACAAACAGCTCCCTGGCGCCGGCGCAGATTTGCTTGTAGATCTTGTTGATGAACTTCTTGTCCTTGCCCGGCCCACCACCCATCATCCACCCGGCCCGCAGGACGTAATGCTTCTTGACGCTGTTGCGGACGTATTGCTCGCCGTAATATTTCGACTGGGCATAGACCGACAGCGGGTTGGGCGCATGGAAATCGTTGTACAGGTCGCGCTCACCACCGAAAATACCGGCGGTGGAGATATAGACGTAGGGCACGTCAAGCTCGTTGGCCACCAGGCCCAGATTCTCGGCACCCAGAGCGTTGGTCAGCCACGAGTTTTCCTGCTCCTTCTCGCAGAACTCGAGGTCGGTCAGTGCCGCCAGATTGATGATCAGCTCAGGCGCAAAATCGACAATGCTTTTGCGTATCGAAGCCAGGTCGCGCACATCGCCGTATTCAAGCCAGCTCTCGATGCAGTTGATGTCGGTAGCCTTGATGGTCGCCCCGGCACTTTTAAGGCGCGCATACATCGCATCGCCAAGCATGCCGCCACAGCCTGCTACATAAACACGGGTTCCAGTTTCAATCTTCAAGGGGCTCACCTTTTTCAGAAATATTGGGTTTTATAGGATTCGAGCTCTTTGCACGTGAATTTCAACTCGCATGTAGCCGCATAACCGGCTTTACCAGGTATCGAGGTTCAATCGAATTCAGCCAAAGTAGCTTGCACCGTCGGCACACCAGCTACCGCCTCGCGACCCGGAACCTGGTTTTCGCGAGTTGCATGAGGCCCGCCATGCCGATGCTCACAAATATCATCGCAAATGGAAACCGCATCCGGTACAGCGTGCCAACGTTGGCGACAGTCAGGCCCAGGAGCAAAGTCAGGCCTAGAGCGAAAGCGATGGGGACAACAAGTGCCACTTTCCAGCGGCGATAGCTGACCAGCCAGTAAAACAGGCCGAAATAAGCGATATAGCAGTAAAACATCTCCACTGCCGAGATGTAAATCTCCGCGGCGCTTGAATTACGCTTCTCCACCGTCGACCAGCTCGAAGGAAATGGCGCGAACAACGCGATCTGGATGGCACGCGGAATATAACGGATCAAATCTTCGTTCTTGCAAAAATCGGTACCCTTATCGATGTTGCTGGCAGCGGTCGTGCCACCGGAACTGGTGAAGCCTGCCCGGGCAACCGCAATTTTCAGAAAAATGCGATTGATCATGTTCTCAAAAAATGCTCCCTCCTTGAGAACAACCACCGGCCGACATTCTTGAATGGCCTTGACCATCGCAGCCTCAATCCTGGCGACCTTAATTCGCTCGACCTCCAATCGCGCAGCAGCCATCATCTCAGGAGTCACTTGATCACTTTTCTTCTCCGGACTGATTTTATTCAGGGAGGCCGCGGTCTGCTTCAGAATATCCGCATAAATTTCAGCGTCCGAGAATTCCTTACCCGAGAGAATACGCACAGTATCCGCACTTCTGACACTTTCATTGGATTGCCAGACAACGATGGGGACGGCCACTTTGGCATGCACGTCACTGCTGGGAATGGGGCGCATTTTGATGTCAATAAAAGTGATCGACATCGCATAGAGGAAGAGATTGACCAGCATCAGAATTCCAATCGACCCCAGATTGAATCTGATCTTCAAGGAGAGACGCGATCGCTCCACCGTCGAGCGGAGTTGCAGAAACTGCCACGTGACACGACCCAGATGCCACAGCATAAGGAGCACGCCCAAGCCCAAAAAAGGGAACATGAAATAGGGGCGGAATACCGAAACGACAGCCAGAGCAAGCGTACCGACCGCCAACAAAGGGGGTATCTGCCAAATCTGGCGTTCCTGGCGCAGCAGACCAACCCAGCTCCACAGTATGACCAGCACGCCCGCTGTACAGAAAACGTCCTTGTGTATTTGCCCATACTGCAGCAATGCAGATGGAAACACCAGATAAGGAAGCGCGGCGATGATGGCGTCCTTGTCCTCCAGCCCTATATATTTGAGCATCGAGAACAAGGCTAGGCCACCCGTGGCGAATACCGCAGCATTAAGCGGTAAGAGTGTCCACGGATGGGGCCCAACAAGAAAATAGAAAAACGAGGCGATACCTGTGATCGCGTTATCGCCGTCGGGACGCAACCTGAATTCGCCCCAACCACCCAGCACCATCTTCTGCACCTGCGCTACAGCTTGTTCGTGAAACCCCACCCAATCACGCCCAACAAGCAGTCCGTTGCCGGCATGCAATTGTGGAAAAATATACGGCAGGATTACAAGCTGGATCGCCAAACCAGCAAGCAGCGCATATACAAACGCAAACAGCCATACCTTGAGGGTCAGGTGGTTGGCACGCGCAGAATGACTCAGTTCGCTCACTACAGCAACCTATCGTTTGGCGTAGTCTGCCTTGAAGACTTCGGCGTATTCTTCAAGGCACACATGCCAGTCGCGCATCAGGTTGAGGCCGCGCTGGTTGAGCTTGAGGTTGACGAGCTTTTCGCTGGCCGGGCGTGGCGCGAAATACTGCTCCTTGAAGTAATCCGACGGCACAATGGTGACCTTGACCTGGTCGGCCAGCCCCATCAGCCTCACGAACTCCTGTGCAACCACAAAGCGGCTCGCCGCGCCATTGCAGACTTGGTTGTAAAGGCCGTACTGCCCGCTCTCGGCGACACCGCACAGGCCGTTGGCGAAATCGACGGTGTAGGTCGGCGTGCCGAGCTTGTCGTCGACGACAAACAGCTCCCTGGCGCCGGCGCAGATTTGCTTGTAGATCTTGTTGATGAACTTCTTGTCCTTGCCCGGCCCACCACCCATCATCCACCCGGCCCGCAGGACGTAATGCTTCTTGACGCTGTTGCGGACGTATTGCTCGCCGTAATATTTCGACTGGGCATAGACCGACAGCGGGTTGGGCGCATGGAAATCGTTGTACAGGTCGCGCTCACCACCGAAAATACCGGCGGTGGAGATATAGACGTAGGGCACGTCAAGCTCGTTGGCCACCAGGCCCAGATTCTCGGCACCCAGAGCGTTGGTCAGCCACGAGTTTTCCTGCTCCTTCTCGCAGAACTCGAGGTCGGTCAGTGCCGCCAGATTGATGATCAGCTCAGGCGCAAAATCGACAATGCTTTTGCGTATCGAAGCCAGGTCGCGCACATCGCCGTATTCAAGCCAGCTCTCGATGCAGTTGATGTCGGTAGCCTTGATGGTCGCCCCGGCACTTTTAAGGCGCGCATACATCGCATCGCCAAGCATGCCGCCACAGCCTGCTACATAAACACGGGTTCCAGTTTCAATCTTCAAGGGGCTCACCTTTTTCCAAAAAATATTAGAACTATCAGATATCTGCCGAATTCAAGCTACTTGCCGAACAGGGCCAAATAAGTCGGTACCTGCGAGCGCACGGAGTAACGCGAGTCGATATATTCACGGGCCGCCTGGCCCATGGACTCGAGCTGAACTGGATTATCGAGCAGCGAAGAAAGCGCGTTGACCCAGGAAGCCTTGTCGTTGTCCACGACGAGGCCAGTCTTGCCATGCAGTACGACCTCATGGCCCGACCCGGTAGACGACACCACCGGCGCCGCAGCAACACCGGAGTACTGGATGGCCTTGAACCCGACCTTGCCCTGTTCCCACTCGCCCTGCGGCACAGGCATGATGCCTATGTCCATGCCTGCAAGATCCTCGATCTCCGAGGCAAGCGCCCATTTGATGAATCGGTAGTTTTTCAGCTCGGGAAACTTCGGGTCCACGTCACAGATAACCCTGAACTCAAAATCGTAGCGCGCTTCCAGCTCTTTGAGCGCCTCACGAACCAGCTCAAGGTAACCCATGGTCGATTGGGTACCGGTCCAGCCGATGACGGCGCGGCGCGAGGCCAGCGGTGCCTTCGCAATGGGCTTGTGGTAGTCCAGATCGATGGTCGTCGGCAGCAACACTGCATGTTCGTTGTACTGCTTGACCCAGTTGACAAGGTAGTTGTTGCACACCGCCACCTTCATGCTGTGCCGAGTGATGAAACGGATCTTCGAGGACCATTTGGCGAATGCCACAATACGATTGACCTTCGACGTCTTGCTGATGAAGATCGCATCATCGAAATCAAAAATCACCGGTCTACCCAGCAGGAAAAGAATAGCCTCAACAAACGGTGGACCCAGTGGGGTAGCCTCTCGGTGGACAAAAATGTAGTCGTAGCCGAAAACACGCGGAAGAGTCAATAGCCGGCGAGCGAAGCCCGAAATAACGCCCAACACCTTTTTGGCCATATGGCCTGGCTTGAAGACGATACGCATCGTTTCCATGTCGAGAAACGGCCGCACATCGATGACGACGCCGCGCCCGCGCAGGATGTCCAGGTATTGCTCGAAGCGAAACCGCTGGCTCGGACTGACCCCCAGGGGATAAGGGCAGAGAATGAGAACTTTCGGATTCGATTTCATGAGTTCACGGTTGCGACGACAGGGAACGGTCATTCCTGATTGAAAAAACGTTCTCGCCCAGATAAACAAAGTCCCGATCAAGCTGCGAAATCGTCTTGAGGAAGTTGGTGGATGTCCCCTGCCCGGGAAACAGCCAGTCGTGCATTTCAATGATCAGCACCGGGAATTCATCGATCCAGTCGGTATTGTCCGAAAACAATTCCGACTCGAAACCTTCAATATCGATTTTGACGATAAAGGGAAAATAGCCTCTGGATCGCGGATGGCGCGCCAAAATGTCGGGCACCGTAACTCCGGAAATGCCCCCCTCGACGCCTTCCTCGAGCGTCGTCGTCGTGAACGCATTTTTTTCGGCACTCGGGTCGGTCAAGGCAAGCTTCGATGTCCTGCTGGCGATGCCGGCCAGCAGCGCTTCAAACTGCTCGTTATTGCCGAAGTTCTCGCGCAAAACCCTGAAGTTGTCTTCACTCGGTTCAACAGCAACGATTTTGGAACTCGGCCAGATATGGCTGAAATAGACGCTCGACAGGCCAATGTTGGCGCCCAGGTCCAGAATCAGCGGCACGCCCTCGGCGGCGTACTTGGCATAGAGTGCCTCAAATTCCGGATAACGTTTGAGCGCCTTGAGGTTGTAGTCCTCATGGATAAATATCTGATCGAAAGTGAACCAGTCTGACGTCGCCGAGCGCAGGAAGATATCGGACTTGCGATCATTCAGACGGTTAGCCAGCGTCAGGCGATCCATCCCGTCCCTGGCCCCCCTTTTTTGGTAGCTGAACGTCTCGGGGTACGCCCTGACAATCTTGGCATTGATCGTTGAGAGCAGGAAGCCGTTCAACAGCTGAACGATTTTTCGCGTTGTCGGAATCCAGTTCTTCATCATTATTCGGTACCCAAATATTCAGCACGGCGCCAAATCTAGCCCTTTTGCTCGGGCGTGGCGTGGTTTGTTATCCAGTCCGAAAACTGGGCGATATTAACGACGCCCGGCAACGGCTGGAGACTGTTCCACTGAATTTCTGCTGTACTCTTCCTTGAAGACGAGATTATCGTTGCTAAACGGCGCCAACTGGCCTTGTCGAAAAAAGAAAGCAGCAGCCCGCCCCAGTCGCGCAGGGACAGCAGCCGCAGGTTGGCAAGAAAATCGGCCACACTCAGGACACCCAGCTTTTTCTGCATGTACCAGGCAAAAACCTGCCGCCGCACATAACCGCCGCGATCGATCTCGACGCCCGTGAGCTTCGCTCCCAGGTTCTTTTTCAGCAGGTTGAGCCACATGTGCATGCCATTGGTGAGATCGCTGCCAGGAAGCATTCCGGGAAATTCGGGATCGATGCCGAGATAAGCCAGGCCGCTTTTGTGCTTGCTGCTATAGAAATAGTGTCCGAACGACTTGGGTGAAACACCCACTACGAGGAGCTTTTCAGGACTAAATACCCATTTATCCGCCGTCAACAGCAGCGAGTTCAATGCGTAGTGGTCGGGAAACGGAGGGTGAAACTGCGGAAGCTTGTCGCGGCGAACCAGCGTGGTCTGCATGTTCAGCGGGATGCGCACCTTGAAGCGGAACATGTCTCGCACAATGGAAAACCGTTGATCGATCGACATCACGCCCTCCCGGGTCAGATCGGGCCCGAAATTGAAATGCGCGCGGCTGTAAAAGCCATGCTCGTTCTGGCCGATTGAATTCGGCGCCACATACGAGTAACCGTTGTGCAGCACGCAGTCGGGTTGCCCGTACTGGTCAACGATTTGCGCCATCCTGGTGAAGTAGCCGGGCAGCAACAGGTCATCGTCGCCCATCATCATGATGTAATCGCCCGACGCAGCGAACAGCGCGTTGTTCCAGTTGTCGGTGACCGAAATCGGCGTCTCAAGCCGAAGGATCTTCACGCGCGGATCCGCCGCATACTGCGCAATGATCTCGGGCGTCTTGTCGGTATTGGCATTGTCCGAAATGATCAATTCCAGGTCGTCATAACCCTGCCCGAGAATGGAATTGATGCAGTTTTCGAGGTAGGGTCCGCCATTGCGCGTAGGAAGCAGTACCGAGAATTTCATTTTTAGTTCAATTTTCCAAAATTTTCTGAGAATCAGCGACTATCCTCACCCACTGCCCCAGTTCATGGCTGAAGTGCTTCACCGGTTTCGCAGGAACCCCGGCCACGACCGTGTAGGCCGGCACCGAACGCGTCACGACGCTGTTGGCCGCGACCACCGAATGCTCCCCCAGCGAAACGTTTCCAGCCACAAAGGCGCCGTAACCAACCCATGCGCCCTGCCCTATGGATACCTGGCCCGGTAATAGTGGCTGGTCCAGGATGCCCAGCCTGGTGTCCCGATAGTCGTGGTGCGAATCAGCGATATACACATTGTCCCCGATTGTCACGTCATGACCAATCTCGATGCGGTTGACGCAGGACAGCGTGCAGCCGAAGCCAATGCTGACATTGTCGCCAATGTTGATCTGGGGGTCGAACGACTGGGACCCGTAAGCTTTGAGCGCCAGTAGCCGGGTGTTTCTGCTGATGCGCGAACGATCACCAAGGCTCACGCGATCCAGGCCCACAGCCTGTATGAAAGGGCTCACGAATGCCCCCGCGCCCATGCGCCGAAAAAGCATCCGGTACACCCAGCCATAGGGTATGGCCAGGACCCGCTCAAAGCGAACCCTTTCGAACAGGAAGGCAACAATGGATGTCATCGGTCGGTCACGCGTTTGATCATGTTACTCAGGTCGGCCCGTAGAGCACCTGAAAGGAAAAACCAGGCGGCTGCCGCGTACAGCGCGACCCCCAAAGCCAACGCGGTCAGTGCCTGCCAGCCCGGCTGGACGGCCATGGCAAGGATTTTCGCACTTCCAAACGCCCCGACCCCGGCAAGCACGAAAGGCAGGAGGTTGGCACGCAGCCATACCCCCATCCCCTGACGCATGACCCTCGCCTGAACCAGAGGTAGCAGCGTGAACAGGTAATAGGCATTCAGGCCGGCGTAAGCTGCGGCAGCCCCGCTGATGCCGTACTGGTGAACCAGCCAGTAAAGCCCTGGAAGGTACAACACCAGAGCCAGCAGATTGATCTTGAGCGGCAGGCCGGGCTGACCACAGGCCACGGCCGCCATGTACGCGTTCGAGACCATGGCATTGAAGAAAAAGCCCAGGGCCAGCCACGCCATGGTCAGCGCCGCCTCATCGGCGACCCTCGCGTTGATCCAGAGCTGAAGGATTTCGTGACCAAAAAAAACCAGTGCGAAGCAGGGCAGCGCCACGACGAGACCCATGAGCTGGCTGGCCTTGCCATAGCGCGACAGCAGGTCCGTGTGCTGGCCGGTGCTGAACGAATGCGAGAAGGCCGGAAAAGAAGCGCTGTTGATGGCGCTTTGTACCAGGGAAATGGCGATGGAGGCGTTGTAGGCGATCGAGTAGTAGCCCAGGGCTTCGAGGCTCAGGAACTTGGTAACAGCCAGTCGGTCGGCCTGGCTCAACACCAGCGCTGTGAGCGCGATGAGGTTCATCGCAGCAGAATACTTCCAGATGTCCTTGAACGAGGCCAGCGAGAAACGGGGCCACAGCCGCAAGGTCGGGAGGAGGCGATAGGTGACGGTCGCATAGACCAGCAGTTCCACGGCCGAACTGATCGCGAACCATACGAGAAATGCCACGAGATCGGGCACAAAAAAGAGAACAATGACCCCGCCGACAAGACGCAACGTATGTACCCCCGCCTTGATCAGGTTGAGGACGTCCATGCGCTGCAAACCGCTGATGACCCCCGCATAAAACGCGACCGGCCAGCGCAGGCCCAGATAAACGGCAATGATCTGTATGCCCAGCGTGACTGTCGCCGGGTCGAGGCGCGTACGGCTCAGCCAGAAAGCTGCAACCTTCGTCGAGTTCCACCACAACAGCACGGCGATGAGCAGCGCGATGATCCAGTACACGCTCGAGGCCGTATTCACGGCATTGGAACTTGCACTGCGCCCATCGCTGTGATCGGATGACACGACCTTCGTCACTGTCGCCGAGATGCCGAGGTCGAGAGTACCCAGCAGCACCTGCAGGATCGTGATGAGTCCGACAAAACCGAAGGCCTCCACTCCCAGGAAATGCACCTGGATCGGGGTAACGGCAAGCGTCAGTATCCCGAGCCAGGCGCTGCCCAGAAAGTTGAAAATGATATTGGACTTGAGTTTGGACAAGGCAGGAGCCCGGACTTATTGCAGCGTCGCGCGCGGCTGGACACGCCACCACGCTATCGTATCGTCCAGCCCGCTGTCCAGATCGAATTTTGGCGTCCATCCGGTGAGTGCAAGTTTGCTGGTTTCGGCCACCAAAAGCGTAGGCTCCGTGCTCTGAGCAGGCACCGACGGCAAGCGAACACGGTCGGCCGCGCCGAGCTTCTTCCCGATAGCGGTAACGATATCACCCAATGCCACGCCATGACCGGATCCGATATTGACTGGCCCTGTGAGCTCGGACTCGAGAAGCGCGACAAATGCCGATGCGACGTCTTCAGCATGCAGGTAATCCCGCACCAGGCCGGGATTGCCGCAGCTCGCCGTATTTCCGTCCAGCAAGCTGGTGATCGTAGAGGCCATCAGGCGCTGCGGGTATTCATGGGGGCCATAGAGCGAAAAAACACGCCCCCATGCACTCGATAGTCCAGTCTGTCGCGACCAGGCGGCCAACAGCAACTGCAGAGCGTGTTTGGAATTGCCGTAAAGCGTGCCGGGCGCCAGCGGCGTCGTGGCCTCGGCACAAATGCCCCCACCACCCCAATCATATTCAGCACAGGTCCCAGCTGCGACAAGCCGCTTGCCGCCAGACGCAGTGAAGGCCTGGATCATGGCCAGGCTTGTGCGTATCCAGTCGAAATTCTGAAGTGCCGTCCAGTATTTCCCAGGCTCGGTACACCAGGCCAGATGCAGCAAGTGCGTCGCCCCTACGCGGCGCACCAGCGCGGAGGCTGCACCTTCGGCCAACAAGTCAACACGGTGCCAGGTCACCCCGAGCGTCGCTTCGCGCATGGCCGACGAAACGGCGTGGACTTCGTATCCCCTGGCCTGCAACTGCGCCACGCAATGGCGGCCGATGAATCCGCTTGCGCCTGTGACCAGCACTTTCATCAGAATATGCGCAAAGCCGGGACGGCGACGACGAACTGGCCACCCCACTCCCGTACGAACTCGTTGGCCTTGACCACTTCATCGGCGATGTTCCACGGCAGGATCAATACGTAATCAGGCCTGCGCTCGCGCAGTTCTTTCGGAGCCAGAATCGGGATATGGCTGCCCGGCATGAACTTGTCCTGCTTTGATGCTGCAGCGTCACAGACGAAAGACACCAGGTCCGGCTTGACGCCCGCGTAATTCATCAGGGTATTGCCCTTGGCGGCAGCGCCGTAGGCGGCTACCGTCTTGCCGGCCAGATTGGCCTCGACGAGGAAGGCCAGCAGCTTGTTCTTGACTTTGTCCGCTTCGCGCTGGAAGCGCTGGTAAGTCGCCAGGTCCTGCAGGCCGCTGGCAATTTCCTCGGCAAGGATGCGAGCAACGGCAGCGCCATCAACACGCGCATCATCAGCATGACAACCATAGACGCGAAGGCTGCCACCATGGGTAGTGATCTGTTCGACGTCACAAACCCGCAACCCGGCACGCGCAAAAATCGCTTTGACCGACTGCAGCGACAGGTAGGAATAGTGCTCGTGGTAAACCGTGTCGAACTGGTTCAGGCGCATCAGGCTCATGAGGTGCGGGAACTCGAGCGTGATGGTGCCGCCCGGTTTCAGCGCGGCCTTCATGCCAGCCGTGAAATCGTTGATGTCGGGCACATGCGCATAAACATTGTTGCCAATAATGAGGTCGGCCTGTTTGCCCGACTTCACGAGCTTGCCGGCAAAGTCCCGGCCAAAAAACTCGCGCGCCACCGGGATGCCGGCGGCTTCCGCCACCGCAGCGGTGCTGTCGGTGGGCTCAACACCCAGGCACGGCACGCCGCTGGCGACAAAGTTCTTGAGCAGGTAGCCGTCGTTCGACGCCACTTCGATGACGAAACTGTCGGCGCCCAGACCCAGGCGCGTCGAGATCATCTCGACATAGGAGCGCGCATGCGCGAGCCATGTGGTCGATACCGACGAAAAATAGGCGTAATCCTTCGTGAAGAGCTCGTCCGAGCGTGAGTAGTCTTCGGTCTGGACGAGCCAGCACTGGTCGCACACGAACAGTTTCAACGGGAAATACTGCTCGGGCGCCTGAAGATCGGCCGCGTTCAGGTAAGCGTTGGAGGGCGGGGCGAAACCGAGGTCCAGGAAGACATGTTCGAGGGGGGTGTTGCAGTGACGGCAATTCATACGGTAATACTCTGGAAGTTTTTATCTATGAGCGGATGCTCTTTATCACGTTCGGACAGGTCAGCCACCGGCAGTGGCCATGGAATGTTCAGCGCCGGGTCATCAAAACGCAGCCCGCCTTCGGCCGAAGGCGCGTAGCTGGCGGTGTGCAGATACAGCAATTCGGAGTCCGGCTCGAGCACCTGGAAGCCGTGCGCGCAGCC
The DNA here is from genome assembly GCA_040389085.1 of Pseudomonadota bacterium. Taxonomy (GTDB): domain Bacteria; phylum Pseudomonadota; class Gammaproteobacteria; order Burkholderiales; family Burkholderiaceae_C; genus Polaromonas. The sequence goes on from JAZKAP010000015.1 coordinate 176,870, forward strand.
TTCAGGAATCACGAGCATCAAGGCGTTGGTGGCCGACAGCTCCTGCGCATGCCATTGCAGAAAAGTTGGAGACCCCTTTCGCAGGTCCACGGCAACATCCCAGACTCGTCCCTTCAGGCAACGCACCATTTTCATCTCGGCATGGGGCGGGCGCTGAAAATGCAGGCCCCTCACCGCACCGACCGCGGTCGTACGGGAGTGGTTGATCTGCTCGATGTGTCGGCCACCAACGGCCTCGGCCAGATCGCGCTCACAGAAAAGCCGCGAAAATGCGCCGCGGCTATCCTGAAAGGCTTGGGTTTCCGCAACAAAAACACCGGCAAGGGCGGTTGGAAGGAGTTTCACGCTAGACCGCCCAGCCGAGACTCTTTGCCCTAGCCGCCGCAACATAGTCGGCCAGCTGCTGCCGGCTGATCACGTCACCTTTTTCGCCATAGGCGCGGTACCAGTTGGCCGTCTGCCTGAGGCCCTCGTCCAGTCCCCAGACCGGCAACCATTGCAGCAAGGCACGCGCCTTGGTGCTATCCAGCTGGAGCAGACTGGCTTCGTGCGGCTGGGGAGCCCCGGTCAAATGCCAACGCAGCTCACCCCAGCTTTGGGTCAGCTTTGAGAGGACAGCCGAAACCGGCTGATTGCCCGATTCGTCGGGGCCGAAATTCCACGCTTCGGCGAAGCCGGGCTGCCGCTCCAGCAGGCGCTGGCCGAGCAGCAGGTAGCCGGACAGGGATTCGAGAACATGCTGCCAGGGCCGGGTGGCGTTCGGCGAGCGGATCTCGACGGATTCACCACGCGCGCTGGCGCGCACCAGGTCCGGTATGAGGCGGTCCTCCGACCAGTCGCCGCCGCCGATGACATTGCCGGCACGAGCGGTCGCCAGGAGCGGCGAGTTCTCGCTGCCGAAATAGGATTTGCGGTAGCTGGCCGCGACGAGTTCGGCGCCGGCTTTCGATGCCGAGTAGGGGTCGTGCCCCCCAAGACGGTCGTTTTCCCGGTAGCCCCACAGCCATTCCTGGTTCTCGTAGCACTTGTCGGTCGTCACGGCAACGATGGCCCTGACGCTCGCCGTATGACGGCAGGCCTCGAGCACATGAGCCGTACCCTGCACGTTGGTTGCCCAGGTGGTCAGGGGATCAACATAGGAACGACGCACCAAGGCCTGCGCGGCCAGGTGAAAAACGATCTCGGGCTCAACTTGTGCGACCACTTTCTGAACTGCCACGTAGTCGCGGATATCGACTTGATGCTCTTCGATGCCCAGCTTGAGGAGGTCCCAATGGCTGGGCCGGGTATCGGGCGGCAAGGCCAGACCGACAACCTCGGCGCCGAGCTGCTGTAGCCATAGCGCCAGCCAGCTACCTTTGAAACCGGTGTGGCCGGTCAGCAGTATCTTGCGCCCGCTAAAAACACCACGGAAGTAGCTCACCTCCAAGTCTTCCAGGGCGCCTTGCCCGATTCCCAGAGATCTTCCAGGTGCATCTTGTCCCGCAGCGTGTCCATTGGCTGCCAGAAGCCCCTGTGCATAAAAGGCGCCAATTGGCCCTGCGCCGCCAGGCTTTCGAGCGGCTCACGTTCCCAGACGGTCATATCGTCCGCGATCAAGTCGATCACTTTAGGCGACAAAACAAAGTAGCCACCATTGATCCAACCGCCCTCTCCAGCCGGCTTCTCCATGAACCCCGTCACACGGGCATCATCCATGGCCAAAGACCCGAATCGTCCTGGCGGCTGCACTGCGGTGACCGTTGCAAGGGTTTTCTGATTACGATGGAACTCGATGGATTCCGTGATGTTGACATCCGAAACACCGTCACCGTAGGTAAAGCAAAAGTCCTCGCCATCGTCCAGATAATTTCTGACTCGTTTAAGCCTGCCGCCCGTCATGGTGTGTTCGCCGGTATCTATAAGTGTCACTTTCCAGGGTTCGCCATATTTTTGGTGCACGCGCATCTGGTTGCTGGCCATGTCAAAAGTGACATCGGAGCTATGCAGAAAATAATTGGCGAAATATTCCTTGATGACATAGCCCTTGTATCCGCAGCAAATCACAAAATCGTTTACGCCATGGGCAGAATATATTTTCATGATATGCCATAGCATGGGCTTACCGCCGATTTCGACCATGGGCTTGGGGCGCGAGACTGTCTCTTCAGAGATTCTTGTCCCGAGGCCACCCGCAAGAATGACAGCTTTCATATGTATATTTCCCGACTGTTTGAATACCAAATCTGCGCATAAACGCGTCACCTGCCCAATGCGAATATTGAGCTAGCCTGTAATTGTAAAAGACTCATCATCTCGCCCCTTTTTCTGGGGTATGCCGGATAACAAGTCATGAACTTCATGTCGCACGGGTGCTTCGCGTTTACCGATCACGCAAGGGCGCCACGCCAAGCATGGCGATACAGTTGCAGTTGCGGTTCACCCAACGGCCCATGCGCCACCAGACGAAGTATCCTGAAATTCATGACCGCCATCCCGGCCGTCCGAAGGCGACTTCTTGCTACTTGCGCCGGACATGTCTATGCTAGCGAACCTGGAAACGGCACAAGCTCATCTGTCAATGCAGGAAACCATTCCCTCGGACATTTTCGCTCACCACAGGCGAATCCCGCACAGATCCGGGGTGAATTGGCCGGGATGAAAGTCTTGTCGGCCATTTCGTTTAATTAATAAAAATGAGGTTTTTCTTGAAGCGAGTATTTGACCTGGCTCTTGCCTGCTGTGCAGTAGTATTATTTGCGCCGCTCTTCTTGATTGTTGCGATTCTTGTGCGCCTCACGTCATCCGGCCCGGCCTTATACTGGTCCGACCGAGTCGGCAGATATAACAAAATTTTCAGAATGCCGAAGTTTAGGAGCATGTGTGTGGGCACGCCTGCATTGGCCACACATTTGCTTAGCAACCCTGATGCCCATCTGACCCCCATAGGCTCTTTTTTGCGCAAAAGCAGTCTCGATGAACTTCCTCAGCTATGGAGCATTCTGGTGGGCGACATGAGCTTTGTGGGACCGCGCCCCGCGCTGTTCAACCAGACTGACCTCATCGAACTACGCACGAAGTTCGATGTCGACAAGCTCGTACCGGGTCTTACAGGCTGGGCGCAAGTCAATGGCCGTGATGAGCTAGCCATACCAGACAAAGTAGCCCTTGATGCCGAGTACCTCCAGAAGCGGTCCCTCTGGTTCGACATCCGCATCCTCTGGCTGACCGCCCTCAAAGTCGTGCGCCGCGATGGCGTAACGCACTAGATGCTTATCGTCCCACCGCACAAAGTCGCGGCGATTTTTTGCGGCTATCGTTAACCCCATGCTAAAAAACAGAATTTTGAACCAGTCCCGGCGCATCAAACAGGCCGTCGTGATCCTGGCCGACGCGGCGATGGGCGTGTTTTCCGTATGGGCAGCGTTCTCACTGCGGCTCGACACGCTGCATTGGCCCGAAGGCGCGCAGTGGTGGCCATATCTGGTCGCCCCCCTGCTGGCAGCGCCTATCTTCATCAGAAACGGCCTGTACCGTGCTGTATTCAGGTACAGCGGCATGGCGGCGATGCGCGCGCTCGGCTTGGCCGTGCTGGTCTATGCCGCCCTCTATTTCGGCATACTTGTGGCCATGACCTGGGACGAGGTGCCGCGTTCCATCGGCGTGTCGCAGCCTATCCTTCTATTGCTCCTTGTCGGCGGAAGCCGCATGGTCGCGCGCCTCTGGCTCAACAGCCTGTCGCGCAGCCAGCGCCGCGGAATGGCCGTGAGCCGGCTCATCATTTACGGCGCGGGGGCAGCTGGCATCCAGATGGCCAACGCCATTGCCAGCTCGCATGAATTCACGCTGATAGGCTTCGTCGACGACAGTCCGCCCCTGCAAGGCCTGACGATCAATGGCGTGAGCGTCTACGCCCCCTCTGAACTGCCCGACCTGCTCGAAAAGTACAGCGTCACCGACCTGCTCCTCGCTTTGCCCTCAATCAGCAGAACCCGACGCAACGAGATCCTCAACGATCTGCAGCCCTTGCCAGTCCATGTGCGCTCCATCCCCGGCCTGAGCGACCTGGCACGCGGCCGCGTGGCGCTTGCCGACATCATGGAGCTCGACGCCGAGGATCTGCTGGGGCGCGAGCCCGTCGTACCGAACCGGGCACTGTTGGCCCGGAACCTGGCTGGCAAGGTCGTACTGGTCACCGGGGCGGCGGGAAGCATAGGCAGCGAACTGTGCCGACAAATACTGGCCGAAGGTCCGGCCCGCCTGGTGCTCGTCGAACACAGCGAATTCGGCCTATACACCATACAGCAGGAATTGGCACTCGTGCTTGCATCCCTGTCGGAGAGGCCGAACGTGGCAACCGAGGTCATTCCCCTGCTTGCCAACGTCCGCGACCACACGCGCATGCTGCAGATTTGCCGCGCTTACCGCCCCCATACGCTGTATCACGCGGCCGCGTACAAACACGTTCCCCTTGTTGAGCACAACCCGACCGAGGGGATCGCCAATAACGTGCTGGGGACCCTCCATACGGCCCGTGCCGCCATCGAAACGGGGGTCAGCAACTTCGTACTCATCTCCACCGACAAGGCCGTTCGTCCTACCAACGTCATGGGCGCCAGCAAACGCCTCGCTGAACTCGTTCTTCAGGCGCTCTCGGCGACACCCGTTGTGAGCTTCATGCTTGAGGACGGCAGTTCGAGCCCGCCGGTCAACAACCAGACCCGCTTTGCGATGGTCCGATTCGGCAACGTGCTCGGCAGTAGTGGCAGCGTGGTTCCCCTGTTCCGGCGGCAAATCCGGTCCGGCGGCCCAATCACGCTGACGCATGCGGACGTGACGCGCTATTTCATGACCATTCCGGAAGCCGCGCAGCTGGTTCTGCAGGCCGGTGCGATGGCCGAAGGCGGCGAGGTATTCCTGCTCGACATGGGCCAACCCGTGAAAATCATTGACCTCGCCTACCGCATGGTGAAGCTGTCGGGCCTGACCGTAAGGGACGACAACCGTCCAGACGGCGACATAGCAATAGAGGTGACGGGCCTGCGTCCCGGCGAAAAACTCTATGAGGAACTCCTCATCGGCGACAACCCTGAGCACACCGCACATCCGCGGATATTGAAGGCGCGGGAAGATTTCGTGGCTTGGCAGTTGCTCCAGGCCGACTTGCGAACGCTGCAGCTGGCCGTTGCCAACAACGACTCGGCGGCGTTACGGGCCGTGCTTCTTAAACAGGTAAGCGGCTTCGCGCCGGATGAGCAAGACGCCGACCTCGTCACGAAGGCCGCAGCCTAGACCTCGGCTACCTTGAAAGCATTGCCGGCGCTGTCCTTTGCCGAGAGCGTCGGTGGGCCATCCAGCGGCCAAACGATCGCAAGCGCAGGATCGTTCCACGCAATGCAGCGCTCCAGTGTCGGGGCATAGTAATCGGTGGTCTTGTATAAAAAGTCAGCACTGTCGCTGAGCACCAGAAAGCCATGGGCCAAGCCAGGCGGCACCCACAGTTGACGGTTATTTTCCTCATTCAACTCAACGCCAACCCACTTCCCAAACGTCATTGAATCAGGGCGGATATCGACGGCCACGTCGAAGACAGCGCCGCGGGCCACTCGCACCAGCTTGCCCTGTGGCTGACCCAACTGGTAATGCAGGCCCCGCAGTACGCCCTTCGCCGACCGGCTGTGATTATCCTGCACGAAGCAAAGATCGGTTCCGGTCGCAGCATTGAATTCTCGCTGATTGAAGCTTTCAAAAAAAAAGCCCCGCGGGTCGCCGAATACCCGGGGTTCGATGATCAGTACATCGGCAATGGCGGTAGGAATCACCTTCATGGCTGGCCACGCTCCTTGAGCAAATTCAGCAGGTACTGGCCATAGCCGTTCTTGGCGAGTGGTTGCGCCAGCTTCTCCAGCTGGGCATCGCCAATAAAACCATTTCGCCAGGCAATTTCCTCGGGACAGGCGATTTTCAGGCCTTGGCGATGCTCCAGCGTCGCGATGAACTGGCTGGCATCGAGCAGGCTGTCGTGGGTACCGGTGTCGAGCCAGGCGTAGCCGCGCTGCAGGATTTGCACCTTCAACTGGGCACGCTCCAGATAAACCTGGTTGACGGCCGTGATTTCAAGTTCGCCGCGAGCGCTCGGCTTGATGGACTTGGCAATTTCGACGACCTGGTTGTCATAGAAATACAGGCCCGTCACGGCATAGCTGCTTTTTGGCGCAGCTGGTTTTTCTTCAATGCTGCTGGCCTTGCCGGCCGTGTCGAAGTCCACGACCCCATAACGCTCGGGATCCTGCACATGGTAGGCAAACACCGTCGCGCCCGCATGCTGGGTGTCGGCATCCAGCAGCAGCTTGTGAAGGTCGTGCCCGTAGAAAATATTGTCGCCGAGCACCAGCGCGCTGGGTGCGCCTGCCAGGAATTCCTCGCCGATGATGAAGGCCTGCGCCAGCCCGTCAGGACTCGGTTGCACAGCATATTGAAGCTTCATGCCCCATTGCGAACCATCGCCCAGAAGTTGCTCGAAGCGCGGCGTGTCCTGCGGCGTACTGATGATGAGCACCTCGCGGATACCCGCGATCATCAGCGTGCTCAGCGGGTAATACACCATGGGCTTGTCATAGACCGGCAGCAACTGCTTGCTGATGGCCAGGGTAGCCGGATGAAGGCGGGTGCCGGAGCCGCCGGCGAGGACAATGCCTTTGCGTTGAGTCATGGATAGGTCGTCAGATAATTTCTGCCAGCATGCGGGCAACACCTTGCTGCCACGCGGGAAGCTGCAGGTCAAAGCTGGCCTGAAGTTTAGCTGTGTTCAGGCGGGAATTACGCGGGCGCACTGCCGGCGTCGGAAAAGCTGTGGTTGGAACCGGGGCCACCGCGGAAGGTGATGCCTTGAGAGCCAAGCCGGATTTTGACGCGTAATCAATGACGAAACGCGCGTAACCGTGCCATGAAGTTTCACCGGCAGCCGCAGCATGATACGTCCCCGAAAAATCAGCCGCACCATCGCGCAGTGCACTGCGCACCATGTGGGCAGTGACATCAGCAAGCAAATCTGCGCCGGTTGGCGCACCGTACTGGTCGTTGATGACAGACAGGTGGTCGCGCTCAGCCGCCAGACGCAGCATTGTTTTGGCGAAGTTGCCCCCCCGCGCGGCATAAACCCAGCTGGTGCGCATGATGAGATGCTTCGCACAGTGGGCCGCAATACGCTGTTCGCCCTCGAGCTTGGATTGACCGTACACATTGAGCGGGCCGGTTGGATCGCTTTCTCTCCAGGGTTTGCTGCCGCTGCCATCGAAAACATAATCGGTCGAATAGTGAACCAGCCACGCGCCAACGGCGCTGGCGGCTTCGGCGAGCACGCCCGGTGCTTCTGCGTTCACCGCATGTGCGGTCGCAGCATCGCTTTCGGCTCTGTCAACCGCGGTATAGGCGGCTGCATTGACGATGACATCAGGCCGCATCTGGCGCACTGTGGTACTGATTCCGGCAAGATTGGCAAGATCGCCACACAGGTCCGTGCTGTGCCGGTCCAGCGCGACAAGTTCACCCAAAGGCGCCAGGCTGCGCTGCAACTCCCAGCCAACCTGGCCGCTTTTTCCAAGAAGCAGGATTTTCATGCAGCGGTTACGCCAGCGTAATGGGTGTCCACCCAGTCCCTGTAAGCCCCGCTTTGAACATGCGCTACCCACTCCGCATGGGCCAGGTACCACTGCACCGTCTTGCGTATGCCGGTTTCAAAGGTTTCCGCAGGCTTCCAGCCCAGCTCGCGCTGGATTTTTCCGGCGTCGATGGCGTAACGGCGGTCGTGCCCCGGGCGGTCCTTGATATAGCTAATCTGCTCGCGGTAATGTTTTCCATCAGAGCGCGGCCGAAGTTCGTCGAGCAGGTCGCAGACGATGTTCACAATAGCGATGTTGGGCTTCTCGTTCCAGCCGCCCACGTTGTAGACCTCGCCCGCCCTGCCGGCGTCGAGCACACGGCGGATCGCGCTGCAATGGTCTTTCACATAGAGCCAGTCGCGCACCTGCATGCCGTCGCCATAGACCGGCAGGGGTTTGCCGGCCAGCGCGTTGACAATCATCAGGGGAATCAGCTTTTCGGGGAAATGGTAGGGACCGTAGTTGTTGCTGCAGTTGGTAGTGAGCACCGGCAAACCATAGGTGTGGTGGTAGGCACGCACGAGGTGGTCGCTGGCGGCCTTGCTGGCTGAATAGGGGCTGTTCGGCTCGTACCGGTGCGTTTCCGTGAAGGCGGCCTCCGCGGGTGCGAGTGAGCCGTACACCTCGTCGGTCGACACATGCAGGAAGCGAAAGCCGGCCTTGGCCTCAACACCCAAACCACCCCAGTAGGCCCTGACTGCCTCCAGCAACCGGAAAGTGCCGACGATGTTGGTCTGGATGAAATCTTCCGGACTTGAGATGGAGCGATCGACATGGGATTCAGCCGCAAAATTGATGATGGCGCGCGGCTGATGCCGGGCCAGCAGTTCACCCACAAGCGCGCTGTCACCGATGTCACCCTTGATAAAAACATGCCGCGGATCGTCCTGCAATGTCGCCAGGGTTTCCAGGTTGCCGGCGTAAGTGAGCTTGTCCAGATTGACGACCGGCTCGTCATGCCCGGCCAGCCAGTCAAGAACAAAATTGGCGCCAATGAAACCCGCGCCTCCGGTAACCACAATCATGAGTCTGCCCCTCTATGTCTCTATACACTTGCGCCGCTTGACGCCCGCTTGCATTATGCCTTTGGCGCTCACGCCAGCACCCATCTTCGTCGCCATCAGCACAAACAAAAAAATCGCCCACCGGGAGCGATTTTTTTTGAAAACACAGAGACCGGTCAAAAATGAATGCCGCGCATCATCTGCTGCAGCGCCACGGCTTCCGGTGACAGCGTCTGCTTGACCGGCTTGTCACCCGGCTTCGCGCCCTTGGCAGCCGATGAGTCGGGAAACATGCGAAAACTGGTGTTCATGGCGATTTGCGCCACGCGTGGCAGCAGGGCATGCAGCACCTGGCCGGCAATCCCCAGGCGGGTGGCGATGCGTACCGGCTTGAAGATGCAGGCCTGGGCGACCAGGTCGGCCGCTTCCTCGGGGCTCAGGGTCGGTACATTGTTGTACAGGTTGGTCGGGGCGATCATCGGTGTGCGCACCAGCGGCATGTTGATGGTGGTGAAGGTGATGCCCTGATCGGCGAATTCGCTGGACGCACAGCGCGTCCAGGCGTCCAGCGCCGACTTGGAGGCCACGTAGGCGGAAAAGCGCGGTGCATTGGTCAATACACCGATCGAGCTGATATTGACGACATGGCCCTTGTGTCTGGCGACCATGCCGGGCAAAAAGCCCATGGTGACCCGCAGGCAGCCGAAGTAGTTGAGTTGCATGGTGCGCTCGAAATCATGAAACCGGTCATAACTTGCTTCGATGGCGCGGCGAATCGACCGGCCCGCGTTGTTGATCAGGAAATCAACGCCACCGTGTTTTTCGATCAGCGCCTGTACAAACCGGTCGCAGTCGGCCATGTCGGCAATATCGGCCGGGTAGGCAATGAAGTGGTAGCCCTTGGCCCGAGCCTCCTTGCAGGCCTCGTCGAGCTTGTCCTGGTCGCGGCCGCAAATGAGGGTGATGGCGCCGGCTTCGGCAAACTTGTGGGCTGCCGCCAGACCAATGCCCGAGGACCCGCCGGTGATCAGCACCACCTTGCCGCTGACGGTCCCCTTGAGCGAGCGGTCGATATGCAGGTCGGGGTCAAGGTGACGCTCCCAGTAGTCCCACACGCGCCACGCGTAATCTTTCAGGTTGGGGCATTCGACGCCCGAGCCCTTGAGCGCGGCAAGCGTTTCGCGGCAGTCAAAGCGCGTCGGGTAGTTGACGAAGGTCAGCATGTCCTCGGGCAGGCCCAGGTCGGCCATGATGGCATTGCGCACGCGGCGAACCAGCGCCAGGGCCATCAGGCTTTTCTTGACGCTGCGCGGGATGAAACCGAGCAAGGCCGCATTGACGAACAGGTTCATCTTGGGCGCATGCGCGGCCCGGCTGAAAATATCCAGCACGTCGCCAACGCGGTAACCCACCGGATCGACCAGGTGGAAGCATTTTTTGGCAATGCCGGCCTTGTGGCTGATGTGGTCCAGGGCATCCACCACAAAATCGACCGGGACGATGTTGATGCGGCCGCCCTCCAGGCCCACGGCCGGCATCCACGGCGGCAACAGCTGGCGCATGCGCTGGATCAGCTTGAAGAAATAATAAGGCCCGTCGATCTTGTCCATCTCGCCGGTGGTGCTGTCGCCCACCACCATGGCAGGGCGGAACACGGTCCAGGGCACCTTGCACTCCTTGCGCACGATTTTTTCGCTCTCATGCTTGGTCATGAAATACGGGTGTTCGTAGTTCTCGGCCTCCTCGAACATGTCCTCACGGAACACGCCTTCGTACAGGCCGGCTGCAGCGATGGAACTCACATGGTGGAAATGTCCGGCCTCGATGGACTTGGCGAACTCGACCGTATGGCGGGTACCGTCCACATTGACGGCAATCTGGCTTTCCTCGTCGGCGCCCAGATCGTAAACAGCCGCGAGGTGGTAGAAATGGTCAATCTGGCCTTTGAGTTTTTTGACGTCTTCGCTCGAGACGCCAAGTTTCTTCGCCGTGAGGTCACCATGGACAGGAACGGCCCTGGCGGCGCTGACACCCCAGTACTCACGCAAGGCATCAACCTTGCCGGCACTTTCCTTGCGGATCAGGAAATGCACCGTCGCACCCTTGCGCGCCAGAAGCTTTTTGACCAGCCGTTTACCGATGAAGCCGGTGGCTCCCGTGACGAAATACTGCATTGTGTTCTCCGCAAGACAACTTTGGACCAGCGTCGATTCTTGCCCAAGCCCGGCTGCCTGCCGGTCAGCAGAAACCCGCGACCGGCCCGTTTGGCGCCGTTTTTCCGTAGGGGCGTACCACTAGCGTTTTAGGAGCGCACACCTAAACCTGCACGCCTGCAGCGCTTATATTTTGCTTGCGTGTCGCCCGATGGCGACGCCAACCAGCCATCCACCTATCGACAGAGGAGTCCACCATGGTCAAGAAACTGCAAAAAATGAGCGCTGACAAGAAATCCGGCCCCCAACTCTCGGGCGCCGTGAAGGAATCGGCCCAGCAGATCTGGCTGGCCGGCCTCGGGGCTTTCTCCAAGGCTCAGGAAGAAGGCGGCAAGGTGTTCGAGACCCTGGTCAAGGAGGGTCTGTCCATCCAGCGCAAGACCCAGGCTGTTGCCGAAGAGAAGATTTCCACCGCCACCAACAAGATGGCCACCATGGCGACAGACATCACCTCGAAAGCCGGCACCCAGTGGGACAAGCTGGAAAACATTTTCGAAGAGCGCGTCGCCAAGGCCCTGAACAAGCTGGGCGTGCCTTCCGCCAAGGACGTCGAGGCCCTGATCGCCCGCATTGATGAACTCAACAAAAATGTGCAAAAGATGGGTGCCAAACCGGCGGTCCCCAAAGCAGCGCCACGTGCTGCAGCAAAACCCGCCGCCAGCAAGACCGCGGCACGCAAGCCAGCCGCCAAGCGCGCGCCGGCTCGCAAGTCCGCCTGACACCTGTTGCCTTGAGCCACCTCAAAAAAAAAAGGACGTTGACGCGTCCTTTTTTTTCGCCCGCGTCCCTCTGAGGGATTGCTGCATAGCAGCAAATTCACGGGAACCCCCGGTCTACACTTCCAATTCATGACTTCAGCCAGGCATCCCGGAAAGCAGCAGCCAGCCGCAAAGGTAAAAAGGGCGACACGTCCAGCGGCAAAGGCGCGTATCGCGCTGGCGCTGGCAGGCGGCGGACCCTTGGGCGCCATCTACGAAATAGGCGCGCTATGTGCGCTCGATGAATCGCTGCAGGGCCTGTCGCTGACCAGGCTGGATCACTACGTGGGCGTTTCGGCCGGTGGTTTTATCGCGGCAGGCCTGGCCAACGGCATGACCCCGCGCGAGCTGTGTGCCGCTTTCATTGAAAACGACCACCAGGCCTCCGAGGTGTTCGACCCGGCCTGGCTGATGGTGCCGGCCTATGGCGAATTCTTGCGGCGCAGCGTCATGTTGCCTGGCCTGGCGGCGACGGCTTTGTGGCGCGCCACGGTGGGGCGCAAACCCCTGCTGAACGCACTCGAAAAACTCGGCCCCGCCCTGCCGACGGGGGTGTTCTCCAACGAGGAGGTGGACAGGCGCCTGAGCATCCTGTTCTCCAGGGCAGGGCGGACCAACGACTTCCGCAAGCTCAAGACGCGGCTTACGCTGGTAGCCACCAACCTGGACAGCGGCGACGCAGCACCTTTTGGCCAGCCCGGCTGGGACCATGTACCGATCTCGAAGGCGGTGCAGGCCAGTTCGGCCCTGCCGAGGCTGTTTCCGCCGGTGGAGATCGACAACCACTATTACGTGGACGGCGCGCTGAAGAAAACCCTGCACGCCGGGGTGGCCATGGACGGCGGCATCGACCTGATGTTGTGCCTCAATCCGCTGGTGCCGTTTGACGCCACCCAGGCCCCCGACCTGTCGATGGCGCAACGCGTGATGCGGCGCGGCCTGCCCGGGGAAAGACAGGCCATCCCGCGCATCGTCGATGGCGGGCTGCCGGCGGTGCTGAGTCAGACCTTCCGCTCCATGATCCATTCCCGGCTGGAGCTGGGCATGAAACACTACGAACACGCCTACCCCGACACCGACATTGTCCTCATCGAGCCGGACCACCGCGATGCCGATCTGTTCCTGGCCAACACCTTCAGTTATGCCCAGCGCCGCCAGCTGGCCGAACACGCCTACCAGAAGACCCGCGACATGCTGCGCTCGCGCCAAACCACGCTGTCGGCCAAGCTCGCAAAGCACAACATCTCGCTCAACCTCGAAGTGCTCGAAGACTCACGGCGCCACCTGGTCAGCGAACGCCCGGCCCCCACCCGGCTGGGCCGCGCGATCAATTCACTGGAAGAAATCATGGAGGATCTGAGCCACGCCCTGCAGGTACCGGAGGCCCGCGCCGCCCGGCGCTCGACTTCCCTACTTCCAACACCTGGGTGAGTGGGTTAGAGTCGAACAAAAATACGAGGTAGACACCATGGCGAAAAAAGCGCCGCGCCGAACTGCTGAACGCATCCTGGAAGTGACGCTTGATCTGTTCAACCGTTTTGGCGAGCCCAATGTCTCGACCACGCTGATCTCTGCCGAACTGGGCATCAGCCCCGGCAACCTCTATTACCACTACCCCGCCAAGGACGAGCTGATCAACTCGCTGTTCGACCGCTACGAGCGCGCCCTGAGCGAGCTGCTCAATGCCAGCGACAGCGTGCGCGATGTCGAGGACGCCTGGTTTTTCATGCACACGCTGTTCGAGCTGATCTGGCAATACCGCTTCCTGTACCGCGACCTCAACGACCTGCTCAGCAAGAACCGGCGGCTCGAGACCCACTTCCAGTGGGTACTGAAAAACAAGACCCGCTCGGTCAAGACCATGCTCGACAGCATGAGCCGGGCCAACACCGTCAGCATCGACTCACGCGAGGTCGAGGCCACGGCCACCAGCATGGTGGTGGTGCTGACCTACTGGCTGAGTTTCGAATACGTGCGCGACCCGCGCCATGCGCTGGAGCCGGAAAACGCCCAGGCCGCCCTGCTGCGCGGCGCGCACCATGTCCTGAATTTGCTGATCCCCTACCTCGAGCAGGGCCAGCGCATGCACCTGCAGGCCCTGGTGGGCGCCTACACCAGCCCCGCCTGACCCCCGATTTATCAGCCAGCCAACAATAAGAATTTATTCTAAATTCCAAGGAGACGACCGATGGCCAAATGGACTGCCTTCCCCCACGCTGGCGACTACGCATTCGATGCCGCCAGCCTGAAGAAAAACTGGGCCCGCCTGCACCAGGGGGACTGCGAGCCCCTGCCCAAGGACGCCGCCGCGCTGCAGGCCTGGGTGCTGTTCCACAACGGCGAATTCCAGAAGGCTGCCGAAGCGGGCCTGAAGGCAGGCGGCGCCGGCCTCACCGTGGCCAACAAGGCCACGTCCATTTACGCCAACTACCTCGAGAACAAGGAAAAGACCAAACTCGAGCTGTTCATGGAAGTCGCCCAGCGCGCCGAGGCCCAGCAGGCCGCCGACCCCCAGAACGCCAACGCCTGGTACTGGCAGGCGTATGCCCTCGGGCGCTACAGCCAGGGCATCAGCGTGGCCAAGGCGCTCGCCCAAGGCCTGGGCAGCAAGGTCAAGAACGCGCTGGAGCAGGCCATCAGGCTCTGCCCCAAACATGCCGACGCGCACATTGCACTGGCCGCCTTTCATGCCGAGGTGATCGACAAGGTCGGCTCCCTGATCGGCGGCATGACCTACGGCGCCAAGAAGGACGTGGGCCTGTCCCTGTTCAAGGAGTCCCTCAAGCTCAACCCTGGCTCGGCCATCGCCATGATCGAATACGCCAACGGCATGGTGATGCTCGAAGGCGACAAGCGGATGAAAGAGGCCACCAAGCTCTACGAACAGGCCGCCGCCGGCACACCCATGGACGCGATGGAGCGGCTCGACGTGGAAATGGCCAAGGCCGAACTGGAAGATTGAGCCATAAAAAAAGGCGCATTCGCTATAGTTTTTATAGCTTAATGCGCCCGTATTTCAAGGGCTTGAGCCCGAAAAGGTTATGAAGTCAGTCCGTCCACCGCCTGGAACAGCGACTCCCGCGCCTGGCTGATGATCTGTTCTTTCCAGGCGTCGGTGTCCACGTAAAACGCATCCATCATCTGCTGCTTGATCTGCGCGGCCAGTGCCGGTGGCGCGTCGCGATGGACATTGAGCCAGTGTTCGGCGCGCAGTGCCTGCATCATCTCGAAGGGCGGCAAGGTGCCGTACTCCATCGCGATGCCGGTGTATTCCGCATCGGGACACTCGTCGTAGATCGAGGTCCACATCAGGCCCGTCAGGAAAGCCGAGCTCGACGAGCCGTCGTAAATCGAGGTCACCGGTGTCGCGCCACCGCCGCCCCACCAGGCGCGTGCCCGGGCCAGCGCTTCCTTGTCATCGCGACAGGCGCAGATGCGTTCGCCGACACCGCTGGGACCCAGTCCGGTGTGAACGTCAATCCATGCCACCCGCCTGGCCTGGCGCGCATGGGTCTGCAGCACCTTGCGCAGGGTCTGGTTGCTCCAGGTCGGCGCGGTGCCGCCGAAAAACAGGCCCTCGGGGAATTCATGCTGGCCCCGGGTGATGGCTGCCTGGTAGGCATCCATGCCGCGGCTGGCGATGTAATGGTCGGTGGCCACCTTGTTGTCGTCGTTGGGCGGCCACTGCTCGGGCAGCAACAGCGGCTGCAGCTCGCGGTAGGCCTCGTTGACGGGCAGGGTCTGCGAGAAGTCATGGAAGTTGCGGTTCAGGTCCACGTTTTCATGGGTGGTGCGCCGGATGTGCGAAAAGCCATAGGGGTTGAGCGCATGCACGTACAGCACCGCCACGCCCTGCGCCCCGGCTTTGGCGCGCCACTCGGCGTCCCGCAGGGCAGCCACCTGCACGCCGGAACCGCAATAACCTTCGACGCCATGGCAGGCGCTGGTGAGGATCAGCAGCGAACGGGCGTCCACCGGGCCGTCCAGCACCACGTCCATGGCCAGCACTTCCCCCTCGCGGCCGGCTTCGGGATGCAGGTGAGAATCCACCTTCAGGCCGGCCGCAGCGGCCGCTTCCAGGAATTTGCCGCGCGCCTCGGCATAGGTGCCGGAAAAAGCGTCAGTCACCCCGCTCATGCTGCGTCCTTGGCCAGCCAGCTTTCGCTCAGGCGCACCCAGAAGGTGGCCCCCAGCGGGATCAGGTCGTCATTGAAGTCATAACTCGGGTTGTGCAGCATGCACGGCCCCCCGCCATGGCCCATTTCGCGGTGCGCGCCGTCGCCGTTGGCAATAAAGACGTAGCAGCCCGGTTTGGCCTGCAGCATGTAGGAAAAGTCTTCCGCACCCATGGTCGGTTCCTGGGCAATCACGTTGGCCTCGCCGACGATCCCGGCCATCACCTTGCGTGCAAACTCGGTTTCCTTGGCGTGGTTGATGGTGGGCGGATAGTTGCGCACAAACGCGAATTCGCACTGGGCGTCATGCGCAGCGCAAAGGTGCTCGGCGATCTGCTTCATGCGTTTTTCAATCATGTCCAGCACCTCGAGCGTGAAGGTGCGCACCGTGCCCTGCAGCTCGCAGCTGTCGGGGATCACGTTGGTGGCCTCGCCGGCGTGGATCATGGTGACCGAAATCACACCGGCATCGACCGGCTTCTTGTTGCGGCTGATGATGGTCTGGAAAGCCTGCACCATCTCGCAGGCCACCGGCACCGGATCGACGCCGTTGTGCGGCAAGGCAGCATGGCCGCCCTTGCCGCGAATGGTGATCTTGAACTCGTTGCTCGAGGCCATCACCGGGCCGGTGCTGGCGGCAAACTTGCCGACCTGCGTGCCCGGCCAGTTGTGCATGCCGAACACCGCATCCATGGGGAACTTGTCGAACAAGCCGTCCTTGATCATCTCGCGCGCACCGCCGCCGCCCTCCTCGGCCGGCTGGAAAATCAGGTAGACCGTGCCATCGAAATTGCGGTTTTTTGCAAAGTGCTGCGCCGCGGCCAGCAACATGGCGGTGTGGCCGTCATGGCCGCAGGCGTGCATCTTGCCCTGGGTCTTGCTGGCATGTTCAAAGGTGTTGAACTCCTGCATGGGCAGCGCGTCCATGTCGGCGCGCAGGCCGATGGCGCGGCTGGAGGTGCCGTTCTTGATGATGCCGACCACACCGGTCGTGCCCATGCCGCGGTGAATGGGAATGCCCCACTCGGTCAATTTTTGCGCCACCACATCGGCGGTGCGCACTTCTTCAAAACACAGCTCCGGGTGGGCGTGGATATCGCGACGCACGGCGGCAATGCCGGCGGCCTGGGTGACGATGGAATCAATGACTTTCATGAAAACCTTTGGGTGATCAGGCCCGCCTTACCCGCTATTTTTCAGCTGGTGGGCGGACCCAGGGTTGACCTTGGTAGTGCGCATAGTCTGCCAGATTTAGCAGCGGCACGTCGCCGCGCGAATCGCCATACGCATGCAAAACAACCGCCGCGGCAGGGACGCCGCGGCCCGCCAGCCAGGCCTGCAGGCGCAGCACTTTTTCCTCGCCGTGGCAGTTGCGCGTTGCCATGCGACCGGTGAGCGTGCCGTCGCGGACTTCGAGCTCGGTGCAGAGCACCGCATCCATGCGCAGTACATCACCCACCCCATGCAAATAAATGCCGGGCGAGGCGCTCACGATCACGCAGCCGTGACCCTGCTGCTGATGCCAGCGCAGCCGTGCCAGCGTCTCTTCCTGCCATTGCCGGGGCAGGTACTGCGCCACAAAATCGGCCGACCAGCGCTCGATCTGCGCTGCGCTGCACCCGCCCAGGCTGGCCTGCAGCAAACGCGCCTTCGCCCGGTGGTTGCTGGTGAGGCGGCAGGCGTAAGCGGCCAGCCAGGGGCTGCTGCGCAGCAAGGCGAGCAGAAACCGGGGCCAGCCCAGGCTGCGGCGCAGGTAGGGAAGCAGCGTATCGCGCCGGGTCAGGGTGCCGTCGAAGTCGAAAGCCGCAACTTCGACGACCGCAGGCTTGCCTGCGGCTTCTATTGCTTCTGTTTCGTGCATCGCACCTGGCCGCAAAGGCGCTCGCAAAACGGGCAGCCGGTCATGGGCAACCAAGCCGGGATGTTGTAGTAACGGCTGTGAATGGTGGCGAGCACCCCATTTTTATAAGCGGCGTAGTTGAAGCCCCTGCCCTCGACCGCGTAAAAAGGCACGCCGTCCTGCGAAAAGCTGAGCACCTGCACGCTGTCGAAGTAAGGCTGATACTCCTCGATGCGCGGGGCATCCATGCGCAGGATGCGCACGGTTTTTCCCTGGTACAGCGAAAAATCAACCAGCATGTCGTCCTGCCGCGCATGGAAATTGCCCGGGCCGAACACCGGCACGTACTTGCGCAGCGTGTAGCCATAGATGGACGCGGGCGTATAGGCACTGGCCATCAGCTCCACGCCGGGTGCCGCCACCTGCTGCAGCATCTCGGCAGTCTTGTAGCTGCGGATGATTTGCGGATAGAGCTTGGTGTTTTTCCAGTTGTCCAGCGAACTGGCGTGCAGACCTGCCACCACCAGCACATGCAGCGCCGCAAATGCAGCCATGCCCAGCGCACAGGTCTTGAGCTTGTCGCGCGGCAGGGCAAAGGCCAGCAGCGCAAAACCGAAGGGGTAAAACGACAACACCCAGTGCAGCCCCACCACCTTTTTCAGCGACAGCAGCGCAAAAAACAGCAGCGGCACGACCACCACGCAAGCCAGCAGCCGCTGCTGCCGCGCCGCGGCGGCCAGCGCCCCGCGCTGCTGCCAGGCCAGCCAGGCCGCCACCGGCGTGACCAGATAGACCAGCATGGCCAGGTACAGCAACGGCTTGTTCCAGGCGAAGCTCTCGCCTTCGTTGCGGTTGTAGAGGTTGAACATGATGTTCGACCAGCCGTGCGACATGTTGTAGGCGATGTTGATGGCCGGGCCCGGCAAGGCGTACAGCACCAGCAGCGCAAACGCCGCCCAGCGTTCGCGCCGGTAGACCGCGAAATACACGAGGTAAGTCAGGCCCAGCACCACCGAGAAGTACTTGGACAGGAAGGCACAGCCCAGCGCCAGCCCCGACAGCGCGTACAGCCCCCAGGCCGTGCGGTCCATGCGCTCGCGCCGCTCGGCACGCAGCAACAGCGCCACCGACAGCACCGACCAGAACATCAACGGCGTGTCGGTGGTGATCAGCACGTTGAGCCAGTTGATCGGGGCCAGCCAGAAAAACAGCACGGCCCAGGCTGCGCGCACGCGGTCCAGCGGAGCCAGCGCCCACCCCACCAGGCCGCCAAGAACCAGCGGCAGCAGGACCACCGGCAGGCGTATCGCCCAGGTGGTGTCGCCCAGCGTAGCGCGCACCAGGGCAATCAGCCAGCCGACCATGGGCGGATGGTCGTAATAACCCCAGTCGGGGTAGACGCCCCACCAGTAGAAAAAGGCCTCGTCGCCCGTGATCGGAAACGTTGCGGAGAGCCACAGCCGCAAAGCCAGCGACAGCGCACCGGCAGCGACCAGCCAGCGCACCAGGAAAGGGGAAAGAAGGGGTGCGGCCGGGGCCGCGGAACGTTCAAGCATGGGCAGGAAGAATTATCTGAAACTGATGTCGCGAATGGCGGCACTATAGACCAGCGCCAGCGCACCGATGGCCACGGCCAGCCACAGGGTCAGCACCCGCACCAGCACGGTGATGCCCAGCGCCTGTGCCGCGCCGGCGCCATGGAGCACCAGCAAGCCGGTCAACAACGCCTCCATGCCGCCCAGGCCTGCAGGCAACAGGGAAAGCGCGCCGCCGACCATGGCGACGGCGTAAAAACCGGCGGCCTGCAACATGCCGATGGACAGCCCCGCCTCACGGCACAGCAGCCAAACGGCCAGGCCCTGCGCGGCCCAGGCCACGCCGGTCAGCGCCAGCCAGACAGCGGGACGGGTCGCCAGGCACCGCCAGGCATCCTGCAGCCAGGACAGCCGCAGCAACAGGCGCCGCCAGAACACAAAAAGAAGCACCAGCAGGACGAGCGCGGCAACGCCGCTGCCCAGTGCCAGGCGGTAAGCCACGGGACCGCCCAGTGACGCCAGCCACCAGGCCACCGGCAGGCACATCAGCAGCAGGCACAGCAGGTCTGCCAGACGTTCTGCACCAAAAATCGCCAGGCTTTGCGCCGTGCCCAGCGGACGGCGCGCCAGCATCAGGCCACGCGCCGCCTCGCCGATGTTGCCGGGCGTCGGCGTGAAGGTGTAACCCGCCAGGTACAGGCGCAGACCTTCCGCGACACCGAACGCACGTCCGTAGTGGGCCATCCACATCCGCCAGCGCAGGCCGCGCAGCAGGTAGTTCAACAGGCACAGGGCGGCCGCTTGCAGGCCCGCGAGCGACCCCAGCCGCTGCAGGGTCGCTACGGCGCTGCCTTCGCCGAAAACAGCCAGCGCCACCGCATACGCCGTGGCGGCCATGCCCAGAACCAGCAGCAGCGGCTTGAGCGGCAGGCGTGGTGCCGGCCGGGCCGGCGGCTTCAAAAGCGGCGCCCCAGAAACACCAGCAGCCAGGCTGCCAGCGCAGCCACGATCCAGGGGTCGCGCACCAGGTCGCGCGACACGTCCTCGCCGCGCCCCCGGTGCACCTGGTAGGCGTAACGCAGCATGGCAAACACGACAATGGGCACGCTATAGACCAGCCGGTTGCCGTGCTGCAGCTGCGCTTCGGCGCTGGTGGCAAAGAGGCCGTAGGTCATGAGGCTGGCCGTCATGGTCACGGCCATGAACATGTCCAGCAGGGCCGGCGGGTAGTGATCGAGCACGGCGCGCTTGGCGGCCTCGTCGTGAAAGGTTTCGGCCTTGCGTTTTGAAAATCCCAGGAACAGGGCCACAAACAGGCCGGCCAGCAGCATCCAGCGCGAAGGCGGAATCCCCACCGCCAGGGTGCCGGCCAGCAGCCTGAGCATGAAACCCGAGGCAATGATGGACACATCGACCACGGGCACATGTTTGAGGCGCCAGGAATAGGCCAGGTTCAGCACAACGTAGATGCCCAGCAGCACCAGCAAGATTGCGTTGCCGGCGGCAAAAGCCAGGCCCGCGGCCAGCAGCAGCGCTGCCAGCGCCAGCGCCAGCGCGGGCAACACGGCACCGCTGGCCAGCGGCCGCAAACGCTTGACCGGATGGCGGGCATCGCTGGCGCGATCCAGCCAGTCATTGAGGATGTAGACCATGCTCGAAAAACAGCAGAACGCGGCAAAGGCCTTGAGCACAGCCAACGCCAGCGGGCCGTTGCCCCAGGTCTCGCTGAACACCAGCCCGGCGAACACAAAGGCGTTTTTCAGCCATTGGTGGGGGCGCATCAAGGTGACGAGGCGGAGCAATAAACGCATGGGCGGAAGAAAAGTCGGTTGGAGCGGTCGGGCGGGGCAAGCATAGACCACGTGCGCGCGGTCAGGTTCAAGCATAACCGCCCACGCAGCGGACGCAATTGAGCCAGAATCAGGCATGACTCTCCCCAACACCCTGCCCTCTTCCGGCCTGTCCGCCCCGGCCCTGGCGCTTGCGCAGACGCTGGTGCGCATGAACACCGTCAGCCGCAACTCCAACCTGGAGCTGATCCATTTCGTGCGCGACACGCTGAAAAAATCCGGCGTGACCAGCCGCATCACCTGGAACGCCGACAAAACCAAGGCCAACCTGTTTGCCACGCTGGGGGAAGGCAAACCTGCCGGCGTGATCCTGTCGGGACACACCGACACCGTGCCCTGGGACGGTCAGGACTGGTCGGTCGACCCGCTGTCGGCCCTGGTCCGCGACGGCAAGCTTTATGGGCGCGGCAGCGCCGACATGAAAAGTTTCATCGCGCTGGCGCTGGCCCAGGCGGATGCCTTTTTGAACAGCCCCGCGCCTTTTGCGATTCACCTGGCACTCAGCTACGACGAGGAGGTCGGCTGTTTCGGCGTGCGCGAGCTGGTGGCCGACATGAAGGACGCCGACATCGCGCCGCTGGCCTGCATCGTAGGCGAGCCCACCAGCATGGTGCCGGCCATCGCCCACAAGGGCGTCTACCGCTACAAGTGCTGCGTGCGCGGCAAGGAAGCGCATTCGTCGCTGACGCCGCAATCGGTCAACGCCATCGAGATGGCCGCGCGGGTGGTGGGCAAGCTGCGCGACATGGCCGAGGGCTTCGAGCGCGACGAGCCGCGCTACGAGGGTTTCGATGTGCCCTTCAGCACCGCCAGCGTCGGCCAGTTCCATGGCGGCATTGCCGACAATGTGGTGCCGCGCGATGCCGAGTTCCGCTACGAATTCCGGGACCTGCCCACGGCCGACGCGGCTGCGATGCAAAAAGAGGTGCTGGCCTATGCCCGGCAAGCGGAACCAGCTATGAAAAAGATAGCGCCGGAGGCCGGCTTCAGCTTCGAGACGATTTGCGAAGTGCCGAGTTTTCTGGGTTCCGCCAACGACGCGGTGACGCGGCTGGCGCAGCGCCTGAGCGGCGAGTCACGCACCACCCAGGTGGCGTTTGGCACCGAGGCCGGCATCTTCAAGAAGTCCGGTATTCCCACCGTGGTCTGCGGGCCGGGCAGCATCACGCAAGCGCACCAGCCCGATGAGTTCGTCAGCCTGGAACAGCTCGCACGCTGCGAATCCTTCCTGCAAGGCCTGGCGGCCACGAGCGAGCTACGCTAGGAGGCGGGCTTTCGCACAGTCCGCCGTAGGCCGCTTCGGGGGGAGTCAGGTTCTGACGCGCCCGTCGCCAGTCAGCATGGACAACTCCACAAAGCTCGAGGCCACATGGTCGGTCGGCGAGAAGGACACGGAAAAACCGCCCAGCGACTGGCTGCCCAGGCCTTCCAGGCCGGCAATCAGCGACTCGCGGCTGAGCTTGCCGCTGGCGCGCTTGAGGCCCTCGACAAACAGTTTGGCGGCCACATACCCTTCCATGCTGGAGAAGTTGACCTGGGCATCCTTGCCGGCGGCCTTGACGGCATCGGCAAACTCGCGCGCAATCGGGCGTGCCGCGTTGTAGGGTGAAGGCATGACCTGGGACACCACCACGCCCGCACCGTCCTTGCCCAGCTCGTCGGCCAGCGCCTGCGTGCCGACAAACGACACGTTGTAGAACGTGCCGCCGTACCCGGCCTTGCGCGCAGCGCGAATGAAGGCGGCACAGGACTTGTAGGCGCTGATCTGCACCACGGCATCGGGGGCCGCGGCGACCAGGGTCTGGACGGCCTTGGCCACATCGACGGAATTGCGCTCCACCGTGGCCTGCGCCACCGTTTTGAGCCCCAGGCCGTTCAGGGCCAGCGTCACGCCGTCCAGACCGGCCTTGCCGTAGGCGTCATTCTGGTAGAACACCGCGATTTTTTTGAGCCCCAGGCTGGTCAGCTGCTTGACGATCAGGCCGGTCTCGTCGTTGTAGGAAGCGCGGACGTGAAACGCGTATTTATTGAACGGCTCGCGCAGGCCCATGGCGCCGGTAAAGGGGGCAATGAATGGCACCTTGTCCCTGGTCGCCAGCGGCAGGGCCGCCAGGCTGGTCGGGGTACCGATGTAGCCAAACAGCGCAAACACGTCGTCGGCAATCAGCTTGCGGGTGTTCTCGGCGCAGCGGTCCGGCTCGTAACCGTCGTCCAGGTTGCGGATTTCAATCTGGCGCTTGCCCACGCCGCCCTGGGCGTTGACCTGGTCAAAATAGACCTTGGCGCCCTGGTAGAACTGGATGCCCAGTTGTGCGGCAGGACCGGTAAAGGCAGCCGACTGGCCGAGGATGATCTTGCTGTCGGACTGGGCCCGGGCAATATTGAAGCCGGCCAGCATGGCGGCGCCGGCGGTGAGGGAGAGTTTTCTGCGAGAAATAAGCATGCTTACATTCTCGCCAAAGACAGGGCTAGAGACACAGCAGCCCCAGCCATGTGAACGACCTCTTTTTATGAATTTAATACGTTAGTTCTAGGAATTAACTCTCTTAGGGGTAAACCCTTGGTTCCCCGTCAGAAATTCGTCAGTCTTCTGTCGCGGGGGCCCCACTATTCGCGCACCCGCCCCTGCGAGTCGATCAAACCGAGCTCGACCAGCCGGGAACCCACGCGGTCTTCCACAAAGTGAACGCGAAAGCCGCCGATACTGAGATCGTCCAGGGCATCAATGGCCTTTCTGAGCTTGGCTCGCGTCGGGTCCTTGCTGATGCGGCGCAAGGCCTCGGTGTACACGCGCGCAGCGATGTAGCCTTCCACCATGTAGACATTGGGCTTCCCCAGCTTGGCCGCGGCGGCGTCGGCCTGCAGCTCACGCACCAGGGCCACCTTGGAGCCGTCGCTTTTAGGAACCACGCGTGCAACCACCACACCGGCACCCGCCTTGCCAAGCTGTTCGGCCAGCAGGCTTTCGCCGGTATTGGAAAAACCATAAACCGGCCCGCGAAAACCTTTGGCCCGCAGCTCCCGCACCACAGACGCCGCACTCTGGGAGTCACCGATCACCAGCACCGATTCGGGACCGGGCGCCAGGGCCTTGTCCACGGCGCCGGCCACGGCTCCGCTGGAAAAGGCAGCATTGGCAAGCAGGTTCGCGCCCAGGCTGGTCATGGTCCGCTGCGCCGAGTCCAGTGCAGCCAGCGACTCACCATCGCTGGCATGCAAAATGGCCAGCTTGCGCGCGCCCAGGGCGGCAGCATGTTTGGTAATGGCCGCTGCCTCTTCCGAATAGCCAGGACGCAGCGAGTAGATATTGGTATACAGCGCGCCGCGAAACTCGTCGGCCGCCGCCATGGGGGCGAACAAAATGATGTCGCCGTCCTTGATCAGGGGATAAGCGGCCGTCACCTGGGGAGAACCGTAAAAACCGAACAGGGAAAGCACCCCCTGGTCGAGCAGCTTCTTGGTATTGGCGGCGGTGTTCGCAGGGTTGCCCTGGTCGTCCAGCGTGACCAGTTCGATCTTGCGCCCGTTGACCCCGCCAGCCGCGTTGATGTTGTCAAAGTAAAGTTTGGCGCCTTGATGAAAAGGCTGTGCCAGCGAGGAACCCGGGCCGGTCAGCGCCAGGCTCTGGCCAAGCACGATGGAGGTTTTGCTGACCCCGTCCTGGCTGTGCACTACTGCACCGGCGAGCGCCAGGACAGCTACGATAAGGGTCTGTCCCAGAGTGTGTAATGTTTTCATATTGATTGCCCTGGCTGAAACGCAAGCAGGGTTGGCTCCTAGTAAGAAAATGTAGTTCTATTTATGACGGATCCCATCAGCATCTCCCCTAGTGTCAGTTTCACGAATGGCACGACCAAGGTGCGCGGCGCCTGCCCGCACGACTGTCCCGATACCTGCGCCCTGCTGACCACCGTGGAGAACGGTGTGGCGATCAAAGTCCAGGGCAACCCCGACCACCCCCAAACCGGCGGCGTGTTGTGCACCAAGGTGTCGCGCTACACCGAGCGCAGCTACCACCCGGAACGCATCCTGCAGCCGCTCAAGCGGGTGGGGCCCAAGGGTTCGGGACAGTTCGAGCCTGTCAGCTGGGACAACGCGCTCGATGAGATTGCCGCGCGTCTGCAGACCATTGCGCAGCGCGACCCGCAGGCCATCGCACCCTACAGCTACGCCGGCACCATGGGGCTGGTGCAGAGTGAAAGCATTGCGGCGCGCTTTTTCAACAAGCTGGGCGCCTCGCTGCTGGACCGCACCATCTGTTCGGCCGCCGGCGGCGAGGGCCTGACACAAACGCTGGGCCGCAAGGCCGGCATGAAGGTCCAGTTTTTTGCCGAAACCAAACTGATCCTCATCTGGGGCAGCAATTCGATCGCCAGCAACCTGCACTTCTGGCGTTACGTGCAGGAGGCCAAGCGCCAGGGCGCCAAAATCATCTGCATCGATCCGCGCAAGACCGAAACCGCTGAAAAGTGCCACGAACACATCGCCCTGCAGCCCGGCACCGACGCCGCTCTGGCGCTGGGCATCATGCATGAGCTGATCGTCCACGACTGGCTGGACCACGCCTACCTTGAAAGCCATACCGTCGGCTGGCCCTTGCTGCGCGAGCGCGCACTGCTATGGAATCCGGAGCGCGTCGCGCAGGTCTGCGGCGTGCCTGCGGAGCAGGTGCGCTCGCTGGCGCGTGATTACGGTCAATGTTTTGTGAACGGGCAGCCGGCGGCAATCCGCCTGAACTACGGCATGCAGCGCGTGCGCGGCGGCGGCAACGCCACGCGCGCGGTGGCCTGCCTGCCCGCGCTGACCGGGGCCTGGCGGCACCGCGGCGGCGGCATGCTGCTGTCGAGCTCGGGCATGTTCCCGGTCAACCAGGCCGCACTGCAGCGGCCCGAGCTGCGCGCCGGCCGGCAGCTGCGCACCCTCAACATGGTCACCATCGGCGACGACCTGCTGAAAAGCAGTTCTACGACTTTTGGCCCGAAGATAGAGGCGCTGATCGTCTACAACAGCAACCCGGTGGCGGTGGCGCCGGAGTCTGGCAAGGTGGTGCAGGGTTTTGCACGCGAGGACCTGTTCACCGTGGTGCTGGAGCATTTCCAGACCGACACCGCCGACTACGCCGACTTCATCCTGCCGGCCACCACCCAGCTGGAACACTGGGACGTGCACGGCGCCTACGGCCACACCGATGTGCTGCTGAACCGCCCGGCGATCGCCCCCGTGGGCCAGGCCCGGCCCAACACCGAGATCTTCCGCGGTCTGGCCGCCCGCATGGGGTTCACCGAGCCGTGTTTTCTTGAAGACGACGAAACCCTGTGCCGCACGGCCTTCAGCCACCCGGACGGCGACAAGATTGATTTCAACGAACTGCTGGACAAGGGTTTTGCCACGCTGCCCGGCCCCGACGCGCCCTTTGCCGAAGGCCGTTTTCTGACGCCCTCGGGCAAATGCGAATTTTTCAGCGAACGGCTCGCCGCACAGGGGCTGGACGGCCTGCCCGACCACGTGCCGAACCACGAGGTGGCCGGCAGCTCGGCCGACTACCCGCTGGCGATGATCTCGCCGCCGGCGCGCAACTTCCTGAACTCCACCTTCGTCAACGTCAAAAGCCTGCGCGACATCGAGGGTGAACCGGTGCTGGAGATCAATGCCCTGGATGCCGCCGCGCGCGGCATCAGCACCGGCAGCGTGGTGAAGGTATTCAACCAGCGCGGCAGCTACCGCTGCAAGGCCAGGGTGTCCGACCGGGCGCGCGCCGGCGTGGTCCACGGCCTGGGCATCTGGTGGCGCAAGTTCGGCCTGGACGGCACCAATGTCAACGAGCTGACCAGCCAGCACCTGACCGACCTGGGGCGTGGCCCGGTGTTCTACGACTGCCTGGTCGAGGTGCAACTTGATGGAGCGCCTGCGCTCTAAACCTGGTGCGTCACTCCCCCTTCACGCCCCGCACCGCCGCCCTGCTGGCAGCCACCCTGCTGCTGGGCCTGTCCGGTTGCGCCAGCCTCGGTTATTACTGGCAGTCGGTCAGCGGCCATCTGCAACTGATGAATGCCGCCCGGCCGATCGACGACTGGCTGCAGGACAGCGAAACCCCCGACAAACTCAAGGCCAGGCTGGCCCTGACCCGTCAGATCCGCCGCTTTGCGGTGAGCGAGCTGAAGTTGCCCGACAACGCCAGCTACCAGCGCTACGCCGACTTGCGGCGCAAGGCCGTGGTGTGGAATGTATCGGCCGCGCCCGAGTTTTCGCTGACCCTGCACACCTGGTGTTTTCCGGTCACCGGCTGCGTGGGCTACAAGGGTTATTTTGACGAGGCCCAGGCACGCGCCGAAGCCGACAAGCTGAGCGCGCAGGGGCTGGAGGTCAGCGTCTACGGTGTGCCGGCTTACTCGACGCTGGGCTGGATGAACTGGGCCGGCGGCGACCCCTTGCTCAACACCTTCATCGGCTACCCCGAGGGTGAGCTGGCACGGCTGATCTTTCATGAGCTGGCGCATCAGGTGGTGTATGCCGCCGACGACATGGACTTCAACGAATCCTTTGCCACCGCCGTGGAACGCCTGGGCAGCGCGCGCTGGCTGGATACCCACGGCAGCGCCGCCGTGCGCCAGGAGTACGCGCTGTACAGCGAGCGCCGCCAGCAGTTCCGCGCGCTGACGCTGGGGCTGCGCCGCGAGCTCAGCGAGATTTATGAGCCAAAAACGGTACCAGCCACCGACCGCCGTGCGCAGGCAGCTATGAAAAGCGTAGCAATGCAGACCTTCCACACGCGTTACGCCGCCCTCAAGGCCGGCTGGGGCGGCTACGCCGGTTACGACCCCTGGGTCGCCCGCACCAACAACGCCTCGCTGGGCGCGCTGGCCGCCTATGATGAACTGGTGCCGGGCTTCGAGGCGCTGTTTGCGCGCGAAGGCAGCAACTGGCCGCGGTTTTATGATGCGGTCAGGCGGCTGGCCGCCCTGCCCAAACAGGAGCGGCACGACGCCCTCCGCCCTTCCATCACGACGCAAAGCAAGGAAACACCCCATGGCTGACATCCATATCGAACGCGAGCACAGCCTGGGACTGGCCCAGGCACGCAAGATCGCCTTCCAGTGGGCCGAACAGGTCGAGGAAAAGTTCGACATGAGCTGCACCTACGAGGAAGGCGACAGCTGTGACGAAGTCAGCTTCACCCGCTCGGGCGTCAGCGGCACACTCAAGGTGAGCAAGGACGTTTTCGAGCTCGACGCCAAACTGGGCTTTCTGCTCGGCGCCTTCAAGGACAGGATCGAAGGCGAAATTGTGAAAAACCTCGACACGCTGCTGGCCCAGAAGGCGCCGGCTGCGAAAAAGGCTGCGGCGAAAAAGAAGGCCTGAGGCGTTGGGAGCTCTATGAACCTCGCGCGGTTTGACCTGGTGTCCATCCGCCTGGCGGTGGCCTGTGCCCAAACCGGCAGCCTGACCGCCGCGGCGCGCGATTCGCACCTCGCGCTGGCAGCCGCCAGCCGGCGCATCCGCGAGCTGGAAAGCGCCCTCGGCGACACCCTGTTCGAGCGCCATGCACGCGGTCTGCTGCCGACGGCGGCCGGCCGGGTTTTCGTCAAACACGGCCTGACCCTGCTGCAGACCATGGAGCACCTGGGCGGCGAACTGGCCGACCTGCGCCAGGGCATTGCCCGCCACATCCGCCTGTGTGCCAGCAGCGCGGCGATCAGCCAGTTCCTGCCCACCCTGCTGGCGCAGTACGGCCGGCTGCATCCGCAGGTGCGCGTCGATCTTGAAGAGCAGGTGTCGGAAACCGTGGTCAACACCTTGCGCGAGGGCCGGGCCGACGTCGCCGTGTTTGTCGAGGGGCCGGACACCGGCGGCCTGGCCACGCGGCTGTTTCGCGAAGACGAGCTGGTGCTGGTGCTGCCCGCCAAACATCCGCTGGCTGGCAAAAAAACACCCATCGCCTTTGCCGACACGCTGGACGAGGAATGGATCAGCCTGACGCCCGGTGCCGCCATGCTGCAACAGCAAC
The DNA here is from genome assembly GCA_040389085.1 of Pseudomonadota bacterium. Taxonomy (GTDB): domain Bacteria; phylum Pseudomonadota; class Gammaproteobacteria; order Burkholderiales; family Burkholderiaceae_C; genus Polaromonas. The sequence goes on from JAZKAP010000015.1 coordinate 205,890, forward strand.
AGCAGGCCGCGCTCGCCGCGAACCGGCCGCTGAAACTGCGCATGCAGGTGCGAAGCTTCGACGCAGTCTGCCACATGGTGGCCTCCGGCCTGGGCATTGCGGTGCTGCCCAAGGGCGCCAGCCTGCCCATCGTCAAGACCATGAAACTGGGTTGGCGGCCCCTGAGCGACGCCTGGGCGCAGCGGCGCCTGCTGGTGGCCACAGCGGCCGGCGACAACGAGGCGGCGATTGTGTCGCTGGTGGATTTCCTGGCGGCGGGCGCGCAGCCTTCGCAAAAGGCGAAGGCCGGGCGCCGCAACAAGTAATGGACGCCGGGTGCCCGGAGCGGCACACTGCGCGGCCATGGACACCTCTTCTTCTTCCTCCGCCGGGCCACTGGCCGGCCTCAAGGTTCTCGAACTCGGCCAGCTGATCGCCGGGCCTTTTGCCGCCAAGACCCTGGCCGACTTCGGCGCCGAGGTGGTCAAGATCGAGCCGCCCGGCGCGGGCGACCCGCTGCGCAAGTGGCGGCTGCTCAAGGACGGTACCTCGGTCTGGTGGCAGCTGCAGTCGCGCAACAAACGCTCGCTGGCGCTGGACCTGAAGACGCCAGAGGCCCAGGACATCGCCCGCAAGCTGGCCACTGACGCTGACGTGCTGATCGAGAACTTCCGCCCCGGCGCCATGGAGGGCTGGGGCCTGGGCCCGGATGCGCTGCTCCAGCTCAACCCGCGCCTGATCATGCTGCGCATCAGCGGCTACGGCCAGACCGGCCCCTACCGCGACCGGCCCGGTTTCGGCGTGGTGGCCGAAGCCATGAGCGGCCTGCGCCACCTGACCGGCGAGCCCGGCCGCGTACCGGTGCGTGTCGGCGTCAGCATCGGCGACACGCTGGCCGCGCTGCACGGTGTGATCGGCATTTTGCTGGCATTGCAGCACCGCCACAGTTCGGGCCTGGGCCAGGTGATCGACGTGGCCCTGTACGAGGCGGTCTTCAACTGCATGGAGAGCCTGCTGCCCGAATACAGCGCTTTCGGCGCGGTGCGCGGCCCGGCCGGCAGCGCCCTGCCCGGCATCGCGCCCAGCAATGCCTACCGCTGCAAGGATGACAGTTACGCGCTGATCGCCGGCAACGGCGACAGCATTTTCAAGCGCCTGATGACCGTGATTGGCCGCGAGGACCTCGGGGCGGACCCCGCGCTGTCCGACAACGCCGGCCGCGTGGCGCGGGTCGCCGAGATCGACGAGGCGATCGGCCAGTGGGCGGCGCAACGCACGGTGGACGAGACGCTGGCGCTGCTGGACCAGGCCTCGGTGCCGGCCGGCCGCATCTACACCGTGGCCGACATCGCCGCCGACCCGCACTACCGGGCACGCGGCATGCTGGACGAACGCCGCATGGATGACGGCAGCCGCTTGACGCTGCCCGGCATCGTGCCCAAGCTGTCGGCCACGCCAGGCAGCCACCGGCGCAATGCACCGGCGATCGGTCAGGACAGCGACGCCGTGCTGAAAGAACTCGGCCTGAGCCCCGAACAGATTCGCGGCCTCAAGGAAAAAGGAATCGTGGCATGACACAACGCATTTATTTCAACGAAGTCGCGACGCGCGACGGTTTCCAGATCGAACCCGCCTTCATCCCGACCGACACCAAGGTGGCGCTGGTCGATGCACTGAGCGAATGCGGCTACGCCAAGATCGAGGTCACCTCCTTCACCTCGCCCAAGGCGATTCCCATGCTGCGCGATGCAGATGAGGTCATGGGCCGCATACGCCGCGTGCCCGGCGTCGAGTACACGGTGCTGGTGCCCAACCTGCGCGGCGCCGAACGCGCGCTGGAGGCCAGGGCCGACGAGCTCAACCTCGTGATGTCCACCTCGGAGACGCACAATCTCGCCAACCTGCGCATGCCGATGGCGCGCAGCTTTGCGGCGCTGTCCGAAGTCATCACCCTCGTCGACGGCCGCACGCCGGTCAACGTCTCGTTGTCCTGCTGCTTCGGCTGCCCGATGGAAGGCGAGGTACCGCAGGCCAGCGTGCTGGACTGGGTGGCCCGTTTTTCCGATCAGGGCGTGCGTGGCGTGACGATTTGCGACACCACCGGCATGGCGCACCCGGCGCAGGTCAGCCGCATGGTGGAGGCGCTGCAGGCGCGCTTTTCAGACCTGCAACTCACGCTTCATTTTCACAACACGCGCGGCATGGGCCTGGCCAATGTGCTGGCCGCGGTGCAGGGCGGCATCACGCGTTTCGACGGCTCGCTGGGCGGCCTGGGCGGCTGCCCCTATGCCCCCGGCGCCAGCGGCAACATCAGCAGCGAAGACGCCATCCACATGCTGGACGCCATGGGTTACGAGACCGGCATGGACCTGGACCAGCTGCTGGCCGTGGCACGCCAGATGCCGGACATCGTCGGACACGAAGTGCCGGGCCAGGTGGCCAAGGCGGGACGCATCACCGACCTGCATCCGGCGCCGGACTTCGTCAAGGCGCTGCGGGAGCAATTTTCGTGATCGACCACCTGGACCATCTGGTATTGACCACGGCCCACGAAGCGGCCTGCGTGGACTTTTACACCCGCGTGCTCGGCATGACGCTGGAGACCTTCACCGGTGGCACGCCGCCGGTTGAACGCAAGGCCTTCCGCTTTGGCCAGCAGAAGATCAACCTGCACATCCAGGGCGCGGAGTTCGAGCCCAAGGCGCACCGGCCCCAGCCCGGCGCGCTGGACCTGTGTTTCATCGCGAGCATGCCGCTGGCCCAGGTCATGGCCCGGCTGCACCGCGAAAACTGGCCTCTTCTCGAAGGCCCGGTGCTGCGCACCGGTGCCACGCAGAAAATCCGCTCGGTCTATGTCCGTGATCCGGACCTGAACCTGATCGAGATTTCCGAGCTGGCCTGATCGCGGCCCCTCCCTTTTTTCCTTGCTTCCCTTTCCCAACATCCCAGGAGACAAACCGTGACCCCGATTTCCAGAAGAACACTGATCACCGGCGCCGCCGCCGCGGCCACCGCAGTCGCAGCCCCCACCTTCATGGGCAGCGCCTTCGCGCAGCCCGCCGGAAAGCCCATCACGCTGGTGGTGCCCACCCCGGCGGGCGGCACCACCGACATTGCGGCGCGCCTGCTGGCCGAGCCGCTGGGCAAGATCCTGGGCACCTCGGTGGTGGTGGACAACCGCGGCGGCGCCAACGGCAACATCGGCGGCCAGCTGGTCGCCCGTGCGCCCGCCGACGGCACCACCCTGCTGGTGCAATACTCGGGCTACCAGTGCATCACGCCGCTGCTGCAGCCGGTCGCCGGCTTTGACCCGGGCAAGGACCTCAAGCCCCTGGGCCATTTGATCGACGCGCCACAACTGATGGTGGTGCGCAGCAATTTCCCCGCGAACACCTTTGCCGAATTCCTCCAGTACGCCAGGGCCAACCCGGGCAAGGTGAACTATGCCTCCAGCGGCAATGGCTCGCTGCAGCACGTGACCACGGAATTGCTGAAAGACCTGACCAAAACCTACCTGGTGCACATTCCCTACCGCGGCACCGGCCAGGCCTTGACCGACCTGCTGGGCGGCTCTGTCGACTTCACCATCACGACACCACCACCGCTGCTGCCGCATATCCGCTCGGGCAAGCTCAGGGCGCTGATGGTGACCGGCCGCGCCCGGCTGGCCGCGTTGCCGGAGGTGCCGACTGCGACCGAACAAGGTGTTCCGCTGGTGGCGTCTTCCTGGTTTGCCGTGTATGGCCCGAACGGCATCCCCACCGAAACGTCGGCGCGGATTTCGGCCGCGATCAAGCAGGTGGTGGAATCCGACACCTTCCGCAAACGCGCCGAGGAACAGGGCGCCAAGGCCGTGTTTCTGAACAGCGCGGAACTGGCCAAACTCGAAACCACCGAGCGCGGCATGTGGAGCCGCATCATCAAGGTGTCGGGGATCAAGGCGGATTGATGGCAGGGTTTCCGCGAACCCCATTGCTATTACATTAATAGCTTATTGCGCTTGTTGATATTGGGCTGACGGCCTATTTCTTATAGAAAATTTCGGGCTGAACACGGCCAGGCCTATGCTTGCTTGACGTCTTGTTGTGCTTCGGGCAAGCCGGGTCTCGCCCCGGCGGGCGACTCCCTTTCTTTTGCGTCGCCAAAAGAAAGGAAGCAAAGAAAAGGCGACCCGATGGCCTGGGTCCCTCCGCTTCGCTACGGGCAGCCTGCGGTGCTCGGTAAAAGCGGGGTCTGGCTAAACTCGCTTCGCTCAAACAACGCCAGCCCTGATCCGCTTTTGCTTGCGCTCCTCGGCCCAGCCCGACGGGTGGGGGAAACGAATCCGGGTTCGGGATCGGGTGCGGGGAGACCTGACGCGCGAAGCGCGTCAGGTCGGACTCAACAGATATTCATTCATTCATTCATGCACGCGAGCGCAGCACACGCGGCCAAATGAAGTCCCCCTCCATCGCCCAGCGGGGCAAGGGCAAGGGCAAGGGCAGGGGCTAGGGGTGGGAGTGAGGAGTCCGTCCTACTGTCCAGCGCGGACCGCAGGCGCAGCGTGACGCCAGCGGTAACTGCGAGGGAGGACCCGCGCCGTTTCAGCTCAACGACTCAATCAAATCGATGTACTGCTGCATCGCATCTTCTTGCGAGGTGCCCTTGAGCTTGTTCCAGGCATCCCACTTGGCGCGCGCCACCATGTCGCTGAAGCCGGGCTTCTTGTCGGCGTTGTCACCGCTGCTGCCCTGCTTGTAGAGCGCGTAGATCTTCAGCAGCGTGGCGTTGTCGGGCCGCTCGCTGAGGTTCTTGGAATCGGCCATGGCCTTGTCGAAAGCGGCTTTGAGGTCTGACATGAAGAAGCTCCGTGCTGGTTGGAAGTGGAAATGAATTCGGGTAACTGCCCGGTATCTTAGCCACTGCCTTGCCTGCAGAATAGGGAATTCACCCCATCCGGGGTGCTCGGTACACGGAGTTTTCATGGTCACACGCGTTTCGGCCCAGGCCGCAGGCAAAAAAGTCGCGAAGAACGTCCAGAAAAACGTCAAGCGCGCGGTCTCGGGCACGCTGGGCCTGTCGGGCGAACGCATGAGCAAGGTCGACACCGCCTGGCTGCGCATGGACACGCCGTCCAACCTGATGATGATTGTCGGCGTCTGGTCGCTGCAGCCGGGCGTGAGCCACGCGGTGGTCTGCGAGCGCATTGAAAACAGCCTGCTCAAGTACGCGCGCTTTCGCCAGCGTGTGATGGAAGACGCCGCCGGCGCGACCTGGGTCGAGGACCGCTACTTCGACCTGCAGAACCACGTGATTGCCGACACGCTGCCGAAGGTGGCCAAGGGCAAGGAACAGGAAGCGCTGCAGGACCGCGTGGCCGAACTCGCCATGCAGCCGCTGGACCGCAAGCGCCCGCTCTGGCAAATCCACCTGGTCGAGGACTACACCGGCCCCGATGGCGTCAAGGGCAGCGCCATGATTGTGCGCATCCACCACTGCATTGCCGACGGCATTGCGTTGATTTCGGTGACCATGTCGCTGGTGGACGGCGGACAAGCCCCCCCCGAACGCCGGAAAAAGGAAGCCGGCGGCGGCGCCGAGGACTGGATCGCCGAAACCCTGCTCAAACCCTTTACCGACCTGACCGTCAAGGCGCTGGGCGCGGCCGGTGAGGGTGCCGCCAGGTCATTGAGTTTGCTGGGTGACCCGCAAAAAGGTATGGCCGGCTCGCTGGACATGGCCAAGGTCATGCTGCAGGTGCTCAAGGACAGCGCGGCGCTGGCGCTGATGCCTGACGACTCGAAAACCCGGCTCAAGGGCAAGCCGGGCACCACCAAAAAGGTGGCCTGGTGCCAGCCGATACCGCTGGACGAAGTCCGGGCCGTCGGCAAGGCGCTGAACTGCTCGATCAACGACGTGCTGCTCAGTTGCGTGGCCGGTGCGATTGGCGAATACCTCAAGTCGCACGGTGATGACGTGAAAGGCCAGGAGATACGCGCCATGGTGCCGGTGAACCTGCGGCCCATCGAGCACGCCTACAAACTCGGCAACCGCTTCGGCCTGGTGCCGCTGGTGCTGCCCATCGGCGTGGACAACCCGGTGGAGCGTGTGTACGAGGTGCGGCGGCGCATGGCGGCCCTCAAGGGCAGCTACCAGCCGCTGCTGGCCTTCAGCCTGCTGGCAATTGCCGGCCTGCTGATCAAGCCGGCGCAGGACGCGATGCTCAACCTGTTCTCGAAAAAGACCACAGCGGTGATGACCAACGTGCCGGGCCCGCGCGAAAAACTCAAGTTTTGCGGCGCCACGCTGGAGCAAAGCATGTTCTGGGTGCCGCAGTCGGGCGATGTCGGGCTGGGCGTGTCCATCCTGAGCTATGGCGGGGGCGTGCAATTCGGTGTGATCACCGACAGCACCTTGTGCCCGGAACCGCAGCGCATCATCGACGAGTTTGTGCCCGAGTTCGCCAAGCTGTCCATCGTGACCCTGATGCTGCCCTGGGGTGACGTCGCGTCGTGATGTTCAGCGTTTCAGGGCCCTAGCCCTTATGGGATAAGCGCAGTTCGCTATTAAATTTATAGCATCCCGCTTTACCGTCAGGCGGCAAAGCGCTGCGCAGCAATTTCCAGCAGGCCGTCGAAAATCAGGCTTTCCACCAGCTCCACCTTGACCGACATGCTGGGGGCCATCTTCCAGCCCGCGCCGCCGGTCATGATGCATTCGGGCGCCTCGCCGCAATGCCGCGTGGTGTTTTCCACCATGCGCTGCACGGCGCCGGCAATCGCAAAGGTACCGCCGCTGGTCAGCGCGTCGCTGGTGTTGGTGGGGAAGTCTTTCACCTCGCCCGTCGGGACATGCAGCCCGGCGGTGCCGGACTCGAGCGCACGCAGCATGATGCCGTGGCCCGGCAGGATGATGCCGCCCAGGAATTTGCCGGAGGCGTCGATGGCCTCGACCGTGACCGCCGTGCCCACCATCACAACCACGCAGGGTTTGCGGATGCCGCGGCCCAGAAGCCGGTGCCGCGCGCCTATCATCGCGACCCAGCGATCGGCACCGAGACGGGTCGGGTGGTCGTAGCCGTTGGTCACGCCGGCCTCCTGGGAACTGGAAACAACCCAGCGCGGAAGGACATCCCAGAGCTCCATCTGTTCCTCGACACGGCGCTTGACCGCGTCGCCGGCCACGACGCAGCCCAGGATATGCGACGGCGTGGGCAGGCCGCGCCACTCCTCGTCCGCCAGCTTGTCGATGTTTTCAAGAAACACCGCGCCATGGGCCAGCACGGGCGACCCGACCACCGGGGCCGCGTAATGGGCCCACTTCAACCGGGTGTTGCCCACATCGAGTGCTAAAAAAGTCATGCCACCCGATTATGAACAGCTTCTGGGGTCCGGGGCGCGGACGCGCCTAGAGGTTTTCCAGTAAATCAGGGTGCGACGGTCACCGGTCGCCTGAAATCAACATCGGCAGGCCGTGCGGCTTCGTAGGCGCGCGAGGCACGCAGCACCAACGCGTCACCGAACATCGGCCCGACAAACTGCAGGCCGATGGGCAGGCCGGCCGCGGTCAGGCCACAGGGCACCGTGCTGGCCGGCTGCTGCGTCAGGTTGAAGGGGTAGGAAAACGGCGTCCAGCCCAGCATGGCGGCCGGGTCCATGGGCGTATGCCCGGCGGGCCGCGCCTCAAACGCCGGCACGGCCACGCTGGGCGTGACCAGCAGGTCGAAACGCTGCATGAACTGGCGCATGTGCGAGCCCAGCGCGCCGCGTTGCAGATGCAGGCGCTGGATGTCGAGCAGGCTGAACTTTTCGCCAATCAGCGCCTCAGCGCGAAAGTCGGGGTCGGTCAGCGCTTGCTGCGCGGGCGTGAGGGTGTTCCACACGGTCCACGCGCCGGCAAACCACAGGCCGGTGGTGATCTCCAGTGGATCTTCAAAGCCCGGATCGACCTGCTCGACCAACGCGCCGAGGTCGGCCAGCAGCGCCACGGCGCGGGCCACGGACTGGGCCACTTCGGGATCCACGTTGCGCGCATAACCGAGTGCCGGCGACCAGGCGATGCGCAGGCCGCGGATGCCGTCTTCCAGCCCCTGCAGGTAGTCGCTGCCGTCGGGCGGCAACGAGGTCCAGTCCCGGGCATCGGGCTTTTTGAGAACGTTCATCATCAGCGCCGCATCACGCACGCTGCGTGCGTGCGGCCCCAGGTGCGCGACCGAGCCGAACGGCGACAGCGGGTAGGCCGGCACCCGGCCAAAGCTGGGCTTGAGGCCGACGTTGCCGCAGAAGGCTGCGGGGATGCGTACCGAGCCGGCGCCGTCGGTGCCTATGGCCAGCGGCCCCATGCCGGACGCCACCGCCGCCGCCGCGCCGCCGGAGGAGCCGCCCGGGGTCTTGCTGACATCCCAGGGATTGCGCGTGATGCCGGTGCGCGGAGAGTTGGTTTCGCCCTTGCAGCCAAATTCGGGCGTGGTGGTTTTGCCGAGAATCACCGCCCCGGCTTCACGCAGCCGCGCGGTGGCCGGTGCATCCACCTCCCAGGGCTGGCTGGCGTCCACCGTGTGGCTGCCGCGCAGGGTGGGCATGCCGCGGGTCAGGATCAGGTCCTTGATGGACACCGGCACGCCGTCGAGTTCGCCGCAGGGCTTGCCGCCCTGGCGAAACTTTTGCCAGCGCGCCTCGCTGTCCCGGGCGCTTTGCAGCGCGGACTCCTGCGCCACCAGGCAGAAGGCATTGAGGGTCGGGTTGAGTGTGTCAATACGCGCCAGCACGGCGCGGGTAGCCTCGACCGGCGAAGCCTGGCCGCTTCGGTACAACTGCAGCAACTCAGTGGCCGTGCAGTCGGCCAGGCCGGGCAAAGTGGGGGAAGGGGTCATCAGCTACTCCAGTCGTTGCTAGGTCCGGACGACCCGTCCTTCAAGGACGGCGCCGGATCGAATTGGGCAGGTTTTTCCAGGGCAGATCGGCGGGGTCCGCCGCCATCGGCCCCGCGGCTTTTGCAATCAGGATGTCGGTCGCCGCATTCTCCACCAGCGGCGTGAAGTCCGCGCGGAAGTGATTGGAGCTTTTGACGACGATGATTTTCATGACCTCGGGCGTGATGCCAACCATGCGGAACAGCTCGCGGTCCAGCATCTGCATCTGCCCGCTGGCCACCGCCACCAGGATGCCGTCAACCTCCAGACAGGCACAGGGACCGAGGTTCGCCGTGTGCCCGGTCATCATCAGGCCCTTGAGCGTGACCGTGCCATCGCTCACAGCGCGCACCTTGAACTGGCTCTGCACCGGCGGGTCGCTGTGTTGACCGGTGAAGGTGGGCACCGCCGTCCCCAGAGTGATCGAAATGGTCGCCCCCACCCCGGCAGCGGCGGCGGCCTGTGCAGCCTGTGGGTCGAACATCAGCCCCAGCGCAATCTGGCCGGGAAATTTTTTCCCGGCGCCTTGCTGCAGCAGCGCATGCAACAGGCCGGTGGTGTTGCTGTCGCCGCCGGCGCCGGGGTTGTCCTGCGTATCGGCAATGACCAGTGGTTTGCCCGCCCGCTCAGCCCGCGCCAGCGATTGCGCGACAGCGTCACGGGCAGAAAGAAATTCAAGTGTCCACTGTGTCGGTTCGGCCACCAGGGCAAACAGGCGATCCACCGCTTGGGCCGCATGTTCGCCATGCGCCCAGACCATGGGTCCGCATTCAGCAAAGTCGGACGCCGGAAACGCCATGCAAAAACTCAGGCAGGTGCCGAAGTCGCGGTCCAGCTCCGGCAAAGCATCGTAGAGGTCTGCCGCGGGCTGCATCCAGGTGCTCTGTGCGTTCAGCGGAATCAGGAAAGGCAGACGCCGGTAGTGCAGCGGCTCCTTGCGGCCCAGCTGGAGGCGGCGTGCCAGCAGTTGCGCCGCCAGTTCGCCGGTCGCCGCCATGTCGATGTGAGGATAGGTCCGGTAGGAGACCAGCGCATCGGCCTGCTGCAGCATGCGCTGCGTCACATTGGCATGCAGGTCCAGGCTGGCGACGATGGGAATGTCCTGGCCCACCACCTGGCGGATGCGCGTGATCAGCTCGCCTTCGGTGTCGTCCACATGTTCTGCCACACCGGCCCCGTGCAGGTCCAGGTAAACCGCGTCGAAGCCGCCCCGACCGACATCGGACAGCACAGCCGCGCTGATGCGCTCGAACGCATCCTGCGTCACATAGGACGAGGGCGATGCGCCGCACCAGCTGCTGGGCACCAGTTGCCAGCCCCGGGTTTTGGCAGCATCGATGAAGCCCCCCGCCGGCAGATTGACGCCGGTGAGCCTGTCCAGCATCGCCTGGCCATGGATAAAGGCAGGGAAATCATCGCCCCGGTTGAACGCCGCCCAGTCGGCCTTGCTGGGCGCAAAGGTGTTGGTTTCATGCTGGTAACCAGCAACGAGGACTTTCAGGCTTTTCAAAATATCGCTCCGGGCGCGGCCGCGAACAGCCGGCGTGTGTAGTCGTGTTGCGGTTGCGCATACAGCTCGGTGGTCAGGCCCTCTTCCACAATTTCGCCCTGGTGCATGACGATCACACGGTCGCACAGCTGCGCCGCCACGCGCAGGTCGTGCGTGATGAACAGCATGCCCAGGCCCAGCTCGGTCTGGATCTCGCGCAGCAGCTTCAAAATTTGTGCCTGCACACTCACGTCGAGGGCACTGACCGCTTCGTCGGCCACCAGCACACGCGGCCGGCAAGCCAGTGCGCGGGCAATCGCGATGCGCTGGCGCTGTCCACCGGAGAACTGGCTGGGGTAACGCTGCAGGCCTTCGGCGGGCAACCGGACCTTGTCCATCAAACTGGCCGCAAGCGCCATCGCTTCTGCGCGGCTAGCTCCGAAATTCATGGCGCCTTCGATGATGGAATCACCGACCTTGCGGCGCGGGTTGAGCGAGCGATTAGGGTCCTGAAACACCACCTGCACCTGGCTGCGCAAAGGCCGGAGCCGGCCTTCGCTGAACCGGGCCACGTCGAGCAGGGCATCGTCCCCGCCCGCTGCGTTCTGGCGCCACAGGACCTGGCCACCGGTCGGGTCGATCAGCCGGATCAGGCAGCGCGCCAGCGTCGACTTGCCCGACCCCGACTCGCCGACAATGCCGACGGTTTCGCCGGCTGACACGGCCACCGACGCGGCCTTCAGCGCATGGGTCAACCGGCTGCGGCCCAGCCAGTCGCGGGCGCTGTAGGTTTTGCTGACCTCCTGGCCGCGCAGCAGCGGCGCGCCCAGCGGCGCCGGCCGGGCCGGCGGCGGCGTCATGCTGGGCACGGCCGCCAGCAGCATCTTGGTGTAGTCGGCCTGAGGCGCCAGCAGCACCGCATCACGCGTGCCGTATTCGACTGCCCGGCCCTGGTGCATGACCAGCACCTCGTCGGCAATCTCGGCCACCACGCCCATGTCGTGCGTGATGAACAGCACGGCGCAACGGTGGCCACCCGACAGGTCCGCCTGCAGTTCCTCGATCAACCGGAGGATTTCCTTTTGCGTCGTGACGTCCAGTGCCGTGGTCGGCTCGTCGCAGATCAGCAGGGCCGGCTGCAAAATGACAGCCATGGCAATCACGATGCGCTGGCGCTGCCCGCCAGAGAGCTGGTGCGGGTAGCTGCGCATCATGCGTTCGGGCTCGGGCAGCTTGACGCGGCGCAGGATGCCCAGCACCGCTTCGCTGCGCCGCTTCGCACCCCAGTCGGTGTGCTGCCTGAGCAGCTCGTCGATCTGGTCGCCGCAGGTCATGACCGGGTTCAGCGCGGTCATCGGCTCCTGGAACACCATGCCCATGGCCTGGCCGCGCAACGCACGCAGCCGCTGGTCAGAAGCTTTCAGCAGCGACTCGCCCTGCAGCACGATGCGGCCCGGGCCGGACTGGAGCTCGCGGGCCAGCAATCCCATCACGGCCGTGGCCATGACCGACTTGCCGGAGCCCGACTCCCCGACCACACACAGGGTTTTGCCGGGATGGATGCTCAGGCTGATGTCTTCCACCGCATATGGCCGGTCACTGCCCGGCGGCAGGGCGACGTGCAGCTTGTCGATGACCAGAACCGGCGCGGCGTTCTCGCTCATGAGGTGCGCTTTGAAAATTTCGGGTCCAGCACATCGCGCAGACCGTCGCCCAGCAGGTTGATGGCCAGCACCGTGGGCACCAGGAACAGCGCGGGAAACAGCACATTGCCCGGGTACTGGGTGAACTGCACCCGGCCCTCGGCCATGATGTTGCCCCAGGTCGGAATGTCGGCCGGCAGGCCCAGGCCGAGAAAACTCAGGATGGCTTCGGTCAACACGGCCGACGCCGCCACAAAGGTGCCCTGCACGATCAGCGGCGCCATGGCATTGGGCAGGATGTGGCGCCACAAAATCACCGGCGTCGGTGTGGCCAGCGCCCGCGCGGCTTCCACAAACGGTTCTTCGCGCAGGGTCAGCACCATGGCCCGCACCAGGCGCGTGACGCGCGGAATTTCCGGAATGGCAATGGCCACCACCACCGTCCACAGCTGCGCACCCAGCGCCGCCACCAGCGCAATCGCAAGCAGAATGGCCGGGATGGCCATCAGCCCGTCCATGAAACGCATCAGCACGGCATCCACCGCGCGAAAGTAGCCGGCCAGCATGCCCAGCAGCGCACCCACGCCAATCGCCACCGCCGCGGTGAACGCCGCCACCAGCAGCGAGGTGCGCGTGCCGTACAACACCCGGCTGAAAATGTCGCGGCCGAAGTTGTCGGCGCCCATCCAGAAGGTGTGCGCCACCACCGTGCCGTCGAGCTGCGCAAACTCGCCGCGCACGCCGGCGGCGGTGTTGATATGCGCCGAGTCCATGGCCGCCGGGTCCACCGTGCCGAGAAAGGGCGCCAGCGCAGCCAGCGCCAGCAACACGCCCAGCACCAGCACGCCGAAGCGGAAAGCGCTGTTGCGCCAGAGCCGCTGGGAAAGAAGTTGCCAGACCTGCATCAGTAACGGATCCTCGGGTCCAGAAACAGATAACTCACGTCAACCAGCAGGTTGACGCCCACATACAGCAGGCTGAAAAACAGCACCAGCCCCTGGATCACCGGAAAGTCGCGGTTCAGCACCGCGTCCACCGTCAGCGAACCGAGGCCGGGAATGGAGTACACCGTTTCAGTCACCACCACACCGCCGATGAGCAGCGCAACGCCGATGCCGATCACGGTGACGATGGGCACCGCCGCATTGGCCAGCGCATGACGCATCAGCACGGCCGATTCCGCCAGGCCCTTGGCCCGCGCGGTGCGGATGTAGTCCTCGGTCAGCGCCTCGGAAACGCTGGCGCGTGTGACACGGGCAATCAGCGCGACGTAAATCATGGCCAGCGTGAGCCAGGGCAAGGCCAGCTGGCGCGCCCAGGCCCAGACGCCCTGCCCGTCGGCGCCGAACAGCCGGCGGTAACCCTGCACGGGGAACCACTCGAGTTGCACCGCAAAGATGTAAATCAGCAGATAACCGGTGACAAACACCGGAATCGAAAACCCGGCCACCGAAAAACCCGACAGCACCCGGTCCAGCCAGCCCCCCATGCGCCAGGCCGCGATGGTTCCAAGCGGAACCGCCACCAGTACCGCCAGCACCAGCGTGCCCACCGCCAGGCTGAGCGTTGGCTCGAGCCGCTGGGTGATCAGTTCGGTGACGGGCTTGTTCAGGTAAAACGAGTACCCCAGATCACCCTGCAAGACACCGCTGAACCAGATCCAGAACTGGGTCAGCAGGGGCTTGCTCAAGCCCAGAGTCTCGCGGATCTTCTCGATGTCCTCGTTGGTCGAGTTGTTGCCCGCAATCACGGCGGCCGGATCACCGGGCGTCAGCCGCAGGATCAGGAACACCACGACGGCCACGACCAGCAGGACGGGAATCGTCGCCAGCAGGCGCTGCAGAAGAAATCTCAGCATGGAAGACGAGACCAACGAACGTGGTCTCTCCTTTCAAGCAGGGGCTGCGGGTCCGGCTTTGCCGGCCCGCAGGCGCAGCGCCCCTCTTTTTCGTGCAAGGGGCAGCGGAGTGCCGAAGGCTCGCGAAGCGACAAGCGTGGGGGCCCTAGTTCTTTTTGATGTTCCAGTACACCTGCGCACCGCCTGGAACGAGCCCGCTGATGTTGCTGCGCAAAGCCGCCGGGTTGTTGTATTGCCCAAGATGGACGTGCGTGGCGGTCTCGATCGCACGCAGCTGCAGTTGCTCGGCGAGTTTTTTCTTCTCGGCCTCGGTGCCGGCCTGGGCGAACTTGACCTTCAGCTCTTCAATAACCTTGTCATCCTGCCAGCCGAACCAGCCCTTGTCGCCGGTGGCGTTGAGCATGGCCATGGTCAGCGGGTTCTGGATGTCGCCGGCGGTCCAGGCCGTCATGAAGGCGTTCCAGCCGCCCTTGTCCGGTGCATCTTTCTTGGCGCGGCGGGCCAGCAGCGTGGCCCAGTCGGACTGCTGCATGTCCACCTTGAAGCCGGCGGCTTCGAGCTGCTGCTTGGCAACCAGCGGCAACTTGGCAATCGAGGCCAGGTCGGTCGGCCGCATCAGCACGATGGGCTCACCCTTGTAACCGGCCTCGGCCAGCATCTGCTTGGCCTTGGCCGGATTGGCCATGCCGGTGTAGATGCCGGTGTTGTCGCTGGCATACGGCGTGCCGCAGGGGAACATGCTCTTGCAGAACTTGTACATGCCGGGCGCGCCCACCTGTGTCTTCAGGAAGGCCTCCTGGCCCATCGCCACCATGGCCGCCTGGCGGATCTTCACGTTGTCAAACGGTGCATGCAGGTGGTTGAAGCGGAAGATGTACTGCAGGCCGGCCGGCTGGGCGTCCACAATCTGCACATCCTTGGCGGCCTTCAGCGAGGCGTACTGTTCGAAGGCAGGCTGCTCGATGATGTCTACCTCGCCGGCAATCAGGGCATTGAACTGCGTCTGCGGATCACGGATGATGATCCACTCGACCCGGTCGAGGTAGACAACCTTGCCGCCGGTGGTGCCGTCCGGCGCTTCGGCACGGGGCTTGTACTTGTCGTTCTTGACATACACCAGCTTCTCGCCCGGCTTGTACTCGGCCGTGACGAACTTGTAGGGACCGGAACCGATGTTTTCCTTGATCTGCTCGCTGCCGGGTGTGGCCGCGATACGGGCGGGCATGATGAAGGGCACGTTCGACGAAGGTTTGCCCAGCGCCTCGAGCATCACGCCGAACGGCTGGTTGAACTTCACGACAAAGGTCTTGGCATTGGGGGTTTCGTAGCTCGCCAGGCTCTTGGCCATGACGCCGCCGAAACTGTCGCGGCTGGCCCAGCGCTTGAGCGATGCCACCACGTCCTCGCTGGTGACGGGTTTGCCGTCGTGGAACTCCAGACCGTCACGTAGCGTGAAGGTCCAGACCTTGTTGTCCTTGGAAGCGCTCCAGGTGTCCACCATCTGCGGCTTGACCTTGCCTGCCAGATCGGTCCCGAACAAGGTGTCATAAATCATGTAGCCATGATTGCGGGTTACAAACGCGGTGGTCCAGACCGGGTCCAGAATGGTGATATTCGAGTGCGGCACGACCTTGAGCGTTTTTGCCTGGGCCTGGGCCGCAGGCGGCAACAGCAAACCGGAAACCAGGGCCACCGAAGCGGCCAGGGTGAAAAGGGAGCGACGTTTCATGACAATTTTTCCTTGGCAACAAGAGTTGGGGACAGTCAGACAGCAATCACAAAGCTGCTTTGTAATGTAACCACACTTCTGATGCAATATTCAAGCCATATGAAAATCAGCCCACAGCCCGGCAACCCCGTCACCGCCTGGACCGCCACCGAACTGTCGCGCGCCATCCATGCACGCCGGGTTTCCTGCCGCGAAGTGATGCAGGCCTACCTGGACCGCATCGCCCAGGTCAACCCGATTCACAACGCGCTGGTCAGCCTGCAGGAGCCGGACAATCTGCTGGCGCAGGCCGACGCACGCGATGCACAGCTTGCGCCCGGCAAGTCGCGCACGGGAAGCATGGGCTGGATGCACGGCATGCCGCAGGCCATCAAGGACCTGGCCGCCGTGCAGGGTCTGCCCACCACGCTGGGCTCGCCGCTGATGCGGGAGTTTGTCTCCCGGGAGGACGGCCTCATGGTGTCGCGCATGAAGGCCGCGGGCTGCATCGTGATCGGCAAAAGCAACACCCCGGAGTTCGGGCTGGGCTCGCACACCTTCAATGAGGTGTTCGGCGTCACGCGCAACGCGTATGACCCGTCAAAAAGCGCGGGTGGCAGCAGCGGCGGTGCGGCGGTGGCGCTGGCCACACGCATGCTGCCGGTGGCCGACGGCAGCGACTTCATGGGCAGCCTGCGCAACCCGGCCGCCTGGAACAATGTGTTTGGCCTGCGGCCCAGCCAGGGCCGTGTGCCGATGTGGCCGGTGCAGGATGTCTACCTGAGCCAGTTGGGGACCGAAGGGCCGATGGGCCGAACCGTCGAGGACGTCGCCAGGCTGCTCAGCATCCAGGCCGGCTGGGATGCGCGTTCGCCACTGTCGATTGCGGAAGATGGTGCCCAGTTCCTGAGCTTGCCTGCACTGGACACCACCCAGCTCCGGATTGGCTGGCTGGGCGACCTCGGGGCCTACCTGCCGATGGAAGACGGCATCCTGGCCACCTGCGAGCAGGCCCTGCGACGCTTCGAGCAGCTCGGCTGCGCGGTGGAGGCGACAGCCCTGGGCACACCCGCCGACCGGGTCTGGCAGGCCTGGCTGGTGTGGCGGCGTGCCCTCGTCGCCTCTCGCATTGCGCCGTTTCTGGTTCAGGGCAGCAACCGCGAAAAGATCAAGCCGGAAGCGCTGTGGGAATACGACCAGGCCCAGGGCCTGAGCGCCAGCGGCTTTTCAGCGGCAAGTGCACAGCGCACAACGTTTTACCAGCACATGCTCACGCTGTTCGAACGGTATGACTTTCTGGCCCTGCCGGCGGCGCAGGTGTGGCCCTTTGATGCGGGCGAGCGCTGGCCCGCCCAGATCAACGGTCACGCCATGGACACTTACCACCGCTGGATGGAAGTGGTGATCTACGCCACCTTCGCCGGCCTGCCCTGCATCAGCGTGCCTGCGGGCTTCGGCCCGCAAGGCCTGCCGATGGGCCTGCAGCTGATCGGCAGACCGCGGGGCGACCGGGCCGTGCTGCAACTGGCGCAGGCCTACGAAGGTGTGGCGCAGGACATCCTTCAGATCACGCCGAGCCAGCAGGCGCGCTGAATCGCCGACATCTTGTTGTCCACCTTGAGTTTGGCCATGGCATTGGACAGGTGGTAGTTCACGGTACGTTCGGCGCAATGCAGGCGCTCGGCGGTCTGGCGCGCCGTCAGGCCTTCAAAGGCCAGCGCCAGGCATTCACCCTCACGCGGGCTCAGCGGACTGCTGGCCTGGGCCATCGTGCGCTTGAACAAGGGCCAGATATTGAGGGCCGACCAGACCAGCGCCGCAGCCTCGGCGCGATCGTGAAACTGGCGCGGACTGAAGATGAAACACTCGAAGGCCCGTCCTGATGGCAGGGGAAACTCGATGCGCACCACACTCTGAAAACCATGGGCCAGCCACAACAGGCGCCAGCGGCTGGTGTTGCCGGCCTCTGCCTTGCCAATGTGCTGCCAGGCCACGAGGGACGCATCCGACTCGCGCCACGGTGCGCCGAAATCCTGGCTTTCTGCCAGCGCGAGTGCCGCGTCGATAAAGCGGGGCGGATGGACTGCTGCCACCAGCCGGTCCTGCCGCTGGCCAAACGGGTCCGGGCTCAGAACCACCACCGCCTCGACGGAAAATTCGCGCAATGCAGAGATCCAGTCGCTCAACATGCTGTCCAGCGCAATACTGTCAAAGTTGACAGGGGGACGCATCGTCATTTTTGCTCCGGAACTGTGACAATGTATTGTGATATGTTTGAAAATTTACGCATGACTTCCGGAGTACCCGCCAGGATCAAACAAATGATTCGCACGCTGTGGAGCAGTCCCGGCGCGTGGGTGCGGATGTGGTGTGCGCGAATCAGGGCTGAACTGCTCCAGGAGCAGCTGGTTCTCATTTTGCACCCGTCACGCTGGCGCCTGCGCTGGCTCGGGCTGTTCACGCTGGTGGGACATCCCCTGTTTGGGTGGATCTGGGGACAGTGGTTGCCGCAGCCTTACGAGAGTCCCGCGCTCCGTGCTGTCATGGGCACGCTGGGCTTGCTGCTGATCTCGGAGAGCATCACCAACGATCCTTCCAGCAAACTTTCGGCGCGGATTTTTTCCGTCGTTTTCTGGATCCAGCTGCCGGTTTTTTTCAGCTGGATGTATCTTTGCAACAACGGCAACACGGTCTGGCTGGCCAGCTTTTGCGCCATGGTGCTCATTTATTACCATGTGACCGACTGGCGTGCGGCCACCCTGGGAACGGTCAGTGGCGCCCTGCTGGCCTGGACGCTGTTTCAGGCGTTCGGTCCGGCCGTGTCGCCCATGAGCCAGCAGCAATTTTCCATCAACGCCGTCGTCATTGCGTTCAGCTGGGCCAGCGCCATGTTGCTGGGACTGTCGTCGGCCAACCTGCGGCGTGAGCATCTGCAGCACACGCTGACCACCATGGGCATCATGGCGCACGAGCTGCGCACGCCGCTGGCCACGATGTCGCTGATCGGCGACGCTGTGCGCAATGAAAGCCGGCAGGTCAAGGAGCCTGGCGGCGGCCAGCGGCTGGACCAGCTGGTCGTCAGGCTGCACACCCTGGTGCGCAACATGAACCAGCAGATCGACACGCAGATTGCCAATGCTCGCCTGCTGCGCCTGCCGACACACCGGGAATCCGTGGCGGCAGCTGCGTTGCTGCGCAATGTGGTCAAGGACTACCCGTATCGCAACTCGCGGGAACGCGAAAGCGTGGTGCTGGTGCTGCGCAAGGATTTTTCCTTCGAGTCGTCCTACCGGCTGTTCGCGCAGGTCATCAACAACCTGCTCAAAAACGCCTTTCGCGCGCTGGCGGCAACCAGTTCGGCCGCCAAACCCGGCGACCTGCGCATCGAGGTCGGGGTGCTCAATGGTTATGGACGCATCATCGTCACCGATCAGGGTACCGGCATCGCGCCGGAATTGCAGGCACGCATTTTCGAGCCGTTTTTCTCGACCGATCGGGGTACCGGTCACGGCCTGGGACTGGCTTTTTGCCAGCAGGTCGTGGAGGGCGCCGGCGGCTCCATCCGGGTGAAATCGGAACCCGGGCGCGGCGCCATCTTCATCATCGAGCTTCCGATTCTCAGGTAACACAACCAAGCGCGCCGCCATGAGTTTTCCCTTGTTCCATCGCCCGGGCGCCATCGTTTTTCTTGACGATGATCCGGCTTATCTGGAGATGCTGGCGATGGTGTTGCCGCGCCAATGGCACGTCAAGCTGTATCTGCGGCCGCAGACCTGCATCAACCAGCTGCAACAGGAGCCGCCGCTGTGGGAGGCCGACGCATGGACGCAGCAGGAGATGATCGAGCGCTGGCGCACCGGCAGTCCGTTGATTCCGCAAGTCCTGAACTACTGGGCCAGCCATACCGCACGTTTCGGGCTGGCCAGGGTCTGCGTGTTCGATTACGCCATGCCCGGCATGGACGGCCTGCAGGCACTGGGCGAGTTGACGGACTGGCCGGGCGGCCGGGTGCTGCTGACCGGCCAGGCCGATGAACATGTGGCGGTGAGCGCCTTCAACCGGGGGCTGATCGACCAGTTCATTGCCAAGCAGACCGTCGATATCTCCCAGCACCTGATCACCGTCATCCAGCGCATGCTGGCCCAGCCGCAAATACGCCATTCGCAGATCTGGCGCGCCGCGCTGACCCAGCCCCAGCACGCCCTGCTCCAGGTGCCGTCGGTGGCCCGCCAGCTCGCCAGTCTGGCCAGCAGCCACTGGGTCGAACATGTGGTCATTGGCCAGCCCTTCGGCATCCTGGGCATGGATGCCGACGGACGCGCCAGCTGGCTGCAGCTGGAGTCTGCCGCGGGCCTGGCCGACCTGGCGGAGCTGGCAGAGTCCCAGGGCCTGAAGGCGGCGGCCGCTGATGACATCCGGGCCGGCCGCCACCTGGTGGATCTCGAGCTTCAGCAAGCCCTCGGGCAACCCGGACCGGCGCGGCTGATTCCGGCGTTTTCCATTGGCCACGAAGGCACGCTGCTGGGGGCCCTGTTTCCAGTCGAGCTGGCCGCCAGTCCGCCGGGATTGACCGGCTACAAACACTGGCTCAAAAAACACGGCCGACGCACCGTGCGGGACTAGACTTGCAGAGCCTGCGAGCAGGCCTTAACTCGTTTCAGCGGTCCGCGCCCGACGGGCAATCGGCCAGTCCCAGGGCTTGACCAGCGGCGCGATCTCGTAAGCGACCGCCTCCACATGGTTGAGCTCCGCATCGGTCAGCCCCGCGTGCAGGGTCAGGCGGACCATGGCCCGGTTCCGGCTGGTCGCCGGGGCACAGAACACAGCGCCAAAAACACCGCGTTCTTCCAGATGGTCGCGCAGCACCATGGTGTCAGGCTCGGTGCCGGCCTCCAGGGAAATGATCTGCTCCGTCCCCTGGTGGATCGGGTACCCCATGTCGGACAGGCTGCCGCGCAGCCGCAGCGTGTGGGCCCGCAGGCGCTGGCGTTGTTCGTCGCGTTTGCCGATCACGGCGAGTGTGGCGCCGAGGCCGGCGATCTCGTGGGGCAGCAGGCAGGAGCTGAAGATATTGGGGTAGCTGGAACTGAGGATGTAGTAGCGCAACTCGGCGGGCGCCGTGAAAAAGCCACCGCGCCCGGCAAAGGCCTTGGCCAGGCTGGCCGTGATGAAGTGCACCCGGTCCGTCAGACCGAGTTCGGCGCACAGGCCGGCGCCGCCGGGTCCATGGGTGCCGAGCGAATGCGACTCGTCCACCAGGATCATGCAGCCGTGGCGCTCGGCCACTTCCACCATCTCGCGCAGGGGACACAAGGCGCCGGTGGTGCTGTAGACCGAGTCCACCACCACCACACCCGGACCGTGCCGCGACAACACCCGGTCCAGGTGGTCCGGGTCGTTGTGGCGAAACGGATGTGCCGGTGCGCGCGCCGCATGCGCACCTTCCCACAGCGATGTGTGCGCCAGGGTATCGAGGTACACCGGGGTTTGTGGGTCGGCAATGGCCTGCAGCAAACCCACATTGGCCGCATAACCGGACTGGCAGACAAACCCGTCTTCCTTTCCGACCCACTGGGCCAGGTTTTTTTCCAGCGTCCGGGCGGGATGCTCGCCATGCACAAACACGCCGGACTGGATCACGAACTCCCGGTCGTTGCGCAGGGCCGCCACCTGGGCGCTGACGATGTCGGGATGGCCGGTCACGCTGAGGTAATCGTTGCCGTCGAGCCGAACGGCATCAGGACCGGCGGTTCTGCCGTGAAGCACAAACTTGCCACCCCATTGCTGTTGCCAGCGGGGCGTGAATTCACGCGCAATGCGCTGCTGAAGGTGCGGTGAGAGGCCCGGGTTGACAACTGTTTTTGTTACGAGTTGTGCGGGGGATTTTTCGAGAAGTTGAGAGTGCATGGTGGTTACCTTGTGAAAAAGTACCACCATTGAAGATGAATTTAACAAATTCAGGGCTGCCCCCCCTGTCAACATTGACAGGGGTCGCCCACCGAAAGGCAGATTACGGTGTAGTGATTGCCCTAAATCACTACCTTGGTATTACTCTGATGTTGCTTGGCGACCACTGGTCAGGCTTAAAGCTGCCAGTGCCATGATTTTCGCGCTGTCCACCAGCTCCTGAATGCCCACATATTCGTCGGGCTGATGCGCCAAATCGAGAATGCCCGGACCGTAGGCAATACACGCATCAAGCTTGCCGGTGCGCACGATGTGTTTCTGGTCGTAAGTGCCGGGACTGGAGATGTAGCTGGCTTCGCGGCCCAGCACGCGGGCAATGGCACGCGCGGTCGCCAGCACCACCGGCGCGTCCTTGGGCGTGGCCGTCGGCACAAAACTCATGATGTCCCGGATGCCGTAGTCAAAGCCGGGGCGGCTGCGCTTGAGCTCGTCGAGCATGGCCACAATCTCGGCCTTCACGGCCTCCAGGTTTTCTTCAGCGATGAAGCGGCGGTCCAGCACGGCGCGGCAGGAATGCGCCACCACCGGCGAAGGCAGGTCACCAGTCGGTCGGTTCAGCGCGTCCATGGAGAACAGCTGCTCGACCTGGCCACCGTGCAGGCTGTTGATGTTGAGCGTGCTCACCCTCGCGCCGGGGGGCTCCACCGGTTCGGCGGTATGGCGCCGGGACAGCCGCGGCTGCAGCTGCGTCTCCAGCAGATGGATGAAGGCGCTCATGTGGTTGATGGCGCTGTCGCCCAGAAAAGGCATGGAGCCATGGGCAATTCGCCCCAGGGTCTCGACCTCGCCCCACCAGACGCCACGGTGGCCCAGGCAGATGCGGTCCACCCCCAGCGGCTCAGGAATGATCACATGGTGCACGCGCGGTTTCGTGAAATAGCCGCGCTCGGCCAGGTAACCCACACCGGCGAAACCGCCCGACTCCTCATCGACCGTGCCCGAAATTTCCAGCGCGCCGGCAAACGGCAGGCCTTCTTCGAGAATCGCCTCGCAGGCGATCACGCTGGAAGCCAGTCCGCCTTTCATGTCGCAGGTGCCGCGGCCATAGACCTTGCCGTCCCTGACCTCGCCGCCGAAGGGATCGGTGGTCCAGCCGGAGCCGGCTTCCACCACGTCGATGTGGCTGTTGAAGTGCACACACTCACCGCCCGGTGCACCTTCGTAGCGGGCCACCACATTGATGCGCGGATGGGAGTTGCGGTCGCCCGGTGCACCGTCGGCCCGGATGTATTCGACGGCAAAGCCCCGCTTTTGCAGCCGCTCGCCAAGCAGGCGGGCGCAGGCTTCGTACGCGTCCCCCGGCGGGTTGATGGTGGGAATGCGAACCAGGTCCTGGGTGAGCGCAATCACCTCGTCGCGTTTCGATTCAATGCGTTTGAGCAGGCTGTCATTGTTCATGCAGCCAGTTTATGTGAACCAAGCCCCACTGTCTCGCGGCGGTTCCCTGCACGGCTCGGGGTCCGCATTTTCAAGCCGGGGCCGCGGGTCCGGCTCCGCCGGCCCGCAGGCGCAGCGCCCCCTCGGGGGCAGCGAACCACACGAAGTGGGGAGCGTGGGGGCTCTAGTTCTGCCGCCACGGCAGACCACGGTAGCGCCAGCCACCGCGTGCACCACGATGGGCCTGCGCATCGGGGTCGCCTTCGAAACCCTCCAGGATGTTGTAGGCCTCCAGCCCCAGTTCGGTGGCACGTCTGGCAGCGGCAATCGAGCGCACACCGCTGCGGCAAAGCAGCACGGCCTTCTGGCCGGCCGGCACCGCGGCCCGCAGGCCTTCGTCAAACTGCGGGTTCATGGCCATGCCCGGCCACTGTTTCCAGGCCAGAGCCACTGCACCAGGCACAAAACCCACCCATTCACGCTCCGCATCGGTGCGTACATCGACCAGCACCGCCTGGCCGGCCTGCCACCACTGGCAAGCCAGCTCGGGCGACACATTGCCGGCATAACCATCGGCCGGCAGGACCTGGAGTGCGTCGGCCCCACCGGCATCGTGGCGGCCGGCTCCCATGCCGGAACTCTGGTTGGCAGGAAGCGCTTCGTCCATGCGCGCGGGGCGGGGCAGCTGGAGCTGCGCCATGGTGGCCACAAACCCGGCCAGGCTTTTGCCGGCGATGCGGGCATTGCCGGCCTTCTCGGTCGCAATCGTCGAATGGGTCCGGCCCTGGTAATCGTGTCCCGGCCAGACCACGGTGTCATCCGGCAGTGTGAACAGCCGTCCGGTGATGCTCTGGTAGAGGTCTTCGGCGCTGCCGGACTGGAAGTCGGTGCGGCCGCAGCCGTTGATCAGCAGGGTATCGCCAGTGAACACATGGTTGCGCCAGAGGTAACTCACGCTGCCGGCCGTGTGCCCCGGGGTGTGCAGCACGCGCACCTGTTCACCGCCGACCTGCAGCACATCACCGTCGCCGAGTTGTCGGGCAGCCGTGGCAATGCCGCAGCCTTGCGGCGCCGCCGTGCGGGCGCCGGTGTGCTCCGCGAGTTGCCCGGCGCTGGTGATGTGGTCGGCATGGGCATGTGTCTCCACCGTCCACAACAGATTGAGCTTGTGCTCCCGCAGCACCGCGAGGTCGCGCTCGACCTGCTGGTCCACCGGATCGATGATCAGGGCCTCACGCGTGGACGGATCGAACAGCAGATAGGTATAGGTGCTGGAGGCAGGATCAAAAAGCTGAATGGGTGTCATGGCAGGTTTCCAGTGCCGGGGCAGGCAACAGGCCGCCCGGCATACACGGCAAGTTTAGAACCTCGCGCCCCTCTGCTGCAAAGTTTGGTCCGACTCCAGACTGCTCCTTTTTCAGTAGCTGCTTGCGCCTGTCGGATAAGGGCTACAGCCAAAAACAGCTCATAAAATTTCCACCCCCCCGATCGCCAGGCCAAACACCACGCAACAGCCCCGAAGCTTGACGAAAAGCTGACAGGGCATCGTCTGACATAGCCCTGATAAACAGTTTCACCCCAATTAGACGCAATCTGCGCCGGGCCGTTGGTAAAAACCCTCTTACGCGTAAAGCGTCGATGACAAAAGATAGTGCGCTAACGTTCTTTCACAACAGGAGACAAGCCATGACCGATATCAAGACCCCTCGCCGCCGCAGCCTGCTCAAGGGCGCAGCCGTCGCCGCGGGCGCCGGTGCCATGTCCGCACCGATGCTGGCTACCGCCCAAACCGCCACCACGCTGCGCTTCCAGAGCACGTGGCCGTCGAAAGACATCTTCCACGAGTACGCCTCCGACTTCGCCAAAAAAGTCAATGACATGGCGAGCGGCAAGCTCAAGATCGAAGTGTTGCCCGCGGGCGCTGTCGTTCCTGCCTTCCAGCTGCTCGAAGCTGTCAACAAGGGCACGCTGGACGGTGGTCACGGCGTGGTCGCTTACCACTACGGAAAAAATTCGGCGCTCGCGCTGTGGGGTTCCGGCCCGTCCTTCGGCATGGACCCCAACATGCTGCTGGCCTGGCACAACTACGGCGGCGGCAAGGCCCTGCTGGAAGAGATCTACAAGTCCATCAACATGGACGTGGTGTCCTACCTCTATGGCCCCATGCCGACCCAGCCCTTCGGCTGGTTCAAGAAACCCATCTCCAAGGTCGCTGACATCCAGGGCACGAAGTTCCGTACCGTGGGGCTGGCCGTCGACATGTACACCGACATGGGCGCGGCCGTGAATCCGCTGCCCGGCGGCGAGATCGTGCCGGCGCTGGACCGCGGCCTGATCGATGGCGCCGAGTTCAACAACGCCTCCTCGGACAAGCTGCTGGGCTTCCCCGACGTGGTCAAGAACTGCATGCTGCAGAGCTTCCACCAGTCCGGCGAGCAGTTCGAAATCCTGTTCAACAAAGGCAAGCTCAACGCCCTGCCTGCCGAACTCAAGGCCATCATCGACTACGCCGTTCAGGCTGCCAGCGCCGACATGAGCTGGAAGGCCATCGAGCGCAACTCCAAGGACTACATTGACCTCAAGAAGGCCGGTGTCAAGTTCTACAAGACGCCCGACGCCATCCTGCGCGCCCAGCTTGCTTCCTGGGACAAGATCATGGTCAAGAAGGGGGGCGAGAACGCGCTGTTCAAGAAGGTGCTCGATTCCCAGAAAGCCTTTGCCGAACGCGCAGGCCAATGGCAGAACGACTACACCGTGGACTTCAAGATGGCCTATAACCACTACTTCGGCCGGGGCAAAAAAGCCTGAGCGGGGCGAGCGCCTCTGAGGGGCACCTGAGGGTGCCCTTTTTGTTTTTTCTGGGACCGCCTGGGCGGCGCAAGGAGTTGGAATGCAATCGTTTTTACTGGCGGTGGACCGCTTTTCCACCTGGATCGGCAAGGCCTGCGCCTGGAGCGTGGTCCTGCTGACCGTGCTGATCAGCTGGGAGGTGTTCAGCCGTTACGTGCTCAACCGGCCCCACGCCTGGGTGCTCGACGCCCAGATCATGCTTTACGGCCTGCTGTTCATGATGGCAGGCGCCTACACCCTGAGCAAAAACGGCCATGTGCGCGGCGACGTGCTTTACGGCTTTCTCAGGCCGCGCACGCAGGCGATCGTCGACCTGACGCTGTACATCATCTTCTTCCTGCCGGGCGTCATCGCGCTGACCTGGGCCGGCTGGACCTATGCCAATGAGTCGCTGGCGATCCGCGAGCAGACCTTCAACGCCGACCCGCTTCCGGTCTATCCGTTCAAGTTCGTGATCCCGGTGTCGGGTTTTGTGCTGCTGCTGCAGGGCATCGTGGAAATCATCCGCTGCATCCAGTGCATACAGACCGGCGCCTGGCCGGTGCGCGAAGGCGACGTGGAGGAAGTGGACGTGGAAAAACTCAAGGAAATGGTGCACGTGAAAGACGAAGACATGGCCGCGCTCGAGCGCGATCTGGCCCTCAAGGAGACCCGCAAATGAAGATCCGCAAAGAACTCTGGTTCGGCCTGAGCTTCATGGCGCTGGTCATCATCGGCGCCGCCACGCTGCTTCTGAGCGTCGAAAAAATCACCAACGGACACCTGGGGCTGCTGATGCTGTCCCTGGTGGTGACCGCCATCATGCTGGGTTTTCCGACGGCCTTCACGCTGATGGGCATGGGCATGATTTTCACCTGGCTGGCCTACAACCGGGACACAACGAAGACGCTGGACCTGATGGTGCAGGCGGCCTTCAAGACCATGGCCAGCGACGTGCTGATCGCGATCCCGCTGTTCGTCTTCATGGGTTACCTGGTCGAACGGGCCAACCTGATTGAAAAACTTTTCAAGAGCCTGCATCTGGCCATGGCCCGGATTCCGGGCTCGCTGGCCGTGGCTACCCTGGTCACCTGCGCGATTTTTGCGACGGCCACCGGCATCGTCGGGGCCGTGGTGACGCTGATGGGCTTGCTGGCCCTGCCGGCCATGCTGCGCGCCGGTTACAGCGTTCCGCTGGCGGCCGGCGCCATCACGGCGGGCGGTTGCCTGGGCATCCTGATTCCGCCGTCGGTGCTGCTGATCGTGTACGGCGCCACAGCGGGCGTCTCCGTGGTTCAGCTTTACGCCGGTGCGTTTTTCCCGGGCCTGATGCTGACCGGCCTGTACATCCTCTACGTGATCCTCGTTGCCAAGATCAAGCCGCAGTGGGCACCTCCGCTGTCGGCCGCGGACCGCGCGGTGACGCTGCCGCCGTTGACACAGCAGCTGACCACTGGCACGGACAAATACGCGCTCACAGGGCTCTTCAGTGCACTCAAGGGAAAACGCAATGCCGACGTGCCGCTTGGCCATATCCTGCAGCAACTGGCGATTGTGGTGCTACCGGGCTTGTTATTCCTGCTGGCAGTCGTGACCAGCTACCAGGCGGTCACCACCGTCAACGCCGAGGCGGTCTATGACATCCAGCAGATAGGCTCCTCCAGCTCGTCAAGCGCCCCAAGCGCTGACACCGGCGGTTTACAGGAACCGCCCCAGGAAGACGGCCTGAAAGAGCCGGTTGCCGAGGGCGGGCTGCAGGAACCCCCGTCAGGCGATGTCAAGGAGCCGCCAGGCGCAGAAGCTCCAGCCGCCGCGCCGGCGGCCGCGAGTGTGGCCGAACCTCCCGCCGCAGCCGCAGCCAGCGCCGACAAGGCGCCTGCAGCCGCAAGCACACGCGACGCGCCCACCTGGTGGTGGGTCTGCTTTGCCATTTTCGGCGCGCTGGTTGCCCTCTTCTACCTTTTCCTGAGTTTTGCGCGGCTGGAAATCTTCAAAATGCTCCTGACCTCCTTCTTTCCGCTGATGGTTCTCATCATCTCGGTACTCGGGTCCATCGTCATGGGGCTGGCCACGCCTACGGAAGCAGCGGCGATGGGGGCGCTGGGCGGCTTTATTCTGGCCATCGCCTACAAACGCCTGACTCTCTCGGTGCTTCAGGAGTCGGTTTTCCTGACCGCCAAGACCTCGGCCATGGTGTGCTGGCTGTTTGTCGGCTCGGCCATCTTCTCGGCGGCTTTTGCACTGCTGGGCGGCCAGGAACTGGTCGAGACCTGGGTGCTCAGCATGAACCTGAGCAAGACGCAG
The DNA here is from genome assembly GCA_040389085.1 of Pseudomonadota bacterium. Taxonomy (GTDB): domain Bacteria; phylum Pseudomonadota; class Gammaproteobacteria; order Burkholderiales; family Burkholderiaceae_C; genus Polaromonas. The sequence goes on from JAZKAP010000015.1 coordinate 233,934, forward strand.
TTCCTCGTGATGAGCCAGGCGATTATTTTCGTTCTCGGCTGGCCGCTGGAGTGGACCGAGATCATCGTGATCTTCATGCCCATCTTCATCCCGCTGCTGGACAACTTCGGCGTCGATCCGCTGTTCTTCGGCCTGCTGGTCGCCCTGAACCTGCAGACGGCTTTCCTGAGCCCGCCGGTGGCCATGGCCGCGTTCTACCTCAAGGGCGTAGCACCGAAACATGTGACCCTGAACCAGATTTTCCTGGGCATGCTGCCTTTCATGGGCATCCAGATCCTGGCCATCGTCCTGCTGTACCAGTTCCCTGCCATCGGCCTGTGGTTGCCGCAGTTGCTGTACAAATAGGCGGGCGCCGCCCACCTGTCGGGAAGCAAAAGGGCGCGCAGGCGCCCTTTTGTTTTGGAAAAACGGTAAGATTGACGTTTACGTAAACGTCAACCATCCACACGGAGACAGCCATGTCCAACGGCAACAGCAAGCGTGCGGCCCTGCTGGCCCCCTGGCAACCGCCCACCTCCGGGCGCGGCCGGCCGTTTGGGCTGTCCAAACTCCAGGCGTCGGCCAAGCCCTTGTCGAATGGCGACAAAGGCGACGACAAGGCCGCTGTGGACGCCCTGGCGATGGAACTGGACGGCCTGCAGGACCTGTTTTACGCCGACAAGCGCTACAAGCTGCTGGTCCTGCTGCAAGGCACCGACACCTCCGGCAAGGACGGCACGATTCGCGCCGTGTTCAGCCGGACCAGCCCGCTGGGTGTTCACACCGTGGGCTGGAAGGCGCCGAGCGAGGAAGAGCGGGCACACGACTACCTGTGGCGCATCCATCGCCAGATGCCCGGGGCAGGCGAAACCATGATTTTCAACCGCAGCCACTACGAAGACGTGCTGGTCCCGGTGGTCAAGGGCTGGATCACGCCCGAGCAGACCGCGCAGCGTTTTGCCCACATCAACGAGTTCGAGCGCCTGCTGGCCGAAACCGGCACGGTGATCCTCAAGTTCATGCTGCACATCAGCTTCGAGGAACAAGGCCAGCGCCTGCAGGAGCGGGTGGACGACCCGACCAAGCGCTGGAAGTTCAGCATGGGCGACCTGGAGGTACGCAAGCAGTGGGCCGACTACCAGAAGGCCTACGAGGCGTTGCTGGGTGCAACCAGCACCCCCTGGGCGCCCTGGACCGTGGTGCCCGCCGACTCCAAAACCCACCGCAACCTGATGGTGGCCACGCTGGTGCGCGACAAACTCAAGTCGCTGGACCTGCGTTATCCGCCTGACGATCCGGCGCTGGCCGGATTGAAGATCGAATAATCCCCCGCATCCAAGCCACGAGACAACCCTCCAGAGAGCGCCGCCATGACCGACCTGTCCGCCGAATACCAGGCCCTTGCCAGCTACCGCCCCACGCACAAGGTGCGTTTTGTCACTGCCGCCTCGCTGTTTGATGGCCATGACGCCGCCATCAACATCATGCGGCGCATCCTGCAGGGCATGGGTGCCGAGGTGATTCACCTGGGCCACAACCGCAGCGTGGACGAAGTCGTCACGGCGGCGCTGCAGGAAGACGCGCAGGGCATTGCCATCAGCTCCTACCAGGGCGGCCACGTCGAGTACTTCAAGTACATGGTCGACCTGCTCAGGAGCCGCGGCGGCGAGCACATCCAGGTGTTCGGCGGCGGTGGCGGCGTGATTGTGCCGCCGGAGATCCGCGAGCTCCACGCCTACGGCGTCTCACGCATCTACAGCCCCGAAGACGGCCAGAAAATGGGCCTGGCCGGCATGATCGGCGAGATGGTCATGCGCTGCGACAAGGACCTGACCGGCTTTGCACCCGCGGACCTCCAGTCCATCGAAGGCCACGGCGAGATGGCCTGGCGCGCGCTGGCACAACTCATCACCGCGCTTGAAAACGACAGGGCAAATCCGGCTCTGGTCGAGACCCTGCGGGCGCAGGCCGCTATCAAAAAGATACCGGTGCTGGGCATCACCGGCACCGGCGGCGCCGGCAAGTCCTCGCTGACCGACGAGCTGATCCGCCGGCTGCGGCTGGACCAGAACGACCAGCTGCGCGTGGCCGTCATCAGCATCGACCCCTCACGGCGCAAGAGCGGCGGCGCGCTGCTCGGCGACCGCATCCGCATGAACGCCATCAGCCCCTGGCAGCAGGGTCCGCGCGTTTTCATGCGCAGCCTGGCAACACGCGAGTTCGGCAGCGAGATCAGCAAGGCGCTGCCCGAAGTGATTGCCGCCTGCAAGGTGGCCGGCTTTGACCTGATCGTGGTCGAAACCTCGGGCATCGGCCAGGGCGACGCCGCCATCGTGCCGCTGGTGGACGTGCCCATGTATGTGATGACACCCGAGTTCGGCGCCGCCAGCCAGCTCGAAAAAATCGACATGCTGGACTTTGCCGAGTTTGTCGCCATCAACAAGTTCGACCGCAAGGGCTCGCTCGACGCCCTGCGCGACGTGGCCAAGCAGGTGCAGCGCAACAAGGAAGCCTGGGGTACCGCGCCCGACAAGATGCCGGTATTCGGCACCATGGCCGCGCGTTTCAACGACGACGGCGTGACCGCGCTGTACCAGGCCCTCAAACCTCGCCTGGCCGGACTCGGCCTGAAGCTGTCCGAAGGCGCCCTGCCCGCCGTCGATGTGCGCCACAGCACCAACCAGACACCGGTGGTGCCCGCCGCCCGCACACGTTACCTGGCTGAAATTGCCGACACGGTGCGCAGCTACAAAAAACGCGGCAGGGAGCAGGCGACGCTGGCGCGCGAAATCCAGCAGCTGCGTGCCGCCGCCGACATGCTGACCGTCGGCAAGCCCGACAAGGCCAGGGCCGCGGAAGCCGCCATCGACCTGGCGGTGCAGCGCGAGCAGGTCCAGGACCCGGCCGCACGCAAGCTGTTGATCCAGTGGCCCGCGATGCAGCAGGCCTACGCCGGCGAAGAATACGTGGTGAAAATCCGCGACAAGGAAATCCGCACCGCGCTGACCAGCAAGTCGCTCTCGGGCACGACCATCCGCAAGGTGGCGCTGCCTCAGTACGAAGACCACGGCGAAATCCTCAAGTGGCTGATGCTGGACAACGTGCCGGGCAGCTACCCCTACACCGCCGGCACCTTCGCCTTCAAGCGCGAGGGCGAGGACCCGACCCGCATGTTTGCCGGCGAAGGCGACGCGTTTCGCACCAACACGCGTTTCAAGCTGCTGAGCCAGGGCATGGCCGCCAAGCGCCTGAGCACGGCCTTTGACTCGGTCACGCTGTACGGCAACGACCCCGACCTGCGGCCCGACATTTACGGCAAGGTCGGCAACAGCGGCGTGTCGATTGCCACGCTGGACGACATGAAGGTGCTGTACGACGGCTTCGACCTGTGCAGCCCCAGCACCTCGGTCAGCATGACCATCAACGGCCCGGCGCCGACCATTCTGGCCATGTTCATGAACACCGCCATCGACCAGAATCTCGAAAAATTCAGGGCCGACAACGGCCGCGAACCGACGGACACCGAAACCGAAAAAATCCGCGAATGGGTGCAGGAAAACGTGCGCGGCACGGTGCAGGCCGACATCCTGAAGGAAGACCAGGGCCAGAACACCTGCATCTTCTCGACCGAGTTCAGCCTGAAAGTCATGGGCGACATTGCCGAGTATTTCGTGCACAACCGCGTGCGCAATTTCTACAGCGTTTCCATCAGCGGTTACCACATCGCCGAAGCCGGCGCCAACCCGATTTCGCAGCTGGCTTTCACGCTGTCCAACGGCTTCACCTTTGTCGAAGCCTACCTCGCGCGCGGCATGCACATCGACGACTTCGCGCCCAACCTGAGCTTTTTCTTCAGCAACGGCATGGACCCGGAATACACGGTCATGGGCCGCGTCGCGCGCCGCATCTGGGCCGTGGCCATGAAGGAAAAATACGGCGCCAACGAGCGCAGCCAGAAGCTCAAGTACCACATCCAGACCTCGGGCCGCAGCCTGCACGCGCAGGAGATCCAGTTCAACGACATCCGCACCACCCTGCAGGCGCTGATTGCGATTTACGACAACTGCAACTCCCTGCACACCAACGCCTTCGACGAAGCCATCACCACACCGACCGAAGAGTCGGTTCGCCGCGCGATGGCGATCCAGCTCATCATCAACCGCGAGTGGGGCCTGGCGAAAAACGAAAACCCGTCCCAGGGCGCGTTCATCATCGAGGAACTCACCGAACTGCTGGAAGAAGCGGTGCTCAGCGAGTTCGAGCGCATCGCCGAACGCGGCGGCGTGCTGGGCGCGATGGAAACCGGCTACCAGCGTGGCCGCATCCAGGACGAGTCCATGCATTACGAGATGCTCAAACACACCGGTGAGCTGCCCATCATCGGCGTCAACACTTTCCGCAATCCGCATGGCGACGCGGTGCAGGACAAGCTGGAGCTCGCCCGCTCCACCGACGAGGAAAAGCAGAGCCAGCTGGCTCGCCTGCAGGACTTCCACCGACGCCACGCCAAGGAGGCCCCGGCCATGCTCAAGCGCCTGCAGCAGGCGGTGATTGCCGATGACAACGTGTTCGAGGTGCTGATGGACGCAGTACGCGTCTGCTCGCTGGGGCAGATCACCCACGCGCTGTTCGAGGTCGGTGGGCAGTACCGGCGGAACATGTAGATTGCTACTGATTCAATAGCTTTTCGCGCTTGCTGTGTAAGGGCTGGAGACACATTTCCTGTTGAATCCGGCATCACGCTGCGTCAGGGGTCCTTGCTGGACAGTAGTTCGGACTCCCCACTCCCTCCCCCCGCCCCTCCCTCGCCCCGCCCCTCCCTCGCCCCGCTGGGCGATGGCGGGGAGCCACATTTGGCCGTGTGTGCTGCTGCCACGTGCATACATGACAGTCCCGTGAGCCGGACATGACGCGCTGCGCGCGTCATGTCTCCCCGCACCCGATCCCGCATTCGCTCTCCCACCCGTCGGGCTGGGCCGAGCAGCGCAGACGGAGGCGGGATCAGGGCGGCAGTTGTCCGAGCGTAGCGAGTTCTGCCGACCCCCGCCGGAGTCGAGCAGCGCAGGTTGCCCGCAGCGAAGCGAAGGGACCCAGACCATCGGGTCGCCTTTCTTTTGGGTACTTTTCTTTGGCGAAGCAACGACAAAGTGCCTCGCCCGCCGGTGCGAGACCCGGCTTGCTGGAAGACCCACTGAAGCGCAAGCTTGCGCAGGCTTCGACAAGCTCAGCCCGAACGGTGGTGGTCTTCGCACCTGGATCCCGGATCCAGTCCGCGATGACAAACCCAATCCAGATCTCAACCCAGCGCCGTCCACAACAACGCCACCCCCGAACACACCAGCAACCCGTCCAGCACATGCCCATGCGCAGCCGCACTCATCCGCAGCACCAGCGCCTTGCCCGCAAAGGTGCCTGCCATCAGCGAGGCGCCCACGATCAGGCCCTGCAGCAGCACGCCGGCAGGCAGCGCTCCGAATTCATGAAAAGTCACGACCTTGCTGAGGTAGATGAACAGCGAACTGGCCGCTTCCGTCGCGAGGAAAGCCCCCGTGACCAAGCCATAGGCCAGAAAAACAGGAACACTGAGCGGCCCGGTGGACAGCACAATGCCGGTGAGAAAACCGATGAAGGCGCCGGCCACGGCGAGGTGCCACAGCCGCGCCTTCCACTGCAGGCGCGCCAGCAGGTGGCGAACCGGGACCATGGCGAGGAAAAAAATGCCGAGGGCAATCTCGATGACGTGTGGCGGCAGGGCCAGCAAGGTGCGTGCGCCCAGGGCTGCCGCGGGCACGCCGGTGACGGCATAGGCGGCGACCGCCTTCCAGTCCACCTCGCGCCACCAGGCCAGCACACGTGACAGGTTGGCCATGACCGCCGCGATGGCCATGATGGGCACGGCCTGTTTCGGCCCGAAGGCATGAACCAGCAGCGGCAACAGCACGATGGACGAACCGGTGCCGATGACGCCGCTCAGGCAACCGGCAGCAAAACCGGCGAGCAGGACAAAGGTGTAGGCGGCCATGGCCTCAGACCCGCCCCGCCAACGCGCAGCAAAAAGCTCCGCGAGCCGGGGCTTGCTGCAAAGGCACCCCCCTCAGTGAATCACGATGGAAGGTGCGGCCGCGGACGGGCTCAACCGCCTTTGTGCGGGCGCTTGCCGGGGTTCTTTTTGCTGCGGGTCCAGCTGCCACGCTCCAGGCTGATCTTTTGCCCACGGCCGGCCGTGCGGGTCATGCCGGGGGCGGGAACGGGCTTGGGTGCGCAGATGTCGGCTTCGACACGGATTTTTTTGGACATGGAAGACTCCGGATTAAAAATTGGCAGAACCCGGCATTTTAAGCTACCGCGCTCCAGTTGGGGCAATGCAGGGCCAGCCGGCCGTCCGGAACCGATTTACATCGCCCCCTTCAGCGGCAGATTCAGCAGCAGATTCTGCGGCTTGAGCTTGACCGACTGGCCGGCATTCATCATCAGGCCCAGGTACACCGGCTTGCCGGCCACATCGGCGCGCATCTCCTGCGGGTCCGCAAAATCCAGCCGGAACAGGCTGACCAGGCGCTGCATGCGTCCGGCCTCCACCTCCCGGCCTTCGTACAGGTCGTTGAGCAGCGCCGTGGCCTCCACGTCCAGCCCCACATGCCAGCGCCAGGCGGCGTCATCGACCTTTTGCAGCGGCCGGATGCTGACCTCCACGCCGAGAAAATGCCGCACCCACTTTTCCAGCACACGGGCCAGCGCTGTCAGGCCCGAGCGGGCGCGCGTCATGGTGAACACCAGGCCGTGGCTCAGGTCGTTGCTGATTTCATGCGTCAGGTCGAGCAGGAAACTGTGGCGGTCACTGGCGGGCCAGTAATCCGGCGCGTTGGCATCCGTCAGCACCTGCATATCGATGGCCCGCAAGGGTGCCTTGGCTTCCGCCAGAAAACGCCCGAAGTCGCCCAGCCCGCCGGTTTCATTGAGCATGTCCAGCACCTCGCGGTCGCCGGCCAACACCTGGCCGTCCTGCGTGGTGACGCGCTGGGCGCGAAACAGCATTTCGGCGGCACGCACCTCGTAGGCATCGGTGGCCTCATCCAGCACCTGGCGCAGGATGGCCTGGGCCAGCAGGTCGATGAACAGCGGCGGGATGCTGATGCTGCCGCTGCGGAACAGGCCCAGGTAATAGGCCTCCAGCGTGCCGGCCGCCAGCAGCCCATCGCGAAAGCGCAAAAACAGGCCGTAACTCTCGCGGGCGTCTGCGTCCTGCAGGGCCTGCAGTTCGGCCTCGGTCACCGGCCGCGACGGCGCGGCCAGCAAGGCCGCATGCAGCGTTTGTTCAGCCGCACAGGACTCGGGCACCAGGGCCAGTTCGGGTCGGTTCAGGAACAGGCGCAGGTAATCGTCGGTGGGTGCCAGCCAGCCGCGTGAGGTGATCTGGAGTTGATGGAAGCCGCTGGAAGGCCAGAAATTTTGCATGGGGGCAATCGTCGCACATTGCGCCGTCAGGTCATTCGCTATGAATTAAATAGCTGCTTGCGCCCGTGGAACAAGGGCTGGAAGGGTATTTTCATGTAAAAAGTGCCCGCAAGCCGGGTCGCCGACGCTGTTTTTCGCTTTGCGTACAGTAGGGTGTTGAAATGCGCGCGGCGCAGCCGATGGAGACACTGATGACCACCCTTCTGAAATCGCATGTCTTGCTGGGCACCGGCCTGCTGGTGCTGGCGCTGGCGCCCGCCTGGGCCCAACTGCCGACCGTCACCACCCGCACCGAAACCTGGACAGGAACCGGCCCGCCGCCCGACTACAGCGCCATCGAGCGGGCGCAGTGGGAACAATGGCAGTTGCAGCGCGAACAGGAACGGCGGCAACGTGAGCTGACGCGCCAGCAGGATGCCCAGATCCGGCAGAGCCAGGAGAGCCTCGGCGAACGTGCCTTGAGGGAGCAGGCGCAGCGCAACGGCACCTGGGTGCCCCAGCGGCCCGGCCCGAGCGACCAGGAGCAGGCCAGGCGCGAACAGCAGCAGCTGCAGCGTGACCAATGGCGGCAGCAGCGCGAGCTGACACGTCAGGATGACCAGCGGCAACGGCAAAGCGAGGAGTCGGTGGGCCAGCGCGCCCTGCGCGAGCAGGCCCAGAACCGGCGAGAACAGGGCCGCATCTCCAGCGGCACCCAGCGCTAGGAACTCAGGCCGCTTGTGGGGCGGGCATGGACACACCGCGGTAACGGGTGGCCTGGTCGTCGAGCCAGGCCCCAAAGAGCCTCAGCACCGGGTTCTCTGACTTTTGCTCGGGGTAAATGAAGTAATAACGCCGGTCGCTGACAAACTCGTGCTCGATCAGCGGGACCAGGCGGCCCTGCCTCAGATCCTCTTCAATCAGGAAGCGCGGGATCAGCGCCAGACCCTGCCCGTGAATGGCCGCCTCGGTCGTGATGGAAAACAGCTCCATGCGCGCGCCGGCCAGGTCGTTGTCGATGTGCAGGCCCAGCGATTCAAACCACTGCCGCCAGGCGTAAGGCCGCGTGCTCATCTGCAGCAGCGGCAGGTGCGCCAGGTCGGCGGCCTTCAGCGTGCGCCGCGTCTTGACCAGCGCCGGGCTGCCCACCGCCACCAGGCGTTCGTCCATCAGGAAACAGGACTCCGTGCCCGGCCAGCCTGCGTCGCCCGCGAAGATGGCCGCGTCCAGCGCGGTATCGGCAAACAGGAAGGGCCGCGTGCGCGACGACAGGTGCACCGTGATATCGGGATGCAGGCGCTGGAAATCGCCGAGCCGCGGCACCAGCCACTTGGCGGCAAAAGTCGGCACCACGCCGAGCTCCAGCGCCCCGCCGGCGCCGCCCTTGGCCATCAAGGCCAGCGTGTCGCGCTCCACGTCGTCGAGGCGTGCGCGCACGTTGCGGGCGTAGTTGGTGCCCGCTTCGGTGAGCAAAACGCCGCGTTTGGTGCGCCGGAACAGCTTCACACTCAGGAAGTCTTCCAGACCGGCGATCTGGCGGCACACCGCGCTCTGGGTGACCGCGTGTTCCTGCGCCGCCTGGGTAAAACTCTGATGCCGCGCGGCCGATTCAAACAGCGCCAGCGCGGTGGTGGAAGGGATTTTTCGACGCATGGCGGGCTCCTGCCTGGGCGGCTTGGTTGGAGTTCCATTTTTGCACAAACCCGTGCCAAATCATCGGTTGCGCCCGGCGGTGAAGCAAGCGTATGCTTGCGCCATCGTCATCCTTGCCCCGGCCGCCTGAGTTGCGATTTCTGCACACAGAGGCCTCACCCACCCCCTTTGGAGATTCCCCATGAGCCCCAGCCCCCACAAAGCCAGCTTCCACTGGGCCGACCCCCTGCTGCTCGACCAGCAGCTGACCGACGACGAACGCATGGTGCGTGACACCGCCGCCGCCTACTGCCAGGAGCAACTGGCACCGCGCGTGCTGGAAGCCTTCCGCCATGAAAAAACCGATGTCGCGATCTTTCGCGAGATGGGCTCGCTGGGCCTGCTTGGCAGCACGATTCCCGAAGCCTACGGTGGCGCCGGCCTGAACTACGTCTGTTACGGCCTGGCTGCGCGCGAGGTCGAACGAGTCGACTCCGGCTACCGCTCCATGATGAGTGTGCAGTCCTCGCTGGTGATGGTGCCGATCAACGAGTTCGGCAATGAAGCCACGAAACAGAAATACCTGCCAAAACTGGCCACCGGCGAGTGGATAGGCTGCTTCGGCCTGACCGAACCCAACCACGGCTCCGACCCCGGCAGCATGATCACGCGCGCCAAAAAGGTGGACGGCGGCTACAAGCTCTCGGGCGCCAAGATGTGGATCACCAACAGCCCGATTGCCGACGTGTTTGTGGTCTGGGCCAAGGACGATGAAGGTTCTATCCGCGGCTTTGTGCTGGAAAAAGGCTGGAAAGGCCTGAGCGCCCCGGCCGTGCACGGCAAGGTCGGCCTGCGCGCCTCCATCACCGGGGAGATCGTCATGGACGAAGTCTTCTGCCCCGAGGAAAACGCCTTCCCCGACGTGCGCGGTCTCAAGGGCCCGTTCACCTGCCTCAACTCCGCGCGTTACGGCATCGCCTGGGGCGCGCTGGGTGCGGCCGAGGACTGCTTCCACAAGGCGCGCCAGTACACACTGGACCGCAAGCAGTTCGGCCGCCCGCTGGCCGCCAACCAGCTGATCCAGAAAAAACTTGCCGACATGGAAACCGAAATCGCGCTCGGCCTGCAGGGCTGCCTGCGCCTGGGCCGCATGAAGGATGAAGGCACGGCCGCGGTCGAAGTGACCTCGATCATGAAACGCAACTCCTGCGGCAAGGCGCTCGACATTGCCCGCATGGCACGCGACATGCTGGGCGGCAACGGCATCAGCGACGAGTTCGGCGTGGCGCGGCATCTGGTCAACCTCGAAGTCGTCAACACCTACGAAGGCACGCACGATGTGCACGCGCTGATTCTGGGCCGCGCGATCACCGGCATCGCCGCGTTTTCCTGAGCTCATGACAGGCCCCGCTGTTCGCCCGCCGCCGCTGACTGGCGTGCGGGTGCTGGATCTGTCGCGTGTGCTCGCCGGCCCCTGGGCCGGGCAGCTGCTCGCCGACCTGGGTGCCGACGTGGTGAAGGTCGAAAAACCGCAGGGCGGTGACGACACCCGCGCCTGGGGCCCGCCCTACCTGAAGGACGGCTCGGGTCGGGACACCACCGAGGCGGCCTACTTTCTCTGCGCCAACCGCAACAAGCGCTCCGTCGCCATCGACATCGCCACGCCTGAAGGACAGGCGCAGGTGCGCGCGCTGGCGCAGCAGGCCGACGTGGTGCTGGAGAACTTCAAGGTCGGTGGACTCAAGCGTTACGGCCTCGACTATGCGAGCCTGAGCGCGGCCAACCCGCGCCTGGTCTACTGCTCCATCACCGGCTTCGGCCAGACCGGTCCTTACGCGACGCGCGCGGGTTACGACTTTCTGATCCAGGGCATGGGCGGGCTGATGAGTGTGACCGGCCGCCCCGATGGCGAGGCCGGCGCCGGCCCGCAGAAAGTGGGTGTGGCACTAACCGACATCATGACCGGCCTGTATGCCACGATTGCCGTGCAGGCCGCCCTGGCCGAGCGCGAAAAATCAGGCTTGGGACAACACATCGACCTGGCACTGCTGGACGTGCAGATCGCCTGCCTGGCGAACCAGGCTTCCAACTACCTGGCCGGGAAGATCGTGCCGCGCCGCATGGGCAACGCGCATCCGAACATCGTGCCCTACCAGGACTTTCCAACGGCCGATGGCGACATCATCCTCGCGGTGGGCAATGACGAGCAGTTCGCCAAATTCTGCAAGGTCGCGGGCCATCCTGAATGGTCGGCCGATGCGCGCTTTTCCACCAACGCGCAGCGTGTGGCGAACCGCGCGGTGCTCGTGCCCCTGCTGCGCCAGGCCACGGTGATGCGGACTTCGGCCGACTGGATCGCAGCGCTGGAAGCCGCCGGTGTGCCTTGCGGCCCGATCAACCGCATCGATGAAGTCTTTGCGGACCCGCAGGTGCAATCGCGCGGCCTGCACATCGACATGCCGCATGCGCTGGCCGGCAGCGTGCCGCTGGTGGCCAATCCGATCCGCCTGTCCGGCTCACCGGTGGCTTACCAGCGACCACCGCCCATGCTCGGCGAACACACGGCCGAGGTGCTGGCTCAGTGGCTGGGTGCTCAAGAGCCGGCGTAGCACTCGCCCTGCGTCGTCCTGTCAATGAAATAGGCCTCCAGCCCAATACCATCGGGCGGCGACAGCTACTTATTTGATAGCAATTTCGCCGCACCCTCATGGCTTCTCACCGTGGCGCGCAGGCGCGACACGGCGGCCGGCAGGTCTTTCCAGGCAGGCTGATCCGGTGCATACCGGCTGCGCATGTAACTGGCCAGCGTGGCGATCTGGTCATCGTCCAGGCTGTGCTGGAAAGCCGGCATGAAGCCAATCGCTGCTGTTGCCGGTGCGCGAATGCCGTCCAGGATCACACGAATCAGGTTGTCGGGCCGCTCGCTGTGCAGCTTGCTGTTCAGGGCCAGCGGCGTGTTGACGCCCAGCAGCTTCGGACCGTCGCCATCATGGTGGCAGGAGGCACAGGCGCCGTTGAACAGGCGCTGACCGGGGCCAGGCAACGCCGCGCCGCTTTGCTGCGCGGACGACACCACCAGCCTGGCACGTTCGGCACTCTCGGGCTCGGCCAGGGGCTGGTTGAACGAGGTCAGGTAGCTGGCCATGGCCCGGATATCGTCGTCGGGCAAGGCGCCGAGCTCCTTGACCACAGGCCCCATGGGGCCGGCGGCAGCGCCGTGCTGCAGGCTGTAGCCGCTGCGCAGGTAGCGGTACAACTCGCCGGAGGTCCAAGGCACGGGCGCGCGCGACAGGGCCGTCAGCGCAGGCGCCTCCCAGCCGTCGACCACCGCACCCGATAAAAAGGCCGGGCCGCCGCGCTCGGCCCCCAGCGCATTGCGCGGCGTGTGGCAGGCGCCGCAATGGCCCAGGCCGTTGACCAGGTAGGCGCCGCGATTCCATTCCACGGTTTGTGTCGGGTCCGTGCGGTAAGGCGCCGGGTCATGAAACATCGCATTCCAGGCCGCCATCAGGGGCCGCACATTGAAGGGGAACGCGAGCTGTGTGGCCGGCGTCTCCGAGCGCACGGCAGGCTGCGCCATCAGGTAAGCGTACAGCGCGGTTAAATCTTCATCACTCGTTTTGGCAAAGGCCGTGTAGGGGAAGGCCGGGTACAAATGGTGCCCGTCACGCGAGATACCTTCACGCATGGCGCGCTGGAAGGCGCTGAAGGACCACAGGCCGATGCCGGTCTGCGCATCGGGCGTGAGGTTGGTGGTGAATATCTTGCCGAAGGGCGTCTCCATCGCGCGGCCGCCGGCATTCGGAATGCCGCCGGGCGCGGTGTGGCACACCACACAGTCACCAGCGGCCGCGAGTTGCCGGCCGCGTTCAATCGTCACCGCGGTGTAGATCGAAGAACTGCTGGACAACACCGGTGCAATCGCGGGCCGCCAGCCCAGCAGGGCAGCCGCCAGACCAAACACGCCGGCCAGCATGGCGCCGGTGCGGGACCAGCGACCCAGGCTTTGGGGCCAGGGCGCGTTGCCAGGCGGGCCGGCCAACGGGGGCGGCGCGGCCAGGGCGGGCGACACGGCCGGCACCTGATCGGGCGTCGGTTGCAGCGCGGCACGCACCACCTCCGCGGTGAACGGCGGCTGGCGAAAGCGCACGCCCGTCGCGTCAAAAATGGCATTGGCAATGGCGGCCGTCCCGGGCACCGAGGCCGACTCGCCCGCGCCCAGCGGCGGCTCACCGGGCCGCGCCATGGTTACCACCTCGATCACCGGCACATCCCTGAAACTCAGGATGGGGTAACTGCCCCACTCCAGGCTGGCCACGGTGTTCGTTGTCGGGTTCAGGCTGACCTGCTCGGTCAACGCCCGGCTGGTGGTCTGCACCACGTTGCCGTGGATCTGGTGCTGCACACCGGCGGGGTTGATCAGCGTGCCGGCATCATGGCCCACCACCACGCGCCGGACCTGCACCTCACCGGTCTTGCGGTTGACCTCGACGTCGGCCACCCAGGCGGCCCAGGCCGCGCCGTACCCCGGCCATTTGCTGTGGACATAACGCGCGTAAGCCACGCCCTGGCCGTGCACGATGTCGGATGCCCCGCTTTGCCCTTCAGCCTGCTGCGGCCCGTTATGCACTTTCCAGCCAGCGCGATCGGCGGTGGCGCGTAGCAGTTCGGCCGCGCGCGGCTCGCTCAGGTAACGCAGGCGGAACTCGACCGGGTCCACGCCGGCCGCGGTGGCCAGCTCGTCGATGTAGGACTCGTGGGCAAAGGAGTTGGGCAGCGCCGAGACACCGCGCAGCCAGGAGGCGCGCAGCATGGGCGGCATGTCGTTGACCGACACACGCAGATTCTCGTAGTCGTAAGGCGGGCGCGCACTGCGGTCACCCATTTCATAGGCGCGCGCCACCGGCTCGACGGTGCGCGTGAGCAGCAGCGCCAGCGTCGGCGCGCCGTTGGACGGGTAGGAGGTCTGGAAGTCATAGGCGGCAACCGAGCCGTCGGCATTGAGCCCGCCGTTGACCTGCATGAGCTGGGCCGCGCCCTTGGGCTCCCAGGCATGCTCCTGCTCGCGCGTGAGCTGCACCCGCACCGGCGCACCCACCGCGCGCGAGAGCAGGGCGGCATCGGCCGCCACATCGTCGGCACAGTTGCGGCCGTAACAGCCGGCCGCCTCCATACGGATCACGTCGATGGCCATGTCCGGCAAGCCCATGAGGCGCGACAGGTCGGCGCGCAGCACGTGCGGGTTCTGGCTGCCGGCCCACACGGTCAGGCGATGTTCCTGCCAATCCGCCAGCGCACACGAGGGACCGATGGAGCCGTGCATCTGGTAGGGCCAGACGTAGTTGCGTGGCATGCGCTCTGCTGCGCCAGCCATCGCGGCATCCACATCACCCTCGTCGATCAGCTGGCGCTGTGTCGCCGGGTTGGCGCGGATGGCGCTTTCCAGATCGTCAAGATTCGTCAGCCCCGGCCAGGGCTTCCACCGGACACGCAGCTCACGCAGTGCCTGCTCGGCGTGCTCTTCACGCTCGGCGACGATGCCGATGAAATCGCGGATGACCACCACCGCACGAATGCCGGGAATGTGTGCGATAGACGACTCGTCCACAGCCTCCAGCGTATTGCCGATGAAGTCGCCGTGGTCGGCCCCGGCATAAGGCGGGCGCACAACACGGCCGTGCAGCATGCCCGGCACGCGCATGTCGTGCACAAAGGTCAGTACACCGGTGGCCTTGGCCGGGATGTCGACGCGCGCGGTGCTGGTGCCCACGATGCGGTAGTCCTCCGGGGATTTCAGCGGCGAATCCAGCGCCAGCGAAAGTTCAACATGCTGTTGTGCCACCAGGGCACCGTAGCCCACCGACCGAGCGTCGCTGCCGATCACCGACACCAGGCCGTCACGCACCGTCAGCAGCGCCCTGTCCACCTGCAGCACGCCGGCGGCCCGGTCCACCAGCCAGGCGCGCGCCTGGGCCGCCGCCGCCCGTAGCGGGACGGCATGAATCTGTATCGATGCGCTGGCAATGGTCGCGCCCTGATTCGGCGCGCGGGTGGTATCGCCCAGCACCATGTTGACGCTGGCCAGCGCGATATCGAGCTCTTCCGCCACGATCTGTCCCAGCGCAGTGCGGATGCCGGTACCCAGGTCCACATGGCCGTTCAGGGCCGTCACGCTGCCGTCGTCCCAGACCGCCAGCAATATCTCCACCCCTTCGAGTGGATTTCCGCTGACCAGCGCGGGCTGGCCCGGGGCGGGCGGCGGCGCAGGCGGCGGCTCGCGCGTGACCAGCAGCACACCGCCGGCTGCATGAAAGTCGGCGCGTGTGAGGGGGGTGTCGGCGCGGCGGGTCATGGCCGGGGGTCTTTGGGACAGGCCTGCCGCGTGAGTTCTGCCGCACGCAGCACCGCGTTCACGATCTCGAGATGGGTGCCGCAGCGACACAGATTGCCGGACAACTCGCGGCGTATCTCGTCCTGCGTCGGATCCGGCTTGCGCGCCAGCAAGGCGGTGGTCATCATGATCATGCCGCTCAGGCAGTAACCGCACTGGGCCGCCTGCTCTTCGATGAAAGCCTGCTGCACCGGATGCAGCGCCGCCAGGGACCCGAGACCTTCCAGCGTGGTGATCTCGCGGCCGGCCACGCCGCCGGCCGGGATCACGCAGGCGCGTGCGGCCACGCCATCGACCAGCACCGTGCAGGCCCCACATTCGCCCAGACCACAGCCGTATTTGGGGCTGTTGAGTTCGAGGTCGTTGCGCAGCACTCCCAACAGGGAGGCCTGCGGCGAGACCGTCAGCGTCCGCGTCAAGCGGTTGACGCTGAAGGTCACGACCTGCGAGCTCATCGGATCCCGTGACAAGTCAGGTCGCGCTTCAGGCCAGGTCTTTGGACTGGATGCGTTTGACGCCCTTGGCCGTCATCTGCTTCCAGGCCGCCGCCAGCGAGCCGTTCAGGTCAATGGCGCGCGTGGCATCCTCGATCACATAGACCTCGAAGCCCGCCTTGCGCGCGTCCATCGCGGTCCAGGCGACGCAGAAGTCGGTCGCCAGCCCGGTCACGAAAACGCGCTTGATGCCGCGCTGCTTGAGGTAGCCGCCCAGGCCGGTCGGCGTCTTTCCGTCGGCCTCGGTGAAGGCCGAATAACTGTCCACCTCCTGGTGGTAGCCCTTGCGCACGATGACCTGGGCCGTGGGCAGCGCCAGGTCCTTGTGGAGGGCCGCGTCGTCCGTCCCCTGCACGCAGTGGTCAGGCCACAGCACCTGGTTGCCATAGGCCAGTTTTTTGACTTCGAAAGGCTTCTTGCCCGCATGGGTGCTGGCAAAGGACGCATGGCCCTTGGTGTGCCAGTCCTGCGTGATCACGATGTTCTCGAAAGCGCCGGCGAGTTTGTTGATAACCGGCACCACTTCCTCGCCGCCCTTGACCGGCAGCGTGCCCCCGGTCACAAAACAGTTCTGCACATCGACAACAATCAGCGCGCTTTTGGCGTCGGGCTTGATGCCGGCGGCAAAGGCCACGCGGCCGGCCAGGCCGGCAGCAGCGACGAGGCCGGCGCCGGACAGGGTTTTCAACAGGGTTCTGCGGGTAGCTGGATGCATGATGAGATCTCCTTGAAACGGGTTAAGACAACACGGAACTAGACACTGAGGTAGGCGCGCCGCACCTCTTCGTTGGCCGACAGCTCGGCCATGGAACCCTCGTAACGGATCTGGCCCTTTTCGAGCACATAGGCCCGGTCCGACACCAGTTCCGCAAAATGCATGTTCTGTTCGGACAGCAGAATGCTGACGCCCTGCGACTTGAGTTCAAGGATCATGTGTGCCATCTGCTCGACGATCACCGGTGCCACACCTTCCGACGGCTCGTCGAGCAGGACCAGGTAGGGGTTGCCCATCAGTGTCCGGGCGACGGTCAGCATCTGCTGTTCGCCGCCACTCATGCGGCCCCCCTGGCGGTCCGGCATCTCGCCAAGGTTGGGGAACAACTTGAACAGCCGCTCGGGCGTCCAGACCGGCGCCTCGCTGCCGTCGGGCCAGCGGCGCGGCGGCTGCCGCCCCACTTCCAGGTTCTCCATCACCGTCAGGTCGGTGAAGATGCGCCTGTCTTCCGGCACAAAACCCAGGCCCATGCGCGCCGCATGGTGGGGTTCGCTTTTTGAAATGTCAGTACCCAGAAAGGACACACTGCCGCGCCGCTTGTCGAGCATGCCGATCAGTGTCTTGAGCGTCGTTGATTTTCCGGCGCCGTTGCGCCCCATCAGGGCCACCACTTCACCGCGCCGCACTTCGATGCCCACGTCGTAGAGGATCTGGGCAGCGCCATACCAGGCGCACAGGCCCTGGGCCTGCAGCAGGACTTCGTTCGCAGCGCTCATGAGGCGGCATCCTTTTCCAGTGTCTTTTTCTCGAAGGTTTTGCCGCTGCCGAAATAGACCTCCTGGACCTTGGGATGGTCACGGATTTCCAGCGGCTTGCCTTCGGCAATCAGCCGCCCCCGCGCCAGCACGATCATGCGGTCGGCATAGGCAAACACCACATCCATGCTGTGCTCGGTGAACAGCACCGCCATGCCTCGGTCGACAACCAGCTGTTTGGTCAGGGCCATCAGGTCGTTGCGCTCCCTGGGCGCCATGCCGGCCGTGGGTTCGTCCATCAGCAGCAGCTTGGGGTTGTTGGCCATGGCCATCGCGAGTTCCACCCGCTTGACGTCGCCATAGGCCAGCACGCTGCAGGGCCGGTCGGCCTGGGGTTTCATGTTGACCTGGTCGAGCAGCACCAGCGCCTCGTCGCGCTTGTGGTCAGCCGCGCGGCGCCACATGGAAAACAGCTTGCGATCCGACGACAGCAAGGCCATCTGGACGTTCTCCGCAACCGTCAGCGAGGAAAAGGTCTCTGCAATCTGGAACGTCCGGCTCACGCCAAGCCGCCAGATGTCGCGCGGGGCCAGGCCAATCAGTTCCTGGCCGCCCAGCTGGATCGAACCGGCATCGGCCCGCAACTGGCCGTTGACCATGTTGAAGGTGGTCGACTTGCCGGCGCCGTTGGGCCCGATCAGCGCCAGCAACTCGCCGGCGGCCAGCTCGAAGCTGATGCCGTCAACCGCCTTGACGCCACCGAATGATTTACCCAGACCGGATACCTTGAGCAAGCTCATGACTGCCCCTCCTTCGCGCCGCGCAGGCGCGACAGCAGTTGCTGGACAAAGCCGGCAATCCCTTGCGGAAACAGCAGCACCAGAATCAGGATGATGGCGCCCAGCATGGCGCGCCAGTAGTCGGTGTTGCGCGCCACCGTGTCGTGCAGCCAGGTGAAGGTGACGGCGCCGACGATGGGCCCCACCAGCGTCTGCACACCACCCAGCAGCACCATGACCAGACCGTCAATGGACTTGCTCACATGCAGGCTTTCCGGGGAAATGCTGCCTTTGGAGAACGCATACAGCGCACCGGCCAGGCCCGCGAAGGTGCCGGCGATGACAAACGCCACCCATTGCATGCGCTTGACGTCGATGCCGATCGCGTCGGAGCGAAGCACCGAATCGCGTGCGGCACGCATGGCGTAACCAAAGGGTGAATACAGCATGCGGTGCATCATCAGCACCGCCCCGGCCACCAGTGCCAGCGTCAGGTAGTAGTACATCTTCTTGTCGGCCAGCCATTCAGACGGCCAGACGCCGGTCAGCCCGTTGCTGCCACCGGTGAAGGCATCCCACTGGTAGCAGATCGCCCAGGTGATCTGGGCAAAGGCCAGCGTCAGCATGGCCAGGTACACACCCGACAGGCGGACACAGAACCAGCCGTAGATGAAAGCGCCCAGCGCCGCCAGCGCAGGCGCGACGACCAGCGCCACTTCCATCGGCAGGTTCATGCTGCGCACCAGCAGGGCCGCGCCGTAGGCACCCAGGCCGAAGTACGCCGCATGGCCGAAGGAATGCATGCCGGCCGGGCCCATGATGAAGTGCAGGCTGGCCGCAAACAGCACGGCCACCAGCAGGTCGATCAGCAGGACGGTCACATAGGGCGACTGTGCGGTCAGCGCAGGCATCAGGACCAGGAGGGCCAGCAGCGCGGCGCCGCCGAACTTGTAGAGGCGATCGGGCGGCCGCAGCGGCTCCTCGGCCGTGCCGGCATGGCGGCTGGTCGCTTGCGGCCGGCCGAACAAGCCCCAGGGACGGGCCACCAGCACGACGGCCATCACGAGAAACTCCACCACCAGGGTGAGTTTGGAAAACGAAATGCTGACGCCCCAGATTTCCACCAGGCCCAGCCAGATGCAGATGGCCTTCAACTCGGCAATCAGCAGCGCCGCCACATAGGCGCCGGGGATGGAGCCCATGCCGCCGACCACCACCACCACAAAGGCGGCGCCGATGATGTTGAGGTCCATCTCGAGATTGGCGGGTTCGCGCGGCAGCTGCAGTGCACCGCCCAGGCCCGCCAGCAGCGCACCCAGCGCAAACACCGCGGTGAACAGCCAGGCCTGGTTGACCCCGAGCGCGCTGACCATCTCCCGGTCCTGCGTGGCTGCACGCACCAGCGTGCCCCAGCGGGTTTTGGTCAGCAGCAGCCAGAGCAGGCCGAGAACCACCGGACCGGCAACAATCAGGAACAGGTCATAGGAAGGAAATTGCCGGCCAAGGATGGACACTGAACCGGTCAGGCCTGGCGCCCGCGGGCCCAGCAACTCTTCGGGCCCCCAGAACCACAACACCCCGTCCTTGATCACCAGACCCAGCGCAAAGGTGGCCAGCAGCTGGAACAGTTCGGGCGCGCGGTAGATGCGGCGCAGCAGCAGGACTTCGACCAGCGCACCAAGCACACCGACGGCCAGCGCAGCCAGCAGCAGGGCCGGCCAGAAGCCGACCGTGCCGCCCAGGGTGGCCACCAGCGAATAGGCCACATAAATGCCGACCATGAAAAATGAGCCGTGCGCGAAGTTGACGATGCGCGTCACGCCAAAAATCAGCGACAGTCCGGCAGCCACCAGAAACAGCGACGACGCACCGGCCAGACCGTTGAGCAACTGGACGACAAAGCCTGAAAAGCTCATGAATTACCTTTTTTTACGGGAAGAGACAGCCCCTTGCAGGCGGCATGACAGGCATGGGCCGCCGTGCAGGAGTCCATCGCCGGCGACACCTGCGGCCGGCACCCGCGCGCAAGGCGCGGGACCGAACCTGGTTTCGCCGTGCGCCAGCCTGCTCAGTCGGCGGGACGCAGCTTCTTGATTTCTGCGGCTGAAGGCTGGAATTTCGCGCCGTCCATGTAACGGTAGTCCACCATCACACCCTTGCCACCCTCGTTCTTGGTGCGCCCGACATAGGCGCCCATGGTGGACTGGTGGTCTTCAGGACGGTAGACCACGGGACCAAAAGGCGTGCTGACCTTCAGGCCGCTGAAGGCCGCGATCATCTTTTCGGTCTCCGTGGACTTGGCTTTTTTCATGCCTTCGGCCAGCGACTTGATGGCGCTGTAGCCCACCACGGAACCCAGGCGCGGGTAGTCCTTGTACTTGCCGTGGTAAGCCAGAAAGAAGGCCTTGTGCTCGGGCGTCTGGATGCCGTACCACGGGTAACCGGTGACCAGCCAGCCGTTAGGCGTCTCGTCCTTCAGAGGATCCAGGTATTCGGGTTCGCCGGTCAGCAGGCTGACGACTTCACGGCCCTGGAACAGGCCGCGGGTGTTGCCCTCACGCACGAACTTGGACAGGTCGGCACCGAAAAGCACATTGAAGATGGCGTCCGGCTTGGCATCGGCCAGGGCCTGCACCACGCTACCGGAGTCCACCTTGCCCAGGGGCGGTGCCTGTTCGGCGACGAACTCCACATCGGGCTGCGCCTCTTTCAGCAGCTTCTTGAAGCTGGCGGCCGCAGACTGGCCGTATTCATAGTTGGGGTACACGACAGCCCAACGCTTTTTCTTCATCGCGGCCGCATCCGGCACCAGCATGGCCACCTGCATGTAGGTGGAAGCGCGCAGGCGGTAGGTGTAGCGGTTGCCGTTTTGCCAGACGATCTTGTCGGTCAACGGCTCAGCCGCAAGAAAGAAAAATTTCTTCTGCTTCGCGAAGTCCGTCAGCGCCAGGCCGATGTGCGAGAGAAAGGAGCCGGTGAGCACATCCACCTTTTCGCGCGACACCAGCTCCTCGGCAGCACGGACCGCATCACCGGGGTTGGCATTGTCGTCACGGACAATCAACTCGACCTTTTTGCCGTTGATGCCGCCGCCGGCATTGATTTCCTCGACAGCCAGTTCCATCCCCTTCTTGTAGGGCTCGAGAAAGGCGGGCTGGGCCTTGTAGCTGTTGATCTCGCCGATCTTGATGACCCCCTGCGCGTGGGCGGTCCCCAGCGAGGCCATCAGACCCAGAAAAGTCATGGTGCCCAGCATCTTGTATTGCATCTTCATAAAAAACTCCTGCTTGTCGTGGATCGGAATGGTTGGTGAGGAGCGCCGCTTACCGGAGCCCGTCCTCGCCCTTGATGTCGTGGACTTGCAAGCCGCCCACGCGCGGTAGTGGTCGGCCGCTGTCTGTGACGACGACAGCAACCACAATTTCATTGGGACGCGGTGCATCGGCGACACGCGCCTCCATGGCGTCAAAATGGCTGCGCACAAAAGCCGCGTCCTTGTGTCCGAGCGGAACGTCGATCGCGGTACCCAGGCCGCCCCGCTTCTTGCTGGAGGGCACGAGGGCCGCACCCTTTTCGACTGCCAGACGCAAGGGCGCACCCAGTTTGGGATGCAGGATGGCTGCGGCATGCTCCAGTTCTCCGGCCTCGCCGACAATCGCCGCCTTGCCGTAACTTTGCGCCTGGCCAGGCGAAATGCCCAGCGCCTGCACACATTTGGCGCCCAGCAGCCCGCCCAGCTCTTCCCCGATGGCGATCAGCTCGTCGAGGTTCTCGACGTACTTGCCGGCAAACGGATTGGCGATCACCGCCATGGCCAGCGCCCGCCTTGTCGGCGGATTGACTACTTGGCCCATTTCCATCCGGGTCTCGTCGACCTGGACAATGATTTTTCTGATTGTGGTTGTCATGTTGTGGTCCTTGCGTGTTGTTGTGTCGATGGCGCCTCAGCGCAGGCCGTCCCACTTGCTGATGGCCTGGGCAGCCAGTCCACCCACCCGCGCATGGACACGGGGACCGGTACTCATGGCAAGAATAAAGACAATTTCGTCCGGCAGGGGGGCGCCGGGAACGCGAACTTCAATGGCATCGAAATGGCTGCGCACGTAGGCGGCATTGATGTGTGTCATCGGCACATCCAGGGCCGTGCCGGGCCCGCCCACTTTCTTGGTGGAAGGCACGATGGAGAGGGCATTGCCGGGGCGTCCGGATTTTTCCTCGCCCTGCCCTTTGGCATAAGCCGCAGCATCACCCTTCCAGCCCAGCAGTTCCCGCATTGCGTAACCGCCAGGGACATGCCAGAGCGCACCGTGCTCGAGCTCGCCCGCCGCACCGACGATCGCCCCCTTGCCATAACCCTCGATACGGTCCGCCGGCACGTCCATCGCCGCGCGCAGGCGTTCGGCCATGTCGATACCGACGGGTTGAAGCGCCTCCATCATGGGCAGGATGTCGGGCTCGTAGCGCCCTGCAAACGGATTGGTCAGCACGGCAGCAATGGCGCCGCGCATCAGCGGCACCGGGGCGACCGGGCCGAACTCGTGCCAGATCTGCTCCACATGCGTAAAGATGCGTCGTATTTCAATCATCGGTTTGCGTCCATCCATTTCATTAAGCAAATACTGAACCAACTTGCATGCCCCGGCCGTCTGCATGCCGGTTTTCCAGGGCATGCGCGCCCGCCGCACCGGTGGCCATCACCTGATTCTGGCAAACCAGCGCGGCCGACCAGATCAGGCCCGCACCGCGCAAGGCCTGCGCGCGCTTCAAGCCCGCCCGCAAGGCCTGCTGCACCAGCGCCGGCTCCAGCGGCGGCACATCGACTGTGACGGGAATGGCGCCGAGGTCGCAATCATCCTTCAATTCGCAGGCCGGCCTGCGCCGGATGCGGGTATCGCGCAGATCGACCGCATTGGCAATCACGGTGGCCGCCGCATCGGCCTCGGACGCGGTGCGTGCGAGAACCGTGACGCTGTCGGCGATGCCGAGTGAAAAACTGCGGCCGCGCCAGCCGCTGGTGGCCACGCCGCGCACGGGCAGCACACTGGCCACCTCGAACTGGCCATCGGTCTGCACCCCCTCAAGAATTTCGTCCATGCTCAGCCGCGAAAGGTCGGCGTAAAGACCTATGCGCACCGACTGGGAAGGCGTGAGATGCAGGGCGATGTCGCCGCCATTGTTGACCCAGGCACGCGTCACGCCGCTAACGGCGTAACAGGCCACCAGCTCCTGCGCCACGGCGCCGGCCACCGCGGCCATCGGGGTGATGAAACTGCTTTTATATGGCTGACAGGCATGCCACATGCGCCTGGCAACCGGGCCCCGCACCGGGCATTCGCCGCGCACGGGAAGCCGCAGGAAGACCAGCTCCTGCACCAGTTCATCCAGGATGCCGCGAAAACGCAGCCAGGCATCGGTGTGCGCCAGCTCCAGCGCCTCAGCACTGCCGCTTGCCCCAATGACGATGTCCATCGGACCGTGCTGGAAATGCCAGCGGCCGTCGGGCAGTAGCGTGCGCTGGGCATCCATGCGTCGCCTGCCTCAACCCAGCAATGGCGGCCGCGCGAGCGGCCATGGATTGGCGGCGGGCAAGGGCACCCACTTGCGGGACGTGGGCGCACCTTCGTTGTGCCAAGCACCCCGGCGCAGTGCATCTTCCAGCGTGCGCACATGGTCCATGTGACCGCCCAGCGCACGGTAATCGTCGAGCTTCATGCTGAATTCAATGGGGGCGACGATGGCCGGTGTGGGCACGGTGCCGAAGCTGTTGTCCGGCATGCGCATGACGTCGGCCATCACGGTGATCCCGCCGCCCGGCCAGATATAGGCGGGCGCCCCGCCGCAGGTGACATTGACCAGCGCGTCCTTGATGGCACGCGTCAGCAAAACCGGGTTTTCCGTGACCCCGGCACGCAGGCTGCCGCCGGCGCCACCCAGGAAAAGCACAGTCGTCAGCGAAGGCTCGCAGTTTTCGCCGATGCGCTCGACAATGCGGCGCACCTCTTCGGGCATGTCCTGCTCCACCGGCTGGAGTTTGTCGTCAAGGACATACCAGCTCGCGTGCTCGCCGGTGGTCGATGTCATGAGCAGCCGCAGGCCGGGCCAGGCCGCCCCGGCATCCCAGCTTTCGATGATGGCCAGCGGATCGGCGATGTCCGTCCCGCCCCACCCTGTTCCGGGGTTGGCCACCTGGAAATAACGTCCCGGCGTGGACTTGCGGCCCCGCATCCGGATCCCCGAGGGACGCATGTCCAGACAGCGACCGGCCTGGTGCTCGGTCAGCACACCGGTGATGTGATCGTCGACCACCACCACCTCGTCAAGCTTGCCGAAAAACTGCTTCGCAAAAATGCCGATGGTGGCCGAGCCGCAACCCACACGCATGCGCTTTTCTTCCACCCCGTTGACGATGGGTGCGCGGCCGGCCTGGATCAGGATCTGGGAACCGCCGTCAATCGTGAGCTCGGCCGGCTGCTTGTTGCCCAGCGCCATCATCATCTCGACCGTCACGCGGCCCTCTTTCTTGCTGCCCCCGGTCAGGTGATGCACACCACCGAGCGACAACATCTGGGAGCCATACTCCGCCGTGGTCACATGGCCCACGACTTCGCCCTTGCAGCGCACATTGGCCTGCTCGGCGCCGAGGAAGCGGTCGGTATCTATCTTCACCTTGAGGCTGCAGTAGCTGAAGATGCCTTCGGTGACCACCGTCACCATGTCAACGCCAGCCGCCCTGGACGACACGATAAAAGGCGCCGGTTTGTAGTCGGGGTAAGTCGTCGAGGAGCCCACGCCGGTGACGAACACCTCGTCGGCCAGCAGCAGATCACCGCTCCAGGATGTTTCGTCCGGGGAGGCCTCCGGCAATGCGGCCGAATCAGGCATGCCCGCGACGGCGGGACGGGCAGTGAACGGCACGAGCACAGGCTCGCCACCGTCCAGGGTGCGGCGCAGCAACAGCACGGGATCAACACGAACCAGCGTACCGCCCTGGTTGGCATACCGGTCGCAGGCGCCGCTGCGGCCGTCGGAAATCTGGCACAACACCGGACAGGCGTTGCATTCAATCTTCTCACTGTTCATCCGCTCGCTGCGCGGCCGGGCCTTTTCCAGGACCTGGGGAAGCCCCGGGGAATCCATGCCTGGTAATCCGTCCGTTTTTGTATGCTCGGTCATCGTGTTTGCCTTCGTCCTGCCGGTCATCCCGCGCGCCACTCCAGATGTAGCGCTTGCTCAACTTTAATGTTGCACTTGCTACATTTGAAATCAATGTAGCGCATACGCATGGCCGGTGCAATAGTGTTTACACGTCAAATCCGGAATTTCTCAAAAAAATGTTATGGGCGCTACATTTAAATGTTGCGTTCACTACATTTGTATGGCACATTGATGCCATCGACCGCCGGCGGCCTTCCCGGCAGACCCCCTCAAGGACCTCATGACCCACGTCGTCACCGATGCCTGCATCAAATGCAAATACACGGATTGTGTGGACGTCTGTCCGGTCGACTGTTTCAAGGAGGGGCCCGACTTTCTGGTGATCGATCCCGACGAGTGTATTGACTGCGCCGTGTGTATTCCCGAGTGTCCGGTCAACGCCATTTACGCCGACGCGGACACGCCCCCGCAGTTCGAACCCTTTTTCGAGCTCAACCAGCGCCTCGCCAGACAATGGCCCACCATTTCCAGGCGCATTGCGCCCCTGGCGACGGCGGAGCAATGGAAAGACAAAACCGGTAAGCTGGCGAGCATCCATCTCGACGGCTGAACCACTCACCCCGAACCTCCAGCCCCTACATTCACCACCATGAGCGCCTTCAACGAAGAACGAGTCCTGTCCGTCCACCACTGGACCGACCGCCTGTTTACCTTCACCACCACCCGCGACCAGTCGCTGCGCTTCAGCAACGGCCATTTCACGATGATAGGCCTGCGGGTCAACGACAAGCCGCTGCTGCGGGCCTACAGCATCGTGAGCCCCAACCACGAGGAACATCTGGAGTTCCTGAGCATCAAGGTGCCCGACGGCCCCCTGACGTCGCGGCTTCAGCACATCAAGGTGGGCGACACCATCATCGTCGGGCGCAAACCGACCGGCACCCTGGTGATCGACTACCTGCTTCCCGGCAAACGGCTGTACCTGCTGTCCACCGGAACCGGTTTGGCGCCCTTCATGAGCATCATCCGCGACCCGGCAACTTACGAACAGTTCGAGCAGATTGTTCTGGTGCATGGCGTGCGGCAGGCCGACGAGCTGGCCTACCACGACCTGGTCGTGGACCATCTGCCGCAGCACGAATTTCTCGGCGAGATGGTGTCCAGGCAGCTGCTGTATTACCCGACCGTGACGCGCGAGAGCTACCGCAACATGGGCCGCGTCACCGACCTGATGGAAACCGGCAAGATGTTTGAAGACCTGAAGTTGCCCCCGCTGGATCCCGCGCAGGACCGCGTCATGATCTGCGGTAGCCCGGGCATGCTCAAGGACCTGAAACACATGCTCGAGAAACGCGGCTTTGTGGAGGGCAACACCTCCAGACCCGGCGACTTTGTGATCGAACGCGCGTTTGCCGAGCAGTAATATGGCCCCCACGCTTCTCGCTTCGCGTAGTACGCTGCCCCCCGAGGGGGCGCTACGCCTGCGGCCCGGCAAAGCCGGCTCCGCGGCCCCGGCTGGTGAAGAGAAATCCCCCACGCTTCTCGCTTCGCGTAGTACGCTGCCCCCCGAGGGGGAGCTGCGCCTGCGGCCCGGCAAAGCCGGCTCCGCGGCCCCGGCGGGCGAAGAGAAGATCTCCACGCTTATCGCCTGCTAGCTGACGCCATGGCCACCAAAACCACATCCCCACGCTCGGCGACTGCCCGGCTCGCCTCAGCAAAGCGGCCGGGTGTGCGGGAGCAGGCCGCGCAAACCACGCGCGACAACATCCTGCGTGCCGCCACCAAGGTCTTTGCGCGGTATGGTTACGAGGGCGGCAGCGTGGAAAAAATCTCGCAGTCGGCCAAGTCCTTCGACCGTATGATTTACTACTACTTTGGGAGCAAGGAAGGCCTGTTCATCGAAGTGCTGGAAGACATGTACCGCCGGATGAACGATGCCGAGCTGGAACTCGACCTTGACCTGGAGCAGCCGGTGGAGTCGCTCAAGGACGTCATCCGTTTTGTCGTGACCTATTACAGCAAGAACCCCGAGTTCATCACGCTGCTCAACACGGAAAACCTGCACCGCGGCAAACACATCGCCAAGTCCATGCGCGCCCGGGAGTACTCGTCACCCGCGATTGCGATCATCCAGAAGTTGCTGGAAAGCGGCGTGAAGAAAAAGGTGTTTCGCGCTGACATCTCCGCACGAAATGTGTACCTGCTGATCGCGGCGACCGGCTATTTCTACATCTCCAACCGCCACACGCTGTCGGCCTTCCTCGGGGAAGACCTGCAGACTCCCGAGGCCCTGGCCGCCTGGCAGGCTTTCATCACCAGCACCGTGCTGCGCACCGTGATGCTCAACCCCTGACACCTCCGCGCCGGCGGCGGACATTCCCACCCACGACCTTTGAGAGGGCAAACAACATGGCAGAAGCTGTATCGACCGGAAAATCCGGAAAAGTGGTGATCAAAAACATCGGCCTGCTGCTGTCCGGGGACATCGACAAACCCATCCTGGACGCCGACACGATTGTCGTGAACGACGGACTGATCGTCGCCGTCGGCAAGGCCAAGGACTGCGACACCGAAGGCGCACAGACCATCATCGATGCACACCAGACCTGCGTCTGCCCCGGCCTGATCGACAGCCATGTCCATCCCGTGTTCGGGGACTGGACGCCGCGGCAAAACCAGATCGGCTGGATTGACTCCACGATGCACGGCGGCGTCACCACCATGATTTCAGCCGGCGAAGTGCACCTGCCCGGCCGCCCCAAGGACATCGTCGGGCTCAAAGCCCTGGCCATCACCGCGCAGCGGGCTTTCGACAACTTCCGCCCCTGCGGCGTCAAGGTGCTGGCCGGCGCCCCCATCATCGAAAAAGGCATGGTCGAGCAGGACTTCAAGGAGCTGGCCGAGGCCGGCGTCACGCTGCTCGGTGAAGTCGGCCTGGGCTCGGTCAAGGCCGGCTACGAAGCCAAGGAGATGGTGGCCTGGGCCCGCAAGTACGGCATCCAGAGCACCATCCACACCGGTGGCCCGTCGATTCCCGGCTCCGGCCTGATCGACAAGGACGTGGTGCTCGAAGCCGACGCCGACGTGATCGGCCACATCAACGGCGGCCACACCGCCCTGTCCGAGCAGCATGTCTGCGAACTCTGTGAAAAGTCCTCGCGCGCCATCGAGATCGTGCACAACGGCAACGAGAAGGTCGCCATCGCGGCGGCGCAGGCCGCGCTGCAGCTCAAATGCCCGCATCGCGTGATCCTCGGCACGGACGGGCCCGCCGGCTCCGGCGTGCAGCCGCTGGGCATGTTGCGGCTGATCGCCCTGCTGTCCAGCCTGGGCAACATCCCGGCCGAACTGGCCTTCTGTTTTGCCACCGGCAACACGGCGCGTATCCGCCAGCTCAACTGCGGCCTGATCGAGGTCGGCCGCGATGCCGACTTCGTGTTCATGGACAAGGCCCAGCATTCGTCCGGCCTGAACCTGCTCGACAGCGTGCAGCGCGGCGATATTCCCGGTGTGGGCATGGTGATGATTGACGGCATCGTGCGCAGCGGCCGCAGCCGCAACACGCCGCCGGCCACGGAAATCCCCAGCGCCGTCACCCCGGCCTGAGCGCCGGCACCCCGCATGGCTCACCTGCCGTCGCCTACCAAGGAAGAGCTTGCCCGGCTCGAGCCCCTGGCGCAGCTCGGCCTGCCCGATATTTTTGTGGTCTCCACGCGCCAGCAGGCCGATGAGGCCTTCCAGTCACTGGCGAGCAGCGCCGTGCTGGGTTTTGACACCGAATCCAAACCCACCTTCTTCCGGGACCAGGTATCCGAAGGCCCGCATGTAGTGCAGTTTTCCACCCTGCACAAGGCCTGGGTGTTCCAGTTGCATGACGCAGGATGCCGCGACACCGTGTCGGCCCTGCTCGAGCTGGAAACGGCAGCCAAGGTGGGCTTCGGGCTGGCCGGCGACCACCAGCAGATCCGGCGCACGCTGGGTGTCTCGCCGCGCAATGTGCTGGACCTCAACGCGGTGTTCAGGAGTCGCGGCTACGCGAAGGAGCTCGGTGTCCGCGGCGCGGTCGCCGTGGTGTTCAACCGGCGTTTCATCAAGTCGAGAAAAGCCACCACCTCGAACTGGGCCAACCGGCAGCTGACGGACAGCCAGATCGTGTATTCGGCCAACGACGCCTGGGCGGCGATCCAGGTCTTTCACGCACTGGGCCTGCCGCCGCCGCAGGCCTGAGAGACTCAGGCGTAAATGAATTGCTGCCTGAAGGCGGCGCAGAACTGCGGGCTGCCGCCCATCGACAGGGTCAGCGTGTACCAGCGGTCGCCCGCATCCTCTTCCTGCTCCTGCAGGTTGAAGTCCCACTCCCCGCCATCGTCCAGCGGCGCCTGCAGACCCGGGAAAGCCGAATGCGCCCACTCCAGCACCTGCACGATTTCCGTGCGCACAGCCGCCACCTGGTCGGGCCGGACAGACGCCATCGCGTCGAAAGTCCCCACGCCCTGCGCGTCTTCGCTGTAATCGAACTCGAGGAAATGCAAAGTGAGCTTCAGGACGATGCGTCCTGTCCGTCCGCACTTTCCGCAATTGCCTCGGGGGCAGCGGCGGGCCGGGCCGTGCGGTGCCCCTCTTTGGCGAGCAGTTCGAGGTAAAACGCAGCGCCGCCTTCCGCGGCAATGGCGTCGATCAAGCCCATGATGGTCGCAAAATGCACCTCGGTGGCGTTGTCCGCACTGGTGCCGAAACGGCAGTCGAAATCCCAGTAGTCCACACCCGCAGGCAGCGGCACCCGGCGCTGCCTTTTGACGTATTTGCGGATTTCGTGCTTGACGGCGTCGAGCACGCGATCCCGATTTTTGCCTTCGATGTTGAGCTGGAATGTCTTTTTCACGCTTGCCTTTCGAGGGGGTCTGGTATCAGCCCGGACGGACGTGATTCGCAAGCCTTCGATTATGCGGCCCCGGCGGCGGCCCCTTGTGGCGCAACAGCTTAAACTGGGCCTTTGCCGCCGCCCCCTCACAAAGCCCTATTTCATGCCATTTTCTTCCCTGGGCCTGTCCCCCGCCCTGCTGCACGCCGTCAGCACCAGGGGTTATCTGGCGCCCACACCGATCCAGACCGCCGCGATTCCCGCCATCCTGCAGGGCCGTGATGTGCTGGGGTCGGCGCAAACCGGCTCGGGCAAGACGGCGGCCTTTGTGCTGCCGCTGCTGCAGCAACTGCTGGTCGGCCCGCACGAGAAGCCGCGCAGGTTACGCGCGCTGATCCTGGTCCCCACACGCGAACTGGCGGCGCAGGTCGGCGAAACCGTCCGCAGCCTGGCGCAGCAGTTGCCGCAGGCCCTGAAGGTGGCGGTTGTGTTTGGCGGCGTGTCCATCAACCCGCAGATGATGAATCTGCGCGGCGGGGCCGACATCGTGGTCGCCACCCCCGGCCGCCTGCTGGACCTGGTGGACCACAACGCACTGGTCCTGTCCGGCGTCAGCATGCTGGTACTCGACGAGGCCGACCGGCTCTTCGAGCTCGGTTTTGCCGACGAGCTCGGGCGCATCCTCTCCCTGCTCGCGCCGATGCGCCAGAACCTGTTTTTTTCGGCCACCCTGCCGCCCGCCGTGTTGGCCCTGGCGCAGACGCTGCTGCGCGAGCCGGTCCGTATCGAAGTCCTGTCCGGGCCGGAACAGGCACCCGACATCGTGCAGCGGGCCATTGCTGTGGATGCCGGCCGGCGCACCCAGCTGCTGCGCCACCTGATCCAGCAAAACGGCTGGCGCCGGGTACTGGTCTTCGTGGCCACCAAACACGCGGCCGAAATTGTGGCCGACAAGCTGCGCAAGGTGCGGATCAACGCCGAGCCTTTCCATGGCGAACTGAGCCAGGGAAAACGCACGCAGGTGCTGGCCGACTTCAAGGCCTCGCGGCTCAAGGTGGTGATCGCCACCGATGTGGCAGCCCGCGGCCTGGACATTGCGCAGCTGCCGGTGGTGGTGAACTACGACCTGCCGCGTTCGGCGGTGGAGTACATCCACCGCATCGGCCGCACCGGCCGCGCCGGAGAAAGCGGCGTCGCCCTGAGTTTTGTCAGCGCAGGCACGCTGGCCCACTGGCGCCTGATCGAAAAACGCCAGCAGCTGAGCCTGGCGCTCGAGCAGATCGAAGGTTTTGAACCGGTGCCGACGGAACCGTCGCCAGACGACGCTGGCGGCCCGCCTTCGACGGGCGGCATCAAGGGCAAACGCCCCAGCAAGAAAGACAAACTCCGGGCCGCTGCCGCGCGCGGAGACTAGTCGTTTTCAGTGACCGGCGCCGTTGACGCTGGTGATCGCATACCCTTTTTCGGCAATTTGCTGCTCGGGGCGGGGAATCGAATACTGGCTGATCTTCTCGGCGCTGGCGCCCATTTCCACGGCGCGGGCTTCGGACTCCCAGTCGCTGTTCGTGGCCTCCTCGGGAATCACCCGTCCTTCGGGCACAGCGAGGTAGGAAAACTGGCGATTGGCTTCGGCCCGGCGGTAAATGTCGACACGCATGAGGTCTCCTTGGCAGGTGGCTGAGTCCTCCACCTTACCCCCGGCCAGCGCCTGCCTGCAGGAAAGTCCCTGCTTGTTACCCGGACTCCCGCTGCCCGGGCCGGTCCGGCACGGCTGCCAGGCCCCGGAGCCGGGCTTCAGATGCTCTCTTTTTGATAGCTTATGGCGCTGACCCATCAAGGGCTGGAGCCGTTTTTTTCATAAATAACAAGCGCCGGGCGCCCCGGCCCCGTGCAGCGCAGACACGCAGGTGACGCCCTCGCCGCCGCACTGGCGATAAGCTGCCACGCAAGCCTTTCCCTCCCCATCCCCCACAGCCAGGAGTCCGCCATGAACGATCTTTTTTCCCTCCAGGGCCGCACGGCACTGATCACCGGCGGTTCGCGCGGCATCGGCCGCATGATTGCCGCCGGCTTCCTGGCGCAGGGTGCGCGGGTCTACATCTCCGCGCGCAAGGCCGCAGCCTGCGACCAGACCGCCAGGGAACTGGCCAGCCAGGGCCACTGCGTGTCGCTGCCAGCCGATGTCTCGACGCTCGAAGGGGCCAGGGGCCTGGCCGCGGCCTACGGCGCGCACGAGCCGCAGCTCGACATCCTGGTCAACAACGCCGGCGCCGCCTGGGGCGCCCCGTTTGACGAGTTTCCCGAAAGCGGCTGGGACAAGGTGATGGACTTGAACCTCAAGACGCCCTTCTTCCTGACGCAGGCCCTGATCACGGCCCTGCGCAAGTCCGGCGAGCAGCGCCCCGCCAAGGTCATCAACATTGCCTCCATCGACGGCATTTCCGTCAACCCCATGGAAACCTATTCCTATGCGGCCAGCAAGGCCGGCCTGATCCAGCTGACCCGGCGCATGGCTCTGCGCCTGATCCAGGACAACATCGTGGTCAGCGCGATTGCCCCCGGCGCCTTTGCCTCGGACATGAACAAGGACGCCCGCGACCACGGCGAGGCGGTCGCCGCTCGCATCCCGGCCGGCCGCGTGGGGCAGGATGCCGACATGGCCGGCGCCGCCATCTACCTAGCCTCGCGGGCCGGGGACTATGTGGTCGGCTCCACGCTGGTGGTCGACGGCGGCGTGACCCACGCACGCTAAAAGGCCTGCCGGCATCCGCCGGCTTTTTTTCTGACAAAAACCTGACGCGATCACCGTCCTCACCCCCCGGCAAAGAACGGCTTCGCCTGCGTGTTTTTCCTCCGATAGCCCGGCACGTAAAACTACCTAAGTCCTAACCCGCTCACGCGCTACAACACGACTCGATAGCATCCAGTTCTCTGTGACGGGCCTGTGCGCCCGCCACTTCCATGTCTGTAGCCGGAGAGTAATTTGTCAGCGGAGTTCATTCTTGAAACGCGTGGGTTGACCAAGGAATTCAAGGGATTCGTGGCCGTCAACCAGGTGGACCTGAAGGTCCAGCGCGGCCATATCCACGCGTTGATCGGCCCCAACGGCGCGGGCAAAACCACTTTCTTCAACCTGCTGACCAAATTCCTGCACCCGACCACCGGCACCATCCTGTTCAACGGCAAGGACATCACGACCGAAAAGCCGGCGCAGACGGCCCGGCGCGGCATTGTCCGTTCCTTCCAGATCTCGGCGGTGTTTCCGCACATGACCGTGCTGGAAAACGTGCGTGCGGCGCTGCAGCGCAACCTCGGCACCTCGTTTCATTTCTGGAAAGCCGAAAGCACGCTGTTCCCCCTGCATGAACGCGCCCGCCAGCTGCTGGCCGAGGTGGACCTGCAGGACTTCGCCGACGAGCTGACCGTCAACCTGCCCTACGGCCGCAAACGCGCGCTGGAGCTGGCTACCACGCTGGCGCTCGAGCCCGAGCTGATGCTGCTGGACGAACCCACCCAGGGCATGGGCCACGAAGACGTGGACCGTGTGACCCAGCTGATCAAGAAGGTCTCCGCCGGGCGCACCATCCTGATGGTGGAGCACAACATGAACGTGGTCTCGTCGATTGCCGACCGCATCACGGTGCTGCAGCGCGGCGCCATCATTGCCGACGGCCCCTACGCCGACGTATCGAAAAACCCGCTGGTGATCGAGGCCTACATGGGCACCGTCAACACCGAACTGCAGGGAGCCCACTGATGTCCAAGGAACTCCTGAAAATCGAGAACCTGCACGCCTGGTATGGCGAGTCGCACATCCTGCATGGCGTGAACCTGACCGTGCACGAGGGCGAGGTGGTCACGCTGCTGGGCCGCAATGGCGCCGGTCGCACCACAACCATGCGCGCCATCGTCGGCCTGACCGGTTCGCGCAAGGGCTCGATCCGCATCAACGGTGAAGAAACCATCAAGCTGGCGCCGCACAAGGTGGCGCACCTGGGCGTGGGTTACTGCCCTGAAGAACGCGGCATCTTCGCCAGCCTGACCGCCGAGGAAAACCTGATGCTGCCGCCCACGCTGGCACCGGGCGGCATGAGCATCGACGAAATCTACGGCATGTTTCCCAACCTGAAGGAACGCGCGTCCAGCCCCGGCACGCGTCTTTCGGGCGGAGAGCAGCAAATGCTGGCGGTGGCCCGCATCCTGCGCACCGGTGCGCGCCTGCTGCTGCTCGACGAAATCTCCGAAGGCCTGGCGCCCGTCATCGTGCAAAAGCTCGCCGAAATGATTCTCACGCTCAAGGCCAAGGGTTACACCATCGTGCTGGTCGAGCAGAACTTCCGTTTCGCCGCGCCGCTGGCCGACCGCTTTTACGTGATGGAGCACGGCACCATCGTGAAACAGTTTGCGCAGAACGAGCTGACCCAGAACATGGGCATGCTGCAGGAATACCTCGGTGTCTGACCGTCATCCGGCCAGCCCTTCCCCTCTTTTTTCCCTTTTTCCGCTTTCGACCACAACCCAAGGAGACCCCATGAAACTCAAAACCCTCGTCGCCGCACTGGCCATCGGCTTCGCCGCCGCCGCCTCCGCGCAGAACACCGGCCCCGTCAAGATCGGTTTCATCACCGACATGTCCAGCCTGTACGCCGACATCGACGGCCCGGCCGGCGGCGAAATGGTCAAGTGGGCCGCGCAGGATTTCGGCGGCAAGGTGCTGAACCGTCCGATCGAAGTGCTGACCGCCGACCACCAGAACAAGGCTGACGTGGCCAGCTCCAAGGCGCGCGAGTGGATGGACAAGGACGGTCTGTCCATGCTGATCGGCGGCACCAATTCCGGCACGGCCCTGGCCATGGCCAAGATCGCCGAAGAAAGAAAGAAACCCTTCATCGCCATCGGCCCCGGCTCGGCCCGCCTGACCAATGAAGCTTGCTCGCCTTACACCGTGCACTACGCCTATGACACCGTGGCCCTGGCCAAGGTGGCCGGCGGCGCCCTGGTGAAGTCCGGTGCCAAGAACTGGTTCTTCCTGACGGCTGACTATGCTTTCGGTTATTCGCTCGAAGGTGATGCCTCGACCGTGGTCAAGGCCAACGGCGGCACCGTCGCCGGGGCCGTGCGCCATCCGCTCAATGCGTCGGATTTCTCGTCCTTCCTGCTGCAGGCGCAATCGTCCAAGGCCCAGGTGCTGGCGCTGGCCAATGCCGGCGGCGACTTCACCAACGCCATGAAAGCGGCGAAGGAATTCGGCATCAACAAGACCATGAAGGTTGCCGGCCTGCTGGTGTTCATCAACGACGTGCACAGCCTGGGCCTGGCCAACACCGAAGGTCTGCAATTGGCCGACAGCTGGTACTGGAACCAGGACGATGCGTCGCGCAAGTTTGCCAAGCGCTTCTTCGACAAGTACAAGCGCATGCCTTCGAGCCTGCAGGCCGCCGACTACTCTGCCGCAACGAACTACCTGAAGGCCGTGCAGACCGCCGGCACGACGGACGGTGACAAGGTGATGGCCACGCTCAAGGGCATGAAGATCGACGACTTCTACAACAAGGGCCAGATCCGCGCCGACGGGCGCATGATCCACGACATGTACCTGTTCCAGGTCAAGTCGGCCAAGGAATCGACCACACCATGGGACTACTACAAAACCGTGGCCAAGATCCCTGGTGACCAGGCGTTCACCACGGTCGCCGAGTCCAAGTGCGCCCTGCTCAAGAAGTAAGCTGATTCCGAAGTGGCCGGCCGCTGCGCGGCCGGCCACTTTTTACTTAGATATTGTTTGTACTCTCACCGCGTGAACTGACGGGTCTCCATGGAAATTTTCGGTATTCCCCATCAAGCCTTTCTGGGCCAGCTGCTGCTGGGTCTGGTCAATGGCGCGTTTTACGCCATGCTCAGCCTCGGGCTGGCGGTGATCTTCGGCCTGCTGGGCGTGGTCAATTTTGCGCACGGCGCACTCTACATGCTGGGCGCCTTTGCCGCCTGGATCATGCTCGACAAGTTCGGCATCAATTACTGGGCGGCGCTGATCCTGGCGCCGCTGCTGGTGGGCGCGCTCGGCGTGGTCATCGAGCGTCTTTTCCTCAAACACCTGTACAAGCTCGACCCACTGTACGGCCTGCTGCTGACCTTTGGTCTGGCGCTGATTCTCGAGGGTGTGTTCCGCGAGCTGTACGGCGCGTCGGGCCAGTCCTACAACGTGCCTGAGCTGCTCTCGGGCGCAACCAACCTGGGCTTCATGGTGCTGCCGAACTACCGCGCCTGGGTGGTGCTGGTGTCGCTGGTGGTCTGCCTGGGCACCTGGTACCTGATCGAACGCACCCGGCTCGGCGCCTACCTGCGCGCCGGCACCGAAAACGCCGCGCTGGTGCAGGCCTTCGGCATCAACGTGCCCATGATGGTGATGCTGACCTACGGCGCTGGCGCCGCACTGGCCGCGCTGGCCGGTGTGCTGGCCGCGCCCATCATCCAGGTCAATCCGCTGATGGGCTCCAACCTGATCATCGTGGTGTTTGCCGTGGTCGTGATCGGCGGCATGGGCTCCATCATGGGCTCCATCCTGACCGGCCTCGGCCTGGGCATCGTCGAAGGGCTGACACGCGTGTTCTACCCCGAAGCGTCCAACATTGTGGTGTTTGTCATCATGGTCATCGTGCTGATGTTCCGGCCCGCCGGCCTGTTCGGCAAGGAGGCCTGAGCCATGAGCCCTGCCATCACTTCCTCCCCTGACAACAAGCAGATGACCCAAGCCGCCAAACTCATTCGAATCACCTACATCGCGCTGCTGATCCTGGCGCTGGTGGCGCCCATGCTCGGCCTCTACCCGGTGTTTGTCATGAAGCTGCTGTGCTTCGCCATTTTTGCCTGCGCCTTCAACCTGCTGCTGGGTTTCACTGGCCTGCTGTCTTTCGGCCATGCGGCGTTTTTCGGTTCGGCCGCCTACGCCACCGGTTGGATCGTCAAGTCGCAGGGCTGGACGCCCGAACTCGGCATCCTGGCCGGTGTGGTGGCCTCGGGCCTGATCGGCCTGGTGGTCGGCCTGGTCGCCATCCGGCGCCAGGGCATCTACTTCGCCATGATCACACTGGCGATTGCCCAGATGGTGTATTTCGTCTGCCTGCAGGCACCGTTTACCGGGGGTGAAGACGGCCTGCAGGGCGTGCCGCGCGGTGCGCTGTTCGGCCTGTTCTCGCTGGAGTCGGACACCGCCATGTATTACCTGGTGGTGGCGGTGTTTGTCGGTTGTTTCATGGCCATTTCGCGCATCGTGCGTTCGCCTTTCGGCCAGGTGCTCAAGATGATCCGTGAAAACGAACCCCGCGCGATTTCACTGGGCTACCAGGTGGACCGCTACAAGCTGCTGGCCTTTGTGCTGTCAGCCGCGCTGGCCGGCCTGGCCGGTTCGCTCAAGACCCTGGTCATGGGTTTTGCCACCCTGTCCGACGCGCACTGGTCGATGTCGGGCGAAGTGATCCTGATGACGCTGCTCGGCGGTGTCGGCACCTTCTTCGGCCCGGTGTTCGGCGCCGGCATCGTGATCTCGCTGCAGAACCTGCTGGCCGACAAGGTGGGCTCGTGGGTCACCGTGATCATCGGCGTGATTTTTGTGCTGTGCGTGCTGGCCTTCCGCAAGGGTGTGGTCGGCGAGTTGCAGGCTTATATGGAGCGGCGCCGGCGCGCTGCGGCCGCGCCCGACGCCTAAGCAACTGAAGGCTCCGGCAAGTCCGGTAGCCCTCGCCTAGTTGTCTGCCGCTCCGTCGGTAGACAACGCCTCGGCCACATGCTGGGGCACCACCAGCTGGCCCTGGTCATCGGGCAGGGCCTCGATGCTGATCACCGGCGCCGACGAGCTGACACCGCCAAACATCGTTGCAAACGCGGCGTCTGCCGCGTCGCGGCCAGTGGCCAGGCGCACAAACCCCATGGGAATCGCCGTGCCCGAGGGGTCGAACATGTACCAGCGGTGGCCCACATAAACCTCGACATAGGCGTGGAAATCGGTCGGCCCGAGCGCCGGATCGGCGCCGT
Organism: Pseudomonadota bacterium; assembly: GCA_040389085.1. GTDB lineage: Bacteria > Pseudomonadota > Gammaproteobacteria > Burkholderiales > Burkholderiaceae_C > Polaromonas. Next base: position 272,160 of record JAZKAP010000015.1, read on the forward strand.
AGTCGATGCCGCTGACAAACCGCGCCGGAATGTTGACCGCGCGGCACAGCGCAATCATCAGGTGCGCAAAATCGCGGCAGACACCGGCCTCGTCGATCAGCGTGTCGATGGCCGTGGTGTTGCCGGTCGAGCTGTTGGACATGAAACTCACGCGCTGGTTGACCCAGTCACGAATCGCCTGGACCCGGCCATAACCCTGGCGCAGCTGGCCGAACTCCTTGACGGCCAGCCGGTGCAGCCTGTCGGACTGGCAATAACGGCTGGGGTAGAGGTAAGGCAGCACCGCGCCTGGCAGTTGCAACACGCCGACCTCGGGCACCTGGTCGGGTTGCGCCACATGGTGGCGGATGTCGACCGTCGCGCCGTAACTGACCGTCAGCGGACCGGGCATGGCCCTGAACTTGAGGTAGCGGTTGCGGCTGACCGCGTCGGTATAAAACTCGGGCTGCAGGACCTGGCTGATGCCCAGGGTTTCGCTGACCACCGCCTGCTCGCGCGTGTGGGCCGCATGGATGTTGAAGATGAAATCGCAGCCGGCATCGGCGACCTGGTAACCCAGTTCAATGGAAAATTTAAGCCTGACCATATGTTGTCTTCCTGAAGTGGGAACGCAGCCAGTTGAAGCCTGTTGCGTGTGCTGCGACAAGACGCAGCTGAAGCTGAAGCGGACGGGTTGCCGACACGGCAACAGGCGCGTTGTGGCGCAACTGAGAACGATTGTGAACCTGAAAAACCACCCTGGGGGCAACTCGAGCCAAGCGGCCACCGCACTGGCGCCAGTGGCGCATCTCCCGCCAGGGTCAGACCTGACCCAGGGAACGGGCGTTTTCCTACAGACGGCACGCAAAACGCCTGGGCCAATCTGCACAGGGTCTGGTCAGCGCCGTTTTCGCTATTATTTTGATAGCTTATTGCACCCGAACAGCAAGGGCTGCGACCACTTTTTCCTCAAGAACTCGAAATCAGCCACGAAATTCACGCCGGTAGGTCGAAGGCGATGTGTTCAGCGAGGCGGCAAAGTGCTGACGCAGCGACCCGGCCGTGCCAAAGCCTGCGTCCACCGCGATCTGCTCAATGCTGCGGCTGGTCGACTCCAGTTGCCGCTGCGCAAGCGCCAGCCGCTGATTCAACAGCCACTGGCCCACCGTGGTCCCGGTGACCTGCCGGAAATGCCGCGTGAAAGTGCGCCGTGAAAGCAGCGCGCGGTGCGCGAGCTCATCCAGGCTGTGCGGCCGGTTCAGGTGTTTTTGCACCCAGGCCAGCACATCGGCCAGGCGGTGGTCGGCGCCGGAAGCGGGCAGCAGCTTCTCCACATACTGCGCCTGCCCGCCCTGGCGGTGGGGCGCCACCACCATGCGCCGCGCCATGTGGTTGGCCACCTCGGCACCGTGATCGGTGCGCAGCAGGTGCAGGCAGCAGTCAATGCCCGCGGCCGTGCCCGCCGAAGTGAGGACATCGCCGTCGTCCACGTAAAGTACATCGGGCCGCAGCTCGACCTGCGGATAACGCTTGGCAAAAGTGGGGGCCACCGCCCAGTGCGTGGTGGCAGGCCGACCGTCAAGCAGACCCGCTTCGGCCAGCACAAAAGCTCCCACACACAGGCCCACGATGCGCGCGCCGCGTTTGTGGGCTGCGCGCAAGGCCTTCAGCAAGGCCTCGGGCGGCGCCCGGTAGTTCTTCTCGTTCGGGCTGTGCCATGAGGGCACGATGACAATGTCGGCCCGCGCCATGACTGAGAGCTTGTGCACACCTTGGACCGAAAAACCGGCCGGCGTGCGCAGTGGGCCGGCCTCGGTCGCACATACCAGCAACTTGAAGCGCGGCATATGGGCGCCCCCCATTTCCTGCCCAAACACCAGGCAAGGCACCGAGAGATGGAACGGACTGATGCCGTCGAAAGCAACAACCGCCACGGTTTGCACCCGGCCGGTTTTGGGGGAAGAAGCACGCATGGCCCGATTCTATCGATTTATGTCAATTGGGCCACTTTCGCGCTAAGCGCATGAAGCGAACAATCCATCTCATCTACCACCTGCATCAAGGAGAGCTTCCATGACCATCGCCACCCCACGCCGCGCACTCGTTGTGATCGACGTACAAAACGAGTACTTCACCGGCAACCTGTTGATCAAGCATCCACCGGTGCAGCAATCGCTACCCAACATCGCCCGCGCCATGGATGCCGCCCGCGCGGCCGGCATCCCGGTGGTCGTGGTGCAACACAGCGAGGCCGCCGGCGCACCGCTGTTCGCCAAGGGCTCCTCCACCTGGGAACTCCACGAGGTGGTGGGCAGCCGACCGCGCGACCACTACATTGAAAAAGCCTGGCCCAGCGTTTTCACCGGCACCGATTTTGCGGACTGGCTGAAGCAGAACCGCATCGACACCTTGACCGTGATCGGCTACATGACGCACAACTGCGATGCCTCCACCATTTTTGAAGCCACGCATCGCGGTCTGCAGGTGGAGTTTTTGCAGGACGCCACCGGTGCCTTGCCCTATGCCAACACGGCCGGTAGCGCAACGGCGGAAGAAATCCACCGCGTGTTCAGCGTGGTGTTTCACACGCGCTTTGCAGCCGTAGCCTCCACCGACGAATGGATCAGCGCCGTGCAGGTCGGCCAGGCACTGAAGAAAGGCAATATCCTGGTGTCGAACCAGGCGGCGCTTGCCCTGGCGTGATATCCCGCGCGGCGCGGGCTTGCGGTGGTCAGAGGCACCGCTTCTGAGCACCCGACCATTCACTTCATTTTGGATAGCTGGTGACGCCCGCCCATATTGGGCTGGCAGCACATTTCACAGGCAACCGGACTCAAACCTCGTCCATGAAGCGCACCTTGACGCTCTTGCCCTTGACGCCGCCGTTGGCCAGCTTTTGCTGCGCCTGGCTGGCAATCGCGCGGTCCACGGCGACATAGGTGGAGAACTCGTTGACGTTGATCTTGCCGACCTGCTCGCGCGTGAAGGGCGGCACATTGCCGGCATCGCCGGTCAGCGCGCCCAGCACGTCGCCGGCGCGGATCTTTTCCTTGCGGCCACCGACGATCTGCAGGGTCACCATGGGCGGCAGCAGCGGCTCGTTGCTGGCCGGGGTCAGTTCGCTGAGCTTGTGCCATTCGGACTCGGCCTTTTGCAGAACCTCGATTTTCCCGACGTGGCCCATCTCGTCCATGCTAGCCAGGCTGATGGCCCAGCCCTCTTCGTCGGCACGGCCGGTGCGGCCGATGCGGTGGATGTGCACCTCGGCATCCGGCGTCACGTCGACATTGATGACCATTTCGAGCTGGGAGATGTCCAGGCCGCGCGCCGCCACGTCGGTGGCCACCAGCACCGAGCAGCTGCGGTTGGCAAACTGCACCAGCACCTGATCGCGCTCGCGCTGCTCGAGCTCGCCAAACAAGGCCAGCGCGCTGAAGCCCTGGTCTTTCAAATAGGCCACCAGCGCGCGGCACTGGGACTTGGTGTTGCAAAAAGCCAGCGTGCTGGCCGGACGGAAGTGGCGCAACACCTGCGCGACAGCGCCCAGGCGGGCTTCGTCGTGGTCGCTGTCGGGCACCTGGTACCAGCGCTGCTGGATCTTGGTTTTTTCATGCTGGGCCTGCACTGTGATGGTTTGCGGCGTCTTCATGAACTGCTGGCTGATTTTCGCAATGCCTTCCGGGTAGGTGGCCGAGAACAGCAGGGTCTGACGCTCTTTCGGGCATTGTTTGGCGACGGTGGCGATGTCGTCGAAAAAGCCCATGTCCAGCATGCGGTCGGCTTCGTCGAGCACCAGCGTGTTCATGGCTTCCAGGTTCAGGTTGCCGCGTGCCAGGTGGTCCATGATGCGGCCCGGCGTGCCGACGACGATGTGGGCGCCGTTTTCCAGGCTGGCGGTCTGGTTGCGCAGCGGCACACCGCCGCAAAGCACCACCACCTTCACGTTTTCCTCCGCCCGCGCCAGACGGCGGATTTCGGTGGCGACCTGGTCGGCCAGCTCGCGCGTCGGGCACAGCACCATGGCCTGCACCGCAAAACGCCGCGCATTGAGGTTGGCCAGCAGGGGAATGGCAAAAGCGGCGGTCTTGCCGCTGCCGGTTTTCGCCTGCGCAATCAGGTCCTTGCCCGCCAGAGCCAGCGGCAGGCTGGCCGCCTGGATGGGCGTCATGGCCAGGTAGCCGAGGGTTTTCAGATTGGCCTGCATCGCAGGGTTCAGCGGCAGCGTGCTGAAGTCAGTGCTTGCTGCGCCGGAAGTCGGGAGGGAAGAAGTCATTCCCCGATTATCGGCGCTGGGGCTTTTCCAGCCCTCTGGCGCACCTTGAGAGCCCCTCGCAGGCGCAGGCGCCGCCACCGCCCGGGGCGTTCAAAATATGAATGAAAACAGGCTTCGGCCCTTATGAAACGTGCGCCATTAGCTACTTTATTGATAGCGTCTTCCAGGTCTGCCAGCGTCGGTGCCGCCGACAGGGGCCGCAGACGCCCGCACAGCGTAAGCTTGCCGGAACGCCCTTTTCCCCTGACCTGCCGTCCCCCTCCCACCCACCATGCCTTTTGCTGATCCTTCTGCCGCCGTGGTCCAGGCCCTGGGCCACCTGGGCCTGACGCTCTTTTTTGCGCTGCTGGCCTTGCTGCTGCCCACCGCCACCCTGCTGTGGTGGCTGGCGCAGCGCTACGCGGTGCGGGGCAAGACCAGCACGCTGCCGGCCGGTGCCTTCCTGCTGATCCGGCTGGCATCGGGGTTTGCCGTGCTGGTGGGCGCAGCGGCCATCTTTGCTGAAATTGCCGAGGCACTCGGTGATGGCCCACGCGCCGGCCAGCTCGACCAGCTGTTTTCAGACGCGCTTCACGCCAGCACCGCCGGGTGGGCCCTGCAGCTCTTCGCGTGGATCACCCGGCTCGGCGACACCACCACCCTGGCGGCGTGGGGTGTGGGGGTGATGGCGGTACTGCTGCTGCGCGGCCGGCGCTGGCTGGCCCTGGGCTGGGTGCTGGCCACCAGCGGCAACGCCTTGCTCAACACCACGCTCAAGGCGCTGTTTGAAAGAACCCGGCCCGTACACGACAGCGCCCTGGTGCACGCGGACGGCTGGAGTTTCCCGAGCGGGCACAGCTCCGGCTCGGTGGTGGTCTACGGCATGCTGGCCTATGTGCTGATCCACAGCCTGCCGCCGGCCATGGCGCGGCGCGCGAGCCTGCCGCTGGTGCTGCTGGCTGTCACCCTGGCGTTTTCGGTCGGTTGCAGCCGGGTTTTTCTGCAGGTGCATTTCGCCACCGATGTGTTGGCGGGCTTTGCCTCGGGGACAGCGTGGCTGGCCGTCTGTGTGGCCAGCATCGAGCTGACGCGCCACTATGGCCACACACGCGCCACCGCCCTGCGGTAAAACACAAGCCCCGGGGCAAGTCATCGCCGGTCACCGGCCTGGTGCCTGAAACAGCGCTTCAGTGGTGGCAGAACACCGGCCGGCGCTTTTCAACGAAGGCGGCCGTGCCCTCGCGCGCATCCTGCGAAGCCACCGCAATCATGAACTGCGCCGCCTCGATGGCCAGGCCCTCGTCGATGGACACATTGAGCCCGCGCGTCACGGCGCGCAGCGAGGCCGTCACGGCCACGGCGGAGCTTTCGGCAATGCGGTCTGCCATCTGCAGGCAGGCCGGCAGCAGTTCATGCGCCGGCACCACGTGGTTGACGAGGCCGAGCAACAGGGCTTCCTCGGCGCTGATGGCGTCGCCGGTCAGGATCATCTCGTTGGCGCGCTTGCGGCCGATGTGGCGTGGCAGGCGCTGCGTGCCGCCAAAGGGTGGCGGAAAACCAAGCCGGATTTCGGGTTTGGCGAAGCGCGCATGGCCGGCCGCGATCGCCAGGCTGCAGGCCTCCATGATTTCGCAGCCTCCGCCGAAGGCGATGCCGTTGACGGCTGCGATGATGGGCTTGGGGTAGTTCTCGAGGCGCCGCGTCAGGGCCTGGCCCCGCATGACGAAGTTGCGCCAGGCCGCCTCGGGCGATGCGGCGACATCGGGCGCAAAGCCCGCGATGTCGGCCCCTGCGCTGAAGGCCTTCTCGCCCTGCCCCGTCAGCACAAGACAGCGCACGCTGTCGTCGCGCTCCAAAGCGTTGAGTCTGTCCATGAGTTCGTCGATCAGTTCATAACTCAGCGCATTGAGTTTGTCGGGGCGGTTGAGGGTGAGCACCACCTGTTGGCCATGGCGTCCGGTTTCTATCAGCATGTTGTCTCCAGTGGGTTTCGGGCAGGGGTGGGGAGGGATAAAAATGACAGGACGCCCCAACCGCGCGGTGCGCCCACAAAGTAGGTTGCGGCTTGCGGCGTGACAAAGGACTGGCCGCTCTCGAGCACGATGTCACTGTCGCGGCGTCCGGCCAGCGCATCGCTGGTGATCCAGAGGCAACCCCCGGTGCAGGTCAGGACCTGGCCGCGCCGCAGGCGCAGGGGTTTCGGGATGGACCCGAGCGTCAACGGGGTTTGCGAAATAAGCATGGCAGCCTCCTTGGAAAGTGTGGTTTGATTCTTCCCTCGTCCCGGCCCGCGCGGCCGGATGGTTTGTCATCCGGGGTATTCCTGTCATTCATGCCATGCTGAGTCCTTCTTCTTCCCATGCGCTGCGCGCCATGTCGCTGGACGCGATACGCGGCTTTGAATCGGCGGCACGCCACCTGAGCTTCACGGCAGCGGCCGAGGAGCTGTGCATCACGCAGTCGGCGGTCAGCAAGCAGATCAAAACCCTGGAAGACGCGCTGGGCAAAGCGCTGTTCCTGCGCGGCGGCAAGGGGCTGAGCCTCACGCCGCAGGGCCGCGAGCTTTATGAGGCGGCCCGTGCGGCGCTGGCGCAACTGGCCTCTGCCGTGGACCGCCTGCTGGCGGTCGACCGGGCGTCGGTGGCGGTTACCACAACGCCCTCATTCGCCGCGCTGTGGCTGGCGCCCAAACTCGCGAAATTCCAGGTGCTGGAGCCCGCCATTGACGTGCGCGTCGACGCTTCGGAAGCCCGGGTGAACCTGGAGCGCGAAGGCATGGACCTGGCCGTGCGGCTGAGGCCTGTGTTGCCCGCCGGCGAAGGCCCGCCGCCCCTGTTGCAGGAGCAAGCGCTGCTGGTCGCGGCGCCGGCCGTCGCGGCGCGCATCCACTCGGCCACCGACATCCTGGACACGCCGCTGCTGGTGTACCACGACCCGGCCATGCGCTTTTCGTGGATGTCCTGGACGGCCTGGTACGAGCGCCTGGGCCTGCCGCAGTCGGCCCGGCAGCCTTGCCTGTATTTTTCGCAGTACGAGCACGTGCTGACCGCCGCCGTGCAGGGCGCCGGGGTCGCCATCGGTCGCACACCGCTGGTGCTGCCGATGCTGGGCAACGGCCAATTGAACGTGGTCCTGCCCGGACAGACGGTGGCCGGCCTGGGCTACCACATCGTCACGTCGGCCTACAGTGCGGAACGGCCGGCAGTGCAAAAATTCCGCGCCTGGCTGGAGCGCGAACTCGCGCTGGAAGCCATCGGCTGAGGCTGTTCAACGAGCGGGTCGGTCCCAGGCGCCCGTACCCTCGAGCACGGGAGACAACTCCGCCTTGCTCCAGCGCAGGGGCAAGGACGATTCCACCAGGCGTATCGACTGCACCTCGAAACGCATCAATCGCTGCGCACCGGCAAAGGATGACAACTCGGGGCCATCCCAGAGGATGCCGGCCTTGACGGCCAGGTAAAGCAGGTCGCCCTTGTCGAAATCAATGAACAGCAGCCCGGCGCGCGGGTTCACCGCGATATTGCCCAGCGTGTTGAAGAAAAAGTTGCCAGTGAAGTCGGGCACCGTCAGCACGCCGCCCTCACCCAGGCGCACAAAGCCGGGCTTGCCACCGCGGTGCGACACGTCCACGCCCGCGGCGCGGCCCGCCTGCACGCTGTCACCGGCGTAGGCGGTGGCGATAAAAAACGTGTCGGCGCTGGTGATGATGCGGCGCGCCGCGGCGTCGAGTTGCGAAAGCTCGTGCACCACTGGCGCGGCAGCGGCGCGGTCTTCGAGATACACCGGCTCGCGCGCCTGGATGTACTTGGGGCAGTTGCCGAAACTCTGGCTGAGTTCCACCGAAAACCCTGAAACGCCTGCATGGCGCACCACGCCGTTCATGCGGTTGCGCCGCCGTGTGTGCGGTTCCAGCCCCAGCAGGCCGATGGCTGCGCCTTCTGCCAGGTTGGCGACCAGCGGATCACCGGGCAGCGGCCGCGCGCTGACGTCCAGCTGACGCGGGTGGGGCGAGTGCATGAAGCCCGGCGGCTGCGCCAGCACCGAAGCCCAGGGCTGGCCGCGCGCATCCACGGTGCCGGCGATCACAAAAGGCAGCTGCTCGAAAAATGCGCGGTGCTGGTCCGGCATGAAGTCGCGGATCACGCGCGGACCGAGCTCGGCAAGGCGTTCCTGCACGCCCACACGCGCCTGCACCGCACGTTCGCCCTCGTGAAACGTGGGAGCGGTCATGCGCTCACCTGCGCACCATGCGCTGCGGTGTTCGCCCTGGGAACGGCCCGGCGGCTCATGCCGCCAGCCCGATCGGGGTTTTGACCATAGGCACAAAACCAGGCAAGGCCTCGATACGGGCCAGCCAGGCGCGCAGATTCGGGTAGGGCTCCAGCGAGACCCGGCCTTCGGGCGCGCGCGCCACATAGCTGTAGTTGGCGATGTCAGCCAGGGTCGGTGCGCTACCGGCCAGAAAGGCGGACCGGCCCAGATGTTGCTCCATCACCGCGAACAGGGCGTGGGCACGCTCAATCGCTTCAGTATTGGCCGGCCGCTTGAACAGTTCGGCCACACGCGCGGCCGACGGCCCGAAAGCGAGCTGGCCCGCAGCCACCGACAGCCAGCGCTGCACACCGGCGGCCGCCAGCGGCTCACGGGGCATCCAGGTGGCGGCATCGTCCGCATAACGCCCGGCGAGGTACACCAGGATGGCGTTCGAATCGGCCAGCGTGATGTCGCCGTCCCGGATCACCGGCACCTGGCCGAAGGCATTCATCGCGAGAAAATCCGACGTCTTGTGTCCTTTGGTCGCCAGGTCGATGTCCACGCATTCGAAAGGCAGGCCCAGCAGCGAAAGAAACAACTCCACCCGGTGCGAGTGGCCGGAAATGACGGACCGGTACAGCTTGATCGGCTGTGCGGGGGGCGCTTTGTGGCTGGGGCGTGGCGTGGAAACAGGCGTTGAAGTCATGCGAAGTCTTTCTGCAAGTTGTGCAAGTTGGCGGGAAAGCCCGGATTCTGTTTGATTCAATATCCTGAATAAATGGGGTCAGATGCATTTGACTCCTCCGATAAACGGATGAATATGGATTAGCATCCCGAACATGGACAAGCTCCGGGCCATGCAGGCCTTTATTCACATTGCCGAGGAAGGCAGCCTCACGGCCGCAGCGCGGGTCATGGCGTCCTCCCTGCCCGCCATGGTCCGCACGCTCGCCGCTTTCGAGGCACAGCTCGGCGTGCGGCTGTTCAACCGGACCACGCGGCGCATCTCGCTGACCGACGAAGGCCGGCGCCACCTGGACAGCTGCCGTCAGATCCTCGCGGCACTCGGCGACGCAGAAGCTGCCCTGTCGGCCGACGCGGCCGAGCCGGCAGGCCACCTCACCATCACCGCACCCATGCTGTTCGGCCAGATGCATGTGGCGCCTGCCGTGACCCGCTTTGTGCAAAAACACGAAAAAATGCGCTGCAGCGTGGTGCTGGCGGACCGCGTGGTCAACCTTCTCGAGGAAGGCATGGATGTCGGCATCCGCATTGGCGCCCTCAACGACTCCAGCCTGGTCGCCCAGCCGGTGGGACACATCCGGCGCGTGGTGGTGGCCAGTCCGGCCTGGCTGCGGCGTCATGGCGCACCCGGGCATCCCCGGGACCTGCTCAAGGCCAACTGCGTGCGTGTCACCGACCACGCCCCGACCTGGGGGCCCTTCAACGACCACGGCCGGCCGCTGCGGCTGGCCGTCAGTGGCAACCTGGAGTTCAACCAGAATGCCCCGGCGGTGCAGGCCTGTGTCGCAGGCGTCGGCCTGGGCAGCTTTTTTTCCTACCAGGTGGCTCCTTATCTGAAAACCAAGCAGCTGCGCACCGTTCTGGAAGCGTTCGAGCCGCCGGTCCGACCCATCAGCGTCGTCTACCCGCATGCCCGGCTGCTGCCCATGCGCACACGGGTCTTCATCGAATGGATCAGGCACGAACTCCGGGAGTTTCAAACCTGAGCGCCGGCCATGGATCTGAAGATCAAGCATTCAATCAGCCTGCAGTCCAGGCAGGTATTACGCAAGCTGCTATCATTTTTATATCAAAAGCCCCCTCCCTTGCAGGCTCAAGGCGCTGCAGGCATGCTTGAGTCCTTTCCGGCAAGACCACAGAAGACGACCCATGAAAAATTTTGACTTTGACCTGTTTGTCATCGGCGGCGGCAGCGGCGGCGTGCGCGCCGCACGCATGGCCGCGCAGCGCGGCGCACGTGTGGCGCTGGCCGAGGTGGCCGCCATGGGCGGCACCTGCGTCAACGTCGGCTGCATCCCCAAAAAGCTCTACAGCTACGCAGCGCACTATGCAGAAGCCTTTGAAGAATCGCGCGGCTTCGGCTGGACCGGCGAGGCGCCGGTGTTTAACTGGGAGCGGCTCAAGACCAACCGGGCACTGGAAATATCGCGCCTCAACGGCGTGTACATCCAGCTGCTCCAGGGCTCGGGCGTCCAGATCATTGAGGGCTGGGCCACCCTGGCCGACGCCCACACGGTCGAGGTGGAAGGCAGCCGCTACACCGCCAAACACATCCTGATCGCCACCGGCGGCCGGCCCAGCCTGCCTGAGGTGAAGGGCCGCGAGCTGGTCATCACCTCGGATCAGATTTTCGACATCGCTCCTTTCCCGGCGCGACTGCTGGTGGTGGGCGGCGGCTACATCGCCTGCGAATTTGCCTCCATCTTCAACGGCCTGGGTGCGAAAGTCACCCAGCTCTACCGCGGCGCCCAGGTGTTGCGCGGCTTCGACGCGGAAGTGCGGGCCTTCGTGGCCGCAGAGATGGTCAAGACCGGCGTGGACTTGCGGCTACACGCTGATGTGGCAGCCATCAGCCAGGCGGCCGATGGGCTGCACGTGCAACTGCAGGACGGCAGCAGCACCACGGTGGACGCCGTGTTGTACGCGACGGGCCGTCTGCCCAATGTGGCCGGCCTGGGTCTGGAAAACGCGGGCGTGCCGCTCAACCACCAGGGGGCGATCGAGGTCAATGCCCACTACCAGACCTCGGTGCCGTCGATCTACGCCCTGGGCGACGTGACTGCACGCATCCAGCTGACCCCGGTGGCGCTGGGCGAGGCCATGGTGGTGGTCGACCACCTGTTTGGCGCCGCGGCCGGCAAGAAGCCGCGCCACATGAGTTACGACTTCATCCCGACCGCGGTGTTCACCCACCCGAACATTGGCACCGTGGGTTATTCGGAAGCCGATGCGCGCAAGGAGTTCGGCAAGGTCAGCATTTACCGCAGCGAGTTCAAGGCCCTCAAACACACCCTGAGCGGCAGCACCGAACGCACGCTGATGAAGCTGGTGGTTGATGACGCCTCGGACCGCGTGGTCGGCCTGCACATGGTGGGGGCCGACGCGGGTGAGGTGGTTCAGGGGTTTGCCGTGGCGATGAAGGCCGGTGCAACCAAAGCCATTTTCGACAGCACCATCGGCATCCACCCGACGGCGGCGGAGGAGTTTGTCACGATGCGCGAGCCGGTGAAAGAGCCGGCGCGTGCGCCCTGAACAACCCGGCAGTCACGCCGGCGGCGCGCTCTCCTCTTCGGGAAGAACCAGGCTGGCGCTCTCGATGGCTGCATCAAACGCGGCGATGTCCGCGTCACCCTGCAAGGCGGGGCGGCTGTCCAGCGGGTGAAACACCTGGTGCTGCAGCCGGCGCAGGGCGTCGGACTTCTTCACCGCCTCCAGCACCTTCTGGGGCGTCATCATCAACATGAAGGGATTGGCGCTGGGGGCGTCGACTTGCATGGCAACTCCTTGTACATACGGCGGCACGAACATGAACGGGTGAAGCAATGGCTGAACTTTAGGAGAGGCGAAAAATTCAGGGAAGTCAGCCGACAACTCTATCGTTTGTAGGTGCCTGGATGACACACCCGTGACGGGCAGCAGGCCCCTGCGCCGGCCGGCTCAGAATGCGCGCACGCCCTGGTGCCAGGCCGCTCGCACAATGGGCATGTCACCGCTCATCCGGACCCGGATCAGGTCGGCGCGCAGGCCGGGGGCCAGCTCACCGCGGTCCGTCAGGCCAATCGCACGGGCCGGGTTGCGCGTGACGGTGTTGACCGCCTTGGGCAGGCTCCAGCCGGCCGTATCGCGCAGCAGAAAGGCCGACTGCAGCAGGCTGGCGGGCACGTAGTCCGACGAAAAAATGTCGAGCAGGTCGAGCTGCGCCAGTTCGGCCGCCGACACATTGCCCGAATGCGACCCCCCCTTGACCAGGTTGGGGCCGCCCATGACGATGCCCATGCCCGCCTCCCGGGCCGCCCGGGCAGCCGCCACGGTGGTCGGAAATTCCGAGATGGCAATACCTTCCTGGCTGGCCTGCTCGACATGCGCCACTTCCGTGTCATCGTGGCTCGCCACCGGCAGGGCCCGGGCGCGGCTGCCGGCAATGACGGCCGCGCGGTTGGGAATGGCAAAACGTTCCTGGTGCACCCGGCGCTCCTGCACCAGGGTTTCATATTCCGCGTCGTTGAAGCTGCCGTAACGCTCGGCATAGCGCCGGTACTTGCTCAGGTCGCGCCATTGGCGTTGGCCCGGCGTGTGGTCCATCACGCTGACCAGTTCGAGCAGGGAGTCGTCGGCATAGTGCTCGAACACCTCCACGATATCGGGGGCCGAGACCTCACAGCGCAGGTGCAGCAGGTGCTCGACCCGCAGCAGCCCTTCGGCGCGGCACTCATGCAGGGCCTCGATCGACACATGCTGGGTCTGGCTGCGTGTGCCGCCCTGGTCCATGTCGCCGATGACGACCGAATCGAGCACCGTGATGATGCCGGCAGCCGCGCAGAGCGCGTCGTGCATGACCGTGGCGGAATGGGCGTTCCACAACACGCCGGGGCGCGGCACCAGGTGTTTTTCGAGATTGTCGGTGTGCAGCTCGACCAGACCGGGCAGCAGCCAGTCACCGGCCCAGTCCTCCGCGCCGGTGACCGAGGTGTCGCCGCGCTCAATGGAGCGGATGAGGCCGCCCTCGACCACCAGACAGCCGGTGAACTCTTCGTCCGCCGTGACAATTCTTGCGTTCCTGATGATTTTCTGCTTCATGGGGATCTTCCGGTTCAGTTTGATTTTCGATAGTGTTCGACATCCAGGCAGCGGCTGGCCACCGCTTCGCGCACTTCGTCGTCGTGAAAAATGCCGACGACGGCGGCCCCGCGTGCACGTGCCGCATGAATCAGCTCCACCACGACGCGGCGGTTGTCGGCATCGAGCGAGGCGGTCGGCTCGTCGAGCAGCAGCACGGGGTGGTTGGCAATCAGGCCATGCGCGATGTTCACGCGCTGCTGCTCACCGCCGGAAAACGTCGCGGGCGGCAAGTGCCACAGGCGCTCGTGCAGGTTCAGGCGCGCCAGCCACTGCGCGGCCTGGGCGCGCGCCTCGTCGGCGGCCACACCGAGGCGGCGCAGCGGTTCGGCCACGATGTCCAGCGTCGAGACGCGCGGAATCACGCGCAGGAACTGCGAGACATAACCGAGCGTGCGGCGCCGCACATCCAGCACCTCGCGCGGCGCTGCCGCGGACAGGCTGAGCCACTGGTCCTGGTGGCGGATGCGCACTTCCCCGCTGCTGGCAGCGTAATTGCCGTACAGGCAGCGCAGCAGCGAACTTTTTCCGCTGCCGGAATGGCCGGTCAAGGCCAGGCACTCGCCGGGGCTGACGCTCAGGCTGATGCCGGAAAAAACAGGCAGCGCCAGGCCGCCTCGCGCGTGCAGGGTGAAGGTCTTGGAGAGCTCGCTGGTTTCAAGGACAGAAGTCATGGTGATGTTCAGGTGGCGAATCAAGTGGCGAATCAGGGGGTGAGAACGGAAGACACCAGCAGCTGGGTGTAGGGATGCTGCGGGTCGTCAAGCACGCGGTCGGTCAGGCCCTGCTCGACCACGCAGCCGTCTTTCATGACCAGCATGCGGTGCGCCAGCAGGCGCGCCACTGCGAGGTCGTGTGTGACAATCACGGCCGCCAGATGGAGCTGGTCGACCAGCTCGCGCAGCAGATCGAGCAGCCGCGCCTGCACCGAGACATCCAGCCCGGTGGTCGGCTCGTCCATGAAGACCAGGCGCGGATGGGTCACCAGGTTGCGGGCAATCTGCAGGCGCTGCTGCATGCCGCCCGAGTAGGTACCGGGCAGGTCGTCGATGCGGTCCACATCGAGTTCGACACGTTCCATCCAGCTCAGGGCCTCGCCGCGCAGCTTGCCGTAGTTGCGCGCGCCCAGAGCCATCATGCGTTCGCCGATGTTGGCGCCGCCCGACACATTCATGCGCAGTCCGTCGCGTGCGTGCTGTTCGACAAAACCCCAGTCGGTGCGGGCCAGCCAGCGCAGCCGCGCTTCGGACAATCCGGCCAGATCCACCAGCCCGGACGCGCCGCGTGATGCGGCGACGCCGTTGCCGGCCTCCTCCCGCAGGTCGTATAACACCGAACCTTCGTCGCACGCCAGGCGCGACGCCAGCAGGCGCAGCAGCGTGGACTTGCCGGAGCCGGATTCACCGACGACGGCCAGCACCTCGCCGGGGTAGAGGTCAAAACTCACACCGCGGCAAGCCCAGCGCAGACGCTGGCCCTGCATGAACTGCTTGCCGGCGTTGCGTACGGACAGGAGAAGATCGCTGCTCATCGCGCGCCCTCCACCGCTGCGCGCGCCAGCGCGTCCGGCATCTGCACGGCCTGCTGCGTGCCCACATGCCCGGCCTCGCGGCGCCCACTGCAGAAGTCACTGTCCGAACAGACAAACAGGCGGCTGCCTTCATCGTCCACAATCATTTCGTCGAGAAAACTTTCCGCCGCGCCACACAGGGCGCAGGCATGCTCCCAGCGCTGCACCTCAAACGGGTGGTCCTCAAAATCCAGGCTGCGCACAGCGGTGTAGGGGGGGATGGCGTAAATGCGTTTTTCCCGGCCAGCCCCGAACAGCTGCAGCGCCGGGTTCATGTGCATCTTGGGGTTGTCGAACTTCGGTATCGGCGACGGCGAGGTCAGGTAGCGCTCATTGACCAGCACCGGATAGTCGTAGGTTTTGGAAATGGCGCCGAGCTGGGCAATGTCCTCGTAGAGCTTGACGTTCATCAGGCCGTATTCCCCCAGCGCGTGCATGGTGATGGTTTCAAGGCGGCGCGGCTCCAGCCGGAACAGCGGCTCCGGCATGGGCACCTGGTAAACAATGGTTTGCGCTTCGCTCAAGGCGGTTTCCGGGATGCGGTGCCGCGTCTGGATGATGGTGGCCTCGGCGGTTTTCTCCGTGGTCGGCACGCCGGTGGTGCGCGCAAAAAATCGGCGGATGTTGACCGCATTGGTCGTGTCGTCCGCACCCTGGTCAATGACCTTGAGCACATCATCGCGGCCGATAATGCTGGCCGTGACCTGCACGCCGCCCGTGCCCCAACCGTAGGCGAACGGCATTTCACGCGAGCCGAAAGGCACCTGGTAGCCGGGAATGGCGACCGCCTTGAGCATGGCGCGGCGGATCATCTTTTTGGTCCGCTCGTCAAGAAATCCGAAGTTGTAATGCTCGTCCATCATGCTGCTTTCTGTATCGCCGGTTCGGTGTGGGGGGTGGGCGCTCCACGGCCCTGGTCCGCGCGTTTTTCATCCTGCCCTTCCTGCGCATGGGCGGCACGCAGCCGGCGCACCAGTTCCAGCTCGGACTGGAAGTCCACGTAATGCGGCAGCTTCAGGTGCTGCACAAAGCCGGAGGCCTCCAGGCTGTCGGCATGGGACAGCACGAACTCCTCGTCCTGTGCCGGCGCCACGGCCAGCTCGCCCAGTTCGCGCGCACGCAGCGCGCGATCGACCAGCGCCATCGCCATGCTCTTGCGCTCGGCCCCGCCAAACGCCAGGCCGTAGCCCTGGGTGAACTGCGGCGGCACCTCGCGGTTGCCGGCAAACTGGTTGATCATCTGGCACTCGGTGACTTCCACCTCGCCGATATCAATCGCGAAGCCCAGCTCATCTGCCAGAATTTCCACCGACACGGCGCCGCGCCGGATTTCACCGGCAAACGGATGGGCATTGGCATAACCGCGCTGGGTGGAATAGCCCAGGCCCAGCAACCAGCCTTCGTCGCCACGCGCCAGGGCCTGCAGGCGCAGCGGCCGGTCGGCCGGAAACATCAGTGGCTCACGCGTCAGGTCGCCCGGCTCGCTGTCTGCGACGGGGCGCGGTGTCTCCATCAGGCCTTCACGCGCCATCAATTCATTGACACGCGGCATGCTGGCCGGCAAGGCCTGCGCCACGCTCTGGGGTGCCGGCGGCGCCTCGTCACCGCCGCCTTCTGCCAGCAAGGCAAAGTCGAGCAGGCGCTGGGTGTAGTCATAGGTGGCACCGAGCACCTGGCCACCGGGCACATCCTTGAACGTGGCAGAGACACGGCGTGTCAGGTTCATCCGGGCGGTGTCCAGCGGCAGGCTGTAGCCAAAACGCGGCAGCGTGGTGCGGTAGGCACGCAGCAGGAAAATCGCCTCGATCAGGTCGCCACTGGCCTGCTTGATCGCCAGGGCGGCCAGTTCGGGGTCGTACAGCGAGCCCTCGGACATGACGCGATCCACCGCCAGCGACAGCTGCGTGCGGATCTGGTCCACCGACAGTTCCGGCAGCGAGGGATCACCGCGGCGCTGCACGGCGAGCAGTTGCCAGGAGTTCTCGATGGCGGCGGTTCCGCCCTTGACGGCTACATACATGTCAGATTCCTTCCAGACGCCGAACGCGGGTCGTGCGCGGCAGCCCCAGCGCCAGGTCTGCGCAGGTAAAAACAATGTCCACCCCTTGTGGAAACGCGGCGTGGTTGGCTTGCCACTGCGTCCAGAAGTGGTCGGGCAGGCCGGCAATACGCACCGTCTGCATGTCCTGAATGCCGGGACCACGCCACTCGACGGCCGGGCCTTCATCCAGCGAGGG
This sequence comes from Pseudomonadota bacterium, assembly GCA_040389085.1. Taxonomy (GTDB): domain Bacteria; phylum Pseudomonadota; class Gammaproteobacteria; order Burkholderiales; family Burkholderiaceae_C; genus Polaromonas. Next base: position 289,312 of record JAZKAP010000015.1, read on the forward strand.
CACTTCCACCAACAAGGTGGCCGAACGTTCGGGCGCCTGCGCCGTGCCTGGCGCAAAGCTGTCCAGCGGCGGCATGCCCCCCGCATCAACGAGCACGGCAAACGCCGCCTCTTGCGGCGCGGCCGCCCGGCCCGCCCCGGTGTGAAAACGCAGCCAGTCCGGAGCGGCGCCCTCATCGCGCTGCCACCATACCGGGGTGTCGTCGTCAGTCAGTGCGAGCAGCAGATGCGCCATCGCCGGGCCCAGGGCCAGACCCGGGACCGTACTGCCGAGAACGAAGCGCCGACCGGGCCTCGACAGGGCATCGAGCACACGGCGAAAAGCGGTTTGTGCGTCATGCACCGGATCGGCGAAGCCGGCACTCAGTGGCTGGTTCTGCGTCATGCCTGGCCCCGCACAAACGTGAAAAATTCAACTTTCGACGCGGCCGCCGCGCGACTGGTCGCATCCCGCTGCGCGGCCTGTTGCCTGGCCAGCGGCTCGACCACCTCGCGCATGAGGTCCGCGTGGCGTGCAGGGTCCTGCAGCAGCGCATCAAGCACGGCAATCAGTTCGGCCTTGCGGCGGTCACGTCCCAGTGCGTAACCCACGCCCAGCGCACCCGCGCCGACGCGCAGGGCACAACGCGTCACACTGGCCTCCCCGAGGTTGAAGGCGTCGCCGGTCCCCCCGACCCGGCCGCGCAGCATGACCATGCCCGATTCGGCAGGCCGGACATGCGCCAGCGGCGGCAGGGCGCCCAGGAGAGCCCACGCCTTTTCAAGTTCGGGCCGGGTGGCGCGTGCCAGCACGGCCAGCCAGCGCCTGCGGGCTTCATGGTTTGGGTTTATCGACTCGTTTGTCATACAGATGTCTAAATCAGTCACTAGAGTTGGGTTTGTCACTGCAAACAACCACAGGGGCTGCAGGAAGACCCTAGTTCAACCGGACAACATGACCAAATGATGACAAGCGAACGACCTCTTTCCAGTGCGCCCGGCCGGCGCAGCGGTGTGGCTGTGTGGAAGCAGATTGCCGACACGCTGGGCACCGAAATCCGTGACCGGGCCTTCACGGCAACCGGGCGTCTGCCCAGTGAAAACGAGCTCTCCACACGTTTTGGCGTGAACCGCCACACGCTGCGCCAGGCGGTCGCCGCCCTGCAGGGTGATGGTCTGGTGCGGATCGAACCGGGCCGCGGCACCTTCGTCCAGCACGAACTGCTCGACTACGTGTTGTCGCGCCGCACGCGCTTCAGCGAAAACCTCCAGCGCCAGGGACTGTTGCCGAGCAAACAGCTGCTCACCGCCCGGCAGATGCCCGCGCCCGAACGTGCGGCGCATGAACTCCGGCTGGGCAAGGGCGGCAAGGTGCTGATGGTTGAAATGCTCGACGAGGCCAACGAGCAGCCAATCGCATTGGCCACCGCCTACTACCCCGCCGGGCGATTCGCCGGCCTGCTCGACATGCTTGGCCGCGGCACCTGCACCACCGACATCCTCAGGCACTTTGGTGTGGAAGACTACGTGCGCGCCGAAAGCCGCGTCACCACCCAGATGCCGTCCGCTGAAACCGCGCGACTGCTGAAGCAGCCGCTGACGCGGCCAGTGCTGTGTGTCGAATGCCTGGACGTCGACATGGCCGGCCTGCCGATCAAGTACGGGGAAACCGTGTTTTCCGGCGACCGGGTCCAGCTGGTGGTCAACGCCGGACACGAAACGGGAGGCGGCACATGAGCGCACGTTATGCCATTTATTTTGCGCCGGACAGGCACTCGCCGTGGTGGGCGTTTGGCGCGCACTGGCTGGGCCGCAACGAACACGACAACACGGCGCTGCTCCAGCCCTTGCTGGAAGGTTTGCCACCGGCGGAGTTTGCCGCCATCACCGCAGAGCCGCGGCGTTACGGCTTCCACGCCACCTTGAAAGCGCCCTTCAGGCTGTCAGCCGCCCACGATGAATCCGATCTGGTGGCACGCCTGGGTCGCCTGGCCCAGACGCTGGCGCCAGTGGCGCTGGGACCGCTGCGTGCCGCCGCGCTGGGCAACTTCGTGGCCCTGGTTCCCGAGACCGATTCGGAGGGCCTGCAGGCGTTGGCGGCAGCCTGTGTGACCGGGCTCGACGACTTGCGCGCCCCTCCCGAGGCGACAGAGCTTGCCCGCCGCCGCGCAGCCCCTCTGGACGCCCGCGAAACCGAGCTGCTGGACCTGTATGGCTACCCCTATGTGATGGAGAAGTTTCGCCTGCATCTGACATTGACCGGCCCCGTCAATGCGCCCCTTGCCCGGCAAGTCAGCCACGCGGTCGCTGCGGACGTGGACCGCCTCAACACCCAGGCCCCCCTGGCCCTGGACCGGCTCTGCCTGTTTGTCGAACGGAGCCCGGGCGCGCCGTTTCAGCGCGTCATGGATGTCAGGCTGGGGGCATGAGCGGCCTCTGGGTGTTTGTCTGCGGACCGTCCGGTTCCGGCAAGGACAGCGTGATCGACGCTGCACGACAGGCGTTGGTCGGGCGGTCCGACATCGTATTTGCACGCCGCATGGTGACGCGCCCCGTGCAGCCGGGCTCCGACCACGATCCGGTCACCGCACCGGTCTTTGCCGGACTGCTGCAGGCAGGCGGCCTTAGCTGGCACTGGCAGGCCCACGGTTTCTGCTACGGCATCGCCAGCCATTACGCCGACGCTGTCAGGGCCGGCTGCCTCGTGGTGGTCAACGGCTCACGCGCCCATGTCAACAGCCTGCCGCCTTCAGCCGGTCTGCGGGTGGTGCAGATCAGCACCGATCCGGCGCGCCTGGCCATCCGCCTGGCGCAGCGGGGGCGCGACAGCGACATGGCGGTAGCCGAGCGGCTGGCGCGCAACGCAACTTTTGCCGGCATGCCAGCCGACTGCGTGATCGTCAACAATGAAGCACTGGCCGTCGCCGGCCAGCGTTTGGCGAACTACCTGACCGGTTCAGCCAGGCCGACAGAGGCGGCCAGCTCGAGAACACCGATGTAGTGGGCCCAATCGGGCGTCGTCGCCGCAGGGTCCTTGGCCTGGTCGTCCCAGCGCCGCAGCGCCACCGCATCGGCGGCAAAGGCCTGCGCCATGAAGATCGCAGCGTCCTCTCCGGAAAACGGGCCACCCTGCAGCGTCAGGCTGCGCTGCGACGCCGGTGACAGGCTGGCCTGGTACTGGCTATCCACACGGCAGAGATACCGCTTGGCGTCCACATGCATGCGAATGGGTTCAAGCACGGCGTCCGGGAAGACACCGCGCAAAAACGGCAGTGCCAGAAACTGGTGCAGGTCATCAACACCTGCGTCCTTCGGGGGTTCCGGCTGGGCGAGCAGATGACCAAGGTCGTGCAGCAGCGCAGCCGCAACCAGTTCGGGGGACGCGCCCGACCGCTCGGCCAGATGGGCGCATTGCAGCGCATGCTGCAGCTGGTTGATCGCCTCACCGCCGTACTGCGCGGCTCCCCGCGTCTGAAACAGCGTCGTGATTTCCTCAACTTTCAGGGCCATGGCAGTTCCTAGACGAGGGCTTTGCGGATACGCGCCGAGATCAGGTCGATCACACTGACGGTGACCACGATGATGATCATCACGGCGCAGGTCTCGGCATACTGGAAGCCGCGGATGATCTCCCACAACACGACACCGATGCCGCCGGCGCCGACCATGCCCACCACCGAAGCGGAACGCACATTCGACTCAAAGCGGTACAGCGTGAAGGAAATCCACATCGGCAACACCTGTGGAATCACGCCATAAATAATCTCCTCCAGCGCATGGGCACCCGTAGCGCGTATGCCCTCGACCGGTTGCGGGTCAATCGACTCCACCGCTTCCGAAAACAGCTTGGCCAGAATGCCGGTGGTGTGAATCCACAACGCCAGCACGCCGGCAAAAGGGCCCAGGCCCACGGCCACGATGAACAGCATGGCAAACACCATCTCGTTGATGGCGCGGGCCGCGTCCATCAAGCGACGAATCGGCTGGCGAACCCAGACCGGCGCAATATTGGCCGAGGACAGCAGGGCCAGCGGCACAGCGCAGACCACGGCCAGGGCCGTTCCCCACAGCGCGATCTGCACCGTGATTACCATCTCTTCCAGATAGTAAGACCACTGCTTGAAGTTGGGCGGGAAAAAGCTGGCGGCGTACTCCGCCATGTTGCCCGAATCGCGCAGCAGGTCCAGGGGGCGCATGTCCGCTCCCTTCCAGGACAGGGCCAGCAAGGCCAGCAAGACGCCCCAGGCCATCAGGCCCAGCAGGCTGGCGCGCGGCACATGCAGCGGCGCAGGAGGCGCCTGCACTGAAAGATGGACAGGGGTGGTCACTGGCAACCTCAGTTTTTGCTCAGCTCGGCGAGCTTGCGGTCAATCTCGGCGACCTTGGCCTGCTTGTCTGCAGCGGGCAGGCTTGCGTCGGCCTCGAACTTGTTGCGCTCCTTGAACAGTTCCAGCTGGCGGATGGGGATCAACTGGGCATTGGTGGAGGGCTTGAAGGCCGAGAGCTTGGAGATTTTCATCAGGACATCTTTTTCCTGCTGGCTTCCTTTGCCGTAAGCATAGAAAAAGTCCTTGAGCTTCTGCTTGGAGGCCTCTGGCAGGTCCTTGCGTATGACCAGAGGGTCCAGCGGGATCAGCGGTGAGGTCCAGACGACGCGGATGTCCTTGAACTTCTCGGGCAGACGTTCCTTGATCTTGTCCAGATTTTCGCTGTTGTTGGTGGCCACATCAACCTGTTTGTTGGCCACTGCCAGTGCGTTGCTCTCATGGTTGGCTCCACGGGACACCTTGAAGGCGGTTTTTGCGTCGATCTTGTTCTGCGCAAAAACGTAGTAGCTGGGCACCAGAAAGCCGGAGGTCGAATTGGGGTCCCCATTGCCAAACGACAGGTTCCTGGCATTCTTGAGCACATCGTCGAGTGTCTTGAGCGGGCTGTCCTTGTGGACGATCAGGTGGGAGTAATACCCCTGGGTCCCGTCGGCGTTGACCATCTGGGCAAACACCTCGCCTCCGGCGCGGTCCACCGCCTCCATGGCCGACTTGTTGCCGAACCACGCCACATGCACCTTGCCGAAGCGCATGCCTTCGATGATGCCGGCATAGTCGGGCGCGAAAAAGGCATTGACCTTGTAGCCGGTCTTTTTCGCCATGTCTTCCAGCAGCGGCTGCCAGTCCGACTTCAGGTTCTGCGACGATTCGGTCGAAATGATGCCGAAATTGACTTCCTTGATGTCCTGGGCCAGCGCCGGAGCGGCCACCAGAATGGCGGCGGCCAGGCCACCTATGAGTTTTCTGAGCATGGTGATTCCTTGTATGAAGTGAAGAGAAAAGGGGCTTGTTGTCACCGGTGAAGCAATTGCCGCCATCAGTGACGCGGGGTCTGGCATCACGAGGCGCGCTGCAATTCGGCCAGCTTCCTGTTGATCAGCTCGAGCTTGGCGGCCTTGTCCTGCGCGTTCATCACCGCGTCGGCCTCCAGCTTTGTTTTCTCGCGAAACAACTCCAGCTGACGTGTGGGCATGAGTTGGGCATCGCTGGATTCGCGAAAGCCGCTGAGCGTCAGCTTGTTCAGGATCGCGGTCTCGCGGGCCGCGTCCGGCCCCTTGCCGTAGCTGAGCAGAAACTGTTTGACACGCTGCCTGGTCTCCCCGTCCAGGTCCTTGCGCCACATGAGGGGATCACCCGCGATCAGCGGTGACTTCCAGATCACGCGCAGCCTGGCCGCGACCTCGGGGGCGCGCGCCTGCATGCGCTCAAGCACATCGGAGCTGTGCACGGCAGCATCGACCTGCTTGTTGGCCACGGCCATGATGTTGGCCTCGTGGTTGGCGCCGCGGATGTTCTTGAACGCCGTTTTGGAATCCACCTTATTCAGCGCAAAGATGTAATAACTTGGCACCAGAAAGCCGGAGGTCGAATTGGGATCGCCCATGCCGAAGTTCAGTGACTTGCCGTTCCTGAGCAACTCGTCAATCGATCGGTACGGACTGTCCCTGTGAACCGACACCATCGAGTGATAACCGATGGACCCATCGCTGTTGACCACCTGCGCGAACACCTCGGCACCGGCGCGGTCCACCGCTTCGATGCCCGCCTTGTTCCCAAGCCAGGCCACCTGGACCTTGTTGAAACGCATGGCTTCGATCACTCCGGCGTAGTCGGGTGCAAAAAAGGGGCGGATTCAAAAGTGAAGTGCAACACCTGCCAACCTGTAAGGTCCGCAGATGCC
>JAZKAP010000016.1:0-18801 GCA_040389085.1 Pseudomonadota bacterium
ACCCGCCGACGCTTGATGCAGCCGAGAAAAAGCGCTTTGGCCAGCGCACGGTGGTCGAGCGCATCAACAGCCGATTGAAGGACAGCTTTGGCTGCGGCAGTATGTGGGTCAAGGGGCACGCCAAAGTCTTGTGTCACACCACGTTTGCGGTGCTGGCCGTCAGTGTGGATGCCTTGATGCGTCTGATGCTGTGTCAAGATCCGCTGGAAGATATGGGCCAGTTAACTGGCTGAAAACCATTTGCCCAGTGGTCATTGCGCTACAAAAGCAGTGGCGTATTGGACGGACTCGCCCTCATGCAGGGCTTTGAACGCTCGGCCAAAGCACAAGCGGTTAAAACCACCCGCATAAGCTGGGTTCAGCTTGAAAACTCAACTACCGATGGCCTGCTCGCAAAATTGTGCAAGTGGCTCAATTTTATAGCGACGGACGCGCTGGCGATGGTGCTGCTACAGGCCCTGGTCACCGTTGTTGCGGCTTCAGGAATGGCGTTTTGGTCATGTGGCGTTGGTTCTGGCGGCGCCTGCAAGGCTTTACCGGGGATGCCAGCAGCGCCATTTCCATATCGAGAGGTTGACTTTTTCAAAGAAGATCGACAACAAGGGATTCCTAACCCGCTCCGGGTAACTGGGCCAAGCAAAAACATTGAAAGGGGTGGCTTTATTGGAAAATCAACAACACCCCCTACTCGTTGCCACAATGCAGGAACTAGCGACGGTGATGTCGACGAATGCATAGATCACAACATTGCCGATTCAACACAATTTTTTGAATCAAAAGCGCTAGTAAACTCCTCCAAATGGAGGTTCGTGTCAACAGCAGCAGTTTACAAAGCGATCCGCCGCCAAGACGGGTTGCTATCTCCTAGATTTACGCGCTAACATTGGAGTGTTCATGCATATCGTTTGCCTCGATCTTGAGGGAGTCTTGATACCTGAGATCTGGATTGAATTTTCACGTTGCTCCGGCATTCCGGATCTATCCATCACGACGCGTGACGAGCCAGACTATGACAAGCTCATGCGCTTTCGTATCGAAACCCTGCTGCAACATAAGCTTGGCTTTCCCGATATCCTAAAGGTGATCGAAAGCATGAATCCGCTTCCCGGCGCGAAGAGGTTTATCGATTGGCTGAGTGAGCGCTTTCAGGTGGTGATTTTGTCCGATACGTTCTACCAATTCGCTCAGCCCTTCATGCGCAAATTGGCTTGGCCAACGTTGTTTTGTCACGGTCTTGAGGTAAATGTCGACGGCCGTGTAGTTAATTATTACTTGCGCATGCCGGACCACAAGCGCGCCGCGGTTGCAGCATTCAAAGCCCTCCATTTCCGTACGATCGCTGTCGGCGACTCTTACAACGACACTACGATGTTGAAGGAAGCTGATGTCGGGATTTTCTACTGCCCACCCACGAATGTCATCGCCGAGTTTCCGAAGTTTCCTGTGACCCGAAACTATCATCAATTGCGTGCTGCCATTGACGAGGCAGCGCTTATGATTGCTGCGTAAACATTCGGTGAACCCGTTGGAGGGCTCTGTCGCATTGGCGGTCAAGCCGACCGTACGACTATGCTGAGCGTTTTGACTGAAAAGGTTTGAAACGCGATGCTGGCGACCAAAGGGAGGCGCTTCCCAATCGACGTGATTGGGGTGTGCTTGCGTTGGTACGCGGCGTATCCGTTGAGCTATCGCCAGTTGGAAGAGATGATTGCCAAGAGCGTGGCGTGTTTGTCGACCACTCTTCAATCAACCGCTGGGCGATCCGGTTTCTGCCGTGGCTTGAGAAAGTCTTTCGCACGCGCGTGGGAACGCCGGACGACATTGCAGGCGCCATCCTGTATCTGGCCTCGGAGTATGGGGGCTATATCACCGGTGAGACCCTGCATGTGAGCGGTGGTCGTTATGCCAGTTGAGGTTGGCCCAGAGTCGCCGTTTACCTGAATATCTCTCCCAATCCATGGATAAAGGAAGGACTCATGGTAGACGATTTGATGCAAGGGGCCAAGGCCACGCTGGCCACAGACGCGCCGAGTTTTGTTCACGAGCCTTGGCGTACGGCGCATGACGGGCAGGCAGGGAGAGCAAAACCCATGGGGCTTTGCTGCACAGGCCAAAATGTGACTATCCCCGCGCTTGCTGACGCGACAGGACGCTGCAGGTTGCCACCAGCAATTGCGCGCATTCTGCCAGGTTGCCTTCCATGCGGTGGCGGGGTCCGGCGATCGCCACTGCAAGCGTCTCCCGGTTGACGGTGAGAAATGCCGACACGGCCCAGACGTCACTGACGTTCTCGCCTCGTGTCAGGAAATAACCCATTCGCCGGCTTTGCAAAATGTCATCGACAAGCGCTTCATGATCGGTCATGGTGGCGGAGGTGACGGCAGGCAATTCGCGCTTCTCGAGCCATTTGCGCAGCTCTGGTTCCTTCAGGCTGCCCAGCAGCGCCTTGCCGGTGGCGCTTGAATACAAAGGCTTGAACTCGCCAAGTTTGGCGGAATATCTGATGGGATGCTGGCCTTCGATCACCAGCAGGTAGATGACCGAGTCGCCTTGGCGCTTGCCCAGTATCACCGTTTCGCGCGACGTGTCGCGCAGCCGCTCCAGCAGAGGCGTTGCGCGCTCGATGAAGGGGTCGTGTTCCAAAATATCGTGCGCAACGTCGTGCATCCGCTTGGTCGGATAAAGCGAACGCGGGCGCGTTAGCGAATACAGGTAGCCGCGCGCCGTCAGCGTGGTGACTATGGCGTGGCAACTGCTTTTCGGAATGTTGGCAGCTTCGGCCAGGTCCGTGAGCGATAGCGGGCGTTGGCTCGTCTGAAACGCTTCAAAGATATCGAGGACTCGTTCTATCGCGGTGACCATGACGCCTGACATGTTTTCTTTCCTTTGATCCAAGGTGCGGATCACCGCATTTCAGCCCGTTGAACAAATTGGCTTTGTTCCGCAGATATGACCCGATTCAACGCCTGTTGTTCGAAATATAGAACTTAGGTTCTTGCAACATAAACTGATGATGCCTACGATCACAACTCAAGTCAATCAAGGAGACATGAAAGCGTGCAAAAAAACAAAGACATCGTGGTCGAGGAACGCGCACCTGGCGTCATCTGGATCACTATCGATCGGGCGCAAAAGCACAACGCGCTTGCCCGCAGCGTGCTTTCGGGCATTGCTGACGCGATAACGGTTGAGAGCAACAGGCGCGAGACACGGGTGATCGTCCTCACCGGTGCTGGCGACCGTTTCTTTGCGGCTGGCGGCGACCTCATCGAACTCGCCAGCGTGCGCGACGAAGCAGCCGTGATCGCGATGACCGACGCGGCTCGCGTGGCGCTCGATACCGTGCGCAACTGCGCTGTACCGGTGTTGGCCTATCTCAACGGTGATGCGATCGGCGGGGGCGCGGAACTGGCTTTGGCGTGTGACATGCGGATGCAGGCCTCGCACGCACGCATCGGCTTCATCCAGGCCAAACTGGCCATCACGTCCGCCTGGGGCGGTGGACCGGACCTGTGCCAGCTTGTCGGCGCAGCGCGCGCGATGCGGATGATGAGCCGTTGCGAGCTGGTCGATGCTGAACAAGCATTGCGTTGGGGCCTGGCCGATGCAGTGATCAGCGACGGCCCGGCGGGGACCGATATCCAGGCTTTCATCACCCCCATGCTGGCTTGCTCGCAGCCGGTATTGCACGGCATCAAGGCGCAGACCGCTGCATGGCGCCAGGGGGCGTCTTACGACGCGCGGCGCGCTTTGGAGCAGCAGAAGCTTGTGACAACGTGGCTCCACCAAGACCACTGGAACGCGGCTGAAAAGCTTTTAGCCAAGGGTAAAAAATGAGCAGCACCGACAACCCAACAACGGCAAGCACGGAGCCGCGTCTTAAACCGGTCAACCGAAGCGGCATCGAGGTGCCGACCAGTGTCGATGCCTCTGCCGTCAATCCGGACAATATCGGCGCCCCCGGAGAGTATCCTTTTACGCGGGGTATTTTTCCCGACGGCTATCAGGGCCGCCTCTGGACCATCCGGCAATATTCAGGTTTCGGCACGGCCGAGGAGTCCAACGAGCGCTACAAATTTTTGCTTGCGAAGGGGCAGACCGGTCTCTCGGTGGCGCTGGACTTGCCGACGCAGTGCGGCTTCGACCCGACGCATTCGATGGCGCGGCCTGAAATTGGCAAGGTGGGGGTCTCGCTTTCCAATCTGAGCGAAGCCGAGATTCTGTTTCAGGGACTCGACCTCTCGAAAATTTCAACCTCGTTCACGATCAACGGCACGGCGGCCATCATTTACGCCATGTACCTGGCGGTGGCCGACAAGCAAAATGTCCCGCGCAGCAAGCTTACCGGCACCATCCAGAACGACATCTTGAAGGAGTACGTCGCCCGCGGCACCTGGATTTTTCCTGTGCGTCCCTCGATGCGGCTGATCGCGGACTCAATCCTCTATTCGAACGACGTCTCGCCCCGCTTCAACCCGATCAGCATCGCTGGCGCCCACGTTCGGGACGCTGGCGCGACAGCGGCGGAAGAAATGGCCTACACGCTGGCCAACGGACTTGCTTATGTCGATGAACTGCGGGCACGCGGCGGCGACGTGGAGAAGTTCGCCAAGCGCCTGTCATTCTTCTTTTATGTCCATATGGACTTCTTCGAGGAAATCGCCAAGTTCCGCGCCGGTCGGCGAATGTGGGCGCGTCTGATGAAGGAGCGTTACGGCGTGCAGGACCCCAAGGCGCAGCACTTCCGGTTCGGCGTAGTTTGCGGCGGTTCCTCGCTGGTGGCGCCGCAACCTTACAACAATGTTGCGCGAGTCGCTGTCGAAACCATGGCCGCCGTGTTCGGCGGGGCGCAATCGATCTTTACCTGCGCGTTCGATGAGGCGTTCCAGATCCCGACGGAATTCTCTGCCGAACTGGCCGTGCGGACACAGCAGATGATCGCTTATGAATCCGGGATCGCCCGCACAGTCGACCCCTTGGGCGGCAGTTATTTTCTGGAACAGCATACCGACCGGATGGAAGAGCAAATCACCAAGGTAATGGCCGAGATCGACGCCTATGGCGGGGTGATCCCGGCGATCGAAGACGGGTGGATCCAGCTTCGTCTTGCCGAACGGGGGCTGGAGCGAAAACTCGATACCGACTCTGGCGACAACGTAATCGTGGGGCAGAACCACTTCAAGAAGTTGAACGAAGAGATCAAGGTCGGCGAGGTTTTCAAGCTGGACCCGACGGTCGCGCAACGCGCGCTTGAAAAATTTCAGCGCGTTCTCGATACACGTCAGCAGGCGGCCGTGGACGCATCGCTGTCGAAGCTGGCCGCGGCCGCCGTCAAAGACCGGGAAAACGTCATGCCCTACCTGGTGGAGTGTTGCCATGCCTACGCCACCGTGGGCGAAATGGTCGCCTGCTTGAAAAAGGAATGGGGCGAATTCAAGGAGCCCGTCAATCTATGAACACCCTACAAGCCAACGCTTCGCTGGCCGGCAAGCGGATACTCATCGGAAAGCCCGGCCTCGACGGCCACGACATCGGCGCCAAAATCATCGCTTTGGCCCTGCGCAATGCCGGCGCCGAGGTCATCTACACCGGCCTGCGGCGCAGCCCGCTTCAGATTGCGCAGGTGGCGGTTGACGAAGGCGTGGATGCGGTGGGCTTGAGCATCCTGTCGGGCAGTCACAAGGAACTGGTGGGCGACGTCGTGGCGCAGTTGCGCCAGCTCAGGGCCGACGACATCAAGGTGTTCGTCGGCGGCACGATCCCGGCGGAAGATCAGCCGCACCTGCGCCAGTTGGGCGTGGCGGCGGTTTTCACGTCCGACATGCCGCTGGAGGACGTGGTGAATATTCTCGCGAAGAGCCTCGCATGAACGCACCCCTTGCAGGCATCCGCGTCGTTGAGGTCGGCCACATGCTGGCAGGCCCCTACTGCGGCCTGATGCTGGCCGACATGGGTGCCGAGGTGATCAAGATCGAGCCGCCTGAAGGCGATATCGGGCGCTCGGTCAGTCCGCATTTCATAGGGCCGCACAACGCTTACTTCGCCAGCCTCAATCGCAACAAGAAGAGTGTGGTGATTGACCTGGCCAGCGGAGAAGGCCAGGAGGCGCTGGGCCGCATCGTGACGGACTCGCACGCGCTGGTGACCAATCTTCGCCCCGCTGCGATCCGAAAACTGGGCTTGACCTACGCGGCCTTGCGCCATTGGAATGAGCGCCTCGTTTGTGTTGCTTTAACGGGCTACGGGCTGGAAGGCCCGTATTCAGACAGCCCGGCCTACGACTACGTGATTCAGGCCATGACGGGAGTCATGGCGCTCACCGGCGATCCTGCCGCGCCGCCGACCAAGGCCGGCTATTCGGTGGTCGACAATTCAGCGGGACTGGTCGCCGTCGTCGGGTTGCTTGCAAAAATCGTACAGGGCCAAGGGGGGCAGGTGGACGTGGCCATGTATGACGTGATGCTTTCGCAGCTCAATTATCTGGCGGGCGCGGCACTGAATACGGGTGACGTGATCGAGCGCTTGCCGAACTCGTCCCACCCCTACGTCGTTCCCGCACAGATTTTTTCGACGGCGGACGGCTGGCTGACGCTGTTCATCACGCACGACAAGTTCTGGCAGAAGTTCTGCAACGAAGTCGGACGGTCCGAATGGATTGCCGACCCTGTCTTTGCCACCATGAGCAGCCGCCGCGTGCATCGGGTCGAGGTCATCGCACGCATTACAGAAGTGCTGCAGGGTGCCACGGCGGCGCAGTGGGTTGCCCGTCTCGCGCCGCTTGGCGTCGTCGCAGCCGAAGTCGGCACCTTGAGCGATGCCTTGCAGAGCGACCTCACAAAGTCCCGCGCCATGGTGACCACGCTGGGTGATGGCAGCCTGCCATTGCGCGCGGTCGCCAGCCCGATCCGGTTCGAAGGCTATTCGCCGCAGTACGGGTTGCCGCCGCTGCTCGACGAACATCACTCCGTGGTCCTTCGGAGGGCGCCTGCATGAACAGGCCGCTGCTCGATCGCCGCAGGTTGGGTCAGACCTTGACCCAGCTTGCCAATGCGAGCGCGGCAGAATTGATGGCGCGTCCTTTGCGCGATCCGCCGGAGGTATTCGCCCGCCGGATCGGCATGACAGGCGCGCCTGGCGCCGGCAAGAGCACCTTGCTCGGGCATCTCGCGCTGCATCGCGCACGGGATCATCGCCGCCTCGGCATCCTGGCGGTCGATCCAAGCAGCCCGAAAAGCGGTGGCGCCATTTTGGGCGACCGGCTGCGCATGGACGAACTCGCAGGTACATCGGAGCTGTATATCCGCTCGCTGGGCTCGCGCGCCACGTTCGACGGCCTGGCGGACAACCTGCCCGAAATGCTGGACGCGATGGATGACTTCGGCTTTGCGGAAGTGATGCTCGAGACGGTCGGCGTTGGCCAGGTCGAGTATGTCGCACGGGTCCAGGTCGATACGCTGGTTTTGCTTCTGCTGCCCGATAGCGGTGACATGGTGCAGGCCATGAAAGCCGGAATCATGGAGATGGCCGACATTTTCGTCGTCAGCAAGGCCGACCTGCCCGGCGCCCGGAAAATGGCGACGGATGTAAAGCGGATTGCATCGATCAATCGCCAGGATCGTGGCGCGTGGGCTCCCTCCGTACTACTGGCTTGCGCATCGCAGCCCGAATCGATCGAAGCGCTGTCGGCGGAGATTGATCGCCATCAAGCATGGCTGAAGACGAGCGAGCGTCGGACAGCGCTGCTGCAGCAGCGCGCGCGCTACCGTCTGCGGCGCCTCGTCGAAGTTCGAACAGCTGAAGTCCTGGCACGGCAGAACTTCAGCTTTTTTGAAAGACCACTTGCACAGCAAATGGCAAGCGTCCTGGACCTATTGGACCAGGCTATTACCCGGTAAACCAACGTTATATACAGGAGACAACATGCGAACAATCTTCTTCGGAAAACTTATTTTAAGGAAGACCATGAAATCAAAAAAATTGATACCAGCGATGCTCACTGCGATTTCGATGGCGGGGGCTATTCCAGCATCCGCTCAAATCAGCGACAACGTCATCAAAATCGGTGTTCTGGCCGATATGTCAGGCCTTTATGCCGATATGGGCGGCGATGGTCTTGCGGAGGCGGTGAGGTGGGCTATTTCCGATTTTGGTGGCACGTTTGAAGGGAAAAAAATTGAAATTGTTGTAGCTGATCATTTGGGAAAACCAGACAATGCTGCCACCAAGGCGCGTGAATGGTTCGACCAACAAGGTGTAGATATGGTGATAAGCGGGCCAAGTTCGGGGACGAGTCTAGCTATTGTAAAAGTAGCAGCGGAAAAGAAAAAACTAGCCATTGTTACAGGCGGAGTGGCTGCACAATTAACCAATGAGGCATGTTCACCTTATACGATCCATTATCTCTACGACACTGTCGCCCTTGCCAGGGGTACGGGTGCTGCTATGACTAGGCAAGGAGGTAAGTCTTGGTATTTTCTAACCGTTGATTATGCTTTTGGAGCGTCTCTTGAAAAAGAGACAACACAAGTCATCAATGCCAATGGAGGCAAGGTAATCGGTAGTGTTAAACACCCATTATCAGCGTCCGACTTTTCGTCCTTCCTATTGCAGGCGCAAGCATCTAAAGCACAGGTTCTAGGTTTGGCAAATGGAGGTGGCGATACTATTAATTCAATTAAAGCAGCAAATGAGTTTGGCATAACAAAAACAATGAAAATCGCAGGTCTGATGCTTTTTCTAACCGATGTACACGCCTTAGGTTTAAATTTAACAAATGGCATCAACCTAACCGAAGCATGGTATTGGGACCAGAACGAAGAGTCGCGGAAATGGGCGCGTCGATTCTACGAAAAAATGAAAAAAATGCCGACAAGTATGCAAGCGGCTAGTTATTCTGCCGCGCTTCAATATCTGAATGCCGTTAAAGAAGTGGGTACTGATAACTCGGAAAAGGTTATCACCCAGATGAAAAAAACCAAAATTAATGATATGTATACCCAAAATGGGTATATCCGTGAGGACGGTCGCATGATTCACGATTTGCGGCTAATGGAAATTAAGAAGCCGTCAGAATCAAAGTATCCTTGGGATTACTACAAGCAAATTCAAATGATTCCTGGAGCGGAAGCATTCGCCTCTAAGGCAGAATCAAAATGCGCTTATTGGAAATAAGGCGAAAATAATTTAGGCTGGTTTAAGACTTTTAGAAAGACAAATTCCATGGAAACTTTATTAAATAAAACTACCGAGCAATCTATATCGGTATCCCCTGAAGTTGCTGCAACAATAGCTCTTGGGAAAGAGCTTCCTCTTTTAGATGTGGGGCCATATCTTGCCGGTGTGCCCGGTGCGCTTGAGCAGTTAGCTGTTGATGTGAGAGCAATTCAAGAAAGTCTTGGCTTTTATGCCATAACCAACCATGGTATACCCCAGGAGCTTATTGATGAATCATTTCAGCAACTCGAGGAGTTATTTTCCATACCAATGGAAGAAAAACTAAAGCACCGAGTAGGGTATCACCACCAGGGCTACCTTCCACCAAAATCCTCAATATTGAAATCAACTGTAATCGCGGACAAGATTGCAGTCAACACAAAAAAAGATACCAATGCGGCATGGTTGTTCATGCGCAATAGATCGGAGGATGATCCAAAAGTTGTAGCTAACATCCGCCATCGTGGCCTGAATCAATGGCCCGAGAGCCTTCCAAAGTTTCGCGAAACTCTGATGAAGTATCAACTGGCGATGGAGCAACTTTCGCTTAAGCTTGTTCCTGTTTATGCTCGCGCATTGGAGCTTCCTGCAAACTATTTTGATAGTATGTTTAAAACTCCTGAATACTACCAACGCTGTGCTTATTACCATCCGGAGGAAAATTTGGAAGAAGGGCAATATGCTCTTGCCCCCCATTCTGATGGCAGCTTTCTCACGTTACTCCCAATGACTCCAGTTCCGGGGCTTCAAGTAATGACCCCATCGAAGGAATGGCTCAAGGTCAGTTACGTTAAAGATGCGCTGATTGTGAATACCGGTCAAGTTGTCAACCGCCTGTCCAACGATCGATTTATAGCCACACCGCACCGCGTAGTAAATCCACCGACGAAGCGATATGCGTTGACCTTCTTCTTTTATCCAGATGATGACGCCAATGTCGGGCCTATCCCTGAATGCATAAAACCGGGTGAGTCGGCGAAGTATGACTCAAGATCTTTTTATGATTTTTTTGTCCCCTACCTTGATGATCTCTATCATTACAACGATCCAGAATTCATGAAAGAAGCTTAAATCTTTGAAAACTGTGTTTTAGAGATGCTCTGCATAACCCGCGCATTGCGGGGGTTATGCAGAGCATCCTTAGCGCTCAGTATCATTTAGCAGGCTGCTGAAATACTGGTTCACGGTTGGGAAAATGACACAATCAATAGTGCCTTACCCCTTGCCGACATCGAAAAAATCGCTTGTAGCCGGTTCTACGCGGTCGAGATTTTCGGTAGCCAAGGTGGTGGTAGGTATTTCAGCAGCCTGCTAGGGGCATGATTGCTTTCCAAGCAGGCCTAGTTTCTTTTCAGGACGTAAAGCTGATAATTACATTAATTTAAGTGTAAATAATTAAAATATCTTGGAGTAGGCAATGAGCACATTATTAATTGATGGTCAATGGGTCGATGCTATCGATGGCCAAACTATCGATATCATTAATCCATGCAATGGACAGGCCTTTACAAAAATTGCACGCGGACAAGCTGCCGATATTGATCTGGCAGTGACCTCGGCACAGCGAGCACTGAATGGCGCTTGGGGGCGTATGACTGCCACTGAACGCGGACGAATATTGCAACGCCTTGGGCAACTACTTCTGGATAATGCTGAAGAGTTCGCCCAGCTTGAGGCGCGCGACACTGGCAAACCAATGACTGTGGCGCGTAATGATGTGATTGCAGTAGCACGCTACTTTGAATTCTATGGCGGCGCGGCCGACAAAGTACATGGTCAGGCAATTCCGTACCTCAATGGGTACAACGTCAACGTAATTCGCATTCCGCATGGGGTGACAGCGCACATCATCCCCTGGAATTACCCAGCCCAGATGTTAGGTCGCACTCTCGCCCCTGCGCTGGCGATGGGAAATGCTGCGGTAGTGAAGCCATCGGAGGATGCGTGTCTAACCACTCTCAAGCTCGGCGAGCTTGCGATGGAAGCCGGATTGCCACCCGGGGCGCTGAATATTATTACCGGCTATGGCGCAGAAGCTGGTGCAGCGCTAACTTCGCATCCAGGCATCAATTTCGCCACCTTTACAGGATCGCCAGAAGTAGGGGTCATGGTGCAGCAGGCTACAGCACGCAATCATGTTCCATGCGTACTCGAGCTAGGAGGGAAATCACCTCAAGTCGTCTTCAATGATGCCGATCTAGATAAAGCGCTGCCGATTATTGTCAAGGCTATTGTACAAAATGCAGGACAGACTTGTTCCGCAGGTAGCCGATTGCTCGTTCAACAAGATATCTATGATAAGTTTATCGGTATGGTTGCGGAGAGCTTCAGAGCGGTGAAAGTCGGTACGCCAGAAATGGATCTTGACTGCGGTCCGATTATCAATGCAAAGCAGTATGGACGAGTCAACAAGTTCGTAACAGATGCGATTGCATCGGGAGTGCCGCTGATTGCAGAGGGAAGTCTTGCACCGAATTTGCCCCAAGGTGGCTATTTCGTCAAGCCTGTGCTTTTTGGCTCCGTGCCCCGTAATCATGATTTGGCCTGTCTTGAAGTTTTCGGTCCGGTGCTCTCGGCCATGTCGTTTTCAGATGAAGAGGATGCGATTGAACTGGCTAACGCGACCGAATTCGGTCTCGTCGCTGGAATATGGACCGAGAACGGCAGTCGCCAGTCGCGCGTAGCCAAGCGTATCCAGAGTGGGCAGGTCTTTATCAACTGTTACGGCGCGGGCGGCGGAGTCGAATTGCCATTCGGTGGCGTTAAGAAAAGCGGGCATGGGCGTGAGAAAGGTATGCTCGCGCTTGAAGAAATGAGCACCACCAAAACTATTGTTCAATACTATAACTAAGAGGAATATAGGATGTCACAACTATCTAATAAAATTGCCATTGTTACTGGCGCCGCAAGTGGTTTCGGTGCTGCGATTGCCAAAGCCTACATTAAAGCAGGTGCAAAGGTCGTCCTTGTCGATATCAACCTGGGAGCGGCGCAGGCGCTTGCAGTCGAACTCGGCTCTAATGCGAGCGCTATCGCTTGCGACGTAACGAAGTTAGAACAGGTTGGAGCGGCGGTGAGCCACTGCGTTGATCGCTTCGGTATTCCCGACATCGTTGTCAACAACGCGGGCACTACACATCGCAACCAGTCGATGCTTGATGTCGATGAAGCGACGTTCGATCGAGTTTTTTCGGTCAACGTAAAGTCGATTTACCATATGGCACGTGCAGTGGTTCCCCTTATGAAACAGCGCAAGGGAGGAGTGATACTCAATATTGGATCGGTTGGCGGTATCCGGCCGCGTCCCGGTTTGACGTGGTACAACAGCTCCAAAGGTGCAGTAAGCGTAATGTCAAAATCGATGGCCGTTGAATTGGCCCCGGACAATATTCGCGTCAATATCATCTCTCCTGTCATGGCGGCTACTGCACTCCTTCAGGATTTCATGGGTGTCCCCGATACACCAGAAAACCGGGCTCGCTTCATTGCCACGATCCCTCTTGGACGCATGTGCGACCCAGTTGACGTAGCACATGTTGCAGTGTTTTTAGCAAGTGCTGAGGCTCAATTCTTGACTGGCATCGAGATGCCAGTAGATGGTGGCCGCTCAATTTGATCAATATAGCGTTTCACCACCTGCAGTTAAACGACAACGCGTTTGATGTTGGCTGTATGCATTTTGATCCGTTTGAAATTTGACCTGCACTCAATACGATGAGATGGAACGCCTGTTGATGAATATAGATGCTACCCCATTCAAAGTAGCGATATTGATCGACAGCCAAACTGGGACATCGACTGAACTTCGAATAAGTGTACGAACCTGAAACCGACAAAAAAATAATGGAGATCCGATGACCAACGTCATCTTGAAGACGAAGAACCTGACCAAGGAATTCAAGGGGTTCGTGGCCGTCAACCAGGTGGACCTGAAGGTTCAGCGCGGCCACATCCACGCGCTGATTGGCCCCAACGGCGCGGGTAAAACCACCTTCTTCAACCTGCTGACCAAATTTCTGCCCCCGACCACGGGCACCATCGTGTTCAACGGCACCGACATCACCCATGAAAAGCCGGCGCAAACCGCGCGGCGCGGCATTGTCCGCTCGTTCCAGATCTCGGCGGTGTTTCCGCACATGACGGTGCTGGAGAACGTGCGCGCCGCGCTACAGCGCAACCTGGGCACCTCGTTTCACTTCTGGAAAGCCGAAAGCACGCTGTTTCACCTGCATGAACGCGCCCGCCAGTTGCTGGCCGAGGTCGATCTTCAGGACTTCGCCGACGAGCTGACCGTCAATCTGCCCTACGGCCGCAAACGCGCGCTGGAGCTGGCCACCACGCTGGCGCTGGAGCCCGAGCTGATGCTGCTCGACGAGCCGACCGCAGGTATGGGCCACGAAGACGTGGACCGCGTGACGGAGCTGATCAAAAAGGTTTCTGCCGGCCGCACCATCCTGATGGTGGAACACAACATGAATGTGGTGGCGTCGATCGCCGACCGCATCACGGTGCTCCAGCGCGGCGCCATCATTGCCGACGGCCCGTATGCAGAGGTTTCCAAAAATCCGCTGGTGATTGAAGCCTACATGGGCACGGTCAACACCGAACTGCAGGGCGCGCATTGATGAAAAAGGAATTGCTTCGCATCGAAGATCTGCACGCCTGGTACGGCGAATCGCACATCCTGCACGGCGTGAACCTGACGGTGCACCAGGGCGAAGTGGTGACCCTGCTGGGACGCAACGGCGCCGGGCGCACCACGACCATGCGGGCCATCGTCGGCCTGACCGGTGTGCGAAAAGGTTCCATCAAAATCAATGGCATCGAGACCATCAGGATGGCGCCACACAAGGTGGCCCACCTTGGCGTCGGTTACTGCCCGGAAGAGCGCGGCATTTTTGCCAGCCTGACCGCCGAAGAAAACCTGATGCTGCCGCCCATGATTGCACCCGGCGGCATGAGCGTCGAGGAAATTTACGCCATGTTTCCCAACCTGAAGGAGCGCGCGGCCAGCCCCGGCACCCGGCTGTCGGGCGGCGAGCAGCAGATGCTGGCGGTGGCGCGCATTTTGCGCACCGGCGCGCGCCTGCTCTTGCTCGATGAAATCTCGGAAGGCCTGGCACCGGTCATTGTGCAAAAGCTGGCCGAGATGATTCTCACGCTCAAGGCCAAGGGCTACACCATTGTGCTGGTGGAACAGAACTTTCGCTTTGCCGCACCGCTGGCCGACCGTTTTTATGTGATGGAGCACGGCACCATCGTGAAACAGTTTGAGCGAGACCAGTTGACCCAGAACATGGGCATGCTGCAGGAATTCCTGGGCGTGTAACACCCGCTCGGCGCCAGACAAACCATTTTCGCTTTTTGCCCTCAACTCACCAGGAAACCCCATGAAACTCAAAACCCTCGTAGCCGCTCTGGCCAAGTCAAAATGCTCGCTACTCAAGAATTAAGCTGACGGGTTTTCATGGAAATTTTCGGTATTCCCCATCAAGCGTTTCTGGGCCAGTTGCTGCTGGGCCTGGTCAATGGCGCGTTCTACGCCATGCTCAGCCTCGGGCTGGCGGTCATCTTCGGCCTGCTGGGCATTGTCAATTTTGCGCACGGCGCACTTTATATGCTGGGCGCATTCGCCGCCTGGATCATGCTGGACAAGTTCGGCATCAATTACTGGTTTGCGCTGGTGCTGGCCCCGCTCACGGTGGGTCTGCTCGGTGTCGTGATCGAGCGGTTGTTCCTCAAACACCTGTACAAGCTCGACCCCCTGTATGGCATGCTGCTGACCTTTGGCTTGGTGCTGATCGCCGAGGGCATTTTCCGCGAACTCTATGGCGTGTCAGGCCAGTCGTATCCTGTGCCAGAACTGCTGTCCGGTGCCACCAACTTGGGCTTCATGGTGTTGCCGAACTACCGCGCCTGGGTGGTGTTGGCGTCGCTGGTGGTGTGCCTGGGCACCTGGTACCTGATCGAGCGCACCCGCTTGGGCGCCTACCTGCGTGCCGGGACCGAAAACGCCGCGCTGGTGCAGGCCTTCGGCATCAACGTGCCGATGATGGTGATGCTGACCTATGGCGCCGGCGCCGCACTGGCAGCACTGGCCGGGGTACTGGCCGCGCCCATCATTCAGGTCAATCCGCTGATGGGCTCGAACCTGATCATCGTGGTATTTGCGGTGGTCGTGATTGGCGGCATGGGCTCCATCATGGGTTCGATCCTGACCGGTCTCGGCCTGGGCATCGTTGAAGGGCTGACACGGGTCTTTTATCCGGAAGCCTCCAATATTGTGGTGTTTGTCATCATGGTCATTGTGCTGATGATTCGCCCTGCGGGCCTATTTGGTAAGGAGGCCTGAGTCATGAATAAAGCCAACAAAGTGGTTGCTGTTACTTACTTCGTGCTGCTGGTTCTGGCGCTGCTGGCGCCCCTGCTCGGGCTCTACCCGGTGTTTTTAATGAAGCTGTTGTGCTTCGCCATTTTTGCCGCGGCTTTCAACCTGCTGCTGGGTTTTACCGGCCTGCTGTCGTTCGGCCACGCGGCGTTTTTCGGCTCGGCCGCTTACGTCACGGGCTGGTTCATCAAGTCACAGGGCTGGACGCCCGAGCTGGGCATTGCAGCCGGTGTTGTTGCCTCGGGCCTGATCGGCCTGGTGATCGGCGCGGTCGCGATCCGGCGCCAGGGCATTTATTTCGCGATGATCACGATGGCCCTGGCGCAGATCGTGTATTTCGTCTGCCTGCAGGCGCCATTCACCGGGGGCGAGGATGGCCTGCAGGGCGTGCCGCGCGGGGCGCTGTTCGGCCTGCTGTCGCTGGAATCGGACACCGCCATGTATTACCTGGTGGTTGCCGTGTTTGTGGCCTGTTTCCTGGCCATCTCACGCATCGTGCATTCACCTTTCGGCCAGGTGCTCAAGATGATCCGGGAAAACGAGCCGCGCACCATTTCCCTAGGTTATCAGGTGGACCGCTACAAGCTGCTGGCTTTCGTGTTATCGGCCGCGCTGACCGGCCTGGCCGGCTCGCTCAAGACGCTGGTGATGGGTTTCGCGACCCTTTCGGACGTGCATTGGTCGATGTCGGGCGAGGTGATTTTGATGACGCTGCTGGGCGGTGTTGGCACTTTCTTTGGCCCGGTGTTTGGTTCAGGGCTTGTGATCTCGCTGCAAAACCTGTTGGCCGACAAAGTCGGCTCCTGGGTCACCGTGATCATCGGCGTCATTTTTGTGCTGTGCGTGCTGGCCTTCCGCAAGGGCGTGGTCGGTGAGCTGCAAGCGTACCTGGAGCGGCGTCGGCGGGCCACGGCGGCGCCTGAGGGATAGTTTTACTATGTTTTCACCCGTCGGAAGGCGCAGGCGACAAGGACATCTCGGGAGGTTGCGCAGCAGCAGGCAGGCGATAAACAATCGCAAGCTCGGCGACCGAGGAGCAGGATTGCTAACGAGGCTTTCAGAGCGTCAGGCGGCAAACAGCAGTGCAGGCGGCCTGACAAACGGAAAAAGCGAATTTATTAACCAACCTTAAACGAAAGGATATGGTCAGTCTTTGTAGGCTAGTGAGGCAGTAAAGAATGAAGTGATGTGATGTGAAACAGACTAGAGGGCGAGCTAGACTTGAATGTCTCGGACATTAAAAGTGCGTTTTAGGCGGTGAGGGGTTTGTCAGCCGATATGCATTGAGGCCAGCGGGCGAGTGCGAGAAACTGCGCGGACAACGCAATCAAGGCCGAATATAAGGGCGCAGCCGACTTCTTCGCAACACAACACAAATTCTTCTTGCTAGTCGGAAGGCTATCCATATAAGTCAACATGCAGGCAATCTTTGGAAAACTTACTTTGGTGGCGCTTCTGGCGGTCGCATCGGTCGCCGCCGTAAGCCAAACATTCCCCTCCAAACCAGTGCGGATAGTGGTACCGCAGACGCCGGGGGGAGCATCCGACGCGCTCGCGCGCATTATGGGTCAAAAACTGAGCGAGAAATGGGGCCAGCCTGTCGTGATCGACAACCGCGCGGGAGCGGGCGGTAATGTCGGCATGGAATTCGTGACGACCGCACCTGCCGACGGATACACCTTGCTCATGAGCTACGTTGGCACGCAAGCTATCAATGGAGCACTCTACAAAAAGCTGTCGTTCGATCCCGGCAAGGACTTTGCCCCGGTGGCCACCTTGGCCACACTGCCTTTCGTCATTGTGAGCAAGCCCGACGTGGGCTTCAAAACCGTATCGGAGCTGGTGGAAGTTGCGAAGAAAAGTCGCATTACGTATGGATCGGCAGGGAATGGCTCAGTCAATCACCTGCTCGGTGAGATGTTCAACGCTTCAACGAATTCCAAGTTGGTGCATATTCCCTATCGTGGGGCCGCCCCAGCACTGCAGGACCTGATGGGTGGGCAAATCAATGTAGTCTTCACCAGCCTGCCGTCGGTTTCAGGTTTCATCAAAAACGGAACGCTGCGGCCCATTGCGGTCACAAGCGCCAAGCGTGCGGCGGCGTTCAGCAACATTCCGACGATCGCCGAAGCCGGCTTCGGAGCTTTCGACGTTAACCCATGGTTTGGACTGATGGCGCCTGCCCATACACCTCGCGACGTGATCCTCAAGATCAACGCGGACGTGAATACTGTGTTGCGGTCGAAGGAAGTCATCGACAGTTTCAATGCGCAAGGCGCCGAGCCCTACATCACCGGTCCAGAGGAGTTTGCTGCGATTCTTAAGGCCGACATCGAGAAGTGGACCGGCGTCGTCAAAGCGTCCGGAGCGCAGGTGGACTGAGTAGGCCAGGTATGTCGCGAGAGCTGATAAGAGCCTTGAAAAAAGAGATGCGTTCTGGAGCCCGCAAAGGTGCGTCTGGCAAAGAGGCCCTCGCGGCGCGCGAGGCAGCACTTGCACTTTTGCGACGAAGTATCGCGTTGAAGCACGACAGACTGGCCTTACGGAGGCTAGCGTACGCGCTGGAATTGGGAGCAGAAGTGAATGTTGCGGATTGGGAATACTGTAAAAAAACGGCTGCGCGGCTGCATGCGTCGGTTTGATGATGGCGCTGCAGTCTACCCATTGGGCTGCTCTCAAACCCATGCGTGAAATCAACTGTGTGCATTGGGTGGAAGTCTGCACACGTCAGTGTGAACCGTGGTGCTGGACTGCCCCGAGGGACATAATCCTTGGGAGCGGCAGGCACTTGGCGTTGGACGAAGTTTTTTAAAAGCAGCCTGTGCCGCGACGTCGGCCTTCGGGTGGCGAGGACGCGGCACCACTTTGCGCCAACCATGTCGATCGAGCAGTCGGTAGATCGTTGACGGGACCACCGACTTGCCTAAACGCTGTTCGTAGGCACGCTGGATCTCGGTCACCTTGAGTATCCCGCCGGCCTGCGCCTGCGCGATGAACGGTGCCAACACCTCGGCTTCGTGCTCAGGTGCTGGTGCCTGCGTCCGCCCCTGCCGCGCAAGTCGAAGATGGCATCGCCTTCCATGGCCCAGCGCGAGTGGATGACATGCACCGTAGCGGTAGACCCCCCAGCTGCTGTGCTATCTCCGCCGTCGTGCTGCCCAGCGTCGCCCGGATCAGCACGCATTGGATCCGCTGGTACT
>JAZKAP010000017.1:0-6733 GCA_040389085.1 Pseudomonadota bacterium
CCTTCATGCGCAGGTAACGCGTGAGCATGTCGTTGATGGTGTAGTTGCGCACATGCCCCATGTGCAGCTTGCCGCTGGGGTAAGGCAGCATGGAGCAGGCGTAATACTTCTTTTTGGACGAGTCTTCGGTGACGCTGTAGGCGTCGGCCGCGGTCCAGTGGGTTTGCGCACTGCGCTCAACGTCGAGGTGGTTGTATTTGTCTTGCATGGCGCACGGAAGATGGAAAAAAATGAAGCAGCCCCTTGCTGCCGGTTGCAGGGATTTTAGGCGCTGGACCGGGCTGGCCCCCGCCGGAGCGCCTTCAGGGCCGGGTCGCAGGGGCAGGCGTTGTGGTGGCGGGGGCGTTGGCGACAAAGCCGATGCGGTTCAGGCCGGCTTTCTGCGCGATGCCCATGACCTCGACGATGCGGCCATAAGGCACGGCCTCGTCGGCCCGCAGCTGCACTTCCGTGTCGGGGTTCAGCGCCGCGTTTTGCCGCAGGCGCTGGTCCAGCTGATCGCCGGAGACCGGCTGGTCATTGAGGAAAGCCTGGCCGGCTCTGTCGACCACCAGCGTGACAAACTGCGGCGCCTCGTTCGGCCGGGCGGCATCACTTTTGGGCAGGTCCAGCTTGATCGAGCTGGCCAGCAGGGGCGCGGTGATGATGAAGATCACCACCAGCACCAGCATCACGTCCACCAGCGGGGTGACGTTGATCTCGCTCATGGGCTGGGCGCCCTGGGTGCGTTCGAGGCGGCCGAAGCTCACGACGCCCTCGCGCCTGCGTCCACTGACTCTTTGCTGCGTTCCGCCGCCTTGCCGCCGGGGCCCGCTACAGCCAGCAATTCCCGCAAATCGTAGGCAAACCCTTCCAGGTCCGCCTCGATGCGGCCGATGTTGCGGCCGAAGATGTTGTAGGCCAGCACGGCCGGGATCGCCACGGCCAGGCCGGCGGCGGTCATGATCAGCGCCTCGCCGACCGGACCGGACACCTTGTCGATGGTGATCTGGCCGGCCGCAGCAATGCCGGTCAGCGCGTGGTAAATGCCCCAGACGGTGCCCAGCAGGCCGACAAAAGGCGCGGTGGAACCGACGGTGGCCAGCAGAACCTGGCCGTACTGCAGCTTGTGCAGCACCGCATGCAGCGCATCGCGCAGGACCCGCGTCAGCTGCTGGGACCTGTCTCCGGCCGAGGCCAGGGTGCCGCCGGCCTGGAGTCGGGTGGCGGCGATCAGGGGCAGCACCAGCGTCTCGCGGTCGAACGCAGCCACCTTGGGCTGGGCCTCCTCGACAGAGGCGGATTGCCAGAACACGGCCGTGCTGCGCGCCACATCGCCGACCGCCCGCTTGAGCAGCCAGGCTTTCCAGACAATCACGACCCAGCTGGCCACCGACATCAGCAGCAGCAGCGCCGCCACCAGGCCTGTCACCGCGTCGCCCTGAGTCATCAACGCGAGCACGTTCATTCAGGCACTCACTTGAGATTCAACACATCGAACATGTCGTACAGGCCGGTCGATTTGCCGGCCAGGAAACGCGCGGCCCTCAGGCTGCCTTGGGCGTAGGTGACGCGGCTGGAGGATTTGTGGGTGATTTCAATACGCTCGCCGGTGCCGGCAAACAGCACGGTGTGGTCGCCGACGATGTCGCCGCCGCGAATCGTCGCAAAACCGATGGACGAGGGATCACGCTCGCCGGTCACGCCTTCGCGGGCGTAAACCGCGCAGTCCTTGAGGTCGCGCCCGAGCGCGCCGGCGATCACCTCGCCCATTTTCAGCGCGGTGCCAGACGGCGCATCCACCTTGTGCCGGTGATGGGCCTCGATGATTTCGATGTCGTAGCCGGTGTTCAGGGCCCTGGCGGCCATCTCGAGCAGTTTGAGCGTCACGTTGACGCCTACGCTCATGTTGGGCGCCATCATGATGGCGATGTCTTTGGCGGCAGCGGCGATCTCGGCCTTTTGTGCCTCGGAAAAACCTGTGGTACCTATGACCAGCTTGACGCCGAGTTCGCGGCAGGTGGCCAGGTGGGCCATCGTGCCTTCCGGGCGGGTGAAGTCGATCAGCACCTGGGCGCCGCCCAGGCCGGCGGCCAGGTCGGCGGTGATCAAAACACCGCTGGCCTGTCCGAGGAAGGCCGCGGCATCGGCTCCCAGAGCCGGGCTGGTGGCCACATCCAGCGCGCCGCTCAGCTGGCAGTCGCCGCTGGTGCGCACGGCCTCGACCAGCATCTGGCCCATGCGGCCGCTGGCGCCGGCCACCGCGATGCGAAGAGGGGCCTGCTGCTGTGCGCTCACCGGGTCGGGCTTTCCAGCGGGGGATAGCTGGTGGCCGACGGCGCGGAAACGGGGGGCGTCACCGGGGTGGTGGCGGCCGTCGCGGCCGGTTTCTTTTCGGCGGCCTGGAGCTGCTCTTCGGTCAGCTCCAGCACCGGCACCTTGCCGAGCTTGCGGCGGGAGTCCAGCTTGGCGACGAAGTCCGATTCGCTGGGCATGGCGTCTCCCTCAAACCGCTCGAGGGCGTCACCCTTGAAAAAAACCGTGAGCCTGAGCGACTGCGGCTCCACGCCCTGGCGCTTGAGGGTAAACACATAGTCCCATCGATCCGCATGGAACACACTGGCGAGCAGCGGCGTGCCCAGCACCTGGCGCACCTGGTCCCGGGGCATGCCGGGCTTGAGCAGTTCGACCTGCTCCTTGGAGACGAAGTTGCCCTGGACAATCTCGACCTTGTAGGGCGTGATCCAGTTGACGGGGTTGATTTTGCTTTCGCTCAAGCCCCCGGTCATGCCTTTGCCGCTGCCG
The DNA here is from genome assembly GCA_040389085.1 of Pseudomonadota bacterium. GTDB lineage: Bacteria > Pseudomonadota > Gammaproteobacteria > Burkholderiales > Burkholderiaceae_C > Polaromonas. The sequence continues at coordinate 2,785 of JAZKAP010000017.1, forward strand.
CAGGCAGCCAGTCCGGCGCAGGCCAGGACGGCGAAAGCGGTGTGGAGGCCGCGACGGTAATTTGCACGCATGGCTGACATAGTAGGGGGGTGTAGCGATATGATTGGCCATTGTAGCGGCAGGGTGCCGCCGCGTACGCGCCTCCTGCCCCCTGAATGCCGAGCCTGCACAGGCCCCGACCGCGGCCCCTTTTCCTCAGGAAGCCTCCCCCATGAGCAACATCGACGAACTCAAGAACACCGGACTGAAAGCCACCCTGCCGCGCCTGAAGATCCTGGAGATTTTCCAGGCCGGCAAGCAGCGGCACATGACGGCGGAAGATGTTTTCCGGGTGCTGCTGGAAGACCGGTCCGACATCGGGCTGGCCACGGTTTACCGCGTGTTGACCCAGTTTGAGCAGGCCGGCTTGCTCAACCGCAGCAATTTCGAATCCGGCAAGGCCGTCTATGAAATCAACGAAGGCCAGCACCATGACCATCTGGTGTGCCTCGATTGCGGCAAGGTCGAGGAGTTTTACGACGCGGAAATCGAAAAACGCCAGCACGCAGTCGCCAAGGCCAAGGGGTTTGCCATCGCCGACCACTCGCTGTCGATGTATGCCAACTGCACCAAGGAAAAGTGCCCGAACCGTCCCGTGTCGCCACGGCATCCGCACCACAGCTGAGCCGCGCCGGGGGCCGTTGGCGCGCCAGGCACTTCAATGAAAATGGGACTCAGCCCCCGTGGTTATTGCGCAATAAGCTATCGATTAGATAGCAAAATCAAACCTAACCGCCCCGCTCCATGGCTTGGCGGTGGCGTTCGACAAACTCCTGGTAGGTGTCGATGCCGCGCAGCTGCAGGATGACATTTCGCACCGCGGCCTCGACCAGCACCGCGATGTTGCGCCCGGCCACCACCTGGATGATCACCTTGCGCACCGGAATGCCCAGCACGTCCTGGGTCAGCGGCTCATAGGGGATACGCTCGTACTCGCGCTCCAGCGTTTCGCGCCGCACCAGGTGCACGATCAGCTTGAGCCGCATCTTGCGCCGCACCGCCGTCTCGCCAAAAATCGCCTTGATGTCGAGCAGGCCGATGCCGCGCACCTCGAGCAGGTTCTGCAGCAGTTCCGGGCAACGCCCCTCGATGGTGGTCTGGTTGATGCGGTACAGGTCCACCGCGTCGTCGGCCACCAGACCGTGCCCACGCGAGATCAGCTCCAGGCCCAGCTCGCTTTTGCCCAGGCCCGATTCGCCGGTGATCATCAGGCCCACGCCGAGGATGTCCATGAACACGCCGTGCATGGAGGTGCGGTCGGCGAAATGTTTGGACAGGTAGGCCCGCAGCACGTCGATCACAAACGCAGCCGATTCCTGCGTGGCAAACATGGGTATCTGGGCACGCTCGCACATGGACAACAGCGTGTCGGGCGCCACCTGGCCGTCGGCAATGATCAGCACCGGCGGCTCCAGCGTGACAATGCGCGCAATGCGGCGGGCACAGTCTTCGGGGGTGCCCCGGCTCAGGTAGGCCACTTCGCGCTCACCGAGCAGCTGCACGCGGTAGGGGTGGATGTAATTGAGGTAACCGACCAGATCGGCGCCGGAGCGGGCCGCCCGCACGGCGACCTCGTCGAAGCGCCGTTCCGAGGCGCCCAGCCCGGCCACCCATTCCCACTTCAGCGCGGCGCGGTGGTCCTCAAACAGGACGTCGGCGCTGACGACGGTGGGCTTCATGCCGCGGGGGAGGGGGAAATCTGCGTCACGGTCACGCGCGCGGGTCAGGGGCTGACAGCGTGGCTGGACTGCCAGGAGGCAATCAGCTGGTGCAGCGCAGCCGCATCGGTGCTGGCCTTGAGCCGCTCGCGCAGGGCGCTGTCGCTGAGCAGTTCGGCGATTTCGGACAGGATCTCGAGGTGTTTCTGGGTGGCCGCCTCGGGCACCAGCAGGAAAATCAGCAGGCCCACGGCCTGCTCGTCAGGCGCATCAAAGCCGATCGGGGCGTGCAGCTGAAACACAGCCGCCATCGGGGCTTTCAGCCCCTTGATGCGTCCGTGCGGAATCGCCACACCATGGCCCAGCCCGGTCGAGCCCAGGCGCTCGCGCGCAAAGAGGCTGTCGGTGATCAGCGCCCGGTTCAGGCCATGCAGGTTCTCAAACAGCAGACCGGCTTCTTCAAAAGCACGCTTCTTGCTGGTGGCCTCGACACTGACCAGAACCTGGGTAGGGGGCAATATTTGCGAAAGACGGTTCATAACAAGGTAAGAGTCGCCGAATTATGCACTTTCGTGTGCATGGCGGCCATCCGGGCCATAAAAAAGCCGCCTGAGGGCACAGGCGGCCTTCCGGAAGGGCGGCTGGAGGCTGCGCGGGCTGGCATTTTCTGCCAGCCGGTTGCCTGCAGTGTCGCTGATTACATCTCCCGTTTGGCAGTCACGTGGTGGTGATCCTGGGTTTTGGTCTTGTAGCGGCCGACCTGGCGGTCCAGCTTGTCCGCGAGTTCATCCACCGCTGCATACAGGTCGGCATGCGAACTTTCGGCGAACAGGTCACGTCCCTTGACATGCACATTGCACTCGGCTCTCTGGCGCAACTCCTTTTCCTTCATGTTATCCACCGTCAACAGGACCTTGACATCCACCACCTGATCAAAATGCCGGGTAATCCGATCCAGCTTGCTGGTCACATAACCGCGCAAGGCGGGGGTAACTTCAAGGTGGTGACCGCTGATCGTCAAATTCATAAAGAGACTCCTTTTCCATGGCTGGAGGGGGGTTAAAAACACCGCCTGGCAAGGCCTGCCGGGCGGCGGACGGACAACTCTCTTGTTTTCACTATGCGCCCGAACCGGGGCAAACGCAACCGTGCATCGCAACAAAAAATGAAACGGTCGGAAAAGGTCCTTGACCCCCCGGCGGGAACCTGGCGGCAGGCCGGAACAGGTAGTGAAATCCGGGCCAAAATGCCATAATCGCAGCTTGGTCAATACGGAGAAATCCTTGGAAAGCAGCCCCAGTCGCTAGCTTTCAGCACCGCAGACTGACGCCAGCGTCATCCCGGGGTTGAAAGCGATGCCACCATCCGCAACCCCGCCAACGCCGGGCAGACGCCTGCCCGGTGCCGGCGCCCCCAAACCGATTGGGAGCCAGTCATGCTCAATATTTTCACGCTCGCCAACGGGCGCCTGTTCCAGGAAGAGATCGAATCGCTTGAGGAGCTGTCCCGGTTCCAGCCGATCTGGGTGGACCTGGAGTCGCCGACGCTGGAAGAGAAACGCTGGATCAAGCAGTATTACGGCCTGTCGATTCCCGAAGACGTGATGGACGAGGACATCGAGGAGTCCGCGCGCTTTTACGAGGAAGACAACGGCGAGCTGCACATCCGCTCGGATTTCCTGATTGCCGACGACGAGGAACCCCGCACCGTGCGGGTGGCCTTCATCCTGAACCTGGTCAACGACAACCTCAAGAGCAAGGGCGTGCTGTTTTCGATCCACGACGAAGACGTGCCGGTGTTCCGCCTGCTGCGCATGCGCGCGCGCCGGGCCCCGGGCCTGATCGAAGACGCCAAGGAAGTGCTGCTCAAGCTGTTCGACGCCGATGCTGAATACTCGGCCGACACGCTGGAAGGCATTTACATCGACCTTGAAAAGGTCAGCACCAAGGTGTTGTCGGGCGATGTGACGGACGTGATGGCCGGCGAGGTGCTGGGCGCCATCGCCCGCCATGAAGACCTGAGCGGGCGCATCCGCCGCAACGTGATGGACACGCGCCGCGCCGTGAGTTTCATGATGCGCAGCAAGATGCTCAACAGCGAACAGTTCGAGGAGGCGCGCCAGATTCTGCGCGATATCGACTCGCTGGACTCCCACACGGCTTTCCTCTTCGACAAGATCAACTTCCTGATGGACGCCACGGTCGGTTTCATCAACATCAACCAGAACAAGATCATCAAGATCTTCTCGGTGG
>JAZKAP010000018.1:0-36377 GCA_040389085.1 Pseudomonadota bacterium
AACCCAATTCCTCAATCCAATAAATCGGTGTTGCACTTGGTGCTTGACTCCGCCCATGGAAAGCATCAAGGCGCGAAGAGCACCTGGCGGGTGTCGCTTCTCAGAGGCCTCTTTCATGCCAATGCTCTTAGGCCGAATTACGGCAAGGACGGAGAAAAGCCCGACGCTCAGAACCGTTGCAATGACAGCTTGGTACTCCGCCTGGGCTTCCTGACTTAGCGTTTTTCCGTCAGAGAACTTCATAAGGAAAGTAATCAGAATCTGGCGGCTGATGATTGCACCTCGCTCGTCCGGTCCGATCTCGAGCGCTTGCTGCTCGAGCTTCAAGTCTTGGTCAGATGCTTCGCGAAACCGAACAGCCCCATGCAGGTAATAGCCATCATGACCTTCGAGGTGATGGCCAACCTCGTGGCCGGCAATGAAACCGACCGCTCCGACATACAGGCACGATGCCAGGGCAGTTGAAAAGCCCGGTGCAGGCTCCGCTTTCCGAATGAGCGCACCAAGCCTTGTCTCCTCCATGCCCATGTCATGCATTACTTGGGGAGCTAGAGCCTCAGCAGATCTGTGAAGTCGGACCATCAACGCGTCGCTGATGACAATCCAGTCTCGCTTGCCCCAAGCGGCGATTGCGTTGGGCTGGGTAGAAGAGCAAATGACGGCACAAAGGCGCTCTGGCCTTTCCTTATACCGATCCCTTCCGAGGGCGACCGCCATACCAACAAGTTCTGCAGTGAAGCTCGTCAGTGGAGAAGCGTCATATTCGATGAATTGGTAGTCGCCAAAGTGCTCGGTCATGACGACCTTTAGTTGGGCGTCGTTGCGCGCAGCCAGCGTGCATTCTCGGAAGTCTTGTCTTGATTTCATAGTCAGAAGAAGGGTTGTCGACGGCCTCTGCGCTGCTTGCCCGCGCTCTTCTGCTCGTCTTCGACTACGCAGCCTGCTCCAAAGCGGACAGCGGCGAGTGACCGCATTTGGCCGATTGCTGACACTTTATTTATAGCTGATACTTTTTCGGGACAGGGTGTGTGCGGCAGTCGAAGGGACCATCTGTACCGCTTCCTCGAATACGCGTTTCGAAGAACTGCCGCTTCAAAGCAGCCTTTTGAAGGCCTTGCACTGTCGTCGCGTCGATGTCGCAATAGTGGTAGTAGGTCGTTTTGAGCTGAATAATCATGTACCGCTCTGCTTTGTCGTAGCAAATGCGCGAAATATCACTGCTCTCTTTTACGTCCGAGCACGTAAACGCATCAAGTGAAACGGTACCGTGATATTTTACCGGGACGGTTTCTGCCGTGGCGATCTGGCTCATTAAGATGAGCACAAAAAAGCTGATGAAGCTCAATGTGAGTTCCATTCGTCCGCCCCTTACTGCAGCGCACAATGATTTGCCCGCAAAGCGGAGTTGATGGCGACCGTCCGCTGCTGGTCGGGGTTGATGACCTCGGGCGGCTGCCACTGCCAGTTTGAGTAGCGTGCCTCAATCGACCTTCGCTCGTTGATCAGGCGCCCACAGTACTGACCTCGCTCGAAAGAATCCAGCTGCGGCGCCGAAGTCGCGCGATTTCTCGCGCCTTGAGCTTGCTGCACCTGCTGCTCAAAGGGCACGTCTGCCACCGATTCCATGCGCTCGATCAGCGCGTTGTACTGACCACATTGAGCACTCGCCCAGAAGGTCGACCCGTTGTAGGCCTTGCAGAGATAGAGCGTCGCCGCATCCGCAGGGCTAGCAAGCACGAAAAGCAGCAAGAGAAAAAATCGGCACATGCAAACCTTAGCGACCTCAGTGCCCCATTCTCCTACTTTTTGTTACAGGCCGGAGAAGCCAAGCTCGTAGCTTCAAAACTAAGTCACGCGCCGGCGGGCTTCTGAATCTTCTCCGGTCGTCCGCCAAGCTTGCCGTTCGCTCGTACAGCGGCTGCCTGGGCCACCGGGGGCGTCTGCTCTCTTGACTTGCCCATCCGGAAGCTATCTACCGCCGCAACCCCAGAAAAACCTTCAAGCAGCGAGCACACCTCGTGTCCCGTGACAGGCTCCCGCCACACCACAGCGGCCGCATCTGGAGACATCGCTCGCAGCCTCTCGTCACACCACAGGTCCCCCGCGACCTCATCCAGCAGGTCGGGATCGACAGTGCGCCACTGACGTTGCAGCCGATGGGCGCAGACGGCTATCCAGGTTTCGCGGTCCATGTGCATACTGTACATTCATACAGTTATACATGTCGATGCGATGTTTGCCACTGTCTACCGCTGCCGCCATGAAGGCGCTCTCATGGACCGCTGGAGATCCAGCTCCCGTCAGATTGGGGGCGAGAACGGTGTGAAGCCCGCTGATGGGAACAGCAAGCAGACGGCACTCAGAAGTTCCCGATGCGGACCTTCTCAATGGTCCGGCTGTTCGAAACGAGGTACCTACGCTCACCCTCGTGGTGCCGCCTCCAAAAATACATGCCGCCGCTGAATGCCATCTTCCAGCCCATCCACGCGTCCCGCGAGCCCATAATTTCCAGGGTTCCGACATTGGCATGATTAGCGAGTTGCAGCAAGCCGACCCACAATGCCCTGTCGTTCTCAAGCTCCTGCCCCAAACGATTCAGAAGGCGATGTTCCTCCTCAAAGGAGATATTGCTAAACAGCAGCGCGAATTTCGGACGGATGGCCGCACCTTCAAGGAAGAATTCGGAATCGGTGTAGCTCACGGTTTGCCACAGACCGCGCGCCGCCTTGTGCGAAAACCCCTGCGTCTGATCCAGGTGCTTGACCTCGATGCCGAAATGCGCGGGAATGAACCCCGCGTCCAGCAGGTGCCGCTTCGGGTACGCCAGATAGTCGATCTGCACGCGCACGCCCTCTGCCACATGGCGCCCCGGCACCTCAGCATAAAGATTGAAGTCTTCGCTCAAATGCGCCATCAGCCACGTCTTCAGTTCGACCTCGGAGCCAAACCGCTTGGTGGCCTGCAGACGTGTGTCCCGCAACACCCGCCGCAAGGCAATGGCCTTCAACGCCAGCACATCCGCAGCTTTTTCCTCGCCGACTTCCGACGCCACAGCAGCCGCGCAGGCCTCCACCAGCGCTAGCACACGCTCGGCGCGGGCCTTCTCCTCAGCTCGATCGGCCTCGATCAGAGCCATCCACTCCGGATCTCGCTGCACGGCGGCCTGGCGCCACAGCGCAGCACACTCCTCGAGCAGCACCGATCGCTGCGCCGCATACGCGATCTCAATCGATGGATCAAACTCCAGCGCACTCGCGCCCGACAGTCGTTCCTGCGCCTCCTTGGTTTTCAGCGCATTGCCGCGCTGCTGACCACATTGGCCGCATTGCAGGACGTAGTGCTTCGAGCCATTTCCAAAGGTGCGGCGCCGGACCTCGAGCAGTTCGGGAGAACACGTGCATGCTCCCTCCTGCAGCTGCTCTTGCAACTGCTGCCGTCGGGCTTCCAATGCCTGGCCGTCATCCGCCGCGTATCGATCCGACATGAGCGCGCTACTCCAAGGCGGGCCGCGGCAGGCCCATCAACTGGGGGACGATGCGACTCATCGAAGACAAAGCCAGAGCCAAGCCAGCCCGCTTGGAAGCACTTGGCCGTACTGGTTGGGGTCATCTCGGTTTTTTGGGAATCGTCGACAAAATTCCAAAACGACCCGAAATCTGTACGCCGGGTTCAACTACCTCCAGTGACAGCTCAAGTGAATCGGCGTCGTCATCGTGGGGCTCTGCGATTCACAGCTGACCCCTTGATCAAGCGAACTCGTAGGGCGCCTGCGGCCGAGTGCCCGTATAGTGGCTCGCAATCCAGTCTTTGGAGGCGCGATGGCGAGCTACCGATACAAGTTCCTCGGCAAGCAACAGCTTCCCTCAAAGATGACGGAGGCAGAAGCGATCGAGCACTGCAGGCTCAGTTACGAGCAGCTCGCGGCGATCCCCATCGTCAGCCGCGTCGATGACGATGGAAACGCCAAGCGCGGGCGGCCGCCCCTAGATTTGCGCTTGGGCTACGCCCTCCAGCTCATGTTTCTTGGACTGACTGGCAGGTTGGCCGGCGTGACGGACAGCTTTCCGGCCAACATGGTCAAGGTGCTGGCCAACCAATTGGGGACGGATGCCACGGCCATCGCGACCATCAAGTCGATCTACCGTGGCAAGGCCGGTCCACAGGCCGAAGGTTCCGTCGAACGCCGGTTGCGCGAGCAGCGTACATGGGCACGGCAGACGCTGGGGTTTGAGGTCTTTGCGCCTGAAATACAAAGGGAGCTGACCGCCACGCTCACCATGCGCGCACGAGACGCAGCGAGTCAGGCCGAGTTGGTGACCTTCGCCGAGGAATGGCTCTACGAGCGCAGGATCGTCCTGCCTGGCGTCTCGACGCTGGAGGACCAAGCCAATGCGGCCTTTCGCGCGATCGAAACCCTCGCGATGGAGGTCATCAACGGCGCGGTCAAGCCGGCCCGGCAGCGCGCAATCTTGAAGATTATGTTTGACCAAGGGCCGTCGGAGGACTCCACTGTCCTCGAATGGCTCAAAACCTCGGCGGGCAAGCATGGGGTCAAGAATCTGGAGGAAGTGTCCTCGCGCGTCGACTACCTGAAGACACTCGGCGTCGCTGATTGGAACCTCACATCGCTGTCCCAGACACGCATACAGGCCTTCGCGCAGCGTGTTGCGCACCGACCTCCATCCGAGACCTCCCGCCGCGTGCTGGAGACGCAGATCGTGGAGGTCATCTGCTTCCTGAAAGCCACGCTCTGGGAGTTGACAGACGAAGCCATTTTCCGGATGGGCCGGCGCACCGGCGATCTGGTGCGCATGGGTGCGAAGCGCGTGCAGTCCAAGCAGGCCAGCCGCAGTGGCATCTACCGCGAGTCAGTTCAGTCCATGCTGAACCTAGCGCAGGACGCGGACAAAACCGCAGAAGAGCGGATCGTGGAGATCGTCAGGGTTGCCAGGGAGGTGTTGAATATGCCAAGGGTCAGCCATGCCGACATCGTGCGCGAAACGCTCGTGGAGCAAGGCGAGCGGGTCGCGACCGTGCTGGACACAGTGGACTGCCTCAACATCGAGGGCGACGAGAGCAAGAAGGATCTGACCCTCGTCGAACAGCTCAAGAAAATTCGCACCGAAGGCCTGAAGGAACTGCCCAAGGACTGGGACGTGTCGGGCATCGAAGCCGCCTGGCGTCCGCTAGTCGACGACGAGGATCGTGTCAAGGCGCTGAAGGCATTCAAGGCTTGTGCCCTGCTTCGAATCCGCAAAGGCTTGCAGGGCGGGCGACTGTGGGTGCCGCACAGCGCCAACTTCCGTAGCCGCACCGACAGCCTCATTCCCGAGGAAGAGTGGGAGCGCGATCGAGTGAAGTTCTGCACTGCTTTTGGCTTGGAGGTCGACCCGCAGGTCGCGATTGCGCGTCAGATGGCATTGCTCATGGACGGCCTGCGGCGCGTCAAAGAAGGGCTGGCCAACGGCCTGCTTGAAATCGACGAGCAAGCTTGCGTTCGTCTGCCCGCACTGAACGCGATGGCGGAAGAGCCTGAGCTCAAGAGAACGGCCCAGGCGGTGCAGCAGATGATTGGTCCCGTCCAGTTGCCCGACCTGATCCTGGAGATGGACGCTCAGACCCGCTTCAGCTCCAAGCTGCTAGGCCGCGATGCCAAAACGACCAGGGAGCTGATCGCCTTGTATGCCGCCCTGCTGGCCCACGGAACTGAGATCGATGCCAAGTCGGCTGCCGCCATGGTCAGCGGTGTCACCGTGGCCGAGGTAACTGCCGCCATGCGGCAGTTGGAAACCCCGGGCCGGTTGCGAGCTGCGAACAATGCCGTAGTCGCATACCAGCAGAGCATTCCCATCGTGAAACTCTGGAGCGATGGCACCAAGGCATCGGCCGACATGATGGCCATGGACACGACGAGGCACTTGGGCATCGCTCGCACCGATCCGCGGCGAAAAACCCCCGCTGCAGGTATCTACACCCATGTGCTCGGCAGCTACCCCGTCTTCTACGATCAGCCCATCGTGCTGCTCACGCGCCAGGGCGGCCCAGCGGTCGAAGGTGTCGAGCAGTACAACAGCTCCAGCGAGGAGCGCATCAAGATTCAACTGCTGGCGGTGGACACGCATGGCTACACGTACGGCGCGATGGCGCTGGCCAAGCATCTTCGGTTCGACCTCTGCCCGCAGCTCGCAGGACTGCCGGATTGCAAGCTCTGGGTGACACGCAAGACCGAGGTCCCCGAGGAGCTGGACGCGATCGCACTGACCAACGTGTCCGAGCGCGCCATCGTGCGCGGCTGGGACGTGATGCTGCGTTTGGTGGCGTCCATCCTGACTGGGCGGGTCAGCGTGGGCTGGGCGTTGGCACGCAATGGCAGCGCAGCCATTGGCGACAAACTCCATCGCGCCTTGGATCATTACGGTCGGATGCTGCGATCCGTGTACCTGTGCGACTACTTCACCAAAGAGCAGTTCCGCCGCGAGATCCATACCCTGTTGAATCGTGGCGAGTCGGTGCACCAGCTTCAACGCGCCGTGTATTTCGGTCGCATCGCCGCCGAGCGCGGCCGTCGCCGCGATGAGCTGCGAGCCATTTCGGGCTCGCACGTACTGCTCACAAACCTCATCATCGCGTGGAACACCAAGAAGCTTAACGAGGTGGTCGCCAAGCTGAGGTCCGCCGGTGGTGGCGTGAGCGACGACATTGTGCGGCGGCTGGGTCCGGTATTTTTCGGGAACATCAACTTCCGCGGCATCATGAGCTTTTCTATCGAGAAATACGCGGGCGTCCTGCTAAGCAAGATGGAGGAGGAAACGCCAGCCGAAGCGAGGCGCCGCAAGCTGCGCCGGTTGCCCCAGATGTCATAGCCGTAGCTCTCGGAGCTGGTGCTGTGACTCGCGCTGGTCAGGCGGTCGAGCTGATCGTGCTGGTAAACCCAGTTCTCCGTGACGCCGGCGATGCTCTCGGCGTGGGTGGTGCGTCGGTCTTGCGTGTCCAGCGTGTGGAGGTGGCTGCTCGAGGTGGTGGCGTTGAAGAGGGTTCGCTGCTCTCAAGAGCGTGGGCATTTGCGGGGACCACCCCGCCAGGCGGCCTATCTGCCCATCGCCTCAATCCCAGTGTGAATCGGTGGCGGGTTCGTGAAATGAGGTTTCCAGCAGGCACTGGTTGTCCTCGGCGATGCGGTACATGTCATCCAGCAGCGTGGCGATCATTTCGTCCACCAAGTCGCGGGACAGGTAGGGAATCGCCCACTCGTAAAGTGTGCCCTTAACGTTCAGGCGCTGCATGGCAAAGCGCTTAAAGCAGGTCTGCTCGATCAACCGGTGACCCAGGGCCAGGCCGCGCGGCTGCTTGTTGAAGCGGGCCAGCACCAGCGTGGCGCCCAAGACCGCCACAGGCGTCGTTCCTGCGACCGGCAGGCGGAGAACGTCGGTCGGCTGGGTCAACAGCTAAGGTGGCGGTGGCTGCGGAACTGCCGGCGCCAGGGCTGTCAGGCCCTGCTCGAAGCGGGCTTGCAGGCTGGAATCCGACGCATCGAGGTAGCGCATGGCCGACTTGACATCCTTCCAGCCGACGTATTCCATCAGCTCCTTGATATCCCAGCCGCTGGCGCGGGCCCAGCCGGCAAAGCCGCGGCGCATGGAGTGGCTGCTGTATTCCTCGGGTGACTCGACGCCGGCTTCGGAGAACAGGCTGCGCAGCAGGGGGATCAGGCTGTTGGCATGCAGGCTTTCGTTGCCGACATGCCCCCAGCGGTCGATCTTGCGGAACACCGGGCCCTCGGTTAAATCGGACAGGTCGATCCAGACATTGAAGGCGGTCACGGGACACAGGCGGGATAGGGCCGGGCATCTGAAAACGCGACCGTGCAGCTGCCTGTCGCCTTTGCTGCTGCCCAGGTAGCAGGCCATGCCCTGGCCGGGCGTGACCTCGGTGTTCTCAACGCGCAGGTTGACCAGTTCGTCGGATCGGAAGCCGCGCCAGAACCCCAGCAGCATCAGACTGCGGTTGCGCGTGTGGCGCAGCAAGGCCGAGCGGTCACCAGATTGCTGCGCGTTGCCGATGGCGGCACCGAGCCACTGATCGACTTGTTGGAGCACCGCCAGTTCCAAGGGACGCGCGCGCTTCTCTGGCGCGGCGTGAACCGAGCGAATGCCTTTGAGGACTTGCCGCACCAAGGCCGATTTTGTGGGATCGGGAAAGCCTTGATCGGTGTGCCACCGAGACAGCGCCGCCAGCCGTAGGCGCAGCGTGTTGATGGCCAGCGTGGCCGCCTGGTCGGCTAGGTAGCGGGAAATGGCGTCAGCTGTGGAAGGCAGCAAGCCTTTGCCCTCGGTCTCGAAATGGCGGATAGCGGAGGCGTAACTCCTGCGCGTGTTGTCACGCTCGGCAGCTTCAAGGTACTGTGCGATGCGGCTCATGTCGCTGTTGCGCGTGAGTGGTTACTCGTCCTCAGGCCGGACATCGAGCACCACAACTTCTCCAGAAGCTCCCCGACGTGGGATGTCGGCTTCACTGATCCCCTGCAGACCGTCACTGTGCTCGACGATGGAGGTCTGCGCCATCTGCAGCTCGACCACGCGCTCTTCGGCTTCCGCGCGCAGGATGTCTGCACCCTGACGGGAGCCAGTGGCCCCGTGCTTAGCGCCGCCCAAGCCAGCGCCATAGTCAGCGAAGGCGCCAAGCCGCTCAGCGGCAAGCGGCGGGAATTGTGTGAGTTCATCTTCATAAAGGGATCCTACGGAATGTAGCGGTCGGCAGTAGCCAGCGTGGCAACGACTTACTTGAAAAGATCCACCTGGCGCACACCAGCCAGCGCATCAAACCCACTGGTCTGCGCATAACCGAGTACGCGCGCCTTCTGCGGCGTGTCTTGATGATGCAGCTTCGTCTGAAATCAGATCAGTTTCTTGGCTCCGAAATTGGCTAGACACCGCAGCTTGAGTAGGGACCACGGCTTGCGCACGATGGGCGGTAGTCGCCCGAAGTCCAGTACCGCACAAGCTTTCAAGCGACTTCGGGCGAGAGTTCGTGTATGGCTTGGTAGTGGGTGAGAAACACCCGACCGCTTAGAGGGTCGGCAGGGATTCATGTAAAAAACCGCAGAAACGACCTTAAGCCTATGATTCCATTGGAATTATGGTGGCATCGAAATTCAAAGGACCGATCTTCCTTTTGAAGTCCAGCGTGTAGTCCCCAAACCTGTTGATGTGAGCCGTGCGAAACGGCGCCAGGCCCCCCAGGATCTCCAGCGTGATCTCGGTGCCCTCATCTCGAAGCTCCTGCAGAACCCGCGTCATGCCCACCACGTTGTGCAAAATGATCATGTTGGCCACCAGGTGGTTGTACTTGATCACCTTGCGTTGCTCGTGCCGGATGTTCTCCGCAATGATCCCCTCTCCCCCGAAGAAGGACCAGCCGGCAAAGCCATTGAATTGCTCGCTCTTGTTGGTTTCGGCATGGATCACCTTGCGCAGCCCGACATCGCCGATGTAGCTCAGCAGGAACATGGTCCGGATGACCTTGCCGAGTTCCACAAACGCGAAATACAGTTTGTTCTTGCGGCTGTAGGTGCCGAGCCGGCGCAGGATGGCCGACGGCGTGATCTTGCCGGTCTTGATGGAAACCGCCACCCGGAGCATCGCCGGCAAATGCAATTCAATCAGCCGCCAGTCGATCACATCGCTGAACAGCGCATTGATGTTACGGTAAGCATTGCCCGGCTCGGGGCGATGGAATTTGAGGTCCTGAATACCCCGGATGCGCGGCATGAGCTGGATGCCCAGCAAGTGGGCCAGCGCGAAGACCGGGTAACTCTGGGCCTGCGTGTCCCCGTGAATCGTGTCCGGCCGGATGTCCGATTCGTTGGTCATCAGCCCATCCAGGATGTGGATGCCCTCATAGGTGCCGCAGGAAATGAAATGGCTGAACAGCGCGATGAACTTGTCGGACACATGGTAGTAGCCGATGCCGCCGTACCCGCCATAGCGGATATGGTGCTCGGACAGCAAGTTCTGCTCGTAGAGGTTCCACTTCGTGCCGTCGGCCGACGCGTGCTTGCCGGTGCCCCAGTAGCCTGGCAGTTCAAACTTGTTGTACGCATTGATCACCTTGACAATGGCCTTGTCCAGAAGATCCTCGCTGACGTATTTCAAGTTCAGCCAGGAAATCTGGCGGCGGCTCAGTCCTTTGATGGATTTGGCGGTCTGAACCGGCCCCAGGTTGCAGCCGTAGCAAAACAGCGTCGTGATGACGCGCATGCGCAGGTCCGCAAGGCGGCTGTCCGTCCCGGCCAATGGCCGGAACAGCTTGTGCAGGTCGAGCCAGCGTTCGGTGTCGATCATGACATCCACGATGCTGGCCGCTTGCATCCGCTCGGTGATCAGGGCGTCGATCCGCGCGGCGGCCTCGACGATTTCGGAGCGCGGCGGTTTGCGCAGAATCAGGCGGCCATCGACGATCTCAGCATGGGCGTTTTCCGGGAAAGTGGCGTCGATGTCCCGAGCCCGCTGAGCCATGGCGGATTTGAGCATCGTCACAAAGGTGCCGGGATCGGTCTCGATGCCGGTGACCTGGCCATAGCCGCCCACCTCCTTTTCAAAGGTTTCGTCATCGACCAGCTGCTCGCGGTAGTCGTCGTAGCGCTCGCCGTACTTGATGAAGAGATCGCCCGACTTCAGGTCGTCCTTGACGGCATGCATGACTGCCAGTTCAAAATACCGGCGGTGGACGGCCTCTGCCCGGCCCTTGCCTGATGGCCGGACCAGCACCAACTTCTTCCACTGGGCGGACATCCAGCGGAGGTCCTTGTCTTCACTCAGGCCCAGCATGTCCAGCAGGACGATGTCCGTGCGGTTGTCGCGCAGCTTGTAAAGCGCCTCGATCAGCCGCTCCACCACCTGGTCCTCGCTGCTGGCTTTGGGCGAGGCGATGCCAATGCAGTTGAGCAACTGGGCCCGAACCATCTTGTAGGGCTGCAGCAGGAAAGGCAGATGGTTGCGGCCGGCGTAGGCCAGGTGCTGCTCGCATTCGTTCAGCAGCTCGTCCACCTCGGCCACCAGGGTGGTGCTGATGGCTTCAACGCGCTGGGTGTCCGTCCCCTCCAATTGGTAGGCGCCCAGGATGTCTTTGAGCTGGCCGACCAGCATGTCGGTTTTCTGGACCCGCTCCTGCTGGAAGGAGAGCAATTTCTGCCTGGCATTGTTTTCCAGGTTCTGCATCAGGCGAATAAACAGATCGGCAGCATCGTCCAGAGACTGGGCATGCTGCGCCCGGATGAAGATCACCGCCAGGGCGTAGCGCTTTTGCGGCTTGAGTTCGGCCATCTCGGCCGCATCGAGGGCGCGCGCCAGGTGCCGGAACTGCTTGAGCTTGGGCACCGGCACGTCGGGCTTGGGAAGCAGCTCCACCAGGTATTGCAGGCGCCGGATGTGCTGAATGTAGGTGCGCGTTTCCTTGTTGGTCGGCCGCTTGGGTTCGCGCTTGAGCATTTGCCAGGGAGAAACCGACTCACCCCTGGCGGTTTTAAGCAAGCCGTCGATCAGGGCCTTGGTATGAGCCGTCAACTGACTGGTGATCGCGGAGAAATACCGATTGTTGCTCTTTTCCCGGGCACGAAACGCCATCCGGTCCAGCGTCGAGAAGGCCGGCAATTCGTAGCGGTGGTGGACCAGTTCCTCCAGCATCACGTTGATGATGTCGGCCACCGCGTGTTTGGTCTCGGCCGCCGTGTTGGCCACGACCTCCAGCCAGGCGTAGCCCGCCGGGTTCAAGGGTTTGACATTCAAGTGCCGGCGCAAAGCCGCGAAAAGCGCCATGCGCGAGCCCGAGGCCTCGAAGCGCTTGAGGTCCGCCGCCAGGGGCGGCCGAGCCGCACCCGCCTGCTGCGCAATGTGCTCTCGGATTGCCGGGGGCACCTCGGCCAAGGGGATGAAATAACCAAGGCGCTGGAAGACCTTCAGGTGGATCAGCGCCGCCATGCGCGGCAAGGCGCGCTTACTGATGCCTGCAGCCAGGAGTTGTTCGTCCTCGGTCGGCGTGTACAGCTCCGCCAACTCACGGGGTGTCGGATCGGGTTTCAGGCTGGGATAGGCCGTCTCATGGAGCGTGGTCATTCGCGGGGACTGCCCCGCCTGGTGGCTTTGCTACCCATCACATCAATCCCAATAGGTGTCGGTGGCGGGCTCGTGAAACGAGGTTTCCAGCAGGCACTGGTTGTCCTCGGCGACGCGATACATGTCATCGAGCAGCGTGGCGATCACCTCGTCCAGCGAGTCGCGGGACAGGCAAGGAATGCTCAACTCGTAGAGTGTGCCCTCGGCATTCAGGCGCTGCATGGAAAAACGCTCAAAACAGGTCTGCTCGATCAGCCTGTGGCCGCGGGCCAAGCCGCGCGACTGCTTGCTGAAGCGGGCCAGCACCATCGTGACGCGCAGGACCGCCACGGGCGTTGTTCCTTCGGCCGGCGGGCGGGGAACGCCCGCCGGCGCTGTCCGCAAAAGCAACGCAGGCGGTGGCTGCTGAACGGCCGATGCCAACGCAGGCAGTCCCTGTTCGAACCGGGCTTGCAGGCTGGAATCCGACGTATCCAGGTAGCGCATGGCCGATTTGACATCCTTCCAGCCGACGTATTCCATCAGCTCCTTGATGTCCCAGCCGCTGGCGCGAGCCCAGCCGGCAAAGCCGCGGCGCATGGAGTGGCTGCTGTATTCCTCGGGCGACTCAACGCCAGCTTCGGCGAACAGGCTGCGCAGCAAGGGGATCAGGCTGTTGGCGTGCAGGCTCTCCTCGGCAACATGGCCCCAGCGGTCAATCTTGCGGAACACCGGGCCTTCGGTCAAACCGGCCAGTCCGATCCAGCCATTGAAGGCCGTGACGGGGCATAGGCGGGACAGGGCCGGGCATTTGAAAACGCGGCCCTGCAGTTGCCTGTCGCTTTTGCTGCGGCCCAGGTAGCAGGCCATGCCCTGGCCCGGCGTGACCTCGGTGTTCTCGACGCGCAGGTTGACCAGTTCGTCGGAGCGAAAGCCGCGCCAAAACCCCAGCAGCATCAGGCTGCGGTCGCGCGTGTGGCGCAGCAAAGCCAGTTGGTCGCCAGAGCGCTGGGCGTTGCTGATGGCGGTATCGAGCCACTGATCGATCTGCTGGAGCACCGCCAGTTCCAGGGGGCGCGCGCGCTTTTCTGGCACGCTGTGAACGGAGCGAATGCCCTTGAGGACTTGGCGCACCAAGGCCGATTTGGTGGGATCGGGAAAGCCCTGGTCGTTGTGCCACCTTGACAGCGCCGCCAGCCGCTGGCGCAGGGTGTTGATGGACAGGGTAGCTGCGTGGTCGGCCAGGTAGCGGGCAATGGCATCAGCCGTGGAAGGCAGCAGGCCTTTCCATTCGATCTCGAAATGGCGGATGGCAGAAGCGTAGCTTCGGCGCGTGTTGTCGCGCTCGGCAGCCTCAAGGTATTGGGCAAGACGGGTCATTTGACTGTCGATTGCGTGTGCTTTTTTGAATATTGCCGCGTCTCAACGCAGAGATGGCGAACAGCAGTATGCAGGTGATCCAGCCGGGCTCGGCTCGTGCAGCACCACAAAGCCGAGCAGGAGCCGTAGAACCGGCGCATCACCGCCATGTCGCGGACGAAGACTACCTTGCGCTGCCCCGAACATCCTCTTCGCTATCCAACTGTCTCCCACCATGGTGTAAATTCCTGCGCCCGGTCAGCCACGCCCGCCGCCGGTGGTGCTGAACTGCGACGAAGTCGCTCGTCTGATCGCAGCTGCACCGAACCCCAAGTATCAAGCGGCGCTTTCCGTGGCCTATGGGGCCGGACTGCTCGCCAGCGATGTTTGCGCGTTGAAGGACACCGATATCGACGGTGAACGCATAGCGCTGCGCGTGGAGGAAGGCAAGGACCTCTATGCCTTGCTCTCGCCCGTGCAGCTTGAGCGGCTGAGCTATGCGTATTTCCGATCGACCAGCACAGGTGCATCAATGACCAGATCGTCGGCGGATATCCATTCGACGGCGTCCAGCTTCAAACGGGTGCGTTGCTTGAAGATCTCATGAAGAGCCTTCTCGACCGTAGCCGCGTCAACGCCCGGATGCAAGACGCCGCGCAGGGTGACCGTCTCGCGGTGTTCCTGCTTCGTGACCACCACTTGAGCGCGCTGCATATGCGGAACCTGCATCAACACCTCCTCGACGTTGCGTGGATAGATGAAGATCTCTCGGGCCTTTACAGCCTGTCCGACCCGACCTTTCAAGAGACTGATGTGGCTCACAAAGCCATCGGCTGATGCGACACTTCCACTCGCCACATCGCCGGTGCCAAAACGCACGAGGGGCCAGCCACGGTCCAAGGTGGTGACCACGATCTCACCGGTTTCGCCCAAGGGCAACGGGGTGCCCGTTTGCGGGTCGCAAATCTGGACCAGCCTTTCCGGCTGCACGGCGTAGCCCTCCTGACCCGTTTCCTCGTAGCCGATGAGGCCGAAGTCGCCGGTGGCGTACGCAGAAAAGATCTTGATGCCGTACCTCGTCTCAAGCGCGCGCCGCTTGCCCATCCAGTCACCCATTTCCCCACCGAGCAGCGCCGACTTGACCTTCCAGGCGCCGGGAAGCTGGTGGCCCATGTGCTCCAGGGTGTTGACCAGCGTGACGAAGAAGGCGGTGGAGGCGCAGATGCAGGTGACACCCAATTCCAGGATCAGTTGGGCCTGCTGTTCGGCGCCCCCCGGGCCGCAGGGGATGACGGTGGCGCCCGTGGCCACGATGCCTTGGTCGAGCAGGACGCCTGCGGGCACCAAGTGGTACGACCAGGTGTTCAGCACCCGGTCCTGCGGGCCGATGCCTGCGCGCCGGAAGCAGTGAGCGAAGCCGTGGCCGTCTTGATCGTCGTTTAACTGGGGCTCGTAGATGGGTCCAGGTGACACGAAGATACGCCGTATCGCCGCTTCGTCGGCAGCCAGAAAGCCGCCAAAAGGTGGCGCCTCGCGTTGACGGTCCAGCAGCGCATCCTTGCTCGTGACGGGCAGTCGCGCCAGGTCGGCCGCGCTGCGGATGTCCTGTGGCGTCATGCGGGCGCGCTCGTAGATGTCGCGGATGGCGGGCGCTCGGTCGTAGGCGTTTTGCTGCGCCGCGCGCAGCGCGTCGAGTCGATCCAGCGGCAAGGCATGTGTCATGGCCAATCTCTCCGCCTATTGACCGGTGAATCGCGGCGCGCGCTTCTCTTCGAACGCCAACAGCCCTTCGCGCTGGTCGGCGCTGTGCGCGTGCACTTCCGACGCGAGCAGTTCCAGACGCAACGCCGTCTCGACGGGTTGTTGAAGGCCATCATCGACCAGTGCCTTCATGCGCCTCAAGCCCAACGGGCTCTTGCTGGCGATCTTGTCCACAAGCGCTTGTGTGGCCGCTTCCAGTTCATCGTGATCGACCACCTGGTTGACTAACCCGGCCTCTACCAGCGCTTCAGCGCTGAGAAATTCACCGGTGAAAAGCAGGTACTTCGCGCGTGTTGGCCCTATGGCGCGGGGCAGCCGAACCGAGCCACCTCCGCCCGGCAGCAAGCCGTAGTTGGCATGGGCATCGCCGATCTTTGCGCCGCGAGCGGCAAGCACCAGGTCGCAGCAGAGCACCAACTCGAGGCCGCCGGCCAGGGCCAGCCCATTGAGCGCGGCGATCACCGGCTTGGGGAAGCTGTCCAGCCGGTTCATCGTGGCCAGGACGCTGTTGAGAAACAGACCAGGGCCGACCGATCCCGATTGCGATCGGACGTACTTGAGATCGGCCCCGGCGCAGAAGGCCCGGCCTGTGCCGGTGAGAACGACCGCCCGCACGTCCTGGTTCTCCTCGGCGTCGTTCAGGGCCTGATCGATGCCGCTGAGCACCTCCGGCGTGAGGGAATTCATCGCCTCCGGCCGATTCAGGCGGATCCACATTGCACCTTCGCGAACATCTACGACAACAGCGGGTGACAGCATTTGTTCTCTTTCCATGGCTTGATTTTTCATGAGCAGATTCTGCGATTCAACCGTGGGATCGGTTGTTGGGGATTTCCATTACTACAAAGTCGTTTAATTTACTTTACAGTAAAAATGAATCAACCAGAAGAGCACCATGAACCATCAGATTGCATCGCGTGGATCTCCGCTGAAGGGGGTCAAGGTCGTTGAGTTCGAGGGCATCGGACCGGGGCCTCTGGCCGGCATGCTGCTCACGCAACTGGGGGCGGAGGTCACCGTGGTGGCGCGTCCGGGCCCTGGCGATTTGCCGAAGGATCTGACGCCGCGCGAGGATGGATTGCTGTCGCGCGACAAGCGCCGGGTGGTCCTGAACCTGAAACAGGAAGACGACCGCACCCGGGCGCTGGAGATCGTCGCGGCCAGTGACGGATTGATCGAGGGCAACCGTCCGGGTGTCATGGAACGCCTGGGTCTCGGGCCGGGTGTCTGCGGGCAACTGAACCCGCGTCTCGTGTACGGCCGCATGACCGGTTGGGGCCAGGACGGACCGCTGGCGCAGGCCGCTGGTCACGACATGAACTATGTCGCGCTTACCGGCCTGATGTCGCTGACGGAGCGTCCTGGCCATCCGCCCATGCTGCCTCCCACGGTGCTGGGTGATGCAGCGGGTGCGCTGGGTTTCGCGCTGGGCATGGTGTCGGGATTGCTCGCGGCCAAAGAGAGTGGGCAGGGCTGTGTGGTGGATGGCGCCATCGTGGACGTGCTGGCGATGTTGTCCCCGCTGGTGCAAATCATCAGCGCCTCCGGCGGTTTTGATCCGGGTGTGCCCAGTGTTTTCCACGACTCGCCCTTCTACGACCGGTACATCTGCGCAGACGGCCGCTACATCACCGTGGGGGCTATTGAGCCCCAGTTCTACGCGCTGCTCCTGCAGCGCCTGGGTCTGACCGATGTCGTGTTGTCCGATCAGATGAACCGGTCTACATGGCCGGCGCTGAAAGCGCGAATGACAGCTCTTTTTGCATCGCACCCCAGTGCCCATTGGACGCAAATTCTGGAACGTACGGATGCCTGCTATGCGCCGGTTTTGAACCTGACCGAGGCAGCCGCACACCCCCACAACGTGGCGCGTGGCTTGTACCGCGTGACGCCGGGTGGCGACATCGAGACGGCGAGGGGATTGCGCTTCCTTGCGCTCACCGATCGAGCCGCCGACGTTTGATCGGATGTCGGGATTTCCCTAGTGCTTCGACATCAATTTTACTCTACAGTAAAATAACTTTATAAACAGTAGATTGGCGTCAATGAGGCGCTTTCCCATAGGCCCGCTTACAGGAGAAATGCATTGGAAGACATCTATGTCATTGGTGTGGGAATGACCCCGTTTGGTCGCCATCTGGACAAGGACATCAAGCAGATGACGCGCGAGGCGACCGAGGCGGCGCTGGTGGATGCCGGGATCCGGCAAGAGGACCTGCAAGCGGCCTTTTTCGGCAACACCTCCCAAGGTCACATGGAGGGCCAGCACATGATCCGCGGGCAGATTGCATTGCGCGCCATGGGGATCGGTCGCATTCCCGTGGTCAACATCGAAAACGCCTGCGCCAGCGGATCGTCCGCGTTCGTGTTGGCATGCAACCATGTTCGTGCGGGTGCGGGCGATGTGGCCTTGGCTATCGGCGCGGAGAAGATGTTCACCCCGGACAAGCAGAAGATGTTCTCGGTCTTCGACAGCGCCTGGGATCTGTCGCGGGCCACCGACATCCGCGAAGAGCTGATGAAGCTCGGGCGCGATGTGGCGGTTCCGGAAGGCTCGACCTCTCCCCGGCCCTACAGCGTGTTCATGGATGTGTACGCGGCCTTCGCGCGCTCCCACATGCGCACTTTCGGCACTACGCAACGGCAGCTGGCGGCCGTCTCGGCCAAGAACCACGCGCATTCGGTCCACAACCCACTGTCGCAATACCAAGTGTCGTACAGCATTGACGACGTGCTGACAGCGCCACCGATCACCTACCCGCTGACCTTGCCGATGTGCTCGCCTGTGTCGGACGGCGCCGCCGCGGTCATCGTGTGCAACCGGTCTGCGCTCAAGCGGTTGAACATCGACGCGAGCCGGGCAATCCGGGTGCTGGCCGCTGTGGTTCAAAGCGGCTCCGCGCGCAATGAGGAAGACGTTGCCAACCATTGCACGGCGCTGGCCGCGCGGCGGGCGTATGAGTTGGCCGGCGTGGGGCCGGACGACATCTCCGTGGCCGAAGTCCACGACGCCACTGCCATGGGGGAAATCATCCAGTCTGAAAACCTGGGCTTCTGCGAGTTCGGCCAGGGGGGTGTGATCGCCGAGCGGGGCGACACCCGCATCGGTGGGCGCATTCCCATCAACCCCTCGGGAGGCCTGGAGTCGAAGGGACATCCGGTTGGTGCGACGGGCTTGGCGCAGGTGCACGAGCTGGTGACCCAGCTTCGCGCGGAAGCCGGCGCGCGGCAAGTCGAAGGCGCCCGCATCGCATTGGCCGAAAACGGCGGCGGCCTTGAGGGCATCGAGGAAGCCGTTGCCTGCATCTCCATCCTGGCGCGCTGAGCGCCTCACCGAAAGAAGAGACAAGCATGGACATCAAGAACACGGTTGCGCTGGTGACTGGTGCGGGTTCGGGGCTCGGCCTGGCGACCTGCAAGGCCCTGGTCGATGCGGGCGCCAAGGTGGTGGCGGTCGATCTGGATGAAGACCGCCTGATGCGCGAGATGGCCCCGTTGGGCGACAGCGTGCGTGCGCTGAAAACGGATGTGGCCGACGACGCCAGTGTGAAAGCTGCCGTGGAGTTCGCGGTCAACACGTTTGGGGCGTTGCATGTGGCGGTGAACTGCGCGGGCATCCTCGGCCCCTGCAAGACCTTGTCCAAGGGCGAGCTGTTTCCGCTGGACCTCTGGAACCGCGTGATCGGTGTCAACTTGACCGGCACCTTCAACGTCATCCGGCACGCCGCCCTGGCCATGTCGCAGAACGACGCGAACGCGGATGGCGAGCGTGGCGTGATCGTCAACACATCGTCAGGTGCAGCCTGGCAGGGGCAGATGGGTCAGGCCGCCTACAGCGCCAGCAAGGCGGCCGTCATGGGGTTGACCCTTCCGGTGGCGCGGGACCTGGCGCAGCACGGCGTGCGAGTCGTCGCGCTCGCCCCCGGTTTGTTCGAGACCGGCATGTCGGCAGGCATGCCGACCAAGGTGGCGCAAAACATCATCGAGAAAGTCATCCTGTTCCCGAACCGCATGGGGCAGGCGCCGGAGTTCTCGGCGCTGGTCCGTCATGTGGTGGAGAACGCCTATCTGAACGCCACCACGCTGAGCATCGATGGCGGGGCACGGCTCTGACGGTATCGGACATGGCAGCCCGAACAGAACACCACCACGAGACCCCACAACGGTCCGAACAAGGAGACTCGATGGACATGATCCCACCCGTCAAGGGGCACGCGTCATGACGGCAACCACCAGTGTCAACCCGGACGGTGTGGTGCTCTCGGCCCGCAACCTGTTGCTGCAGTTCGGTGGAATTGTCGCGCTCAACGATGTGTCCATCGATGTGCGCAAGGACGAGCTGCTGGCCATCATCGGTCCGAATGGCGCGGGGAAGTCCTCGCTCATGAATTGCCTGAGCGGTTTTTACCGTCCCAAGAAGGGCGACATCACGCTAGGCGGGCTGAGCGTTCGCAACATGGCGGTCCACGAAGTCGCGGGCCAGGGCTTGGCCAGGACCTTTCAGGGCACGCACATTTTCTCCGGCATGACGGTGGTCGAGAACCTGATGGTGGGCCGCCACATGCACATGCGCTCGAACCTGGCGCAGTCGTTCCTCTACTTCGGCGCCGCTAGGCGCGAAGAGGTGGTCCATCGGGAAGTGGTGGAGGAAATCATCGAGTTCCTGGAGATCGAGGCCATCCGCCATGCACCAGTGGGCAGCCTCGGCTACGGACTTCGCAAACGCGTGGACTTGGGTCGGGCGCTGGCCCAGGACCCCCGGATCCTGTTGATGGACGAGCCCATGGCCGGCATGAACGCGGAAGAAAAGGAAGACCTCGCGCGCTTCATTCTGGACGTGCGCGAAGCCAAACGGATTCCGGTCGTGCTGGTGGAGCACGACATGGGCGTGGTGATGGATCTGGCAGACCGCATTGCGGTGCTGGACTTCGGTCGCAAGATCGCCGAGGGAACCCCCAAGGAGATACAGGCAAATCCGGCCGTCATGAAGGCCTATCTCGGGGAGGGCGGGCAATGATGCTCAAGATCGAAACACTGCCGCAACTGTTGCGACGCCACGCGGACGCCACACCCGAGCGGCTGTCTCAGCGCCACAAGCAGCGCGGCATCTGGCGTGAATACACCTTTGCGGAGGTGGAGCGCAATGTGCTGGAGCTGGCACTGGGCCTGCACCACATGGGCGTGCAGCGCGGCGCGACGGTGGCGATCATTGGCGAGAACGAGCCGCAGCACTACTGGGCGGAGTTCGCGGCGCACGCGCTGGGCTGCAAAGTGGTCTCCCTGTATCCGGATCTGACGGCGGACGAAGTGCAGTATTTGCTGGAGGACAGCGAGACGGTCTGCCTCTTCGCCCAGGACCAGGAACAGGTGGACAAGGGCCTGGACGTCAAGGGCAAGCTGGCGCTGCTTCGCCATGTCGTGTACTGGGATGACACAGGCATGTGGTCCTACAACGACCCGATCCTCAGCACCTTCAAGTCGGTGCAGCAGCAAGGGCTTGAGCGGGATGCGCAGGACCCTCGGCTGTACCGTTCGTTGGTCGCGAAGGGCTCGCCCGATGATGTGGCGGTGCTGTCCTACACCTCGGGGACCACGGGCAAACCCAAGGGGGTGGTGCTCACGCACCGCTTCCTGATCGACAACGCGCAGCGCCTGATCCATGCCACCGATGCGAAACCGGGCATGGAGTATCTGAGCTACATCGCGCCTGCCTGGGCCACCGAGCAAATCAACGGGATCTCTGCGGGCCTGGGGCTGCCCATGGTGGTCAACTTCCCGGAAAGCCCCGAGCAGGTGCTGGCCAACATCCGCGAGCTCGCCGTCGAGGCCATGACCTTCGCCCCGCGTCAATGGGAAAGCATGGCCTCCTCGGTGCAGGCCCACATGCTGGACGCTGGGCCCCTGCGGCGTGCCGTCTACGAATGGGGTATGAAGGTGGGGCACGCCTTCAACGTCGGTCGCCTGGATGGCAAGCCGATCGGCTGGCTGGATCGCCTGCAATTCCCCTTGGCCGAAGCTCTGGTTCTGCGGCCGTTGCGTGACCAGTTGGGGCTGACCCGGCTGCGCATTGCCAGTTGCGGTGGTGCCACCATGGCGCCCGACGTGTTTCGCATGTTCCATGCAATGGGCGTGCCCTTGCGGAACATCTATGGCTCCACCGAAACCGGCTTGCTCACGTGCCACCAAAGTGATCGCTTCGACCTCGAGACCGTAGGGCACTGGATGCATGCGCACCCGGAGGCCGGTGCTCCCCTCGAATGGCGGGTGAGCCCGGACGGCGAACTCCAGATCCGTGGTGGAAGCCCTTTTCTGGGCTACTACCGACGGGAAGGGTCGGTCGAGTCGAAGGTCAAGGACGGTTGGTTCTACACCGGTGACGCCGTGACCAAAACCGACCGTGGTGAGCTGGTTTTCCTCGAACGGCTGTCGGACTTGAAGCGACTTCGCAGTGGCGACACCTTTCCGCCCCAGTTCGTCGAGACGCGTTTGCGGTTCAGCCCTTTCATCAAGGACATCATGACCGTGGGCGATGAGGGGCGCGACTTCGTGGCAGCACTCATCAACATCGACATGGCCGTCCTGTCGCGCTGGGCCGAGGACAAGCGAATCGGTTTCTCGACCTTCACCGACCTTTCGCAGCGTCCCGAGATCGCGGTCTTGATCCGCCAGGAAATTGCGCGGGTCAACCAGTTTCTGCCACCCCATGCACGGGTGCAGCGGTTCGCCAACTTTCCCAAGGAACTGGATCCCGACGAGGGCGAGCTGACGCGTTCGCGCAAGCTGCGACGCGAGTTCTTGGAGGAGCGTTACGGCGCCTTGATCCAGGGCTTGTACGACGGTTCCCGGGAAGTGCGAATCGACATACCTGTGACCTACCAGGACGGGCGTCGAAGCAACTTCAACGCGCAGGTATTCATTCACGATGCTGACGGATTCAGTTTGAACACTTCGACCGAACCCCATCGCAGGAGGCACACATGAGCGATTTTCTGAACTACCTAATCAACGGTGCGTTGTCCGGTCTTCTCTATGCCCTCATCGCGATGGGCTTCGTGGTGATCTACCGCGCATCCAAGGTGTTCAACTTTGCACAGGGCGAGCTGGTGGTCTTCGGTGGCTACATGGTGTGGTGGACCATCATTCAGATGGGCATGCCGGTGTGGATCGGTTTGCCGGTGGCCTTCGCCAGCGCGGCGATCTTCGGCTTGATGATCGAGCGCATATTTTTCGCGCGCCTCGTGGGCGAGTCGGTGTTCTCGATGGTGATGGTGACGATCGGCCTGTTGATCTTGATTCGAGGCATCGTCCTGGTGCTCTTTGGTCCGCAGGTCCGCGCGTTCCCGATCATCTTTCCGCTGGAACCCATCATCCTCGGCGATGTGGTGATCTCCCGCTCGCTCCTGTATGGCGGCATCCTGACCATCGTCATTGGCCTTGGCCTTTCTTGGTTCTTCAACCGGACCCGCGTGGGCTTGACGATGACGGCCGTGGCCGAAGACCACCAGGTGGCGATGTCCATGGGAATTTCGGTGCAGCGCTCCATCGCATTCGCCTGGATGCTGGGAGCCGTGCTCTCGACGCTGGGAGCCATGGTGCACCTGAGCGGTCGGTCGATCAACATGATGAGTTCCGACATCGGTCTGGCGGCGCTGCCAGTGGCCTTGCTCGCCGGCTTGGAATCGCTTGCCGGACTGCTGCTGGCCGGCGTGCTAGTCGGTGTCATCCAGGGGCTGGCGTCGGCCTACCTCGATCCGTTGGTGGGCGGGGCACTGGGCTCTGTCTTTCCTTTCATCATCATGCTTTTGATGTTGTTGATCCGTCCCACCGGCATGTTCGGCTGGAAAACCATTGAAAGGGTATGAGCATGGATCCCGCAGGTGTTTTCGCAACGTCGTTTGCCCAAGACCAGGCGCTGGTCCGCACGCGAAGCCAGGCCGTGACGCTGGGCTTGTTCGTTATGTTCATGTTCGCTCTGCCGTGGATCGCCGACGCCCGCTCGGTGGCGGTGATGACCTCGATGCTGATCACCGCCGTGGTGGTGATCGGGTTGCAGATCAACACCGGTCTTGCCGGTCAGATCAACCTGGGCCAAGCGGCGTTCATGGGCGCGGGCGCGTACGCCACCGCGCTGCTCGCGACGAAGGGCGGCATGCCGTTCTGGATCGCGCTGCCGGTCGGTGGTGTGTGCGCCGCCTTGTTCGGTCTGGTGTTTGGACTGGCTGCCGTCCGGATCAAGGGTTTCTATCTGGCGTTGACGACGATCGCGGCACAAATCCTGTTCCATTTCATGGTGCTGAACTTGCCCGCTGCCTGGATGGGTGGCTCCAACGGCATCACGGTCGAACCGGCGCGGCTGTTCGGCTGGGCGCTCGACACCGATGCAGCCGTCTACTACCTGTGTCTGGTGGTCGCCTGCATCATGATCGCGGGCGCCTATGGCGTGGCGCGCAGCCGCCATGGCCGGATCTTTGCGGCCGTTCGGGATGACGACGTCGCCTCCGGAATGATGGGCATCGACGTGGTGCGGACCAAGGCATTGGCTTTCCTGCTGGGCGCCTTCTACGCGGGCATCGGCGGCGGTTTGTGGGCGTACTACGTGCGCTTCGTCTCGATCGACCAGTTCACCCTGATCCACTCTATCTGGTTCATCGCCATGGTCATTGTGGGCGGCATGGGATCGGTGACCGGCGCGCTGATTGGCGTATTCGTCATCCGGTTTGCTCAGGAATTCTTCACCAGCGTGGGTCCTTCCCTGGTTGAGAACTTCTCGTTCCTGAGTGGCGACGTGGTCTTCGCCGCGCTGAACATATTTCTGGGCGGCATCATCGCCGGCTTTCTGATTTTTGAGCCGCGTGGATTGATGCACCGGTGGAACATCCTTAAACGTTCCTACCGCATGTGGCCTTACCCCTACTGATGCCGAAACTTGCGGCCGTCCGCTGCGCTGGAGGACGGTTGATTCGTGTTGGACAGCGTGATCAAAACCAGGAGACTTGTGTGACTACAAAAAATGAATGTCTGTCGGCCTTCGCCCGTGTGGCGCGATGCGGTGCTTTGGCCGCCGGTGTGTTTGGTTTGGCGGGCGCTGCCCAAGCACAGACCACCTACAACGTCGCTGGCTTGGCGGACTTTACCGGTCCGTTTGCCGATGTCATGAAAGACATGACGGGTTGCCGAAAAGGCGTTCTCGACTGGTGGAGCGATGAGGTGGGCAAGGCGCAAGGCGTGGCACTTCGCGTCAAGGAATACGACACGCGCTACGACGTGGCGCAGGTGGCCAGTCTGTGGCCCGGCATCAAGTCAGAACTGGACCCCGTGGCCATTCTGGGTATCGGCGGCTCGGATGCGGCGGCCCTGCAGCAGCGATTACCCAATGACAAGGTGCCTCAGGTCCTTGCGACCGCCGGTTATGGCTTTGCGTGGAAGAGCGACAGCTGGGTGTTCAACGCCCGGGCCACCTATCCGCACGAGGCGGCGGCTTTCTACACCTGGTTGCAGAAGAAATCGGGCTCCAGCGCACCCATCAAGGTCGGTGTGATCTCTTCCGAAGTGTCCCCGGCTTATGTGGATATCCACAAGGGCATCGAGAAGTTCGCGAAAGACAACCCCAAGATCTTGGAGGTCGTGGAGACGGTCTACACCGAAGCCCAACCCACCGACCTGACCCAGCAAGTGAACCGGTTGATTCGCAAGGGCGCGACCGTGCTTCAAGTCTTCAACAACACGGCCTCCGTCGTGGCGACTCGTCGAGCCCTGCAAAGCCTTGGAAAGACCAACATCCCGATCGTCATGTCGGCCCACAATGGGTTGATTTCGTCGGGCAAGGCCTTGGGCGGTCTAGAGCAGATGGAAGGCAACTACGAGGTCTACGGGATGGCCATGCCCACGGAAGATCCGACCACGGCGCGGGCATTCTTCGAGAAGCTGCGCACCAAGTACAAGGCACAGGTCAGCTACACCTCAGCCTGCATCATGGGCATGAGCCAAGGCCTTATCGTGGCCAGAGCCTTCGAGCAGGCGGTCAAGATCAAGGGTGTCAAGGACGTCAAGGGGGAAGACGTCCGGGCGGCGCTGCTGTCGACGCCGATGCCGAGCGAACGCAGCTTCGGTGTGCTGCCCAATATCCAATATAGCAAAGACGCGCCGTTCCCCACCGAAGGCATGGCAGTCAACATCGGTACTGTTGAAAAGGGCCATTACAAGCTCCTTGAGCAGAGCGTCCCCGTGCCTGTGCTGAGCAAGTGGTAACTGCAACCCGGCGTGGATACGGTTCGTTCGGGATCCACGCCAACCCAACCGGAGACACTTGTGCTTGAACTGAACAACGTTGAGGTGTTGTACAGCGATGTCATTCTCGCTGTAAAAGGCATTTCAGCCAAAGTGCCTGCTGGGCAGTGCGTGACCTTGCTGGGCGCGAACGGTGCTGGAAAGAGCACCACGCTGAAGGCCATTTCGAACCTGATCAAGACCGAAGACGGTCGCGTGACGGCAGGCGCCATCACCTTTGATGGTGTCGACATCGCGGGGGGAAATCCGGCCGCCCAGGTCCAGAGGGGGCTGGTACACGTCATGGAAGGTCGCAAGGTTCTGCGCCACATGACGGTGGAACAAAACCTGGTGGTCGGCGGGCACATGGGCAATGGGCGCGATGCCAAGGAACTGCTTGACGAGGTGTACGGCCGTATCAAGCGGCTCGCCGCATTGCGCAACCGTACCGCGGGCTATCTGTCCGGGGGTGAGCAGCAGTTGCTGGTGATCGGGCGTGCTCTCATGGCCAGACCGAAGCTGGTCATGATCGATGAACCCTCGCTCGGCTTGGCGCCGCTTATGGTGGAAGAGGTCTATGGCTTGCTGTCTGAACTCAAGGCCAGTGGCCTGACACTGCTGATCGTCGAGCAGAACACGCGCGTCGCGCTGGAGCTGGCCGACTACGGCTACGTGATGGAAAGCGGCCGGGTCGTGCTCGAAGGCCCATCGGTCAACCTCAAGAGCAACGAGGACGTGCGCGAGTTCTATTTGGGTCTGACGGTGGACGGTGAGCGCAAGAGCTTCAGGGACATGAAACATTACCGCCGCCGAAAGCGGTGGCTGGGCTGATGGGCACGTGCCCCGCAGGATCGACAACATTCAAGGATGAGCGATGACGAGCGTTTCCAATGCATTTTTGAGCGAACAGGAAGTGATGATCCGGGAGTCGGCCCGTCGCGTGGCCAGCGAAGTGGTGGCCAGCACTGCGGCGGAACGTGACCGCAGCAGCGCCTGGCCCTACGATGAAATCCGCGCTGTGGCCGAGGTTGGCTTCATGGGGATGCTGGCGCCACAGGCCTATGGCGGCGCCGGGCTGTCGTTCGTGGAGTACTGTCTGGCGATCGAGGAGTTCGCCGCGGCGGACGGTGGTTTTGCGACCCTGATGCATGTGCACAACTCGTCCGCGCACGTGCTCCGATCGTTTGGCACCGAGGAGCAGATGCAGTTGTACCTGCCCGAGTTGGCCAGCGCCCAACGCATTGGGGCTTTTCTGTTGTCGGAGCCGCATGCCGGTTCCGACACTGCAGCCATCCGCACCACGGCCAAGCGCGATGGTGACAGCTATGTGCTCAATGGAAGCAAGCAGTGGATCTCCAACGGCAGCGAGGCCGGCTTTGCCCTGGTGGTCGCCGCCACGGGAGCACCGGGCGCTCGCGACCGCTTCAGCTTGTTCATCGCGGACCCGAAGGACCCGGGCTACGAATGCCTTCGAATCGAAAACAAGCTGGGCCAGCACACGGCGCACACCGCCCAGATTCAGCTGGACAACTTGCGTGTGCCGGCGAAGAACATGATTGGCGAGGAAGGGCGCGGTTATGGCAAGGCCCTCTCGTTGCTGTCCGACGGCCGTATCGCGATCGCAGCGCTGTCCATTGGCATTGCCCGCGCTGCCCTGGAAGCCGCGATCCGGTACGCGAAGGAGCGTGAGGCCTACGGAAAACCGATCGCCGAATTGCAGGCCATCAGCTTTGACCTGGCGGACATGGCCACGCAGATTGACGTGGCGCGCCAGTTCATGTTGTATGCGGCGCGTTTGACGGATGCGAAGCTTCCGTCCATCAAAGAGGCCGCGATGGCCAAGTTGTTCGCCAGTGAAATGGCGGAGAAGGTCTGTTCCGCTGCGCTTCAGGTGCACGGTGGCTATGGGTACGTGAACGATTTCCCTGTCGAGCGCTACTACCGCGACGTGCGGGTGACGAAGATCTACGAGGGAACCAGCCACATTCAACGGCTGATCATCGCCCGGCAGATACTGGCGGGTTGACGCACGCTCGGACGCTTAGCTCTGTGATTTTGCCTGTCCGATATCATCGAAACTCAGCCCTTCTCCGGGCAAACGCGCACAGGACACTGCAAGAATGAGCACGCAAATCGACGCCAAGCCGAAGCCGCGACCCCGTGGCCCGGCCAAACGCCTGGCCAAGGGAGTGAAGTGGAACAACGCGGTCGGCGGCGCGGACGAGCAATACCAACTCAAGAAGCAGGCGGTCATTGCGGAGGCGTCTCGCACGTTCGGCCGCCACGGGTACAAGAACGTGTCCCTGGACGAAATTGCCGCCGCGCTCAACGTCACGAAGCCTGCGCTCTACTATTACTTCAAGAACAAGCAGGAACTGATCTACGAGTGCCACGAGCTGTCGATGAGGCTCGGAGACCAGGTCCTGAAAGATGCCATTGCCTCGGAAACAACGGGGTATGAACGCATCGCGACCTTCATCAAGAACTACATCTCACTGCTGACCGACGAAATGGGGGCCCCCGCCATCCTCCACGACTTCTCGGCGATGACGGCGGCGGATCAGAAGAAGATCACCGCGAGGCGCCGCAAGTTCGATCTGGAGTTGCGCCAGGTGTTCGAGGATGGCGTTCGAGACGGGTCCATCGCGCCGTGCGATGCCAAGCTGGCGGTGTTCTGGTTCATGGGGGCCGTCGGCGGGATTTCCCAGTGGTTCCACGCAGAAGGTCGCCTGCGTGGCGATGAGGTTGCCGACATTTTCATCGGGCTGCTGGCCCATGGCATTCGTCCGGTTGCGTCCGGCAAGACGGGGACGGTGGCGAGGACGAAATCTTCTGATAGGCCAGGGTCCGCTTGAGATGCGCCGGATTGGCCGATTCCTCGGTGGGCAATGAGGAAATGGCTTCGTACTTTCCCACCTAGCAGGCTGCTGAAATACTTCGACGCAAGCCCCGTGACTTGATCCAGACGAAGGCGTAGGCAGGACAATGCGGCATGCGCGGATCCGACACCTTCACCGAAAGCCTGTTCAGCATCAAGAAACTCGATGACTTCGTGCCGGCGACGCACCCGCTGCGAGCCATTCGCGCGATGGTCAACGACGCACTCGTCGAGCTCGAAGATCTGTTTGCAGGCATGTATGAAGACGCCAGCAAGGGCGGGCGTCCCAGCATCGCGCCGCAGAAGCTGCTGCGCGCGATGCTGCTGCAGGTTCTGTACTCGGTTCGCTCGGAGCGCTTGCTGATGGAGCAGGTGCAATACAACCTGCTGTTTCGCTGGTTCATTGGGCTTTCGATGGAAGACAGCGTCTGGGTGCCTACGGTGTTCAGCAAGAACCGCCAGCGGCTGATAGAGCACGACGCGGTGGTAGCGTTCTTCAACCAGGTGCTCGCGCAGGCCCAGCGCAGGAACTGGTTGTCCAAAGAACACTTCAGCGTGGACGGCACGCTGATCCAGGCCTGGGCCAGCCACAAGAGCTTTGTGCCCAAGGACGGCGATGGAGGTGGCAGCGGTGGCAGCGACTTCCGCGGCCACCCGCGCAGCAACGACACCCACGAATCCAAGAGCGATCCTGACAGCCGGCTGTACCGCAAGGGCAAGACTGCCAGCGAAATGCGCTTCATGGGGCACACGCTCATGGAGAACCGCAACGGCCTGATCGTCAATGCCATGGGCACGCAGGCCGATGGTTATGCCGAGCGCGTAGCGGCCAAGGAGATGATCAATGACGTGCGGCAGACCAATCCAGATGCGCATCACCCTGGGCGCAGACAAGGGGTACGACGCGGCGGAGTTTGTCGGTGAGTTGCACCGACTCAAGGTTGCACCGCACGTGGCGCAGAACAAATCAGGGCGGCGCTCGGCGGTGCCCGATGAGATTGCCCAGACAGCAGGCTATGGCGCGTCGATGCAATGTCGCAAACGCATCGAGCAAGGCTTCGGATGGGCCAAGACGATCGGTCAAGTCCGTCAAGTGATGGTGCGCGGGATCAAGAAGGTCGCTCAGCTGTTCGTGCTGAACATGGCTGCCTACAACCTCGTGCGCATGCGTTCACTGGGACAGGTCCGTCTGCAGGGCGCGCGATGAGCGCACAAAGGGTGCAAAACAGCGTTTGCGCGGGTTAAATCGAGGTCCAAACGCATATTCAGACCCTCACGAACGACCAAGGCACCGACATCACGATTCCGGTGACGCCAACCCGGGTTCAGCCCTTGGTATTTCAGCAGGCTGCTAGTAGCCGTGCCCCCATGCGTGCGGTTACAGCGTTGTTGTGCGCGAACGCGACGGGGTGAGTTTCCGCGGCGCAGCAGCAGGTCTGATCGCGTTACGCCTTACCCGCGCCACATCTAAATCGACCCCAAACCAGCATCACATTGGATAATCTGCCATTACCCAATGTTAGTTCTGCCAGAAATCTCAATTTCTTGACCTCTAAAATAGTACGTAATATCATGGTACATACTACGGTACGGAATAAAGAGGTAAGCCATGGCCCGAGCCGGAATCTACAAATCCGAAGTGCTGCGTGCACGCGATAAATTGCTGGCCATCGGGCGCCATCCGTCCATCGATGCGGTGCGCGAAGAGCTGGGAACCGGCTCCAAGAGCACGATTCACCGGTACCTGAAGGAGATTGAGGAAGAGGAAGGTGGGGCCACCGGCAGCCGGGTGGCCGTCAGTGAGGCGATCCAGGATCTGGTGGGCCGCCTGGCCGCCCGCGTCAACGAGGAGGCCGAGGAGCGGGTCACTGCGGCGCAGGGCAGGCACGCCGAGCAGCTCGCCCATCACCAGCAAGCCGCCGCGGTCCTGAAAACCGAGGCGCAGTCCACGCGTCAGCAACTGGAGCAAACCCAGCGGGCCTTGGCCGAGGAAAAGACCGGCCACGGCAAAACCAATGAAACGCTGCGCAGCAAGACCCTGGAAAACACGCAGCTCGCCCAGCAGGTGGTTGACCTGCAGGAGCGCATCGCGGCCGAAGAACGCCATCGCCAATCGCTGGAAGAAAAGCACCAGCATGCGCGCCAGGCGCTGGAGCATTTCCGGCAATCCACCAAGGAGCAGCGCGACCAGGACCAGCGCAAGCAGGAGCAGCAGGTGCAGTTCCTGCAGGCTGAGTTGCGCAGCGTGAACGAGACCTTGGCAACCAAACAGCAAGAAGCCGTGCACGCCCTGCAGGAAAACGCACGCCTGCTGGGCGATTTGTCGCGCGCCCAGGGCGATCTGCACCAGGCCCAGGAAGAGTTGCGGGGCCTGCGGCCGCTCAAGGACGAACTGGGGTTTGCGCAGCGGCGCACCGAGGAGTTGGGCCGGCGCCTGGTGGAACAAGATGCTGCTGTCCTGCAGCTCAGCACCACGAACGAGAAATCGCAAGCCAAGCTCGATGGACTGCTCGCGGCGAATCAGCAGCTGGAACTGACGGTGGCGGCGGCCAGGTCATCCGTCACGGCGCAAGAGCACGTCGTCGCCAGCATGTTGGAGCGATTCAGTGCTACGGCTCCTGGTCCTGATTCGGCCGTGAAAAACCCGGACGAAGGGGCCAGTCGCTCAGCCAAGAGGGAATCAAAAAAACCAACCGGGACGGGGACTTAAGCCTGTTTCTGCGGGTTTATACATGAGTCCCTGTCGCCCTCCAACGCATCCCCGATGCCTTGGCGCGGTTGCCCAAAATGCATTGACGTTGCGGGCAGTCCTCAGGCTACGGTCGTTTCTGGATTTTCTCGAAAAGCGGCGGAAAGTCGGTCAAAAATCAATGACTTAGCTCGCGCCTAGTAGATGCTGCATTTCTTTTTTTCTCAAAATGCGGCGGAAATTCCCTGGGACGCCGCGAACTCAATTCGATATGGTCCTCACTGGATCCACTGCGGCCTGTGCTAGTTTGACTGACTCCGTCGCCGTGGACCAGCTACTCGGTCGGTCGACGGTAACCTACCATCCTGGAGCCAAACGGAAGAATCACACGATGCCGAAGGTCAAGCCCGTCACCGCCATGAAGCAGCGCCTCCAGGAAGCGCTCAGTTATCTTGCTGAGCAGGAAGAGGTAATCGAACTGGTTCGGCAGACGATCGAAATGTACGACCTGAAGCCAATGGATGTGTTCTCGGAGGATGAACTCGGGGCGGCACTTGCGCCGGACCCGGTGGACGAGTCAATACCGTACTGCGACCGAGCCGGCAACACCTGGGCCGGCAAGGGGAGGCGGCCGACTTGGCTCGTCGAGGCGATCGAGGCCGGCGCCGCACTCGAAGACTTTAGGAATCCCGCGTACGGCGGCTGAGCCTGACGTCAGGTCCGGCCGAGGGAATTTTGTCGACGATTCTCTAAAAACCGAGATGACCCCTGGTTGTTCCGCACGTCGCGAACAGCGTCCAACGGACTCATCGTCTGCTTGGTACCGGGCCCTCGGCCCGAGTTTCAGATTACTGAAATAGTGGCTCACTGGAACGACCTTTCAACGGAGCTTGAACAGGGACTGGCATCGTCGGATGCCAACGGTCCTGAAGAAGACGATGACGCGAAGACGCCTTGCACGACTCAGATCGACTCAGCTTTGGCGACGCCGTGACCAGCAAAGGACCTGGCAAGTGACGCCGCGCAGCAAACCCCGAACCAACTCTCACGCAGCCAGGACATGCATCTCTCTTTGAAGCTCGATCACGTTTGCGTGGCCGGGCAACGCTTCACGAAGCAGCGGCAGTAGATGTCTGTGATGCGTGAGAAACAGCACCTGGGTGCGCTTGGACAGCTCGGCCAGCACCTGCAACCCGGCCTTCGCACGCGCATCGTCGAAGTTGACGAACAGATCGTCCGCCACGAAGGGAACGGCACCGGCATGTGCCAGATGGAGCTCGAGCGCCGCCACGCGCAACGCCAGATAGAGCTGGTCTCGCGTGCCTTCACTCAGTCCTGCGACCTCCACAACCTGGCCGGTGCGGCGCCTCGCATACAACGCCGGCGTGTCCTTCTCGTAGTCGACGCCAAGCCGGCTGTAGTCGCCGAGGGTGAGGTCCGAGAACACCGCGCTTGCCCGCGTCAACATGGGTCCCTGCTTGCGGTCGCGGTAACGGTCGATCGCCCATTTCAGCAGCTTGCCAGCGGTCGCAACCTCCAGGTACTGCTCGGCCACCTCCCCCATCTCTGCCAGCGCTTCCTGCCGCCGGGCTTCGGCCGAGGCGGCATTCGCCTGGCCTGCGATGGCGGAGAACGCCAGTTCGGCGGTCACACGCTTCTGGACCAGCGCGCTGGTGCGCTCGTTCACGACCGCGAGTTCGCTTTTGGCCTGTTCGTACAACCCGATCACCTCGGCGGCAGGCTGAGCCGCCACCTCCGCCTCGATCGCCTCGCGCGTCAGCCCATCGCCGCCATCGAGGAGCGACGCCATGGTCTCGGCAAGTTCCCTTTCCTGGGCGCGGCGCTGGTCGGACCGCTCCGCGAGCGGCAGGGCCTCCGCCACGGAGGACACCCCCGCGAGCGCCAGCAGCGGCGCCAGACGCGCACGGGCTTCGCGCACACGAAGGTCGGCCTCGTCTTTCAATGCCTGCGCGGTACGAAGCGCGGCCTCCGCCAGTTCGACCGCCTGCGAAGCCGCAGTGGCCTCCCGAAGACGTTGGGATAGGTTCCTCGCGACCTGCGCCCAGTCGTCGGCACTCACGAGCGGCGGATCCACGCGCGCACCGAGATACCGGGCTGCCTCTTCGAAGCGGATGAGGTCCGCCTGCATGGTGTTGATGCGCTCGACCCGGATCGTATCGGCGCGATCCAGGCGATCGGCCACCAAGTTTGCGAGCTCCACCGCGCCTTCCGCCTCCGCAAACGTCGACGCCGCAGCCTCCAGCTTCGCGCTGCGCAGCGCCGCCGTCCACTGGGTCTCCCACGCCTGATAGGCAGCCCTGGCCATCTCAGTCGCCACCGCCAACCCGTCCAAGGCGCGTTCGGCCTGCCGAACCTGATCGTCTAGAGCATTTCGGCGCGCCGACGCAGTGTCGACCTGGCCGATGTGACGGGTCGCCAACGCGCAAAGCGCGGACAGGTCAGCGCCCTCCTCCGGCACCACCACGCCCGAATCCTCCAGGGCCCGAGCCAAGGCATCCTGCGCGCTATCGCAGGATAGAACCTCCTCCTCCAGCTCTCGCTGCTTCTGCATGACGTCGAGATCGGCCGCCAGCGCGTCGGCGCGCTTCAAGAGCCAGCTTGAAGCGTCGTCGAGCGGCATGTCGGCCCAGCCGATGCGTGCGGCGAGCGCCTGCCAGTCGGCGTCCAGTGCCTCCGTCTCCTCCGTGCGCGCCACCAGGAGCATCGCCTGATGCTCGCTTTGTGCCTTGGCGAGTTCCAGCTGCTGCCGGATGTTCTGGAGCGTCGCGGCCTCGGTCGCCGTCCCCAGCTGCGAGTCGACCAGTTCGTCCGCCAGCCGGATCGCGGCGTCAAGGACAGGCGCCCCGCTGCCCAGCGGGACCTCGCTGCTCTTGAGCGACCGCCAGGCGTCGTCGCGACGCGTGCGTGCCTCATGCACATCGGTCGGCGTCACGACCTTGTGAGCGCCCTCGAAGTGCCTCTCCGCCAGTTCGAGACGGATCACTTCGGCCTGCAGCCCCTCAAGCGTTTCGCGCGCGTAGGCGACGGACCGCAGCCCCTCGGCTCGCGCACGCTGGAGCGTGCCGACCCGTTCGGTCGATGGCGCGTCCATCGTTCGCAACGTATCGACCGACACGTGCCCGCCTCCCAGGGCCGCCAACGCATGGCCAAGCTTCTCCCCTGCCTGTTCAACGGCGCTCTTCAGCCCGCGTTGTCGGGTGCCGCTGTTCTTGAACGTCAGCGCCTCCGCCAACGCCTCCCGCAGCGCCGGCGGAACCTCAGCCGCCGCAATGCCGTCCAGATCCGCCCGATGACCTTGGATATCCAGGCCCTTCTGCCGCTGGGCCTCCTCGGCACTGCGCACCGCCTGATGCAGCGCGCCGCGGTCGCGCAAAAGGTTGCCGACGGCCTTGAGCGCCAGGGTTGACGGCAGGTCCGCACGAATGCGGGACTCGTCGGCAGGCCACCCGAGCTGCGCGGCCGCCGCCCTCGATTCGCCCAGCAGCCGGTCGAGTTCGACCTGACGAAGTGGCAGGTCCCGCGCGTGGTTCGCGCAGGCGCCCCGCATGACATCCAAGGCCTCGATCTCGGCGCCGAGCGAGAGCACCGAGGCGTCGAAGGACACCGCCGCGCGCTCCTGTGCACGCGCTTCTACGTCGCCGACGCGCGTCTGCAGCACCGCCTCGGCGGCGGCGAGCTCGGAGCCGCCTGTGCGAAGGTCGGCCTGCGCCGTGGCCGGGAGATCGATCACGTCGACCAGCTCTGTGAGTGCCGCCTCCATGGCGCTGATTCGTATCAAGTTGGGACCGAGACGGCGCACGCGCTCGAGCTTCGAGCGGGCGGCCTCCAGCGCGATACGTCGAGCTTCCTCGGAGGCGATGTCTCGCTCGATGTCGTCGAGGGCCTGACGCGCATCGCTCCAGACCTTCGTTCTCACCTGGGCCGCCTTGAGGTCCGCACTCGCCTCCTCGAAGCGGTTGACGGACAGCGCGTAGGCGCTGCTTGCTTTGCGCGACGCCCAGAGATTGCCCGCCTGCTTCTCGAGCGCCTCGCGGACCGGACCAAGGCTCGAGATGCCAGCGGCCGACTGGAACAGGACGCGCCCGACATCCTTCGAGCCATCCAGGATGCTCCGGCCGCCCTCGACGAGCTGGTCGTGGTCCATGCAGAACATCTGCTCGAAGAAGGCCTTATCGAGCGTTCCCAGGATCGAGGTGAGTTGACTCTCCGCTAGCGGCTGGTCCGCCGGCGTCCGCAGTGGCGTGCGTCCGCGGGCACGATGAAAGGCGAGCTCACCGGCCTCGCTCTGAAGCACACCACCTAGGCGAAGCTCGGCCAGAGGGTGCCTGAAATCCAGCCGCGTGCGCAACGGCATGCCAAACAGAAGTTCGGTGATGGCTTGGCGGATGGTAGATTTGCCGGCCTCGTTGGGGCCGGCGATCACGTGAAAGTCGAGTTCGGCCTTGGGGAGGTCGATAGCGAGGTCGTCGAACTTTCCATACTTGAGAAGCTGCAGTTGCTGGATGCGCATGCCTCAGTCTTCCGCCACGAGGCTGGCCAGCAGCGCCGGCGAGACATGCCTGAGGAGCGCGCTGAAGTCGCCCTCGCGTGCGAGCGCGAGGTACGGCACATCCTCTTTCACGTCCGCGTGAACCTTGCCGAAGAAGGGCTGCAGCTCGCCGCGCAACTGGGCCAGGAATTCTGGGTCGCTGTGGGCCTCCGCGAGGATCTCCTCGAGATCGGCGACCGCGTCCATGCGTGCACCGACGTCGGCGGCATTGGTGAAGGGTTGCGTCGCGATCTTTACCTTCTCGAGCCACAGTCTCTCGTTGCCGATCGCAGCGATCTGCCCAAGGACTTCCGCGCGCAGTTCGTGCGCCTTGCCGAACAGCGCCCCATGGGCGCGGGAGCGCCCCTGCAGGGTCACACGCACGGCGCGTGGCACATGTGCATCAACCATGAGCAGCGACTCCAGTTGCAGTCCGATCTGCCGTGCCACATCGCTCATCGTGATGCTGGCGCTGGCGTCCACCACTAGGCTTTCCCAACGCAGCACATCGATGAAGAGCCTCTCGAGATGGGTCCGCCCGTCGTCGACCGTCACCAGCACGGCACCGCGGCGTCCGGTCTCGCGGACCTGACGGCCCTGGAGATTGCCGGGGAAGACAATATGTGAGCCGTCCTTCCAGTGCTGGAACTCGTGCACGTGGCCGAGCGCCCAGTAGTCGTAGCCCTTGGCATGCAGCTCGGCACGCGAGCAGGGTGCGTAGTTGGCATGCACTGCCCGGCGTCAACTACTTTGAGCGGCCAGCGTCAATTATCTTGAGCGGTGCGG
>JAZKAP010000019.1:0-89761 GCA_040389085.1 Pseudomonadota bacterium
TTCTTTTGGCGACGCAAAAGAAAGTTACTTGCCGCCGGGCAACCCCCGGCTTGGTTGAAGCACTTTACAAGCTGGCATTGGCGAAGACTTCAGCATGAGTCCAACAACAACAGCACCATCATGCAACTAGCCCAAGCCCAACCCTTCCCCTACAACTTCGAGCTGAAGTCCACCGCCCTCGTCATCATCGACATGCAGCGCGACTTCATCGAGCCCGGTGGTTTTGGCGAGACGCTGGGCAACGATGTCTCTCTGCTGCAGGCCATCGTGCCGGCCTGCCAGGCGGTGCTCGAAGCCTGGCGCGGCGTCGGCGGCCTCGTGGTTCACACCCGGGAAGCGCACCGGGCCGACCTGGCCGATTGCCCGCCCGCCAAGCGCAACCGCGGCAATCCTTCGCTGCGCATCGGCGACATGGGGGCGATGGGCCGCATCCTGATCGCCGGTGAGCCCGGCAACCAGATCATTGCCGCGCTGGCACCGCTACCGGGCGAGATCGTCATCGACAAGCCGGGCAAGGGCGCGTTCTACGCCACACCGCTGCACGAGTTGCTGCAGCAGGAAGGCATCACGCACCTGCTGTTCATGGGGGTCACCACCGAGGTGTGCGTGCAGACCTCCATGCGCGAAGCCAACGACCGCGGCTACGACAGCCTGCTGCTGGAAGACTGCACCGAGAGTTACTTCCCGGCGTTCAAGGCGGCGGCGGTGGAGATGATGCGGGCGCAGGGTGCCATCGTCGGCTGGACCGCTGCCAGCGGCCAGCTGCTGCCTTTGCTGCAAGACTGCTAGAGTTCCGCCATGCACACCGCTGCCCGCCCTTTGCCTGCCCTTGCCGAGGCCCCTGCCCATCGCTCGCGCGCCGACGAGGTGTACGAGCAGCTCAAGCGCGACGTGTCCGAATTCAAGCTGGTGCCGGGCGACCGCTTCACCGAAACCGAAATCAGCGAACGCCTGGGGGTGTCGCGCACACCGGTGCGCCAGGCGCTGTTCCGCCTGCAGCATGAAGGTTTTGTCGAGGTGCTGTTTCGCAGCGGCTGGCGCGTGTTGCCCTTTGACTTCAACCAGTTCGAAGAGCTGTATGACCTGCGCATGGTGCTGGAAACCACCGCCGCGCACCGCCTGTGTGAAGACGCCCTGAAGGTCAACCCGGCGCTGCTGGACGATCTGGCCGCGATCTGGCTGGTCAGCCCCGAGCAGCGCAGCAGCGACACCGTGCAGGTTGCGCAATGGGACGAGGCCTTTCACTGCGCGCTGGTGGCGGCGGCCGGCAATGCAGAGATGGCCCGTGTGCACCGCGACGTGACCGAACGCATTCGCGTGATCCGCCGGCTCGACTTCACCAAGCAGCCGCGTATCGATGCGACCTATGAGGAACACGCCAAGATCCTCAAGGCGATCCAGCGCAGGCGCGGCGATCAGGCAGCCCTGCTGCTGCGCGCCCACATCCAGGCCAGCCAGGCCGAGGTGCGCAAGATCACGCTGCACCAGGTGCACCTGGCACGCCAGCTGGGCCAGGCGGCGCGGTAGGCCTATTCGCCCGAAGACCATGAGAGAAAATCGGCTCAAGCCCGGATGGGGCTTGCTTTATCAGCTCATGTATTCATAGCATCCAGAGGCGGCAGCACGCCGTCTTCTGACAACGGCTCCAGGGCGCGGCACGACGTCACGGCGCCACCGCCGCCAAGCCGGGCAGCCGGAGTACGCCCGACACCCGCTGCTCATCGGACATGGTGGGGTGGTCCACCGCTTAACCGTGAGGTGTTCAGATCAGCACCATGGTGAAGTCGGCCTT
The DNA here is from genome assembly GCA_040389085.1 of Pseudomonadota bacterium. Classification (GTDB taxonomy): domain Bacteria; phylum Pseudomonadota; class Gammaproteobacteria; order Burkholderiales; family Burkholderiaceae_C; genus Polaromonas. Next base: position 1,793 of record JAZKAP010000019.1, read on the forward strand.
GCCGACATTGCATTCCGGACAGGCCCAGCCTGCGGGCACCGCGGCCCAGGGCGTTCCCGGGGCGATGCCGTCTTCGGGCCGGCCGGCCGCTTCGTCATAGATGAAACCGCAGACGACACACATGTAAACGTTCATGAATTCCTCATTGGGGATGATTTGGGGGGGCGGGACGCGGGCCTTGTCAGTCGTCATCGTGGGCCTGCCCGGCCGCCGGGCTGTTCCAAGCCCTGGCCGGGATCAGTCCGTGGCTTGACTGCTGCCACTCCCACGCACCGAAGGCCAGCACGGCGAGCAGCAGCAAGGCGGCCAGCCAGACGCGGTTTTTCTGCACCAGATCCGGCCCCTTGCCGTCGATCCGGCCGGTCAGCATGGGCAGGGCCTGGTTTTTGCGCCGCAGCAGGCTCAGGCCCGCGATCAGCGCCAGGTGGGCCAGAACGACAAACAGGAATGCCTCCCCGAAAAATTCGTGGACGTCTTCCAGCCAGTCGCCGCCGAGAAAGTCGCCCCAGTCGTTGTAGGTGGCATATCCGCTGAGCGTCAGCGGCACCACCATCAGCAGCAGGGCCACCACGGCCAGCGCCATCAGGAGGTTCTGGCCCTGCCGCCAGTTGATGCCGGCCGCTGATCGGCTTTGCGTGAGCGACCTCAGCCACGCCGGTGCGCCGGCCAGCTTGCGCCACATCAGGCCCAGGCCCGCCTGGCGCGGACCCAGCAGGCCATAAAGCACACGAAACACCAGCAGGCCGGCCATGGTGTAGCCGAGCGTGACATGCATCAGCCGCCAGCTTTCGCCGTCAGCGGTCACGTAGGCGCCCAGAAAGCTCAGCGCAAACAGCCAGTGGAACATGCGCGTGGGCGCGTCGGTCACCCGGCGGCCCGGCGTGGCCGCTGCGGGCGCGGCCTGGGCCGTGGTGTGGATGGAGGGGGTGGCATGCATGGTGGTTCTCCTTGGATCCTTGGGTTCAGTCGCTCCAGGCCCGGCGGTAACGGGCGTCGAGCCCGGCCGGGAAGCGGAGGTTGTCGTCGTTGAAGTCGCCCTTGTCGGCACTGGTGTGACAGGCCGCGCAGTTGGCCGCGCTCTTGACGCTGGCGTGTTTCCAGACGGCCGGATCGACCTTGCGGTGTTTGCGTTCAAACCAGGCCGAGCGGGTGATGCGGTCTTGCGGTGGCTCTTCCGCCACGCGTTTGTAGGTGCCCGCGTTGACCTTCAGCCAGCTGCTCAGCTGTTGCACCGTGGCCGCGTCCAGCGAGGCGTCGGTGCCGTAGTGCTTGTCCAGGCCGGTCATGATGCGTTCCCAGGAGCGGGCAGGCAGCATGCCCGGTGGATAGGCGGTGTGGCAGGCGGCGCATTCCTGGGTGTAGGCCGCAGGCACGGTGCCCGGCAGCAAACGGCTGCTGTCGGCCCGGACCAGGGCGGGCAGCGCAGCGATGCCCAGGGTGGCGGCGATCAACAGGGAGCGGACGGCGGGGTGGGTGTTCATGAAGAAACTCCGGTGGGTGAACGGCATGGCTCAGCTCAGGGCTTGAGGCTGTTGAGGTAGGCCAGCACGTCGGCCTTTTCGCCGGCGCTGCATTCGCGGCTCAGCACATCCTTGCAGTTGCGGCGGAACCACTTGTCCACCTTGGCGGTGTCGGTGAAGGCCTTGGGGTTGAACGCCGGGGCCAGCGGTGTTATCGACTTGCCGGTGCTGGCGTGTTTGCCTTGGGCCGTCGGCGGCGTACCGTGGCATGAGGCGCAGGACCATTCGCCGCCGTGTTTGGTGGTAAAAAATACCCGGCCTTTGTCGGCATTGCCCGGGGTCCCGGCCTGGGCGCTCCAGTGGCTGAGCTGCTCTGCGGGCGAGGTGTCGGCCGCCTGGCTGGTGGCGGGCAGCAGTGCACCGGCCAGCGCGGCAAATAGGGCGGCTGCGGGAAAGAAGCTGCGGATCAAGGTCATGCTGGGCTTTCTGCGTTTCGGGTGGGATGGACTCTTGCAGGAGATGGGAGGTAGTTTTGGCGAAGGCGCTTGAACCCTTCCTGAAGACGTCGTTCATCTGCGGTTCACAATGTGTGCAGCACAATCACGCCATGACCTCCGTCCAGCCTTTTCCCCTGACCGGCAAGCGCCGCCGTTCGCGGCCGGGCGGGTTGTGGGTGCTGGCGCTGCTGATTGGCAGCCTGGGGCTGCAGCCGGCCTGGTCCGGCAGCAAGGATGACCACAACCGTGCGCGCCAGGCGGTTCAGGCCGGCCAGGTGTTGCCGCTGCGCAGCGTGCTGGAACGGCTGGAGCGCGATTACCCGGGCCAGGTCATGGAAGTCGAACTGGAGCAGGAGGAAGGCCGCTGGATCTACGAAGTCAAGCTGCTGCAGCCGCAGGGCGAGCTGGTCAAGCTCAAGCTGGATGCCCGGACCGCGGTCCTGTTGCCCGGCAAGGGCAACAGCAAAAGCGACGAGCGCCGCACCGGCCGTGACGCACGTCCCTGACACCCCGCTGCCAGCCCATGCGCATCCTCCTGGTTGAAGACGAACCCACGCTGCGCGCCCAGCTGCGCGTCGGCCTCGTGGAAGCCGGCTACGCGGTGGACGAGGCCGACAATGGCCGCGATGCCCACTTCCTGGGAGACACCGAAGCCTTCGATGCCGTGGTGCTTGACCTGGGCCTGCCGGTGCTTGATGGCCTGACCGTGCTCAAGCGCTGGCGCGACGGCGGACGAACGATGCCGGTGCTGATCCTGACGGCGCGCGACAACTGGAACGAAAAGGTGGCCGGCATTGACGCCGGCGCCGATGACTACCTCACCAAACCTTTTCACATGGAAGAGCTGCTGGCACGTGTACGCGCGCTGATCCGCCGCGCCAGCGGCCTGGCCTCTGCGGTGCTGCAGTGCGGCGCGCTGGCGCTCGACACACGCAGCGGTCGCGTCACGCTGGCCGGCCAGCCCGTGAGCCTGACCAGCCATGAGTACAAGGTGCTCGATTTCCTGATGCACCGCCCGGGCGCCGTGGTGTCGCGCACCGAACTCACCGAACACATTTACGCCCAGGATTTCGAGCGCGACTCCAACACCATTGAGGTCTTCGTGGGCCGCCTGCGCCGCAAGCTGCCGCCCGAACTGATCGAAACGGTGCGCGGGCTGGGTTACCGGCTGGTGCCCCCGCCATGAACCTCTGGCACCGGGCCACGTCACTGCGGTTGCGGCTGCTGGCCGCGACGCTGGTGGCACTGGCGCTGGCGCTGCTGCTTGCGGGCGTGCTGCTCAGCGGCCTGTTTCGCGACCACGTGATGCGGCAGTTCGAGGCTGCCCTGACGCAACAGCTCGACCAGGTCACCGCCCGGCTCGAATTTGATGCCGCTGGCCAGCCGCTGATCGACCCCCAGACCCTGTCCGACCCGCGCTGGCAAAAACCCTATTCGGGGCTGTACTGGCAGCTGGATCGCACCACCGCCGATGGCCTGTCCCGCGTGGGCGTGTTGCGCTCGCGCTCGCTGTGGGATACCAGCCTGCCGCTGCTCGCCGACGAACTGGCCGACGGCGCGGTGCATGTGCACCAGGGCAAGGGCCCGCTGGACGCCCCGCTGCTGATGCTCGAGCGCAAGGTAAGCATCGCCGAACAGCCCGATGCCCGCTGGCGCATCGTGGCCGCGGCCGACATGCAGGAAGTCACTGGGGCCGTGGGCAGCTTCAACGGGGTGATGGCAGCATCGCTGTTGGTGCTGCTGGTGCTGCTCGTGCTGGCGGCGCTGGCGCAGGTGGCAGTGGGACTGTCGCCCCTGCGCGCCATGCAGCGCGCGCTGGCCGATGTGCATGAAGGGCGGACGCAGCGCCTGCAGGGGCGTTTCCCCACCGAAGTGCAGCCCTTGATCGACGATTTCAACGATGTGCTCGACCGCAACACCGAGGTGGTGGCGCGCGCGCGCACCCAGGCGGGCAATCTGGCCCATGCACTCAAGACGCCGCTGTCGGTGCTGGACCAGGCCGCGGCGGGGACGCAGGCAGTGCACGACAGCGAACTGGCCCGGCTGGTGAAGGAGCAGGTGGGGCTGTCACGCCGCCATATCGACTGGCACCTGGCCCGCGCGCGCGTGGCCGCCACCCAGCGCCTGCCCGGCCAGCGCACCGCGGTCGGGCCGGTGCTGGCCGGACTGGTGCGGGTCATGGAGCGGGTTCACGCCGAAAAAGGCATCGCCATCACCGTGCAAGCGGATGGCGCGCCGCTGTTCTTTGCCGGTGAGGAGCAGGATTTGCAGGAAATGCTGGGCAATCTGCTGGACAACGCCTGCAAATGGGCGCGCTCAAGCGTGACGATTGCCGTCGAACCTCTGGTCGGCGCCCTGCCCCTTCAGTTGCAAGTGCACATCGAGGACGATGGGCCTGGAATCGACGCCGCACATCTTGCTTCAGTGGGCGCCCGGGGCGTGCGTCTGGACGAGTCGGTTCCCGGCACCGGCCTGGGCCTGGCCATTGTGCAGGACCTGGTCGGCTTGTACGGTGGTGAGCTCACCCTGCATCCAGCCGCCAGTGGCGGGCTGCGTGCCACCTTGCGCCTGCCGGCCACAGGTCCGCAACACCCCGCCTGACGTTCCTGTGCCAGACCGGGTTGCCGCAAGCATTCTCCCGTTTCAGCTCGCCGGTGTTTCGCGGGCGCAGAGTTTATGGACGCGCGCCAGCAGGTCTGCCGGGTGGAAGGGCTTGAGCAGGTAGTCGTTCGCGCCGGCACGAAGTGCTTTTGCAACGTCCTGCTCCTGGGCTTTGGCTGTCAACATGATGATGGGGGTTGATTCCCATGCAATCCTGTCGCGCATCACCCGGATCAGGCCGAAGCCGTCGAGGTAGGGCAGCGCAATATCGAGGACCACGATATCCGTGGAGGCGTTTTCCTCCACGTATTTTCTGGCCTGCCGGCCATCCTGGCACAGGTGGACTTTGAAACCCTCCCGCTCCAGCATGAAGACCAGCAGGTACGCGATGGACTCGTCGTCCTCGACCACCAGGACGGCGGGCAGGGCCGCCGCCGGCTCCTCCTGAACGGGGGGCGCCTCAGCCTCCAGGGGCGGTGGTGTGGAGTCGGTGGTCATGGGGTATTTTCCGCGGAAGGGAAAATATCAATCCAGTGAGGACCCGCGCAATAGTCGCCCTGTTCTCCGGGATGGCCATCTCCGGCTCCTTTCAAGGGGGATGCTCGGCGCATTTCGTGACAGCCCTTCAACGGACTCTTCTTCAGGTGACCGGCCCTGCATTGCGTCGCTTTTCCACCTTGCTGCGTCGCATGCTGACATACGGCAGCACGAACAAATACAGACCGCTCAATAGAAGCAAAAAGAGCGGGACCAGCGGCGAGTAGGTCACCCAGGGTGGAGGCTCCCTCCATACCCGCACGGCGAAGTTGGCGATGACGGTGAGCGTGAAGGCGATGGACACCCAGCGGTGGGACTGCCGAATCCAGTGGTTCCAGTTCAAGGCGGTCTCCTCAGCGGCGCGCCTGGATCATCTTCCACCCGTTTCCGGACGGATCGCGAAAGCCGGCATCCACCGTGCCGTAGCGGTCGACCGGGTCCTGCGTGAACTCCACCCCCAGGGCCAGCATCCGCGCGTGGGCAGCGCGGCAGTCGCTCACCGTCAGCACGAGCGGCGGCATGGCGCCCTTGGCCACGATCGCGCGCACGGCCTGGGCCGTGGCCGCATCGAGCACCGGCGGTCCGGGTGTGAACAGGCCGAGCTGGAACGAGGGCTGGTCCGGGTGCTGCACCGTGAGCCAGCGATAGTCGCCGTTGACCACGTCCGTATGGACACGGAACCCGAGCTTTTCAACATAAAACGCGAGCGCTTCGTCCTGATCGCGCACATACAAACCGGCCACTTCAACGCCTTGAATCATGGGATCTCCTGTTGTTCGGACCCGTTTGTACCCCTTGTTGTCTGGCGCCGCTTCTCCGAAACTGCTGTCATGAGGCCGGGGCGGTGCGCGGCGCTGACGATGCAGACGGGCACGCGGCCGAGCTCGTGCGGCGTTGCCCTCTGGCGCATCCGGATCGCGCTCGGACTATCGCCGGTGATGTCGCGAAAGGTGCGCCCGAAGGTGCCCAGGCTCGCCCAGCCTGTATCAAAGGCGATGTCAGTGATGGATAGATCGGTTTCGCGGAGCAGCGCCATGGCCCGCTCGATGCGGCGCGTGAGCAGGTACCGGTGCGGCGGGACGCCGAACGCCTGCTTGAACGACCGCGCGAAGTGGGCCTCGGAGACGCCACTCACCTGCGCCAGCCGCCCGACAGGCCATTCCTCGTGCGATGCGGCGTCCATCCGGTCCTTCGCGCGCAGCAGCCGGCGGAGCAGGTCCGGGTCCTGGGTTGCAGGGTCTCCACTCATGTCATCTCAGGATGCATGTCGAGAAGCTTTTGAGCCTCCTGGAGGTACAACTTCAGCATGGCTCACCGGCTCAAATCTGGAAGTCGTAGTCCACGGTGATCGGCGCATGGTCGGAAAACCGCTGCGTCCTGTAAATCGTTTCGCTTTGGGCCAGGGCTGCCACGGCCGGCGTGGCCAGGTGGTAGTCGAGCCGCCAGCCGACATTTTTCGCATAGGCCTGGCCGCGGTTGCTCCACCAGGTGTAGGCCTCATCGGTGGCCGTAGGCTGCAGCTTGCGGTAGACATCGACCATGCCGCCGCCGCGCACTGCTTTCAGCGCAGGCTGGCCGGTGCCGCCGGTCATTTCTTCAAGTGCTTCTTCGGCCACCTCGGCATCGCGCAGCAATTTGGTCATCCAGGCGCGTTCTTCGGGCAGAAAGCCGCTGTTCTTTTTGTTGCCCTTGAAGTTCTTCAGGTCGATCTCCTGGTGGGCGATGTTGATGTCACCGCACAGCACGAAGTCGCGCGTTTCCTTCAGGCTTGCCAGGTAGGGGTAGAACTCCGCGAGAAAGCGGAACTTGGCCGCCTGGCGTTCTTCACCGGAGGAGCCGCTCGGAAAGTAGCAACTGATGATGGACAGTTTGGGCGCCTGCTTGCGGCCGGGGCGGTCGAAGCGCAGCTCCACATAACGGCCTTCGGCGTCGAATTCGGTCGAACCGTAACCGGTGATCACGTCGCTGGGCTCATGACGGGTATAGATGGCGACGCCGGAATAACCCTTTTTCTCGGCGAAGTGAAAATGGCCCTTGAGCCCGGCAATTTCCTCGAAGCGGCCGGCCACGTCGGCCGCCTGGGCCTTGAGCTCCTGCACGCAAATACAATCCGGTTGGGTCTGGCCCACCCATTCCTGCAGTCCCTTGCTGGCTGCGGAACGGATGCCATTGAGGTTCAGGCTGGTCAATTTAAACAAGGAAATCTCCAATGAGCACCCCAACGGTCACGCCAGGGCAAAAACAGGACACCAGCAGCCAGACCGCTGAAGACGGCCGGCTGGCGCAGGAATTCGTGCAGTTTGCCATCGAGGCTGGCGTGCTGCGTTTTGGCGAGTTCAAGACCAAGGCCGGGCGCCTGAGCCCCTACTTTTTCAATGCGGGGCTGTTTGACGATGGTGCCAAACTGGGTCGGCTCGCGCAATTTTATGCGCGCGGCCTGCTGCTCGAGGAGAAAACGCGCGGCCTGCAGTTCGACATGATTTTTGGCCCGGCCTACAAGGGCATTCCGCTCGCGGCAGCGGTCGCCGTGGAGCTCGCCCGGCTGGGCCGCAACGTGCCTTTTGCCTACAACCGCAAGGAAGCCAAGGACCACGGCGAGGGCGGCACACTCGTCGGCGCGCCGGTCAGGGGGCGGGTGCTGATCATCGACGACGTGATTTCGGCCGGCACGGCCACGCGCGAGTCGATCGCCATCATCCGGGCGGCCGGGGCGACCCCCCACGCGGTGGCGATCGCGTTGGACCGCCAGGAAAAGGCCATGGAAAACGGCCAGGACGTCGACTACAGCGCCGTGCAATATGTTACCAATCAGCTGGGGCTGCACGTTTTCGCGATTGCCCGTTTGACCGACTTGCTGCAGTATCTGTCTGAGGCGAGTCGTGCGCCGCAGGACGCTGCGCAACTGGCCACCGGCGATTCGCTTCAGACCCATTACCAGCATGTGCTGGCTTACCGACAGCGCTACGGCGTGGATTAAGGACCTTCCTGGTGATGCAAATGCATGTACAGACGATGACCGCGGTGGCCTGGGTTGCACTGGCGGCCTGCCTGTGCAGCATGGCCCAGGCCCAGGCCCAGGGCATTTACAGCTGTGTCGATGGCAAGGGCCGCAAGATCACCGCCGACCGTCCGATTTCCGAATGTATTGACCGCCCGCAGCGGGAAATCAATCCTTCGGGCACCGTCAAACGTGTCGTCGGGCCTTCGCTGACCGCGCAGGAGAGGGCCGCGCAGGAACAGAAAGACAGGGCCGCCGCCGAAGTGCGGGCCCGCGAGGCGGAGGAAAAGCGCCGCGACCGGGCCCTGTTGCTGCGTTACCCGAGCCGGGCCGTGCATGACAAGGAGCGTGCCGAGGCGCTGGACCAGATCGACGTGGTCATCAAGGCTGCCAGCAAGCGGACGAGCGAACTGGCCGGCCAACGCAAGGCCATCGATGCCGACTTCGAGTTTTACAAATCCGATCCGGCCAGGGCGCCGGCCTCGCTCAAGCGCCGGCTGGAGGAAAACGACAGCAGCCTGGCGGTGCAGAAACGCTTTATCGCCGACCAGGATGCGGAGAAAAAACGCGTCAACATGCGTTTCGACGAAGAACTGGTCAAGCTCAACCAGCTGTGGGCGATGGGCGGTGCGGGGCCTGCCGCGACGGCAGCGTCGGCCGTCAAGAGGTAGAAATCCAAGCGAAAAAGGGCCTCAGCCCCCGTCGCTAATGCGGATATTGCTATTGCTCTGGTAGCAATTCACGCTCCCCGTCACGCTTCAGCCCAGCTTTTTCTTCAGCAGTTCATTGACCTGGGCGGGGTTGGCCTTGCCCTTGGTGGCTTTCATGGCCTGGCCGACCAGGGCGTTGAAGGCCTTGGCATTGCCGGCGCGGACTTCGTCGACGTTTTTGGCATTGGCGGCCAGGACGTCGTCGATGATTTTTTCGAGTTCACCGGTGTCGCTCATCTGCTTGAGGCCTTTCGTCTCGATGAGGGTGTCAACGTCACTGCCTTCGCCGGTCCAGAGGGCATCAAAAACCTGTCGTGCCGCATTGTTGGAAATCGTGCCATCGGCAATACGCGAGATCAGTTGGCCCAGTTGCCGTGCGCTGACGGCTGAAAGCTCGATTCCCTTGTCTTCGGTATTCAGGCGGCGCGACAACTCGCCCATCACCCAGTTGCTGGCCAGCTTGGGTTGCTGGCTGGCAGCCGCCACGGCCTCGAAATAGGCGGCAACAGCTTTGCTTTGTGTGAGCTGGCCGGCGTCGTACTCGGGCAGGCTGTAGTCGCTCACGAAGCGCTGCGCCATCACGCGCGGCAGTTCACTCATTTCGGCGCGGGTCTTCTCCACCCACTCCCGCGAAATCACCAACGGCGGCAGATCGGGGTCGGGAAAGTAGCGGTAGTCCGCCGCGTCTTCCTTGGTGCGCATGGAACGCGTTTCGCCGGTGTCCGGGTCGAACAGCACGGTGGCCTGCTGGATCGCATGGCCGTCCTCAAGCTGTTCGATCTGCCAGCGCACTTCATAGTCGATGGCCTGCTGCATGAACTTGAAGCTGTTCAGGTTCTTGATTTCGCGGCGTGTGCCAAGCTCAGCGCCGGGTTTGCGCACCGAGACGTTGGCGTCGCAGCGGAAGCTGCCTTCCTGCATGTTGCCGTCGCAGATGCCAATCCAGGTCACGATTTTGTGAAGCTCTTTCGCGTACGCCACGGCTTCCGCCGAGGAGCGCATGTCGGGTTCGGTCACGATCTCCAGCAGCGGCGTGCCGGCGCGATTCAAGTCAATGCCGCTCATGCCGATGAAGTCTTCATGCAGCGACTTGCCTGCGTCTTCCTCCAGGTGGGCGCGCACCAGACGCACGGCTTTTTTCTCGTCACCGAGGAAAAATTCCACCGTGCCGCCCTGGACCACCGGGATCTCGAACTGGCTGATCTGGTAACCCTTGGGCAGGTCGGGGTAGAAATAGTTCTTGCGCGCGAACACGCTGCTTTCTGCAATGTGCGCATTGACTGCCAGTCCGAACTCGATGGCGCGTTGCACCGCGCCCTTGTTCATCACCGGCAGCGCGCCGGGCAGTGCAAAGTCCACCGCCGAGGCCTGCGTGTTCGGCTCGGCGCCAAACGCGGTCGAGGCCCGGCTGAAAATTTTCGATTGGGTGGTCAGCTGGGTGTGGGTCTCGAAGCCGATGATGACTTCATAACCCTGCACCAGCGGCCCGGTGGGCCGGCCGGCCTGCATCTGGGCGAAGGAGTTCACGGGGGGTGGGGTCTGGCTCATGGTCGGAATCACTTAAATGCCTGTGGGGCGGCGCAGGTGCCAGTCGGTTGCGAGCTGGAACTGGTGCGCCGTGCCCAGCAACTGCGCTTCCTTGAAATAGTTGCTGATCAGCTGCAGGCCGACCGGCATGCCGCCTTCGCCAAAACCGGCCGGCACACTCATGCCGGGCAGGCCCGCCAGGCTGGACGACAGCGTATAGATGTCGGCCAGGTAGTTGGCGACCGGGTCGTCGGACTTTTCGCCGATCTTCCAGGCCACCGTGGGCGACACCGGGCCGGCGATGATGTCGCACTGCGCAAAGGCCTTCTGGAAGTCCTCGGCGATCAGGCGGCGGATTTTCTGCGCCTTCAGGTAATACGCGTCGTAATAACCGTGCGACAGCACATAGGTGCCGATCATGATGCGGCGCGTCACTTCGTCGCCAAACCCTTCGGAACGCGACTTCTTGTACATGTCGGTCAGGTCGGTGTAGTGGGCGGCGCGGTGGCCGTAACGCACGCCGTCGAAACGGCTCAGGTTGCTGCTGGCCTCGGCCGGGGCGATCACGTAATACACCGGGATCGACAGCTCGGTCAGCGGCAGGCTCACGTCCACCAGCGTTGCGCCCAGCTTCTCGAACTCGGCCAGCGCGCCGCGCACGGTTTTCAGCACGTCGGCCGAGCAGCCGGCACCAAAAAACTGCGTGGGCAGCCCGATCCTCAAACCTTTTAAGGGAGTGGCGCCCGTGGTTGCTGCGCTGGCAGCTATCAAATCAGTAGCGTAGTCGAGTGCCGGCAGGTCCAGCGAGGTCGAGTCGCGGTCCGGGTCGGGCCCGGCCATGCTGGACAGCAGCAGGGCGCAGTCGAGCGCGCTGCGTGCCATCGGTCCGGCCTGGTCCAGGCTGGAGGCAAAGGCCACCATGCCGTAACGCGAACAGCGGCCATAGGTCGGCTTGATGCCGGTGATGCCGGTCAGCGCGGCCGGCTGGCGGATGGAGCCGCCGGTGTCGGTGCCGGTGGCCGCCGGCACCAGCCGCGCCGCCACGGCCGCGGCCGAGCCGCCCGAGGAGCCGCCCGGCACGCGGGTGGTGTCCCAGGGGTTTTGCACCGGTTTCCAGGCGCTGTTGTCGTTGCCCGACCCCATGGCGAACTCATCGCAGTTGAGCTTGCCCAGGCTCACCATGCCGGCGCCGCTGCTTACGCCGAGCCGGGCCACCACGGTGGCGTCAAACGGGCTGCGGTAGTTCTCCAGCATCTTCGAGCCTGCCGTGGTCGGGAAGTCGCGCGTGACAAAAATGTCCTTGTGTGCCAGCGGCACGCCCAGTAGCGGGGTGCGTTCGCCAGCGGCCAGCCGCGCGTCGGCCGTCCGGGCTTGGGCCAGCGAGATTTCTGCATCGGTGGCCAGGAAAGCGCCCAGGCTGTCGTATTGCCGGATGCGGCCGAGAAAGTGCTGCGTGACTTCGACGCTGGAGACTTCACGGGCGGCGAGTTTGGCCGCAAGTTGGGCCACGCTCAAATCATGCAAATCGGTATGGCTCATTCAATTACCTTTGGCACCAGAAACAGGCCACGCTCGACAGCGGGTGCGCTTTTCTGGCTTTCCTCGCGCTGGTTGGTTTCGGTCACGACGTCGTCGCGCAGCCTGAGGGCCACCTGGCCCAGCACCGCTGCAGGATGGGCCAGTGGTTCAACGCCCTCCGTGTTGACGGCGTCCATCTGTTCGACGAGGGCAAAAAAGCCGTTGAGCTGCCTGAGCGTGTGCTCAGTCTCGTCGGGGCGCAACTCCAGCCGCGCCAGGTTGGCAACGCGTGATATGTCTTGGGATGTCAATGCCATGGGAAAAACAGGGGCTGAAACCAGGTGTAAAGATGAAATAATGGGCAGGGTGCCGCCCGGTGATTTACAGGGGATGCGTTATTATCCCGCCTTTGATGTGAAATCAGGGTCGGATGCACGCTTTAGGCGCGGTTTACGCTCTGGAATCAAGGTGTTGCCTCATTTTCCTGTCCATCGACTCTTTTTGACCACTCACAACAATCACAAAAGGCGATAGAGCAACGAAGTTTGTTCCATGCCCAAAACCGGACTCCCTCACCATGTTTGAAACTTTCCGTCGGTATTTTTCCACCGACCTGGCGATCGACCTCGGTACCGCCAACACCCTGATTTTTGTGCGCGACCGCGGCATTGTGCTGGATGAACCCTCCGTCGTTGCCATTCGCCACGAGGGTGGCCCGCAAGGCAAAAAAACCATCCAGGCTGTCGGCCACGAAGCCAAGGCCATGCTCGGCAAGGTCCCCGGCAACATCGAGGCGATCCGCCCGATGAAAGACGGCGTGATCGCCGACTTCACCGTGACCGAGCAGATGCTCAAGCAATTCATCAAGATGGTGCATCCGCGCAGCTTCTTCAAGCCCAGCCCGCGCATCATCATCTGTGTGCCCTGCGGTTCGACCCAGGTCGAGCGCCGCGCCATCCGCGAAAGCGCCCTGGGTGCCGGCGCCAGCGACGTCTACCTGATTGAAGAACCCATGGCCGCAGCCATCGGTGCCGGCCTGCCGGTGTCCGAAGCCAGTGGCTCGATGGTGGTCGACATCGGCGGCGGCACCACCGAGGTCGGCGTGATTTCCCTGGGCGGCATGGTCTACAAGGGCAGCGTGCGGGTCGGCGGTGACCGTTTCGACGAGGCCATCATCAGCTACATCCGCCGCAACTACGGCATGCTGATCGGCGAGCCGACGGCCGAAGCCATCAAGAAAAACATCGGTTCGGCCTTCCCCGGCTCCGAAGTCAAGGAGATGGAAGTCAAGGGCCGCAACCTGTCTGAAGGCGTGCCGCGCAGCTTCACGATCTCCAGCAACGAGATCCTCGAAGCCCTGACCGACCCGTTGAACAACATCGTCAGCGCCGTGAAAACCGCGCTCGAACACACGCCGCCCGAACTCGGCGCCGACATTGCCGACCGCGGCATGATGCTGACCGGCGGCGGCGCGCTGCTGCGCGACCTGGACCGCCTGCTGGCAGAGGAAACCGGCCTGCCGGTCCTGGTGGCCGAAGACCCGCTGACCTGTGTGGTGCGTGGTTGCGGCATCGCGCTGGAGCGCATGGACAGACTGGGTTCCATCTTCACCTCGGAATAAGCATCCTTCCCGATGCAGCCCGATGGGCGCATGATTGACCGCAGACCATGCCCTTAGGAACCCTCGACAGAACCCCGCCGCCCTTTTTCAAGCAGGGACCGTCGGCGCTGTCCAAGCTGATGTTTTTCAGCGCCTTGGCCCTGTTCCTGATGGTGGCCGACCTGCGTTTCAAGATCACCCAGCCCATCCGCGCGGCCGTGGCGACGGTGCTTTACCCCGTGCAGTGGCTGGCCCTGCAGCCCGTGCGCGCGGCGCAGTACGGCGGTGGGTATTTCACCGCGTTGAGCCAGGCCCGGGCCGGCGAAGAAGCGGCGCACCAGAAACTGGCGACGCTGTCGCTGCGCGCCAGCCAGGTCGAGCAGCTCGCTCTGGAAAATTCGCGCCTGCGAAAGCTGCTTGATCTGCGCGAACAGGCGGCCCTCACCGGACAGGCCGCACAGGTGCTTTACGACGCGCCCGACCCCTACACCCGCAAGGTCATCATCGACAAAGGCATGCTGCAGGGTGTGGCGCTCGGTTCGCCGGTGGTGGACGAGTCTGGTGTGCTGGGCCAGGTCACCCGCGTCCATCCCCTGATCAGCGAGGTCACGCTGGTGATTGACCGCGACCTGGCCATCCCCGTGCTCAACACCCGGACCGGTGCGCGCAGTGTGGCTTTCGGCGAGCCCACCACCCATGGCGGCGGGCTGGAGCTGCGTTTCATGGGCAGCAATTCGGATGTGCAGCAGGGTGACCTGCTGACGACCAGCGGTGTCGACGGCGTGTATCCGCCGGGGCTGCCGGTGGCCAAAATCGACCGGATAGAGCGTCGTGCCGAATCGGCGTTTGCCCGGATTTACTGCACACCACAGGCCCAGGTCAATGCCGCTTTCCATGTCATGGTGGTCAAGCCCTTGTCCGGCGAGAAGTTGCCTGCTGCCACCGCAGAGCCCGCGCCCGTGGCCGTCAAAAAAGGAGCCGGCAAATGATCATGCCCTCTGGCCAGCAGCTGCTGCTGCCCGCCAACCCGGTGTTCATCTGGACCAGCCTGATCGTGGCCCTGTTGCTGGACATGCTTCCTCTCGGGAGGGTGCCCTGGATGCCGGATGTCCTGGCACTGGTGCTGGTGTTCTGGAACATCCACCAGCCGCAGCGTGTGGGGATTGGTCTGGCCTTCATGTTCGGCCTGGGCATGGATGTGCACCAGTCGGCCCTGCTTGGCCAGCACGCGCTGGCCTACACCGCCCTGAGCTTTTTTGCCACCATGATCCACCGCCGGCTGCTGTGGTTTACCGTGCCCTCCCAGGCGCTGCAGATCCTGCCGCTGTTTGCTGTGGCGCACGGTGTGGAAATCGCCATCCGCATGATGAGCGGCGGTATTTTCCCCGGCTGGCTGCTACTGTTGGCGCCGCTGGCCGAGTCCCTGCTGTGGCCGGTGATCAGCGTGATGCTGCTGGCGCCGCAACGCCGGGCGCCGAATCCCGATCAGAACCGGCCCTTGTGAAGCCCCCACGGTCGTTCACTGCGTGTAACTCTCTGCCCCCCCGAGGGGGCTGCTGCGCCTGCGGCCCGGCTAAGCCGGTTCCGCGGCCCCTGCTTGAACGGGGAGGCGGATTGCAGACGGAGTGCTTTGCAAATGCGGGCACTTTTTCCGCCGGCCCTGAGTCCTACTTGCCATGACTGAACTCAGAAACGTCGAGGCAGACCTTTCACGTTTCCGTGCGAGGGTGCTGGTGGCCGGGCTGGTGATTCTGTTCGCTTTCATGCTGCTGGCTGCCCGCCTGGTCTTTTTGCAGGTGGTGCGGCACGATGACCTCAACGAACAGGCCGAGAGCAACCGGACCGCGGTCGTTCCCATCGTGCCCAACCGGGGCTTGATCCTCGACCGCAACGGAATTGTGCTGGCCACCAACTATTCGGCGTATACGCTGGAGATCACGCCGTCCAGGGTGGCCGACCTGGAGGAAACCATCGAGGCGCTGGGGCGACTGGTGGAGATTCATCCGCGCGACAAGCGCCGTTTCAAGAAGCTGCGCGAGGAGTCCCGCAATTTCGAGTCGCTGCCGATCCGCACACGGCTGACGGACGAAGAGGTGGCCCGTTTTGCCGCCCAGCGTTTCCGCTTCCCGGGTGTCGACATCAAGGCGCGGCTGTTTCGCAGCTACCCGAATGGTGAACTTGCCAGCCACGTGGTCGGTTACATCGGGCGCATCAACCGGTCGGAAAAGGAGCGGATCGAGGAGAACGACGAGGAGGGCAACTACCGCGGTACCGACTACATCGGCAAACTCGGCGTTGAACAGAGCTTTGAAGCCCAGCTGCACGGCAACACGGGCGTCGAGCAGGTGGAGACGTCGGCCGGCGGCCGCGCGGTGCGCAAGCTCGCCAGTACGGCGGCGGTGCCGGGCGATACGGTGATGCTGTCCATCGACATCAAGCTGCAGAAGCTGGTGGAAGACCTGTTTGGCGACAGGCGCGGCGCGCTGGTGGCCCTGGACCCGTCCACCGGGGAAGTGCTGGCCTTCGTCAGCAAGCCGACATTCGATCCCAACCTGTTTGTCGATGGCATCGACAGTGAAAGCTGGCAGGCCCTCAACGAGTCGATCGACAAGCCGCTGCTGAACCGGGCACTGCGCGGGACCTACCCGCCCGGCTCCACCTACAAGCCCTTCATGGCGCTGGCGGCGCTGGAGTCCGGCAAGCGCCAGCCCGGCAGCATCACCAACGACACCGGGTCCTGGATGTTTGGCGGCCACCAGTTCCGCAGCCATGGGGCCGGGCTCGGCCTGGTCGACATGCACCAGAGCATCGTCAAGTCGAGCAATGTCTACTACTACTCGCTGGCCAATGACCTCGGTGTGGATGCCATGCATGACTTCATGAAGCCGCTCGGCTTCGGGCAGATCACGGGGATCGACATCCACGGTGAAGTGCGCGGCGTGCTGCCCAGCCAGGAATGGAAGCGCAAGACCTACAAGCGGGCCGACCAGCAGAAATGGTATCCCGGCGAAACCATCTCGCTGGGCATCGGCCAGGGCTACAACGCGTTCACCATGCTGCAACTCGCACAGGCCACCGCCACGCTGGCGAACAACGGCGTCCGGCACAAACCGCAGCTGGTGATTGCCACGCAGGACCCGATGACGCGGGCCATCGAACCCATTGCCCCGCAGCCGCCGCAAAATCTGGGCTACAAGCCGGAAAACGTGGCGGTGATCCGCAAGGCGCTGGTCGGCGTCACGCAGGAGGGCACCTCGACCCGGGTGTTTGCGGGTGCCGGCTACCTCAGCGGCGGCAAGACCGGCACGGCCCAGGCGGTGGGTGTCGGCCAGAAGGACAAGTACGACGCCCGCAAACTCGAGGAGCACCAGCGGGACCATGCCCTGTACATGGCTTTTGCGCCGGCAGACCATCCGAAAATTGCGCTGGCCGTGGTAGTGGAAAACGCCGGCTTCGGTGCAGCCCATGCGGCGCCCATTGCCCGACGCGTGTTTGACTACGTGCTGTTGGGTCAATACCCCAGCGAGGTGGACATGGCGGCCGTGCAAAAGGGTCTGGCGGCTGCGCCCATCGGCAAGCCGCGCCTGGCGGCCGAAATGACGGGCTTGCTGGGGACTGGCACGACCACAGCCGCCAACCCGGCCAAGGCGGCGGCGATTGCCGAAGCCATCAGCAAGCTGCCGCCGCCTGTGCCTTTGCCCGACGCCGATTAGCGCCGTTCTTGCGCTATTTCAGGAAAGCGTCGAATCCGGTTTTCAGAATCAGTGCGCTGACCACCACGATAAACACCACACGTACAAAACCTGCGCCATGCTTGAGCGCCAGGCGTGTGCCCAGCAGGCTGCCCACCACGTTGGCCAGTGCCATGGTCAACGCGAAATGCCACCAGACGTGGCCCTTGTACGCAAACAGCAGCAGGGCGGCCAGGTTGGTGGCCGTGTTGAGCAGCTTGGCGGAGGCCGAAGCGGTCAGGAAGTCGTAACCCAGCCAGCGCACGAACAGGAATACAAAAAAGCTGCCGGTGCCCGGGCCAAAAAAACCGTCGTAAAACCCCAGCAGGATACCGATGGTGCAGGCCGCCCAGGTTTCGGCGCGACCGGAAAACCGCGGTGCGTGGGTGCGCCCCAGATCCTTGCGGACCAGGGTGTAGAGCAGCACGGCCAGCAGCACGAATGGCAGGACCTTGCGCAGAAACCCCGGGGAAATCACGGTGACCAGCCAGGCGCCGGCGAACGAGCCGGCAAAGCCGGCCAGCGCGGCCGGCAGCAGGGCGGCCCAGCGCATGTCCACGCGCCGGGCGTATTGCACGGTGGCCACCGCTGTGCCCCAGACCGATGCGCCCTTGTTCACGCCAAACAGCGTCGCCGGATGGGTGGTGGGAAACACGGCGAACAGGGCGGGCACCAGAATCAGCCCGCCGCCGCCCACGATGGAATCCACAAAACCCGCCAGCAGCGAGGCCAATGACACGATCAGTAATTCCATGGGTGAATTGTCTCATTGGCCCCGCCGGCGGCAGGCTGCCGGTCCCGACCTCGCACCTCGGATGATCCGGATCGGGCGGGCAAAAAAAAAGCGCCGGGTTCACCGGCGCTTTGTAAAAAACATCTCTCTGGATGCCAATTCTGTTGTCTGTTGTGCTTGTGCGAGTTTGTCTCCTCGGCCCTCTGCGAGCAGCTTGGCTCGTATGCAGATCACTGAATGTAGTGTGCGCACCCGCATAGTGCATCGGGACTTTCCCTTCCCTGTGTGGGGGCTGTTCCTCGCCGGCTGGGCGCCGGGTGCGGTGAAACAGGGCATCGGAAGCTTGGCACGACTTATGCCTGTTACGAGATGTTCGCTCCATTCAGCACACATCGGAAATCACCATGCACCATACGCGGTTCGTTTCATTGGGTTGGGGTCTCGGGCTGCTGTTGGCCGCCACGCTGGCCGGAGCGCAGACACCGGCTCCTGCAGAGGCCGCATCCGCCGTGCCGGCTGCCAGCGCGCCTGTCGAACCGGTGGTGCAGGTGGTGGTTGCGCCGCCTGCCGCAACAGCGGCTCCCGCCCCTGTCCCTGCGGCCCCGGTCCCCGCCCCCCTGACCCGCCCGGGGCTGGTGGCCGCCGATACCCTCAATGGCGCCGACACCGCCTGGATGATGACTTCGACGGCCCTGGTGCTCCTCATGACCTTGCCGGGCATTGCCCTGTTCTACGGCGGCATGGTGCGCAAGAAAAACGTGCTCAACACCATGGCCTGCGTGGTGGCCATTTGCGCAATCGTCAGCCTGCTGTGGTTTGCCGTCGGTTACTCCCTGGCCTTCACGCCGGGCAGCGGCGCGCTGGGCCACTACATTGGCGGCGGCGAGCGGCTCTGGTTTGCCGGTCTGGACTATGTCAAGGACGCGCAGAAAGTCGCGGTCAGCCATATTGCACCGAATATTCCCGAGTCGGTGTACGCGATGTTCCAGCTGACCTTTGCCATCATCACCGCGGCGCTGGTGGTGGGGGCGTTTGTGGAGCGCATGCGGTTTTCCGCGATGCTGTGTTTCATCAGCCTGTGGACCCTGGTCGTGTATGCACCGATTGCGCACTGGGTATGGGAACCCAATGGCTGGCTGGCCCAACTTGGGGCGCTCGATTTTGCCGGGGGTTCCGTCGTCCATATCAATGCCGGCATAGCGGGGCTGGTCTGTGCCTACGTGCTCGGCCCGCGCCGCGGCTACGGCCGTGAGGCCTTCACGCCCTTCAACCTTGGGCTCACCATGGCCGGTGCCGGCATGCTCTGGGTCGGCTGGTTCGGCTTCAATGCCGGTTCCGCCGTGGCCTCCGACGGCCGGGCCGGCCTGGCGATGGCGGTAACGCACATTGCCGCCGCTGCCGGCGCCCTGTCATGGATGGCGGCCGAGTGGATGGTCCGCAAGCGTCCCACCTTGCTCGGCCTGTGTTCGGGGCTGGTGGCCGGGCTGGTCGCCATCACCCCGGCGGCTGGCTTTGTCTCGCCTCGCGCGGCCCTAGCCATCGGGCTGATTGCCGGCGTGGCGTGCTACTGGGGCGCGACCGGCCTCAAACGCCTGCTCAATGCCGACGATTCCCTCGATGTGTTCGGCGTGCACGGCGTGGGTGGCATCGTCGGCTCGCTGCTGACCGGCGTGTTTGCCAGCAAAACCATCTCGGGCGTGGAAGGCAGCGTGTTGACCCAGGCCATTGGTGTGGGGGCCGTGCTCTGTTACAGCCTGCTCATGACGGCTGTGGTGCTCTGGATCACGTCGCTGGTTTTCAGCCTGCGGGTCAGTGACAGCTCGGAGTCCGACGGCCTGGACATTGCCCAGCATGCCGAGCGGATGGGCACCTGATGGAGGACCCTGATATGCCCTCCAGCGAAAAAATCGCGATTGCTGCCCACTTGCATGTGTTGCTACGCAGAAAGACCGGGCGGGTGACCGACACCGAGTGGATGGCGACCAATGCGGAATACGCTGCCGAAATCGTCCGCTTTTCGCGCGAGAAGGCCGTCGAAGATGGCCATATCGATCTCGGCGTCTGGGCCGACCGGCTCGAGGAAATCATGGCGTCTCCGGAGGCCAAACACCGCGTGCCGCTGGTCAGGATGATGGCCGATGCGGTCAAGGAGCGCAACGCCGCGCTACCAGCGGCCGCCGCGCCGGTGCCGGATCAGCAGGGGGCCCGATCGGTCAACACCGAGGAAGAGGTCTACCCCGAGTCGGGCTTCATCGAGTCGACGTTCGGCAACTTTTTTGGTGACAGCGAAAAACACCGCGAGCGCAAGCCGCGCGATCCGGATGCCCCCCGTTATGTGAAGGGACTGCGCTGAGCGGCTCCTGCTTGCGGCGCCTGCTGCACATGCCTGGCGTCGAAGGGGAGCGGTCGGGATCTGCGCGCCCGGCTCCTAGGGTTTGACGCCAGCCAGTGTGAAATAAAAACAGGCGCCTTGCCCGGGTGCCGATGTGGCCCAGATACGTCCGCCATGACGCGTGACAATCCGGCGTGCGGTCGCCAGGCCAATGCCTGCTCCGGAAAATTCGCCGGGGGCGTGCAGCCGCTGGAAGGCTGTAAACAGCTTGTCGGCATACGCCATGTCGAACCCGACGCCGTTGTCCCTCACGAAAAAAATCATCTCTTCACCGGTGCCCGGCTCGCAGCCCACCGTGATCTCGGCGTCCTTCCGCGTAGATGTGAACTTCCAGGCATTGCCCAGCAGGATGTTCAGCAAATGCAGCGCCAGCCCGGCGTCGGCCTGCACGGCCGGCAAGGCCTGGATCCGGGTGGCCACAAGGCGTTCCGGGTGCTGTTGCTGGAGTGATTTCAGAACCGCGCCGGCCATGGCCCCCAGGTCCACCTGCTCGCGGCGGGACTGCATGCGCGACAGCTGCGCCAGCGCCAGCAGGCTGTCGGTCCGTTCGTTCATCTGGTTGACCCCGGCACGGATGCGCTGGAGGTAGTGCCTGCCGCGCTCGCTGATGCCAGCCGCCATTTCCTTTTCCAGCAGCCGGGTCATGCCGTTGATGGCAATGTAGGGCTGACGCAGGTCATGGGCCAGCGCCTGCGAGAAAGCCTGCAGCTCCAGGGTCGCTGCCGTGAGTTCGGCCGTGCGGTTTTCCACGCGGGTTTCCAGCTCCGCGTTGAGCTGCAGAATCTGCTGCTCGGCAAGCTTGCGCTCGGTGATGTCGCGCAGGATCACGCTGACCTGCACGTCGCCCTCGCTGTTCACATGCTGCGACGAGGATGCCTCGGCCGGAAAGCGCGTGCCATCCCCGCGCACACAGACGAGTTCGCCGCGGAATCTGGCGGAGCGGCTGACCTGCATCATCAGCCCGGCCATGCGTGGATCCGTGCTGTCCACCAGACCGGCGATGCCTGCCGCCCTGATTTGCTGTTCGCTCATCCCGAACATGGTGCAGGCCGCCTGGTTGGCCGCGACCACCGTGCCATCGGGCAGGCTTTGCAGGAAGCCGTCCAGGCTGGTTTCCACCACCAGCCGGAAACGCTCCTCGCTGATGCGCAGGGTGTCCTCGGCTGCGAGCAGGCTGCGGTGGCGGCGTGCCCGGCTCTGCGCCGCAGAGACCAGCGTTTCCGGGGAGACCGGCTTGGTGATGAAGTCATCACCACCCTGCCGGAGCGCCTGGGCCTGCTGGTCCAGGCTGGTCTCGGCAGACAGGAAGATGATGGGCACCCGGACGAACTCGGGCTGCTGCCGGATCAGGGTGGCCAGCTCAATCCCGTTGCATTGCGGCATGTGGATGTCGCAGGTGATCAGGTCGGGCTGGAAATCGACCAGCGGCGCCATGACCTGACGGGGTTCGGTGACGATGCGCGTCTGCATGCCTGCGGACTGCAACACGCCGGCATAAAAGCTCGCCAGCGCCTCGTCGTCTTCGATGATCAGTACCCGGTAGGGTTGCGTCGGCTCCGCAGAGGTGAGCAGGCCCAGCAGCGCGGTGATGGCCCGCACATCCACGGGGTGCGGGAAATAACCGGCTGCCCCGGCCCGCACGGCGGCCAGACGGGTCTGGAAGTCCGTGCCGGCGCCCATGAGAAGCAGGGGCGCCCTGCCTTCTGTGGCCGGGCCGGGCGCGGCCAGCACGGGCCGCGCCAGCAGGGGATCTGCAGCAAACGTGATGTCGGCAAGAATGGCCGCCGGTGCTTCCTGCCGCGCCGCCAGGTCGGCGGCAGCAGGCTGGGTGAACACGCGGATCTGGTAGCCGCCATGGCTCAGCTGATCGGCAAGCTGGCCAGCCGCTACCCCGTCGAGATCGATGATGTGAAGCAGCCGTGCTCGCCCGGTGGGCTGGGGCACGACGGCCTCACTGCTGGCCGTGGGAGCCGCAGCTGGAATGTCAGCGGCAGGCTGGTCCGCGGTTGCCGCGGCTTTTAGCGCCTGCAGGACGGTTTCCAGCGTGAGGCGATGGTCGGTCCCGGGAAAACCCGGGACACTGGCATTCTCCGAGAGAATTTTCTCGATGGCTGCCGCCGCTTCGCTGACGGCGGGAAAACCAAAGGTGCCGCCAGAGCCCGCCAGCTTGTGGGCCTGCGCCAGCGCGGACAGCGCCGCCTCCTGGCTGCCAGGTTCGTCCTTGCTGCCGCCAAGTTGTCGCAGCGCTGCTTCCAGCGCACTGATCTTTTCCGGCAACCCGGCCGCATACAGCGCACGCTGGGTCTGCATGTAAAGGGCAAGGCTGGTGGTCGGCATCAGGGCTTTGGGGTTGTGAGGGGAGCTGGTCCATTATCGGGCTCGCGGCGGCGTGGGCGTCGTTTTGTCTGCCACCCGACGTATCATGGCCTCGGGGCGCAGGGCGTCCCGAATCCTTCCGTGCAGGCAGCCACCCCTCAAGCCAACTCCCATGAGACATCCGGACAGCAACAGCACGAAACAGGCCCGCCCGGCCGGTGCGGGCCTTCGGTGGGGACCATTGGTGATCCTGCTTTTCTGGCTGGCGGTCATGGGGGCCCTGTACGCCGTGATGCGCCAGGTGTTGAAGCCGCCACCGCTGACCGTTTCAGTGACCGGTGAGCTGGTGATTCCGCGCGCCCGGGACGGCCACTTCTACGCGCTGGGACAGGTTCATGGCCGGCCTGTCACTTTTCTGGTGGATACCGGCGCATCGCTGGTGGTGGTCAGCCAGGAGTTTGCGCGGACCGCCGGCATGGCGCCGGGCGAGGCGACCACCTTCCGCACCGCCAGCGGCGAGCTGCAGGGCCGGATTGTCAAAGGTGTCACAGTGTCGGTCGGGCCGGCCAGCGTCTCTGGCACACGGGTCGGCGTGGGGCTGGTGGGGCCCGATCCCGCGATGGCCCTGCTGGGACAAAGCTTCCTGTCCCGGTTCGAAATTGTGCTGTCCGGGGACAACATGGTGCTGCGCGGCAAATAATGAGCCTAAGGTTTTCATTTTGCGGTGAACCCGCTACACCGATAAGTCTCAGGTTCTCCCCCTGGGCCGCCACGCTGAAAACCGGACGGTAAATAAGTTACCGCTACCCCGGTAATTGATGACTGACGCCGGCGCAGCGCAATCCTAGGATGACATCTGCTCAGCTCTTCCGGCTGATGGCAGGAGATTCTCATGATGCGAGCCCTCATCACCCTTTTGATCAGCGTGTTTGCCACTGCATGGCTGCCCGCCGCGGCTGCCGATATCTCGGCCTACCAGCGTGGCGTGTTGATCCGGGGAACCATCGAGAAAGGCGACTACGCCAGGATCATCGAGTTCGTCCGGCACCCCGACAACTACGGGCGCTTTGCGCGCATGGTCTATCTGGATTCATCGGGTGGTGACGTGGTAGAGGCCATCAAGATCGCCCACCTGCTTGACAAGAGTTACGCCGCCACCCATGTGGCCCGCGGTGCGCGCTGCTACAGCGCCTGTTTCATTTTGTGGATGAGTGGCGTGACCCGTCATGTGTCCAGCGGTGCAACGCTGGGCGTACACCGCATCCATGTCCAGCTCAAGGAGGGCAGCATCGACCAGCAGTCGGCGTATGTCAGCCAGATCGAGCGCACGGTTGAAAACTACATGTCGGGCCTGGGCACGCCGCGTGCCATCCTCGACAAGATGAACGCCACCGCGCCGGCGGACCTGTTTGTGATCAGCCCGCACTGGCTGGCCGAGCAACAGTTGCTGACCGCGGTGTCTTACCGGCTCGGCTTCATCGATGCAGCGCAGGCCCGCTGCGGGCCCGAACCTGTGGCGCTGGCCATGAAGGGCAAGGCGCCGCCGGCCGATGGCGAGGCGGAAGGCTGGGTCTCGCAGATCAAGCGCTGGATCACCTGCGCTGACGAGTTGCGCGTCAGCAACCAGAGAGGTGATGGCGTGACCATCGCCGCGCTGATCGGGCAATAACTAAGCCCCCACGCTTGTCACTGCGTGTACTGCGCCGCCCCCCACGGGGGCGCTGCGCCTGCGGGCTGGCGAAGCCAGTCCCGCGGCCCCTGTTTGTTTGAAACCCCGCGCGCAGCCGTCAATAGATCAGAACGAGCGGAACAACACGATCATGGGGGCTTTAATTTCCGTCCCGTATCCACTGCGCGGCTTTTTCCGCAATCATCAATGTCGGTGAATTGGTGTTGCCGCTGGTGATCAGCGGCATCACGCCGGCATCCACCACACGCAGCCCCGTCACCCCGCGCACCCGCAGGTGCGAGTCCACTACCGCCATGGGGTCGTTTGCCGTGCCCATTTTGGTGGTGCCCACCGGGTGGAAGATGGTGGTCGCAATGTCGCCGGCCAGCCGCGCCAGGTCCTCATCGCTCTGGAACTGCACGCCGGGGCGGAACTCTTCGGGCTGGTAGCCGGCCAGGGCGCTCTGGCTCACGATGCGGCGCGTGACACGCAGGGAGTCGGCCGCCACCTTCCGGTCCTCGGCGGTGCTGAGGTAGTTGGGCGCAATCGCCGGCGCGTCTTCAAAGTTGCCGCTCTTGATCTGAACGGAACCCCGGCTCGTGGGGTTGAGGTTGCAGACACTGGCAGTGAAGGCGTTGAAATTGTGCAGCGGCTCGCCAAACGCGTCGAGCGACAGCGGCTGCACGTGGTACTCGATGTTGGGCCAGGGCTGGTCCGGCGAGCTGCGCGTGAAGGCACCGAGTTGCGACGGCGCCATGCTCATGGGGCCGGTCTGCTTGAGCGCGTATTCGAGGCCGATTCTGGCCTTGCCCCAGAGCGAGCTGCCCAGGGTGTTGAGCGTGAAGTTTTTTGCCTTGCTGCCGGCGATGTTGTTGACCTTGTAGACCGAGCGGATCTGCAGGTGGTCCTGCAGGTTGGCACCGACGCCGGGCAGGTCCACCAGCACCGGGATGCCGTGCTGTTGCAGCAGCGCCGCCGGGCCGATGCCCGAGAGTTGCAGGATTTGCGGCGAGCCTATGCTGCCGGCACTCAGGATGACCTCGCCGAGCTTGCCCTGCGCCCTGCCGGAGTCACGCGTGGCAAAGGCCTGGACGCGTTCGTGGCCGGTCCAGACCTCGACGCCGGTGCAGCGCTGGCTGCCGTCGTCCTGGCGCTCTACAACGAGTTTGCAGACCTGCGCGCCGGTCCACATCTCGAAGTTGGGGCGTGCAAAACAGGTCGGGCGCAAAAATGCCTTGGCGGTGTTCCAGCGCCAGCCGCTTTTCTGGTTGACCTCGAAATAACCGACGCCTTCGTTGTTGCCGCCGTTGAAGTCGTCGGTGGCCGGAATGCCAGCCTGCTGCGCCGCCGCGGCAAACGCGTCGAGGATGTCCCAGCGCAGGCGCTGCTTTTCAACCCGCCACTCGCCGCCCATCTTGCGTGCCAGACCCTCGCTGGTGGCGTGCTGGCTCTTGTGGCCATGCAGTCGCCGGAAGTTTTCATTGACCACGACCTCTGCCTTGCCTTTGGGTACATCGAGTTTGTAGTGGTCCTCGTGTTTGCGAAAGCCCGGCAGCACCTTGTCCCAGGCCCAGTCGTCGTCGCCGGTGAGTTCGGCCCAGCGGTCGTAGTCGCGCGCCTGACCGCGCATGTAGATCATGCCGTTGATGCTGGAGCAGCCGCCCAGCGTCTTGCCGCGCGGATAACGCAGGCTGCGGCCGTTCAGGCCGGCGTCGGGCTCGGTGTTGTAGAGCCAGTCGGTGCGCGGGTTGCCAATGCAGTACAGATAACCGACCGGTATGTGGATCCAGTGGTAATCGTCCTTGCGGCCGGCCTCGATCAGCAACACGCGTTTGGAAGCGTCGGCGCTCAGGCGGTTGGCCAGCAGGCAGCCGGCGGTGCCGCCGCCGACGATGATGTAGTCAAAGATGTTTTCGTTCATTTTTATTGTGTTGCTTTGCTTGTCTAAGAACGATCGTTCAGATGAAGTTCAAAGCACGCGCGATGAAGACGATGCCGACCAAGATACCCACGAGGCCCAGGAGCGGTGTTGCCGCGAACCAACCACCATATCTAACTCGCGCGGCCTCTCTGATCACCCGGTCCACTTCTTCATTTTTCATTGGCGGCATGCCGATCAATTTGTCCTGTTGATCAGCACGCATGCGATCCCACCAGTCACCCGCGCGCACCATTTCCACACCGATCCAGACAAGGGCAATACCAAGCCCCGCCCAGAACAGGGTCTCGACCATGCTTACTTCGCCGTCGGCATGACAAACTCTGCACCCTTGCCAATGCTCTCGGGCCAGCGCTGCATGATGGACTTCTGCTTGGTGTAAAAACGCACGCCTTCCTCGCCGTAGGCATGCATGTCGCCGAACAGGCTTTTCTTCCAGCCGCCAAAGCCGTGCCAGGCCATGGGCACGGGAATCGGCACGTTGATGCCGACCATGCCGACCTGGATGCGGCGTGAAAATTCGCGCGCCACATTGCCGTCGCGCGTGAAGCAGCTCACGCCGTTGCCGAACTCGTGGGCGTTGATCAGGTTCACCGCTTCGGCGAGGTCCTTGACACGCACGCAGCCCAGCACCGGACCGAAAATTTCTTCCTTGTAGATGCGCATGTCGGGCGTGACGTGGTCGAACAGCGTGCCGCCCATCCAGAAGCCCTGGTCGCAGCCTGCGCCTGCGCTTTGGCCGGTGAAGCCGCGGCCGTCAACCAGCAGCTTCGCGCCTTCCTTGACGCCGGTGTCGATGTAGCCGGTGATACGGCTGTGTGCTGCGGCCGTCACGATGGGGCCCATCTCGGCATCGAGCTCGACCCCGTTCTTGACGACCAGTGTTTTGGCACGTGCAGCCAGCATGGGAACGAGTTTGTCAGCGACGTTGCCGACCAGCACCGCGACCGAGATCGCCATGCAGCGCTCACCGGCCGAACCGTAACCCGCGCCAATCAGCGCATCGACCGCCTGCTCCAAGTCGGCGTCGGGCATGACCACCATGTGGTTCTTCGCGCCGCCGAGCGCCTGCACACGTTTGCCGTGGTGCGCGCCGGTTTCGTAGATGTAGTTGGCAATCGGCGTGGAGCCGACAAAAGACACGGCCTTGACGTCCGGGTGCACCAGCAGGGCATCGACCGCTTCCTTGTCGCCCTGCACCACGTTGAACACGCCGTCGGGCAGACCGGCCTGCTTGAGCAGCTCGGCCATGTACAGACTGGCGCTCGGGTCGATCGGACTGGGCTTGAGGACGAAGCAGTTGCCCGCGGCAATCGCCACCGGGAACATCCACATCGGCACCATCACCGGGAAGTTGAAGGGTGTGATGCCGGCCACCACACCGAGCGGCTGGCGCAGCGTCCAGTTGTCGATGCCGGTGCTCACCTGGTCGGTGAAGTCGCCCTTGAGCAGTTGCGGAATGCCGCAGGCGAACTCGACGATGTCGATGCCGCGCGAGACCTCGCCCTGGGCATCGGTGAAGACCTTGCCGTGTTCGGCCGTGATCATGTGCGCCAGGGTGTCCTTGTTCTGGTTCAGCAGTTCGAGGAACTTGAACATCACGCGTGCCCGGCGTATCGGCGGCGTGTCGGCCCAGGCCGGGAAGGCGGCCTGCGCCGCGCTGACGGCAGCGTCCACCTCGGTGGCATTGGCCAGCGCCACGCGGCCTGTCACGGCGCCGGTGGCGGGGTTGAAGACGTCCTGCGCGCGCCCGGAGTTGCCGGGCACGGTTCGTCCGTTGATGGCGTGGCCAATGGCCTGGACGCTGCTATTCATATTTGGGCGGCTCATATCATTCATGGGGCGGTCTCCTGCAATTAACCTGTGATCAATCAACTAGGTTAGCGGACCAGGCCGATTTTTGCTAGTTTGAATTTCTCAGAAGTGTTATAAATATTTCTAATAATGGATATCCAGACACTCCGGATTTTTGTGGCGGTGGCCCGCGAGGGCAGCCTGTCGCGCGCTGCCGACAAGCTGGCCCTGACCCAGCCGGCCGTCAGCCTGCAGATTAAAGGCCTGCAAGCTGCCACGGGGCTGACACTGTTCAAGCGCAGCGCGCAGGGCATGAACCTGACGCGCGACGGCGCGGCCCTGTTGCCGCTGGCCGAAAAAGTGCTGGCCGCGCAGGGCGACTTCAAAAACGCCGCCGCCCGCCTGCACAGCCAGGTGCGCGGCCGCCTGCGCATAGGCACCATCCTCGACCCCGAGTTCACCCGGCTCGGGGCCTTTCTGAAGGTGCTGGTGGAAACCGCGCCCCAGGTGGAAACGGAACTGCGCCAGGCCATGAGCGGCGAGGTGCTGGCGCAAATCGACCGGGGCGATCTCGATGTGGGCTTTTACCTTGGCACGCCGGCCCAGCCGCTGGGCGAGACCCGTGATTTTGTGAAAAATCAGGCTGCAGCCCTTTCCGTACAAGCGCCAGCAGCTATACATTCAGGAGCGGATCAGGCGCCCGACCGGCTGGCACGTTTTGCCGTCCGGGAGCTGACGCACTTCACCTACCGGGTGCTGGCACCGGCTGGCTGGGGACCGCAGGTGCGCGGCAAGGACTGGAAAGCCCTGGCGGCCCTTCCCTGGATTGGCACGCCGCCCGCTTCGGCGCACCACCGGCTGCTGGCCAGTGTGTTCAGCCCGCTGGGCGTTGAGCCGCACCGGGTGGCGCTGGTGGACCAGGAGGCGTCCATGCTGGACCTGGTCAAGTCCGGCGTGGGCCTGAGCCTGGTGCGCGACTCGATCGCGATGCGCGAGTCGCACGCCGCGGGCCTGGTGATTGCCGACCAGGTCAGCCTGCAAAGCGTGCTGAGTTTTGTCAGCCTGAGTGCGCAGCGCGAGGCGCCGGTGGTGGCCAGTGCCTGGCACGCGCTTGAGGCGGTCTGGGGTACGGACTGATTCCTTCGCCAGGTGCCCCCGGGCCCCGCCCGTCCGTGCAAGCTGCGTCCACCGCGCTGTAGGACAGGGCGGAGTATGGATTGGGGACAAATGCTGTAGCGCCTGCGCCGGCCGCTGCTTTAATATGCAATGAATGGGCGGCTGTCACGCGTGTGGACCGGAGCGCCGCCCTGTTCCGCCCATCGATCCCAAGCTGTTTGCACCTATCGACCACATGCCATCTCCGGAGGACGACGCCGCGCGCGAATCTGCTCCGCACATCGACCCGCAAGACACGCCCGAAGGTGCGTGTTATCTGGTGCTGGGCCCGTGGACGGCCGCCGAGCTGACGGCCCAGCCGGCGTGGCAGGCGCTGACGCTCCAGTTGAACGCGCTGGATGCTGCGGCAGCCGGCACCGCCCTGTGGGACTTGCGCCAGATCGACCAGCTCGACCATCTGGGCGCCCAGGTGTTGTGGGACCACTGGGGCCGGAAGTGGCCCGAGAAGCTGGAGGTCCTGCCGCCGCAACGCGCGGTGCTGGACCGCGTGGCCCAGTTCAGCGCCGATCGGCCCGAGCCGCCGGCCCCGGGTTTCCGGGAAAATTTCCTGTCGCTGGGCGAAGGCGTTCTGAAGGTGGTGGATCACGGCGCGGACCTGCTGGTCCTGGTGGGCCGGCTGATGCTGAACCTGATCAAGCTTGTCAGAAATCCGCGCGAAGGACCCTGGCGCGACCTCTCCGGCCACCTGTACCACATCGGTGCGACGGCACTGCCGATCACCGCCCTGGTCGGCTTCCTGATCGGTGTGGTGCTTGCCTACCTGATCTCGCAGCAGTTGCGCCAGTTCGGCGCCGACGCCTTCATCGTCAACATCCTGGGCATCTCATTGATCCGCGAACTCGGGCCGGTGCTCGCCGCCATCCTGATTGCCGGGCGTTCCGGCTCGGCCATCACGGCTCAGATCGGCGTGATGCGCGTGACCGAAGAACTCGATGCCATGCGCGTGATGGGCATTGCCCACAGTTACCGGCTGGTCATGCCGCGCGCCATGGCGCTGGCCATCGTGATGCCGCTGATCAGCGTCTGGACCACGGTGGCGGCCCTGCTGGGCGGTATGCTCGCCGCCGACCTCGTCATGGGCGTGACGCCGTCCTTCTTCCTCGATGCCCTGCCCGAGGCGGTGGACGCCGCCAACCTGACGCTGGCCACGGCCAAGTCGGTGGTGTTTGGTGTGCTGATTGCGTTGATCGGTTGCCATTTCGGCCTGCGTGTCAAACCCAACACCGAAAGCCTGGGCCAGGGCACCACGGCCTCCGTGGTCACCTCGATCACGGTGGTCATCCTTGTCGATGCACTGTTCGCGGTGCTGTTCAAGAGTATCGGCGTATGACCTGGCCCCCACGTTCGCTCACTGCGTGTAGCTCTCTGCCCCCCGAGGGGGCCGCTGCGCCTGCGGCCCGGCGAAGCCGGTTCCGCGGCCCCGGCTTGGTTGAAGAGTCACCACTTTGGGGTCTGCGCGATGAGTGACACGATTGTTGATATTCGTGATCTGTGGACGGTGTTCAAGAACGGCAAAAAAGAGGCCGTTATTCACCAGGACCTGAACCTGCGCATCGAGCGCGGCGAGTTCATGTCGCTGGTCGGCGGCTCGGGATCGGGCAAGACCGTGCTGCTGCGCGAGATGCTGGGGCTGGAAGCACCGACCCGCGGCGAAATCACCGTGCTGGGCAGGCCTGCGGCCGAGCTGGGCAAGCGCGGCGCGGCGCGCCGTGTCGGCATGTTGTTCCAGCACGGGGCGCTGTTTTCGGCCTTCACCGTGCTGGAAAACATTGCCTTCCCGCTGCGCGAACTCAAGACCCTGCCCGACGCGCTGATCCGCGAGGCGGCCATGGTCAAGCTGCAGATGGTCGGCCTGGCGCCCGAACATGCGGACAAGATGCCCGCCGACCTGTCCGGCGGCATGGTCAAGCGGGTGTCACTGGCGCGCGCCCTGATCATGGACCCGCCGCTGCTGCTGCTCGACGAACCGACCGCCGGTCTGGACCCGGAAAGCTCCGACAGCTTCTGTGCCCTGCTGCGCTCGCTGCACCGCGACATGGAGCTCACCGTGGTGATGGTCACGCACGACCTCGACACGCTGTTCGAGCTCAGTACGCGCATTTCCGTGCTGGCCGACAAGCAGGTCATTGTCAGCGGCCCGCCCCGGGACGTGATTGCCTTTCCCCACCCTTTTATCCGCCACTTTTTTCTCGGCGAACGGGGCCAGCGCGCGATGGAGTTGCTGCGCGAATATCCCTTCACCGTCTAATGCATGGCTGCAAATTCATTTTTTGGGCGAACTGCGGCGTTGCGCGGTGCTCGCAATCCTCATGTACCTGGGTACATTCCGGTTGCTGCGCGCCGGGCGCCTTGCATTTCATCCCAAAAATCTGAATTTTCAGCCATGCATCGCTACAGCTATTAAGAGAGGTTTTCAAAATGGAAAACAAAGCCCATGCCATGGCCGCCGGCGCGTTTGTGCTGGTGGTGGCCGCCCTGCTGGCGCTGCTGGCCGTCTGGCTGACGCGCGACAACGGCGAGCGCCACCTCTATGAGCTGTCCACGCGCGAGACGCTGTCGGGCCTGCAGCCGCAGGCGCAGGTGCGTTTTCGCGGCGTGCCGGTCGGCAAGGTCGAGTTCATCGGCTTTGACCACAAGACCAAGGGCAATGTGCTGGTGCGCATTTCGGTGGATGTCGCCACGCCCTTGACGAAATCGACATTTGCCACCGTGAGCTCGCAGGGCGTCACCGGGCTGGGCTTTATCCAGCTCGAGGACGACGGCCCCTCGACGGAGCTGCTGGTGCCCAACGACGATGACCCGCCGCGCATCCCGCTCAAGCCGGGGCTGCTCGACAAGCTGCTGGGCAAAAGCGAGGTGATCATGGACCAGGTCGAGGCGGCCAGCACCAAGCTCAACAAGCTGCTCGGCGACGGCAACCAGCAGGCGCTGATGACAGCGGTCCAGCAGTTCGGCCAGGCGGCCGACAGCATCAACAAGGTGGCCCTGAAGCTGGACCCTGTGGTGTCTTCACTGCCCAGGCTGAGCCAGGAGGCCAGCGTCACCATGAAGTCGCTCAAGACGGCGGCCGACGATGTGTCCAAAACTGCCGGCGAAGTGGGAATCACGGCCGGGCGCCTCAATGCCAAGGGCGGGCCCCTCGACAAGCTGGCCGAAGGGGGCGCCGCCCTGTCGGCCACGGTGGAGACCTTCAGTGCAGCCACCCTGCCGCGGCTGGGTGAAGTGGCCGAGGAAACTGCCCGCGCCATGCGCCAGCTCCGGCGCACCGTCAACGCGGTGGACGACAACCCGCAATCGCTGATTTTCGGCAATGGTCCGCCCACGCCCGGTCCGGGTGAGGCGGGCTTTACCGCTCCCGGAGGAAAACCATGAATTCGAATGCTATCAATACCGTAGCTGCTGGCGACCATCAGACAAGGGTTGGAGGTCGATCTGGCTTGATGCTTCTGGTCGTGCTGGCGCTTTCCGCCTGCTCGGCCCTGCCCGACAAGCCGCTGCGCGCCGCGCTCTACGACTTCGGGCCCGGCCTGCTGAACACGCCGCCCGCGACGCGGCAGGCGCCGCTGCCGCCGCTGGCCCTCAGCGACATTTCGACGCCCGGCGGCGCACTCGACAACCAGGCGGTGCTGTACCGGCTGGCCTACGCCGATGCGCAGCAATTGCGCCCCTACTCGCAGGCGCGCTGGAGCATGCCGCCTGCGCAACTGGTGCGCCAGCGCCTGCGCGAGACGCTGGGCCGCGACCGGGCCGTCTTCAACGCCGGTGAAGGTCCGGCCCTGAACCGCAGCGCTGCGCTGGGGCCGCCGCCGCGCACGCTGCAGCTGCAACTTGAGGAGTTCAGCCACCTGTTCCAGTCGCCCGGCAGCAGCACCGGCCTGGTACGGCTGCACGCCACGTTGGTGGAGAACACGCCGAGCGGCGAAAAACTGCTGGCCCAGCGCCATTTCACGGTCCAGCGGCCGGCCACCAGCGCCGACGCGGCCGGCGGCGTGCGCGCGCTGACCGCGGCGACCGACGCCGCGATCGAGGAGATCTCGTTATGGCTGAAGCAGATTCCCTGAACGCCGCCGCGCCGCCGCCGGCACCCGAAGCGGCGGGCACGGGGGCACCGGGTTCCCTGGAAGACCAGCTGCGGCAAGCCGGGCTGGAAGTGCTGGGCAGCTGCCAGAAGATGTCAGGCCGCGGCCCGGCGCTGCTGCAGCACTCGGCCCTGCTGGAAGACTTCACGATGAAGGAGCTCGACACGCTCGGTGAAGCCATGCTGCTGATCCGCGCGCAGCCCGGACAGGTGCTGATCGCCGAGGGGGATGCCGGCGACTGGATGCTGCTGCTGCTCAGCGGCACGGTCGATGTGACGAAAATCACGCCAGCGGATGACGACGATCCGGATGCCGCGGACAACAAGTCCCGCCTCGGCGTGACGACCGAGGGCGCGGTCCTCGGCGAAATGTCGATGTTCGACCGCGACGTGCGTTACGCCACCTGCACCGCCATCGACGCGGTGGAGGCCGCGGTGCTGAGCCGCGCCGCCATCGGGCAGCTGATCCGCCAGCACCCCGGCGTTGGCGCCAAGCTGATGGTCAAGATCACCCAGTTGCTGGCCCAGCGCCTGCGCAACACCAGCAACCGGTTGGTCCGGTTGCTACAAAAAAAGTAGCTATGAGTGTCCGTGCCGTATGGGATGGCTACCCAGTGGGGCATCCTCGAAGATCAGCCATGAAACATCGGATCGGGAACCGGTTCAGACTGTGCCCCTACAATCCCGCCATGGCCCGCAAAGTATTCGCTCTGCTGCTTTTGTTGTCCGTTTTCTGGCAGGCGTCGTCGATGGCGGGTTACGTCGTCGGAGTGGAGAGCCGCGAGGATTCAAGCCATGCCGTTCTGCACTGGCAAGACTCGGCGCATCACCACCACGACGATGGCGCCCAGCACGCGGATGACTCCGACGGCACCGTCCAGCACATGCACGCAGAAAGCGGCAACCATGCGACCGGCCTGGTGACGCTTGGTTGGCGCGACGCGATGGCGCTGCGCCTTGCGGTTCCGATGGAACTGACTGCCCCGCCGCATGTTTCTCCCCACCTCCAGGGGCCGCTACGGCCTCCTCAAGCCGCGGCCTGATCCACACATCCCGTTGCGTCAATCGGCTCACGCCACTCAGCACTGGGTAAATACGCATGGCCATCCGGATGGATGGCCTGGATTCGTCGTGAGGCAACTCTGCGCGGGGTTCTCTCAATCCGCTGCCATGACTTCTCTCCCTGCAGCGGTTCCCCCATTCCGTATTTTTCAGGCATTCACTTGAAAGCTGATCCCATGTACAAACGCTTATTTCCCGGTCTTGCAGCGCTGATCGCTCTGGGTGTTCCTCTGCTGGCCTTGGCGCACGGCATCTCCGAGGCCGACCAGCAGCGAATGCTGGACGGCGGCTACCTCATGTACGTCATGCTGGGCGCCACCCATATGCTCACAGGGTATGACCACCTGCTGTTCCTGCTGGGGGTGGTCTTTTTCCTCACCGGCTTTCGTGACATTGCCAGGTTTGTGACGGTGTTCACCCTGGGGCATAGCATCACGCTCATCTTTGCCACCTTTTTCCAGATCACCTGGAATTTTTATCTGGTGGATGCCATCATCGCGATCAGCGTGATCTACAAGGGCTTCGACAACAACGGCGGATTCCAGAAGTACTTCGACATGAAATCGCCCAATCTGCTGGCCGCAGTGTTTGGCTTTGGCCTGCTGCATGGGTTTGGCCTGTCCACCCGGCTGCAGCAACTGCCGCTGGGCGATGACAACATGGCGATTCTGGGGCGCATCCTGAGCTTCAACGTCGGCGTTGAAATTGGCCAGGTTCTTGCGCTGTGCGTGATGGTCGGTTTGCTGGCGTTCTGGCGCCGACGCCCGTCGTTCACACGCTTCAGCTACGTGGCCAATCTGGCGCTGGTTTACGCTGGCGCCTTGTTGCTCCTGATGCAGTTGCATGGCTACCAGCACGACTCGGCCCCCGACAGTTTCAGGTTCCCGGCGCGGGAGCATGGTCACGCGCATGAGGACATGGACATCGAGAAATCGGCGGACCCCAGCCGCGACAAGCTCTGACTTTCAAATTTCCATTCTCTTCATATCAGGACCATCCAAATGAAACACATCATCATCACCATCGCCTCAGCCGCTGTTCTCGGTCTGTCCACACCCGCATTTGCATCCGCGGGCGGCAGCTGTCACTTCCATGGCAACAAGCCTGCTGCCGAGGCGACGGTTGTCTCCTGCGCCGTCCAGCGAAAAGACGTCTTGGCGACCAGCGGGAAAATCGACGCGGCGTGGAAGGCCGTCAAGCAGGAAAAAATCGAGCAGGTGGAGGGGAAAAAAGGAAAAGAGTGGAAGGTGACGTTCAAAGACCCGGCCGCCAGGGACAAGACAAAGGAGACCTTGTATATGTTCTTCACGGCACCCGGCAACTTTATCGCTGCCAACTTCACTGGCCAGTGAGGCCGCAGCCATGAACACACCAGCTCTGCGCGGTGGTCTGCTGGCGCTGCTGGCGGCGACGCTTTTCGGTGTCAGCACGCCGCTGGTGCAGTACCTGGGCCGGGGGTTGGGGCCGCTGACCACGGCAGCCCTGCTGTACGCCGGTGCCGCGTTGGCCGGCGCGCTGCTGAGGAAAGGCCGCCAGCAGGAGGCCAGGCTGCGGCGCAGCGACGGGCGGCGTTTGCTGGCGGTGGTGGTTTTCGGCGCCGTGATCGGGCCGGTGGCGCTGGCCTGGGGCCTGCAGCGCACCAGCGGTGCCAGTGCCTCCCTCATGCTGACCCTGGAGGCGCTGTTCACGGCGCTGCTGGCCTGGCGGCTTTACCGTGAAACCCTGGGTCTGCGTGTCTGGGTCGCCATGGCGCTGTTGCTGGCCGGCGGGGCTGTGCTGGTTCTGGACCAGGCCCGCCTCGGCGGCGCCCAGCTGGCTGGCCTGCTGGCCGTGCTGGTGGCCACCGCCGCCTGGGGCATGGACAACACCCTGTCACGTGCGCTGGCCGAGCGCGACCCGGGGCAGGTCGTGCTGGTCAAGGCGGCGCTGGGCGCAACGGTCACGGCTCTGCTCGCGTTGGTTTTCGCCGAGCCGGTGCCCGCGCTGGCGGCTGCTGCCGGGCTGCTGGCGGTCGGGGCCACCGGTTACGGTCTGAGCCTGCGCTTTTACCTGCTGGCGCAGCGGGCTTTCGGCGCGGCGCGCACCGGTTCTGTTTTTGCCTTCGCGCCTTTCATCGGCGCAGTGCTCGCGCTGGCCCTGGGCGACCGCTCGGTCAGCGCATGGATGGGCGCCGGCGGGTTGCTGATGCTGGGCGGTGTGTTGCTGCACCTGATGGAGTCACACGGCCATGCGCACCGGCACGCGGCCATGGACCATGAACATGCGCACGACCATGCCGATGGCCATCACAACCACCGCCACGAGCCGATGCCCGAAGGCACGCACAGCCACCCGCACCACCACGAGCCGCTGGAACACGCCCATCCGCATGTGCCCGATGCGCACCACCTGCATCGGCACTAAACCAGCGTCACCTGGGTGCCGGATTGGCACCACCTACGCGGCAAGCGCAGGGGCTGGCCGGCAGCTTGAAAAAGTGCACCACTTCACTCCGGTTTCACACAAGCCCCTTTTCCTCATACCGGCTTCACAAGGCATTTGCACACTCCAGTCGTCATCAAAACGAAAGGACGCAAATGAAATCAAAACTACTGTCGATCGCTCTGGTCCTGCTGCTGCTCATCGCTGGCTTGATGCAGATCAGCGCTGTGGTGCACGACCGTCAGACCTACCGCCAGATTGCCATTCAGGGTGTGGCGCAGAGCCTGGCCGGCGCGCAGACGCTGACCGGGCCGCTGATCCACATGAGCTGCACGGAGGAATGGGACCTCAAGGTTGACAAGGAGGTGCGTGCCGAGCGGCGCGAATTCCTCATGGTGGCGGCTCCGGCGCTGCTTTCGGTCAAGGGCAACAGCCAGCTGGAGCCGCGCGCCCGGGGCCTGCATGCGACGCAGGTATTCAGCCTCAAGGCACAACTCGTCGCGCAGTGGACGGATACGGAGGCACTCAAGCCGACAGCCTTGCACGCTGGCTCGCGCATAAACTGCGGCCAGCCACTGCTGATGATTGCCGTGTCCGACGCACGCGGCATCCGCCATGCCAGCGTCAGGATTGGCGAGCAGACTTTGCCACTCAAGCCGGGCACCTTCTTCGGCAGTTACCCGCGCGGCGTGCACGCGCCGCTGCCACCCGCGCTGATGCGTGCCATGCCGCTGGAAGCACAGTTTGAGCTGGAGCTGGTCGGCACGGAGAGCATTTCCGTCGTGCCGCTGGGGGGCGACACGCGCATGCATCTGAGCTCCAATTGGCCGCACCCGAGTTTTGGCGGCCAGTTCCTGCCGGTCGAACGCAAGATCACCGACGGGGGTTTTGAAGCGACCTGGCGCGTGAGCGCGCTGGCCAGCACGGCGCAGCAGGACGTGGCGCAAAAGGATGGCACCAAGGGACGGGGCGTGTGTCCGCCGGCAGGCGGAGAGGGTGCCCGGGGATCCTGTCTCGAAGCCTTCAGCGTGACCTTTGTCGACCCGGCCAATACCTATGCGCTGAGCGACCGGGCCACCAAATACGGTCTGCTCTTTATCGGCCTGACCTTTCTCGCGGTCGGGCTGTTCGAGTGCATGAAAGCGCTGCGCGTC
The DNA here is from genome assembly GCA_040389085.1 of Pseudomonadota bacterium. GTDB lineage: Bacteria > Pseudomonadota > Gammaproteobacteria > Burkholderiales > Burkholderiaceae_C > Polaromonas. The sequence continues at coordinate 39,706 of JAZKAP010000019.1, forward strand.
CACCCGATCCAGTATTTTCTTGTGGGTGCGGCCATGAGCATGTTCTTTTTACTGCTGGTGAGCCTGTCTGAGCACATGCGATTCGACGCGGCCTATGCCATAGCGTCCTCGGCCTGTGTGTTGCTGCTGACTTATTACGCCAGCTACATGCTCGGGGGCTGGGCGCGCGGCCTTCCTTTTGGCCTGGGCATTGCGTTGCTTTACGGCATGCTTTTTGTGCTGCTGCAGATCGAGCAGACGGCACTGCTGGTCGGCGCTGTGGCCCTGTTCACCGTGCTGGCTGCCATCATGATGCTGACGCGCCGGATTGACTGGTATGCACGCTTCAGGCAGACCGCACCGGTTGTCGGGGAGGCCGTCTGATGCGCGCGCCTCGCCTCCCTGCCGGTTCAGAAGTGCAGTTCGACCCGCAAGCCCGGGTGAGTGTTGCTCACCACCATGCGGCCGCCATGCAGCAGCATGATTTGCCGCACGATGGCCAGCCCGAGGCCGGAGCCCTTGGTCTGGCCGTCGGGGCGCACGGTCGAAAAGAAGCGCTCCCCCAGCCGCGGCAGGGCATAGTCCGCCACGCCGGGCCCGCGGTCCTGCACGGCGATCTGGCCATCCCGGGCTTCAATTGTGATGACCGAACCCGCCGGCGCAAACGACCGGGCGTTTTCCAGCAGATTGTTGAGCGCCAGGCCCAGGAGGCCGGGCTCGGCATGCACCCCGGCGAGTCCGGTATTTACTATGATTTCAATAGCATTCTGCGCACGCCCGGTAAAGGTTGCCGTGCCAAAAGGCTTGAGAAATTCGGTCCACAGAAGAGGCTCGCGGCGGACCTGTGCATGGCGTTGTTCCAGCTTGGTCAGCTCGAGCATGCGGTCCACCAGCGCTTGCAGGCGGCCGGTCTGCTCCAGAACCTGCCCCGAAAATTCGCGACGCGCATTTTCGGGCAGTTCGTCCTGCAGCAACTCGCCGGCCCCGCGGATCGCAGCCAGCGGGCTTTTGAGCTCATGCGTCAGTGCACGTACATAACCCTCTATGTATTCGTGGCCCTCGAGCTTCAGGCGCATGGCGTCCACTGCCATCGCCAGCTCGCCCAGCTCGCCCGGTATCTGCGGTACCGGGGGTTTGCCGCCCTCGCCGACGGCGTTGGCATAGTGGCGCAGCTTGCGAATGCTCCATACCACCCACAGCGTCACCGCCACACCGATGGCCAGTGACAGCGTCAGCAGCAGCAGGCCGCTCAGAAAAATCTTTCGCTCGGCGCGGTCGATGAAGGCCTGGATGGTGGACATGGGTTTGGCCACCGTCAGCACGCCAATCGTCCTGCCATCGTGCAATACCGGGGCCGCCACATACATTACCGAGGTTCGGTCGTCCTGCTGGACTTCACGGGTGGCGCGGGCGCCGTACTCGCCCCGCAGCGTGCGTGCCACATCGCGCCAGCGTGAATAGTCATGGCCTGTCGCGGCGTTCTCCGAGTCGAACATCACCGTGCCCTTGATGTCGGTGACGTAGACCCGGAAGTCCAGCGACTGCTTGTCCAGGCCCCAGATCTTCACGTCAATGGGCCGGTGCGCATAACCGCGCACCTGCTGCGCAAAACGCCCGGCCGCCATGTTGCCGCCGGCCAAGTCGTCGCTGGCCAGTTCGGCCAGAATATTGGCAGTGTCCACCATCATGTCTTCCATGACCTCGCGTACGCTCGGCTTGACCTCGGTCATGAAGACCCGCAGCACAAAGAAGGCCGCCAGCCCGGTGACCAGAAAGAAGCCGAACAGCAGGCGTATGCCTAGACGCATGTCAGTTGCCTCAGTGCGCTACGCGCAAACGCATGAAACCACAGTGCCATACCAGCAGACACCGCGGAACTGGCTTCGCCAGGCCGCAGGCGTCGCCCCCTGCAGGGGGAGGCGGTTACACGCAGTGAACCGCAACGGGGGGGTCATATTGAGTAACCCATGCCGCGGTGCGTCACGATGTAGTCCTGCCCGGGCGCGGCCTCCTGCAGCTTGGCGCGCAGGGTTTTGATGTGGGTGTCCACGGTGCGGTCGGTGCTGTCAGAATCTGCGCCCCAGACGGCGCCAAGCAAGTCCTCCCGTGACCGGATGCGGCCAGGGTGGTGCAGCAAGTCTGCCAGCAGGCCGAACTCGCGGCGCGTCAATTGCAGCGGCTGGCCCCGCAGGCTGATGCGCTGGCCGGCCAGGTCGATGTCGAAGGGGCTGAGGCCGGTGGTGGCCGCCGGACTGGACGCGTGCATGCGTGCGCGCCTGAGCATGCCACGCACGCGCGCCAGCAGTTCACGCGGGCTGAAGGGCTTGCTCACATAGTCGTCGGCGCCCAGCTCCAGGCCGAGCACGCGGTCGATTTCCTCGCCGTGCGCACTGAGCATCAGTACAGGCAAGCTGCTGGCGGCGCGGATTTCCCTGCATAAATCCAGCCCGCTGCCATCGGGCAAACCGACATCGAGGATGAGCAAATCTGGCGCGCCCAGTTCCAACTGGCGGCGGGCATCGCTCAGGAGCAGGCTGTGTGTGACAGCTAGGCCGTCGCGCTCCAGCGTGTAGATGACGGACCTGGCGATGGCGGGGTCGTCTTCGACCAGCAGAACCTGCGCGCAAGCCATGAAGTCTGTCCTCGTCAGCGGCCGAGGATGGGAAACAGCTTGAGCAGCCCGCCGGTCATCACCTCGATCGCCAGCGCGGCCAGGATCAGGCCCATCAGCCGCGTCATCACGTTGATGCCGGTCTTGCCGAGCACGCGCGCAATCGGGTGGGCCAGGGCGAAACACACGGCGGTGGCCAGGCCGATCACCACGCCGTAACCGACCAGCATGCCGAGCTGCAGGAAATTCTGTGCTTTTTCGGCGTAGATCACCACCGTGGACATGGTGGCCGGGCCGGTGAGCAGGGGAATGGTCAGCGGCACCACGGCAATGCTCGCGCCCATGGCGGCTTTTTCCGCGCCGTCTTCGAGCTCGTGCGTGTTCGGCTTGGCTTCGGCCGGCTGCGCGTTGAGCATGTTCATGGAGCTGATCAGGAGCAGCATGCCGCCGCCGACCTGGAAGCTGGCCAGCGAAATGCTGAAGAACTCGAGGATCTGCAAGCCCAGCAGCGCGCTGGTGGCAATCACCATGAAGGCGCTGAACGAGGCGATGACGATGGTGCGCCGCCGCTGCTCTGTCGAAAATCCCCGCGTGTAATGAATGAAAAACGGCACGATGGCCAGCGGGTTGACGATGGCCAGCAGGGTGACCAGAGGTTTGAAGTCCATCAGCGGCCTCCCGCGATGTCCAGCAACGCGCCGGTGGTGTAGCTCGATGCATCGCCGAGCAGCCAGACAATGCTTTGCGCCACTTCGTCGGCGCTGCCCGCCCGCTGCATGGGCACCTGCGGCGCCAGGTCGCGCGCGCGGTCGGGCAGGCCACCCGAGGCGTGGATGTCGGTGGTGATGATGCCAGGACGCACCGCGTTGACGCGTATGCCCTCGGCCGCCACCTCCTTGGCCAGGCCGATGGTGAAAACGTCCACCGCGCCCTTGGCGGCCGCGTAGTCCACATACTGGCCGGGTGAGCCCAGGCGCGCTGCCGCGCTGGAGACATTGACGATGGCGCCGCCCGCGCCGCCGTACAGCGTGCTCATGCGTTTGACCGCTTCACGCGCGCAGACCATGGTGCCGATCACGTTGATGTCGAACATGCGCTTGAGGCGCGCCACGCTCATGCCGTCCACCCGCGAGGTCTGGTCCACCACGCCGGCGTTGTTGACCAGTGCCGTGAGCCGGCCGAGCTTGGCATCGACTTTTTCAAACATCGCCAGCACCTGGCTTTCCTCGGCCACGTCGGCCTGCACCGCGATGGCCGTGCCGCCGTCCTGGCGTATTCTCCGCACCACCTCGTCGGCGGCGAGCGAATTGGCGGCGTAGTTGACCGCCACGGCGTAGCCGGCGCGGGCGGCCAGCAATGCGGTGGCGGCGCCAATGCCGCGCGAACCCCCGGTGATCAGAACGATGTTGGACAAAGCCGGCCTCCTGCAGAAATATGCAATCCCGGTTACAAACCGGGTTGACCCGAATCTACCTCAATCGGCCGCAACGGCCGCAAAACAGCTTTCCACCGGAGACACCCTTGAGCACCACCATCGACTACTACTTCACGCCGCAAAGCCCGTGGACTTACCTCGGCCACCAGCGTTTCGCGCAGATCGCCAGCGCCGCCGGCGCGGCGGTGCGGGTGCTGCCGGTAGATTTCGGCAAGATCTTTCCGGTCTCCGGCGGCCTGCCGCTGGGCCAGCGCGCGCCGCAGCGCCAGGCCTACCGGCTGGTGGAACTGCAGCGCTTCGGCGAGCACCTGCAGCTGCCGATCAACCGCCAGCCCAAATTTTTCCCCGTGGGGGGCGACCCCGCCGCGCGGCTGATCACGGCGGTGGACCAGGCCGACGGCAGTGCCGCGGCCATGGCGCTGGCCGGCGCGATTTTCAAGGCGGTCTGGGTGGAAGAGCGCAATATTGCCGACGACGCGGTGCTGGCGGAAATTCTGCAGGAGCGCGGCCTGGATGCAGGGCGACTGGCCCAGTCGCACAGCCCGGCCATCCAGCAGTTGTATGAAACCCGCACCCAGCAGGCCATCGATGCGGGGGTGTTCGGTGCGCCCAGCTACGTGGTCGACGGCGAGATTTTCTGGGGCCAGGACCGGCTGGATCTGCTTGAGAAAAAACTCGCTGCCAAGTAAATTGAAGTTGACATTGAAAAATTGAAGCATTCATCAGCAACTGAACAGGAGACTTCCGCCATGGGCACATTCATCGATCTCACTTCCGCCGACGGTTTTGTTTTTCCGGCCTATGTGGCCGAGCCGGCCGGCACGCCGAAAGCCGCCGTGGTGGTGCTGCAGGAAATTTTCGGCGTCAATTCACACATCCGCTCGGTCGCCGACGGCTACGCGGCGGCCGGTTATCTGGCGGTCGCGCCCGCCACCTTCCACCGTGTCCGGCCGGGTGTGGACATCGGCTACACCGACGCCGACATGAAAACCGGCATGGAGCTCAAGGCCGCGGTGGAAGCCCTGCCGGCGCCCGGCGTGCTGCAGGATGTGCAGGCGGCCATCCACCACGCTGCAAAAAGCACGGGCGGCAAGAAGGTCGGCATCGTCGGGTTTTGCTGGGGCGGCCTGCTGACCTGGCGCGCGGCCTGCACGCTGTCCGGCCTGGCGGCCGCCGTGCCTTATTACGGCGGCGGCATGACGGCCGGTGAGGAGCCCGCGCGCCAGCCGGCCTGCCCGGTGATGGTTCACTTCGGTGACCAGGATCATTGGATTCCGCTGGACACCGTCGAGGCCTTCAAGAAAGCCCAGCCCGGCGTCGCGGTACATGTCTACCAAGCCAACCACGGTTTCAACTGCGACCAGCGCGGCTCGTACAACGAGGCCGCTGCCACGCTGGCGAAGCAGCGCACGCTGGCGTTTTTCGCCAGCCACCTGGGCTGAACCATGGGCCGCCCGTGCTTCAAGTATTTTTGGCCTCTAGCCATTGACTGGCGGGCGCCAGCAGCTCTGCTTTTGATAGCGTTTTCGGTGACTGCCCAGGCGGCCGACTACAGCGGCCCGCTGTTCGATGCCCATCTGCATTACAACGAGGAGGCCTGGAACGGCAGCGTCGGCCCCCATGGGCCCGCCGATGTGCTGGCGCGCATGCAGCGCAACGGCGTCAAGGCCATCGTCGCCAACTCGCGGCCCAACGACGGCACCAAGGCGCTGGCGGCCTCGGAGCAGACGGCGCGCGCCGGTGTGACCGTGGTGCCCTTCATCCGCCTGTACCGCAACCGCGCCGACTACGACAACTGGTTTCGCGACGAGACGATTTACGAGATGGTGCAGGCCGAGTTTGCGCGCGGCGTCAGCGGCGCCCAGGCCGGACCGTACAAGGGCATCGGCGAATTCCATTTGTACGACAGCGCCAATGCCAACGGACCGGTCGCGAAAAAGCTGATGCAGTTCGCCGGGAAGAACAATCTCGCCATCCTCGCGCATGTGGACGATGTGGCGATCGACCTGCTGATGGCGCATGCGCCCAATGCCCGGTTGATCTGGGCCCACACCGGCATCAGCGGCGCCCCCGTGGCGCGGGTGGAGGCGCTGCTGGCCCGTTACCCGACGTTGATGGGCGAGCTGTCCTACCGGCCCGGCCTGACCTGCGACGCTGGCAAGCTGTGCCCGGAGTGGCGCGCCTTGCTGCTCGAGTACCCGGGCCGTTTCATGATCGGCTCGGACACCTGGGTCAACCAGCGCTGGCAGTATTACGACGAACTCATGAAGGGCTACCGCACCTGGCTGGGCGACCTGCCGCCCGCCGTGGCGCGGAAAATCGCCTGGGACAACGGCGCAACCCTGTTTGGCGTGAAATGAAGAGAACTTTGCTGACAGCTGGATTTCTCGCTGGACTTGCCTCCAGTCCAGCCGGGGCCGTGGGTCCGGCTTTGCCGGCCCGCAGGCGCAGCGGCCCCCTCGGGGGCAGCGACCCACACGAAGTGGGGGAGCGTGGGGGCACAATAGATGGCCATGATCCAGCTCCATTACTACCCCAGCACCGCGGCCATGGTGCCGCACATCGTTCTTGAAGAAATCGGCGTGTCTTACCAGCGCGTGCTGGTGGACCGCATGCAAAACGCGCACAAGGCGCCGGACTACCTCAAGCTCAACCCGAACGGCCTGATCCCGGTGCTGGTCGATGGCGACCTGGTGCTGTATGAAACCGCGGCGATCTGCCTGCACCTGAGCGACAGGCATCCCGAAGCGGGGCTGGTACCACCCTTGGGCACGGCAGAGCGCGCTCACTTCTACAAATGGCTGATGTGGCTGACCAACACCCTGCAGGCCACGCTGATTGTTTACTTCTATCCGGAGCGTTCGGTGGCGCCCGGAAATACCGCCGGCGCGGTAGAGGTCAAGGCGCAGGCCGAAGCAAAAATCGGCGCCATGCTGGACCAGCTCGATGCGGAGCTGGCGCGCCACGGCGGTCCCTGGTTTGCCGGCGAGGAGTACAGCGCGCTCGACGCCTATGTATTCACGCTGTGCCGCTGGACGCGCAACTTCCAGTCACCCGCTGCGCGCACGCGTCCGCATCTCGGGCCCTACCTACAGCGCATGCTGGCGCGGCCTGCGGTGCAGCGCGTGCTGGCAGCTGAAGAGCTGGCTCCGCCCTTTGTCTAGGCGTTCAGGCTCCAGTGCATGGACCGCCGCCGCCATGTCCCTGTCTCTTAACGCCTGCTTCTGGCCAGGTAGCGCTTGCGCCAGAAGACCGACACCACGACAACCACCAGCAGCACCATGAAACCCAGGGTCCACCAGAAGCCACTGGTCTGGTGAATCAGGGGCATGAACTCGAAGTTCATGCCGAAAAAACCGGTGATCAGGTTCAGGGGCAGAAACACGGCGGTCAGCGCGGTCAGCGTGCGCATGATGTCGTTGGTGCGGTTGCTCTGCGCGCTGAAGTGGATCTGCACCACCGTTTCGGCCGATTGCTCCAGCCGGCGCGCGTGGTGCACCACGCGCTGGATATGTTCAATGACGTCGCGCGCCCGCGCCACCATCTGGTCGCGCCGGGTCAGCGCCAGCTGTTCATCGGCGGCAAAGGACGACATCGGCTGCTCGCGCAATGAGTCGAGCCACTCCTGCATTGCGTCGTGCTGCTCGTCACACAGGTCTTCCAGCACATGCAGCTGGCTGCGTGCGCCCATCAGCGAGCCCCAGTTGATGAAACGCGAATTGGGTTTGAGCAGCTCGGCCTGCCAGTGCTCGAGCTGCTTGGTGAGCTCCTTGCGCACCTCGAGGTAGCTGTCCACCATGGCATTGACCATGCGCAGCGTCAGGTCGGCCGGACTGGGGGGAATGCGGCTGCGCGCCGACACGCTGTCCACGCTGGAGCGGGCGTCGGTCAGTGAGCGCTGGATAAAACTTTTGGCCGTATAACACCCGCGCGGATGCACGCTGATCAGAAGCCGGTCGAACACCACAAAACCCACGGCTTTGGAACTGATGCGGTTGAAGGCGGGCAGGCCGCCCCGCGGTTTGGTCCGCGGCAACTCGCCCAGGCCCTCGGCCGCCCCGTTGACCGCTTCCTGCTCGGTTTCAGCCCGGGTTTCCACCTGCGTGGCCAGCCGGCGGAAGATGATCAGGTCGTAGATCGAGGTGTAGTCGTAGTGCGAGGGATGCGCGGCGTTGGCCAGGTCCTTGCAGTGCAGGTCAAGCAGGGCGGAGCGGCCCAGCTGCAGCGCCGCCTGTTGCGGTAGCGCCTGGTGGGTCTCGAATTCTTCCCGGTCCAGAAACAGCCAGACAAAACCATCCGCCGGTGCCTGCGCCGGCAGGGTGTCGGAAAAACGCAGGCTGTCGGCGGTGAATTCAACTATTTGCACGGTGTCTGTCCGGATGATGGTCAAATTGAACTGCAGCCCTTGTCAGTCGTACGCAAGTAGCTATGGTTTTTGTAGCAAGCGCGCTGCCGCGATGGCGAAGTAGGTGAGCACGCCGTCGGCCCCGGCGCGCTTGAAGGCCAGCAGGCTTTCCATCATCACCGCGTCGTGGTCCAGCCAGCCGTTTTGCGCGGCGGCCTTGAGCATCGCGTATTCGCCGCTGACCTGGTAGGCAAAGGTCGGCACGCCGAACTCGTCCTTCACGCGGCGCACCACGTCCAGGTAAGGCATGCCGGGCTTGACCATCACCATGTCGGCGCCTTCGGCAATGTCCATCGCCACTTCGCGCAGCGCTTCGTCGCTGTTGCCCGGGTCCATCTGGTAGACCTTTTTGTCGGCCTTGCCGAGGTTGCCCGAGGAGCCGACCGCATCCCGGAAGGGGCCGTAAAACGCACTCGCGTATTTGGCGCTGTAGGCCATGATGCGGGTGTGGATCAGCTTGCGCGATTCGAGCGCCTGGCGGATCGCGCCAATGCGGCCGTCCATCATGTCGCTGGGCGCAACGATGTCCACGCCGGCTTCGGCCTGGGCCAGCGCCTGACCGACCAGAAGCTCGATGGTCTCGTCATTGAGGATGTAGCCTGTTTCCTTGTCCGGCAGGCCGTCCTGGCCGTGGCTGGTGAAGGGGTCCAGCGCCACATCGGTCATCACGCCGAGTTCGGGGAAACGTTTTTTCAGTTCGCGCACCACGCGCGGCACCAGGCCGTCCGGGTTCAAGGCTTCCTTGCCGTCGTAAGTCTTGAGCGAGTTGTCGATCACCGGGAACAGCGCCATCACCGGGATGCCGAGTTGCACACACTCTTCGGCCACCGGCAGCAGCAGATCCAGGCTGAGCCGTTCCACGCCGGGCATGGAGGCCACAGGTTCGCGACGCTGGCTGCCTTCGGTGACAAACACCGGGTAAATCAGGTCATGGGCACTCAGCGCGTTTTCACGGACGAGGTTGCGCGTGAAGCTGTCGCGGCGCAGGCGGCGCGGCCGGCCGAGCGGGTAGGGGGCGAAGTTGGAGGCGTGGAGGGTCATGGCCAAATTGTGCCAAAGCTTTGTCAAGGCCAGAAATTCGTCGCCGGCGCCGGCCGTCTGTGCGATACCGAACATAGCTAGCGAAACTATCTTTCACTTTGACCGTACGGTGCTTGTCATCGCCTTGGATGCGTGGTTAGAATGCGGCGTGTTGTCTCCTTTTGGGGGCAACATCCCGCTTTTCCTCCCTGAGCGGGTGCCTTCAAGTGTCACAGCAGACAAGGCTTCCAGGCCCGGTTGACCCAGTGTCATCCGGGCATTTTTTTGCACGGCATCTCCATGAATTCGCTGTTTGGGCGATTTTCTGGAAACGCCGTGAGACCGTTTTTGGGCGCGCACTAAACTACGCTGATGCTCTGGGTCAAATCACTCCACATCGTTTTTGTCGCCAGCTGGTTTGCGGGCCTGTTTTACCTGCCGCGCATTTTTGTCAACCTGGCGATGGTGCCGCCGGAAAGTCTGGCCGAGCATGAGCGCCTGATCCTGATGGCACGCAAGCTGCTGCGCTTCACCACGATCCTGGCCGTGCCCGCGCTGGTCTTCGGCCTGTGGTTGTGGCTGGGTTACGGCATAGGGCGCGGCCCCGGCAATGGCTGGATGCACGCCAAGCTCGTCATCGTCGCCCTGGCCCTCGGCTACCACCATGCCTGCAGCCGCATGCTGGCGACCTTTGTGGCCCGGCGCAACTCCCGCAGCCACGTGTGGTGGCGCTGGTTCAACGAAGTGCCGGTGCTGTTGCTGCTGGCCGCCGTGGTGCTGGTGGTCGTCAAGCCGTTCTGACAGACAGGACGGCGCCGCGTGAACTCCCCGGTCCCACCAGCAGACGCGAGCGAACCGGCTTTGCCGGGCGCCATGCGTCGCCCCCTGCAAGGGGGAAAGGCATTACACGAAGCGCAGCGCAGTGAGAACGATGGGGGTGAGCCAACTTCCGGTGAACCAACTGCCTCCTGGCCGCTGGCACTGGCCACGGTCTGCCTGATCGTTTATGCCAGCCTTTACCCCTTTGCCGAGTGGCGCAACCAGGGCATCTCGCCGCTGACCTTTCTGACGGCGCCCTTGCCACGCTACTGGACCGGTTTTGATGTGGGCATCAACCTGGCTGGTTATGCCCCGCTGGGTTTTCTGCTGGCCCTGGCGGCGCTGCGCAGCGGCCGCACACGCTGGGCGGTCAGTGTGGCCGTGTTCGGCGCGGGCGCCCTGTCGCTGGTGATGGAGTCCCTGCAAAGTTACCTGCCCGCGCGTATTCCCTCCAATGTCGACTTTGCCCTGAACACGGCCGGCGCCTGGCTGGGCGCCTGCAGCGCCTGGCTGCTGGAGCGGGCCGGTGCGATGGACCGCTGGAGCCGTTTTCGGGCGCGCTGGTTTGTCCGCGACGCCCGGGGTGCGCTGGTGCTGCTGGCCCTGTGGCCGGTCGCGCTCCTGTTCCCGGCCTCGGTGCCGCTGGGTCTGGGGCAGGTGCTGGAGCGGCTGGAGTACGCGCTTGCCGACGTGCTGGCCGACACGCCGTTTCTCGAGTGGCTGCCGGTGCGCGACATCGAACTGCAGCCGCTGGTCCCCGGCGCCGAAGTGATCTGTGTGGCGCTGGGCGCGCTGATTCCCTGCCTGCTCGGCTACTGCGTGATCCGCACCTTGTTGCAACGCGCTGTTTTCCTGATGCTCACGCTGGCGGCGGGCATCGCGCTGACCGCCCTGTCCGCCGCGCTCAGCTACGGCCCGGACCACGCCTGGGCCTGGCTGGACCTGCCGGTGCGCGTCGGCCTGGCGATGGGCGGCGTGCTGGCTGTGCTGCTGCTGCCGGTGCCGCGTCGGGCCGCCGCCGCGCTGCTGCTGCTGGCGCTGAGCATTCATTTGTCGCTGCTCAACCAGGCGCCGGTCGGGCCCTATTTTGCGGAGACCCTGCAGATCTGGGAGCAGGGGCGCTTCGTTCGTTTCAACGGCCTGGCGCAGTGGCTGGGCTGGCTCTGGCCTTATGCGGCCGTGCTGTATGTGCTGGTGCGTTTGTCCAGCCGCCGCGTCGCCGACGCGGGCGAAAGTAAAATCGAGCCATGACCCCACCCAGCGCACCCCCCGGCTCCTATTACGAGCGGCACATCTTTTTTTGCCTGAATCAACGCGACAGCGGTGAAGACAGCTGCGCCAACCACAAGGCCCAGGAAGGGTTCGACCGCTGCAAGGCGCAGGTCAAGGCGGCCGGGCTGGCCGGACCGGGCAAGGTGCGTGTCAACAAGGCCGGCTGCCTGGACCGCTGCGCGGCCGGTCCGGTGGCGGTGGTCTACCCCGAGGCGGTCTGGTACACCTATGTGGATGCGCAGGACATCGACGAAATTGTCGAGTCCCATCTGAAAAACGGTCAGGTGGTCGAGCGGCTGCTCACGCCCGCGCACCTGGGGCGCTGATGGGACTGCGGACTGCCCGTCAGCGGAAAGTCATGCGTGTTTTATGGCCCTAGCCCTTATGGTGCGGGCGCTGGCAGCTACTGTTTTAGTAGCGAATTGAACCCCTCGAAGATGTCCCCATGAACGCTCAAACCCAGAAAAGCAGTGTGGCCGGACCGGCCGGCGCGCTGGAAACCGCGCTGGACGCGCCCGCCGGACCGTCGCGCGGCGTCGCCGTGATCGCGCACCCGCATCCGTTGTTCGGCGGCACGCTGGACAACAAGGTGGTGCAGACCCTGGCGCGCGCTTTCACCCAGGCCGGGTGGACCGCCGTGCGTTTCAATTTCCGCGGCGTCGGCGCCAGCGAAGGCGTGTACGACGAAGGTCGCGGCGAGATCGACGACATGCTGGCGGTGGTGCAGCAGCTGGCGCCCACCGGGGCGCTGGCGCTGGCCGGTTTTTCCTTTGGCGCGTTCGTGACTTCACATGTCTTCGAGCGCCTCCAGGCCGCACGTCCCGTCGACAAGCTGGTGCTGGTCGGTACCGCTGCCAGCCGCTTTGCGGTGGCGACCATCCCGCAAGCCGCCCACGCGCAGACGCTGGTGGTCCACGGCGAGCAGGATGACACGGTGCCGCTGCAGGCGGTGCTGGACTGGGCGCGGCCGCAGGTACTGCCTGTTACGGTTATCCCGGGGGGCGGGCACTTCTTTCATGGACAATTGCCGCTTCTGAAAAATCTGGTGGTCCGCCACCTGGGCTGACTGTTTTCAGGCCGGCCCCGGGCTTTCCGTCTCTTCTTCTCCTGCTTTTTTCTTCCCCTCCATTTCAGGTCTTATCTCCCCATGCACCGTTTCCTGACTGTTTTACGTGGCCTGGCTTCATCGCTTGTGCTGCTTGCTTCCGTGGTCCTGTTGCCGGTGGCGCAAGCGCAGATGCCGCTGCCGCCCGAAGTGGCTGCCCGCTCCTACCTGCTGCTCGATGTCACGGCCAACCAGATCCTGGCCGCCAAGGACATCGACGCTCCGATCGAGCCGGCCTCGCTCACCAAGCTGATGACAGAGTACCTGGTGTTTGACGCGCTCAAGTCCAAAAAAATCACCCTCAAGCAGACCTTCAGCGTCAGCGAGCGCGCCTGGAAAATGCCGGGTTCGCGCATGTTCATCGATCCCAAGATGCAGGTGCCTGTGGAAGACCTGATCAAGGGCATGATCGTCCAGTCCGGCAACGACGCCACCATGGCGCTGGCCGAAGGGGTAGGCGGCAGCGCAGAGAATTTTGTGAAACTCATGAACGAGCAGGCCAAGGCGCTGGGCATGAAATCGACCGCCTACAAGAACCCTGAAGGCCTGACCGAGCCGGGCCACACCACCACGGCGCGCGACCTGAGCATCCTGTCGACCCGTCTGATGCAGGATTTCCCCGACTACATGGGCTTTTCGGCGATCAAGAAGTACCGCTACCCGGGCACGCCGGCGGCCAACGACACCAACCGCAACACCCTGCTGTTTCGCGACCCCACGGTCGACGGCCTGAAAACCGGCCACACCGCGGCGGCCGGTTACTGCATGATTGCCACGGCCAAACGCGACTTTCCGAACCTGGGCGCCGCTGGCGCGCCGGGCGGCCGGCGCCTGGTGGCCATCGTGCTGGGCACCGCCAGCGACAGCGCCCGTGCCAACGAGTCGCAAAAACTGCTGAACTGGGGCTACACCGCGTTTGAGGCGGTCAAGCTGTTCGATGCCGGCCAGGCCGTGGTTTCGCCGGCGGTCTGGAAGGGCAAATCCGGCACCGTCAAGCTGGGCCGGCCCGAGGCCATCGTGATTGCCGTCCCCGCCGGAAGCTCCGCCAAGGTCCAGACCCAGGTCGCCCGGCCCGACCCGCTGGTCGCGCCTTTCACCCGCGGGCAGGCCCTCGGAACGCTCAAGGTCAACGTGGGCGGCGGCGAGACCGTGGTGGACGTTCCGCTGGTGGCGCTGGAAACGGTGGAAGAAGCCGGCATTCTGGGCCGTGCCTGGGATTCGGTCCGGCTCTGGATCAAGTAGGGCGCCAACCCCTGCCGGGGGCTCTGCAGGCCGCTTGGTGGGCACCCCCAGCCGGGGTAATTTGCAGATGGCCCCCCAAACTGCTACACTCGAGGGCTTTTCCGGAATTTCCGGGGAGATTCACGTTTTCACGTATTTAGTCAAGTCAGAAATCAGACGTTTAGGGACGTTTTAAATGCCAACCATCAATCAGCTAGTTCGCCAGGGGCGCGAGGTCGAAAAGATCAAGTCCAAGAGTCCTGCGATGCAGAACTCCCCCCAGCGCCGTGGCGTGTGCACCCGTGTGTACACCACGACGCCCAAGAAGCCAAACTCCGCTCTGCGTAAAGTCGCCAAAGTGCGCCTGACCAACGGGTTTGAAATCATTTCCTACATCGGCGGCGAAGGCCACAACCTGCAGGAACACAGCGTGGTGCTGGTCCGCGGCGGTCGTGTCAAGGACTTGCCCGGTGTGCGTTACCACATCGTTCGTGGTTCGCTCGACTTGCAAGGCGTGAAAGACCGCAAGCAGTCGCGCTCCAAGTACGGTGCGAAGAAGCCAAAGGCCAAATAAGCCAGACCGGCTCGGGTTTTATCACCCGCGCCAGAAGAAGTTGTCATGACGTCTTCAAAAACAGGTGTTTGAATCACCCTGGCAGGTGTTTCAAGCGAAGTGACCCAAGTGCAAATTGTTGTGCCGGTCGAGTAAGTGAGGGTTTGATAACTCTCGCGGTGCTGCCAAAAGCGGTGCCAACTGAAGCAAAGAGGTGAAAAAATGCCACGTCGTCGCGAAGTCCCTAAACGTGAAATTCTCCCTGACCCAAAATTTGGCAATGTTGACCTTGCCAAATTCATGAACGTCATCATGCAAGGTGGCAAAAAAGCTGTCGCCGAGCGTATCGTCTATGGCGCCCTCGAGCAGATCGAGAAAAAGAACCCCGGCAAAGATCCGCTGGAGGCTTTCCACATGGCCATCGGCAACATCAAGCCCATGGTTGAGGTGAAGTCCCGCCGCGTCGGCGGTGCCAACTACCAGGTGCCGGTTGAAGTGCGTCCGGTCCGCCGCATGGCCCTGGCCATGCGCTGGCTCAAGGAGGCTGCCAAGAAACGTGGCGAGAAGTCCATGTCCCTGCGCCTTGCCAACGAACTGATGGAAGCCACCGAAGGTCGTGGCGGTGCCATGAAAAAACGTGATGAAGTGCACCGCATGGCCGAAGCCAACAAGGCGTTCAGCCACTTCCGCTTCTGATTTTTCGTTCGCAGTATTTGCTGCGCTGATTTGACGGGTTGCCGAGCGGCCTCCAGGTGTCCACCACCTGGACGCCTGGCGGTTCAACCCCAATTTCTGCCAGCTGAGCGCACAACGCACAGCTGGCAGACGCGCAGAAAACATGAGAGATGTCATTGCAGGGCGTCTTTCAGCAGTCTTTGTTCGTAACCCCGAACTGAAAGTAATTTATGTCCCGCGCTACCCCCATTCAAAACTACCGCAACATTGGCATTTCCGCGCACATCGATGCCGGAAAAACCACGACCACCGAGCGGATCCTCTTTTACACCGGCGTGAACCACAAAATCGGTGAAGTTCATGACGGCGCGGCCACCATGGACTGGATGGAGCAGGAGCAGGAGCGTGGCATCACGATTACTTCCGCTGCAACCACCTGCTTCTGGAAAGGCATGGACACGTCCCTGCCCGAGCACCGCATCAACATCATTGACACCCCCGGCCACGTGGACTTCACCATCGAGGTGGAGCGTTCCATGCGCGTGCTGGATGGCGCCTGCATGGTTTATTGCGCCGTGGGTGGCGTTCAGCCCCAGTCCGAAACCGTCTGGCGCCAGGCCAACAAGTACAAGGTGCCACGTCTGGCCTTTGTCAACAAGATGGATCGCACCGGTGCCAACTTCTTCAAGGTCGTGGAACAGATGAAACTGCGCCTGAAGGCCAGCCCTGTGCCCATGGTGATCCCCATCGGCGCCGAGGAAAACTTCACCGGCGTGGTGGACCTGCTGAAAATGAAGGCCATCATCTGGGACGAGGCTTCGCAGGGCATGAAGTTCACCTACAGCGAAATCCCGGCAGAGCTCGTCGAGCTGGCCAAGGAGTGGCGCGAGAAGATGGTCGAAGCCGCGGCTGAGTCCTCCGAAGAGTTCATGAACAAATACCTTGAAGAAGGTGATTTGACCGAAGAAGAAATCAAGCTGGGCATCCGCACGCGTACCATCGCCAGCGAGATCCAGCCGATGTACTGCGGCTCCGCGTTCAAGAACAAGGGTGTGCAGCGCATGCTGGACGCCGTGATCGAGTTCATGCCGTCGCCGATCGACATCCCGCCTGTCAAGGGCATGGATGAAGACGAAGAGCCCGTGACCCGCCGTGCCGACGACGAAGAGAAATTCTCCGCGCTGGCATTCAAGCTGATGACCGACCCGTTCGTGGGTCAGCTCACTTTCGTGCGCGTGTATTCCGGCGTGCTGAAAAAGGGCGACAGCGTCTACAACCCGATCAAGGGCAAGAAAGAGCGTATCGGCCGTATCGTGCAGATGCACGCCAACAACCGCGAAGAAGTCAGCGAAATCCGCGCCGGCGACATTGCCGCCTGCGTGGGCCTGAAAGACGTGACCACGGGCGAAACCCTGTGCGATCCGGATGCCATCGTCATGCTCGAGCGCATGGTGTTCCCCGAGCCTGTGATCACGCAGGCCGTCGAACCCAAGACCAAGGCTGACCAGGAAAAAATGGGTATCGCGCTGCAGCGTCTGGCTCAGGAAGATCCGTCTTTCCGCGTCAAGACCGACGAAGAGTCCGGCCAGACCCTGATCGCCGGTATGGGCGAGCTGCATCTGGAAATCATCGTGGACCGCATGAAGCGCGAGTTCGGCGTGGAAGCCAACGTCGGCAAGCCCCAGGTGGCTTACCGCGAAACCATCCGCAAGACCATCGAAGATGCCGAAGGCAAATTCGTGCGCCAGTCGGGCGGCAAGGGCCAGTACGGCCACGTGGTGCTCAAGATCGAGCCCAATGAAATGGGCAAGGGCATCGAGTTCATCGACGCGATCAAGGGCGGTGTGGTTCCTCGCGAATACATCCCTGCGGTTGAAAAAGGCATTCACGAGGCAGTGACTTCGGGCGTGCTGGCCGGTTACCCGGTGGTGGACGTCAAGGTCACGCTGCACTTCGGTTCGTACCACGATGTGGACTCGAACGAGATGGCCTTCAAGATGGCTGCGATCTTCGGTTTCAAGGAAGGCTGCCGCAAGGCCGGCCCGGTGATTCTCGAGCCGATGATGGCCGTCGAGGTGGAAACACCTGAAGACTACGCCGGCAACGTGATGGGCGATCTGTCCTCACGCCGCGGCATGGTGCAGGGCATGGAAGACATGGTTGGTGGCGGCAAGGCCATCAAGGCAGAGGTGCCGCTGTCCGAAATGTTCGGCTATTCGACCACGCTGCGTTCGATGTCGCAGGGCCGTGCAACGTACACCATGGAGTTCAAGCACTACTCCGAAGCGCCGCGCAATGTGTCTGAAGCCATCATGGCTGCGCGCGCCAAGTAAGTAAAACCGGTGCCGGTCCCGCAGGGGCCGGCACCTTCTTTTTTCCTGTCTGCGATTGTGTGCCCCTCACTGCCCGTGGTGATGGAACAAGCAACACAGTGCAAACGTTAAACCATACACGGGCGTGTTCTTTATCTGGAGTTAAAAATGGCAAAAGGCAAATTTGAGCGGACCAAACCGCACGTCAACGTCGGCACGATTGGGCACGTTGACCATGGCAAGACCACGCTGACGGCAGCGATTACGACCGTGCTCGCAGCCAAGTTCGGCGGCGAAGCCAAAGGTTACGACCAGATCGACGCGGCTCCCGAAGAAAAAGCCCGCGGCATCACCATCAACACCGCCCACGTGGAATACGAAACGGCCAACCGCCACTACGCCCACGTCGACTGCCCAGGCCACGCCGACTATGTGAAAAACATGATCACCGGCGCTGCCCAGATGGACGGCGCAATCCTGGTGTGCTCCGCCGCTGACGGCCCCATGCCCCAGACCCGCGAGCACATCCTGCTGGCCCGCCAGGTCGGCGTGCCTTACATCATCGTGTTCCTGAACAAGTGCGACATGGTCGACGACGCCGAACTGCTCGAACTCGTTGAAATGGAAGTGCGCGAGCTGCTCGACAAATACGACTTCCCCGGCGACGCCACCCCCATCATCCACGGCTCGGCCAAACTCGCCATGGAAGGCGACAAAGGTCCCCTGGGCGAGCAGGCCATCCTCAAGCTCGCAGAAGCCCTGGACACCTACATCCCCCTGCCAGAGCGTGCCGTTGACGGCGCCTTCCTGATGCCCGTCGAAGACGTGTTCTCCATCTCCGGCCGCGGCACCGTCGTGACCGGCCGTGTCGAGCGCGGTGTCGTCAAGGTCGGCGAAGAAATCGAGATCGTCGGTATCAAGGACACCCAGAAGACCATCTGCACCGGCGTTGAAATGTTCCGCAAGCTGCTCGACCAGGGTCAGGCCGGCGACAACGTCGGTATCCTGCTGCGCGGCACCAAGCGTGAAGACGTCCAGCGCGGCCAGGTGCTGTGCAAGCCCGGCTCGATCAAGCCCCACACCCACTTCACCGGCGAGATCTATGTCTTGTCCAAGGACGAGGGCGGCCGCCACACCCCTTTCTTCAACAACTACCGTCCCCAGTTCTACTTCCGCACGACGGACGTGACCGGTGCGATCGAGTTGCCAGAAGGCAAGGAAATGGTCATGCCAGGCGACAACGTGTCGATCACCGTCAAGCTGATCAACCCGATCGCCATGGAAGAAGGTCTGCGTTTCGCCATCCGCGAGGGCGGCAAAACCGTCGGCGCCGGTGTCGTGGCCAAGATCATTGCGTAATTCGCTCCACATTTAAGGAATTACCATGGCTACCAAGCAAAAAATCCGCATCCGCCTGAAGGCGTTTGACTACAAACTGATCGACCAGTCGGCCGCCGAGATTGTGGACACAGCCAAGCGCACCGGTGCGATCGTCAAGGGCCCCGTGCCCCTGCCGACCCGCATGAAGCGTTTTGACATCCTGCGTTCGCCCCACGTCAACAAGACGAGTCGCGACCAGCTGGAAATCCGCACGCACCAGCGCCTGATGGACATCGTTGACCCGACGGACAAAACCGTTGACGCGTTGATGAAGCTCGATCTGCCCGCCGGTGTGGACGTCGAAATCAAGCTGCAGTAAGCAAGAAGCGGGGTTGCGGCGAAAGCCGGGGCCCCAAAAAACGAGGTTTCAGCGCAGATTTGCCATCACTGGCAGTCTGCGCTATACTCTTGGGCTGTCCTGAACATGCTGTGCATGGCCGGGTCAGTTTTATTAACAGTCTTTCACATCAAAACGTCTGCGGCCAATTGAAGTCGCAGCGGTGGAAGTTACGGAGAAAAAAGCATGAGTCTGAGCAACTCCCTCGGGTTGCTGGGCCGCAAGGTGGGCATGATGCGTCTGTTCACTGATGATGGGGATACCGTTCCTGTCACAGTGGTGGATGTGTCTAACAACCGTGTGACCCAGGTGAAAACCCAAGCAAACGACGGCTACGATGCCCTGCAAGTGGCATTTGGTGCGCGCAAAGCGTCGCGCATCACCAAGCCGGCCGCTGGCCACCTTGCGAAAGCAGGCGTTGAAGCCGGTGAAATCCTGAAAGAATTCCGCGTGACGGCTGACGTCGCAGGCAAATATGCCGCTGGCACCGTTGTGCCCGCCGCTGACGTGTTTGCCGTGGGCCAGAAGGTGGACGTGCAGGGCACTTCCATCGGTAAAGGCTATGCCGGCACCATCAAGCGTCACAAGATGAGCTCGCAGCGCGCGTCGCACGGTAACAGCCGTTCGCACAACGTTCCCGGCTCCATCGGTATGGCGCAGGATCCCGGTCGCGTGTTTCCAGGTAAACGCATGACGGGCCACCTCGGTGACGTCACCAAGACCACGCAAAACCTCGACATCGTGCGCATTGACGAAGCCCGTCAACTGCTGATGATCCGTGGCGCTGTGCCTGGTTCCAAAGGTGGTTTTGTGACGGTTCGCGCCGCCATCAAGGCCAAACCAACCGCTGCCAAAGGAGCGAACTGATGCAGGTCGAACTCCTGAATGACCAGGGTCTGGCTTCGTCCAAAGTGGACGTGCCTGATACCGTTTTTGGTCGCGAATACAACGAAAGCCTGATTCACCAGGTGGTCGTGGCCTTCCAGGCCAACGCCCGCCAGGGAACGCGTGCCCAGAAAGACCGTGAGCAGGTCAAGCACTCGACGAAAAAGCCGTTCAAGCAAAAGGGCACCGGCCGCGCTCGCGCCGGTATGACTTCTTCCCCGCTGTGGCGCGGAGGCGGTCGCATTTTCCCGAACATGCCTGACGAAAACTTCACGCAGAAAATCAACAAGAAGATGTATCGCGCCGGCATGGCTTCGATCTTCTCCCAGTTGGCACGTGAAGGCCGCCTGGCTGTGGTGGACTCGCTGACCGTGGATTCGCCCAAGACGAAAGTCCTGGCCGACAAATTCAAGGCCATGAACCTCAAATCGGTGCTGGTCATCGCTGACGAGGTTGATGAAAACCTGTACCTGGCTTCACGCAATCTGGTGAACATTCTTGTGGTCGAACCCCGCTACGCGGATCCGCTGTCGCTGGTTCACTACAAAAAGGTTCTGGTCACCAAGGCCGCCATGGACAAACTCAAGGAGATGTTTGCATGAGCGCCGTGAACACCAAACCAAAATTTGACGAAGGCCGCCTGATGCAGGTGCTGGTCGCCCCCATCGTGTCTGAAAAGGCAACCATGGTCGCGGACAAATCCAACGCCGTGCTGTTCAAGGTCCTGCAGGACGCCACCAAACCCGAAATCAAGGCCGCTGTGGAATTGATGTTCAAGGTGGACGTCAAGGCCGTTTCTGTACTCAACCAAAAAGGCAAGACCAAGCGTTTTGGCAAATCCACTGGCCGTCGGGACAACATCCGTAAAGCCTATGTGACGCTGAAGCCCGGTCAAGAGCTGAACATCGGTGGGGAGGCTGCGTAATCATGGCTGTCATTAAAATGAAACCCACCTCTCCCGGCATGCGCGGGATGGTGAAGATTTCCCGGGATCACCTGCACAAGGGTGAGCCTTACGCGCCGCTGCTGGAGCCACAATTCCAGAAAGCCGGCCGTAACAACAACGGGCACATCACGACGCGCCACAAAGGCGGCGGTCACAAGCACCACTACCGTGTGGTCGACTTCAAGCGCAACAAGGACGCCATTCCGGCCAAGGTCGAACGTATCGAGTACGACCCCAACCGCACGGCCCACATTGCGCTGATCTGCTACGCCGACGGCGAGCGTGCCTACATCATTGCCCCCCGCGGCCTTGAAGTTGGCGCCACGCTGGTCAGCGGTGCCGAGGCTCCGATCCGTGTCGGCAACACCCTGCCGATCCGCAACATTCCGGTGGGCTCGACGATTCACTGCATCGAGATGCAAATTGGCAAGGGCGCGCAGATTGCACGTTCGGCCGGTACATCGGCGACGCTGCTGGCTCGCGAAGGCATCTACGCCCAGGTGCGCATGCGCTCCGGCGAAGTGCGCAAGATCCACGTTGAATGCCGCGCCACGATTGGCGAGGTCGCCAACGAAGAGCACAGCCTGCGCCGTCTGGGCAAGGCCGGTGTCAAGCGCTGGATGGGTATCCGCCCGACCGTTCGCGGTGTGGTGATGAACCCGGTCGACCACCCACACGGTGGTGGCGAAGGCAAGACCGGCGAAGGTCGCCATCCTGTCGATCCATGGGGTAACCTGACCAAAGGCTACCGCACCCGCAACAACAAGCGCACGCAAGTGATGATTGTTTCGCGTCGCAAGAAGTAAGGCCAGGAAATGACACGTTCACTCAAAAAAGGTCCCTTTGTCGACCAGCACCTGGTAGCCAAGGCTGATAAAGCCGTTACCAACAAAGACAAAAAGCCGATCAAGACCTGGTCGCGCCGCTCCATGATCCTGCCCGAGTTCATCGGCCTGACCATCGCCGTGCACAACGGCAAGCAGCACGTCCCTGTCTACATCACCGATCAAATGGTTGGCCACAAGCTGGGCGAGTTCGCACTCACCCGGACTTTCAAAGGTCATCCGGCTGACAAAAAAGTTGTGAGAAAGTAAGGAAAGACCATGGAAACACGTGCAACCCTCCGGGGCGTTCGTCTGTCGGTCGACAAGGGCCGTCTGGTCGCTGACCTGATCCGCGGCAAAAAAGTGGATCAGGCGCTCAACATCTTGACCTTCACGCAGAAAAAAGCTGCCGGAATCATCAAGAAGGTGGTCGAGTCGGCTATCGCCAACGCTGAACACAACGATGGCGCTGACATCGACGAACTGAAGGTGAAAACCATCTACGTCGAACAAGGCACCACGCTCAAGCGTTTCTCGGCGCGCGCCAAGGGCCGCGGCAACCGTATCAGCAAGCCCACGTGCCATGTGTACGTTGTGGTTGGCAATTAAGAAGGCAGACAGGATATGGGACAAAAAATCAACCCAACCGGGTTCCGCCTTGCCATCAGCCGTAACTGGTCCAGCCGCTGGTACGCGAGCAACAAAGACTTCGCCGGCATGCTGGCTGAAGACATCAAGGTTCGCGAGTACCTGAAAGCCAAGCTGAAGAACGCCGCGGTGTCGCGCGTTCTCATCGAGCGCCCCGCCAAGAACGCCCGCATCACGATTTACTCGGCACGTCCGGGCGTTGTGATCGGCAAAAAAGGCGAGGACATCGAGAACCTCAAGAAAGAACTGAGCCGCCAGCTGGGCGTGCCGGTCGCCGTGAACATCGAAGAAGTTCGCAAGCCTGAAATTGATGCCAAGCTCATCGCAGACAGCATCACCCAGCAGCTTGAAAAACGCATCATGTTCCGCCGTGCGATGAAGCGCGCCATGCAAAACGCCATGCGTCTGGGTGCCCTGGGCATCAAGATCATGTCGTCCGGCCGCTTGAACGGCATTGAAATCGCTCGTTGCGAGTGGTACCGCGAAGGTCGCGTGCCCCTTCACACCCTGCGCGCCGACATCGACTACGGCACCTCTGAAGCCAAGACCACCTATGGTGTGATCGGCGTCAAGGTCTGGGTCTACAAGGGCGACACCCTGGGCCGCGGCGATTCGCCGGGCGCCCGTCTGGATGCCGCACCTTCCGATGAAGAACGCAAGCCTCGCGGCCCGCGTCGCGATGCACGTCCTGGCGATCGCACGGACCGTCCGTCCGCACCCCGTGGAGCCGCACGCCCAGCGCGCGGCCCCGTCGGTGGTGTGAACACGGCCCCTGCGGATGGCAGCGACAAACCGGCTGAAGCTACCCCTGGTAGCGACGCCCCGAAAACCACCGTTAAGCGCGTCCGCAAAGCCGCGCCAGCTGCAGCAGCTGACGGTGCCAAGACCGAGTAATCGGTCTAACTACGGAGAATACAAATGCTGCAACCCGCTCGCAGAAAATATCGCAAAGAGCAAAAAGGCCGTAACACCGGCGTTGCCACACGTGGCAGCTCGGTGGCATTCGGTGATTTTGGCCTCAAATGCACAGACCGTGGTCGCCTGACCGCACGCCAGATCGAAGCCGCACGCCGTGCGATTTCCCGTCACGTCAAACGTGGCGGCCGTATCTGGATCCGTGTCTTCCCGGACAAGCCGATTTCCCAAAAGCCTGCTGAAGTGCGTATGGGTAACGGTAAAGGCAATCCCGAGTACTACGTGGCTGAAATCCAGCCCGGCAAGATCGTTTTTGAAATCGTCGGTGTGCCTGAAGAGCTGGCCCGCGAAGCGTTCCGCCTGGCATCTGCCAAGCTGCCGCTGCGCACCACCTTCGTCAGCCGCATGATTGGCCAGTAAGGGAAATGACCATGACCAAATCTACTGAACTGCGCAAAAAAGACGTTGCCGGCCTGCAAACCGAAGTCAAAGAGCTGCAAAAAGCCCACTTTGGCCTGCGCATGCAAAAAGCCACGCAACAACTCACCAACACCGCCACGCTGCGTTCTGCGCGCCGTGACATCGCTCGCGCCAAAACCATCCTGGCCGAGACCATCGTCAAGCAAGGAGCGAAATAATGACGGAAGCTAAAAAATCCCTCAAGCGCACCCTGGTTGGCCGTGTGGTCAGCGACAAGCGCGCGAAAACGGTGACGGTGCTGGTCGAGCGTCGTGTCAAGCACGAGCTGTACGGCAAGATCGTGTCCCTGTCGAGCAAGTACCACGCCCATGACGAAAAGGGCGAGTACAAGACGGGTGACCTGATCGAGATCACCGAAAGCCGCCCGATCTCCAAGACCAAGAACTGGGTTGTGACCAAGTTGCTGGAAAAAGCTGCTGTGGTCTGAACCTTCCCGGTTTGACCGCAAGTCATCAAAAAAGGCCCACGATGTGGGCCTTTTTTGTTTCCGCTGTCAGCCGCCCTCAGGCCGCCCGCGATGCGCGGCGGGGCTTTCGCCGGTCCCTGAACGCATAAGCCGGAATCGTTGAAAATGGCGGCTGACCGTTTTTACTCCCCCTCATCAACAAGGAGACACCATGATCAAAGTAGGCGACACCCTTCCCGCGGCCACGCTGATGGAATTTTCGGAAGTCGAAGGCAACGGCTGCAGCATTGGCCCCAATCCCGTCGAAGTGAGCAAGGCTGCGGCCGGGAAAACCATTGCGCTGTTTGGCCTGCCGGGCGCGTACACGCCGACCTGCTCCGCCAAGCATGTGCCGGGTTATGTCGAGAAATTCGACGAGCTCAAGGCCGCCGGTGTGGACGAGATCTGGTGCGTGAGTGTCAATGATGCTTTTGTGATGGGCGCCTGGGCGCGCGACCAGAAGACCGGCACCAAGGTCCGCATGCTGGCCGACGGCAGCGCCGACTTCGCCAAGGCCACGGGCCTGACGCTGGACCTGACCGCACGCGGCATGGGCCTGCGCAGCAACCGTTATTCGATGCTGGTCAAGGACGGCAAGGTCGCTTCCCTGAATGTGGAAGGCCCCGGCAAGTTTGAAGTCAGCGACGCTGGCACCCTGCTGGCGCAAGTCAAGGGCTGAGCCCCTGTCCGGGCGCGCCGGACTGTTTCCGCAGACAAGCCGCAGATCGCAGGATCTGCGGCTTTTTTATGGGCCGTCAGCGCATGAAGTTTGCGCTCAGATGCTATGAAAAATGTAGCTGTTGGCGCCCGAGGAATAAGGGCTACAGCCTGATTTCACTGCAGATCGACCTTCAGGTAGTGAGCGCCCGCTATCGGATTGTGGTAGTAGGGCGGGATGTCCTTGAAACCCAGATCCTCGTACAGCGCCCTGGCCGCTTCCATGTCGTTGAGGGTGTCGAGCAGGAGGCTGTGGTAACCCGCGATGCGCGCAGCATCCAGCACCGCTTCGACGAGTTGCCGTCCCAGCCCGAAGCGGCGAAAGCCCGGGCGCACATACAGGCGTTTCATCTCGCAGGCGTTGTGGTAGTCCACCGTCTCCAGCGGACGCATCGCGCAGCAGCCGGCGATCTCGCCGTCCACCAGGGCCAGCAGCAGGCAGCCCTGGGGCAGTGCATAGTCACCCGGCAGGCCGGCCAGCTCGGCCTCGAAGTTCTGGAAGCAGAGGTCGACGCCCAGCTGCTCGGCGTACTCCTGGAAAATCAGGCGTGTAGCCGCCAGTTGTTCCGGCGTGGCCGGGGTGATGAACTCGATGGAGGGAGGAGAAGCAGACATGGCGCGGGGAAGTCGAACCAGTGTATCGGCTTTTTCCGGCGCCCCGGCCGGGGACTTGCCGGGTCTGCGTTACAGGCCGTGTCAGAACGCGGGCGCGCCCAGGCTGCTGATCCAGTAGACCCCGGCCGCGCAGGCCAGCAGCAACCCCAGGGCCAGCAGCCGCGAGGCCGTGTCGTCACGCGAGGCGGGCGCGGCTGTCACCAGTTCCTTGTCGCCATGCAGCATGGCGCCCACCAGATTGTGTTTGCGCCACAGGTAGAACGCGATGGCCAGGATGTGCAGCACCACCAGGGCCAGCACAATCCACTTGCCGATGTTCTTGTGATAGTCGGTCGCCAGGCCGACGGTGGCGTTGGAGACAAACCGCGTCAGCGGACCCGCAAAGGCGATTTCGTCGTCGCTGAGCAAGCCGGTGCCGACCTGGGCCAGCAGAAAGCCCAGCATGGCAAAAACCGACCCTGCGCCGATAGGGTTGTGCCCGATGCCGTGTTCGGGCTTGCCTTTTCCCTTGAGGTAGTTGATCACGCTGGCCGGCGAATAAATGAACGCCCCAAAACGGGACCAGCGTCCTCCCACCAGCCCCCAGACGATGCGAAACAGCAGCAGCGTCAGCACCGAGAAGCCGAAGCGGAAGTGCCAGACCATGGCATTGCCGCCTATCGTGCCGGTGATCGCCAGCCCGACCACCGCGGCGACCAGCGCCCAGTGAAAAAGCCGTGTGGGCAGGTCCCAGACGCGTATTTTGTGGATGTGCTGGCTCATGCGTGACCCCTGTTGTTGTGTCTGATCGTTGGGCCGTCATGCAGCCATGGTATGTTTCATGCGTCGGGTTCAGCGCCCGGCCGCTTTTCCTTGGTGCTTACCCTAGTCCTTTAGTTCCGGCGGAACTTTGCATCCGGGAAACGGCTCCTTTGACTGGCAGTCTATCGGGAAGCACTGCTCCATCGCCAGAACATCTCAAAAACCACGAGGAAAAATAAATGAAAGCTTTCGCCTGTATTGCAGCCGCTGCCACCCTGTTTACCCTGGCCGCTCCGGCCTCTGCCCAGTTTGCCAAACCTGAAGACGCCATCAAGTACCGCCAGAGCGCGCTGTCTGTGATGGGCACACATTTCGGCCGCCTGGGCGCCATGGCCAATGGCCGTGTTCCGTTCGACGCCAAAGTCGCTGCGGACAATGGCGAGATCGTGGCCGCCATGGCCAAGCTCCCTTGGGCCGGCTTTGGCGCGGGCACGGACAAGGGAGGCAACACCAAGGCCAAGCCCGAAATCTGGACCGAGCAGGCCAAATTCAAGGAACACAGTGACAAGCTGCAGGTGGAAACCACCAAGCTGGCCGCCGCCAGCAAGACCGGCAGCCTCGACAGCCTGAAAACGGCCTTTGCCGCGACTGCCGATACCTGCAAGGCTTGTCACGACGCGTTCCGGAATAAATAAAGCCCCCACGGTCGCTCACTGCGTGTAGCTCCCTGCCCCCCGAGGGGGCCGCTGCGCCTGCGGGCCGGCAAAGCCGGACCCGCGGCCCCTGGCTTGAAGGGGAGGAGCTTCCTGCGCTGGGGGTGATGAAAAAAGGCCGGCTCCCTTGCGGGAGCCGGCCTTTTTTAATGGGCTTTTGAGCGAAAGCTGATCAGGTCTCGGCCAGCAACTTTTCTATGAGCTGGTGCAGGGCCGCAAAGTCCGGCTCGCCGACGTACTGCTTGACGATTTCGCCGCGCTTGTTGACCACGTAGGTGGTCGGCGTGAGCTGCACATCGCCCCAGGCCTTGGCCACCGCGCCGGTGTTGTCGATCGCCACCTTGAACGGCAGCTTGCGCGTTTCGACGTAGTTGACGACGTAACTCGGCGGGTCGTAACTCATGGCCACGGCCAGCGTGTCATAACCCTGGCCCTGGTACTTGTTGTAGGTGGAAATGATCTTGGGCATTTCTGCCACGCAGGTCACGCAGCTGGTGGCCCAGAAGTTGACCAGGGTGACCTTGCCCTTGAGGTCCGCCGTCGTCTTCTTACTGCCGTCGAGCAGCACAAAGGTCGACTCGGGGGCCAGCTGCGCGCCGCCACAGCCGGCCAGGCCGGCAAGGGTACCCAGCACCAGCGCCGAGGCGAGGGCGATGCGGCATACTGCGCTTGAAACTGAACTCATAGGGAAGGATCTCGTCATGCAACGTCGCAATTTTAACCAAGCCGGTCTCAGCGCACTGGGCATGCTGATCCTGACCACCTACCAGCAGGCGCAGGCCCTGTCGCTGAACGACCTGAGCAGCGCCGAAGCGTCCACCGGCCTGAAAACCGCCCTCGAAAAAGGCGCCCTGGCGGCCGTGGCCCTGCTTGGCAAGACTGATGGATTCCTCGGCAACCCGAAAGTTCGCATTCCTTTGCCCGGTTACCTCGAAGACGCGTCGAAATTGCTCAAAAATTTCGGCCAGGGCAAACGCATCGACGAGCTGGTCACGTCCATCAACCGCGCCGCCGAAGCCGCCGTGCCCATGGGCAAGGACCTGCTGGTCAGCGCCGTGCGCTCCATGAATGTCACCGACGCCAAGAACATCCTGGCCGGCGGCGAGACCTCGGTCACGAACTTCTTTGCCGAAAAAACCCGCGTTCCGCTGGGGGTGAAGTTCCTGCCGGTGGTCACCCAGGCCACGGCCAAAGTGGGGCTGGCCAACAAATACAACGAGTTCGCCGGCAAGGCCGCCGGTTTTGGCCTGGTCAAAAAGGAAGACGCCAACATCCAGCAGTACGTCACCGGCAAGACGCTGGACGGCCTTTACCTGATCATCGGCGAGGAAGAAAAAAAGATTCGCCAGGACCCCGTGGGCACGGGTAGCGCGATTCTGAAGAAGGTGTTCGGGTCCATGAAGTAGCGCGCAGGCCATCGCCAGGCACGGGGCGGCCGGCGCATGATTTTTTGATCTGCGGCAAAGTCTCGTCATCCGGTGGCTGGCGTTGGGAAGCACTTCTGCGCAGCATCAAAGTTGCGTACGTGCCAAAGGCATTCAATCGGGAACTGGGAATATTCCCTGTTCTTACCAATGTTTGCCATGAAAAAACAAGTTCTTGCCGCCGCCCTTTTGTGTTCCCTCGTGGCGGGTACCGCCATGGCCCAGCAGCCCGCCGAAGGCCCCTGGATGGTCCGCGCCAGAGCCGTGCATCTCGGCAGCACCAACGGCGACAGCACCGGCCTGGGCCTGGAGCTCAACGACAAGTGGATGCCCGAGGTGGACATCAGCTACTTCTTCAACAAGAACGTTGCGGTGGAGCTGGTGCTGACCGTGCCGCAAAAACACACCTTGACGTCGCGCGGCACCTCCCTCGGTACGCTCAAGCACCTGCCGCCCACGCTGATGGCGCAGTACCACTTTGAAGCCACCGGCTTCAAGCCCTATGTGGGCGCCGGCGTGAACTACACACGCTTCAGTTCAGTCAACCTGTCCCCTGGCCTGGACGTGGACCGCAACAGCTGGGGCCCGGCCCTGCAGGCGGGCGTGGACATTCCTCTGGGCGGAAAGATGTACCTGAACTTTGATGTGAAAAAAGTCTATATCCGCACGGAGGTGTTGTCGGGCGGCGCCGGCGTGGGAAAATTCAGAATAGATCCGGTCCTGCTCGGTGTGGGCCTGGGCTGGCGCTTCTAAGTTCCCCAGCAGGACCCGAACCCGTGGGCAGCCCGCCCGCAGGCGGGGCAGCGACGGCCGCTCTGGCAGTCGCTGCCCCTTTTACTTTAACGCCCGTGGCCGAAGGCCTGGCGGCCGCGCAAAATGTGTCGCCCGCGTTTTCTATCAAGGCTCACAGGTCCAGCACCAGCAACGGGCTGTTCGAGCGAGAGCAGCAAGGCAGGAACTGGTCG
Source organism: Pseudomonadota bacterium (assembly GCA_040389085.1). Classification (GTDB taxonomy): domain Bacteria; phylum Pseudomonadota; class Gammaproteobacteria; order Burkholderiales; family Burkholderiaceae_C; genus Polaromonas. The sequence continues at coordinate 69,148 of JAZKAP010000019.1, forward strand.
TTGGCGGCCTGCTCTTCGGGTGTGAGGTACATGTCCCAGTGATCGGGTTCGCCCTCCAGCACACGCGTCAGGCAGGTGCCGCATACCCCTTGCTGGCACGAGGTGGGTACCTCAATACCAGCCGCCTGCAGGGCTTCCAGCACGCTCTGGCCGGCTTCCACGCCAATGACCCGGCCCGACCGTGCGAGCTTCACGTCAAATTCGGCCGCCATCAGGTTTCCAGGAAGTTGCCGGCGGAGAACTTCACCGGGCGCGCGTTGGCAGCAAAGCTCACGCCCGCCGGATCGCCGCCCGCGGCCACGGTGTCCAGTTGCTTTTGCAGCAGGCGGCGCAGCATCACGATGCCGCGGTCGCTGCTGGCCAGGTGTTCCTCGGAGTGGCTGGCAATGACGCCCTGGCTGACCATGGCCTCATGGTCGCCCGGAAACTGCTGGTGCTCCTCTTCGGTGAGTTCTTCCCAGAGCTTGCCGCCCAGTCGTGAGCGCATGCGGTGCAACTCACCCTGCTCCTGCACGCGACCGACCACATAGATGCGGAAGTGGTGGTCGTCGATCGGAAGCACCCAGCCCAGCGACTCGACCATGCCGTAGCGACCAATGCGCGGGCTCGGAATCACGCGTAGCGTGGGCAGGCCGGCCTCACTGATGCGGCGCAGGGTTGTGCCATCCGCCAGCTTGCGAAGCGACAGCGTGCGTACCGAGATGTCGGTGGTGTCCCAGGTCACCTCGGGCATCACAGCCATCTGCGGCACAAACTGCATGCCACTGAAGCTGGAGTGCAGGACGACCACATGGAACGGATCGACCAGGTTTTCGTAATGCTGCAGCCAGTTGCAAGGAATGATCTGCGGGCCGCCGCCGCCAATGCTGCTGTCGTCGGCCTCAAGAAACTCGCCGGGCCCGAGTGTTTCCAGGCACTCGTAGCGCGGCAGCACCGGTTTTTTCTCCGGCGGGCCCATATAGGCCCAGATCAAGCCATAGAGTTCCTGCACCGGGTACCAGGGCTGGCGCACCTTGCCGCGGGCGCGGCCGCCTTCGGGCTCGCAAGGCTGTTCCACGCAATGGCCCTGCACGTCGAAGAGCCAGCCGTGGTAGCAGCAACGGATGCCGCGCTCTTCGACCTTGCCGTAATACAGTGACGTGCCGCGGTGCGCGCAGTTTGGGTGCACCAAGCCGGGACGACCGCCCTTGTCCCGAAACAGAATCAGATCTTCGCCGAGCACGCGCACCTTGCGCGGCGTGTCGCTGGCATCGGCAGCCAGGCCGACCGGGTGCCAGTAGCGGCGCAGCAGCTCGCCCATGGGCGTGCCGGGCCCGACCTCCGCGAGGTCCTTTTTGTAGGTGGGCGCGGGCCGTCCGTAGGCTGTGCCCGTATCGACGGCAATGGGGATCACGCGGGCCGGGGTGCCGGAAGCGGAATGGGTCATGGTCTCTGGTGCAGTTTGGTTCATTAAAGCGTGACTCCGGCGGCCTTGATCAACTCGCTCACACGGGGAAAGTCGGCTTTGTAGACTTCCATGAATTGCGCGGGTGTGTTGCCGAGCGGCTCGAAACCGTAGGCCGTCAGACGGGCCTGCACGTCGGGCATCGCGGTGATTTCCCGCAGTGCCGTGACCCAGGTGTCCTGAATGGATGTCGGCAGTTTGGCGGGCGCATAGACGCCGATCCAGCTGTCGACGTCAAAGCCCTGGAAGCCTTGTTCGGCAAAGGTCGGAACACTGGGCAGGGTAGACACACGGCGCGTTCCGGCGATTCCCAACACCTTCATGCGGCCGCCCTGAATCTGGGCGCGTGCCGTAGAGGGGTTCGCCCAGGCAAAGTCCAGTGCCTCGCCGAACAGGTCGTTGTGCGCGGCGGCCTCTGCCTTGTAGGCGACGTGGACCAGGTTGGCGCCGCTCTGACGCTTGAGAAGTTCGCCGAACAGGTGTGCGGACGAGCCGTTGCCCCAAGTGCCATAGTTCATGACCTTCTGCTTGCGTGCAAATTCGACAAACTCCTTGAGGTTGTTGTAAGGCGCGCTGGCGCGTGTCACCAGCATGGGTCCACCGGTGGCCAGCATGGATAGCGGGGTGAAATCCTTCACCGGGTCGTAAGGCAGCTTGGACATCAGGATGGCGTTGTTCACATGCGAAAGGGGCAGAGTGAACATCACCGTATGCCCGTCGGGCGCTGCCTTGGCCACGTAGTCGGCGGCGATGATGCCGCTGGCGCCGGGCTTGGCATCAATGATGACCGGCTGGCTCCAGCGCTGCTGAAGCTTTTCCGCATAGACGCGGGCCAGTGTGTCGATAGGGCCGCCAGCCGTGCCGAAAGGCACAATGCGGATGACCCTGCTGGGGAACGGGGGCGTGGACTGCGCCATCCCCGGCATGCTGGCCAAGGCGGCGAGGCCGGCGACGAAAGTCCTGCGGTTAGGCATCATGATGTCTGTCTCCTGTTGTTATTCGAAGTCCGTCCATCTTGCAATGCACATGCTTGCATGGCCAGTCAATTGTTTGGATATGAGATATGAGCCAACGTGATATCCGCAGCCTGGATCTGGGCATGCTGCGCACTTTTGACGCCCTGATGCGCGAAGGCAGCGTCTCGCGTGCCGCGGCACGGCTGTTTCTGAGCCAGCCAGCCGTGAGTGCCTCGCTGAACCGGCTGCGCGACACCTTTGGCGACCCGCTCTTCACGCGTACCTCGCACGGCGTGCTGCCCACAGGGCGCGCGCAGGCCCTGGCACCGCAGATCGAGCGTGTGCTCGCCGACATCGCAGCGCTGCTGGAGGCCGACCAGCCCTTCAATCCGGCGACCTCGCAGAGAATCTTCCGCATCACTGGTTCCGACCATGCGAGCCAACGCGTGTTGCCGGCGCTGGCGCGTACATTGACGGCGATGGGTTCGTCCATCCGGCTCGTCTGGGAAACGCCCGGGACGTCCCCCGTGGCGGAGCGGCTGCACAAGGGTGACCTGGACCTGGCCGTGATCGCGCGCATCCGCCCGCCGCGAGACATGGAAACCCTGGTGATGTATGAAGACCATTACGTGTTGGTGACGCGTCACGACCATCCGCAGGCCGGTCACCCCGTCACGATGGACAGCTTTTGCGCGATGTCTCACGTTTTCCTGGGCTACGGCACCTCGGTGCTTGAAGACGTGATCGATGAAACCCTGGCCCGCTCGGGCCGCCAACGCCCGGCCCAGATCGCTGTTTCGAGCTTCGGGCAGATCATCGACCTGCTGCAGCGCAGCGACCATGCCGCCGTCATTGCCTCCCGCGTGGCGCAATCTCATGCCGACCGGGTGTGCGCGCACGCCATGCCCTTTGAGTTGCCGGCTTACCAGATGCTGCTATGTTGGGACATCCGGGCCAACGGCGACCCGGGTGTCCAGTGGCTCAAGCGCGAGGTAGCGCAGGTGCTGGCGGAAAAATAATCTGAAAATGGCTTGAGCCCTTATATGCAGGGTGCAAGCAGCTATTAAAAGAGGAGCAACTGCAGGCTGTCTCACCCCACTTTCTCGGGGTCACTCAGTTGGGGTTCGACAGCGAGTTCACGAAGGCGGTCTTGGCGCTGGTGTAGGCCTCGCGGTCGGTCGGGTGCCGGACGGCCAGCTCGGCCTTGAGGGCGGCATAACGCGCCGCAAGCACGGGGCTGGCGCGCAGTGCATCGCGAAACTGCAAATGCCGGGCCCACACCGGACCGCCGTGAACAACAATGTGCAGGTGGTGCGTGCGGTGTCCGTCGGCCCAGCGCATGAACCACTGGCGGTCCGTCAGGGTGGCGTTGAATTCCGTCGATGTGGCATAGCCGGATTCGCACAGGGGTTCGGTCAGCGATTTGGCCATGGCCATGGATTCGACACCCGCCAGCAGGTCCACGATCGGTTTGGCCACCAGCCCGGGGACGGCCGTGCTTCCGATGTGCTCGATGTCGACAAAAACGAGCGGAAACAGCGCCAGCAGCCGGTCCCGCTCGGCCACAAACCTGTCCGGCCAGCGGCTGTCATAGGTCTGCAAAGCCACTTCTTCGTTGATGGCCGCGTGCAGGGAGTCGGCGTCGGTCATGGGGTCGCCTTGCCGCTTACGCCGGTTTGAGCGCTGCCAGCGCCTTGCGCGCTGCCGTCAGGCGATCTTCCAGGTAAGCGCCGTAGAAGTCGAGCGAGGCCAGGCCGACCAGCCGTTCCGCCAGTTCCTGACCTGCCGGGCCGAGAAACAGCACCGTGGGCGTAAAGCCGGCCTTCCATGCCGCAATCTGCGCGGCCGCCGTGGTGGCCTTGCCGTCAAAGCCGACCAGCGGCGTCGTGCGGTCGGTGATGTTGAGTTGCCAGGCGTGCAGGCCGTGGTCGCGCCTGGCCGGCAGCAGGTAGTTGCGGCGCACCACCTCGCAATACGGGCAGCCGGTCAGGGTAACCAGCAGCACCAGCGGCTCTTTTTTGGCGGCGGCCGCCTGTGCGGCAAGGGGCAGCGATTCGGGCACGGGCAAGGCCGTGTCCCGGGCAAATGCCACGCCGGGAAGAGCCAAGCCGGGCAGCACCAGGCCGCCCACCAGTGCGGCCGTGAAATGGCGCCGCGGCAGGGGGTTCATGCGGCGCAATCGATCAAAATTTTTGTCAGCGCGGCGGGCTCACTGATCATCGGGTCGTGGCCGGTCTTGAGTTCCACGATCTTCGAGTTGGGCAGCCACGCGCCGTCCCAGAACTTGGCGTCTTTCACGCGCAGGCGGCTCGGCTCGATGGTGGCCAGCGCCGGCTGTGTGCAGTTGACAAAGGTGCGCGGGATCGCGGCGACACGCTTGATGTCAAAGTCCAACGGCGCCTGGTAGGTGTTGCCGGGGTGCGGCGTCTGCCGGCGCTTGACCCAGGCGTGGTCAGCGTCATGCAGGCCAAACACTTCGGGGTCGGGCGGCGGAAAGCTGAAACGCGTCGAGGCCTGCGCCGCCGACAGGCGTTGCTGCTGCGTCGCTGCCGACTGCGTGCTGCTCCAGCTTTCGCCGGGCTTGGGCACGACGGCATCGACGTACACCAGGTGCTTCAGGTGTTTGCCCAGCCGGTCGGCCACGGCCGTGCCAATCATGCCGGCGTAGGAGTGCACGGCCAGAATCACGTCGTGCAGCTCTTCCACCTCGATGGCGCTGACCACGTCGTCGATATGCGTGTCCAGCGTGATGCCGGGCGCCAGCAGGTGGGCGCGCTCGCCCAGACCGGTCAGCGTGACCGCGTGCACGCGGTGGCCCTGCTGCTGCAGCGCCAAGGTGACCCGTTGCCAGCACCAGCCGCCGTGCCAGGCACCATGAACAAGAACAAAATTGGCCATCAGATCACCTCTTTGCGTTTCAGGTCAGACAGTTGCGCGTCGGAGTAGTTCAACACACTGCGCAAGACTTCCTCGGTGTGCTGGCCCAGCATGGGCGGCGGCAGGTCGGTGCGTACCGGTGTAACACTGAGTTTGATCGGGCTGGACACCAGCCGCAAGTGATTTTTTACCGGGTGCTGCCAGTCTGTGACCATGTGCCGCGCTTCGACTTGCGGATCATCAAACACTTCAGCCAAATTGTTGATCGCGCCGCACGGCACCTTGGCCGCCTCCAGCGCCGCCAGCCAGTCGGCCTTGCTGCGCGTTTTCATCACGGCTTCCAGAATCGGCACCAGCTGGCCGCGGTTGAGAACGCGGTCGCGGTTCTTGGCGAACAGCGGGTTGGTCGCCAGCTCCGGGATGTTGGCCACCGTGCAGAACTTCGCGTACTGGCTGTCATTGCCGACGGCCAGGATCAAATGGTCCTTGGTTCCATCCACAGCCGGCGCGACCTCGAACACCTGGTAGGGCACGATGTTCTGGTGCGCATTGCCCGCGCGCCCGGGCACCTTGCCGCTGACCAGGTAATTGGCGCCCAGGTTCGCCAGCATGGCCACCTGTGTGTCCAGCAGCGCCATGTCCACCTGCTGGCCCTCGCCGGTTTTTTCGGCATGGCGCAGCGCGGCAAGAATCGCCACGGTCGCGTACATGCCGGTCATCAGGTCCGACACCGCCACACCCACCTTCTGCGGCCCGCCGCCCAGGTCGTCACGCTCGCCCGTCACACTCATCAGCCCGCCCATGCCCTGAATCGCGTAGTCATAACCTGCGCGTTCGGCATAAGGCCCGGTCTGGCCAAAGCCGGTGACCGAGCAGTACACCAGCCGCGGGTTGAGGGTTTTGAGCGAGGCATAGTCCAGCCCATAACGCGCCATGTCGCCTACCTTGAAGTTCTCCACAAACACATCGCAGTGCGCAGCGAGCTCACGAACCAGCGCCTGGCCTTCGGGCTTGGCAATGTCACAGGTCAGCGAGCGCTTGTTGCGGTTGGTGCCCAGGTAGTAGGCAGCCTCCTGCGTCTCGTGGCCCTGCGCGTCTTTCAAAAAAGGCGGCCCCCAGGTGCGCGTGTCGTCACCGGTACCAGGCCGTTCGATCTTGATGACGTCGGCGCCAAGGTCAGCCAGCGTCTGGGTACACCAGGGGCCCGCGAGCACGCGGGAGAGGTCGAGGATGCGGATGCCGTCTAGGGAGTTCATGGGGGCCATTTTGCCTTGGTGGGAGAGACGCAAAGGCGGGCGCGCGCGGCTGTTGACATAAAAAAGGCGCTAAAGCTCCTCCGATTGGGGGACGGTCGAAATGCGACGGACGCCTAGAATTTGAAGGAACCGTCGGATACGCCGCTCCACAACTTTGGACGTTAGTCCTCAATACTGCACGCTTCATGTCAAACAAGTTCATTCGCTTTCTTAAGCTCCGGGAGATTACGCCGTCCGGTTTGGACGGGCATCGATACCGTATGGGCTTTGAAGTCGGTGAAAAACGAGGAGATACCTTTCATCCGCTACAGATGCGCGAGGTGGAAATTCAAGTCTCTGGGACACTCCAAGCGATCTGGGGAAAGTCTGATTCTCAGATGTCCGCATATTCAGGAACCTCAGCGGCATCGCACATTTTGGACTTGGCTAAGAAGAATAGCCTCGATGCGCTGGATGGCCCACTTCTCCTGAACACATACACCGCGCCCAAGACGCCACCTGAATCGCCGCAGGTTCAACCTGGCTTGTTGATTCCAGTGGAAGAAGCGCCGAACTTGCCGGAACCGAGAACATTCTCTTTCCTGTCGGACGACATTTCAGAGCTTCGGGACCAGATAAATGCTCTCTCAAAAGATCTGTGGGGGGATCGCCTTCTACTGCTTTCGCAGGAGCGGCCGCTTTTTGATATGTACAAATCAGCGCAGACAGCGGACGAGTTCAGGCTCCGCGTGCAGTCCCTTGGGATCATCGCAAAAGATCTGAACCGTGCCCTGCTTCGTCAAGTGGCCGGAGTGACCCCTGATGTTCAGATTGGAGACTTCGTCTTGCTGGAAAGGGCAATTCATACTCTTCCAAATGCGGGGTCGGCCGAAGCTATTGGTGCGCCTCTGAAGCAATTGAATAACCTGCGACAGGGCTACCCTACCCACGGCGACAACGCAAAAATGTTCTTGGAGGCTCACCGGTACTTTGGATTGACCTACCCAGTCACCGATTTTTCGGTCGGTTGGGAGTCAGTTCTCGCTAAGTACTTCGAATCCATACGCTCCCTCAGAGATGTACTTTCCGCTGAGTGGAATAAGCGGGGAGGAAAATGAGGACCAAAACGTATGGGCTCTCGGTGTGCTATGTGCGAAGCTCGCCCAGCGCCGCCGTTGACGACTAACATCATCAAGGAGTTCTATGACCAAGTTGAATGAGATAAGTGACCCAAACGAACGAGCTTCAAAACTAAATTACATAAAGGAGCTTTGGGCGTTCTGGCGAGAGGTGCGTGTGCAAAGCCTCACCCGAATCACCAATTACCTATTTATTCTCAACACAGGAGCACTTCTAGGTTCCCTGACATATGTTGCATCGAAGTCCCCCAACTCCTCTATTCAATGCGCTATATGGCTATTTGCGGCAGGCACGCTATGCAGCCTAGTGCATGCCACTCTAGACTATTACGTAATCGAAGCGTCCTTCTCGTCTTACAAAAAAGAGGTTGGTGAGTTCTATGGAAACAAGATTGACTGGGCTTTTTTGGTCGAGAAAAATGAAAAGGGGTCAAAGTTTGACTGGCTTCTGCACGTAGTAGGTTGGGCTGGCGGGATACTTTTTATCGTGGGTCTGTTAATAGGTATTCCACAAATTCGGTGAACCTAAAGGTGTCCGCTATGCTCGATTTTCATTCTTGCAAGAGCCGACGGTGAAGCACCGCTCACTTACGGAAACACTGGGGACGGGTGCATCACCAGTCATCGATGCGGCCTTGTCAGCGCTCGGGCACTTCCCTGGATTCGGCGTGGCGGTGGGCCTCCTTCAAACTGTAGACGACTTCCGGGCAAGGGCGATGGCCGCGAAGTTGGCCTCATTTTTGGAGGGCGTGCAACAGCAGATCCCGGACGCGATAGATGCCATGCATGAACAACTCGACAACCCAGAGACAAGTGAAAAAATTACTGAGGCTCTGTTGCTAACAATTGAGCGCTACACGTCTTTAAAAAAATGCGAGATTGTTGGTCGCTTGTTTCGGCAGTACATGAACGGAATGATTGACAGTGAGCTACTACGTCGCATGGCCGCTGCGATAGATGACGCTTTCATTGACGATTTGGAAGCCTATTTGGCAGACGATTGGACGATTACGTCCAAGTTCAAGCCGTACCAGGCCCAACTTGTTCGCGCAGGATTGATGGAGCTCATACCAGACGGCTCTGTCGGCGGCCCAGGAAGGCCGATGTATCGGGCGACGCTGCTCGGTTCGCATATGAAGGCCGTCCTTGTACCACCGGCACGCCTTCTAGGCGAGGCTGAATCGCCCGATTAGCCGCGTCGCCGCTCTCTCAGTAACGTCAATAAGTCTTGTACGGCAAGAACTTGCCCGACAACACCACATTCACGCGGTCGCCCTTGGGGTCGGGTGTGCGCACGATGTCCATTGAAAAATCAATCGCGCTCATGATGCCGTCGCCGAACTCTTCGTGGATCAGTTCCTTGATGGTGGTGCCGTACACGCTGACGATTTCGTACCAGCGGTAGATCAGCGGGTCGGTCGGCACGGGCGTGGGCAGTGAGCCCTTGTAAGGCACGACCTGCAGCCACTTTTGCTCTTCCGCCGTCAACCCGAAAATCTTGCCGACGACTTTGGCCTGTTTTTCATCAAAGGTCATCTGGCCCAGGCAGCCGGCGGTTGTCCACTCCTTGCTGAGGCCGACCTTCTTGGCGACCGATTCCCAGGTGATGCCCTTGCTGACTTTGACGGTGATGATTTTTTCGGTGATGTCGTTGCGGTTCATGGTGTTGTTCTCCGTGTTGAAAAGAAAGAAAAAAAGAAATCAGGGGGCCACAGGACGCGGCCAATGGAATTTGCGGTCGGCTTGCTTGATGGGCACGTCGTTGATGCTGGCTTCGCGGCGGCGCATCAGGCCGAGTTCGTCGAATTCCCATTGCTCGTTGCCGTGGGAACGGAACCAGAAGCCGGCGTCGTCGTGCCATTCGTATTCAAAGCGCACCGAGATGCGGTTGCCGGTGAAGGCCCAGAGTTCCTTCTTGAGCCGGTAGTCCAGCTCCTTGGCCCATTTGCGTTTCAGAAACTCGCGGATCATGGGCCGGCCCGAGAAGAAGTCGGCGCGGTTGCGCCAGACCGAGTCTTCGGTGTAGGCCAGCGCCACGCGGTCCGGGTCGCAGCTGTTCCAGGCGTCTTCGGCCTTCTGCACTTTTTCTTTCGCGGTTTCCAGCGTGAAGGGCGGCAGCGGCGGGCGGGCTTGCTCCGTGCTCATGCGACGGCTTTCAGCGTGACGGAGGGCGGCGCGTCGGCGAGTGCGCCGCGCCCGGGCTCCACCGTGGGTGGGTGTGCAGGCGCCTTGCCGTGCGACAAATCCTTGGAGCGCGCGACGAGGAAGTCCACCAGGTGGTTGCGCAGCGGGTAGTACTGCGGGTCGTGGTGCACGGTGGCGCGCTGGCGGTCGCGCGGCATGGTGTTGCGCACGATCTCGGCCACACGCGCCTGCGGGCCGTTGCTCATCAGGAGGATCTTGTCGGCCAACAGTACGGCTTCGTCCACGTCGTGCGTGATCATGAAAACCGTTTGCTGTGTTTCGCGCACGATGGCCAGCAGCTCGTCCTGGATGGTGCCGCGTGTCAGTGCGTCCAGTGCGCCGAAAGGCTCGTCGAGCAGCAGCATCTTGGGTTCGATCGCAAAGGCGCGCGCAATGCCCACGCGCTGCTTCATGCCACCCGACAGCGCCGAGGGTTTCTTGTCGATGGCGCCGGACAGGCCCACCAGCGCCACGTATTTCTGCACATGGGTATCCACTTGCGCCGACGTCCAGTCCGGCCATTTGGAGCGCACCGCAAAGGCGATGTTCTTGCGCACCGTGAGCCAGGGCATGAGCGCATGCCCCTGGAACACCACGCCGCGCTCCAGGCTGGGGCCGGCGACCTCGCGGCCGTCCATGAAGACATGGCCGGCGCTGGCTGTCTCGAGCCCCGCGAGCACGTTGAGAATCGTGGTCTTGCCGCAGCCCGAGTGGCCGATGATGCAGACAAACTCGCCGCGGTTGATGCTGAAGTTGACCTCGTCGAACACCGGCTCGCTGGTGCCGGGGTAAGACTTGGCCAGGCCTTCGACCTGCAGGAAGGGGCGGCCCGATGCGGCGCCGGGGGCGGGGTTATTCAGCATAGGTCACCCACTTCTGCATCTGCGCAAACATCAGGTCCAGCAGCATGCCCATCACGCCGATCACGACGATGGCAAAAATCACGTTGGTCAGCGAGAGATTGTTCCATTCGTTCCAGACAAAGTAGCCGATGCCGGTACCGCCCACCAGCATCTCGGCGGCAACAATCACCAGCCAGGCGATGCCCATGGAGATGCGCATGCCGGTCAGGATGGTCGGCGCGGCGGCCGGCAGGATCACCAGAAAGGCCTTGCGCAGCGGCTTGACTTCCAGCGTCTTGGCGACGTTGAGCCATTCACGCTTGACCGCCGACACACCAAAGGCGGTGTTGATCAGCATGGGCCAGACCGAGCAGATGAAGATCACGAAGATGCCCGAGGTAGACGAGTCCTTGATGGTGTACAGCGCCAGCGGCATCCAGGCCAGCGGCGAGATCGGCTTGAGCACCTGGATGAAGGGGTCCAGCGCGCGGCGCAGCAGCGGCGACATGCCGATGACAAAGCCCAGAGGAATCGCCACCACGCAGGCCAGCAGAAAGCCCAGCGCCACCCGGCCCAGCGAATGCCCGAGCTGGATGGCAATGCCCTTGTCGTTGGGGCCGCGGTCGTAAAACGGATCGCTGAGCTGGTCCACAAAGGTCTTGCCCATCTGCCCGGGGGTCGGGAAGCCCGAGGCCTTGCCGGCGCCCGGGTCCTTGCCCATCATCTTCTGATACTCGATCTGCTCGGCCGTCATGCCGGTGACGTTGCCGCCGGTGCTGGCCGGCGACGTCGTGGCCGCGTACCAGATGGCGATGAACACCACGAAGAGCACGGCGGAGACGATGCCTGCGCGAAAGCCGAGGGTTTTGAAGAGGTTCATGGTGTGATCAGAGGGTTGCGTTGGCCATGGCCAAACCGCTGGGGCTTGGTCCCCGGTCCGTTCGCCCTGAGCTTGTCGAAGGGTTCCTCGTATCGTGTACGGAGGCTTCGACAGGCTCAGCCCGAACGGTCAGGTGGCGGTGTCGTCTTGCGGGTCTTTTCATGCCATCTTGTTGATCGGGAAGCTCTTCGCGTAGGCGTCGGCTTTTGCCGCGTCGAATTCCTTGCCCATGATCTTGAACTTGGGGTAGGCGCCTTCGGGCGTCGCCTGGCCGAGTTCCTTCATGTACTTCTTGGCGTCGGTGATCAGGAAGACCTTTTCAGCGATCTGCTTGTAGTTGACTTCGCCCTTCACATAGCCCCAGCGTTTCATCTGCGTGAGCATCCACACCGCCATCGACTGCCACGGCATCGGGTCGAAGTCGGCGCGGTCCGGCACGTTCTTGATGTTGCCCAGGCCGTCGGCGAACTTGCCGGTCAGCACCTGGTTCAGCACGGCTTCGGGCTGGTTCAGGTACTGCGCCGGGGCGATCACCTTGGCGATCAGCTCGCGGTTCTTCGGGTCGCGCGCCATGGCGGCGGCCGTCAGCACCGAGCGATACAGCGCCGCAAAGGTGTTGGGGTTCTTCTGGATGAACTCGGTGCTGGTGCCGAAGGCGCAGCAGGGGTGGCCGTTCCACAGGTCACGCGTCAGCACGTGGATGAAGCCGACTTCCTCGTACACAGCGCGCTGGTTGAAAGGATCGGGGCCGAGGAAGCCGTCGATGTTGCCGGCGCGCAGATTCGCCACCATCTCGGCCGGAGGCACCACGCGCAGCTGCACGTCGGTGTCGGGGTTCAGGCCGGCTTCGGCCAGGTAGTAACGCAGCAGGAAGTTGTGCATCGAGAACTCGAAGGGAATCGCGAACTTGAAGCCCTTCCAGTTTTTCGGGTCGCGGTTGTCCTTGTGCTTGAGCGCCATCGTGATGGCCTGGCCATTGATGTTCTGGATGGTCGCCACGTTCATCGGCGTGGCGTTGGAGCCCAGGCCCATGGAGATCGCCAGCGGCATCGGCGACAGGAAGTGCGTCGCGTCGTATTCCTTGTTGATCATCTTGTCGCGGATCAGCGCCCAGCCGGCGGTTTTGGTCACTTCGACATTGAGGCCCTGCTGTTTGTAAAAGCCCAGCGGGTGCGCCATGATCAGTGGCGTGGCGCAGGTGATGGGGATGAAGCCGATCTTCAGGTTGGTTTTTTCCAGCGTGCCGGGTTTTTTGCCGGCGTCCTGCGCCAAGGCCTGCATGGTGCCGACCGGCAGCACGCTGGCAATCGCGGCCATGGCCGTGCCCTTGCCGACGGCGCGCAGGAAGCGGCGGCGCACCTCGTCCTGCGGGAACAGGGCCTTGACCAGGGTGGCTTCAATGAACTCGTTGGAGTAGGCCTCGAACTCGCTGGTCTGGCTGCGGCGGCGCAGTTCGATGGCGGCGCTGTCGGCGGCAACGGCGGCGTGGTGGTCGGCCATCGTGTGGTCCTTGCCGCAGCTGCACTTGAGCATCAGCGGTTTGTCGGCGTCGTAAGGCGAGAAGTAGTCGGACATGGCGCGCACCTTTCAGTTGAAGATGCGGATGTCTTGCAAGCAGCGGGCCACTTTGGCCGGGAGTGCGGTCTGCGCCGTATTTCGCTGTCGATGGAATGACGCGGTGTAGGGCGGGCACTACAAAACCGGCGCGGCCGGGTCGTCATGAAGCCGTCGCGGGCTGGCGCGAAGGCGTTTGAGATGTTTGGAGGGGCTTTGTAAAGCGTCACCAGCGCCGCGCCGGGCACACCGCCGCGTGGCTGGTTTTCGTCGCCGCACCAAATTGGCGCGGGGCGCCGGCTGGCGCCCCGCTGCGGGCGCTTAAGCCGGTGAGGAGATATCGGCCAGCGACTGGCCGACGTCTTCTTCGTCCTGCCCCTTGACCGCGATGTCGCCGATGGAAATGATGCCGACCAGGCGCTCGGCGCCGTCGAGCACCGGCAGGCGGCGGATCTGGCTGGCCGCCATGTCGGCGAGGACGGTGTCCAGGTCGTCGGTTTCGCGGGCGGTGCGGATCTCGGTGCTCATCACCTTGGCCAGCGGCGTGTTGCCGTCCAGGCCTTGCGCCACGGCGCGCACCACGATGTCACGGTCGGTCACCATGCCGAGCAGCTTGTCGCCCTCGCATACGGGGATCACACCCACGTCGAGTTCTTCCATGGCTTTGGCGGCACTGGCCACGGTATCGCTGGGGGTCAGGGTCCGCACATCGCGGGTCATCACGTCGTTGACGGTGGTCATGGAAATTCTCCTTGGATAAAGCAGCCGGCGGCGCCGTCTGCAACCAGCATGGCGCGCAGCGGGCGGCGTGTGCGTCAGCGGGAACCCAAGTGGCCGTAGGACAAAGGCGCGGCTCAGGCGCCCGCAGGCGTGTTGGCGTGGCGCTCGGCATAAAGCGCGAGTTCCACGTCGTTCTTGGTGCCGGTTTTTTCGAGAATGCGCAGACGGTAGGTGCTGACGGTGTTGGACGCCAGGCCCAGTTGCGTACCGATCTCGCCGACGGACTTGCCCGCCGTCAGCAGGCGGAACACCTGGTGCTCGCGGTGCGACAGGGCTTCGGCGCCGCTGCGCCCGCCGCTGCCGCCGACCGCGCTGGCCAGCGCTTCGGCGGTGACGGCTGAAACATACATGCCTCCGCTTGCTACCTTGCGCACCGCGGCAATCATGTCGTCGGGGTTCGCGCTTTTGTTCAGGTAACCGGCCGCGCCCAGCTTGATGCAGCGCACCGCGTATTGTTTTTCGGGGTAGGTGCTGAGCATCAGCACCGGCAACTGCGGCCAGGCTTTTTTCAGGGCCTGCAGCACGTCCATGCCGTCGCGGCCCGGCAGCGCGATGTCGAGCAGCACCGCAGCCAGCCCGGCGTGGCCGCCCAGTGCCTCGACCTTGGCGAGGATGTCGGGACCGGTCTCGGCTTCGGCGACGACGGCGATTTCTGGCGCGTCGGCCAGCACCTGCTTGAGGCCCTCGCGCACGATGCGGTGGTCGTCGCCGATCAGGATGTTCAGGGGGGTCATGTTGCTATGTTTTTGGTAGCTGTATGCGCAGGTGGAACAAGGACCCGAGGCCGATTTTGCTTGAAATCTCCAGGCTGCCGCCGAGGTGACGCGCGCGCTCGCGCATGCCCATCACGCCGTAGGCATTGGCTGCCTCGAAGGCGGCGGGCGCCGCGCCCTTGCCGTTGTCCTGCACGCGGATGCTGATCTCGTCGGCCGTGGCCAGGAGGGTGATGGCGATGTGGCTGGCCTGCGCGTGGCGGCCGACGTTGCTGAGCATCTCCTGGAAGATGCGGAAAATCGCCATGGCCGAAGGCTCGGGCAGCGGCACGGCCTGCTGCACGTCCATCTGCCAATCGAGTTCGAGTTCAGCCGACTGCACGAACTCATGCGCCTGCCAGTCCAGCGCGGCCCACAGGCCCTGGTGGTCCAGGATGCTGGGGCGGAGGTCGGTGATGATGCGGCCCACGTTGTCCACCGCAGCCTCGATCAGCCGGCCCATGTTCTGGCACTTGCAGCGCATGGTGTCGCGCATGGCCTGCGCTTCCACCGGCTCGCGCTGCTGCTGCTCGCCCAGGCGTTTGTCGAGCCAGCCCACGTCCATCTTCAGCGCCACCAGCAGGCTGCCGAGCTCGTCGTGCACCTCGCGTGCGATGCGGGTGCGCTCTTCCTCGCGCACGGTGTGGGTGTAGGCCGAGAGTTCGCGCAGCTGCTGCAGCGCCTCGGACAGCGCCTGTGTGCGCTCACTGACGCGCTGCTCCAGCACGTCGTTGGCGTGGCGCAGGGCTTCCTCGGCCCGCTTGCGCGCCGAGATGTCGACAAAGGTGACCACCGCGCCCTGCACCACGCCGCCATCGACGATGGGGTAGGACGAGTATTCGACCGCAAACGCGCTGCCGTCACGGCGCCAGAACAGCTCGGTGTCGATGCGGCAGGGCAGGGCCATGCGGAAGGCGTTGAAGATAGGGCACAGGTGCTCGGGGTAATGGGCGCCGTCGGCGTGGCTGTGGTGCGCCAGCTCGTGCATGTTTTTGCCCAGCACCTCGGACGGCGCAAAACCGAGCTGTTCGGCGCCGGCGCGGTTGATGAAGGTGCAGCAGCCGTCCATGTCGATGCCGAAAATGCCTTCGCCGGTGGATTCCAGCAGCTGCGAGAGCTTGTCGCGCCAGACCGGCTGGTCGGCGCCAGGCAGGTGCATGGGTGCGGACAGCGGGGCGGTTTCTGCAAACATGGCAGGTGATGAGCAAACATCGTGCCCAGCTTGGTGCGCGGTGCAGCGCGGGCTGGGGCTGGCCAGGCGCCAAATCGGTGCGTCGCCGGGCTGCAGCGCCGGATTGCCCCAAAAGAGGTTGTTTTTTGAATCCCTGTAAAGTCAGAGCTCCCCTTCCCAAAAGACCATGGCACCGGCTTCCCCTTTCATGACCCCCTTGATGGCCCCTTTGACGATCCGTGTGACGGCGGCCAGCCTGTTGCTGTTGCTGCTCGCGGCATGCAACCCCGTTTTCAACTGGCGCGAAGTGCGGCCGGACAACACCGCGCTGACGGTGCTGCTGCCCTGCAAACCCGACAAGGCCCAGCGCAGCGTGCCGCTGGGCGGGCGGCCGACCGAGCTGGCCATGCTGGGCTGCGATGCCGGCGACGCCACGTTTGCGGTCGCGGTGGCCACGCTGGACGACGCGGCGCAAGCGGCGCCTGTGCTGGCCGGCTGGCAAACCGCCACGCTGGCCAACCTCAAGGCCGCCGGCGGCGGGCAACCCAGCCCGCTGAAGCTGCCCGGCGCGGATCCGCTGCCGCCAGCCGTGTTGGTGCGGGCCAGCGGCCAGCGCGCCAACGGCCGGGCGGTGCAAAGCCAGGCGGCGTATTTTTCACAGGGCCGGCAGGTTTTTCAGGCGGTGATCTACGCCGACCGGATGGACCCTGAGGTGGCCGAAACCTTTTTCTCCAGCCTCCAGCTGGACGCCGGAACCCCCCGCTGATGGCCGCCGTTCGGGACGCCGGGCCCCTGCCGGCCGCCGCTGCCGCGTCTGGCCTCCTGAGCCGGCGCGCCGCCATCGTGGTGTTTCTGGCGTTTGCAGCAGCCTACTTCTGTTCGACGCTGGTGCGGGCCATCACGGCCACGCTGTCGCCGGTGCTCACGCAGGAGTTTTCCTTGCATGCGCGCGACCTGGGGCTGCTGGCCGGCGGGTATTTTCTGGGGTTTGCCGTGACCCAGCTGCCGCTGGGCACCTGGCTGGACCGGCATGGGCCCAAACGCGTGATCCTGTATTTTCTGGGGCTGGCGGTGCTGGCCTGCCTGGCGTTTTCAATGGCGACCAGTTTCAGCGGGCTGCTGCTGGCGCGGATTGGCATGGGCATGGGCGTCAGCGCCTGCCTGATGGCGCCGCTGACCGGTTACCGCCGCTGGTTTGACGCCGGCACCCTGCTGCGCGCCAACTCCTGGATGCTGATGACCGGCTCGCTCGGCATGCTGGCGTCCACCCTGCCGGTGCAGTGGCTGATGCCGCTGACCGGCTGGCGGCCGCTGTTCTGGATTCTGGCGGCGCTGATCCTGTTGTCCATGGTGGCGATTGCGTGGGTGGTCCCGTCATGGAAGGTCGCCTCCGCGGTGGCTTCTCCCTCTGTGCCGAATCAGCAGGCCAGTTACGCCCAGGTCTGGCGCAGCCGCTATTTCCAGAAAATGTCGCCGGTGGCCTTTTTTCACTATGGCGGTGTGATCGCGATGCAGACCCTGTGGGCCGGGCCGTGGATGGTCCGGGTGGCTGGCTACACGCCGCTGCAGGCCGCCACCGGCCTGTTCTGGATCAATGCCTGCATGCTGGTCACCTTCTGGGCCTGGGGGCTGGTCAACCCCTGGCTCGCGCAGCATGGCTGGAGCGCCAACCGCCTGATCACCTGGGGCGTGCCGGTCAGCCTGGTGGTGCTCGCCGTCAATATCGCGGCCGGTCCCGCCACCGGCTGGGTGGGCTGGGCGCTGTTTTGCATGAGCTCCAGCGTGCTGGGCCTGGCCCAGCCGGCCGTGGGCATGGCGTTTCCGCAGGTGCTGGCCGGGCGCGCGCTGACCGCCTACAACCTCGTGATTTTTGCCGGTGTGTTTGTCATGCAGTGGGGCATAGGCCTGCTGATTGACGTTTTTCAGGCCATGGGGCTGGCCGACGTGGCCAGCTTCCAGGCGGCGCTGGCCGTGTTTTTGTGTTGTTGTCTCGCATCGTATGCCTTCTTCCACGGCGCCAAAGCTGACCCCACCCCCGATAATTCACCGCAATGAACGGCATTCTCATCATCGCCCACGCTCCGCTGGCTTCGGCCCTGCGGCAATGTGTTCTGCATGTTTTTCCCGACAACCCGGCCAGTGTGGCCGCGCTGGACGTGCAGCCCAACATGCCGCCCGAAGAAACCCTGGCGCAGGCGCGCATTGTGTTCAAGCAGATGGGCACCTCGCACGCGCTGGTGCTGGCCGACGTGTTTGGCGCCACGCCCTGCAACGTGGCGCAGAAGCTGGTCGATGGCGTGCACTCCAAGCTCATCACCGGCGTCAACCTGCCCATGCTGCTGCGCACCGTGTCCTACCGCCACGAGCCGCTGGACGCGCTGGTGGCCCGGGCGGTGATGGGCGGAACGCAGGGCGTGATGCAGGTGGCCATCACCGCACCGCAGAACCAGGTACGCAGAAACCATGATCAAGACCAGCACGACCATCAACAATAAACTGGGCCTGCACGCCCGCGCCTCGGCCAAGCTGACCAAGCTCGCCGGCAGCTTTCCCTGCGAGATCTGGATCGCCAAAGGCGAGCGCCGCGTCAACGCCAAAAGCATCATGGGCGTGATGATGCTGGCCGCCGGCATGGGCAGCACCGTGGACATCGAAACCGATGGGGCTGACGAGCAACAGGCGATGGACGCGCTGCTGGCACTGATTCACGACAAGTTTGGCGAAGGGGAATAAATGCCCCCACGGTCGCTCGCTTCGCGTAGCTCCCTGCCCCCCGAGGGGGCCGCCCCGCCTGCGGCCCGGCAAAGCCGGTTCCGCGGCTCGGACTGGTTTTGCACGGCTCGCTGCGCATCGCAGCCGGGTGTGGAGGAGGCCTCATGACTTTTTCCGTGCATGGGCTGGCTGTCTCGCGCGGGGTGGCGATTGGCCGCGCCGTGCTGGTGGCGTCGAGCCGGGCCGATGTGGCGCACTACTTCATCGAGGCCTCCAAGACGGTTGAAGAAATCCAGCGGCTGCGCGTGGCGCGCGATGCGGTGTCTGAGGAAATCGCCCGGGTGCAGCGCGACCTGCCCAAGGACGCGCCGCATGAACTCTCCGCGCTGCTCGACGTGCACCTGATGCTGCTGCAGGACGAACAGCTGATCAGCGGCGTCAAGCACTGGATCGTCGACCGGCTCTACAACGCCGAATGGGCGCTGACCACGCAGTACGAAATCATCGCGCGGCAGTTCGACGAGATGGAAGACGAGTACCTGCGCGAGCGCAAGGCCGACCTGGAGCAGGTGGTCGAACGCATTCTCGGGTTCATGAAGGGCGTGGCCTCGCCGGTGCTGCCGGCCGCGCAGGCCGCCGCGAACCGCCTGCCGCGCCAGCAGGACTTGCTGCTGGACGACACCATGGACGTGCCGCTGGTGCTGATCGCGCACGACATCTCGCCGGCCGACATGCTGCAGTTCAAGCAAAGCCTGTTTGTCGGTTTTGCGACCGACGTGGGCGGCAAGACCTCGCACACCGCCATCGTGGCGCGCAGCCTGGACATTCCGGCGGTGGTGGGCGCGCGCAGCGCCAGCCAGCTGATCGAGCAGGACGACTGGGTCATCATCGACGGCGACGCCGGTGTGCTGATCGTCGATCCCTCGCCCATCATCCTGGCCGAATACGGCTTCAAGCAGCGCCAGGGCGAACTCGAGCGCCAGCGCCTGAACCGCCTCAAACACACGCCGGCCCTGACGATCGACGGCCAGAAGGTCGAGCTGCTGGCCAACATCGAAATGCCCGACGACGCGACCGGCGCCGTGGCCGTCGGTGCGGTCGGCGTGGGCCTGTTTCGCAGCGAATTCCTCTTCATGGGCCGGCCCGGCAACCTGCCCGGCGAGCAGGAGCAGTACCTGGCTTACCGCAAGGCCATCGAAGGCATGCGCGGCCTGCCGGTGACGATTCGCACCGTCGATATCGGCTCGGACAAGCCGCTGGACAAGCTGGCGGGCCGGGTGCAGGACGGCCAGCTGAACCCGGCGCTGGGCCTGCGCGCCATCCGCTGGAGCCTGGCCGACCCGCCGATGTTCCTGACGCAGCTGCGCGCCATCCTGCGCGCGGCGGTGCACGGCCAGGTCAACCTGCTGGTGCCCATGCTGGCCCACGGCAGCGAAATCCGCCAGACGCTGTCGCTGATCGACCATGCACGCGCCGAACTCGACAACAAGGGCGTGGCCTACGGGCCGGTGCAGCTGGGCGCCATGATTGAAATTCCGGCGGCCGCGCTGACGCTCAAGCTGTTCCTGAAGTACTTTGATTTCCTCTCGATAGGCACCAACGACCTGATCCAGTACACGCTGGCGATCGACCGCGCCGATGAATCCGTCTCGCACCTGTACGACCCCTGCCACCCGGCGGTGCTGCGCCTGATTGCCGACACCATTGCCGAGTGCAACACGCAGGGCAAGGGTGTCAGCATCTGCGGCGAGATGGCCGGCGACACCAGCATGACGCGGTTGCTGCTGGGCCTGGGCCTGCGCAGCTTTTCCATGCATCCTTCGCAGATACTGGCGGTCAAGCAGCAGGTGCTGCGTGCCGACGCCAGCAAGCTCGCCCCCTGGGCTGCGCAGGTGCTGGCCTGTGAAGACCCGGCGTCCATGTTGCAGTCGATTTAGCTATTGAAATAATAGCGGTTGGTGCTTGTGGAGATTGGGTTTCGGCCTGATTTTGTCTCGTAGGCCGTTGCCGGCTTTTCCTGTTGGGTGCTTCGGGCTGGCCGGGTCTCGCCCCGGCGGGCGACTTACTTTTCTTTGCTTCGCCAAAGAA
>JAZKAP010000020.1:0-143367 GCA_040389085.1 Pseudomonadota bacterium
GTTTCATCAACATCAACCAGAACAAGATCATCAAGATCTTCTCGGTGGCCAGCGTCGCCTTGCTGCCGCCCACGCTGATCGCCAGCGTGTACGGCATGAACTTCAAGCTGATGCCCGAGCTCGACTGGGCGCTGGGTTACCCGTATGCGCTGGTGCTGATGGCGGCGAGTGCGGTGGTGCCGATGTGGTACTTCCGGCGGCGCGGCTGGTTGAAGTAGCCCCCCACGGTCGTTCGCTTCGCGTAACTCCCTGCCCCCCGAGGGGGCCGCTGCGCCTGCGGGCCGGCGAAGCCGGACCCGCGGCCCCGGCTGGTCTGAAGAGCCCCCACAGCCGCGGTCGTCCGATCATCCTGCGCTTGCCAGTCAAATCAGCAATAAGCCCTTGCGTGACGGGCGTCAGACGCTACTTTATCGATAGCGAAAGCAAAAACCGCTCAACAATGGCCTGCGCGTAATGGCTGGCCACCTGCTCGACAAAGCTCGAGAAATCAACATGCGCGCTGTCATCGGCGCGGTCTGAAATCGTGCGCATGGCGGCAAACGG
Source organism: Pseudomonadota bacterium (assembly GCA_040389085.1). Classification (GTDB taxonomy): domain Bacteria; phylum Pseudomonadota; class Gammaproteobacteria; order Burkholderiales; family Burkholderiaceae_C; genus Polaromonas. The sequence goes on from JAZKAP010000020.1 coordinate 544, forward strand.
CACGCCGTAATCCAGGCAGACCTGGGCCACGGCGGCGCCTTCCATCTCGACGGCCAGCACCGCATGTCCGGCGCCGGCCAGGGCGGCCTGCAGGGCCTGCGACTCGGCAGAACCCGAGACAAACCGGTCGCCGCTGGCCAGCAGGCCCTGATGGACGCGGGCCTGCGGAAAGCGCTGCACGGATCGACCCGCTTCCGCCGGGGCCAGCGCGCCGCAGGCCGCCGCGTAGAGCAGCGCTGTCAGGGCCGTGTCACCGTCGAACCGGGCTTTCCCGTAAAACGGGACTTCGTAGCGCGGAAAAAGCGGCGAGACGTCGAGGTCGTGCTGCAGGAAATCGGTCGCCACCACCACATCCCCGACCTGCACACCCTCGCCCAGCCCGCCGGCCACGCCGGTGAACACCATGCGGCCCACAGCGAAACGCTCGATCAGCGCCGTCGCCGTGGTGGCAGCGGCCACCTTGCCAATTTTTGACAGCGCCAGCACCACGGGCTGGCCATGCAGCTCACCCTGCCAGAAGTCGCGGCCGGCATGACGGGTTTTCTGCGGTCGCTGCAACAGTTCCAGCAGGCCGTGCTGTTCTTCGGCGAGGGCGCTCAGAATGGCGGTAGGGTTCATGGCCGCAAGTTTGCCCGAACTGGTGCCCGCTCATGAGCGCACCAGGAAAAAAGGCAGCCGGAGCTGCCTTTTTTTCCTGCCGGACCCGAGCCTACTTCTTGTCGCGCAACTCCCGGCGCAAGATCTTGCCGACCGGGGTTTTCGGCAGCTCGGTACGGAACTCGACCACCTTGGGCTGCTTGTAGCCGGTCAGGTTGGTCTTGCAGAACTCGCGCACCTGGGCTTCGGTCAGGTCCGGGTTTTTCTTGACGATGACCAGCTTGACGGCTTCACCCGATTTGTCGTCGACAACGCCGACGCAGGCACATTCCATCACGCCTTCCATGCCGGAAACCACGTCCTCGACCTCGTTCGGGTAGACGTTGAAGCCGCTGACGAGAATCATGTCTTTCTTGCGGTCCACGATCCTGAAGAAGCCGCGCTCATCGACCACGCCGATGTCGCCTGACTTGAAGTAGCCATCAGGGGTCATGACCTTGGCGGTTTCGTCGGGACGCTGCCAGTAGCCGGCCATGACCTGCGGGCCCTTGATGGCGATCTCGCCGGGCTGGCCCGCCGGCACTTCGTTGCCGTCGTCGTCGAGCAGCTTGAAATACGTGCCGGGAATCGGCACGCCAATGGTGCCGGTGAAGGCTTTGCTGTTGGTCGGGTTGCAACTGGCCGACGGCGAGGTTTCCGACAGGCCGTAACCTTCGCAGATCGGGCAGCCGGTTTTTTCCAGCCAGAGTTTGGCAACCGCGCTTTGCACCGCCATGCCGCCGCCCAGCGAGACCTTCAGGTGCGACCAGTCCACGGTGTTGAAATCGGGGTGGTTGGCCAGGCCGTTGAACAGGGTATTGACCGCCGGGAAGCTGTGCACCTTGTGTTTGGACAGCTCCTTGAGCACGGCCGGCAGGTCGCGCGGGTTCGGGATCAGGATGTTCTTGCCGCCGGTGCGCATGCCCAGCATCATGTTCACGGTGAACGCGAAGATGTGGTACAGCGGCAGCGCGCAGACATAGGTCGGCTGCACGCCCGACGCCATGCCGCCCATGGCCGGGCCGTTCCAGGCCTCGGATTGCAGCACGTTGGCAATCACATTGCGGTGCAGCAGCACGGCGCCCTTGGAAACACCGGTGGTGCCGCCGGTGTACTGCAGCACCGCCACGTCGTCAGGCTTGATGTCGGGCCGCTTGAGGCTGCCGCGCGTCCCCTGGGCCACCGCGTCATTGAAACGCACGGCACCCGGCAGATTGAAGGGCGGCACCATTTTCTTGACGTTGCGAACCACGTAATTGACCAGCGCGCCCTTGAGCACACCGAGCTGGTCGCCCATGGCCGTGAGCACCACATGTTTGACCGGCGTATTCGCAATGCACTGTTCCAGCGTGTTGGCGAAGTTTTCGATGATGACAATTGCCTTGGCGCCGGAATCCTTGAGCTGGTGCTCGAGTTCGCGCGGGGTGTACAGCGGATTGACGTTGACCACCACAAAACCGGCGCGCAGGATGGCGGCCACCGTCACCGGGTATTGCGGCACATTGGGCATCATGATGGCTACACGGTCGCCCTTGACCAGCCCCAGCCCCTGCAGGTAAGCCGCGAAGGCCTGCGACAGGCTGTCGGTCTGGCCGAAGGTGACCTCCTTGCCCATGAAGCTGTAGGCGACGGCGCTGGCGTTCTTGGCGAAGCTTTCCTCCATCAGGGCCACCAGCGAGGCGTACTGGGACGCATCGATGTCGGCAGGAACGCCCGGAGGATAGGCGCTCAGCCAGGGTCGGTCTATGGTGGATGCATTCATGCTTGTCTTCTCCAGATGACGATTGAACAACTGCCACGGATTGTCGTGGCGCGACCCTCTGCGGGGCTATTGCGTTTTCCCTAGGAAACGGCCAAATCAGAAGGGAAGCCCCTCTAATTCATGTCTTTTGTGCGGAAAAAACCGTAAGCGGCCGACAGATTACTCAATCGCCTTGCCCATGTCCTCAATCACCTTTTTCGCATCGCCGAAGACCATCATGGTCTTGTCCATGTAGAACAGCTCGTTGTCCAGGCCCGCATAACCGGCGGCCATCGAACGTTTGTTGACGATGACGGTTTTGGCCTTGTAGGCCTCGAGGATGGGCATGCCGTAGATGGCGCTGCCCTTGACGTGGGCGGCCGGGTTGACCACATCGTTGGCGCCCAGAATGATGGCCACGTCGGCCTGGCCGAACTCGGCGTTGATGTCTTCCATCTCGAAGACCTGGTCGTAAGGCACTTCGGCCTCGGCCAGCAGCACGTTCATGTGGCCGGGCATGCGGCCCGCCACCGGGTGGATCGCGTACTTGACGTTGACACCGCGCTCGGTGAGTTTTTGCGCGAGTTCCTTGACCGAATGCTGGGCACGCGCCACCGCCAGGCCGTACCCCGGCACGATGATCACGGTTTCGGCATTGCCCAGGATGAAGGCCGCGTCGTCGGCCGAGCCGGACTTGACCGGGCGCTGCTCCTTGGCACCGGCGGCTGCCGTGCCTGCCTCGCCGCCGAAGCCGCCCAGGATCACGTTGAAGAAGGATCGGTTCATCGCCTTGCACATGATGTAGGACAGGATGGCGCCGGAGGAGCCGACCAGCGAGCCGGCCACGATCAGCATGGCGTTGTTCAGCGAGAAACCGATGCCGGCCGCGGCCCAGCCCGAGTAGCTGTTGAGCATGGACACGACGACCGGCATGTCGGCGCCGCCGATCGGGATGATGATCAGCACGCCCAAGACGAAGGACAGGGCCAGCATCGCAAAAAAGGCCGTCCAGTTGCCGGTGAACATGAAGACCAGGCCAAGCGCCAGTGTGGCAATGCCCATCACCAGGTTGATCATGTGCTGGCCGGCAAAGGTCACCGGCGCGCCCTGGAACAGGCGAAACTTGTATTTGCCGCTGAGCTTGCCGAAGGCAATCACCGAGCCGCTGAAGGTGATCGCGCCGATGGCGGCACCGAGGAAGAGCTCCAGCCGGTTGCCGGCCGGAATCGCCGCCGTGGGCAGGCCCGCAGCGACGATGCCGAAGGCGTCGGGCTCGGCCATGGCCGCGACCGCGATGAACACCGCCGCCAGGCCGATCATGCTGTGCATGAAGGCGACCAGCTCGGGCATCTTGGTCATCTCGACGCGTTTGGCCATGATCGTGCCGGCGGTGCCGCCGACCAGCAGGGCGCCCAGGACGTACACCATGCCGAAAGCCTTGCCGCCGGAGAGCTCCACGATCAGCGCGCCAGTGGTCAGGACGGCGATCGCCATGCCGACCATGCCGAACAGGTTGCCGCGGATCGAGGTCGTGGGATGCGACAGGCCCTTGAGCGCCTGGATGAAACAGACCGAAGCCACCAGGTACAGCAGCGTGACGAGGTTCATGCTCATTTGGCGGCTCCTGCATCAGCGGCAACTGTTTTCTTTTCTTTCTTGCGGAACATTTCCAGCATCCGGCGCGTGACCAGGAAACCACCGAAGACGTTGACCGCAGCCAGCGCCACGGCGAGCACGCCCATGGTTTTGCCCAGCGGCGTGACGGTCAGCGCGGCAGCCAGCATGGCGCCGACGATGACAATCGCCGAAATCGCGTTGGTCACCGCCATCAGCGGCGTGTGCAGGGCGGGCGTGACGGTCCACACCACGTGGTAACCCACGTAGATGGCCAGCACGAAGATGATGAGGTTGATGATGGTGGGTGACACGGCATCCATGGTCTTCTTCTCCTGATGGGGTGGCGCTGCCGCCGGCCCCTGATAAATGTTTTTTTTGATTCGCTGCTTATTTGCGCTTGACTTCGCCGCCCTGCGTCATCAGGCAGGCCGCCACGATGTCGTCTTCCAGGTCGATGTTGAGCGTGCCTTCCTTGCTGATGACCAGCTTGAGGAAGTCCAGCAGGTTGCGCGCATACAGCGCACTCGCGTCGGCGGCGACCAGCGCCGGCACATTGGTCTCGCCGATCAGCGTGACGCCGTGTTTGACCACGGTTTTGCCGGGTTCAGTCAGCGGGCAGTTGCCGCCCTGCGGCGCGGCCAGATCGACAATCACGCTGCCCGGTTTCATGGCCTTGACCATGTCCTCGGTCACCAGCACCGGCGCAGCGCGGCCCGGAATCAGCGCGGTGGTGATCACCACGTCAGCCTGGGCCACGCGTTTGGCAACCTCGGCTTTTTGCCGCTCCAGCCAGCTGGGCGGCATCGGTTTGGCATAACCGCCGACGCCGACGGCGGCTTCGCGTTCTTCGTCGGTTTCATAAGGCACGTCGATGAACTTGCCGCCCAGCGACTCGACCTGCTCCTTGACACTGGGGCGCACGTCGCTGGCCTCGATCACCGCGCCCAGGCGTTTGGCCGTGGCAATCGCCTGCAGGCCGGCCACGCCCACCCCCAGGATCACCACGCGGGCGGCCTTGACGGTGCCAGCGGCGGTCATCAGCATCGGGAAGAAGCGCTGGTACTTGTCAGCCGCCATCATCACGGCCTTGTAGCCGGCGATGTTGGCCTGCGACGAGAGCACGTCCATGCTTTGCGCGCGACTGGTGCGCGGTGCGGCTTCCAGCGCAAACGAGGTCAGCTGGGCGCCGGCCAGGCGCTGCAGGCCGGCGGCATCAAACGGATTGAGCATGCCGACCAGCACCGTGCCGGCCTTGGCCAGGCCGATCTCGCTGTCCAGCGGGCAACGAACTTTGAGCACGATGTCGGACGCATAGGCGCCGGCGGCATCGGTGATCTCTGCACCCGCGGCGACGTAAGCTTCATCGGGCACGCTGGCAGCCACGCCGGCACCCGACTGGATGACGACCGTATGGCCCTGGCCCCTGAGTTTCTTGGCCGTCTCGGGCGTGACGGCAACGCGTGTTTCCCCCGCCGTGATTTCGGCCGGTACCCCGATTCGCATGGGTGTCTCCTCGTTGCGTAAGTAGTTCTACGTGAAATTGTTACCTGTCAGCTAGCTTACATGAGTTTCCCGGGCTTTTTCTGGACGCAACTCTCTGGAAGTCCCGCAGGTATCGGTGCGGACTGCTTGCCCACGGATAATGCTGCGATGAATACACGATGGAAACCCAGTGTCACGGTCGCGGCCGTCATCGAGCGCGAGGGCCGGTTTTTGCTGGTGGAGGAACACACGCAGGATGGCCTGCGCCTGAACAACCCGGCCGGCCACCTGGACCCGGGCGAAAGCCCGATCCAGGGCTGCGCGCGGGAGACGCTGGAGGAAACCGCATTTCACTTCACGCCGCAGTCGCTGGTGGGCATCTATATGTCGCGCTTCGAAAGACCGGTGCCCGGCCAGGACATCCCGCTGGACATCACCTACCTGCGTTTTGCCTTTTGCGGCACGCTGGGCGAGGAAGTGGCGGGGCAGGCGCTGGACGAAGGCATTGTGCGCACCCTGTGGATGAGCCCCGATGAGATCAGGGCTTGCGCTCACTTGCACCGCAGCCCCTTGTTGCTGACCTGCATGGAAGACTACCTGGCGGGCAAGCGTTACCCGGTGGATCTGCTGACCACCGACCCCAGCGTCTACGACATCAAGGCCTGAGCCTCTCCCGGAATCGCCTCACCACCTAAAATGCTGCAATGCACAAGCAACGTATCGTTGTCGGTTTGAGCGGCGGCGTGGACTCCGCGGTGACCGCGTACCTGCTTAAACAGCAGGGGCACGAGGTCATCGGCATCTTCATGAAGAACTGGGAAGATGACGACGACAGCGAGTTCTGCTCGTCCAACATCGACTTTGTCGACGCCGCGGCGGTGGCCGACGTGATCGGCATCGAAATCGAACACGTCAACTTTGCCGCCAACTACAAGGACCGGGTGTTTGCCGAGTTCCTGCGCGAGTACCAGGCCGGCCGCACGCCCAACCCCGACATCCTGTGCAACGCCGAGATCAAGTTCAAGGCCTTTCTCGACCATGCGATGCGGCTGGGCGCCGAAAAAATCGCCACCGGGCACTATGCGCGCGTACGGAAAAACGAGACCACCGGCCTGCACGAACTGCTCAAGGGCCTGGACCCGGCCAAGGACCAGAGCTACTTCCTGCACCGGCTGAACCAGGCGCAGCTGTCCAGAACGCTGTTCCCGGTCGGTGAGCTGAAGAAGACCGAAGTGCGCCGCATTGCCGACGAGATCGGCCTGCCGAACGCGAAGAAGAAGGACTCGACCGGCATTTGTTTCATCGGTGAGCGGCCTTTCCGCGAGTTTTTGAACCGCTACATCGCCAAGGCGCCGGGACCGATCAAGAACGACCAGGGCCGGGTGCTGGGCGAACATGTGGGCCTGAGCTTCTACACCCTGGGCCAGCGCCAGGGCCTGGGCATAGGCGGCGTGAAAGCGCGCGGCGCCGAACTCAAGGCCGTGCAGGCGCTGGGCCAGCGCGGCGTCGGTGAACACGAGCCCTGGTTTGTGGCGCGAAAGGACATGGACAGCAATACCCTGTGGGTGGTGCAGGGCCACGACCATCCCTGGCTGCTCTCAACGGAAGTGCAGGTGCAGGACTGCAGCTGGGTCGCCGGCGCGCCGCCAGCGGCCGGCACCATGGCGGCCAAAACGCGCTACCGGCAGGCCGACGCAGCCTGCGAGTTGCTGGCGCCGTCGTTGACCCACGCCGCGCTGCGTTTTGACGAACCCCAGTGGGCCGTCACCCCAGGCCAGTCGGCCGTGCTCTACCAGGGCGAGGTCTGCCTGGGCGGCGGCGTGATTGCAGCGAGCAACACACCGGCGCTGCCCTGAGCCTGTCGTCCGGTTTTTTCAATCAAATCAGGTTCTGGCCCTTGATGAATAAGCGCCAGCAGCTACTGATTTAATAGCGCCCGAACGGTCAGCCGGTCAAGGAATCCGTATTTCAACGACCGTGCGCCCCGGCCGGCTTTCGATGGCGATGGCCACGCCAATTGCGCTCGCCCGCTCGCGCATCGACAGCAGCCCCTTGCGCGGCGCGGCGGCGGCGTCGAAACCGCGCCCGTTGTCGACAACACGCAGGCACACACCGGTGCCGGCCATTTCCGCCTCGATCGCCAGAGTGGTGGCATGTGAATGCTGCAGCACATTGGACAAGGCCTCGAACACCATGAACTGCAGCTGCCGCATGGCGTTGGCGTCCATATGGGCCACCGGCTCGAGGGCGCCCACCACCCACTGCAGTTCGATGTCCGACGCCGCAAACCGCGGCTCCAGCCGGTAGCGCAGGTTGGCCAGCAACGAGCTGATGTCGCCCGGCAGCAAATGCATGGCGTCGATGGACAGCTTGAGCTGGTCCAGCGTGTAACGCAGCGTCTGCAACACGTCGTCGGTGCTGGCCTTGCCCGACTGCAGCTGCCGGATCGCGGCGCTCAGGTGCGCACCCACGCCGTCGTGCATGTCGCGCAGGATGCGCGTGCGCTCGCTGACCCGCTCCTGCTCGCGAGCGAGTTGTTCGACCTGGCGGTAGGTCTGGCCCAGCTCGCGCTCTTTCTGCGAGATGCGGGAAGACAGGTTGGTCATCAGGTCGCGCGCCTGGGCGCTGACCTCGCGAAAACGCGTGATCACGATATAGGCCAGCGCCAGCCCGAACAGCACCGAGGAATAGCGTGTCAAGGTGTTGTCGGCATAAGAGGGACTGAGCCGGAACACAAACCAGTCGCGCAGGCCAAACAGCACATTGACAAACAGCGCGGCCGCCACCACCCGGTGGGACGGCGTGGCGTTGCGAATCGCCTTCCAGGTGAACAGGCCAATGAAACACACATAGGTCACCGCGTAGGCGCCGTACCAGGCCGTCAGTACCTGCGGCGACGCAAACACCAGCGCCCACGCGATCAGCGGTGGCCCCAAGGCAAAAAGCGTCCAGTTCGCCCGGTTGAACAGGATCGCCGGGCGGTTTTCGGCCCAGCCCGCCACCCGTACGCAAAAGCTTCCCATGCAGGTCAGCCAGCCGCCGGCGGCCAGCACGGTCACCATGCCCCAGGCTGGCCAGGGCAGCGGCGGATTTTCAATCAGCGTGTCACTGATGCGCACCGTCCAGAACAGCTCGGCCAGCCCGCCCAGCAGGTACATGGGGTCGCGCACAGCGCGGTAGGCCCGCGCCGGGTCGGTCTGCGTGAACCACAGGGCCAGCGCCACCATGCCGACCATGAAACTGAGCACCACCACCACCAGTGTTCCCGTTGCGCGCCAGTTGTAGTCGCTGAGGTAAAGCCGCCTGACCTCCTCGTCCGGCCCCACCACCGGCATTGCCAGCCCGCCGCGCCGTCCTACGTCAGCGCGAACATGGATCAAAAGCCGGTTGGAAGGCCGCAGGAGATCCGTCGCGACGGGCACAAAACGTGGCACCTTGGCGTAGTCGCTCCCATTGAACTTTGTCAGGTCGCCATTTTTTTCCAGCAGATTGCCGTTGAGCCAGATTTCATAGGCGTTGCCCAGCCTGGGAATGTAGATCCCATAGGCGTCGGCCGCGGTGACGGGCGGAGCGAAATCGATCTCAAACGACGCGGCGCCCGCCAGCCCGGGATGGCGCCGGTCCCAGTGGTAGGGCAATTCGACGCTGGACTGCACCGGTGCCGCACCCTGCAGGGTGACGAGGGCCCTGGCCTGGCCCAGTTCCTGCACCTCGGCCCGGGCGCCGCCCCAGCAAAGCAGGGCACAGACCAGCCCACACCAGAGACCGCGGACACGCATGTCTTCAGGCCACCACGGTTCAGCGTGGGTCGGCCGCCGACGGCGGCTGCAGCAGGCCCAGCCGGGTCGCCTCGTAGACCGCCTCGCTTTTGGAGTGCACCGCGAGTTTGGTGTAGAGGTTCTTGATATGGGACTGGACAGTGTGCACGCTCACACTCTTGAGTTTTGAAATTTCCGCATAGGAAAAGCCGCGCGCAATCAGTTCCAGGACTTCCTGCTCCCGCACGGACAGCAGCGCTCGGCCCATGCCAACGGCAGGCGTCTCGTCCGGGCCGCGCACCACCGCCCCGGCCGCAGCAGCGGGGGGGGCCTGTTCGACCAGGTGCAGCGCGCGGTACTTGGCCAGCACCCGGCGCGCGATCATCGGCGAGATCGGCGAGGCGCCGTCCTTCATCTCCAGAATCGTGTGTGCAATGTTGTCCGGCGTGAAATCCTTCTGGATATAACCGAGCGCCCCGGCTTCGACGCTGGACAGCACACTGTCTTCGTCGCCGAACATCGAAATCACCAGCGCCTCGCACGAGGGCCGCAAGCGCCCGGCCAGCCGGATCAGGTCCAGCCCGTTGCCATCCGGCAGCGCCAGGTCGGTCAGCAGGATATCGATGACCTGGCCCTTGTCCTCGATCAGCGCCCGGGCTTCCTCGAAGGTGCCCACGCCGGCGACCAGATGCAGCTGCTCACAGCTAGAGACGCTGTCCGCGAAGAAGTCCCGCGTCGGAACATCGTCTTCAACAATCAGTACGCGCCATTCGGGCATGGGTGAAATCTTTGGAAGGGGCTGCACAGCAGCCGATGATAAAGGCATGCCTCAGGAACAGCAGGCGTGAAAAACCGCTTGAGGCATGCGCGTCAGCCTCCACTGTTAACGCTGTACCTGCCGGATGCAATCCCCCGTTTATGGGGCTGGCCGCGCGTGGCATCCTGCCCGGGCCGGTGGCTGACAAGCAAATCGGTGTTCCGCCCTTTCTGGGCGGGCTCCATTTGCTCTTTTTTTGATAGCGCGCCTTAAAACCCGGCAGGCACCTGTACCTTACAGCACGGTTTCGAGGTAGGTATAGATGTAGTTAGAGCCGCCGTTGACGTTGCCCAGCAGGCGCGAGGCGCCAAAGATCCCGGAACGGTGCGACACACCGAAGCCGAGATAGGTGTTCTTCAGCGCGCGTGAACCCACCAGGTCGCCCAGGCTGACGTCGATGCTCGGGTCCAGGTAGTTGAGCAGCCGCGAGGTCTGGCGCCCGCGCGCCGCCTGGCTGCTGGACTCGCTGTAGGGCACACGTTGCGCGAGCGACACCCCGAGGCCCAGGCCGAGCCGGGTCTTGACGCGATCGCTCCACGGAAAGCCGTAGTAATAGGCCTTCATGAACGCGTCGAGCTGCAGCCCGTTGGACGCCAGCCCGCGGTCGTCGTGTTGCATCAGGCCGACGTAACCGACGATGTCCAGCGGCCAGCCGTTGAGCTGCTCGATGAAAGGCTTGCCAATCTGCACGCCGGCGATACGTGTCGAGTTGACCTTGGCCGTCGAAGCGCAGGTCAGCGTGATGATCTTGGCCAGGTGGCAGCCGTCTTCCGTGGACTTGCCGTACAGCACCTTGACATGGGTGGGTGAACTTTCTTCGGCCCAGTGCTGCTTGTGGGTGCCGAAATCGTAGACGGCGCCGAGGAATACCGCGGTCTGCGCCGACCTTCCGACAATCGGGCTGGCCTTGACCTTGCCGTCCAGCACGGTCCGGGTGATGCCGCCCAGCAGGCGCCATCCCTCGCTCAGTTCATAGGTCCCGTACAGGCCCAGGGTGGTGTTGATGCCACTGCCGGGCTCGTAGGCAGGCCGGGTGGCCGTGGCTTCGTCGGGCCGCACGCCGTAGTAATAGTTGTTCAGCCTGGCGTTACGCGCCGACACCGTCAGGCTGGGGCGCAGCGCCAGCCGGCCGGAGCGCCAGTCGTAGCTGTAAGACAAGCGCAGTTCGCTGCCCTTTGAAAAGCGGCTGACATCCTGCAGATACTCGGCCTGCAGCGTGCCCCAGGGCTGGCGGTAGCGGTAAGACACGCCGGCGTCCAGGCCGGAGCCGCGCTCGGCCATGCCGGCCAGGCTGGGAGGAAGGCGGTCGTCGGCATAACCTTCGAAGCGCTGGTCAAGAAAAAGATCGACGCGCTGCGTTTCTTCGTCGAACAGCTTCAGCCCGGCGCGACTGCCATGCAGAAACACGCGTTTGCCTTCGTAGAGATACAGCGGCAGCAGGTCATAACGCGTGCCGCCGCCCACATAGGGCGACTGCTCGGCCCGCACGGCGAAACCCAGGCCCGCGCTGCCAGGAGCGCCGAGCAGATCGCTGAGGGGGTCGGTGTTGGCATGGGCCGGCAGTGACACCAACCCGCCTGCTGCCAGCAGGGCTGCACCCAGCAGCAATTGCAGGCGGATCATTGCCGGGGCATTGTTTTCAAGGTGCTTGGAGCTCATGACGGCGCCCTGTGGTTGGCAAAGTTCGATCCTAGCCAACAATGCGCACCCGCGGCAGCCCATGCCTGCAAACAAGGCAAGCGCCTACACAGCGCCAAGGCGCCGGTTGACAAAAAGCGTTGTTTAAAAATGCGTCTGCCCGGCCTGCGCGAGAAGCAGGCCGGGCAGAGGATCGGGAGCAGGGTTTAGAACGGAATGTCGTCGTCCATGTCGTCAAAGCCGCTGGCGGCCTTGGTCGGCGCAGGCGCTGGCGCGCGGGGGGCCGGGGCCGGCGCACGCGGCGCGGCCGCTGGCGGACGGGAATACTGGCGTTCGCCGCCATCGCCGTCGCCGTCACCGCCGGGCGACCCCATGCCTTCGCGGCTGCCGAGCATCTGCATTTCGCTGGCAATGATGTCGGTCGCGTATTTCTCGACGCCGTCCTTGTCGGTGTACTTGCGCGTTTTCAGGCGCCCCTCGATGTAGACCGAGCGGCCTTTCTTGAGGTATTCACCGACGATTTCGGCCTGGCGGCCGAAAAAGCTGACACGGTGCCATTCGGTCTCCTCGACCATTTCACCGGCCTTGTTCTTGTACTTGCTGCTGGTGGCCAGCGCGATGTTGGCGACGGCGTCGCCGCTGGGCAGGTAACGCACTTCGGGGTCGCGGCCCAAGTTGCCGACGAGGATGACTTTGTTGACGGATGCCATGGCATGTTCTCCTAATTTTTCACAGTTTAACTGGCTGCGCGGCCAGGCCGGCATCCGGGGCGGCTGCATGCCTTCCGGGCGCCTTCATGGGCCAGGCGATGGCCAGCCACAGCAACATCAGCCCGCCGCAGGCCGCAAACAGCGCCTGCGCACCCGCGGTTTTGGCCAGCCAGCCGCCCAGGGCACCGCCGGCAAAAAACCCGAGCGACTGCAGCGTGTTGTAGACCCCGAGCGCCGCGCCGCGGGAATGGGCCGGGGCCACCCGCGACGCCAGGCTGGGCTGGGAGGCTTCAAGCACATTGAAGCCGCAGAAAAACAGGAACAGCAAGGCGCCCAGCCAAGCCAGGCTGGGGCTGCCCTGCATCGCCGCGCCCATCAGCCCGAACTGCACCAGCGCGATCAGGCCCACCGCGGCCAGGAACACGGCGCGCAGGTAGCCGCGTTTTTCCAGGGGGAACAGCGTGAACCCCATCACCAGAAAAGAGGCCAGCACCGCCGGCAGGTAGACCTGCCAGTGGCTGTCCTTGTCCAGCCCGGCCTGCACCAGCAGCGCGGGAATGGCCACCCACATGGCCAGCTGCACGGCGTGCAGCACAAACACGCCGACATCGAGCCGCAACAAGGCCGGGTGGCTCAAGACCTCGGCGAGGCTGCCGCGCGGCCGGTTCACATGCTGCGCCGGCTCGGGCGGCACCCACCAGATCACCACCGCGATGCCGGCCAGCGCCAGCGACCCGGTGAAGGCAAACAGCCCGCCCAGGCCGACCTGTGCGGCCAGCAGCGGCGCCAGCACCAGCGACAGCGCAAACATCAGGGCGATGCTGGCGCCCACCAGCGCCATGGCCTTGGTGCGCACCTCGTCGCGCGTGGTGTCGGCCAGCAGCGCGGTGACGGCAGCCGAGATGGCGCCTGCGCCCTGCAGCGAACGGCCAACAATCAGCCAGGTCAGGTCGGGCGCCCAGGTGGCGACAAAACTGCCCAGCGCAAACACCAGCAGGCCAAACACAATGACCTTCTTGCGGCCCAGCCAGTCCGAGGCCATGCCAAAGGGTATCTGCAGAAGGCCCTGGGTCAGGCCGTAAATGCCCATGGCCAGACCGACACGCGCCGGGTCGTCACCGCCCGGGTACCGCGCCGCCTCCAGCGCAAACACGGGCAGCACCAGGAAAAGCCCGAGCATGCGCAGCGCAAAAATGGAGGCCAGCGACGCGCTGGCGCGCCGCTCGGTCGCGGTCATGGGGTAGGAAGGCAGGTCGGGGCGGGCAGAAGACACAGAGGAGGGCTGGATAATTTGAAAAACAAAAAAAGGGCTGGCGGGGGCATCCGCGGAAGACAGGACCTATTGTCTTTGAATTGGACCGCGTTTCATTTGCCCCTGCGCAAGCACGAACTGCGCCCGCGCCGGGCACAGGAGCCCGCCCCATGGCCCCGGAACCCCGAAAAACACACTTCGGTCTATGATGGAGGGTTTTGCGGCGCCCTTATACAGTGAACTCTTCCACCGACGGCAAATACCTCGCTCCCACAGCCGCTGAAGGCCGTGTGGCAACCGAGCCCGATACCAGCCGCTACCTGGCCCAGGCCCTCGCAGCGCAGCGCATCAGCATCCGCGGCGCACGCACGCACAACCTCAAGAACATCGACCTCGACATTCCGCGCAACCAGCTGGTGGTGATCACCGGGCTGAGCGGTTCGGGCAAGTCCTCGCTGGCTTTTGACACGCTGTACGCCGAGGGCCAGCGCCGTTACGTCGAAAGCCTGAGCACCTACGCGCGGCAGTTCCTGCAGCTGATGGACAAGCCCGATGTGGACATGATCGAAGGCCTGTCGCCGGCGATTTCCATCGAGCAGAAGGCCACCTCGCACAACCCGCGCTCCACCGTGGGCACGGTGACCGAAATCCACGACTACCTGCGCCTGCTGTTTGCGCGCGCCGGCACGCCCTTCTGCCCCGACCACGACCTGCCGCTGCAGGCGCAAAGCGTCAGCGAGATGGTGGACCATGTGCTGGCGCTGCCCGAAGACACCAAACTCATGATCCTGGCGCCGGTGGCGCGTGAACGCAAGGGCGAGTTTGTCGACGTGTTCGCCGAGATGCAGGCCCAGGGTTATGTGCGCTTTCGCGTGGACGGCACGGCGTATGAGTTTGACGAGCTGCCCAAGCTCAAGAAGGCCGAGAAACACAACATCGACGTGGTGATCGACCGCCTAAAGGTGCGGCCCGACATGCAGCAGCGCCTGGCCGAGAGTTTTGAAGCCGCGCTGCGCCTGGCCGACGGCAAGGCGCTGGCGATGGAAATGGATTCCGGGCAGGAACACCTGTTCAGCGCCAAGTTCTCCTGCCCGGTCTGCAGCTACTCGCTCAGCGAGATGGAACCGCGCCTGTTTTCCTTCAACTCGCCGGTGGGCGCCTGCCCGAGCTGCGACGGCCTGGGCCACATGGAGTTTTTCGACCCGGCGCGCGTGGTGGCCTTCCCGTCGCTGAGCCTGGCCAGCGGCGCCGTCAAGGGCTGGGACAGGCGCAATGCCTATTACTTCGCCATGCTGGAAAGCCTGGCCAAACACTACAGCTTCGACATCGACACCGCCTTTGAAAAACTGCCCGAGGCGGTCCGGCAGGTGGTGCTGCACGGCTCGGGTGAGGAAGACATCAAGTTCAGCTACGTGATGGAGTCGGGCCAGTCGGCCGGCCGCAAGGTCAGCAAGAAACACCCGTTTGAAGGCGTGATCACCAACTTCGAGCGGCGCTACCGCGAAACCGACTCGGCGGCAGTGCGCGAAGAACTCGCGCGTTACCGCAGCCTGCAACCCTGCCCCGACTGCGAAGGCACGCGCCTGCGCCGCGAGGCGCGCCATGTCTACCTGGTGGGCGCGGCCGATCGCAAGGCGATTTACGAGATCAGCAGCGTCACCCTGCGCGAGAGTTTCGACTACTTCAACACCTTGAGCATGGAAGGCGCCAAGGCCGAGATCGCCGGCAAGGTGGTGCGCGAAATCGGCCTGCGCCTGAAATTCCTCAACGATGTGGGCCTCAATTACCTGAGCCTGGACCGCAGCGCCGAAACGCTGTCGGGCGGCGAGTCGCAGCGCATCCGTCTCGCCTCGCAGATCGGCTCGGGCCTGACCGGCGTGATGTATGTGCTCGACGAACCCAGCATCGGCCTGCACCAGCGCGACAACGACCGCCTGATCGGCACGCTCAAACACCTGCGCGACATCGGCAACAGCGTGCTGGTGGTCGAACACGACGAAGACATGATCCGCGCGGCCGACCACGTGATCGACATGGGGCCGGGTGCCGGCATCCACGGCGGACGCGTGATGGCGCAAGGCAGCTACGAAGACGTGCTGGCCAACCCCGATTCGCTGACCGGCAAATACCTGTCGCAGGTCCTGAGGATCGAGGTGCCCAAGCGCCGCACGCCGTGGCTGCCGACGGTGGTCAAAGCCCCTTACCGCGACCTGAAAAAGCCGTCGAAGTTTGCGCCCAGCGCGGCCGGCGTCAAACGCGCCGCGCGCGAAGCCGAGCACCTGCTGACCCAAGGCGACCTGCAGGCCATCAAGGTCATCAACGCCAGCGGCCACAACCTGAAGAACGTCAGTGTCGATTTCCCGGTCGGCCTGCTGACCTGCGTGACCGGCGTGTCGGGTTCCGGCAAATCAACGCTGGTCAACGACACGCTGTACGCCGCCGTGGCGCGCACCCTGTACCGCGCGCACGAGGAGCCGGCACCGCATGAAGCGATGGAAGGCATCGAGCATTTCGACAAGGTCATCAATGTGGACCAGTCGCCAATTGGCCGCACGCCACGCAGCAACCCGGCCACCTACACCGGGCTGTTTACACCGATCCGCGAGCTGATGGCCGAGATGAACACCGCGCGTGAACGCGGCTACGGCGCGGGGCGCTTTTCCTTCAACGTGGCCGGCGGTCGTTGCGAGGCCTGCCAGGGTGACGGCGTGGTCAAGGTCGAGATGCACTTCCTGCCCGACGTCTACGTGCCCTGCGATGTCTGCAAGGGCATGCGCTACAACCGCGAAACGCTGGAAGTCCAGTACAAGGGCAAGAACATCGCGCAGATCCTGGACCTGACGGTGGAAGACGCGGCCGAGTTCTTCAAGGCGGTGCCGGTGATTGCGCGCAAGCTGCACACGCTGCTCGATGTCGGCCTGAGTTACATCAAGCTGGGCCAGGCGGCGACCACGCTGTCGGGCGGCGAGGCCCAGCGCGTCAAGCTCGCGCTCGAACTCTCCAAGCGCGACACCGGCCGCACGCTCTACATCCTGGACGAGCCGACCACCGGCCTGCATTTTGCCGACATCGCCCTGCTGCTCAAGGTGCTGCACCAGTTGCGCGACGCCGGCAACACCATCGTGGTGATCGAACACAACCTCGACGTCATCAAGACCGCCGACTGGCTGATCGACATGGGCCCCGAGGGCGGGGCCGGTGGCGGCACCGTGGTGGGCGTGGGCACACCCGAAGACATCGCCGCCAACCCGGCCAGCCATACCGGGCGTTACCTGAAACGACTTTTGTAAAGAAACCGGCTGTAGCCCTTGATGGACGGGCGCAAACAGCTATTATTTTCATAGCATTTCACAAGGAGCCGTATGTCGTCGATCACCCTGCGTTTTCTGGCCGAACCGAGCACCATCAACTTCGGCGGCAAGGTCCATGGCGGCACCGTCATGAAGTGGATCGACGAAGCCGGCTACGCCTGCGCCACGCGCTGGGCCAAGCGTTACTGCGTCACGGTGTCGGTCGGCAGCATCCGCTTCCAGCGCCCCATCATGATCGGCGATCTGGTGGAAGTGCAGGCACGGCTGGCCTACACCGGCAGCACCAGCATGAACATCGCGGTCGAGGTGCGCGCCGGCGACATGAAAACCGGTGAGATGGAAGTCATCACCGAATGTGTGGTGGTGTTTGTCGCGGTGGACCCGAACGGAAAAACCATCCCGGTCGAGGCCTGGCTGCCCGAAACACCGGGCGACATCGCCCTGGCGCAGCACGTCAGGACCCACCTGAACGCCGCACGCGCCGCGCTGCCGGGCGTTTGATGCGGCCCGGCGTCTTGACCGGCCGCGACCTGGCGGCCGCCCTCGTGGTGGTCGTGGTCTGGGGCGTCAACTTTGTGGTCATGAAGTTCGCGCTGCGCGACTTCACGCCCTTCCAGCTGGGCGCCGCGCGTTATGTTTTTGCGGTGCTGCCGCTGCTGCTGTTCGTCCGGCCGCCCCATATCCCGTGGAAATGGCTGGCGTTTTACGGCCTGTTCCAGGGTGTCGGGCAGTTCGGCATCCTGTTCGTCGCGCTGAAAGTCGGCATGACGGCGGCGCTGGCCTCGGTGCTGCTGCAAACCCAGGTGTTTTTCACCGCGCTGTTCGGCTTTGTGCTGCTGCACGAGCGCGCCAGCCGGCCATTGCAGGCCGGCATGGTGCTCGCGGCGCTGGGTCTGGCCTGCTTTGCGCTGAATTACCTGGCACCGGCCGACGGCGGCGCGGTTGCCGCCACCACGCTGGCGGGTTTTGTGCTGACGCTGGGCGCCGCCGCCATGTGGGCCATGTCCAACATCGTGGCGCGCCACGTGCAGCAAGGAGGGGTAGCCTACTCGCCGATGGCCTTTGTGGTCTGGAGCAGCATCTTCGCCATCCTGCCCTTCACGCTGCTGTCGCTGGTGTTCGACCCCGAGGCGACGCGCTGGCAGTGGACCCAGGCCCGCGCCTCCAGCTGGCTGGCGGTGGCCTACCTCGGCTGGGTCGCGACCATCCTGGGTTACAGCCTGTGGACCGGCCTGCTCAAGCGCCACCCCGCCAACCGCGTTGCGCCCTTCAGCCTGGGCGTGCCGGTGGTGGGCCTGACCACCGGCATGCTGGTGCTCGGTGAAGCCATCACGCCCTGGCAGTGGGGCGGCATCACCCTGGTGGTGGCGGCGCTGGCCTGCGTGATGCTGGGCGGGATGCTCAAGCCGCGCTGAGACGCGTCGGCCCTGCGGCTGGCTGATTGAAATACGCGGCCAGCAGCTCCAGCGCATGGCGTACCTTGGCGGGCTGCTCGCCGCGCCGCGGCGTCACCGCGTACACCGGCAGGTCAGCCAGTTGCCAGCCGGGCAGCACCGGCAGGAGTCGCCCATCGGCCAGCGCACGACGGTCATCGTCGCTGACCACAATGCTGATGCCCCAGCCCGCCACACACAAGGCGTGCAAGGCCGTCACCTGCGTGGCCTGCACGCGCCCCTGCATCCGCACCGTCTGGTGCTCGCCGTCCGGGCCCTGCAAGTCCAGCAGCTCGCCGCCGGCCGCCCCCGGCCGGCCGCCCAGCCAGTCGTGTTGCAGCAGGTCTTGCGGCTGCGCCGGCCAGCCCCGCCCGGCCAGATAGGCCGGCGATGCGCACAGCTGCCGCTTCATGCTGCCGAGCTTGCGCGCCACCAGCGTTGAATCCGCCAGCGCACCCACACGCAGGGCAATGTCCACGCGCGCAGCAATCAGGTCGATCACCGCATCGTCCAGCAGCAGGTGCAGCGACAGCTTCGGGTGCGCGCGCAGGGGCGCAAGCGCCGTGGCGAGCAGGCCGCCAAAACCGATGGGCGCCGCCAGCCGCAACTCGCCTTCCGGCTCGTCACGCAGGCGCGCCAGGGCCTGGTCGGCCGAGCGCGCCGCGGCGACCATGGCGGCGCAACCCGTGTGATAACGCTCACCGGCTTCGGTCAGCGTGAGCCGCCGGGTGGAGCGGTGCAGCAAGGCCAGGCCCAGCGACTCCTCGAGCTGGCGCAAATGCTGGCTGACCGCCGACGGTGTCATGCCCAGCTGGCGCGCCGCCGCCGTCAGAGAGCCCGCGGCCACCACCTCGGCAAAAATCGCCATGCGTTTGTAGGGGTCCAGTTTTGGCTCTATTGGTTAGTTGAGCTTCACATTATTAGCGATTTTTGCCGTCTATTCAATTTTTTATGAAGAAATCAGACTACAGGCTTCTTCAATCACTCTGGAGTTTTTCATGAAGATCGCATTGATTGGCGCCACCGGCTTCGTTGGCTCCCCCGTCCTTTCCGAGCTGCTGGGCCGCGGCCACCAGGTCACCGTGCTGGCCCGCACGCCGTCCAGACTCCCCGCGCAAACCGGGCTGACCGTGGTGCAGGCCGACGCGCTCAACGCCAGGCAGGTCGCCCAGGCCGTCGCCGGCCATGAGGCCGTGATCAGCGCCTACAACCCCGGCTGGAGCGAGCCGGCCATCCACGACCTGCACCTGCAGGCCAGCCGGGCCATCGTGCAGGGCGTCAAGGCCGCAGGCCTGAAACGCCTGCTGGTGGTCGGCGGCGCCGGCAGCCTGTATGTCGCCCCCGGTCTGCAGCTGGTGGACACGCCCGAGTTTCCGGCCCAGTACAAACAGGGCGCGCTGGCGGCCCGCGAGGCTTTGAACGAACTCAAAAAAGAAACCACGCTGGACTGGAGCTTTGTCTCGCCGCCGATTGGCCTGGCACCGGGCGAGCGTACCGGGAAGTACCGCGTCGGCGCGGACGACCTGCTGCCCGGCCAGGGCGACCAGCCGGCCGGCATTTCAGTGGCCGACCTGGCCGTGGCCATCGTCGATGAAATCGAGACGCCGCGGCATGTGCAGAAGCGGTTTACCGTCGCTCATTGAACCAAATCGGCCTCCAGCCCTTTAAACACGGGCGCTGACAGCTACTGAAAATATAGCAAACCAGTCCGCTGCAACGCCTGCGAAATTCCTGCAGCACCGCAGCGAGGCTTTTTACAAAGGCCGGCGGCGCGCGAAGCGCACCACGGTGACACCGGCGCGGGCCTGGCGCACCGAAGGCATCACCAGCACACAGTCGTCGTACGGCGTGGTCACCGGCTCGCTGTCGTTCCAGCCAATCACGGTGCCGGCGTGCTCTATCAGCTCCAGCCCCTGGAAGGCGTGGGTAAAACGGAACCGGTCGCTGCGCGCCACCACCGGGCCGGTGACTTCCAGCACCCACTGGCGCGGGGCATCTCCCTGCAGCCAGCCCGGCAGGACGCGTTGCAGGGTCGCCTCGTCCAGCACCCCGGCGGCCAGCAGGAAACGCACACACATGTCCTGCGCCACCACGCGGCTGCCCAGGTCGCCATGAAAGCCGCATTCCAGCAGGAGTGAACAGGCCGCGTCCTCGCCCTGCGGGTTGAGTTCTCCAAAACGGCCGAAGTCGCGCATGCGCACGCCGTCCTTGTGCCCGGCATCCACCACCACGTGTTCAGGCGCACGCAGACGGCGGGCCAGCGCCAGGTTGCGTGGCTGCATGCCGGCCAGCAGCAAGGGGGCGGCGCGTTCATGCATGGAGTGCAGGTCCAGCAGCCAGTCGGCCTGCTCGACAAAGGGTCTGAGCTCTGCAGCGCGACGGCGTTCCAGCGTGTTGCCGCTGGCCATGCGGTCGAGCTGCCATTGGCGATTCATGTCTTCATCGACAAAACGCGAGGCGTCATGATGGGCGGGGTCAAAGCGGTCAAAGGCCGCCAGGTTGCACAAGGCCAGTGTCAGACTGCCGCGTTGTGGCCGCACACCGGCCTCCAGCAGCCCCTTGATCGCCCACGCCCCGCACAACTCGTTGCCATGCACCAGCGCGCTGATCATCACCGCCTGCCCGCTTTGCCCGGAGTCAAAGTGCCAGACCCCTTCCACACCGGTGTTGCCGGCGCGCCAGGCAGAAAGGTCAGGCACCTGCAGTTCGAACCCCGCCACTTCAGTCATTCGTGATCCTGGCGTGGTCGATGATCTTCTTGTACTTCGCGGTTTCTGCATTGAGAAACTGGGCCAGATCGATGTTGGCCGGCGCCAGAGTGGAGCCGCTGTCTTCCAGTTTCTTGCGCAGTTCGGGCGACTGCAGGGCTTCGGCAAACGCTTTTTTCAACCGGGCCAGCACGGGCTCAGGCAGCTTGGCGGGCCCCATCAGCGCAAACCACACGCCAATGTCCACCCCCTTGAGCTTGAGGTTGTCTGCCAGGGGGGCAATATCGGGCGCCACGGCAGACCGCCTGGCCTCGGTGATGCCCAGCGCAGTCACTTTGCCGCTGCGGATATGCGGCAGGCCACTGGACAGCACAAACACGCCGAAGTCGATGTTGTTGCCCAGCAGGTCGTTGGCCAAAGGTGCCACACCCCGGTAGGGAATGTGGGTCATGAACAGGCCGTCCTTTTCCTTGACCATCTCGCCGGCCAGATGCAGGGCCGTGCCCACGCCGGAACTGCCGTAGCTGAACTTGCCGGGATTCTTCTTGACCAGGCTGAGAAACTGCTCCACGGTCTTGACGCCGGACTTCTGCGAGGCCACCAGCACCATGGGCTGCGAGGCGATCATGCCAATCGGCGTGAAATCCTTGATCTGGTATTTCACCGCGGGGGAAACCAGCCGGCTGATGGCGATTTCGTTGTTGGCCCCCACCAGCAGTGTGTAGCCGTCGGGCAGGGCGTTGACCACTTTCTGGGCGCCGATCGCGCCGCCGGCACCGCCGACGTTCTCGATCACCACCGGCACGCCCAGCCGTTTGGAAAGTTCATGCGCCAGCGTCCGGCCGGTCAGGTCGGTGCTGCCGCCGGGTGGGTAGCCGACCACGATGGTGATCGGCTTGTTGGGGTAGCCATCGGTCTGGGCCGCCGCGGGAACGGGTACCAGCAGCGACAGGCTGGCGAGGACAGCAGCGCAACGCAGGATATTCAAAGTGGCCATGGCAAATCCTTGGGTGTAATGGTGGCCTCATTCTCCGTGCCACGAATTCGACCTTTGTGCCGTTAAAGCACAAACCTGTACGTTTTTAGCAAACCCTCTACCCGGCCTCCAGCCTGCGCCAGATGTTTTCCGCCAGCACGCCGAGGCGACGCTTGGGGCGATAGATGCGCGCCTCAAACCGTATCTCCAGCCGCTTGTCCCCCACACAGGCAAGCTGACCGGCCTTGACGGCGCCGGCCACCATCGCCCACGGCAACCAGGCGACACCCAACCCCTTGAGCGCATATTCGAACAGGGCATCGGCCGAGTCACACTCCACCACACGGCGCAGGTCAGGCGCTTGCGGATGGTTGGCGAGGTGGTCTTCCACCAGCCGGCCCAGGGCCAGCGTGCCGGCATAGGCCAGATAGGCTGCGGGATGACCCGGCTCGAACCGGTGTCTGGCCTGGCCATGCGCATTCGTGCGTGTCACGGGAACCAGCCGGTCCTGCCCCAGGGTCAGGTGGCTGTATTGCCTGGCATTGAGCCGCACCGCCAGCAAAGGGTGGTGGTAGGTCAGCATGAAATCAGCCTCACCGCGCTCAAGCAACTGGGCCGTCTCGGCCAGCGCCCGCGTCAGGATGCGGAACTCGCCTCCGGCCTGCGTCAGCAAGGGTTGCAGCTTGGCCAGCCAGTCAGCCACCAGGGTGCGCGCCAGCGTACGGCCGGTGGCCAGCGTCACCACCCCCTGCTGGCGTCCGGCCACGCCCAGCAGCTCTTCGCGTGCATGGCCGAGGCTGCGCATGGTCTGCTGGGCGTTGTCCAGCAGGCTGATGCCCGCAGCCGTCAGGGTGACAGGGCTGCTGCCGCGCTCAATCAGCGGCGTGCCGGCCCAGGCTTCCAGCGCCTTGATGCGCCGGCCAAACGCCGGATGGGTGACATTGCGCAGCTCCGCTGCACGGCTGAAATTGCGCGTTTGTTCCAATGCAACAAAGTCTTCCAGCCATTTGAGTTGCATGGGGCAGGCTCCCGCGTTGGTGGCCGGGGCTTCAGCCCCGCGCGGCCTGCAGCACGTCCCGCGTCCGGATGGCCTCGCGCCGCGCCGCTTCGGCAAAGTCGTCACCCGACGAGGCGTAAATGATGGCGCGTGAAGAGTTCACGATGATGGGCGCGCCGGGTCGCCAGCCGGCTTTCACGGTCGCCACGGCGTCGCCGCCCTGTGCACCGACACCGGGAATCAAGAGCGGCAAGGTCGGCGCCACCGCGCGCACACGTTCGATCTCCGCCGGGTAGGTGGCGCCCACCACCAGGCCGAGCTGGCCGTTGAGGTTCCACGGGCCCTGCGCGAGCCGGGCCACGTGTTCGTAAAGCAACGGCTGCCCTTCGATGGAGGCCAGGCGCTGATTCTGCAGGTCGTCACCGCCGGGGTTGGAGGTGCGGCACAGCAAAAACGCTCCCTTGCCTGCATGCTTGAGATAGGGCGCGACCGAGTCAAACCCCATGAAGGGCGAGAGGGTCACCGCGTCGGCGCCGTAGCGCTCGAAAGCCTCGACCGCGTACTGCTCGGCGGTGCTGCCGATGTCGCCGCGTTTGGCGTCCAGGATGATGGGCACCTGCGGCGCCACGCGGCGCATGTGCTCCATCAGGCGTTCGAGCTGGCCTTCGGCGCGGTGCGCGGCAAAGTAGGCGATCTGCGGCTTGAAGGCGATGGCCAGATCGGCCGTGGCGTCCACGATGGCCGCGCAGAAGTCGTAGATCTTGTTGGAGTCGCCCTTGAGCTTGCCCGGGAACTTCGTGGGCTCCGGGTCCAGGCCCACACACAGCATCGATTGGTTCTGGCGCTCAGCCGCGCCCAGCATCTCGAGAAAGGTCATGAAGCATTTTAAGCCCCCACGTTCGCCCACTGCGTGGACTCTCTGCCCCCCCGAGGGGGCGCTGCGCCTGCGGTCTGGCGAAGCCAGTCCCGCGGCCCCTGCTTGACTAACGCCAGACTCGTCACGCGCGTTCGCAGCAGGATTTCGTCGCTGCCAGGACAATAGCGGCACCCATCACCTTCCACCCCAGCCGCCCATGCAACTCTCACGCCGCCAGCTCATCCTCCTCGTCCTGCTGACCTTGGCCTGGGGCATCAACTGGCCCATCATGAAAGTCGGCGTCGCCGACTTTCCACCCCTGACCTTTCGCGCCCTGTCGATCTGGCTGGGCATTCCGGTGCTGGGCGCGGCGATGCTGCTGATGAAGGTGCCGTTTTTTGTGCCGCGCGAGAAATACCGCGAACTGTTCTGGCTGGCCTTTGCCAACATGTTTGTCTGGCACGGGCTGATCATTCTGGCGGTCAAGAACCTCAGCAGCGGGCGGGCCGCGATTCTGGGCTACACCATGCCGATTTTTTCGGCCCTGTTCGGCGCCTGGTTCTTCGGCAACCAGCTGCAGCGCCGCAGCTGGCTGGGGGTCGCCGCGGCCGCGCTGGGCGTGTCGCTGTTGCTGTGGCACGAGCTGACCAACCTGTCGGGCCGGCCTATCGGGGTGCTCTGCGCGCTGGCGGCGGCGGCCACCTGGGCCGTCGGCACGCAGAAGCTGCGCAACACCACGATGCCGGTGGCCACCCTGACGATTTCCTTCTGGATGACAGTGATGACGGCGGTGGTGATGACCGGACTGAGCGCTGCCTTCGAGATGCCGCAGTGGAAAGCACCTTCGGCCGTGAGCTGGGCCTCGATTCTTTACAACGCCGTGATCATTTTCGGTTTTGCCCACGCGGCCTGGTTTTTCCTGGCGCGCAGCCTGCCGCCGATTGCCTCCACCCTGAGCGTGATGATGATTCCCATCCTCGGCGTGTTCACCGGCGCGCTGGGCCTGGGCGAGGTCCTGCACTGGCAGGACTGGGCCGCGGTGGTGCTGATGGTGGTGGCGATCGCCTCGGTGCTGGCGCCAGGGCGGCAGAACAGATAGACGCCCACTGGAGTAAGGCCAGCCGGGGCCGCGGAGCCGGCTTTGCCGGGTCGCAGGCGCCGCGCCCCTCGGGGGGCAACGCAGTACGCGAAGCGGCAAGCGTGGGGGCTATAGCTGCGCCTGCGCAAGGCACAGGTCGTCCCAGGCCTTGGCCTTGTCGCCCAGGCTGCGCAGCAGGTAGGCCGGGTGGTAGCTGACGACCACCGGCACACCCAAGTAGCGAAACACCTGGCCGCGCAGCTTGCCCAGCGGGATTTTCTGCACCTCGGGCACGCTGTCCTGCAGCAGCGACTGGGCTGCAAATTTGCCCAGCGCCAGGATCATTTTGGGTTGCAGCAACTCGACCTGGCGCTTCAGGTAAGGCTCGCACTGTGCCACTTCGGCCGGGTCGGGGTTGCGGTTGGCCGGCGGGCGGCACTTGAGCACGTTGGTGATGAACAGACTTCGGGACACCCCGGCCCGCGCCGGGGCATCGTCCCCGCGCTGCAGGCCGATGGCCAGCAGCATGTTGTCGAGCAGCTTGCCGGCCTGGCCGACAAAGGGTTCACCGGCGAGGTCCTCGTTTTCACCGGGCGCCTCGCCGACGATGAGCCAGTCGACCTGCGGCGCGGCGCCGTCGGCGGCCGCCGGTCCGATGCCAAACACCGTGTTTTTTCGGCTTTCGCACAGGGCGCAGGCGCGGCAGCCGGCCACCGCGGCCTGCAGGGCGGACCAGTCCATCAGCTCCACGCCTGCCGGGCGCGGCTGCAGGCCGGGGGCCGGCCGCGACACGGGCGCCTGGACCGGCACCGGTCGCACCGCCGGTGCGGCGGCGGGTGCGGGCGCACGTGCCGGTTCGGCCTCAGCATCAAATCGGGCTTCAGCCCTTTCAGGTCGGGCGCCAACAGCTACTGTATTGATAGCATCATTCGCTACCGCCAGTGGTGGCGATGGCGGCTGCCAGAGGCGAACGCCCATCTCGCGCAGCATGGCGCGCCGGCGTTTGTCCAGGTCCAGGCTCACGGCAGCACTTTCATGGGCCGCTGTTTCCGGCTTGCAGGGCCATGCTCATGACCACGGCGTCTTCGCGTGTGGCATTCGCCGCGGGGTAGTACTGGCGCCGGGTTCCGACGTGGCGAAAGCCGTAACGCTCGTACACCGTCCTGGCGCGGCCGTTGCTCACGCGCACCTCCAGCCACAGCCACTGCGCACCCTGGCCGCGCGACCAGAGCGCCAGCGCATCGAGCATCACGCGGGCCCAGCCCTGGCGCTGGTGCGCCGGCGCCACTGTGATGTTGAGCAGGTGCACCTCGTCCACCCCTTTCATGGCCACAAAATAGCCCAGCAACTCCGCGCTCGGCCCGCTGCCGCCGGTGAGCACCAGCGCCTGGTAACCGGCCTTGAGCGAATCGCTGAAGTTGCCGCGCGTCCACGGATGCGCATAGGCACTTTGCTCGACCCGCAGCACCGCATCGAACCACGACTCGGTCATGGGTTCGAACTGGGCTTCGAGGGGTTCGAGTACGGCGCTCATGTCTCATTATCGGCCGGCCGCCGCGGCGATGCCGGCCTTGACGCGGGCGCGTTCCTCCGTGGTCAGGGCGACCTTGTCACGCACGTACAGCGGCAGCGCCAGGCGGGCCGGCACGCCGTGGCCGGCGGCCAGCAGCGCAGGCGCCAGCCGCAGCATGGCCCCCGCCGTCGGCAAGGCGGTGATGCGCGGCAGGCTGTCCGGAAACACTGGCAGGCGCGCCGCGTAGACGCCGAAAACATTGCCGGCCAGCAGGTCGTCCGCCGGATCCAGCGGCAGGTTTTCCGGGCGTATCAGGGCGCAGTCGGCCAGCGAGGTCCAGCGCCCGGCGTCGCAGGCAAAACGCTGCACATACATCTCGTCCATGCGCGCATCGAGCAGCGCCGTGACCTGCAGGCGGGCCGCAGCCTGCGCACCTTCGTGCTGGAAGCGGGCCTCTTCGGCCACCGCCATCAGTGTGTCCAGCGGCAGCACCGGCAGGCGCGCACCCAGCGCCAGGCCCTGCGCCACGGAGCACGCCGTGCGCAGGCCGGTGAAGGAGCCGGGGCCGCGGCCAAACACCAGCGCGTCCAGATCGGCCAGCGCCAGCCCGGCCTGGCCCAGCAGTTCGAGAATCGCCGGAATCAGCGTGCTGGACGCCTGCGCACCGCCGGGGCCGGTGTGCTGCCAGATGCGCTGGCCGTCGGAAAGGGCCAGCGACATGCTGTCGGTGCTGGTGTCAAAGGCCAGGAGTTTCATGGGTTTATCAATCAAATCAGGCCTTGGCCCTTGTGGGATCTGCGCCGTCCGCTATCAAATCAGGAGTCATTGCGGTGATACGTTGGGCCTGCATGCGTACGCCGAACACAATACCCAGGGTCACCAGCGCCAGTCCGGCGAGCAGATTCCAGTGCAGCGGCTCACCGAGGAAAATCACCGCGCCCAGCGCCGACAGGCCGGGCACCACCGCGGTGATCATGGTGGAGCGCACCGGGCCGAAGGACTGGACCATCTTGGTGAAGGTGATGCCCGAGATCACGACCGAGCCCACGCCCTGGAACACCATCTGGAAAACAATCTCGCTCCAGGGCGCGCTGGCCAGCCGGGTGGCGATGGCGCCCGAATACGCCAGCAGGCTGTAGACCGGCACATAAGTCACGAAGGCAAACACGCTGATGGCAATGGTGGCAGACACCGCCTGCAGCGCATGTTTGCGCACCAGCACCGAATAAACCGCCCAGCAGGTGGAGGCGCAGAGAAACAGCAGATCGCCCTTCCAGACCTGGCTGCCGGCCTCGGTCCAGGCCTGCAGCAGGCTGGCGCCGCCCACCATCACGTCGCCCAGAAAAATCAGGCCCAGGCCGATGGCGCGCACCCGCGTGACCCGGTCTTTCAGGATCAGCACGGCCATCAGGGTGGTGCTCAGCGGCAGGGTGCCGGGCAGCAGCACCGAGGCATGGGCGGCCGGTGCGAAATAAAAGCCGCTGTAGGCCAGGCAGGCGTAACCGACACCGCCGACCAGACCGATCAGCGCGGTGAGCCGAAAACCCAGTGGCGACAGGCCCAGCCAGCTCGGCGGCGCCAGAGCGGGGCGACTGTCGCGCGCGCGCCGCCAGACCAGCCACGCACCCCAGGGCAGCAGCACCAGCGCCGCGCCGATGAAACGCAGCAGGCTGATGTCCAGCGGCGTGAGGCTGCGGTGCGCCGTGGCGCGTGCAATCACGATGAAGGAGGTCCAGATGGCGACGGTCACGATGGCGGCAAGCACACCGACCGTCTTGGGAGAAAAACGCATGGGTCGATTATCCGGGCAAGCGGCGGGTTGGCAGGGCAAGGCCGATAATCAGCCATGCTCCCCGCTCCCCTGATGTTTTGCCGCCTGGCTGCCGCGCTCGCCCTGGGTCTGGCCCCCGGCTGGGTGCTGGCCCAGAAAGCCGTGCGCGCCCCCAAGCTGGTGCTGCCCCCGGCCATCGCCAAGGCCCTGGTGCGTGCGCAGGTTCCGCCGGACGCCGTCACGCTGCTGGTGCTGGACGCCTCGGGCCGGCAGCCGCCGCGCCTGGAGCACCGCAGCACGGTGCCCATGAACCCGGCGTCGGTCATGAAGCTGGTGACCACTTACGCCGCACTGGATGTGTTGGGGCCCGCCTACACCTGGAACACCCGCCTGACCCTGGACGGCGGCCTGTCGGACGGCATTCTGCACGGCAACCTGGTGGTGCGTGGTGGTGGTGACCCCAAGCTGGTGGTCGAGCGCCTGCAGGCGCTGCTGGCGCAGGTGCAGGCCAGCGGCGTGAAGGTGATACGCGGCGACATCGTGCTGGACCGCAGCGCCTTCCTGGTGCCGGCGCTGGACGCCGGCGAGTTCGACGGCGAACCGCTGCGGCCCTACAACGCGCGCCCCGATGCCTTGCTGATCAACTTCAAGTCGCTGGTGATGCGCTTCACGCCCGACCTGGCCAATGGCCATGCGCGGGTGCAGACCGAGCCGCCCATGGCCGGCCTGCTGGTTGACGACAGTGTGCCGCTGGCACGCGTGAGCCGCTGCGGCGACTGGCGCAGCGAGCTGCGCGCCAGCGTGCACAGCCCCGATCGCATCCAGTTCGCCGGCAGCTATTCGTCGGCCTGCGGTGAACGCCTCTGGCCCACGGCCTATGCCGAGCCCGCCACCTTTGCGGCGCGCGCCATCGAAGGCTCGTGGCGCGCGCTGGGCGGGCTGCTGACCGGCAGCGCACGCGACGCCACACCGGCCGAGCTGGCCATGCTGCGCGCACGCGGCACGCTGTCGGGTGAAAAAGCACCGCTGCGCCTGGACGCGCCCTCGCTGCCGCTGCGCGACATCGTGCGCGACGTCAACAAGTTCTCCAACAACGTGATGGCCCAGCACCTCTTCCTCACGCTGGGGCGCAATGCCCAGCCGGGCGAACACCCGCAGGGCACGCCGGAAACCGGCCGAGCCGCACTGGCGGCCTGGTGGAAAAAACTCCTGCCGCGGCAGGAGGCCCCGGTGATGGACAACGGCTCGGGCCTGAGCCGCGTCGAACGCATCAGTGCCGCCAGCCTGGCGGCCATGCTGCAGGCCGCTGCGCAGGGCCGCGTCGCGCAGGACCTGCTGGACTCCCTGCCGATCGCCGGCGTGGACGCCACCATGCGCTCACGCGCCACCGCGGTCACCGGGCAGGCCTTCATGAAAACCGGCTCGCTGCGCGACGTGACGGCGGTGGCCGGCTATGCCAACGGCACAAGCGGGACACGTTACATCGTGGTCGGCATGGTCAACCATCCGAATGCGGTCGCGGCGCGGCCGGCGCTGGATGCGCTGATCCAGTGGGCGGTGCAGGAACGGTAACGCCGCGTTGGGTTGTTGCATCACGCTGCGGCTACGGCCTGCCTTGGACAGTAGGCGCGACTCCCCACTCCCACCCCTATCCCCTCCCTCGCCCCGCTGGGCGATGGAGGGGGACTTCATTTGGCCGCGTGTGCTGCACCCGCGTGCATACATGACCGCCTCTTGGTTTCGACATGACGCGCTTCGCGCGTCATGTCTCCCCGCATCCGAACCCGCATTTTTTTCCCCACCCGTCGGGCTGGGCCGAGGAGCGCAGGCAAAAGCGGATCAGGGCTCGCGATTGTCTGAGGCGAAGCCGAGTTCGAGCGAGACCCCGCTTTTGTCGAGCACCGCAGGTTGCCCCGAAGGGCAGCGCAGGGGACCCAGACCATCGGGTCGCCTTTTCTTTGGTGACTTTCTTTTGGCGACGCAAAAGAAAGTTACTTGCCGCCGGGCAACCCCCGGCCAGCAGGCGCCGGCATAAGCACCGGCCGCGGAAAGAATCCGCAAGTCTTCAGGCCCCTGGCAAGGTGAAGTAGATCGTCGCGCCCTGCTCCACCTCCGCCTCCGCCCAGATCCGCCCCCCATGCCGCATCACAATGCGCTGCACCGTGCTCAACCCGGCGCCAATGCCGGGGAAATCCGAACTCACATGCATGCGCTGGAAAATACCGAAGAGTTTCTCGGCGTAGGCCATGTCGAAGCCCGCGCCGTTGTCCTTGAAGAAATAAACCGTTTCACCGTCCGGTCCGGCCTGACTGCCGACAGCAATCGCGGCATGTTCCTTTTTCGAGGTGAATTTCCAGGCGTTGCCGGCCAGGTGATCGACCAGCTGCTTGAGCATCGCCGGGTCCCCGTGCGCGGCAAGTGCCGGCTGCACCGTGATGTCGGCCTTCCGCCCGGGGTCGGCTTCCTGCAGCGCGGCAAACGCGGCCCCGGCCAGCGCGCCCAGGTCCACCGTCTGCGGCACCAGCGGTGCGCGCAGCAGGCGCGAGACGGCCAGCAGCGCGGCGATCAGCTCGTTGATGTTGCCCACGCCCAGGCGTATGCGCTGCAGGTAGTGCGTGCTGCGTTCCGCATTGCCCTTGGCCACGGCGCCTTCCAGCAGCCGGCTGAAGCCGTCGATGGTGCTCAGCGGCGCGCGCAGGTCGTGCGAGACTGAATAGGAAAAGTTTTCCAGTTCTTTGTTGGCAGCCACCACCTGGGCACTGCGCTGGTTCAGCTCGTCTTCGAGAAGGCCGGTGATGCGCAGGATTTCCTGTTCAGCCGCGGCCACATCGCTGCCATCACGTATTTTCTGCAGCAGCGCGGCCATGGCGGGCACGGCGCTGACGGCGACGGGTTCGGGGGACTGGGTCATGACAGGCCTTGCGCTGGAGGGGTCGCTGCGGTCAGGCGACGGATGCAGGTTGTTGAGAGTGAGAAGGTCATCGGTGTCCCTGGATAACAGCGGGTGAATGAGCCACTATGCATGGTGCTGTGCCCGGGCGTCAAGCAGCGGCCCCGCCCTCAGGGCGCGTCCTCGTCGCCCGGCGCCCTGCCGGCACGGCGCGTGGTGGGCGGGGTGCACTCGTCCGGGTTGGCGACCCACAGCCATCCGAGGGCCAGCGCCGCCGGAATGGCGAGGTACCAGGACGGATTGCCGGTGAACCAGGCGCCCGCCATGCCGGTGGCAGCGCCTGTCGACAGGCACGCCAGAAACCAGGCCAGGCGGCTTTTGAGGTTTCGCGATGCGGACATGTCCCGGCCTCGCTCGCCTCAACTCGCGGCGGCCCGCTGCAGCCGGTCGCGCACACCATCCCAGGCCGCATCGGCCGGCAGGTTTTCAATCCAGATCAGCTTGACGCCCCGGGCGTCGAAGTCGCGCAGCACGGCAAACAGCTGCTGCGCGGTAGCAGCGGCATCGTCGGGCATGCGGCGATACAGCACCTGCGCAGACTTGATGCGAACGATGCTGCGGGCATACACGGCAATGTGCGCGGCCTCCGCACCGAGCACGTCGAGTGCGGTCTGGATCGCGCTGGCGTCCATCAGGCGCACCCGGGCGTTGGGCGCGTAGTGCGATGCCAGCGTGCCGGACGCGCGCGGTGCCGCACCCATTGCGGCGTCCCCCAGCCCGGCTTCTTCCTGCTGCCCCTCGTCCTGGTCGAACACCGGCTCGCCACAGGCGGCTTCGAGCTGCGTGCGTGTGAGCAGGCCGGGGCGCAGCAGCACCGGACGGCCGCGCGTGCAGTCCACGATGCTGGACTCGATGCCGACCTCACAGGGGCCGCCGTCGAGCACGAGCAGGCTGTCGCCGAATTCTTCGGCCACATGGCTCGCGGTGGTCGGACTGACGCGGCCAAAGCGGTTGGCGCTGGGGCCGGCCACACCGGTGGCGCAGGCCTTGAGAAAGGCCAGCGCCACCGGGTGCGAGGGACAGCGCAGGCCGATGGAGTCCTGCCCGCCCGCAGCAGCAGCGGCCACGCCCGGCTTGCGCGGCAGGATCACCGTCAGCGGCCCAGGCCAGAAGGCCTGCATCAAGCGTGCGGCAAACGGCGGCACACTGCTCGCGTAGTCGGGCACCTGCGCGGCATCCGCCACATGCACGATCAGCGGGTGATCGCTGGGCCGACCCTTGGCGGCAAAGATGCCCGCCACGGCACTGTCACTGGACGCATCGGCGCCCAGGCCATACACCGTCTCCGTGGGAAAGCCGACCAGTCCGCCCGCGCGGATGACGCGCGCGGCTTCAACAATGGCCGCCGGGTCGGTGCCGCCCCGAATCATCGCAAGGCGTCCAGACCCGGCAGCCCCAGCAGCTGTGCAGCCTGGCGCGCCACCGCGGTGACGCCGGCCACGTCGGCACCGGTGACGGTGAGGTGGCCCATCTTGCGGCCGGCGCGCGCTTCGAGCTTGCCGTACAGGTGCAAATGCGTGCCCGGCAGGGCCAGCACGGCCTGCCAGTCGGGGGTCTGCGGCTGGCCCGCGGTGTTGAACCACACGTCACCGAGCAGATTGAGCATGATGGCTGGCGAATGCTGGCGCGGCGCAGGCAGCGGCAGGCCGGCCATGGCGTGGACCTGCAGGTCGAACTGCGAGACGTCGCAGGCGTCCATCGTGTAGTGGCCGCTGTTGTGCGGCCGCGGCGCCATTTCGTTGACCACCAGCGCGCCATCGGCACTGCCGTCGTCGATCACAAAAAACTCCACGCACAACACGCCCACATAAGCGATGTGATTAGCTATGGATTCAGTAGCTGCTCGCGCCCGCTGTGCAAGGGCTGGAGGCATATTTCCCTCATAAGCCGCGGTAACGGCGAGGATGCCATCAACGTGCACGTTGTACTGCGGCGCAAAACCGGTGATGGTGCCGTCCCAGCCGCGCGCGACGATGACCGAACATTCGGCCTTCAGCGGCAGCAGCTTTTCCAGCACGCAGGGCACCTGCTTCAAATCGGCCCAGGCGGCGGCAAGTTCAGCAGCGGTTTTGACGCGCACCTGGCCCTTGCCGTCATAACCCATGCGCGCGGTTTTCAGGATGCCGGGCAGCAAGTCGGCCGGCACGGCGGCGAGCTGCGCCGGCGTTTCGATCTCGGCACAAGGCGCGCAGGTCACACCCGCCACGCCGGCGCTGGCGGTGAAGTGGGCTTTTTCCTCGATGCGGTTTTGCGCAATTGCCACGGCCGCCGCACCGGGCGCCACCGGCCGGGTCGCGGCCAGGGTCTGCAGCGCGTCGGCCGGAACGTTTTCGAATTCGGTAGTGACGGCGGCGCACAGCGAGGCCAGCTGCGCCAGACCGGCAGCATCGCTGTAGCCGGTCTGGATGTGGTGGTGGCTGACGCGGCCGGCCGGGCTGGTCGGGTCGGGATCGAGCACCGCGGTGAAATACCCGAGCCGCTGCGCCGCATGCACAAACATGCGGCCGAGCTGGCCGCCGCCCATCACGCCCAGGGTCGCGGGCTGGCCCACGGCATCGACGGAGCCCGGAAATATCGGAAGACTCATGCGGGCGGCAAGGTCATGGCGCGCGCTGCGGCGGTCTGCTCGGCGCGGAAGGCCTGCAGCTTGTCGGCCAGGGACTTGTCGTGCAGCGCCAGCATGGCCACCGCAAACAGGGCGGCGTTGGCCGCACCGGCGTTGCCGATGGCAAAGGTCGCGACCGGCACGCCCTTGGGCATCTGCACGATGCTGTGCAACGAATCGACGCCCTGCAGGTGGTTGCTGGCGACCGGTACGCCGAGAATCGGCACCGCGGTTTTGGCGGCCAGCATGCCCGGCAGGTGCGCGGCGCCGCCGGCACCGGCAATGATGGCGTGCAGGCCGCGTCCGCCGGCCTGTTCGGCATAGGCAAACAGCTCGTCGGGCATGCGGTGGGCCGAGACCACGCGCGCTTCGTGCGCCACGCCGAACTGCTGGAGAATCTGCACGGCGTGCTGCATGGTGGTCCAGTCGCTGCTGGAACCCATCACCACACCCACGAGGGGCGGCTTGAGATCTTGCGTTGTTGTCATGTGTTGCCTTCCGGGCCTGCTGTGCGGCCAATCGTTGCCTGCCAGCGCTGATTTTACGGGCTGGGGGACCGCCGGGCCGGCCGCCGCATGCTATCGTGCCAGCGCGGCACCGCCGTGCCTGTTGAAAACTCCCTGATCCACCCCTATTTGTCCAGCACCATGATCGACGTCACCATTGCCAATTTCGAAGAGGAAGTCGTTGCGGCCTCCATGACCATCCCCGTGCTGATTGATTTCTGGGCGCCCTGGTGCGGGCCCTGCAAATCACTCGGTCCGATCCTGGAGAAAGTCGAGATCGCCTACGGCGGACGCTTCAAGCTGGTCAAGATCGACTCCGACCAGGAGCAGCAACTCGGCGCCGCCTTCGGCATCCGCAGCATCCCGACCTGCATCCTGATGATGAACGGCCAGCCGGTCGATGGTTTTGCCGGCGCGCTGCCCGAGGGCAAGGTCAAGGAGTTTCTCGACAAACACCTGCCGCCGGCCGAAGAGCTGCCACCCGACGAGGAAGACATCGCCGAGCCGGAAGACACCAGCCCGGCCGCCGTGCTGGAAAAACTGCAGGCCGCCGTCGCCACCGACCCGGCCAACGACAACGCCCGTTTCGACTACGTCCGCCTGCTGCTGCAACACGGCCAGGTGGACCACGCCAAAACCGCTTTTGCGCCGGTGGCCAGCAAGGCGCCGACCGTGCGCAAGTTCGAGGCCCTGCAGCACTGGTTCAACGCTATCGAATCAGGAGCTGCTCATGCAGATGCAGCGGGGGCTCAAGCCGGATTTGATGCAAAGCTTGCAGCCGACAAGCGGGATTTCGACACCCGTTACGCGCTGGCGCAGTTGCACATGAGCCAGCAGCGCTGGGTGCCGGCGATGGACGAGTTGCTGGAAATCCTGATGCGCGACAAGGCCTGGAACGGGGAGCTGGCACGCAAGACCTTTGTGTCGATTCTGGAAATCATCGAGCCCCCCAAGGTCAAGGTCGCCGACGGCCAGATTCCGCCGGATGATCCTACCGTGGCGACTTACCGGCGGCGCTTGAGCAGTGTGGTGCTGAGCTGATTTCTTTGCGGCATCACGCTGCGCCTGCGGTCTGCTCTGGACAGCAGGGCTTAACTCCCCACTCCCACCCCTAGCCCCTGCCCTCGCCCCGCTGGGCGATGGAGGGGGACTTCATTTGGCCACGTGTGCTGCGCTCGCGTGCAAACATGACGGTCTCTTGACGCCAACATGACGCGCTGCGCGCGTCATCGTCGATCCTTCGGGACGGCGCATGGAGCCGCAGAGGTGCACCTTGAACCCTTGTGGCCTGCTCCGCCGCGATCGGTGGTGGCCAGCCAGCGACGCGTCGGCTGCAGGCCCACCCGGCTCAGAAGGGCATGCCGCCACCTTGCACTGCCAACTCGCCGATGCGCTTGCCCATCGCCTCGCCGGCGTCAGTGGCGCTGCGGAAGTGGATGCCTCCGTGAACCCGCGCGTCGGACACCTCGCGGACGAATTCGTCGAGTGACGCCCAGCGCCTTGCCACCCCCTTGGCTGTCGGGCTCGAGGTCGAAAGCACCGGCAGTGCAACGCCCTTCGCTTCGGCCTTGAGCACCGTGGCCACCGTGGTGGCAAGAATGCTGTGTCCGCTCGGGTACTCGGGGTGCATCGGCGCGTCGATCAATGGGGCCCAGTTGGCTTCGCGCTGCGTCGCGTCGTTGCCGTCCTGGTCAGCGTTCCGGATGGCGGTCACCGGGCGCCAGAGCTTGTAGTGGTACTTGGCGTCGAAGACAGCGATCATCGCGTCGTCCATCGCCTGCGCGACGGTCGCGAACAGGCGCGCATTGGCCGCCAGGTCACGGTTTGGCGCCTGCGCCACCGAACGCACGACGCCGTGATAGATCGCCGGCAGCGAATAGTCCCAGAAGCGCGCGGCCTCGGTTTGTTCGGCGCTGCGGCGCGTGCTGTTGCGGCCGCCGAAGTCCTTGACCTCGTTGAAGTCGCGCGCCCAGGCGTCGCTGGCCAGCGACGGCGGCGCAGCCGGGCGGACCTGCGCTGCGAACGCCAGCAACCAGGGCTTGCGCTGCGACCACTGCGGCACCGCCACCGCTGCGGTCGGCACGTAGGCACCGGCGCTCGCGTGCGGTCGGTAGGCCTCGCCCGCGATCACATCGTCGGCGCGTGCGGCCAGCACGGCGTTGGCGGCGGCCTCGCCGGTGGCGATGCCGGCCGACTTGGCCGGACCGTCGGCAATCAAGGCCAGCGCGGCTTGGTAAGCGGCGTCGATCCTGGGCTGCTGCGCCGGTAGGTGCCGGACGAAGCTGATACGGTGCGCGGCGGCGATGGCGGCCTCGGCCGAGGCGTCGCGTCGCTGCGCGGCCTCGACCGCGTCGCGTGCCGCGGTCTGCACCACGGCCATGATACGGATCGCCGGCGGCGTGCCGATCCTGGCCTCGGTGATGATCGCGCCGGAGGTCTGGTTCCAGTCGGTGATGGCGTCGGCGCGGGCGATCGGCGCGGCGATCACCGCGGCAGCAGCGAGCAAGGCGGGCAGTCGGTTCAGTTTCATGGTTGGCTCCGGTAGAAGAGGTAGTCGGCCGTGTAGGCCACGCGCACCGATTGCTGATTCACGCAGGCGCCGGCAGGTGCAAGACCGCCCCACGTGTTGACGCGCTGGATGTAGCTAATGCCGGCCAGCGAGCCCGGCGCTGAAGGCCCGGCCTGAGCGGTAAGCAGCAGCCACGGGATTTCGCGACCGCCTGGCGCTTCGAAGCGTGCCCGGACGCTGCCACCGACGCGGCTGCCGTCGGTGAGCTGCCAGACGGGGCCGGCGCCGTGCGTGCCGACCACGCGGTCTTGCGCGTCGTGCAGCACGGCCTCGGGTGCAACAAAGGCCCAGGCTTGCTCGCGGCATTCATAGATTTGTACGCCGCGTGCGGCCAGCGTGAGCGCCAGGCGCGCGTCCGCCGGTGGTGCGGTGGGCAAGGCGTCTGGCGAGGCAGCGGCGGCGAACGGTAGTGCTGCGCAGAGCAGCAGGGGACGGAGTTTCATCATGGATCCTGTGAAGGTTTGGAAAGTGGGCGCCGGTTCTTGCGGCGGCGCGAGCGTCCAGACGTCTGGACGGCAAGCGAGCCTTGCAGCAGCGACTAGAAGCTGAGCGTCGCTGCGCCGCGCTTGATCGCCTCGTGCATGACGCTGGCGCCGGTGATGACGACGCCATCGATCAATGACTCCTGGGTGTAGCCACGGCTCTTCACGCACGGCGGGCATGCCCAAAGCGTGCCGCCCCTGGCCTGGAAGTCCTTCAGCATGTCCGCCAGCGGTTCGAGCGGCTTGACCTGGGTTATGTCGGCGGCGCCTCGTCGTACAAGGTCGACACCGCTGCTGGTGAGGAAGATGGCGACCTTCAGGCCGGCGGTTATCCCGCCGAGTGCGATGACCATCCCGACCGATGACAATTCATGGTCGATGCCGTGCGTCATCAGCACCACCAGTTCGCGATTTTGCGTTTCCATATCTGATCTCCGTTGTGGTTAGGGAAGGTCGGTACTGTAGAAGTGGCGGCGCCCGGAAGCTATGATCGGAACGCCGATTAACTTGATCAAAACACCGCGGGCCTGCGGCGACCTGCGTACGGGACCACTGGGCGGCAGATTCCCGTCGAGTACGGTGCTGGCCAGGACCGGCTTCAGAACCGTGGACAGTGACGCATGGTCGGCCGCATCGCCCGTTCTGCCAGGAGGTGACATGGGTGCGGATGTTCTCTCGACACTACTGAAACCGGTTCGGATCGCAGGTTCGCTGCAGTTCTGTGTGCATGCGGCCGGGCATTGGCAGACCGATGGCGCACCGCGGATGGGAAAGGTGGCCCAGGCCGCCATCCCTGCGATCCCGTTCCATGTCGTCGCCAACGGAAAGTGCTGGGTCCGCCTGGAAGGACACGCGCTCGACCTGGAAGAAGGCGATGTCGTCGCGTTTCCGTTCGCGACCGGTCACTCGCTCGGTTTGGGAGAGGGGGGGCCGCTGATCTGCCCGACCGACGACCTGCCACCCCGGCCGTGGGCGGACGTGCCCGTCCTGCGCTACGGCACCGGGCATCTATCGACACGCTTGCTTTGCGGGTTTATTTCGCTGGAGGCGATGAACTTCCGGCCTTTGCGCGAAGCGCTACCGGTCGTGATCCAGATCAAGTCCAGCGCCCCAAACACCAGCACCTTGGTGCGCAGCGCTGTGCAGGAGTTGATCGCCGAAGCCGACGCGCGCAGCCCTGGAGGGACTTCGGTCGTTGAGCGCCTGACGGAAATCATTCTGGTCGAACTGCTGAGAAGTGAAATCGTGGCGCGGCAGGGAACAGCACGAGGGCTGCTCGCCGGCATGGCCGACCCGATCGTTGCGCGCGCTCTGGGCTCGATGCATGAATCGCCCACGGAGAACTGGACCGTCGCCTCGCTCGCCAAGACCAGCGCGACCTCGCGCTCCGTGCTCGCAGACAGGTTCGGTTCGATCATCGGCAAGTCGCCGATGCGCTACCTGCGCGAATGGCGGCTGTTCTTGGCCAGTAATGCGCTGGCCGACACCCGCAGGCCAATCAGCCACATCGCCGAGGAGGCCGGCTACGACACCGAGGCAGCCTTCAGCCGCGCGTTCAGCCGCCTGCACGGCGTCCCGCCGGCTCGCTGGCGCGCGCAGGCGCGAGCACAGCACAATGCGTGATGGTTGATCTCATTGAACGGTTGCGATTGGGTAGCCACGGGTAAACGGCGATTTTTCAAGCCCGCACCACCCCTTCCTGGTGAAGCGCTTCGACCGCGAGTCGCACGGAAGGCTTCACTTCGCCTCGGCGATGACGCTCAGCGGCCGCCCGGGCGGTGACAACGCGTCCACCGTCGCGAGCTACCTGGAAATCGCCCGTGTGCTGATCGACCACGGCGCGCAAACCGTCGTTGACCTGCGTGAACTGTGGCCACGGATCGTGTTCAACATGCTGGTCATCCAACACCGATGATCAGGCCCGAGGCGCAGCGTGACACCAGAAAAGCTCAGGCCGCTTCCTTGTAGAAGTAATCACGCTGGATGCCGCGCGGCGCCAGCGGCTCAACCGCCTGGTGAATCGCCCCGATGTGCTCCGGCGTCGTGCCGCAGCAGCCACCCACGATGTTGACCAGGCCCTCTTCGGCAAACTCGCGCAACAGCCGCGAGGTCACGTCCGGTGTCTCGTCGAAACCGGTGTCGCTCATCGGGTTGGGCAGGCCGGCATTCGGGTAGCAGCTGATGAAGGTGTCGCCGGCCACACGCGCCAGTTCCTGGATGTAGGGGCGCATCAGCGTCGCGCCAAGCGCGCAGTTCAGGCCCACGGCCAGCGGCCGCGCGTGGCGGATGCTGTGCCAGAAGGCGGTGACGGTCTGGCCGCTCAGGATGCGGCCCGAGGCATCGGTGACCGTGCCGCTGATGATCAGGGGCAGGCGTTCGCCGGAGTTCTCGAAATACTCGTCGATTGCAAACAGCGCGGCCTTCGCATTGAGCGTGTCGAAAATGGTCTCGACCAGCAGCGCATCGGCGCCGCCTTTGACCAGCGCCTCGGTCTGTTCGTAATAGGCCTTGCGCAACTCCTCGAAGCTGGTGTTGCGCGCGCCCGGGTCGTTGACGTCGGGGCTGATGCTGGCGGTCTTGGGTGTGGGGCCGAGGGCGCCGACCACAAACCGCGGCTTGTCCGGCGTGGAAAATTTGTCACAGGCGGCGCGGGCGATGCGGGCGGACTCGTAGTTCATCTCGACCGCGAGGTCGGCCATGTCGTAATCGGCCTGGGCCACGGTGGTGGCGCCGAAGGTGTTGGTCTCTATCATGTCGGCGCCGGCCGCCAGGTAGCCTTCATGGATGTCCTGGATCACGTCGGGCCGCGTCAGGCTCAGCAGCTCGTTGTTGCCCTTGACGTCCTTGGGAAAGTCCTTGAAGCGTTCGCCGCGGTACTGCGCCTCGTTCAGCTTGAAGCGCTGGATCATGGTGCCCATCGCCCCGTCGAGGATGGCGATGCGTTTTTCGAGGATGGCGGGCAACTGCTGGCCCCGGGTGTAGATGGCTTGCTTCATGCCCCGATTTTAAGGCGTAGGCCATACACGGACAAACCCACGGTCAATTGGAAAGGTGGGACGGACCCTCTCCTTCAAGCAGGGACCGCGGAACCGGCTTTGCCGGGCCGCAGGCGCAGCATCCCCTCGGGGGGGGGCAGCGCATTACACGAAGTGAAAAGCGTGGGGGCCCTGTTTTCCCCTGACAATAGCGCTTACATCCGAGCCCGACCCATGAAACACCTCCAACCCAAAGAAGCCTGGGACTACCTGCAGCAGCACCCAGACGCCCTGTTTGTCGACGTGCGCATGGAAATCGAGTCGTTGTATGTGGGCCGCCCACCCGGCGTGGTCAACGTGCCCTGGTACGAATACCCCGACCTGACCCCTGACGCGGAAAAGTTTGCGGCGACGGTGGAAGCCGAAGCCAGCGGCAAGGACCAGCCGGTGCTGCTGATCTGCCGCTCGGGCCAGCGCACGCTGGCCGCCGGGCAGGCACTGGAGGCGGCGGGTTTTTCCGAGG
Organism: Pseudomonadota bacterium; assembly: GCA_040389085.1. Taxonomy (GTDB): domain Bacteria; phylum Pseudomonadota; class Gammaproteobacteria; order Burkholderiales; family Burkholderiaceae_C; genus Polaromonas. The sequence continues at coordinate 41,448 of JAZKAP010000020.1, forward strand.
TCATCAACGTGGTGCACGGTTTTGAAGGCGAGCTCGACGAGCAGTTCCAGCGCTCCACCCTGAGCGGCTGGCGTTTTGAAGGCCTGCCCTGGGAGCAGATGTAGCTGTGGGTTTTTGATCAAATCCGGCTCCAGCCCTTGTCCCTGCTTCGCAAGTAGCTCCTTTTTCGATAGCATTTTTACTCTCCCCCGCCTTGTCCCTGCCGCACCCCACGCCCCCTCTTTCCCCGCTGGACATCCTGGGCCAGGTTTTCGGCTATTCGGACTTCCGCGGCCCGCAGCAGGCCATCGTCGAGCATGTGGTCCAGGGCGGCGACGCGCTGGTGCTGATGCCCACCGGCGGCGGCAAATCGCTGTGTTACCAGATCCCGGCCATCGTGCGGCAAAACGCCGGCCACGGGGTGACGGTGGTGATCTCGCCGCTGATCGCGCTGATGCACGACCAGGTCGGGGCGCTGCACGAAGCCGGGGTGTCTGCCGCCTTCCTCAATTCGACGCAGACGCAGGAAGAAAGCAGCGCGCTGGAAAAGCAGTTGCTGCGCAACGAGCTGACCCTGCTCTACGCCGCGCCCGAGCGCATCAACACGCCGCGCATGAAAGGCCTGCTGGGCTCGCTGCACGAGCGCGGCCTGCTGAGCCTGTTCGCGATCGACGAAGCGCATTGCGTGAGCCAGTGGGGTCATGATTTCCGGCCGGAGTACCGCTCGCTGAGCCTGCTGCACGAAACCTTTCCCGACGTGCCGCGCATCGCGCTGACGGCGACGGCCGACGCGCTGACGCGCCAGGACATGATCGAGCGGCTCAAGCTCGAAGACGCGCGTGAATTCGTCAGCAGCTTCGACCGGCCCAACATCCGCTACACCATCGTCGAAAAAACCGACGCGACGCGCCAGTTGCTGCGTTTCATCGAGAGCGAACACGCCGGCGAGGCCGGCATCGTGTATTGCCAGTCGCGCAAGCGGGTGGAAGAAGTCGCCGGCATGCTGGAAGACGCCGGCCTCAAGGCCATGGCCTACCACGCGGGCCTGGACAGCAGCCTGCGCCAGCAGCGGCAGGACCGCTTCCTGCGCGAGGAGGGCATGGTGATGGTCGCGACGATTGCCTTCGGCATGGGCATCGACAAGCCCGACGTGCGGTTTGTCGCGCACCTGGACATGCCGAAAAACATTGAAGGCTACTACCAGGAAACCGGCCGCGCCGGCCGTGACGGCCTGCCGGCCAACGCCTGGATGGCCTACGGCCTGCAGGACGTGGTGAACCAGCGCCGCATGATAGACACCAGCGAGGCGGCCAGCGAGGAGTTCAAGCAGGTGATGCGCGGCAAGCTCGACGCGCTCTTGAGCCTGGCCGAAGACACACGTTGCCGGCGCGTCAGCCTGCTTCACTATTTCGGCGAAGACAGCCAGCCTTGCGGCAACTGCGACAACTGCCTGGCCCCGCCCAAAGTCTGGGACGCGACCGAAGCGGCGCGCAAGATGCTCAGCTGCATTTACCGGGTGCAGCAGGCCAGCGGCATCAGTTTCGGCGCCGGCCACCTGATGGACATCCTGCGCGGCAAGGCGACCGAAAAAGTGCTGCAGCATGGCCACGACAAACTCAGCACCTTCGGCATAGGCGCCGACCTGGCCGAGGTGCAGTGGCGCGGCGTGTTGCGCCAGCTGATCGCCAAGGGCATGGTGCGGGTCGACCCCGACGCCTTCAACACCCTGCAGCTGCTGCCCGACGCGCGCCAGGTGCTCAAGGGTGAGGTCAGCGTGATGCTGCGCGAGCAGGCGCTGGGCGGCACGGCCGACCGCCGCAAGAGCAGCAAAAAAGGCACCAAAACCTCCGTCAAGGGCTTGGCCGAAGCCTCGCTCAACGCCGGCGCGCTGGAGCGCCTGGCCCGGCTCAAGGCCTGGCGCGCCGAGGTGGCGCGCGAGCACAACCTGCCGGCCTTTGTGATCTTCCACGACGCGACCCTGCGCGCCATCGCCGAGCGGGCGCCGCAAAGCACGGCCGACCTGGAAGGCATCAGCGGCATCGGGGTGAAAAAACTCGAAGCCTATGGCAGCGAGGTATTGCGCGTTTGCACCACTGACGCCTGACCGGCCAGCGCGGGAGCTGCAGCCATCCGCCCGGTGGCAAGCCGCCGGTCAAGCCAGCGGCGCCGGCAGTCCATGTCGGCCCCGCTCGACTGCGGGGCCTGCTGCACAATACCGGCCTGTGCAAGCCAAGAGAAAATTCACTGCCGCGGGAGTGCTGGCCGCCTTTGCCCGGGGCTTGCTGGTCTTGCTCTGCCTGCAATCTGCCCTGCTGGCCAGGACTGCGGCGGCAAGCGAGCTGCTGACTCTGGACCAGCAGCGCGCTCCGCTCAACATGGTGCAGGCGCTGGAGTTCTGGCTCGATGCGGGCGGCCAGGCATCGGTGGAAAAAGTCGAGGCCGGTGCCCACACCCTCGATTTTGCGCCGGTCCAGAGCGGCCGGCACTATGAGCTGGACAACGCGGCGCTCTGGCTGCGTTTCAACGCCGTGGTCCAGAATCCGCAGACGCACTGGAAACTGGAATTGCCCATGTCCGGTGTCGACAGGATCACACTGTATTACCGCGACAGCCTGGGCCGGTGGGTGGTTCAGCAAGCCGGCGACAGCCTGCCCATGAGCGTCTGGCCGCAGCCGGGGCGCTATCCGGTGTTCTCGCTGAGCCATGAGGCCGGACAGCTCATCCACTATTACCTTCGCGTCGAGCACGCCCGCATCCCCTTCTCCGCGCTGCCGCGCGTGGTGAGCGACGCGCAGGTCACCACGGCGCGTCAGCTCGAGCACCTGCTGCTGGGCGCCTATTTTGGTCTGGCGGCGCTGGTCACCGTCCTGGCTCTGATCAATGCCACAGCCTATCGGGATTGGGGGTTTGCCACGTATGCCCTGTATGTGGCAACCTTTGCGGGTTCACAGGGCGCCTTCTCCGGCGTGGCCGGGCTGTACTTGTGGCCCGAGCTGCCGAAGCTGAACAATATTTCCATTGTTCTGCTGCCATTGACGGCCGCGGCCACCGCCCTCTGGTTTGTGCGGACCGTCACCACCCCCAAGCGCTTTTCGCGGGCGCTGGACTGGTTCATCGTGGCCCTGATGGGATTGCTGCCCATGATCGCACTCATCGATGCGGCCTTTCCGACCATCGAAAGCTTTGCCCTCATCAATATCCTGATCAGCGCCGGCATGGTGGTTTTGTTGATGGTGGTCGGGGTCTCGCTGTTCGAAGGCGACCGCCATGCCCGCTGGATGGCCCTGGGGTTCTTGCCCATCATTTTGGCCACCCTTTTCCCCTTGCTGCGCAATTTCGGCGTGCTCGCGTCCAGTTTTCTCACCCAGAACGCGCTGATGCTGGGCTCCGCCGTAGAAGCGCCCATCCTGTTTTACGGCCTGTTGCGCCGCGTCACATTGCGGCGCGAGTCCGAAACACGTGCGACGGCCTTGCCCACGACCGACCCGTTGACCGGGCTGGGTACGGTCAGGCTGCTGCTTGGCAGGCTGCGCCAGGCCCTGCGCACCGCCGAACGTTACAAGCAGCCCTGCGCGCTGCTGATTGTCAACCTGAGCAACCTCCCCAGCCTGCTGCAGCAGCACGGCCGCGAGACGGGTGACCGCGCCATGGTGATGGCGGCCGCATGCATCCGCGCCGCCGCCCAACCCACGGACACGGTGGCGCGGGTCGGCGACAGCCTGTTCGCCTTGCTGATGGAAGGGCCCATGAGCAGCGATTCGGTGACCCAGGTGGCGACCAAGATCCTGGCCAGCGGCCTGCGACCATCCAGAACGCTGCCCGAGGCTGACCCGCTGCAGTTCCATATCGCCATCGGTTATGTGGCCGAGTCGGCACGGCTGGGGCCGGACCAGGCACAGGCCTGCCTCGAGCGCATGGTGCAGGCGGTCAAGGACATGAACGACGGATCGCGCAAGGCGATCCGCCTGACCCATCTGTGACATGACTTGCGATAAAAACAGCCGTCATCCCTTGCCAATGCTTGAAAGTACGCTACCTATTTCCTAGCATTCGGCTTACTGCATGAAACCCATGCCGCGGACGTCACGCACGTCGGGCTTGATGCGGTGCTCGGCTTCGAGCTGGCTTAAAAACTCGTCCGCCGTGAACTCGACCGACAAAATGTCCGTCTGGCGCTTCACGGCGGCAAAGTCACCCGGGCATAACTGGTTCAGGCGGGCCAGCCGTTCGCGCAAGGCGGCGGTCAGCGCCGCAGCATCACCCGCCAGCGCTTCCGTGACGAACATCTGCTCGCGCTGGAGCGGCGTCAGCGGCATGAACTTGATCTTGAAGGTAAAACGCCGCAGCGCCGCTTGGTCCAGGCTTTCCAGCAGGTTGGTGGTGCAGACAAAAATGCCGCTGAAACGCTCCATGCCCTGCAGCATTTCATTGACCTCGGTGACCTCGTAGGTGCGCTGCGCGCCGCGCCTGTCCTGCAGGAAGCTGTCGGCTTCGTCGAGCAGCAGCACGGCTTTCTCCTGCTCGGCCTCGGCAAACATCGCGGCCATGTTCTGCTCGGTCTCGCCCACGTACTTGCTCATCAGGTCGCTGGCCTGTTTGATGATCAGCGGGCGGTCCAGCGCCCGGGCCATGTGTTCGGCCAGGGCCGTCTTGCCGGTGCCCGGCGCGCCATAAAAACACAACGTGCCGTGGCCGCGGGCCTTGAGTGCCTCGACGATGCGCGGAACGTCGAAACGGGACTCCACATGGAGCATGGACAGGTCGTAGGTGGTCACGCTGCGCCGTCCGCCGGCGCCCGCCTTGTTGCCCAGCGCCTGGTCGGCGTTTTTGAGCTGGCGCTCGATCAGGGATTCCATGAGCGCCGTGTGGCCGCCGGACAGAACCGCCCCCATGCCGGCAGCATCGGTGATCGCACCCGGGCTGCTTGCCAGTTTGGCAAAACGCACCGCCGTACGGATCTGCGCCGGCGTCAGGCCCTTGCGACCGGTCAGCCTGGCCACCAGGGCGTCGCTGACCGGCACGCCTTCGAGCGTCTTGCGCACCAGGATCTCTCGCGCGCCCGGCGGCGGCGACTTGAGTTCCAGGTGGTAGGCAAAACGGCGCCGGAAAGCCGGATCGATCTGCTCGATGCGGTTGGTCACCCACAGGGTGGGCACCGTGTTGGACTCCAGAATCTGGTTGACCCAGGCCTTGCCGTTGACCGAAGCGGCCGCCGGAGCAGACAGCTGCTCGGAACGCGCCATCAGCTGCGCCGCTTCACTGGAGATCGGCGGGAACACATCCTCGACCTCGTCAAACAGCAAGGCGGCATGGGCACTGCCCTTGAGGAAAACCTGGGCGATCTGCAGCGAACGGTAGCGGTCGCGCCCGCTCAGCGAGTTGCCGTCGCGGTCGGCGTATTCAACTTCAAACAGGTCCAGGCCGGCCGCCTGCGCGACCACCTTGGTCAGCTCGGTCTTGCCCGTGCCGGGCGGTCCATAAAGCAGCACGTTAACTCCCAGCTCCTTGCCGGCCACGGCATTGCGCAGCAACGCCACGAGCACCTGGACGTCCTCCTGCGCAAAGGAGAAATCGGCCAGCCCGAGGCTGCTGCGCTCCACCGGCCGGGTGAACACCGCCATCAGCTCGTTCTGGTCGCGGTACTCGCGCATCAGCACCGGCGGCAGTTTCTCGCTGACCTTCATGAGGTCGGCCAGGTCGGTGATGTTGTGCTCGGAAATCAGGTTTTCGACCATGCCGATGCGCTCCAGCCGCGAGCCGGCGCGCAGGGCCTCGGCCACCTCGTTGGCTTTCACACCGGCCACCTCGGCCAGCGCGGCATAGGCTTCGGGCGCGTTGCTGACCTTGAACTCCACCAGCATGGAGCGCAGGTCACGCTGGTAGCGGGCCAGGGTTCCGTACAGCAACAGGGCGCGTTCAGCCTGGTTCAACTGCAGCAGATTGGCCAGGGCGTCGATGTTTTTCTCGACCAGCGTGGACTGCTTTTTGAGCGCGTGGGTCAGCCAGTCGCCAGTGGCCGACAGCACCGACAGCAGGTCCTTGGGCTGGTCCTTGGCGTATTCGTCGAGGTAGAAGAACAGCGTGCCCTCCTCGTAGGGCCCGCGCCAGGCGCCATGGCGGCTCATGAAGGCGGCATCGCCCAGGGCCTCGTGCCCCTGCCAGAACTCGTTGCCCCTGCAACGGCGGCCCAGGAATTCACGCAGGCGCTGCAGGGCGGGCAAAGGCCACACCAGGTGCCGGCCCGACAGCGACAGAAGACTGTTGAGGTCGCGCCGCACATTGAACTTGGCACCCTGCCGGGCCGCCAGTGTCAGCACAAAATGCGAACACATCAGGTCCAGCACCGGCGCCTCTTTCAGGCCGGGGGACAGCAGCAGCTGACCATGCCTGTCAGCACCACCCGAACGCTTGCTCATTGAGAACCTCCAGCCCGGAAGGCCACATCATTTACACATGCACCCCTGATTGACGTAGACCCAACCATAACGCAGCTTCGCACACGAGGGAAGATGCGCCAGCCATGCCCCCGTGTAAATTGCGCCACAAACCCGGCCACAATCGACACTTCTTCCGGAGGTCTTTCCCATGCTTGCTTTGACCGATATTGAGGCTGCGGCGCTTCGCCTGCAAGGCCAGTTGCTCGATACGCCCTGCGTGGCGTCCAAAACCCTGTCGCAAATCACCGGGGCGGACGTTTTTCTGAAGTTCGAGAACCTGCAATACACCGCCTCCTTCAAGGAGCGCGGCGCCTGCAACAAGCTGGTGCAGCTTTCGGCCGAAGAAGGCCGCCGCGGCGTGGTGGCGATGAGCGCGGGCAACCATGCCCAAGGCGTCGCTTACCATGCGCAACGCCTGGGCCTGCGCGCGGTGATCGTGATGCCGCGTTTCACACCCGGCGTCAAGATCGAACGCACGCGCGGCTTTGGCGCCGAGGTTGTGCTGCATGGCGACACGCTGGAGGAGTCGCGCAGCCACGCCCTGGCCCTGGCCGAGCGCGAAGGGCTGGTGTTCATCCACCCCTATGACGACGAAACCATCATTGCCGGCCAGGGCACGGTGGGCCTGGAGATGCTGCAGGCCGTCCCCGACCTTGATACGCTGATCGTGGCGGTTGGCGGCGGCGGCCTGATCGCCGGCATGGCAACGGCCGCCAAGGCGATGCGGCCCGGCATCGAAGTCATCGGCGTGCAGACCTCGCGCTTCCCGGCGATGGTCAATGCGATCAAGGGCACCCACTACCCGCAGGGCAGCAGCACGATCGCCGAGGGCATTGCTGTCGGCACGCCCGGCGTGATCCCGCAAGCCATCATTGCACGCCTGGTGGACGACCTCGTACTGGTGGAAGAAGGCGACATCGAGCAGGCCATCGTCATGCTGCTCGAAATCGAGAAAACCCTGGTCGAAGGGGCGGGCGCGGCCGGTCTCGCGGCCTTGCTGAAATACCCAGAGCGTTTCAAAGGAAAAAAAGTCGGCCTGGTGCTGTGCGGAGGCAACATCGATCCGCTGCTGCTGGCAGCCATCATCGAGCGCGGCATGGTACGCGCCGGCCGGCTGGCGCGCATTCGCGTGAGCGCGCGCGACGTGCCCGGTTCGCTGGCCAGGATCACCGCCACGGTCGCCGATGCTGGCGCCAACATCGACGAGGTGCATCACCAGCGGGCGTTCACCATGCTGGCCGCGCAGAACGTCGACATTGAACTGGTGATCCAGACGCGGGGACGCGCGCATATTGCGCAAGTGCTGGAAGTGCTGAAAACTGCCGGCTTTGAAGCCGCGGAGCAACAATGATGAACATCGAAACCCTGCAAGCCGCCCTGCCCGACTATTTTGCACCCTGGGTACAGGCCCTGGGCCTGCAAGTCGCCTCGTTTGACAGCCAGGGCGTGACCTTGCGCCTCCCGCAGAACCCGCAGCTCTCGCGGGTCGGCGGCATGCTCTGCGGCCAGGCCATGATGGCCGCCGCCGACACGGCCATGGTGCTCGCACTGATCAGCCATTTTGGCGCGTTCAAACCCTGCACCACGGTCCAGATGAACAGCAGTTTTCTCAAACCCCTGTCGAACCAGGACGCCCTGGTCGAGGCGCGCGTGATACGCGCCGGCAAGTCACTGGCCTTTGGCGAGATCGACATCCGCGGCGCAGACGACGGCAAAAGTGTTTGCCGCGCCACGACAACCTACGCTTTGCTCTAGGGGCGTCTTCTAACGCAGATGTTTGCCCATTTTGGCGGCAAACAGCTGGGTGATGCTCACGCTGCGCCGGCCCGGCACAAGTTCGAAGCCTTCCCCCGCGCTCAGGGTGCCTGGCGTCAGGACCGACAGGTAAAAGCCGCAAAAGCCGCTCTGCGCCATCAGCCTGGAAGCCCGCGCAAAACCCATGGCGGCATTGAATTTGTAGCAGGGCTCCCGCGGAATACGCACCTGCAGTTCGCAGTGTGGGAACCTCAGCACGTCCCCGGCCCACACCTCGCTTTCCAGCAGCCCCTGCAGCGTGAGGTTTTCACCCAGACTACCAAAGGGCAGGCTGTCGTCAATCTGGTCCAGGCCCTGTTCGCGGCGCGCAGCCTGCCAGAAGGGGTAGTGTTCTGCCGGATAGGCATAAACGGCTTTTTCGAGCCCGCCATGCACCGAAAGGTCGGCCTGCTCGTCCCCGAGCAGGCCCAGAGGCAACACAGGCACCGGGCCGGTCACGGCCTGCTTGCCCATGGCCGTGAGCACTTGGCGCCCGCCCATGCTGACGCGCCGGGCGGCGGCAAGTTGCACGGATAACACCTGGAGCGAGAGGGCCAAGTTCAGTTCCAGCCAATCACATCGAAACCTTTGTCGGCCAGGCAGCGCTGCACATACGTGCGGTAGGTACTGCTGGGCCGATCGTTTCGGAAAGCGCCCTGAACCGCACCGGCCGAACCGCCAACGGCGGCGGCGCCTGCACCGGCACGGAGCACCCCTTCCGTGCCCCTTCCGGTGATCAAGGCACCGACAGCGGCGGCCACGCCGCCCGTGGCCGCGCCGACCCCGGCGCCCCGCGCCACCGCATTGGTGTTCTCGGCGGGTGTCAATCCTGCGGCTGCAGCCCGGGCCATGCAGGCATCGGCCTCGGCACGGCCCTGCGCGTCACCTACGCGATGGAGCGTGGCGTTGGGATACAGGACGGGCCGCGCAGAGGGGCTGGCCGAGCCGGTGCTGGCGCAGCCCGGCAAGATGCCCAGCATCAGCGCAAGAACAAAACCGCCGCCCCGGCGCGTCAGATCACATTGCATGCTTCATAACTCCAGAGTAGAACTGCAATAACGCTGCCCGAATGCCACCGGACGACTGGAGAACGGCTTTCCGTCCGCTATGCGGACCGCGTCCATCCGGGCGGCTTGCGGCCGTCCAGGCCAAAAAGGTAAAATCGTGCAACTTACTTTCCCCCGTTTGCAGGAACCACCATGTCAAGCCCAGCCGATCGCTCCACCAACGCCGCCCACAGCAGCCCCACGCCCGCCCAGGAACAGGACGCCGTAGAAGCCATTGTGCCGCTGATGCCCATCGTGCTGCCGGTCGCTGGCGGTGTCTTGATGTTCCTGTTGGCCTTTATCGCCATTTACATGGCTTGAGCCCGGCGCGGCTCTTCAGAACGCGTGAGGCGGCTGACGTTTTAGCCCACCTGATTGACATGCACCTGCCAAGGCTCACGCGCCCTGGCGTTCCGGTTGGATCTCCATCGTTCCAGGCGGGCGATTGACCATCAGTATTCCGACGATGAACGCAATCAGATGGCCTTCGGGGAAGGTGCGGAAGTGCCCACTGAACAGACTGGTGGCACACCAAGCGAGCACGCATCCGGCCGCCATTTTTCCGTAGATGCTGCCGCCTTTGAGGCAGTACTTCAGGATCATGCCGATCATGAGCAGGAAAGTTATCAGTCCGACCAAGCCGTTCTCGGCCAGAACAAACAGGTATTGATTGTGTGGGTCGTCAAACGGAATGGCCCGCCACCCGCTGTACTTTTCGGCCGCGATGGCACTGAAGCTCTGCTTGAATCCTCCTGTGCCAACGCCTAAAAGCGGATTGTCACGAATCATGCCTAGCGTCGTCTGATACATCACCATTCTTCGTCCGAGAGAGGTTTCTTCGGTAGTGGTTGAAAAATTCTGCGCCTCTGCGATGCCGCGCATGACGCGGTCATGAACAGAAGAAGACAACGTAAAGGCTGCTGCGCCGATAAAAAGCGCAACCAACGCACCCATGGCCACACCCTTCAATCCACGCCATAGGGCAAAACACCACACCACAAGCACGAGGAAAACCACGTAACCGCTTCTTCCGTGTGTCACAGTTGCTATGTTGATCGCGAATGCAGACGCCAAAGCACGCAATGCCCACACCCGTGCAGGCCGGTGCGCCTGGCACGAGTACCAAAGCGCCAGAAATACGCAGATGACAAACACCATGCCTTGGGTGACGTTTGATCTAAACACAAACGTGTTCTCGGATATCAGACGCGTGACAACTCGTGAGCTTTCCGCCGGAAACAGGCTAACCCAGTCCCGTACGGGCACCAGGCTCAATGCGAATGAAGCCCCGAGTCCCACGGTCGCCACGCCTAGAAAGGCGGCCAAGAACCGCCGCTTGGGCTCGGCGTCAGAAAAAATCAGCGCCAGTGGCAGGATGTAGCAAATTTTCCGTTCGCTGAAAACATTCTTCAAGGCATAAGACATTGGCGCATCGGTATAGGTCAAGCCAACCACTTGCCAGCCGACGTAAAGTCCGATGCCTACCGCAACACCCACCGGAAAGTTCCTGGTGTCAAGTTGGCGCCGCTGACCGGATGCACAGAGGCAGGCAAACAACAGAAGGAAAACAACGAAACCAAGATTCGCCAGCGCCGTGGAAAAAAGATTCGCACAAGCGGCAAATATCGCCGCATTCTGGGTCCATGTCGTCAACGAAGATGGCGAAGCAGGAGGCGGACGGGAAACAGCCATCATCAATGTGTGTTCTTCGGAGTTGTTGGCGAGCGTTGACGCTTATTCGTGCCGGCGTCGCCGCCATAGTTTCTTCCAGCGAAACTGCAGCGCCTGAAACCACAGCGGGTGCGATTTTTCCAGTGTCGATGAAAACATCCCGTTGTGGCTGCCCTGCTCCACTACGGGCGGTTCCAGCCAGAACATAGGCGTGCCCAACACCCGGTCGATATGTTCAAAGGTGTGGTCAATCGGCTGGGTGATGCCGTTGGCTTCTATCCAGTCCAGGCGCCTCTTCGCGGTTGCCAGCGAGACGATATAGGAGTCTGCAAACTTGCCCTGGTTACGCGGATACAACCATTGACCTGCGCGGATTTGTTCATGTGGCACGTAGTAGTGCCCCCCACAGCCCAGAAAAGTGACATGCGGATCACCCAACGCGAGTTCCTCGCGCATCAGGCCTTTGAGCGCTGGCCAAAATTCCTTTGAAAGAATCACGTCGTCCTCGAGAACCAGCGCCCGGGAAATGTTCCTTTGCACGATCAGGTTGTGCGCTTGCCAATGTTTCATGGCGCATGACTGCTGTGCAGGGGAAAGGCTTCCGTCACGGAACAGGCGCAACCTCAACTCTTCGGGAATGGTCGGGATATCAAAGTCGAGCACAAACTCAAATGGCAGGCCCAGCGACTGCATCTGCGCCTCTATAAATCGCCGCCTGTCCACGAAGCTGGTAGCGTGGATCACAAAAATCGCATCCAGTCCCTGCGGCAATACCCGCTTTGGGGGGGATTCAACCGGCTGATCAAGGGTCATGGGTATTTTTTCGAAATGGGCAGGGTCTGCTGGGCCTGAGACAGCCTCAGCTTCCGGATTCTAGATGACGTGCTAGCCCGCACCCACTCTCCCGCAATTTCGCGCTTTCAGCCTTTCCCCTTTCGGATGGCGACCTACGCGCTACAACCGCATATCCGCCGTACCAGGCACCATCTGGCGCAGTACCCCCGTCCGCAGGCCCAGGCACACATGGGTTCCGGCTTTCCGCCAGGCAAAACCTCAGCGACTGCATTCAGCGCCTCCAGGTCACGACTGTTCGAACCCTTCCGGTTGATATGCATAAAGTCATGCAGGTTCTGCATATCTTTTGCCTGTAACGCCCATGGAACCCATGCCGATGTTCTTAAAATGGCTTCTCCGGCAGGCCCATGGAAGCCCGAAATGCATGCCACAAACTGCTTTTTCGACTTTGACCCCACAGCACATCCAGACTGTGGCCCGCCTGCAGACCAGGACTTGCCGATCGCAGGCCGTGCCTTTTGTCCGGCTGGTCGAAGCCTTGTGTGATGCGCGCCCGCAAGCCTTATTTCGACAAACGCCTCGCGGCCACAGCCCTGCTGCCCGCGGGCCGGCGTTTTCCGAAATGACGCTTTTTAACTTTGGAGCTTTTCGATGAACCACCCCGCGATGCAAGGGCTGAACCTGAACACACCGAGTTATGTCAAGAACGCCAGGCTCATTGCCTGGGTGGCCGACATGGCTGCACTGTGCAAACCGGACAATGTTTACTGGTGCGACGGCAGCGACGCCGAGTACCAGCGCCTGTGCCAGCAACTGGTCGACGCCGGCACCTTCAAAAAGCTCAACGAAGCCAAGCGACCCAACAGCTTCCTGGCCTGTTCCGACCCGAGCGACGTCGCACGCGTGGAAGACCGCACCTACATCTGCTCGGCCGACAAGGAAAACGCCGGCCCGACCAACAACTGGATGGCACCGACCGAAATGCGCAGTACGCTGCAGCCGCTGTTTGACGGCTGCATGAAGGGCCGCACCATGTATGTGGTGCCCTTCAGCATGGGTCCGCTGGGATCACACATCGCCCACATCGGCATTGAACTGACCGACAGCGCCTACGTCGCGGTGAACCAGAAGATCATGACACGCATGGGCAAGGCAGTGTTCGACGTGCTCGGCGTCGACGGCGCGTTCGTTCCCTGTGTGCACACCGTGGGCGCACCGCTGGCCGAAGGGCAGAAGGACGTGACCTGGCCCTGCAACAAGACCAAGTACATCGTGCATTACCCCGAGACGCGGGAAATCTGGTCTTATGGTTCGGGCTACGGCGGCAACGCGCTGCTGGGCAAGAAATGTTTTGCGCTGCGGATTGCCTCGAACATGGGCCGAGACCAGGGCTGGCTGGCCGAGCACATGCTGATCCTGGGCGTGACCAACCCCCAGGGCAAGAAATACCACGTGGCAGCGGCCTTCCCGAGCGCCTGCGGCAAGACCAACTTCTCGATGCTGGTGCCGCCAGCCGGCTTTGACGGCTGGAAGGTCACCACGATTGGCGACGACATCGCCTGGATCAAGCCGCATGCCGACGGCAAGATGTACGCCATCAATCCGGAAGCGGGCTACTTTGGCGTGGCCCCCGGAACCAACTTCCACACCAACCCGAACTGCATGGCGAGCCTGGACAAGAACGTCATCTTCACCAATGTGGCGCTGACGGACGACGGCGATGTCTGGTGGGAAGGCATGGAAAAAGACGGCGGCAGCCTGCCGGCCCACCTGATCGACTGGCAGGGCAAGGACTGGACACCGCAGATCGCGAAAGAAACCGGTGCCAAGGCCGCGCACCCCAACGCCCGTTTCACGGTGGCGGCGATCAACAACCCGGCACTCGACCCGGAATGGGACAACCCGGACGGCGTGGCGATTGACGCCTTCATCTTCGGTGGCCGCCGCTCCACCACCGTGCCGCTGGTCACCGAGGCGCGCAGCTGGATGGAAGGGGTTTACATGGCCGCCACAATGGGCTCGGAAACCACGGCCGCCGCCGTCGGCCAGATGGGTGTCGTGCGCCGCGACCCGTTTGCCATGCTGCCTTTCTGCGGCTACAACATGAGCGACTACTTCCAGCACTGGCTGGACATGGAGCGCAAGCTCGAAAGCCTGGGCCACACCCTGCCCAAGATCTTCTGCGTGAACTGGTTCCGCAAGGACGAGGCGGGCAAGTTCGTCTGGCCAGGTTATGGCGAGAACATGCGCGTGCTCAAGTGGATGATCGACCGCCTCGAAGACCAGGCCAAGGGCCAGGACACCATTTTCGGCATTGCACCGCAGTACGCCGAAATCAACTGGGCCGGCCTGGACTTCAGCGCCCAGCAGTTCAACACCGTGACCAGCATCGACAAGGCCGCCTGGACTGAAGAGCTGAAACTGCACACCGACCTGTTCAAGCAACTCGAACATCACCTGCCGAAAGAGCTGGGGGAGACCAAAGCCGCGATTGAGCGCCGTCTGGCGGCCTGACCGGCCCCCGGACGAGTCCGGGCGCGGCGCATGATCTGCGTTGCGCCCCCAAGAGCCTGTCGGGCAAGCCGCCCGGACGCAAAAAAGCCACCCGACCGGGTGGCTTTTTTTGTGGCAACGCAGGCGCGGTAAGCGCGCCCGGCAACTCAGATGTAGTAGCTGGGGTAGGCGCGCAACACGCGGCTACCCAGGTCGATGGGCTTGTCTTCCCGCGCCTTGACCGCTGCTGCGGCAACGACAGGCGGCACGCTGACCACTTCGTCCGAGACTTCCTGGCGCGCCATGGCGACCTGCAGGTCGGCCATCACACGGGGATCCGCCTTGGCGGCTTCCCACAGCCGGACATCGGCACGCGCCTGGGCAATGGCGCTGGACCAAGCGTCCAGTGCCGCGAGCACACGCGCCGCCAAGTGGCGGGCCGTCCCGGCAAAAAGAGCGATCACGGAGAAGGCGACCGCCCACATGGCAACCCAAGCCACCAGCAAATGGCCTTCGGCCCAGTTCTCGACGAGCTGGTCAGCCACCACCACCATGGCCGCGACGATGGCTGCCAGCAGCAGACCCGCCAAGCCCCGGGTGCTGTCAAAGCCGTCGCGCAGTTGGCGAGCCGCACCCACGGCCGACTCAAAACGTGCCACACCGGGATGTTCGGCGGGATATTTGATGTTGACAAAACTGGTCATGATGGTTCCCCTGATGAGTGCCACCACCGATATTGGTTTGGGCACAGAGGGATATTAGGGTTAACACTCATGCTATTCAACTTTATCTTTATGATGCAATCTATTCACAACAGTGATAACTTGCCTTGAATCAGGAAAAATCGTGACTCCACCGAACTTCCGTACCCTGGACCTGAATCTGCTTCGCGTGTTTGACGAGGTCATGGCCGAGCGCAGCCTCACGCGGGCGGCGCGCAACCTGTCGCTGACGCAGCCCGCCGTCAGCAATGCGCTGCGCCGCCTGCGCGAGACGCTGGGCGACGAGCTGGTGCAGCGCAGCGGCCAGGGCATGGCACCCACGCCGCGCGCACTCGCGATCTGGCCGGCCGTGCGTGAGGCGCTGCAACAGCTGCAGGAGTCGCTGATTCCCAGCACGTTTGTGCCCGGCGAGGCCCATTCCACGTTTGTGCTGGCCATGGCCGACGCAACGGCAGCCGAGTTGATACCGGGGCTGGTGGACATCCTGGAACACGAGGCGCCGGGGGTGTCCATCCGCGTGGTGCCGCTGACAACACGCGATCCGCGCAAACTCCTTGACGAGGAAACCTGCGATCTGGCGATCGGCTACTTTCCCTCCGTGCTGGCGGACCTGACGGCCCGCGCCCAGAGCGGAGACGTCATGCCTTTTTTGCACCAGCGGCTGTATGACGGCGAATATGTGTGTGTGATGCGCGCCGGCCATCCGCTGGCCACCGGCCCTTTCACGCTGAACCGGTTTTGCGCTGCGCGCCACATGCTGGTGAGCTTTTCCGGCCGCCCTTACGGGTTTATTGACGAGTCACTGGCTTCGCTGGGCCGCAAACGCAAGGTGGTGCTGACCGTCAACCAGTTTTTCACGGCCGGCCGGGTGGTCGCCAACTCCAACCTGCTCACCGTGTTGCCCCGCCACTTCGTGCGGGTCACAGGCATCGCCGAACAGCTGGTGTTGCGGCCCCTGCCCTTTGACGTGTCGCCGGTGCATGTCGATGCGGTATGGCACCGCCGCTCCCAGCAGCACGGCGCCCATGTCTGGCTGCGCCAAGCCCTGGTGCGCTCCGCCGACAAGGCCTTTTCAGGCTGACGCTGCCGGTCGGGGCATCACTCGGCCAGCCCTGGCGTCCACCGCGGATCGCTGGCGTGAACCGTCAGGACGTATCAGCGGACCACGCTGAGGTAAGCGCGCGCCGCACGGCGCAGTTCCTGGGCCTGCTGCGGGTTGCGGCCGGCCCGGGCTTCGGCACGTTCCATCAGGTTGTGTGCCACGCCGTGAACTGGCGCCACGGCGCGGGGAAAAGGAAGAAAACGGAAAACCTGCGAAAGAAGGGTGTACATGTCTTGACGCCAACCTGTGGCGAAAAATTGCGATACCTCTACATTAAGGGTTTTCCCTAGGGTTGCAAGCCCAAAGCAGGCCGATACCCATGCATAAAACGCATAGTTGCCCCGCCAACCGACATAGGCGCACGTTTCC
The DNA here is from genome assembly GCA_040389085.1 of Pseudomonadota bacterium. GTDB lineage: Bacteria > Pseudomonadota > Gammaproteobacteria > Burkholderiales > Burkholderiaceae_C > Polaromonas. Next base: position 57,856 of record JAZKAP010000020.1, read on the forward strand.
GACCTCCTGGGGCCCCGTGGCCTTGTCCCGGGCCTAAAAATCGCCGCCAACCGTTGCCGAAACAGGCTTCCTGCACAATCAGCAGGTGAACATCCAGCTTCTGTCCGACCTGCACCTTGAATCCAATCCGCATTTCGTGGCCCAGCCCGTCCCGGGGGCGGACCTGCTGGTGCTGGCGGGCGATATCGGTTCCTACCAGCCGGGATCACTGCTGGCCGACATGCTGGACGACGGCGACTTCGGACTCGCCCGCTTTTCTCCCCTGCCGGTGGCGCAAGGCGGCGCGGCCTGGCCCACGCCGGTTTTTTTCCTCCCCGGCAATCATGAATACGACGGGCAGGACTTCGAGGCCACGCACACGCGCCTGCGCGAGACCTGTGCGCGGCTGGGCCTGGTCTGGCTGGAACGCGAGGTCGTGGAGTGGCAGGGCGTCCGTTTTGTCGGCTGCACCTTGTGGACCGACTTTGATGCCCTGACCGCCGCACAGGCGGCCGACGGCAGCCTGACAACGGGGGAAGTCCTCAAGGCGCGTGACAAGGCCTTTCGCGCTGCCAACTTTTACCTCCAGAAGAACCACGCCTTCCAGCAAGGCCAGCCCATGCTGGCCGACGCCGTGCGCGAACTGGGCCTGCAAAGCCAGGCCTGGCTGCGGCAGGCGCTGGCCGTCCCCTTTGACGGCCCGACCGTGGTCGTCACGCACTTTGCGCCCAGCCTGCTCAGCGGCGACCCGCGCTACGGCCTGGCGCCCGGCACGGCGGGGTTCTGCAATGCGCTGGACGATCTGCTGGCGCAGGCGCAGCTGTGGCTGCACGGCCACCTGCATTGCCCCAACGACTACGTCAGCAACGGCTGCCGGGTGGTGGCCAATCCGCTCGGTTATGCCCGCAAGGGTGAACAGGACGGATTCAAACCCGATTTATTGATCAGAATCGGAGCTTAGCCCATATCCTGCGGGCGCAAACAGCTATCAAAACCATAGCGACGCCCCGAAAAACTCACATCCCGGGGCTGCCCAGCGTGAAGAAGAAGCGTGCCCCCGCGCCGCGGGCCGACTCTGCCCAGATCTGCCCGCCGTGGCGCGCAATGATGCGCTGGATGTTCGCCAGCCCCACCCCCACGCCGGGGAAGTCCTGCGGAGCGTGCAGACGCTGGAAACTGCGAAACAGCTTGTCGACGTGGGCCATGTCGAAGCCTTCGCCGTTGTCGCTGACCACGTAGACGGCTTGCGTGCCTGCAGCCGGCGCCAGCTGCAGGCCAAAACTGATCTCGGTGTGTGTCTGCCGCGACGTGAATTTCCAGGCATTGCCCAGCAGCTCCTGCATCACCACCCGCAGCAGCATCGCATCGGCCTGCACCACCAGGCCCTCCTGGATGAGGATGCGGCGCGCGCGCGCGGGCTCTTCCTGCTGCAGGCTGTCCATCACACTGTGCGCGATGGCACTGAGGTCCACCGCCTGCACGCGCAACTGCACGCGAGACAAGTTGGCCAGCGCCAGCAGGGCTTCCGTCAGCTCCCCGGCCTGCCTCACGCCGGCCTTGATGCGGTTGATGTAATGCCTGGCGCGGTCGTCCGTCACCCGGCGCTCGAGCAAGCCGCTGAAGCCGCCAATCGCAATGAAGGGCTGGCGCAGGTCATGGGCCACCGAGTGGGCAAACTCCTGCAAGTCCCGGTTGGACGCTTCGAGCTGGGCTGTCCGCCGTCCCACCCGCTGTTCCAGTTCAGCGTTGAGCCGAGCGATGCGCGCTTCCGAAAGCTTGCGCGCTGTGATGTCGCGCAAAACAATGTTGGCGCAGGGCGCGTTGCTCGAATCCAGGAATATCGACGACGAGAGCTCGCACTCGAAGGCCGTTCCGTCGCCGCGCAGCATGCGCAGCTCGCCGCGCGCTTTTCCTTCGCGCTGGCGTTCGTCGAGCAGGGCCTGCAAGCGTGTGTCGCCGGGGTCCACCAGCCCGCCCCGGCCGCGCTCGCGCAGCTCCTCCACACTCATGCCAAACAGCGCACAGGCGGCGGCGTTGGCATTGAGCACCTGTCCGTCCGGGCGGGTTTGCAAAATGCATTCCAGGCTGGTTTCAAACAGCTGGCGAAAATGCTCCTCGCTGTTGCGCAGCGCCAGCTGGGCGGTCTGGCGTTCGGTGATGTCCATCAGGGTGCCCGCCATCAGCGCCGGCTGACGGTCGCCGACCCATGCACAGACGCGGCCGCGCGACAGCACCCAGATCCAGCGGCCCTCCTTGTGGCGCAGCCGCACCTCGCAGTCGAAGTAGGGCGTCCTGCCGGCAAAGTGCTGCTTGAGCAGTCCATCGGCGTGGAGCAGATCCCCGGGATGGGTCAGGGCGCGCCAGGTCTGGATGTTCAGGGGCAGCATCTCGTCGAGCGTGTGGCCGGTGATGGCCGCCCAGCGTTCGTCGAAGCGGGTTTCCCCGGTCTGCACATTCCACTCCCAGGTGCCGACATTGGTCCCCTCCACGATGCTGAGCAGGCGCTGCTGCTCGTGCGCCAGGTCCAGCGTCATGCGCTGGGCCACGGACAGCGCCCGGGCCCGGCTGCTGCCGAGCAGCCAGATGCACAAGGCCAGCAGCAGGCTCAGCAGGACCCCGCTGAGTCCGAGCAAGGCCGGCATGAGGCTGGCCGCCTCGGCTTCAAACGCAGGTGTGGAGCTGACACGCAGGGTCAAGGTGCGGCCACCGGCCAAAACCGGCCGGGAGGAAGAAAACAGACGCCCGGCGCCGTGGTCCGGCACGGGGGTACCCCGGCCGGCCGCCAGATGCCCGTCGAGGCCGTAAACCAGCGTCTGCGCGTTCAGCGGTTCAGCGTCAAAAAGCTCGAAATCTGCCTGCCCTTGGGCGGCCTCGGCCGCCCCCTGCAACACCTCGCTGACCAGCATGGGTGCAAACAGCACCCCGGTCAGGAGCGCCTGGCGTTGCGCTGGCGTGCTGGGGTCCCCCCCCGTGCGGTAAACCGGCAACAGATAAACCCACCCCGGGCTTTGCTGCTGGTCCTGCACCAGGGTGGTTTTTCTGGTCAGCGTGGGTTCGCCCGTCGCCACGGCACGTTCGATGGCCTCGCGGCGTACCGGGTCTGCCCCGACGTCCAGGCCCAATGCCGCCTGATTCCGGGCCTGGGGTTCCATGAACTTCACCACATACAGGTCGGGCGCATTGCTGGTGGCCGGCGTGCCGGGCATCGTGCTGATGGCAAAGGCAGGTTCCTCGTCGGCACGTTCGGCGGCCACGAAACGATCCAGATCCTCCCGCAGAACCCGGGCCATGAACCCGAACCCCCGCACGCCCGGAAAATCGCGTCCCAGCTCGCTGAACTGCACATAGGCGCGAAACTCGGCCCGCTCGACCGAGTTGCTGGCCGCATAAACACCGGCGGCGCCGCGCAGACCACGCAGCGGGGCGTTCAGGCGGTCCTGCACATCGGTCTGGACACGGTCGGCCAGCCGGTCGAAATGCTCCCTGGCCTGGCTCTGAAACGTGTTGTTCACCAGGAAAACGCCCGCCCCGGTAAAAAGCAGGCCAAGCACCAGGGCCAGTCCCGCCATGGCCATCGCCAGGCGCCGGCTTCGGATGGACTGGGAATCCGAAGACGCCAGCTGACGGGTCATGGCCGGTCCGGCAACACCCGCGAGGCGCAGACGGGCAGCGCGGCCACGTCGGGCGCCGATCTGGCCGGGTTCATGCGCAAAGCGGGCGACTTCATGGGTTGGACCGGGGTTTCCCCCGGCAGGAAGGCTGACCCATGGGGAGCAACAGACACAAAAGAGTTACACAATGTAATGCAAATCCCGGCTTTTGCGAATACTGCCAGGACAGTCGGATTTGCAGGTCTTTAACGCGCGCAAAGCCCCTCGAAGCAGGTGCGAATCACCAGCTCGATGATCTCTTCATCACTGTGCTGGCCGCCAGCCCGCAGAAACTCCAGCACCGGGTCGCATGCGCGGGCGTACAAGGTGTAGAGCACCATGATCGGTGGAATGCCGGCGCTCAGGGATCCGTCTTTTTGCGCACGTTCTATCCAGCCGCCGATCTGGTCGCTGATGCGCACGAGCCCGTCGAGGTAGGCCTTGTTGTTCATCAGCGTGGTGCGCAGGCTGGAGTTCTGGTGCGGCAGTGAAGGCATTTCGCCGGCCAGCTGCAATTGAAGCATCCAGCGCACCATCGCCTTGAGCTGCGCGAGGGGCTGGGCATCCGGGGGCAAACTGGCCAGAAAGGCCTGCGCCAGCCCCACCACGCGCACCATGGCCGCCGCGGCCAGGTCTTCCTTGCTGGGGAAATGCTTGTAAAGACTGGCCTTGGCAATGCCCACATCGGCAGCCACCTCGTCCACCGTCATCAGGTCGAAGCCTTTTTCCGCCAGCAGCCGGTTGACCGCCTGCACGATGGCGTCCTCCCGGGCGGCCAGCATTTGCGCCTTGAAAGAGATTTTGGGGCCGCCATGCGCGGCGGGTCTGGCCTTGAGGGCCGGCGCGGTAGAAGGGGTGGTGCTCATGCCGATATTTTAGCCGCTTGCGTCTGATTCAGTAGTAGCCGCTTTATTTTCTACCTCACAGTCACAATAGAACCTTACGGTTTAGGACGTTTTGTTCCCAATCGCTGCGCCTTGCCTGGTGGCGCGCATGTATCTTGCGTGGTTCTGACCCTGTTTGTTCTTGATGGAGCACGCGACCATGAAAACCACCTGGACCGGCTCTCTGGCCTGGTTGCTGGCCGTCTCTGCTGCCCTGGCTTTGGCGGTAGCCGCGCCCAATGACAGCAGCGTCATGGGCCAGTTGCCCTCGTTCATGGCACGCACCCTGAACCAGCAGGCCATGGTCGTGCCCGGCGGCCTGCCGGCCGAACGCACACTGGCCCTCATCACTTTCCACAGCAGCCAGCGTGCCCACATCGACGGCTGGATCCAGGGATTGGACCTCCATGCCGACGCCTCGATCGCCTGGCTGCGCATGCCGGTTCTCAATGACCCGGGCAGTACCGCCGCACGCCGCGCCATCGAGACCAAACTCCTGCGCAGCTACCCAGCGGACGCCGAGCGTGCGCGGCTGATGCCGGTGTTCACCGACCGCGAGCGTTTTGTCCGCTCCGCCGGCCTGCGCGGAACCGACGAGGTCTATGCGGTGGTGATCAACCGGCAGGGCGAGGTGCTGGCGCGCGCCGAAGGCGCATTTGATGCCGACAAGGCAGACAAGCTGCGCGAGACCTTGCAGCCGCAGGGCGTTCAGGAGGCATCCAGGCCCCCGGCAGGCGCGTCGCCCAGGGTGAAATAAAACGCGGCCCCGTGCCCCGGCGCGGACTCGGCCCACACCCGCCCGCCGTGACGCGTGATGATTCTGTGCACCGTCGCCAGGCCAATGCCGGTTCCGGCAAACTCCGAGACGTCGTGCAGCCGCTCGAAAGCGCCGAACAGCTTCTCGGAATAGGCCATGTCAAACCCCGCCCCGTTGTCCCGCACCACGTACACCGCCTCGCCGCCCGCACCTTGCTCTCGCCTGAACGCGATCAGGGATTGCGGCTGCCGGCTGCTGAACTTCCAGGCATTGCCCAGCAGGTTGTCCAGCACCTGCTGCAGCAGGCGTGCATCCCCCTGGGCCAGCAGTTCCGGCTGGATGTCGAGCAGGGCCGCGCGGCCGGGCTCTCGCTCGTGGTAACCCTCCAGTATCTTTTGCGCCAGGGTGCTCAGGTCAACAGTCTCCCAGTGCAGGCTGGTACGCGAAACCTGGGCCAGCGACAGCAGGGCATCGATCAGTTCACCCATCTGCACCACGCCGGCACGGATGCGGGCCAGGTAATGCCTGCTGCGTTCGCTTGCTGCGCCGCCCTCCAGTTCCCGCACGAGGAGGGTGCTGAATCCCCCAATGGAGCTGAGCGGTGTGCGCAGGTCATGCGACACCGAATAGGAAAAGGCCTCGAGCTGCTTGTTGGCAAACTCCAGTTGCCCGGTGCGCTGCTGCACCCGGTCTTCCAGACTGGCATTGAGTTGCAGGATTTCTTCGCGCGCCCGCTTGCGTTCGCGGATATCGGTGTTGATGCCCAGCACGCCGTTGACCCGGCCCTGCCCATCCCGCACCACGGTCCAGCGCGCCTCGACGCTGATGGGTGAGCCGTCCCTCGCCACCTGCTCCAGCTCGCCGTTCCAGTCCCCACCACTGGCCAGGGTCTGATTCATGGCGTCGATCAGCACCTGCGGGCTGCGGTACATGTATTCGTCCATGGTTTTGCCAAGCACCTCGCCGGAGGTCCAGCCGTAGAGACGCTCGGCGCCCTTGTTCCAGAAACGCAGGGTTCTGTCCAGGTTGCGCACCATGATCGCATCCTGCGCACGGTCGAGCAGCGAGGCCTGCTCGCGCACCTGGGCCGCCGCCAGACGCGCTGCCTCCTGGCTGCGCTGGCGCTCCAGCCGGGCGCGCAGGCTCCCAATGCCGAAAGCCAGGTTATCAGCCATGTCCTGCAACAGCTTGATTTCATCGCCAGCGAGTTTTTCCACCGAATCCGAGTACAGGCCCAGCAGTCCGAAAGTATGGTTGGCGTCGCGCAGGGGCAGGAACACCGCGCTGCGATAGCCGCACTCGGTTGCAATATCACTCCAGAAAAACTGGTTGTCGCCCTGCGTGATGTCTTCACTGACGCGGGGCTGTCCACTGCGTATGGTCTGGCCGGCCGGCCCGCGCCCGGTGGGCTGGTCGGCATCCCAGGTCAGCCTGACCCTGGACAGGTAGCCCGCTTCGTGGCCGGCGTGGGCCATGGGCTGGATGCTGCGGACCGCATCGTCCTGCGCATAACCGACCCACGCCATCCGGTAGCCGCCCACCTCCACCGCCAGCCGGCACACCTGCAGCAACAGTTCGGCTTCGTCCTCGATGCGGGTCAGTGCCTGGTTGCAGCTGCTGAGCATTTGCAGCGCCCGGTTGGTCCGCGCCAGTTCGCGGTCCGCCCGTTTGCGGCCGGTCACGTCACGCGCGGTGCCGACAATGCGCTCCACCGCGCCGGCGTCGTTGAGGACGGGGTAGGAACGGTCGCGAATCCAGCGCACCTCGCCATCCGGCCGGACAATCCGGTACTCCACGTCCGTGGCCGCACCCGTCGCCTGCCGGTGTTTGGTCTTCGCTTCCGCCTCCCGGTCGTCGGGATGGATGGACTCGCGGTAGGAGTCGGGTGCCGCGTACAGTTCTTCCGGGCGACGATGCCACAAGGTCTCATAGGCCGGGCTGATGTAGAGAAAACGTCCGCTGGCAAAGTCGCGGTTGTAAAACACGTCCTTGATGTTTTCCGCGAGTTCCCGAAAACGCGCCTTGCTCCCCAGCAGCGCCGCCTCGGCACGCGCCCGCTCGATCGCAATACGCGCCAGCCGCACGGCCGTGTCCACCAGGTCCTGGTCCGCCGGCTGGGGCGTGTACGGCGTGTGATGGTAGATCGCGAAGGTGGCCAGGACCTCGCCCGCTGCAGAAAGAACCGGCGTGGACCAGCAGGACTGCAGATCGAATTCGCGTCCGAGCTCGCGGTAGTTGCGCATCAGCGGATCACTGACCAGGCGCTCAACCACCACCGGTTTTTTGCGGAACGCCGCCGTCCCGCACGCGCCGGCGCCTTCGCCGATCTCCAGCCCGTCGATCTGCCGGCTGAAGGCGGCCGGCAGGCTGGGCGCTGCGCCATGGCGCAGGCGCGTGCCCTCGCGCAGCAAAATCGAACACAGGCTGTTGGCGGAACGGCCTTCGATCAGGCCCACGATGGCCTCGAGGGACTGCGGCAAGGGCACGCCGTAGGCAATCAGCTCCAGCACCTGTTCCTGGTCGCGAACCAGCTCCTCGGTAAACTTGCGCTCGGTGATGTCGGTAAACACCACCAGCCCGCCCACCAGCTGCCCCGCCTCGTCGTGCAGGGGCCGGACATTGTTGCGCAGCACATGGTCCCTGGCGCCCGGCCGGCGCAGCAGGACATCCCAGTTGTCGACGCTCTCGCCGCGAATGGCCCGGCTCAGCGGCCGGTTCTGCGGCGCACACACCGTCTTGCCGTCCAGCAGCACCACCTCGTGGTCGGCCCGCCATTCGGCCAGCGTCTTGCCTGCCCCATCGCCTGGAAAATACTTTTTCGCGGCCGCGTTGAACAGCAGGAAGCGGCCTTCGACATCGATCGCCAGCACCCCTTCACTCATGCTGTTGACGATCAGGTCCAGCATGCCGCGCTCCTTGCCGATGCGGGCCAGCGATTCGTCCCGCTGCTGGCGGCTCAACTCCAGCGATGCAGCCATGCGGTTGAAGGTTCGCGCGAGATGCCCGAGCTCTCCCTGGTAAAGCGGGCCGAGCTCAACCCGGGCCGCGAGGTTGCCGCTGGCCAGTTCGTCGGCTTCATGCAGCATGGCATTGGCCGGGTTGACGATCAGGCGCTTGCCCATGACCCAGGCGCAGGCCATGCCAAACAGGGCGGCGGCCAGCAGGATGCCCAGTTCCAGCGCCAGCGCTTTCGCCGGTTCAGCGGCGATCAGCGCGCGCGTCATGCTGACAGCCACAAACAGCGCGCCGTCCGCCGTGCCGCTCACCGGGGCAAAGGCGTACACACGCTGCTCCCCGCCGGCATCCGGTGCCTCCTCGACGCCTACGCGCGGGGCTTGCAAAAAGGCCCGGATGGTCGCATCGGTCTGCAGGCTGCCGACCGCGCCGGCAGTTGCAGGCTGGGCGGCCAGGATGGTGCCTTTGCGGTCGGTCAGCACCACGCTGGCCCCTGCCACCGGTGCCCCCTGCGCCAGCAGGGGCGCAAAGGCCTGCACGCTGAGCGCGACAAAGACCACCCCGCTCAGCACCCCGGTGTTGTCATGGACGGGTGCCGCAAAACCAACCCCCGCCTGGCCGCTGCGCCTGCCCGTGCCATATTCACCGATTGAAAACTGGCGGCTGGCCATGACCCGCTTGAAAAAAGGCCGGGCGCTGGCATCGGCGCCCACCAGGGACGCTTCGGAGTGGCACAACACGGTGCCGTCGAGCGCCACCACCCCCAGATCGGTGTACTGCGGATGCATTGCATGCAAATTGCGCAGGTACTCGTTGCACAGGCCCGGCAGCCGGCCCTTGACGGAGGGCGCGCTGGCCAGATCGCCCAGAAGCTGTTTGATCGCTTCGACCTGCGGCTGCTGGCTGGCTGCGGTCAGCAGCGCCTGGGATTGCAGTGTGGAGCGCGCCAGCTTCAGGGCATCGCTCTGCTTGCTGGCGGCCGCCCAGGCAAACAGGCCAAGCACCGGCAGCAGCGCCACCACAATCAACAACACCAGACGGGCGCGAAGCCCCAACGAACTTACCATTCCATTCCTTTGCGCCTTCGCTGGCCTGGGGGTCCTTGCGGGCCATTCTTCGTTGCGAAGCCGGCAGGTTGAGACCTTGGCGCCATCGTAGTACTTTGGCTTGCCCATGACCACCCGCCGGTCACCCGCCGGCCGTCCTCCTACACCCGGACGCTGAACAGGCTGACAAAACGCCTGCGGGTGAAGCAGCACAGTGGTCGCTGAATCCCTTGTTGCAAAAGAAAGAACGCCTGTGGCCAGCCCGCTTCCTGATCCGTCCAACCCGTCCAAACAGCCCAGCCCGTCCGCCCGGAAACAGGCCGCCGACCAGCCCGGCCAGAGTGAGGGCATGCCCGTCAAGACACCGGCCGCAGGACGCTCGCGGCCCGGGCGCGCAGAAACGCCAGCCGATGCATCGGACGAAGCCAGTCTCGCGCTACCGCATGAGCGCGACCAGTCCACCGACATGACCGATGCACAGCCCGATCCGCAAGTGCAGCAAGCCAGTCGCGATCTGCGCCGGGGCCTGCAGGACACCGGCAAAAGCGCGCCCATGGACAAGGCCTACGACCGGCTCAAGCGCTGAGGACAGGCCGCCTGGCGTGGATGAAAGCTATCAATTCAATAGCAATAAGCGCACACTGCGAAAGGGCTGCAGCCCGTTTTTATCATTGATGGAAGGGCGGCGATACGGGCCGGCGCGGCCCGGCGTGGGCGTCAGGGCGTGCGCGACGACGCCTCGGGGGTGCCCGCAGGCACACGCTCGGTCATCCAGCGCAGCAGGTCCAGCCACATCTGGCGCATCTCGGCGTCCAGCGGTGTGCGCATCGCATTCGGCAGTTCGATGGTGACCACCGGCACGCCCTTGTGCACTCCGCCGTAATTGCCCAGCGAGCCCGGAAAAATACCGACCTGGTCCAGGTACAGCCGCCCCAGTTTGGAGGGCGGGACCGACGGGCCGTCGAAGTCGAGCACGCCGTAGGGCGCATGGATGCTGACGATCAGGTGGGGCTTGAAGCTCTGCATCTCCTGGTGCAGAAAGCGCGACTCCGGCTCGGACAGGGGCTTGGTGCCCGGCCAGCGGCGCGGGTCCTTGCGGGTGCGCTTTTCCCAGTACTCCCTGGCGTCACGCTCCCAGAACGGCGTCGGAAAGTTGCGGTTCAGATCGACACCGTTGGCGTTGACGCGGCGCGGCGGGCTGGACAGCAGCCCGTCGGGATTGAGGGCCGGTATGAAACGCCAGTGGATGGCCTGCGACCAGGGCGCCGCTGTTTCCTCGGCCAGGCCAATCCAGTGCAGGGCTACCGAGGCCGACGACAACTCGTCGCCATGAATCGCGCCCAGCACCAGCACGCGCTGGCGCACATCCTCGGGCTTGACATCGCGCTTCCACAGGGTCTGCCCCCTGACCGAGCGGGCAGCCGTGGGCTGCAACTGGGCGGCCTCGCAGAGGCTGCGCCTGAGATTCGGAAGCTTGCGAACAAAATCATCGCAAGGCCCCGCAGCCTGTGCGCCAGCCGCTATCAAAAAAGAAGCTGCCAGAAAGACCGCGGTGCTGGATGGACGCATACCGCGATTTTACGCGCGGCGCCTGGCGGCCGGCCACCCGCCCGACGCGGGGCATTGGGGTAAATTAGCCCCATGACGCCTCCCACTGCCCTGCGCCGGGCCAGCCACCCCAGTTTTTCACCGCGCGAGTTCCGCGCCTGCCTCGGCATGTTTGCCACCGGCGTCACGATCGTCACCGCGCGTGCAGCCAGTGGCGAGCTGGTCGGGCTGACGGCCAACTCCTTCAACTCGGTCTCGCTGGAGCCGCCGCTGGTGCTCTGGAGCCTGGCGCAGGCGGCCGGCTCCATGCCGGCGCTGAGTACCGGCTCGCACTACGCCATCAACATCCTGGCGGCCGACCAGAAAGGACTGGCCGAGCGTTTTGCAGCCAAACGCGAAGGCCGCTGGGACGGCGTCGCCTGGACCGAAGGTGCCGGCGGCTCGCCCCTGCTGGCCGGTGCAGCGGCCACCTTTGAATGTTTCAACCGCAGCCGCTATGAGGAAGGCGACCACGTGATTTTTGTCGGCGAGGTCGAACGCTGCAGCCATCGCGCCGGCGCCGCACCGCTGCTGTTTCACGGCGGCCGCTTCTACACCGAGCATCCGCTTTGACAGCCCCTGCTGCAACCTTCGGCCACGCATGAGCGCACGCAAAACCCACCTCGACACCCTGTCCATTTCCCTGCTGCTGGCCTGCTGCCTGTTCTGGGGTTTCCAGCAGGTGCTGGTCAAGGCCACGCTGGCCGAGGTGGCGCCGGCCTTCCAGGCCGCCATCCGTTTTGCCGGCGCCACCGTGCTGCTCTGGCTGTGGTGCGCCTGGCGCGGCGTCAAGCTGTTCAGCGCGGATGGTTCGCTGCGCGCGGGGCTGCTGGCGGGCGCGCTGTTCGCGGGCGAGTTTGCCTGCCTGTATGTGGGCCTTCAATACACCAGCGCGTCGCGGCTCACGGTGTTTCTCTACACCTCGCCGTTCTGGGTGGCGGCCTTGCTGCCGATCTGGGTGAAGTCCGAAACGCTGCGGCCGGTGCAGTGGGTGGGCCTGGCCTGCGCTTTTGCGGCAGTGGCCTTTGCGCTGCGCGAGGGTTTCAGTGCCGCCGGCGCGCCGACCTGGGTTGGCGACGTGATGGCGCTGGTGGCCGGCATGTTGTGGGGCCTGACCACGGTGGTGATCCGGGCCTCGTCGCTGGCCAGGGTCTCGCCGGAAAAACTGCTGTTCTACCAGGTGGCCGTCAGCACCGTCACCCTGCCGCTGCTGTCGCTGGCGCTGGGCGAGCGCTGGTCATGGAGTTTCAGCCCGTTTGCCCTCACCTCGCTGGTGCTGCAGACAGTGGTCGGCGCGTTCGCCAGCTACCTCGCCTGGATGTGGATGCTGGGCCGTTATCCGGCGACCAAAATTTCCGTCTTCGTGTTTCTGACGCCGCTGTTTGCGCTGCTGTTCGGTGCGCTGTGGCTGAAGGAAGCCGCCACGCCCAGCCTGCTGGCGGCGCTGGTGCTGGTGGCGCTCGGCATCGTGCTGGTCAACCGCAAGCCGGCCTGAGCCGACCTGCGCTCGCAGGAAGCTTCAGGCGGCGCTGGCACGCCGCTGCGCAAACGCAACGTACCAGTCCAGGCAACCGGGGTTGGCCATCGCGTCGCGATTGACCACCTTCTCGATGGGCTGGCCCAGCAGCAGTTTCTTGATCGGCAGTTCCTGCTTCTTGCCCGACAGGGTGCGCGGGATCTCCGGCACCTGGAAAATTTCGTTGGGCACAAAACGCGGCGACAGCGCTGTCTTGATCGCGTTGTTGAGCCTGGCCTTCATCGCATCGTCCAGGGCCACGCCCTCGCGCAACACCACAAACAGCGGCATGTAACTTTCGCGCCCCAGATACTCCAGGTCCACCACCATGGAGTCGATCACCTCCGGCAGCGCCTCGACCGCGCTGTACAGCTCGCTGGTGCCCATGCGCAGGCCGTGTCGGTTGATGGTGGCGTCGGAGCGGCCGTAGATGATGCAGCTGCCCGAGGGCGTGATCTTGAGCCAGTCGCCGTGGCGCCAGACATTGGGGTACATGTCGAAATAACTCGAGATATAACGCGCGTTGCCGGTATCGCCCCAGAAGTACAGCGGCATCGAGGGAATCGGCTGGCTGCAGACCAGCTCGCCGACCTCGCCGATCACCGGCTGGCCCTGCTCGTTCCAGGCCTCGACCGCGCAGCCGAGCAGGCGGCACTGCATCTCGCCAGGCACCTGCGGCAGCTCGCGGTTGCCGCCTATGAAGGCGCCCGCGAAGTCCGTGCCGCCGGAAATATTGCACCACCAGATGTCCTGTTGCGCTTCGGTTTTGGCAATGCGCCTGAACTGCTCCGTGCCCCAGGTCTGCGCCTCGGGCGACAGCGGTGAGCCGGTGGTGCCCAGCGCGCGCACGGACGACAGGTCACCGCAGGTCGAGAGGTTCACGCCGGCCTTCAGGCAGTTGGCAAAAAAAGCCGCGCCGGCGCCGAAAAACGTCACGCCCAGTTTCGCGCCGAAACGCCACAAGGTGGTCCAGTCCGGCTTGTCCTTGCCGCCACCGGGGTTGCCGTCGTAAATGCAGCAGGTCGTGCCGTTGAGCAGGCCGCTGACCTGGGCGTTCCACATCACCCAGCCGGTGGAGCTGTACCAGTGGTAACGCTCACCGAAAGAGTTGGCTTCGTAGCTGCAGCCGATGTCGTTGTGCAGGGTCTTGAGCGCCAGCGCCACCAGCACGGTACCGCCATGGCCGTGCACGATGGGTTTGGGCAGGCCGGTGGTGCCGCTGGAATAGACGATCCACAACGGATGGTCGAACGGCAGCCACATCGGCTCAAAGGCCGTGGTTTTTTCGTCATTTCGGGCTGTAGCCCTTTCAAAATGCGCGCTGTCAGCTATCGAATTGCTAGCGTCGAGGTTGTAATGAACAATCACATGCTGCAGCGAAGGCAGGGCCGCACGGATCTCCGCCACCACCGCCGTGCGGTCGATGTCACGCCCGCCGTAAGTGACGCCGTCGCAGGCAATCAGCACCTTGGGTTCGATCTGCCGGAAGCGGTCCAGCACGGCATTCGTGCCCATGTCGGGCGCGCAGATGCTCCACACGCCGCCTATGCTCACCACCGCGAGGAAAGCCACCATGGCCTCGGGAATGTTGGGCAGGTAGGCGGCCACGCGGTCGCCCGGCAGCACGCCCTGGGCTTGCAGGTGCAGCGCCAGCGACGCCACCTGGCGGCGCAACTCGGGCCAGCTCAGCTCGCGCGCCGGCGCGCTGTCGAGGCTTTTTTCGTTGTGGCTGAGCAATGCGGGAAACCCGGCCGCATGGGCGCGGTCGACATGCCGGAACACCTGCTGCGCGTAGTTGAATTGCGCGCCGGGAAACCAGCGGGCACCGGGCATTTTTGCCTCGACCAGCACGTCGGTAGCGGGCGTGGGCGACTGCAGGTCAAAGTAGTCCCAGATGCTTTGCCAGAAGGCGTCCAGGTCCGTCACCGACCAGCGCCACAAGGCGTCGTAATTGTCAAAAGACAGCTGGCGTGTGTCGCGCAGCCAGTTCTGGTACAGGCGGATCTGGGGGATGTAGGGGGCGCTCATGAGGCGAAAGCTTAGCAGGCCACCCCTCGCGCACGCATCCACCTTTGCGACAGGCGCGGGGGTACCGCCGCCGCAAAAAACAAAAGGCCGCCCACAGGCAGCCTTGGGACGGGTCAGGACCCGCTACAGGGCCGCATCAGGCGTGCGTGACACCCGATGCAACCGCCGCAAGACACCTCCCTTACTTGGGCGTGCCCATCATCATTTCGACGTCGGTCATCGGCACCATGCCGTTTTTGGCCGGCTTCATGCTTTTCCACATGGCGGTTTGATAACGGTTCCACTCCCTCGAGGAAACCATGCCGTCGCCGTTGGTGTCCATGCTGTTCATGGCGGTGTTGTTGAGCTTGGCGTCCACCTTCATGTCGGCCTTGGCGGCGGGTGTGCCACCGGCGGCGGAAGGATTGATCTGCGCATTGGCAGCAGCGCCGCCGGAACCGGCCACGGGGTTTTGGGCGGACAGCGTGGAGCCATTGGCCTTCTTGGTGTCGACGTTCATCTCGGCCTTGGCCGCAGCTTTGCCGCCCGATGCGGACGGGTTGATCTGCGCGTTGGCAGCAGCGCCGCCGGAACCGGCCACGGGGTTTTGTGCAGACAGGGTGGAACCATTGGCCTTTTTGGCGTCAACGTTCATCTCGGCCTTGGCCGCAGCTGTGCCGCCGGAAGTGGTCGGGCTGGCTTGGGCGGAAGGCGTGGCAACCACGCCGGCGGGCGCCTGGGCAAAGGCGGCGGTACAGGCCAGGGCGGCCAGGGTCAGAACAAGGGATTGCTTTTTCATGGGGGCTCCAAAAATGTAAGAGCGATGTGCTCAAGGTCATCTTTGTCTGGCCGGCATACCCCCGCTGTAGGATGAACACCGTGGTGACCGTCAGGGTCTGTCGGCTCCCGGGTGTCGCGAATCAGTCAAAAATGGGCTCGGCAACATAAATCGCACAGTCGTGCTAATATTTGCGCCATGGACGCCAAAACCCAGAAAAGCGAGATGACCCGCGCCGCCATTGTCGGTGCGGCGCTGGACCTCGCGTCCGCCGAGGGACTGGAGGCCATCACCCTCCAGGCTGTGGCCGACCGCCTTGGTCTGTCCAAGAGCGGGGTGTTTTCACGCATCGGGTCGCGCGAGGCACTGCAGAAAGCCGTGATCGACGAGTTCGGCAGGCGGTTTCTGGCCGATGTGTTTGTACCCGCCGTGCAGCAGCCCAAAGGGCTGCCGCGGCTGGACGCGATTGTGCAGCGCTGGATTGTGCGCACGCGCGACGTGGAGGCGCATACCGGCTGCGTGTACAGCGCCGGCGCCTTTGAGCTGGACGACCGCGAAGGCCCCTTGCGCGACCACCTGCACGGCGAGATCACGCGCTGGCGCGCCGCCCTGCGCCGTACCATCGTCCAGGCCGTCGAGAGTGGCGACCTGCGGTCCGATACCGACCCCGAGCAGCTCGTGGCCGAAATCTACGCCCTGATGCTGGGCCTGATCCACGACACACGCTTCCTGCGCGACCCCCGTGCCGCCGAACGTGCGCAGGCCAGCTGGCAGCGCCTGGCCAGAAGTTACCGGCCATGAATTTTGTCAGCCCCACAAGGGCTTTTTGTTGGTCCATGTTTCGCACAACCGTGCGAAGAAAAGGAAGTGCCATGTTGTTCATCATCCTCGCCCTCGCCGCGCTTGGGGCGGCCCGCGCCGCGCAATCTGCCCTCGCATCGCTGCGCTCCCTGCCGCGCAGCAATGAAGACTGGATCTGGTACTGATCCCGAAAAAGCACCAAGGAGCCCCTCATGACACGCACATCACTTGAAGCCACCGCCGCCTACTACAACGCCAGCCCCGTGACCCGGCTGTTCCGCTGGGGCCTGGGCGCCTCGCAGCGTCTCTGGCCGGCGCTGGCCGTGCGCGCCGCCTACCGCCTGTTCGGCACGCCGCTGCCGCCCCGCTGGCTGGGCCGCCGGCGCACGTGGGCACCGGACTGGCGCATCAGCAGCTGGTCCTTCGAAAACGCCAGCCTGACGATTTATGAACGCCCGGTGGCACCGCATGGCCCGCTGGTGCTGCTGGTGCATGGCTGGGGCGGGCACGCCGGCCAGATGCTGGCACTGGCCGACACCCTGCAGGCGCAGGGCCTGCGGCCGGTGATTCTTGAAATGCCGGCCCATGGCCGCAGCACCGGATCAACCAGCAACCTGCCGCAGTTCGCGCGTGCCATCGACTACACCGTGGCGCGCCTGCAGCAGGCGGGGCACCAGGTGCAGGCGCTGGTCGCGCATTCGCTGGCCGCCAATGCCGGCGCCTATGCGGCCAGCCGCGGCTTGCCGGTCGGCAAACTGGTGCTGCTGGCGCCCCCGGCCTCGCCGCATGAATACACGCGGCTGTTTGCACATGTGTTCGGCCTGCGCGAGTCCACACGTGCGGCCATGCAGCGGCGCATTGAAGCGCGCGAAGGCATCCTGATGCCGCAGTTCGAACCCGCCGCCGTCGGCCCGCGCATCGCACAGCCCACGCTGGTGGTGCATGACCGCAACGACAGCATCAACCGCTTTGCCGACGGTGTGGCCTACAGCCAGGCCATCACCGGCGCCCGTCTGCTGGCCACGCAGGATCTCGGGCACCGGCACATTCTGAAAGACGCTGGCGTACTGCGCGAGCTCGCCGCCTTTCTGGTCTGAAACGCGCGACAGCGTTGCAATACCCCTTGTGCGGCATGCCTATTGCTTCTAGGATGGCGCCACTTACAAGGAGCGGTGAATGGGAAATTCAAAAGGCTGGTTCAGCTGGACAGAAAAAAGCAGCGCGGTATTGCAGCAGGGCGGCGTGATCGGCCCCGATGAACGCCTGCCCTGGCCGCAAACGGCGGTGATGGGCGTACAACACGTGATTGCGATGTTCGGCGCCACGGTGCTGGCACCCATCCTGATGGGGTTCGATCCGAACATCGCCATCCTGATGAGCGGCATCGGCACGCTGATCTTTTTCCTGATCACCGGCGGCAAGGTGCCGAGTTACCTCGGGTCCAGCTTTGCCTTCATCGGCGTGGTGATCGCCGCCACCGCCTACGCCGGCAAGGGACCCAACCCCAACATCGGCGTGGCACTCGGCGGCATCATTGCCTGCGGTGTGCTGTACACCATCATCGGCGCCATCGTGCAGGCCGTCGGCACCGGCTGGATCGAGCGTTTCATGCCGCCGGTGGTCACCGGCGCCGTGGTGGCGGTGATCGGCCTGAACCTGGCCGGCATCCCGATCAAGAACATGGCGGCCAGCAACTTTGATTCGTGGATGCAGGTCGTGACCTTTGTCAGTGTGGCACTGGTCGCCGTGATGACACGCGGCATGGTGCAGCGCCTCTTGATCCTGGTCGGCCTGATCGTCGCGACGCTGATTTATGCGGCGCTCACCAACGGCATGGGTCTGGGCAAGCCGGTGGATCTGTCGCCGATTGCCAATGCCGCCTGGTTCGGCCTGCCCGGCTTTGCCGCCCCGGTGTTCAGCGCCAATGCCATGCTGCTGATTGCGCCGGTGGCCATCATCCTGGTCGCGGAAAACCTCGGCCACATCAAGGCGGTGACGGCCATGACCGGCAAGAACCTCGACCAGTACATGGGGCGCGCCTTCATCGGCGACGGCGTGGCCACCATGGTCTCGGGCGCTTCGGGCGGCACCGGTGTCACCACCTATGCCGAAAACATCGGCGTGATGGCCGCGACCAAGATCTATTCGACGGCGGTGTTTGTGGTCGCCGGCCTGATCGCGGTGGTGCTGGGCTTCAGCCCCAAGTTCGGTGCACTGATCCAGGCGATTCCGCTGCCGGTGATGGGCGGCGTCAGCATCGTGGTGTTTGGCCTGATTGCGGTGGCCGGCGCCAAGATCTGGGTCGACAACAAGGTCGACTTTTCCGACAACAAGAATCTGCTGGTGGCGGCCATCACGCTGGTGCTGGGCACCGGCGACTTCACGCTGAAGTTCGGCCAGTTTGCGCTGGGCGGCATAGGCACCGCCACCTTCGGCGCCATCCTGCTGTACGCCTTGCTCAATCGCAGGAAGTAAAACCAGGCAGCCCGTGCCCCGCCTGCGCGGGGCCTATTTCGCCTGTGCCTTGGCCAGCGCCGCCTTGGTGGTGGCAAGCTCGCGTTCCACATCGGCACGTTCGCCGATTTCCTGCTCCAGCAGCTCGTT
The DNA here is from genome assembly GCA_040389085.1 of Pseudomonadota bacterium. Lineage (GTDB taxonomy): Bacteria > Pseudomonadota > Gammaproteobacteria > Burkholderiales > Burkholderiaceae_C > Polaromonas. Next base: position 76,420 of record JAZKAP010000020.1, read on the forward strand.
GACATGCGCGAGGTCGGCCGCGGACTCCTGGATCTTGCCCTCCAGCTCGCCGGTTTTCTCCAGCGCCTGCGCCACATCGCCGGTCTGGATATGCTCGGGGATTTCCTGCTTGAGCACCGCGTTGATCACAAACAGCTCGGCGCTGGACTGTTTCACGGTTTCCTCGACAGTTTCGTTCCGGTCCAGCGCACGTGCCAGCGGCGTGTCTGCAGAGGAGGCGGACTGCGGGGACGACTGGGATGACTTGGACATGGTGAGCACCTGGAGTGAAACGGGAATGATCTGCCGACACACGGCGCCCGGCGGCACGCAAGGCCGCCCGACCCCTGAAGCCCCTATGGTAACCAAGTGCACTTCCCGGGGCCAGCGATGTCCCCACCGCCATCAGGCCTCAGTGCAAGCTGGAAAAGGCAGGCCGGTTCGGGAGGAAGGCGCTCAGGGCGCCGTTCCCGGCGTTGCGGGTGCGGGCGTACCGGGCTGGCGGTCCGGCCCGGAATTGAAAATCCTGCCCAGGGTGGCGCCCAGACGCGCACCGATGGCCGTGCCGATGCCGGGCAGCACCGCCGTGCCCAGCACCGCGCCGGCAACAGCACCCTTCGGCACCGACACGGCCACCTTGTCCACCGGCCCGCTGAGCACCAGCGGCACCCCGACGATGCCGTCCACCAGATCCACCGCAAATTCGGCCTCGATCTGCCGGTTGGCCAGCCGGGCCTGGCCGGACGCACTCAGGGCGCCCGAGCTGGCCTTGATCCCGGTGAATTGGGTCACCATGCCGCGCGGCGTGTTCTGGGTGTCGAGCTGGCCGGACACCGCGTCGAGCGGCGTCTGCCCCGCATGTTCCTTGCCGAGGCTGCGCACGGCCCGGTCCAGATCGAAGCGCAGCAGGGTTGAAGCGCCCATGGTGAACACGGTTTTTGTATGCAGCGACTGCGCCAGTCCGACCAGGCTGTCCCCCTGGGCCGACAGCACGGTGTTTCCCGTGGCCTTGCCGGCAATGACCGGCTTGCGGTTGAAAGCGGCCACCGCGCTCGCCACGTCAACCCCGCTGGGCCGCAATTGACCGGCCAGCACCAGGCGGCCGTCGGCACGGACCTGCAACTGAACCTCGCCATGGGCCGTGCCGCCGCCGACGTTGATACGTGTGGCCCAGCGGTCTTCCTGTCCTTGCCGGGTCAGGGTCAGGTCGGTGGCCGGCGTGAAGCCGGGGCGCCGCAACACGGCCTGGCGGGGCCGCCAGCCCGGGTCAAAGTCGATCTCGCCGTCGTACACCACCGCCACGCCATGGCGCGACAGCCAGGTCAGGTCGCGAAACACAAAACGCGCCAGCGGCGTGGCCACAGCTTCCACGGTTTCCACAGCTTCCGCAGGGACGCCGCGTGACGTCGCGTCCAGCACCCGCAAGGACAGTTGCGGCACGACCGCACCATCGAGTTCCACGCGGTCCAGGATCACACGCCGCTGCAGCAGGGCCAGCAGGTCGGGATAGGCGGTGAGCTTTTTGACCGTGATGGCCTGCGGCTGGTCGGTCGCCACGTCCTCCAGCACGATGGCCGGTACCGGCAACAGACGCCAGTGCAGTGCGCCCAGCCGCACCGGCACGCCAAGCCGGGCCTGCAGCTCACCGGCGGCGTGGGCGGCCAGATCCTCGTCACTGGGAATGAACCACAGCAACGCCAGCCACGCCGCGCCCAGCAGCACCGCCAAGCCACCCGCGGCCACCATCCATGTTTGTCTGCGTGCCATGCTGCCCTTCGCCGTTGTTGCACCGTCTGCCATCTGCATCTGCCATCTACCTTCCTGAGCTTAGGAGGCTGGCCGCGCGGCACTTGTAGGCCGCAATCTCTTTATAGTCTGGGTACAAGCCCTTTTTGAAGCCCTGTGGAACCACGATGCGTATCTGGAAACAACCGATCTCTGTCGAACTGCTGACCCTCAACAACGCCAACAGCGCGGTGACGCACCTGGGCATCGAATTCCTGGAGGTCGGCGACGATTTCATCCGGGCCCGCGTGCCGGTCGATGAACGCACGCGCCAGCCCTATGGCCTGCTGCACGGCGGGGTGTCGGTGGTGCTGGCTGAAACGCTGGGCTCCTGCGGCGCCGCCTTTGCGGCACCCGAAGGCCACCGCACGGTGGGCCTGGACATCAACGCCAACCATCTCAAGGGCGTCACCAGCGGCTGGGTCATCGGGACCACCCGGCCGGTGCACATCGGCCGCAGCACCCAGGTCTGGGCCATTGAGCTGACCAACGAGGCCGGGGAGCTGACCTGCGTCTCGCGGATCACGATGGCGATGCTGGCCCCGCGTCAAGAGTAAAATCGGGCTCCAGCCCTTATCGGACGGTCGCAAACAGCTATTAATACGATAGCAAATGAGCGTTTCAGTCCGCGGCCGTCCGGGCCATGCGTTCGCTCTTCCAGTACACGTCGTCGCCGCCGTTCATGCGGTTGAGCACGCGCGACAGCACAAACAGCAGGTCGCTCAGGCGGTTCAGGTACTGGCGTGGCGACTCGTTCAGCGTCTCGGCCTTGTCCAGGGCCACCACCGCGCGTTCGGCGCGCCTGGCCACGGTACGGCACACATGCGCCAGCGAGGCAGCACGCGAACCGGCCGGCAGGATGAACTCCTGCAGGCGCGGCAGGGTCGCGTTGTATTTTTCGAGCGCCGCATCAAGCAGCGCCACCGCTTCGGGCTTGAGCAGTTCAAAACCGGGAATCGACAGCTCACCGCCCAGGTTGAAGAGCTGGTGCTGCACCTCGACCAGCAGTTCGCGCACGTCGGCCGGCATCTCTTCACACAGCAACACGCCGATCTGCGAATTCAGTTCGTCGACATCGCCCATCGCATGCACGCGCAGGCTGTCCTTGGACACGCGGGTGTTGTCGCCGAGCCCGGTCGTGCCGTTGTCCCCGGTGCGGGTCGCGATCTGTGTGAGTCGGTTGGCCATGGGTAAATATCCGGCAGGTTACGCCGGGAAAGAATATGTTGTGGAGCGACCAATGATGTCAATGAGGCAACAGCGTGCAAGAGTGCTGGCCGGCGCGGGCTCACTGCGTTGCAATGACAGCTTCTTCAACTTCAAGGACCTGTCTCGATGACGTCTGCTTTTCATTTTATTCCCAACTTCGAAATCCGCAGTGTTGCGCTGCTCGCCGCGCTGACCGTCGGCGCCGCGATGGCTGCGCATGCCCAGGGCGCCAACACCGGAGGCCTGAAAACACCGAGCGGCTCGGGTGCACCCTCTGCCCAGAGCGCAGTTCCGCCGTCGGGCCCCACCAACCAGGAAGTGGGCGCGGCCTTCATCCGTGCCGACGCCAACAAGGACGGCAAACTCAGCCGGCAGGAGGCCGTGCGTTTTCCTGCCGTGGAGCAGCGTTTTGACCAGATCGACGCGAACAAGGACCAGTTTGTGTCGCGCGAAGAGTTTGAAATCGCGCTGAAGTCCTGACGCCAGGAGCCCGTCGGGCTTGGGGCGTCGAAAGCGAAAATCGGCCCCAGCGAGGACAGTTTTTGCCGGGTTTGCAGGCCCATAGCCCAGCTATGGGACAAAAGGACGGTGAAAAATGGACCGCTGCGGTCGATTTGCAGCCGACGATTCCCGAGTCCGGCAGGCTCCTGGAGCCCGTGGGGTGGCGCCGGGTGGCCCCCCACGGGCTCTCGACTCGTCGTAAACTGGGGCTTCAGACCGGAGACACCATGAACGCCCCCACCCACCCCGACCACCTGTTGCCCCAACTCAATCTGCGCGCTGTGCCGCAGGCCCTGATCGAGGCCCTGAAAACAAGGTTTGCCGAGCGCTGCTCGACCGCCCTCGTGGTGCGCGAGCAGCATGGCCGCGACGAGTCCTCGTTTGCGGCGCCGCCGCCGGCGGCTGTGGTGTTTGCCGAAAGCACGGCCGACGTGGCCGATGCGGTCAAGCTGGCCGCGCAGTACCAGGTGCCGGTCATTCCCTTTGGCGTCGGCACCTCGCTCGAAGGCCATCTGCTGGCCGTGCAGGGCGGCATCAGCATTGACGTGAGCCGCATGAACAAGGTGTTGTCCATCAATGCCGAAGACCTGACCGTGACCGTGCAGGCCGGTGTCACGCGCAAACAACTCAACGAAGAGGTCAAGAGCACCGGCCTGTTCTTCCCGATCGACCCCGGCGCCGACGCCACGATAGGCGGCATGAGCGCGACGCGCGCCAGCGGCACCAACGCCGTGCGTTACGGCACCATGCGTGAAAACGTGCTGGCGCTGGAAGTGGTCACCGCCAGCGGCGACATCATCCGCACCGGCACCCGCGCCAAGAAGTCATCGGCCGGCTACGACCTCACGCGCCTGATGGTGGGCAGCGAAGGCACGCTGGGTGTGATTACCGAAATCACCGTCAAGCTCTACCCGCTGCCCGAGGCGATCTCGGCCGCGATCTGCTCCTTCCCGAGCATCGAGGCGGCGGTGCGCACCACCATCCAGATCATCCAGCTAGGTGTTCCGATTGCACGTGTCGAGCTGATCGACGCCAACACCGTGCGCATGGTCAACGCCTACGCCAAGCTCGGCCTGCGCGAGGAACCCATGCTGCTGATGGAATTCCACGGCTCGCCCAACAGCGTCAAGGAGCAGGCCGAGACCGTGCAGGAGATTGCGACCGACATGGGCGGCAATGCCTTTGAATGGGCCAGCACGCCCGAGGAACGCACCCGCCTGTGGACCGCGCGGCACAACGCCTACTTTGCGGCGATCCAGTCCAAGCCCGGTTGCCGCGCAATCTCGACCGACACCTGCGTGCCGATCTCGCGCCTGGCCGACTGCCTGCTCGACTCGGTCAGCGAAGCCGACGCCAGCGGCATCCCCTACTTCCTGGTGGGCCATGTGGGCGACGGCAACTTCCACTTCGGCTACCTGATCGATCCGGACAAACCGGAGGAACGCGTGGCTGCCGAAGCGCTGAACCACACGCTGGTGGCACGCGCGCTGCGCCTGGAAGGCACCTGCACCGGCGAACACGGCGTGGGCCTGCATAAGATGGACTTCCTGGTGACCGAGGCCGGCAACGGCGCGGTGGAGATGATGCGCACCATCAAGCGCGCACTGGACCCGCACAACATCATGAACCCGGGCAAGATCTTCACGCTGTGAGCGCCGCTGCGGCCTGACGCCGACCTTGCCCCTGTCCGCCCTGTTCATGGTGGGCAAAGCAGAACGAACACCAAAGTACCAGGGATTCGGCCTCCCCCAATGTGAGGTTGCGCGCCGCGTGTTTTGTCGTTAGGGTGAACGTCCTCCCGCACCACGAGGACGCCATGAACGAACAACCCTCCCCGCCCAAAGACCGGTTTTGTGATCTGGTGATGAAAGGCGGCGTCACCAGCGGCATTGTTTACCCCAAGGCGATCAGCCGGCTGGCGGCGCACTACCACTTCAAGAACATAGGCGGCTCCTCGGCCGGCGCCATTGCGGCGGCCGTGACCGCCGCCGCGGAATACCAGCGCCGTCGCACCAGCAGCATGACGGGGTTTGAGCGCCTCGCCCGCTTGCCGGACGAACTCGGCCAGCGGCCGGACCAGCAGGGCCCCAGCCGTCTGCTGCGCCTGTTCCAGCCGCAGCAGGCCACGCAGCGGCTGTTCTCGGTGCTGGTGCTGGCCCTGAACCGCGGCGGTACCTGGCGCCGGGTATTCCACATCGTCCGCGGGCTGGTGCTGGCCTACTGGGCGGCCAGCCTGGTCGCGCTGGTGCTGGCCGTGGCGGCCGGCATGTACAGCAGCCTCCTGGCCGGCGTCCTGACCTTCGTGCTGGCATGTACCGGCCTGGTGCTCTGGGGGGTTTACCGCGATGTCACACGCCGGGTCACGGCCAACGGCTTTGGGCTGTGCACCGGCATGAGCGAGTCCGGTCATGCAGACCCTGCCCTCACACCCTGGCTTCACGACACCATCCAGCAGGCCGCGGGTCGCACGCCGGGCGACCCGCCCCTGACCTTCGGCGACCTCTGGAACGCCCCCGGCTTTCCGCCCGAGGGCAGCACGCTGCAGCCGACCGTGCCGCCCAAGTCGATCCATCTGCAGATGTTCACCACCAACCTCTCGCATGGCCGGCCCTATGTGCTGCCCTTCGAGGAAGGCGACCCCCAGCGCAACCAGGGCCAGCATGCCGCCACGCAGCAGCGGCTGTTTTATCGCCAGGAAGAGCTGGCGCGTTACCTGCCCCATGACGTGCTCGCATGGCTCACTGACCATAGCCAGGCCTACGAACTGAGCCCCGGCCGCGCGTCATGGGATCCGGCCACGACGGACGGCCAGGGGCTGCTGGAGTTGCCGGCACCGCGGGACTTCCCGATCTTGCTGGCCGCCCGCATGAGCCTGAGTTTTCCGCTGCTGTTTGCGGCGGTTCCCCTGTGGGCGATCGACTACGACGCGAAGGAAGGGGTGGGCAGGCGCAGCTTCAAGCGCTGCTGGTTCTCGGATGGGGGCCTGTCGTCCAACTTTCCGATTCACATGTTTGACGGCCTGGTGCCGGCATGGCCCACGTTTGGCATCACCCTGGAACCCAAGCTGCCCGGGCGTGCCAACATGACCTTTCTGCCCACCAGCTACTACTACGGCTACGGTGAACGCTGGCAGCGTTTTGACGAGCAAGACAACCCCGGCAGCCGCATGGGCGGTTTCCTGTCCGCGCTGGTCAACACCGTGCAGGAGTGGAACGACAACACCCTGTCGCGCATGCCGGGTGTGCGCGACAGGGTCGTGCGCCTGCGGCTGCACCCGCAGGAGGGCGGGCTGAACCTGAACATGCCGACAGAAACCATCACGAGTGTGTCCAGCCGGGGCCTGGAGGCGGCCGACGACCTGATCCGGCGCTACCTGCCCTCTGCCGATACCGCGCGGATCACCGGCTGGGACGAACAACGCTGGGTGCGCCTGAACGTGTTCCTGCGCATGCTGGAAAAACGCCTGCCTGGCGTGCGCGCCGCACTGGAGCAAAGCCCCGCGTCCACCGATTGGGAGGCGCTGATCGACCTGGCGGGCCTGGACAAGGCCGCGGGCTTTGACCGCCCGATCACGGCGGACGAAGCGCAGGCGCTGCGCGCCATGTGCGCGTTGCTGAAACAGTTTGCCGACGATTTCATGCCGCTGGCTCAACGGCTTGCCTTCGTCGCCATCCCGGAACCGGAACTGCGGGTCCGGCCGGCGCTGTGAGTGGCACGCTTACGACCGGCAGCAAGCCATCGTGGCAATTTCAAACCGCTATGAAATTTATAGCTATTCATGCCCGAACATCGGGGGCAGAAGACCATTCCGGCTTGAAATGAATGGCCCATCGCGGTAATCTAGGACCTCCTCATGTTTCCAACACGGGAGCCCGCATGAAAACCCTGTCTGCCCTTTCCCTGCTTCTTGCCGCTGGCCTGCTGGCCGGTTGCGCCGCGCCCCGGCAACCCCTGGTCAACTACGGCCACCCTGCACTCAACCAGGCGGCCGCAAGCCAGGCCGCGCCCGCGCTTCAGAACGACCCGGGCCGTGTTGCAGCCGGTGCCGTGATCGGTGGCCTGGTGGGCAGCCGTTTTGGCCAGGGCAACGGCCAGGTGGCCGGTGCCGCCATTGGCGCGGCGGCGGGCGCCATGGCGGCGCAAGGCGGCTACAGCAACGAGGCGGCCGGTGGTGCGCTGCTTGGCGGCCTGGTGGGCTCGCGTTTTGGCGGCGGCAACGGCCGCACCGCCGCCGCGGCCCTCGGTGCCGGTCTGGGTGCCTGGCTGGCCGTGCCAAGGGAATAAGCCATCCTCGCCCGCCCGCAAAAAAGGCCAGCGTCGCTGGCCTTTTTTGATGGTCTGAACCCTTCAACCGGCAAAGGCCGCTTCCACTTCGCGGCGGAACACCGGGTCGCGCGGGTGGGCACCGGGCTCGATCGGGCCGGCGTCGCCGAGCAATGACAACGGCGCCAGCGACCGGCCCCAGTAGAGCTGGCAGGACGGCGTATTGACCAGCCGTGTGGCGGCGCCCTCGGTTGTGCTGCCGCCACTGTCGAGCGCCACCTTCAGCGTGCCCGCTGTGGTTTTCCGCTCGCCGGTGCCCAGCCAGACCGTCGCCGGCAGCTGCTCCCACTCGCGGATGTCGGCCTGGGCCTGCGTGGCATTGGCCATGCCCTGCGCCACCAGGCCCGCGAACAGCCCGATCATGCCGATGCCTGCGGCGTCGCGGTTGCCGGTGGTGGCCGCCGCCAGCAGCCCGATATCACCTACCGCACTGGCCACCGTCGCCACGCCTTGCGCGCCCTCCTTGAACGAGGCCTTGCCGTTGAGCACGCCGTCGATGGGCCGGCCACCGCGGGTGGTGGCCTGAAAGCCGAGGTCGGCGCCCATCACAAAGCTGCCGACGGCACAGTCCGAGCCACCGGCGGAGGTGCAGGCGCTTTTCGCGGTCTGCACCGGCAGCTCATGGGACTGCCACTTGAGGATCTCGCCCGACTTGCCGCTGCCGTATTTGTAGGGCGAGCGGCCACTTTCAAACAGCACCAGGACCGGCTGGTCGACGCGGACCGTGCTGTAGTTGCTGTCGCCCTTGATGGCCTGCTGCAGAAAATCCCTGGCCATGCCGGTGTTGCCGTCGCAGTAGCTGGCCCAGCCGGCCATGAAAGGCATCAGGCCGAAATCGCCGGCGTACTGCTCGGCTTCGGCCACCGTGTCCTGGTAGTCGGCCTGCTTGAACAGGGCGCGGGCGTTCTGGAAGTCGCCCCTGGCCGCATACACCAGGCCGCGGTAGAAATGCGCCATGGCGCGTTCATAAGGCTCGCCCTTGTAGTCCTTGATTTTCTCGGCCGTCCAGAGCGACTTGGCTTTTTGCGCCTCGGGGTTGTCGGCGTAAATCATCTCGATGCGGGTGACGGCGGCGTCGAACGCCTTTTCCGCCAGTTCGATGTCGCCCAGCGACAGGGCCGCCATGCCGATGCGCTGGAAGTTCAGCGTGGCGTTGCGCTCGCCTTCGATGTACAGGCGCTGGAACAGCGGCCGCAGTTCGGCACTGGGCATCTTTTCGGCAAACACACTGGCCGCGGCCAGTGTGTCGGGCGGCACCGGCGCAGCCGGCGCCCAGCGCTTGGCGGGTTTGGCGCTCCCCTGGGCGGCGGCCTGCGCCGCCGCCTGTTGCTGGGCCGGCTGCAGCGGCGCCTGCATCAGGCTCTGGAACATGCCGCCGAACTGGGCGTGCGCCGGAGGCGCCAGTGCCGCCGCCAGCAGCGCGGCAGCGGCAGCGCCACGGTGGGTCCTGAAGAACGAACGCTTCATCATGAAACTCCCCTGCGGGTGCGGTTATCGGGCCAGTGCCTCGCCAAGCCGGGCCAGGGTCTGTTCGGCCACCAGCTTGCCGGTGTCGCCCACGGTGACGGGTTTGACGATTTCGCGGAATCCGCCGCGCGGGTCGGCCTCGAAGCGGGGCGCGGCCCTGGGCGCGTCTTCGGGCGGGCGGCCGTTCATGTAACCCTCCGCCAGCACCACACCGTCGGCCAGGCGCTTGATCGACACATAGGTGGCCCAACCGGTCGGCGACGCTGCATCGCGCGTGTTGAGCACTTCCATCAGCAGCCTGGCATTTTGCGTCAACGCATCGGTTTCGACCTGCTGCGTGTCCAGGCTGCCGCCCTTTTGTCTGGCCGCGGTGGTGCGCATGACCACGTTGCGGTCCACCAGCCTGACGCCCGACGACGCGATGGTCTGCATGAAGGCGCTACGCATCTGCAGGTCCACCCGCTCGACGGGGCCGCTGCGTTGCGCCTGCTGGCTCCTGACCTCCTGCGAGGTGATGGTGGTGTTGCCGACCACCGCGCCGCTGACCTGCGCCGCGGCATAACCGGGCACCCGCACCGCCTCCGCGCTGGAGACGCCGGCGCGCAGCGTGTCTATGCTGACCTGCGACGCGCTGCCCTGCTGCAGTACGTCGGTGAACTCACGGTTCCACAACACCGCCATGGCCGGGCGGCCCGCGCGCGCGTAAGCGCTGCTGAAAGCCGCGCGGTTGAACTGCGGCCCGGTGGTAACGACCACTGGGGGCGGCGTGAGCGTGTCGGGCATGTCCCGGCGGTAAGCGCTTTCAGGAATGACGGGGGCCGGGGCCTGCGCAAACGCAGCGGCAGCCAGCACGGCCAGGCCAAGGGACAGGGCGGGACGCTTCATGGAGAGCCTCTTGAGGTAGAGCGACGGTCAGCCGGCTTTTTATTTGAGCGGCACCTGGTAGGTCTGGCCCGGCGCAAACTGCGACTGGCCGCGGTTGCCGTCGTTGATGTCCACCGCCACCTTGTCGGTGGCCTGCGAGATGGCCGACTCGCCGTAGGTGGCCTGGCCACGCGGCGCCAGGAACACGGTTTTCCAGGCGCTGGGCGGCTCGCTCTGGCCGCGGTTGCCGGTAAAACGCGTGCGCATGGTCAGCACCACATCGACATCGGAGCAGTTGTAAACCGTGGTCTGCACGGCGGCCAGGCCGGTGCCGGTGCGCGAGGTGGAAATCTCCTGCACGCCGATGACCTTGGCGAGTTCGGGCGAGAGCACGGCCACCGACACCAGGTGCGGCGCACCGGCCTGCTGCTCCCAGGTCCGGCAGCCGGAAAAAGTCGGAGGGGTGGACTGGGTCGCGGCGCAGCCGGCCAGCACGGCCGCGGTCACACCAGCAAGAAGAAGACGGATCATGCGCAAAGCTCCCTGTGGTTCTGGTCAGCGGTAAATCACGTCGTCGGCCGCGGCACGGGCAAATTCGTAAATGCCGCTCCAGACGATTTCGCCAGACTCCAGGTCCGTCATTTCAAAGGCGATCTGCGTGTAGCGCTGGATCATTCCGGTCTTGGTGTTGCGGCTGTCGAGCGAGCCGATTTTTCCGGAGAGCCGGTAATCGGCGCCGAGCTGCGCCTTGGTCAGGCCGGTGGTGCCGACATCGGTGGTGCCGCTGCGCTTGAGCGCACGCTCCTGCTCGATCATGGCCGTGTTCTGGCGGTTGATGAACTGCATGCGCGAACGCGCGGCGCGGTTCAGGTTGACCATCAGGCGCTGGGTGATCAGGTTCTTGTTGATCGCCTGCGAACTTTCATTGACGAAGTACTGGCTGTCGATGATGACGCGCGGGCGCTTGCCGGTCTCGGCAAAAATCTGCTCGGCCAGCATGTCGCGCATCATCTGGTCGGTCATGGCCAGGATGTCCTGGCTTTCCACGCCAACGCCGGACACCGGCCCCTTGCGACCCGGGTCCACATCCATCGACGACACGCCGGTGGCGTTTTGCAGCGGCGGGTTGGTCTGGCAGGCGGCGAGGCTGCACACCAGCAGCAACAGCGAGGCGGTTTTGGCGGTGGTTCTGGTCATGTCCGGCTTCTTTCTGGGCGGCGGCGCTCAGCGCCGGGAGAGGCAGCCAAACGCAAACAATTTTGTACAAAAGGAGGCTCTTGTTTACAAAATTAGTATCGCTATCACCGAAAGCCGGCACCATCCCATAAATTGGGGGCAGGTAGTCCTCGCCCCGCGCTGCAGGGCAACACCGGATAAGACGCTAAAAAGGGGCAGCCTGCCGCCGCCGGGCCGGGCCTATTTGTTGCCGCGCAGGCGCTCGATCAGCCCGTTGAGCTCGTCCATGGAGGCGAACTGGATGGCGACTTCGCCGGTGTCCTCGCGCCGGCCATTGCGCTTGACCTGTTTTTTGACGCGCACTTCGACGTCGGCCATCAGCAGGTCAGCCAGCTCTTCTTCCACGCGGCGGGTGTCGCGCGACTTTTCCTTGGTGTTTTTCTGCGGCTTGAGCGAGAACTCGGCACTGAGTTTTTTGACCAGGCTTTCGGCCTCGCGCACCGACATTTTTTTGGCCGCAATCTGGTTGCCGGCGGTGATCTGCGTGGCCCGATCCAGCGCGAGCAGCGCCCGTGCATGGCCCATGTCGATGTCGCCGGCCATCAGCATGGTCTGCACCGGCTCGGCCAGGTTCAGCAGGCGCAGCAGGTTGGAGGCGGCGCTGCGCGAGCGACCCACGGCCTGTGCGGCCAGTTCGTGAGTGAGCCCAAACTCCTTGATCAAGCGTTGCAAACCCTGGGCTTCTTCCAGCGGGTTGAGGTCTTCGCGCTGGATGTTTTCAATCAGCGCCATGGCCGCGGCGGACTCGTCGGGCACGTCGCGCACCAGCACCGGCACGCTGTCCAGGCCGGCGATTTTGGCCGCACGGAAACGCCGTTCGCCGGCAATGATTTCGTACTTGCCGTCGTTGGTGCCGCTGGTCAGCCGGCGCACCAGAATCGGCTGCATGATGCCCTGGACCTTGATGGATTCGGCCAGTTCGTAAAGCGCGCCCTCGTCCATGCGGGTGCGCGGCTGGTACTGGCCGGCGACCAGGTCGGTCAGCAGCAGCGAGGCCGGCTGGCCGGGGCTGGTGGCGCTGCTGTTGCCCTTGTCGGTATCCCCGGCTTCGCTGACCTTGGGGCCCAGCAGGGCTTCGAGTCCGCGGCCCAGGCCTTTGGGTTTTTTGGTGACCATGGTGTCTTGTCTTTCTCTGGTTCAGATAGGGTGGCGAAGCGTCAGAGACGCATCAACCGCATGAGTTGTTCGTGGGCCTCGGGCCAGTCGGCCAGGCCGCTGGCGGCATTGAGGTGGCCGCGTGCACCGGCGTCGATGGGCCTCGCGCCCCAAGCGGCGGCGAACTGCGCTGCCCGCGCGGGCGCGCAAAACGGGTCGTCGCGGCTGGCAAACACCACGGACGGAAATGGCAGCGGCTGCAGCGGCACCGGCGCCCAGCTGCTGAGCATGGGGCGGATGTCCTCGCGCTCCACGTCGGGCGGTGCAACCAGCAGCGCGCCCTTGACGCGCTGCGTGTTTTTCGAATGGGCGGCCCAGGCCGCCGTGTGTATGCAGCCCAGGCTGTGCGCCACCAGCACGGCAGGCTCGTCGCAGGACAGCAGCACCTCTTCAAGCCGCGCAATCCAGTCGCCGCGCAGCGGGTGCATCCAGTCGTGTTGCTCCACACGCTGGTAGCCGTGCGCCCGCTCCCAGCGGCTTTGCCAGTGGTCGGGGCCGCTGTTTTGCCAGCCGGGGAGGATCAGGACGTTCGAGGACTTCATGCCGGGAAAAGCAGGTTTACTATGGTTTTGATAGCTGCCAGCACACGTCACACCTGCGCTGGAGGCCGATTTGGCTTGAAATCCGGGCCATCACATGGCCTTGATGCGCTGCACCATCTCTTCGGCGAAGGTGACGAAAGCCTGCGCGCCTTTGGACGACGGGTCAAACACCACGCCGGGCAGGCCGTAACTCGGCGCTTCGGCAAGGCGCACATTGCGCGGGATCACGGTGTTGAACACCTTGTCGCCGAAATGCTCTTTCAGCTGGTCGCTGACCTGCTGCTGCAAGGTGATGCGCGGGTCGAACATGACGCGCAGCAGGCCGATGATGGCCAGGTCCTTGTTGAGGTTGGCATGCACCTGTTTGATGGTGTTGACCAGATCCGTCAGGCCTTCGAGCGCGAAGTACTCACACTGCATGGGCACGATCACACCGTGCGCGCAGCACAGGCCGTTGAGTGTCAGCATCGAGAGCGAGGGCGGGCAATCGATCAGCACGAAGTCGTAGTGCTCGCCGACATCCGCCAGCGCCAGCTTGAGCCGCTTTTCGCGGCGCTCGACATCGACCAGCTCGACCTCGGCGCCGGCCAGTTCGCGGTTCGCACCGAGTACGTCATAGCCGCATTTCTCGCTGCGCACCCGCGCCTCCAGCACCGACGCGGATTCGAGCAGCACGTCGTACACCGTGAGTTCGAGCTTGCGCTTGTCCACGCCCGAGCCCATGGTGGCGTTGCCTTGCGGGTCCAGGTCGATCATCAGCACACGCTGGCCGACCTTGGCCAGCCCCGCCGCCAGATTGACCGTGGTGGTGGTTTTGCCCACCCCGCCCTTTTGGTTGGCAACGCAGAATATTTTGGCCATGTTGTTCTTTTGGTTCTGGAGATCGGAAGGTTTACTTGGAGATGGCCAGCTTGATGCCGAAGCCGATGAGGAACACGCCAGCCGCCTTGTTCAGCACCGCGGAAATTTTCGGGTTGGCGCGGATGCGTGCAGCCAGAAAGTAGGTGATCAGCACCGAGGTCAGGCCGTACAGAAAGGTGAGTCCCGCAATGGTGGCGGCCATGACGGCAAAGGTCTTCAGGCCCTGGTGCCGAGCCGGATCGACAAACAGCGGGAAGAAGGCCATGTAGAAAACGATGGCCTTGGGGTTGAGCAGGGTGATCAGGAGAGCTTGGCGGAAATAGTGGCGCGGCTTGATCTGCAGGATGGGGGCATCGCCGGGTTTGGCCATCAGCATCTTGATCCCGAGCCAGGCCAGGTAAACCGCACCGGCCCACTGCACCGCATGAAAGGCGGTCGGGTAGGCGGCCATCACGGCCGACACGCCGGCCACCGCGGCCCAGAGCAGCACCTGATCCCCGGCGATCACGCCGAAGGTCGCGCCCAAGCCGCCGGCGATGCCACCTTTGCTGGTCGAGGTGATCAGCGCCAGGTTGCCGGGGCCGGGAATCAGCAGAAAAACAATGATGGCGACCACAAAAGCGCCGTAGTCGGCAACGCCGGCAAATGAACCCAACATGGAAACCTCCGGAAAACAGGCTTTTGAGTTTACGTCAGCGCACGGGCTGAAAACCCGTTGACGCCCGTCGTTGGCACCTGACGGGCCGCTTTTTCGCGCGGGCTGTGGCTTAAACGACTGTTCCGGGCCGCAGCCAGAGCAAACAACGCTCGGCGGCCAGCCCAGGCACGGTCAGTTGTTCCACGTGAAACACCTCCACCGTGTCCGGCAAGGCGGCGATTTCGTCCGCCGGGTGTTTGCCCTTCATGGCCATCCAGACGCCCTGCGGTGCCAGCGCCCCGGCCGACCATTGGGTGAAGTCGGCCAGCGACGCAAAGGCGCGCGAGCAGATCACGTCGAAAGGCTGGCTTATCGTCTCCACCCGCGCATGCAGGCCGGTCAGGTTGGGAAGCCTCAAAGCCAACGCTGCCTGCTTGATGAACGCTGCTTTCTTGGCCACCGTGTCCACGCAGGTCACCGCCACGGCCGGGCAGCAGACGGCGATGACCACGCCCGGCAAACCAGCGCCTGAGCCAACGTCCAGCAGGCTGGCGCCCTGCGCCAGCCCGGCCTGCTGCAGATGCCGTCGCAGCGGCGCGATGGCGGCCAGGCTGTCGAGCAGGTGATGCGTCATCATTTCCGCCGGGTCGCGCACGGCCGTCAGGTTGTAGACCTTGGTCCATTTGGCAATCAGGTCCAGGTAGTCCAGCAACTGCCCCACCTGCTGCTCGCCCAAGTCCAGCTGCAGCGCCTTCAGGCCGGCACGCAAATCCTGTTCGCCGCTGCGCATCAGGCTTCGGCTTGTTCGGCAGGTTTCAGGGGAACCGTGTTTTTCCAGAGGTTCTTCTTCAGGTGCACCAGCAACAGCGAGACGGTCGCCGGCGTGATGCCGGAGATGCGCGAGGCCAGGCCCAGGGTTTCGGGCCGGTGTTTGGCCAGGGTTTGGCGCGCCTCGAAACTCAGTGCCGAGACCTGCAGGTAATCGAGGTCGGCCGGCAGCTTGAGGTTTTCGTAGTGCGAGGCGCGCTCCACCTCGGTCTTCTGCAGGTCGATGTAGCCGGCATATTTGACGGCAATCTCGATCTGCTCGATCACGCTGGCCGCCATGTCGGCCGCTTCTGTTTCACGTGAAACACCCTCGGCGGGCGGTGCCAGGTCGGAGTTGACATACTTGCCGCCGTCCAGTGACATCAGCGCCGCATAGTTCACATCCGGCCGGCGCAACAGATCCAGCAGGGTGTACTCGCGTTCGATGGACTTGCCCAACACGCGTTCAGCCTCGGCCAGCGGCAGGCTGCGCGGGTTGACCCAGGTGGAACGCAGCCGCTCTGTTTCACGTGAAACAGCGTCGCGCTTGCGGTTGAAGGCATCCCAGCGGGCATCGTCCACCAGTCCCAATTCCCTGCCCTTTTCGGTCAGGCGCATGTCGGCATTGTCTTCGCGCAGCATCAGGCGGAACTCGGCCCGGCTGGTGAACATGCGGTAGGGCTCGGTCACACCCTTGGTGATCAGGTCATCCACCAGCACGCCCAGATAAGCCTCGTCGCGCCGCGGCAGCCAGGCCTCTTTACCCTGACACTGCAGCGCGGCATTGATGCCGGCAAACATGCCCTGGGCCGCTGCTTCCTCGTAACCCGTGGTCCCGTTGATCTGCCCGGCGAAAAACAGCCCGCCGATGGACCGGGTTTCAAAGCTGGTTTTCAGCGCGCGCGGGTCGAAGTAGTCGTATTCAATCGCATAGCCGGGACGCAGGATGTGGGCGTTCTCCATGCCTGCCATGGAGCGCACCAGGTCGTACTGGATGTCAAACGGCAGGCTGGTCGAGATGCCGTTGGGGTAGATCTCGTGGGTGCTCAAGCCTTCGGGTTCCAGGAAAATCTGGTGGCTTTCCTTGCCGGCAAAACGGTTGATCTTGTCCTCGACACTCGGGCAGTAGCGCGGGCCCACGCCGTCGATCTTGCCGGTGAACATGGGGCTGCGGTCAAACCCCGAGCGGATGATCTCGTGGGTGCGCTCGTTGGTGTGGGTGATCCAGCAGGGCATCTGCCTCGGGTGCTGGATGCGCCCGCCCATGAAGCTGAACACCGGCACCGGCCCGGGGGTACCACCCGGCATGCCGTCGCCCGGCTGCACTGTGCACTTGCTGAAGTCGATGCTGCGCCCATCGATGCGCGGCGGTGTGCCGGTTTTCAGGCGGCCTTGCGGCAGCTTGAGCTCCTTCAGGCGCGCGCTCAGCGACACCGCCGGCGGATCCCCCGCCCTGCCCGCGGCATAGTTGTTGAGCCCGACATGGATCTTGCCGTCCAGAAATGTCCCGGCCGTCAGCACCACGGTGCGCGAACGGAAACGGATACCGACCTGCGTGACCGCCCCGACGACCCGGTCGCCCTCGACCATCAGGTCGTCGACGGCCTGCTGGAACAGCCAGAGATTGGGCTGGTTTTCGATCATGCGGCGGATCGCCGCCTTGTACAGAATGCGGTCGGCCTGCGCCCGGGTGGCACGCACAGCCGGCCCCTTGGAGCTGTTGAGGATGCGGAACTGGATGCCGCCTTCGTCGGTGGCCAGCGCCATCGCGCCGCCCATGGCATCGACCTCCTTGACCAGGTGGCCCTTGCCGATGCCGCCAATCGAGGGGTTGCAGCTCATCTGGCCCAGGGTCTCGATGTTGTGCGTCAGCAGCAGGGTCTTGCAGCCCATGCGGGCAGCAGCCAGCGCGGCCTCGGTGCCGGCATGGCCGCCACCGACCACGATCACGTCAAATTCTTGCGGATATACATAAGGCGAGTGCATCACGCCTCCTTCAATAAAGCAGTCGTCAGGCGAGATGCCTGCGCGCCCTGGAAAAGACCGGCCGGGCCGGAGAAGCCGGCAAACAGCTTGCCGCTTTCACAGGACGAAAAGCATGATTTTATCAGGGTGCCTCTTTTTTGTGCTGCCGGCGTCCAACAAGGCCAATGCCATTCCTTCTTTCGGCAAGGCAAGCTGGTTGCTATGATTTTAATAGCTATTAACGCTTACTCCATAAGGGCTCAAAGCCTGAATCCTTGATGGCACAGGCGGGCAGCAGCGTTCCGGCCCGCCAGGCGCGGCACGCAAGCACAATAGAGGCATGAAACTTCTGATCTTTGCCGGCAGCACCCGGCTCGCCTCTTTCAACCGCAAGCTCGCCCATGCAGCCGCCGATCTGGCGCGCGCCAGCGGCGCCGACGTGACCCACATCGAGCTGGCGGATTTCGACATCCCGATGTACAACGCCGACCTGGAAGCCAGGGGAACGCCGGCTGACGTGATGAAGCTCAAGCAGCTGATGTTCGAGCACCCGGCCTGGATCATCTGCTCACCCGAATACAACGGCAGTTACACCGCCCTGCTCAAGAACACCATCGACTGGGTCTCCAGTCCGGTCAAGGCCGACCCGGCGTGGCAGGACGGCTTCAAGTCCTTCAGCGGCAAGGTCGTGGGCATGCTCAGCGCCTCGCCCGGCGCCCTGGGCGGCCTGCGCTCGCAAAGCCACCTGGTGCCGCTGCTGCTCAACGCCCAATGCTGGGTTGCGCCCAGAGCCTTTGCGCTGGGCCACGCGGGTGATGCGTTTGACGCCGACGGCCAACTGGTCAATGAAGCCCACCGCAAGAACGTGCAGGCGGTGATAGCCCAGGTGCTTTTTGCAGCCGGGCGGCTGGCGCCATAACTCCATAGCTGCTTACCGCTGCTGGCAAATCCCTAGAAGGCCGCGCAACCGGCCCTCTATAGTCGAAGCCTCACCGTCTTACACCCCGAGGCCCGAATGAACAACATCAAGTCCCGCCGCAGCGCCCTTCAATCCGGCTTGCGCACTGGCACCGCGCTGGTCGCGGCCACGGCCTTCCCCGCTTTGTGGAGCAGCGCCCACGCCCAGGCCGCCTGGCCCACCAAGCCGATTCGACTGCTGGTTCCCTTTGCACCCGGCGGCAGCTCCGAGATCGTGGCGCGTTCAGCCGCCAGCGAAATCAGCAAGACCCTGGGCCAGAACGTGTTTGTCGAAAACAAGCCCGGCGCCAGCGGCAACATCGCGATGCAGGAATGCGCAGCCAGCACCGACGGTCACACCATGATCCTCGGCCACATCGGCACGCTGGCGGTGAACCCGTACATCTTCGACAAGCTGCCCTTCGACACCAACCGCGACTTCCGGCCGATCTCGCTGCTCGCCAAGGTGCCCAGCCTGTACGTGGTCAACAGCGACGTGCCGGCCAAAAACCTCAGGGAGTTCATCGCGCTGGCCAAGGCCAAGCCGGGCCAGCTCAACTACGGCTCGGCCGGCAACGGCAGCGCCGGCCACCTGGCTTTCGAGTACCTCAAGATGGCGGCCAATATTTTTGTGCTGCATGTGCCTTACCGCGGCACCGGCCCGCAACTGACCGACCTGCTGGCCGGCCGGCTCGACGCCGCCAGCGTCGGCGCGCCGGCCATCCTCGGGCACATCAAGTCCGGCCGCCTGCGCTGCATTGCCACCGGCACCAAAGAGCGCCTGCCGCAGCTGCCTGATGTGCCCACCGTGGCGGAAAGTGGCTACCCCGGCTTCGAGATGACACAGTGGTACGGCCTGAATGCACCGCCCAGCATGCCGCAAGCAGCCATCGACAGGATCGCCGAAGCCTGTGCCAAGGCCATGCGCAACCCGCTGGCCACCGAGCGCCTGCGCGGCGACACCGCGCAACCCGTGGGCGACACGCCCGCGCAATACGCCGCCTTCATCAAGACCGAGCAGGTCCGCTGGAAACAGGTCGTGGCGCGCGCGAAGATCAAGCCTGACTGAGGGCTGCTTGATGGGCGCGCCCGTTTCCTCTGCATTCAATGTGCTCCAAGCCCTTTCAGGACGGACGCAAGCAGCTATTGTTTTGATAGCGACTGGAAGGCAATGATCTGCCGCCCCGGCTGCGGCGCCTGCTGCATCGCGCCTTCCATCAGCTCGCCCATTCCCGGCATGCCACAGGGCAAACCGGCGGGCGTGCGCTGTGTGCAGCTGGATGAGGCCAATGCCTGCCGCATCTTCGGCCAGCCGGAACGCCCGGCTGTCTGCGGGCAGTTGATGCCTTCGGTGGAGATGTGTGGAGACAGTGCGCCGGCTGCGCTGGCCTGGCTCACCCTGCTCGAACAGGCTACCGCGCCCCGCCGGCCATCCCGGGCTTGATCCGGGAGCCAGTTGCATGACGCGTGGAGGTTCGATGCGGGATCATCCATTGCGTCACGCTGCGCCTGCGGTCCGCATTGGACAGTAGGCGCAACTCCCCACTCCCACCCCTAGCCCCTCCCTCGCCCCGCTGGGCGATGGAGGGGGACTTCATCTGGCAACGTGTGCAGCACCCGCGTGCATGAATGACGGTCTGTTGAGACTGACCAGACGCGCTGCGCGCGTCTGGTCTCCCCGCACCCGAATCCGCATTTAGTCCCCCACCCGTCGGGCTGGGCCGAGAAGCGCAGACGGAGGCGAGATCAGGGCGACAGTTGTCCGAGCGTAGCGAGTTCTGCCGACCCCCGCCGGAGTCGAGCACCGCAGGCTGCCCGCAGCGAAGCGGAGGGACCCAGACCAACGGGTCGCCTTTTCTTTGGTGACTTTCTTTTGGCGACGCAAAAGAAAGTTACTTGCCGCCGGGCAACCCCCGGCTTGCAGGCAGACCACGACAGCAAGAACAATACAGGTGGTCCACGAACATGGATCCCGGATCCAGTCCGGGATGACAGTCAGAACGGATAATGCCGTGGCGTCGTCTGAATCGTGATCCACCGCAGCTCAGTGAACTCGGCCACGCCAGCCTTGCCACCAAAGCGCCCGATGCCACTGCCCTTGACGCCGCCAAACGGCATCTGCGCCTCGTCGTGCACCGTCGGGCCGTTGACGTGGCAGATGCCCGAGTCGATACGGCGCGCCACGTTGAAGGCACGCGCGATGTCGCCACCGAACACCGCTGCCGACAGGCCGTAGGCATTGTCGTTCGCGCAGGCCACGGCTTCTTCCACCCCGCTGACACGCACCACACATTTGACCGGGCCGAAAGTTTCCTCGTGGTAGATGCGCATCGCAGGTGTCACGTTATCCAGCACGGTCGCGGGCATCAGGGTGTTCTCGGCCTTGCCGCCGCAGGCCAGCTTCGCGCCCTTGGCCAGCGCGTCGTCGATCAGCGCATTGCAGTGTTCGACCGTGCCCATGCCGATCACCGAGCCCAGCACCACCGGCTCGGGCTTGCGCGGGTCGCCGAGCGGCAAGGCGCTGGCCTTGGCGGCAAACTTCTTCACAAAGGCGTCGGCGATTTTCTGGTCCACGATGATGCGTTCGGTGGACATACAGATCTGGCCGCTGTTGGCAAAGCTGCCGAAGGCGGCGGCGTTGACCGCATCGTCGATGTTGGCGTCGTCGAGGATCACCAGCGGTGCCTTGCCGCCGAGCTCCAGCACCACGGGTTTCAGGTATTTCGCGCAGGTCATCGCGATGATCTTGCCGACCTTGGTCGAGCCGGTGAAGTTGACACGCCGCACCGCCGGGTGCGCGACCATGGCCTCGACCACGACGCCCGCATCGGCCGGCGCATTGGTGATGTAGTTGACCACGCCGGGCGGAAAGCCGGCGTCAGCGAAAGCCTCCACGATCAGCTGGTGCGTGCGCGGGCAGTTCTCCGAGCCCTTGAAGATCACGGTGTTGCCGCAGGCCAGCGGCGTGGCAATCGCGCGCACGCCGAGGATGATGGGCGCGTTCCACGGCGCAATGCCGAGCACCACACCGGCCGGCTGGCGCACGCCCATGGCCAGGCTACCGGGCACGTCGGACGGAATCACCTCACCGCTGATCTGCGTGGTCAGTGAGGCCGCCTCGCGGATCATGCCGGCGGCCAGCATCACGTTGAAGCCCGCCCACATGCCCGACGCCCCGGTCTCGGCGGCCACCGCCTCGATGAATTGCGGTGTCTTGGCCTCCAGCGCATCGGCCGCCTTGAGCAGCAGGGCGCGGCGCGCGCTCGGTCCGGTTTCACTCCAGGTCTTGAAGGCTTCGGCGGCAGCTTCGACAGCCATCACCGCGTCGGCCGGTGAGGCGGCCGGTGCTCGGGTAGCGACGCTGCCATCGAGCGGGTTGCGGCGCTCGAAGGTGGCGCCTTTTTCAGCGGTGACCTTCAGGCCGTTGATCAGCATGGACATGTCAGACATTGCGGTACTCCTTGATGGAAAAATAAAGTCAGGCCCGAACGGGCACCGAAGAGGTGGAGGTGGATGAGGCTGGGGCCGCCCCCAGATAGGCTTCGCGAATGACGGTCGAGCGCGCCAGCAGCGCCGCCGGCCCGCTGGCCACCAGCGTGCCGCGCTCCAGCACGTAGCCGCGGTCGGCCACGGCCAGCGCCTTCTTCACGTTCTGCTCGACCATCAGCACCGTGGTGCCGGCGTCGGCGATGCGCCGCGTGATCGCCAGCAGCTCATCGACCATGCGCGGTGCCAGGCCCAGCGAGGGTTCGTCCAGCATCAGCAAGCGCGGCGCACTCATCATGGCGCGCGCCACCGCCACCATCTGCTGCTCGCCGCCGCTCATGGTGCCGGCCAGTTGCTGGGCGCGTTCGCGCAGTTTCGGAAAGTCGTTGAAGGCCTGCTCGAGGCGCCGCGTGCGTTCGGCCTTGGCGACCAGCCAGCCACCGAGCTCCAGGTTTTCAGTCACCGTCATCTGGGGGAACAACTGCCGGCCTTCCGGTACCAGCGCCATGCCGCCCTTGACGATGTCACTGGTTTTTTCGGGCAGCGCTTCGCCATTGAGCAGCACCTCGCCGCCGCGCGGAATCAGGCCGGACAGCGCCTTGAGCAAGGTCGTCTTGCCGGCACCGTTGGGGCCGAGGATGACGGTCAGGCCGGGTTTGATCTCCAGCGTCAGATCGCGCAGCACCAGGAAGGCGCCGTAACCGGCGCTCAGGCCCTGGACTTTCAGGTGTGCATGGCTGGACGTACCAAGCACAAAGGGCGTCGGGGCATACCACATCATGATGCAGTTGCCTCCCCAAGTGTCGTGGTCAATGCCCTGCCGCAGTGTCGGCAACGGGCCGCATTACGCTGGTCGATCCCGCTACGCGGGGCCCTCGCCCTTCGCTTCATACAGCCCCCATCTCATCACCCAGATAGGCTTCAATCACTTCGGCATTGCGCACCACCTCGGCCGGCGTGCCGTCGGCAATCTTGCGGCCCTGGTGCAGCACAATCACGCGTTCCACGTGACGTAGCAAGGTTGTCACGGCATGCTCAATCCACACCACCGTCAGGTCCAGTTCGTCACGCATGCGGCGTATCAGCTGCGCCATGTTTTCAATCTCGGCTTCGGTCAGGCCGGCCGCCACCTCGTCGAGCAGCAGCAAACGCGGCCGCGTGGCCAGCGCCATGCCGACCTCGAGCAGGCGCTGCTGCGACGGGGTGATGGCGCCCGCCGGCAAGGCCGCCTGGGCGTGCAGGCCGATCAGTTCAAGAATGCTGGTTTCGTCGCGCAGGTGCCAGGAGCCCTTGCGCGTTCGCCCGGCAAACTTCAGTCCGAAGTCGATGTTGGCGGCCACGCTCATGTCGGGAAACACGCGCGGCGTCTGGAAGGTGCGCGCCACACCGGCTGCCGCATAACGGTGCGGCCCCTGCCCCGCGAGATCGCGCCCGGCCGCCAGCAGCTGTCCGCCGGTCGGGGGGATCACGCCCGAAATCGCATTGAAAAAGGTGGTCTTGCCGGCGCCGTTGGGTCCGATGATGCCGACCAGTTCGCCAGCGTGGAAGTCGGCGCTGACAGCATCGACCGCCGTCAGGCCGCCAAAACGCACCGTGATGTCGCGCGCCTGCAGCAGCAATTCAGCCATTCTTGCGCTCCTTGCGGCTCAGGCCACGCGCCCAGCCGCGGCTGTCACGCCACCAGCCGCTGAAGGTGGCCCAGCGCAGCGAGGCCAACCCACCCGGCAGGTAAAGCACACTCAGAATCAGCAACAGCCCCAGCGACATCATGTAGACCTGCGGCGCCTGCAGGCGCAGCGTCTCGGCCAGCACGCTGAACACAATCGCGGCGATCAGCGGGCCCCACAGGGTCATCGCACCGCCGATCAGCGCAATCAGCACGGTCTGGAAACCGATGAAGGGGTTGAACACCGTGTGCGGGTCAATGTAGGTCCAGCGCACCGCCATGGCCGCACCCACGGCGCCGGCAAAAGCCGCCGTCATCGCAAAACCCGCCACCTTGATCAGCCGCGTGTTCACGCCCAGGGTCTGCGCGCGCTGCTCGTCGGCGCCAATGCCCATCAAGGCCAGGCCGAAGCGGCTGCGCCGCACGATGATGGACACCAGCACCGCCAGCACGGCGAGCACCAGCACCGTCAGGTAAATCGTGTCGCGGTCCGGCACCACCGTCAGCACCCGGCCCACCGTGCCGGTGACTTTCTTTTCAAAGTAGGTCACGGCATGGCGGATCAGCTCGGTCATGCCGAAGGTCAGCACCGCAAAATAGGTGCCGCGCAGGTGCAGCACAGCCGCGCCCATGACCACGGCGACCACGGTGGCGATGCCGGCGCCCAGCGCAATCGAATCGAGCCAGGCCATTTTTTCCAGCGCAATCGCACTGGTGTAGGCGCCGATGCCGAAGAAGGCCGAGGTCGCCAGCGAGAGGTAACGCGTGCTGCCGCAGAACAGGCCCCAGCTCGAGGACAGCGCCACGTACATCAGGCAGGTCAGCGCCATCGAGACGACAAACTCGCTGCCGTAATGCGGCAGCGCCAGCGCCCAGCCGGCAAAGGCCAGCAGCAGCAGCAGGTCGCGCACAAGAATCTGTTTGTCTTTCATTCTTTTCTTACTTCGCAAACAGGCCGCGCGGCCGCAACAACAACACCGCAATAAACACGCTGTAGGACAGCAGCGCTTTCAGCGAGGGATTCGTGAAATGCATGCCCAGCGCTTCCACCACGCCCAGCAGCAAACCGCCGGCCAGCGCGCCGCTCATGCTGCCAAAACCGCCCAGCGTGATGACGATGAGCGCGGTGACGGTATAGGGCTCACCCATCGAAGGCGTGATGGTGTAGGCCATGGACAGCAGGCAGCCGGCCACGCCCGACAGCCCCAGGCCGATGCCGAACATCAGCGGGTGCAGGCGCTGCGTGTCGATGCCCACCAGCTGCGCACCGGTCGGTGACTGCATCAGCGCGCGCACGCCCTTGCCGAGCAGCGTGAAACGCAGCAGCGCAATCAGCGCACCACTGAACAGCAGCGCCAGGCCGAACACCAGCAGCTTGTTGCCGGCAAACTGCGCCTCGCCGATCTTCACCGGCTCGGCCAGGTAGTCGTAGCCGCGCAGGTCGCCGCCCCACATGAAGGAGGCGAAGTTCTGCACCAGGAACATCAGGCCGAAGGCCACCATCAGGCCGCGCGCCTCGAAGATGTCGAGATTCGGGGACGTGACGGTCAGGCGCCGGAAACACAGCTTGTGGATCACCAGACCCAGTGTCATCAGCGCCAGAAAGGACACCGGCACCATCAGCAGCGGCGAGATGCCCAGCGAGGTGTGCGCCATCCAGGTCAGGTAGGCGCCCAGCATCAGGAACTCGCCGTGCGCAATATTCAGGATGCGCATCAGCCCGTACTGCAGGTTCAGCCCGAGCGCCACCAGCGCGTAGATGCCGCCGGTGATCAGCCCGGAGGCAATCAGTTCAAGCCAGGAAAAAAGTGACATGGTGAAAAGGGCAGCCCCGTTCGCACCGAACCTGTCGAAGTGCGCGGGGCGACTTCGACAGGCTCAGCCTGAACGGGGTGGTGTTGGCAGGTCGGAGAGTTTATTTCCAGGCAGGCTTGACGAGGCTGAGCTTGGCCGTCGCGACCTTGGTAGGCCACACCACCTCGAACTCGCCGTTTTGCCACTGGCCCACGGTGCCCGGCGTCGCGGTGTTTTCACTGCCGGTGAACTTGACGTCGCCGATGATGGTCTTGTGCGTGTTGCCGGCGATGTAGTCGCGGATCGCCTTGCGGTCCAGCCCCGACTTGGCCACGGCCGCCTGCAGGATCTCCAGGCCGGCCCAGCAGTGGCCGCTGGCCCAGCGGTCCGGCTCCTTGCCGCCGAATTTCTTGGTGTGTGCATCGAAGTAGGCCTTGGCGCCCGGGCTGGTCTTGCTGTTCCACGAGCCCATGCCGAGCACGCCTTCGGCGCCGGCCGGTGTCATAACGTTGCGGTAAAGCTGGAAAGCCGTGCCGACCGAGGCATAGTAAAAGCGCGGGTTGAAACCGATTTCCTTGGACTGCTTGCTGGCCAGGATGGTGTCGGGCGGATAGCTCAGGCCGATGAAGGCCTCCGGGTTCTTGTCCTTGATGGAGCGCAGCACCGGCGACAGATCCTTGATGTCGCCGGGGTAGCTTTTTTCTTCCACCACCTGGATGCTGGTGCTGCGCAGCGCCACCTTGAGGGCGGAGAAATTTTCCAGGCCGAACAGGTCGTCCACGTAAATGACGGCCACCGTCTTCACGCCATTGGCCACCAGCATGTCCACCAGTGCACCGACCATGCGGTCGGGCTGCTGCAGCAGCAAAAAGAAGTTCGGCAACTTCAGCTCGACCAGTTTGCGCGACAGCGCCGTGGGCGCCAGCACCGGGTAACCCATGCGGTTGGCCAGCGGAGCAATCGCGAAGTTGGCATTGCTGCCCCAGGGCGGCAGGATCAAGTCGACCTTGTCGCTGCCCATCAGTTTTTCATACGAACGCACGCAGGTCTCGATGTCGCTGCGGTCATCGGAGCTGATCAGCTCGATCGGGCGTTTGGTGCCCTTGACGTCCAGCCCACCGGCCGCGTTGACCTGCTCGGCCCAGAGCAGGTAGTTGGGCTCCTGGCTGACCTGCGCGCCGCCGGTCCAGGGACCGGTGCGGGCAATGGCGTAGCCGATGCGCACCGGGCCCGCCTGGGCAAAAAGGGAAGGGGCAAAGGCGGCGGCCCCGACGGCGGCTGCGGCGCCCTTGAGCAATTGACGCTTCGATGACTGGACCATGGTGTCTCCTGTGTAGTCGCCCTGAAGGGCTGTTGGAACCCGCATGATAGGCAGACACCGGACCGGGCGCTTTGCTTTGCGCGCACAAAGCAGTTGACGGTCAGCGCACGGCAATCCGGGTTAACCCTTGACCCGGAACTGCAACAGGACATGGCACAACACCCATAATCTTTCCACAGGCCCGGGGCCTGTTCATCAACCGGAGAAAAGCATGACCGCGGCCACCCTGGTATCGACCAACGACTTTGCCCCGCGCGATCGCGCACCGGTGTGGCGCGACTGGATCTGGAAACATTTCGGCGGCCTGGAATCCGACCTCTACGGCGACACCGACTTCGACGGCGAAATGGTGTCCGCCCAGGCGGGTGACGTGGTGCTGACCCGGCTGGAAGCCAACCGCCACCGCGTCGTGCGCACCCCCGACATGGTGCGCGCCAGCGATGCCGGTTACCTCAAGATCGTGGCGCCGCTGCAGGGCCGCGCCGGTGTCGAGCAGATGGGCCGGCGCGCTTGGGTCAGCCCCGGTGCCTGGACCATTTACGACACCACCGGATCCTACGCGGTGGACAACCCCGAACGTGTGGAACACCTGATCGTGATGCTGCCCAAGGCGCAGATCATCGAACGCGGCCTGCCGCTGGAGAACCTGATGGCGCGCCATGTAGGCGGCGCCAGCGGCATCGCCCGGGTGGCGCTCACCACCATGCGCAGCACCTACCAGGAACTGCCCAACATGAGCCCCGCCGCCGCCCGCGGAGCCGGCGAGCTGATCGCCCAGCTGGTGCGCCTGTCGCTGATCGAACTGGCTGGCCAGGCCACCGCCGTGACGCAGCGCGAGGCCCTGAAGGACCGCATCCGCGCCTACGTCAGCACGCGGCTGCGCGACCCGGCGCTGTCCATCGAGCAGATCGCGCACGCGCTCAACTGCAGCAAGCGCCACCTGCACAACGCCTTCGCCGGCGAAACCGACACCCTGGCCAGCTACATCCTGCACCTGCGCCTGGAGGCCTGCATCCGCGAGCTGCAGCAAAGCGGGCCGCAGGCGCGCCCCATCACCGACATTGCGCTGTCCTGGGGTTTCAGCAACCTCTCGCATTTCAGCCGCGTGTTCCGCGGGCACACCGGCCTGAGCCCCAGCGAATTCCGGCAGGCCTGGCTGCTCAACCTGGCCGCCGGGGTGCTCAGGCACTGAACCGGGCCAAGACTCATTGTCAAATCGGCTCCTGTCCCTTATGGAGCGCACGCAAACCGCTCTTCTTTTTATAGCACTCCGGAATGGCCTCAGGCCCGTCCGGCCGTTGTCAAACGGGTGACCGTCGCCGCCGCTGCGCTGGCGTATCGTGCGACATCACACCCATTCAGGAGACCCCTCATGCATATTCCCTCCCTCAAGGAAGTTGTCAGCGCCGAAGAATGGCAATTGCGCTGCGACCTGGCCGCCTGCTACCGGCTGGTGGCGCTGTACGGCTGGAGCGACCTGGTGTTCACCCACATCAGTGCCAAGCTGCCCGAATCGGTCAGCGGCGCCGGCGCGCACCACTTCCTGATCAACCCCTACGGCCTGATGTTCGACGAGATCACCGCGTCCAGCCTGGTCAAGGTTGACGAGCAGTGCAACAAGGTCATCGACTCCGCCTTCCCGGTGAACCCGGCCGGCTTCGTGATCCACAGCGCGGTGCACGAGGCCCGGCCTGACGCCGGCTGCGTGCTGCACACCCACACGCGCGCCGGCGTCGCCGTCAGCGCGCAGAAGTGCGGCGTGTTGCCGATCAGCCAGCAGTCGACCTTTGTGCTGGGCTCGCTGGCCTACCACGCGTATGAAGGCGTGGCCTTTCGCGACGACGAAAAGCCGCGCCTGCAGGCGGACCTGGGCACGGCCAACTTCCTGATGCTGCGCAACCACGGCCTGCTGGTGGTCGGCAAGACAATCGCCGACGCCTTTCTCTCCATGTACACCTTCGAGAACACCTGCCGCATCCAGCTCGACGCCCAGGCGGGCGGCGAACTGATCGCGGTGAACCCGCAGATCGTCAAGGGGGTGGCCGAAGCCATGCGGGTGCAGACCGGCGGCCTGGGCGGCGCCTTTGCCTGGCCCTCGCTGATCCGCAAGCTCGACCGGATCGATGAGGGTTACAAGTCCTGACCCTGATGCCTTAGCCTGAACCGCTGGCCAGCAGTTCAGGCAGCCATGGACAGGGCCGATGGCAAGGTATCGGTCGCCTGGCCTGCCGGCCTGTCGCCCTGGTCCACCACCAGCTCCTTGCGCAGCATCTGCACGTTGCCGAAAATCGTGGCAAAAGCCACGTCCTTGGCATCGCGCCCGGTGCCAACCCGCACGAGGCGGTCGTTGGGCGCCATGCGTGTCGCATCGAACAGCACCCAGCGGCCATCGAGCCAGGCCTCGAACACCGCGTGGAAATCCTGCGGCGGCTCGTCAAAATAGACATAACCGACCACCAGCCGCGCCGGAATGTTCAGCGCCCGGCACAAGGTGATGCCCAGGTGCGCAAAATCACGGCAGACGCCGGCACGCTGCACAAACACCTCCTGCGCCGTGGTGGTGGAATTGCTGAAGCCCGGCAGGTAATGGATGGAATCATGGATCCAGCTTTCGATGGCCCGCACCCGCGACAGGCCCGGCGAGAGGTGGCCGAACAGCTGCTGCGCGGCGCGGCTCATGATGTCGGACTCGCAGTAGCGGCTGGGCATCAGGTAACGCATGACGTCGTCGGGCACCGCCGTCACCGCCGCTTCCTCCAGGTGCAAGGGCACCGGGGCATGGTGAAGCTCCACCTGCGCGTGGTAGTTCACCGACAACTGGCCGCGCGAGGCGTCCAGCCGGAAAAAACGGTTGCCGCTGCGCTCGTCACAGAAATGGCGCACCTTGACGCTGGGCGTCACCGTCAGGCGCTCCTCCACCACGCGGTGCGCCTCGTGGAAAGCCGCCTCGATGCTGAAGCAGAAATGCGTGGGGCTGGCGACGTCGTAGTCCAGCAGGCAATCAATGGTGGCGGTGTGCATCAAGGTCCTTGTTGTTGTCGGAGGGCGGTGACACCGGCATGCCGGTGGCCACCGGGGGCACCTGCCCATCGCGGTCCGGCGGTGGGAGAAACCAGTGCTTCCAGGTCACGAAAATCACATGGGCGGCGCGTTCGAGCAAATCCACCGTCAGGCTGCGCCGGGTCAGGGCGCGCAGTCGCGTCACCAGCAGCAGTTGCGCAATGCTGGCCCGCAGGCGGTCCACCCTCCTGACTGCTGCTTGGCGGCCCTTGTCGGAAGGCGGGGTCGGTGGTACCTGGGACATGACGCCGACATTGCCTGACAGCGGCATTTACTTGAGCGCCTTCCTGGCCGCACCCACACCGAGCGCCGCCAGCACGATAAACACCACGGCCAGAATCAGGAACAGGCCGAACAGGATTTTGGCAATGCCGGCCGAGCCAGCCGCAATGCCGCCAAAGCCCAAGGCCCCGGCAATCAGCGAAATGATGGCGAAAATAATGGCGTACTTCAACATGGTGTTTCTCCCTGAAAAAGGATGAAAAGGCGCCCGGCAAGACGGTGCCAGGCAAGTCTCGCGACAATCAGGACAATGGTAGGCGGCAGGCCGCGCGCGCCGAATCAGCAGCCGGCGCACGCCGCTGTAGGACAAACCGGACAGCCCGGCGCACTCCTCTTTTCATAGCTGCCGGCGCAAGCGGGAAAAGGGTTGATGCCGGTTTTAACCACACGCCCTCTGGCAGGGAAATGTCCATGGTGCTCATGGACCAGGGCAAATTTGGCAAAAAAAGGCCGCATTGGACGGCGGGCCTGTTTTCCGCTGATCAGCCTCCCTTTGGGCCAGATCAACCACCCGCAACAGGAATGCGCTAACTTGCCTGAACCAGCTTGCGCGGATAACACGAAACCAGCAGCCCCGCGGGCCCACGGCAAATTCAAAACGGCCCACACTGCAGGTTGTTGTCCCTTTTTCACCGGAACCCTTTCATGCCTACTTTGTTCGACCCCGTCCAGGCCGGTGACCTGCACCTTGCCAACCGCATCGTCATGGCGCCGCTCACACGCAACCGTGCGCCCGACGCCATCCCCACGCCGCTGATGGCCGAGTACTACACCCAGCGCGCCAGCGCCGGCCTGCTGATCACAGAAGCCACCGCCATCAGCCACGAGGGCCAGGGCTACTCGGATGTTCCGGGCCTGTACGGTACCGAGCAGCTCGACGGCTGGAAACACGTGACCCAGGCGGTGCACCAGGCCGGCGGCAAGATCGTGGTCCAGCTCTGGCATGTGGGCCGTGTCTCGCACAACGAGCTGCAGCCCCACGGCGGCAAGCCGGTGGCGCCCTCGGCCATCACCGCCAAAACCAAGACCGTGCTGATCAAGGACGGCGTGCCGACCTTTGTCGACACCTCCGAGCCGCGCGCCCTGCAGTCGCAGGAACTGCCCGGCATCGTGCACACCTACCAGGCGGCGGCGCGCAACGCGGTCGAAACCGCCGGCTTCGACGGTGTGGAGATCCACGGCGCCAACGGCTACCTGCTGGACCAGTTCCTCAAGAGCGGCTCCAACCAGCGCACCGACGACTACGGCGGCAGCATCGAAAACCGGGCCCGGCTGCTGCTGGAGGTCACCCGCGCGATCACCGGCGCCGTCGGCGGCGGCCGCACCGGCATTCGCCTGTCGCCGGTGACCCCGGCCAACGACGCGTTCGACGCCGACCCGCAGCCGCTGTTCGATTACGTGATCCGCGAACTCGCCACGCTGAACCTGGCCTACATCCACATCATCGAGGGCGCCACCGGCGGCCCGCGCGACGTCCCCGAGCGCCCCTTTGATTACGCCGCGCTCAAGGCTGCCTATCGCGCTGCAGGCGGCAAGGGCGCGTGGATGGTCAACAACGGCTACGACCTGGCCATGGCCCACCAGGCCGTGCAGGACGGCGCCGACCTGGTCGCCTTCGGCAAGGCCTACATCGCCAACCCCGACCTGGTGCGCCGCCTGCGCGAGGGCGCGCCGCTGAACACCCCCGACAAGGCCACCTTCTATGGCGGCGGCGCCAAGGGTTACACCGACTACCCTGCGCTGGCCTGATCAGCGCGACTTTCCCCTAAACTCGGCGGCATGTTCTTCATGCCGCCGTTTTTGTTTCGCCCCCTGCTGCTCGCCGGCGGCCTGCTGGCCTGTCTTTCGGCCCACGCAGGGCGTCCGCTGACGGTGGACGACGCCAACACCGACGACGCGGGCACCGGCCACGTCGAGGGCTGGTACGCGCGCCAGCCGGGCCACGCCCACACCTGGACGGTGGCACCGGCTTACGCACCGGTCGATGGCCTGGAACTCGGCGCCTCGGTCACGCGGGACCGGACCGCCGCCACCACCAGCCAGGCGCTGCAGGCCAAGTGGCGCATCACGCCATCGCAGGAGGCCGGCTGCAATACCGCCGCCGTGCTGGGCGCCACGCAAACCCGCGGCCAGGGCGGCACCACACCCTCCCTCAACGGCCTGCTGAGCTGCAACAGCACGTGGGGTTCCACGCATGTCAATCTGGGGAGACAGCGGCCTTCGGGCGGGCCGGGTGTAGCGACCTGGGGACTGGCCCATGAACGTGAATTTGGCGCAGCCACCCTGCATGTGGAGGCTTTCGGCCAGCGGCTGGCCAAGCCCACCTTCCAGGTCGGCGCACGCACCAGCCTGACCAGCCGCCTCCAGCTCGATGCGACCGTGGGCCGCAGCAACCGGGAAACACTGGTCAGCGTCGGGCTGAAGCAGTCGTTTTGAGGCCTGGCGTCGGATTGCCCCTGCCGTCTGGCCTGCACGCTACAAAATAAATAGCTGACTACGCCCGTCAGACGAGGGCCGCAGGCACTTTTTGAGGTGATTTATGTGGCGCCGACGCCGATGGGCGCAGGTGCGGTCAGCACGATGCGCGTGAACAGCCGGTCGTAACAGGGGTCGCGCAGGCCGCCGGCAAGCGGGTCGCGCTCATGCTGGAAGGCAGCATCGAGCTGCACCCAGTCGTCGGCCGTCAGGACCTTCTGGGCGACCGGCAGGATCTGCGTTTCCTCGGTGCGCATATGGTCGAGGTAAAAACCCACATAGGCCTGCGCCGCCTCGGTGAACGCGGCGCGCCGCGTCTCGCCAATCAGCTCCCAGGCCAGCAGCAGGTGCTGCAGTTCGCGCACCTTGCCCTCGCCTTTCATGTGGTCGGATTCGAGCCGGCGTATCACCGGCATCAGTTCGGGCGCCACGCGGGCCAGCCGGGGAAACAACAGGTCCGACTCCTTCGGGTGATGCAGCCGCTCGGGAAACTCGTCGATGTAAAACAGCATCGCACGCACCACGTCAAAAAAGCGCTCGGGCTCGTCGCCCGGGCCACGTTCCATCATCATGACGAGGGAGCGCAACACAGCGGCCACGGCCGCGTGCTCGTCGCGGATGATTTGCAGGGAGGAATGAGTCATGGTGGCAGCTTGTCACAGGCCTTGGCGCCAAACCTTGATCCAGGTCAATCCCGGCGCAGCCGCCAGCGCTTGAGCAGCAGGGCGTTCGAGATCACGCTGACGCTGGACAGCGCCATGGCCGCGCCGGCCACCACCGGGCTCAGGAAACCCAGCGCCGCCAGCGGGATGCCGGCCACGTTGTAGGCAAAGGCCCAGAACAGGTTCTGCCGGATCTTCATGACCGTGCGGTGCGAGATGTCCAGCGCACCGGCCACCAGCGCCACGTCGCCGCGCATCAGCGTGATGCCGGCCGCGTGCATGGCCACATCGGTGCCGGTGCCCATGGCCATGCCGACATCGGCCGCCGCCAGCGCCGGCGCATCGTTGACGCCGTCGCCGACCATCACGACGGTGTGTCCGCCCGCCTTCAGCGCCGCCACCTTGGCGGCCTTGTCGCCGGGCAGCACCTCCGCCATCACCTCGTCGGCGCCCAGCCCGAGGCGCGCGCCCATGGCCAGTGCCGCGCCCTGGTTGTCACCCGAGATCATCACGATGCGGATGCCGCGCGCGCGCAGGGCCGCCAGCGCCTCTTTGGCCCCGGCCTTGGGTTCGTCTGCAAACGCCATGAGCGCCCGGGGGCTCAGGCCCGCGGTCGTGCGTTCCACCAGCAGCGCCAGCGTTGCGCCTTCGCCCTGCAAGCGCTGCGCCTCGGGCGCCAACGCACCAAGGGCCACACCGAGCTCGTCCATCCAGCGCAGACTGCCGATCAGGTAGCTGCGCACGCCGACCTCACCCTCGCTGCCGCGGCCCGGCACAGCGCGCAGGCCGTCGGGCTGCGCCACCGTCATGCCGCGCTCCTGCGCGGCGGCCACCACGGCACGCGCCAGCGGATGTTCGCTGCCGCTTTGCAGGCTGGCGGCAACGGCCAGCTGTGCCGCTTCGTCTGCGTCCGGAGACACGACAAATGCCACCAGCCGCGGCCGGCCGACCGTCAGCGTGCCGGTCTTGTCAAACGCCACGGTGTCGACCTTGTGCGCAAGTTCCAGCGCCTGCGCGTCCTTGATCAAAATGCCGTTTTTTGCCGCCACTCCGGTGCCCGCCATGATGGCCGCCGGCGTGGCCAGCCCCAGCGCACAGGGGCAGGCAATCACCAGCACCGCCACCGCGTGAATCAGCGCCGTCTCCATCCCGGCACCGGCCCACAGCCAGCCCAGCAAGGTGAGCAGACCGATGGCCAGCACCACCGGCACAAACACGGCCGAGACCTGGTCCACCAGCCGCTGGATGGGCGCCTTGGCCGCCTGCGCGTCTTCCACCAGGCGGATGATGTGCGCCAGCACACTTTCGCTGCCCACCGCACTCACCTGCAGCACCACACGCCCGTCGCCATTGATGCTGCCGCCGGTGAGCTTGTCGCCGGGTTGCTTGGTCACCGGCAGCGGCTCGCCGGTGAGCATGGATTCATCCACCTGCGTCTGCCCTTCCTGCAGCAGGCCGTCCATCGGAATGCGCTCGCCCGGCCGCACCACCAGGCGGTCGCCCAGCAGCACCTCGGCCACCGGCAGATCGGCTTCCTCGCCCGTGGCCTGCAGCACGTGCGCAAGCTCGGGTCGCAAGGCATGCAGCGCGCGTATCGCCGCCGTGGTCTGGCGCTTGGCGCGCGCCTCCAGCCACTTGCCCAGCAGCACCAGCGTCACCACCACGGCCGAGGCCTCGAAATAAAGATGCGGCATCGTGTCGGCCTCGGCACTGAGCCACAGCCACATCGACAGGCCCCAACCGGCACTGGTGCCGATGGCCACCAGCAGGTCCATGTTGCCGGTCAGTGCTTTCAGCGCATGCCAGCCCGCCTTGTAAAACCGCGCGCCCAGAATGAACTGCACCGGTGTCGCCAGCAGGAACTGCTGCCAGGCGGGCAGCATCCAGTGTTTGCCCAGCAGGTCGCCGATCATGGGTACGACCAGCGGCACCGAGAGCAGCAGGCCGATGGCCACCGGCGCAAAACCGGCCCAGGGCGACAGGTCTTCGGGCATCGCCTCTTCGGGAGAAACCGGTTCGTAGCCGGCGTTGCGCACGGCGCGGCGGATCTGGGCATCCATCTGCGCCGAGGGCGCGTAGACCACCCGCGCCGATTCGGTCGCCAGGTTCACGGTGGCGTCCTGCACGCCAGGGACTTTTTTCAGGGCCTTTTCAACACGCGATACACACGACGCGCAGGTCATGCCGCCGACGCCGAGGTCCAAGGTGAGGGGGGAGGTGGTGGAAGTAGTCATAAGTGAATGATCAACCTTGCCATGATGGCAAGGTCAAGCCTTGATCCAGATCAACCCCACGCAGTGTATGGGTTTTCAGTGGTCATGGCTTGACCTTACCATGGTGGCAAGGTTCAGACTGCAGGCGTCCAAAACCTCATCCACAACGATCCAGAAGGAAACACCATGAACCAGAGCTTCAACGTACAAGGCATGACCTGCGGCCACTGCGAACGCGCCGTGACCCAGGCTGTCAAGACCCTCGACCCCCAAGCCACCGTGAGCATCGACCGCGCTTCCGGCAAGGTGGCGGTGGACTCCAGCCAGCCTCGCGAGGCCATTGCCGCCGCCATTGCCGAAGAGGGCTACAGCGTCGCACCATGAGCTCGCCCATGAACATCGGCGAAGCCGCACGCCAGTCCGGCGTGTCGGCCAAGATGGTGCGGCACTACGAGTCGCTGGGCCTGTTGCCGCACGTGCACCGCAGCGACAGCGGCTACCGCCAGTACAGCGACGCCGAAGTCCACACGCTGCGCTTCATCAAGCGCTCGCGCGAGCTTGGTTTCTCCATGCCGGAAATCGCCGAGCTGGTCAGCCTGTGGCAAAACCGCCGCCGCGCGAGCGAAAGCGTGCGGCGCATTGCGCAAAAACACGCCGACGAGCTGGCCCAGCGCATCGCCGCCATGCAGGCCATGCAGCAGACGCTGGGTCACCTGATCCACTGCTGCCACGGCGACGCGCGGCCCGACTGCCCCATCCTCGACGACCTGGCCGGCGCACGCTTGAGCCCGGTCCCGACAAAAAACTTTACGAAATCCTGACATGCGCCTCATGGCGCCCTTACACAGGCGGCGCAAACTTCCTTTCAACCTGACGCCACTCCCGGCACCGGGCTTGTCTTCTACCGAAAGGAAGCTTTCATGACCTCCATGTTCAAACCCCTGAAATCTGTCCAAAGCCTGGTTCTGGCCGGCATCATGGCCACCGCGGCCCTGGCCGCCACGGCACAAACCGTCGCGCCTGCGGCACCCGCCCCAGCAGTCGCACCGGCCAAAGCCGGCGGCCACCATGGCGACCGCATGGGCCGCAACGATCCGGCGCAGATGCAGGCGCGCATCGCCAGGCACCAGGCCGACCTCAAGGCCAAACTCAAACTCACGCCGGCCCAGGAAGGCGCGTGGACGAATTTCACCGCGTCCATGCAACCGCCGGTTCACGGCGCCCGTCCCGACCGTGCTGCCATGAAGGCCGAGTTCGACAAACTGACCACGCCCGAGCGCATCGACAAGATGCGTGCCCTGCGTGCCCAGCGCATGACCGAGATGAACGCCGCCATGGACAAACGCGGCGATGCGACCAAAACCTTTTATGCCGCGCTCAGCCCCGAGCAGCAAAAAGTCTTTGACAGCCAGCGCATGGGCCGCGGCGGCAAGGGCCCCGGCGGACACCACGGCCAGCATCACAAAGGCTGAGCCCTCGCGGGCCAGTTCCCCCAGGGCGGCCTTCACACCGTCCTGAGCGCAACCCGACCCCGGCCTGCGTCGCGTCCCTTGCGGACACGGCGCAGGCTTTTTTAATGGCGGTTCGCGCTTGGGTTGCTATGTTTTCAGGAGCCGGTTGCGCAAGCAGCTATTGGGCTGGAGGCACTTTTTACTCATGATTTCCGCCTCGCCAGACGCTGACGCGATCGCGCGTAGGACGAGGTGCACGCCTGGTTTTTCCACCCGGCTGCGTGCATAAACTGGCGGCATGACCCCCATCCGCACAGGCCAGGCGCCGGCCGCTTTATCGCGCAGCGTATTCCATGAACGTTTCATGGAATCTTTCATGGACCCGGCTTTCCAGGCCGAAGCCGAGGCAATTTCCCGCGTCGAGGCCATTGCCTGGGACGCCTACCAGGAAGGCCGCAAGGCGCCCCGCACGCGCAAGGCCGGCCCCGGTTATGCCGACCCGGACTACGACCTCTCTGTCGAGTGGCTGGCAACCAAGGCGCGCATTGAACAGGCCCAGGCAGCGTGGCAAGACCCGGCCACGCCCTCGCGCGTGCTGCTGGTCTGCGGCTCGGCCCGCAACGACGGCACCTGCCCCGGTGAAATCTCGAAAACCTTTCGCATGGTGCAGTGGGCCGAGGAAACCCTCGCGCAGGCGCAGATCCAGACCGATGTGCTCGACCTCAGCCTGCTGACATCGAGCTACCACCTGAACATCCACCCCTGCAAGGGCTGCGTGTCCACCGCCATACCGCTGTGCCACTGGCCCTGCAGCTGTTACCCCAACCACGCCCAGGGACAGACCAGCGACTGGATGAACGAGATCTACGAGCGCTGGACGGCGGCGCATGCGGTCATCATCCTGACGCCGGTGTACTGGTACCAGTCCCCGAGCCCGCTCAAGCTGATGATCGACCGGCTGGTCTGTGCCGATGGCGGCAACCCCGACCCCACCACCACCCACGGCAAAAAAGCCCTTGAGGCCAAGGCGCTGGAGCTCCAGGGCTGGGACTACCCCCAGCACCTGGCCGGGCGCGCCTACGGCCTGGTCGTGCATGGCGATGTTGCAGGCATTGAGGGCGTGCGCCGCGGCCTGTCGGACTGGCTCGACTGGATGGGCCTGATCGACGCCGGCAGCCAGGCACGGCTGGACCGTTATGTCGGCTACTACGAGTCTTATGCCACCAGCCACGACGCCCTGGACGCCGACGCGCCCATGCAGGCCGAGGTGCGCAATGTCGCCAGCGCGGTGGCCACCGCCGTCAAGGCCCTGCGAGCCGGCACCCTGTCGCAGCCCGACAAAGGTCTTTCACGGCCGCGGCGGAAATAGGGGCCCCCACGTTCGCTCGCTGCGCGTAGCTCTCTGCCCCCCGAGGGGGCGCTGCGCCTGCGGCCCGGCGAAGCCAGACCCGCGGCCCTGGCTGGAATGAAGAGTCCCCCACGCTTGGGGCCGGCCTCAGCCGCCCAGCAAGGCCTTGAGTTCGCCGCTGGCGATCAGCTTGTCCAGGTCGTTCGCCCCACCTATCAGCGTGCCGCGCACAAAAATCATGGGAAAGGTGGGCCAGCCGGTCCACATCTTCAGGGCATTGCGCTCGCGCCAGGTGTTGAGGTAGTTGCCGTATTCCAGGTAGTGGTGCGCCACCCCCGCCGCATCCAGCGCGCGGCGCGCCTTGCGCGGAAACGGGTTCATGGCCATGCCGACCACCACCACCGCATGGGCGGCCACGGCGGCCTGCACTTCCTGCACGATGGCCTGCTCATGGCGGGCGATCTTGCCCTGGATGGCCGGATGGATGCGGGACTCATCAAGTATGGCGCGGGGCATGGGGCAATCCTTTCAGTGGTTGGGCGGCAAGGGGTGGGGCCTGCGTGAGGCCACGCCGGAACCAGACGCAGCATACGGCACGGCGCGCAGACGCCTGCCAGGCGGGCAAAAAAATAGGGCCGGGTCACCGGGGACATGCCCCGGCGGCCCGGCCCCGCTGGACCGTGTGGTCAGTGCAGGCTTATTTCGCCTCGAGCGCGCCCGAGCCCTGCACGTTCACCTGGCCATTGCCACGCGCGCTGGCGGGCAGGGCGTTCTGGATGCTGCTGCCGGCACGGCGGGCCGTGTTGCCCACCGCGTTGCCGGCGCGCGCACCGACCCGGGCCGTCGCATTGGCGCCGCGTTCAACCGCGTTTTCAGCGCGGTTGGCCGTGCGGCTGACCGTACCCTTGACGCCGCTGCCCGAGACCTGCGCACCGGCACGTGTGTCGGTGTTGGCACCCATCGAGCTGTCGCTGCGTGTGGCGGTTCCGTACGAAGAGGCGGTGGCGTTCACGCCAACGCCTGCGTTGGCACGCACGTCGCTGCTGATGTTGTTGTTGACACCGGTGCGCACACCGACGTCAGCGCCGACACCCACCTGGGCATGGGCTGCAAAAGCCAGCGTGGCGGTCAGGGCCGCAGCGGCAGAAAGGGAACGCATGGAAAACTTGTTCATTTCAAACTCCTTGTGATGAAACAGGCAGGTCAGGACAGGTCGTGACCTTCTGAAGTAGCTGCCAGCCTACAGGGCGCCCGAAAGGCATCTGCAGGCGCCAGCACCTTGTCGGCACTGGGTAACTCAAATCTACTACCCTGCGCGGCCCTGCCCTGCCGGAAAGCCCCGCTGCTGGGCGTAGGACACCAACCTTTACGCACGCTTGACACAGGCATGACATGCGGGCGAACGCCCCGCCACACGGCAAATAAGCTTGCTGTCCTACAGCCTTTGGGCGCGGCCGCGCGACAATAGGGTTTTGCCCCTTTTTGCCGCGCCATGCCCTCCTCCGAAACACCTCTTCAGCCCAGCGAACCCGTCGCACCCGCCATCCCGGTGGTGGAAACGCCGCCCGACGAGGCCGACGCACTGGCGCAGACCCAGCAGGCGATTGCCACCGCCGCCCTGAGTTTTTCCATCAAGGTCCTGACGGTCAACATCCACAAGGGCTTCACCTTCTTCAACCGCAAGTTCATCCTGCATGAGCTGCGCGAAGCGGTGCGCACGGTCGGCGCCGATGTGGTGTTCCTGCAGGAAGTCACCGGCACCCATGCCCGGAACGAAAGCCGCGTCGCCAACTACCCGGCCACGCCGCACTACGAATTCCTGGCCGACACCATCTGGCCGCAATTTGCCTACGGCCGCAACGCGGTGTACACCAACGGCCACCACGGCAATGCCGTGCTGTCGAAGTTTCCCATCGTCCACTTCGAGAACCGCGACGTGTCCATCAGCGGCCCCGAGCGCCGCGGCCTGCTGCACTGCGTGCTGGAAGTGCCCGGCCGCGACACGCATGTGCATGCGATCTGCGTCCACCTCGGCCTGGCCGAATCACACCGCCTCAAGCAGCTGCACATGCTTTGCGACATGGTGCACAAGGACATCCCGGCCAGCGCGCCGGTGATCGCGGCCGGCGACTTCAACGACTGGCGCCGCCGCGCCCATGCCGTGCTCGAAAAAGGAGCCGCCATGCACGAGGTGTTCGTCAATGCCAACGGCAAGGCGGCGCGCACCTTCCCGGCGCGCTTTCCGGTGCTTCCGCTGGACCGCATCTACGTGCGCAACGCGATCGGCCACTCGCCTGTCGTGCTGCCGCTCAAACCCTGGTCGCACCTGTCGGACCACGCACCGCTGGCTGCCGAGATCGAGTTCTGACATGCACCCGGGGCCTGCACGCGGGACCACCCCATGAACGGACGCTGGGTCGCCGGCAACCGCTTCACCTTGCTGGAAAACGGCGAAGGCTTCTTCCCGCGGGTGTTCGAATGCATCGCGGCGGCCGAGCACGAGGTGCTGCTGGAAACTTTCATCCTGTTTGAAGACAAGGTCGGCCAGGCCCTGCAGGAGGCCCTGCTCACCGCCGCACGGCGCGGCGTGCAGATCGACATCACCATCGACGGCTACGGCTCCCCGGACCTCTCGCCCGCCTTCATCCTGGCGCTGACGCAGGCCGGCGTGCGGGTGCATGTGTTCGACCCCAGCCCCCGGCTGTGGGGCTACCGCACCAACCTGTTTCGCCGCATGCACCGCAAGATCGTGGTGATCGACGGCCAGCGCGCCTTTGTCGGCGGCATCAACTATTCGGCCGACCACCTCGCAGACTTCGGGGCCGAAGCCAAGCAGGACTATGCGGTTGAAATGGAAGGGCCGCTGGTTGCCGAGGTTCACCAGTTTGTCCGGGCCCAGCTGCAGCTCGGCCAGCACCCGCCAGGCAGCCGGTTGGCCCGGGTTCTCAAGCGCCGGCCGGCCACCGCCGCCACGCCGGTCGACACCCCGCTGCCGGCCGCCGGCCCTTCCGATGCCATCTTCGTGACCCGCGACAACGTGGAACACCGCAACGACATCGAGCGCCACTACCGCATCGCCATCCGCGGTGCGCGCCGCCGCGTCATCATCGCCAATGCCTACTTCTTTCCGGGCTACCGCCTGCTCAGGCAGCTGCGCAAGGCGGCGCGGCGTGGCGTGGACGTGCGCCTGGTCCTGCAGGGCGAGCCCGACATGCCGATTGTCAAGATCGCAGCGGGCCTGCTGTACCACCACCTGCTGGCCGCCGGCGTCAAGATCTACGAATACCACGACCGACCGCTGCACGGCAAGGTCGCGCTGACCGACGACGAATGGTCCACCGTCGGCTCCAGCAACCTCGACCCGCTGAGCCTGTCGCTGAACCTGGAGGCCAACGTCATCATCAAGGATCGCGCCTTCAACCAGCATCTGGGCGAGCACCTGGAGCAGCTGATGCAGGACAGCTGCACGCAGATCCACGCCAGGGACGTGGCCGAAACCGGCCTCTGGGTGAGCCTGCGCAGCTTTTTCGTGTTCCATTTGCTGCGGCGCTACCCGGCCTGGTTCGGCTGGCTGCCGGCCCATACGCCGCGCCTGACACTGGCCGAAAAACTGCTGGGCCAGACCGACGTGGACGTGAAAATCAGCCGTGTCAACGAGGGCCGTGTCTCATGAGCACCGCGCCCGCGGTGCCGGACCTGCGCCGCCCGAAAAAGGCCGGCATCACCGGCAAGGTCTGGTGGCCCTGGCTCAAACGGGTCGCCACGCTGGTGTTTTTTGCCCTGGTGGCCTGGTTGCTGGTCGAGCAGGCCCGCGCCATCGACTGGCGAGAGGTGTTTGCCGCGCTGCGCGCCTACCCGCCGGCGCCGCTGCTGGGCGCGGTGGCACTGGCCGCCCTGAGCCTGGGCCTGTACAGCTGCTTTGACCTGCTGGGGCGGCACTACACCGGCCACAAGCTGCGCGCCCCCACGGTGATGCTGGTCACCTTCATCAGTTATGTGTTCAACCTCAACCTCGGTTCGCTGGTGGGCGGCGTCGCCTTCCGTTACCGGCTTTATTCGCGGCTGAAGCTGGACACCGGCACCATCACCCGCATCCTGTCGCTCAGCATGCTGACCAACTGGACCGGCTACCTGTTCCTGGGCGGGCTGATCTTCGCCTTTGCCACGCCCGCCTTGCCGCCCGGCTGGAAGATGGGCAGCGGCGGCCTGCAGATCCTGGGGGGGGTGCTGCTGGCGACCGCCGTGGCCTACCTGCTGCTGTGCGTCCTGTCGCGCCAGCGAAGCGTCACCCTGCGCGGCCACCGGCTGGAGCTTCCCTCCGGCGGGATGGCACTGCTGCAGGTGGCGATGGGGGCAACGAACTGGCTGATCATGAGCAGCCTGATGTTTCTGCTGCTGCAGCAAAAAATCGCCTTTCCGGCGGTGGCCGGCGTGTTGCTGGTGGCCGCCGTGGCGGGCGTCATCGCCCACGTGCCGGCCGGCCTAGGCGTGCTGGAAGCGGTGTTTGTGGCCCTGCTCTCGCATGCCATGCCCTCGCACCAGCTGCTGGCCGCCCTGGTGGCCTACCGGGTCATCTATTACCTGGTGCCCCTGGCGCTCGCGACGGTGATCTACCTAGTCATGGAAGTGCGGGCCAAAAAACTGGCGCCAAAAACCCCTCCAGCCAAGCCTTCCCCGGCCGAAGCTTCCGGCCAGGAGACTGTTAACGGTGTTTAGGCACTGTTGGCCCGGTTTTTGGCCCTGAAAGACAACACATGGCGGCAGTCCGGTCCGCCCGGGACTGGCCAAAAACCACAAACCACTGTATATTGATACAGTGGATACACCGCAACAAATCGCCAAAACGGCCACCGCTGCACCCTCCAGGGCCGCGTGCCCGCTCCGCCGCAATCGCCGCCGCCCGGTCGCGGGTCGGCGCCAAGCCACCGCTGCCGCACTTCCCTTTTTCAGCGCACCAGCCGCGCTTCAGCCTGCCGTGCAGTCAGCCTGCCGGACTACAGCGCCAGGCCCTTCACAACGCGCACCATCGGGACAAGGTGGCAACCCCCGCCACACAAGGAGCACGGCATGGGCATGATGAGTGACCCCCTGACGAATGACCTTTTCCCGCAGGCGCTGCTGACCGTCACGCTGCAGGGCCCGGGCGACCTGGAGGGCTTCCGGCGCGCCGCACGCGGCCTGCTGGCACAACAGATCCTGCCCGCGCAAGTCAGCTGGCACAGCACCGGTTTGCCGGTGCAGGATCCGCTGGCCGCGCCGCCGGAAAGCCACACCGCCGCCAGCGATGCGCCCGCGGTCCAGGTGCCGCCGGAATTTGTGGCCCTGTGCGAAAGCGCCATCCTGCATGCCGACCCCCGGCGCT
Source organism: Pseudomonadota bacterium (assembly GCA_040389085.1). Taxonomy (GTDB): domain Bacteria; phylum Pseudomonadota; class Gammaproteobacteria; order Burkholderiales; family Burkholderiaceae_C; genus Polaromonas. Next base: position 119,828 of record JAZKAP010000020.1, read on the forward strand.
TTGGCCTGCTGTACCGCCTGCTGTGGCGCCTGGTGCATGAACCCGGCCTGCGCCACGACCCGCTCGACACCGACCTGGTCGAGGCCCAGCACATGGCACAGGCAGTGCGCGACGAGATGCACAGCATGAAAGCCTTTGTGCGTTTTCACCGCGTGCAGGACGAGAGCTTTCGCAACCACCCCGAGGGCGGGCCCCTGCATGTGGCCTGGGTCGAACCCGAGCACCACCTCATCGAGGTCATGGCCGCGTTTTTTGCGCGACGTTTCGCGCAGATGCGCTGGGCCATCCTCACGCCCGAGCGCAGCGCGCAGTGGGACGGCGCCCGGCTGCATTTCGGCCCGGGCGTCCGCGAGGCCGACGCACCCCTGCCCGACGCCGGTGAAAAGCACTGGCTTGCCTGCTACGAGCGCACCTTCGAGCCCGCGCGCCTGCCGGGTCGCAGCCTGCAAAAGTCCATGCCGCGCAGGCCGCGGCGCAAGCTGCCGGAAGCCGTTCGCCTCCACCCGCTGGCCTCGACCGCGCACCAGCGCAACCACCACCTGGCCGCGCAGCCCGCCACACGCATGGCCAGACGTGTGCCGCAGCCCCGGGCCGCCCTGGCCGTCCCCGCGCAACCGCAGGGCGCGCCGGCTCAGCTATCCCTCGACGAGTTCGCCCCCTCGCCGGACGCCTTGCAGCCGCTGCTTATTTGACGCTATTTACTTGATAGCTGACTACGCAAACCACGTATGGGCTGCAAGCCGATTTGTCTTGAAAATCCGGATCACCGTCCCGGCGTGCCGGAGGCCGGCAGCGCCGGTGCAGAGGCGGGCGCCTGCGGCCCGGGCAGCGGCAGCACCACACTGCGGCCATCGGCCGGTGGCTGCTCGGCCGGCTGCACCGGCCGGGTGGTCGAGTCGCGCGGGTCCTGTGCCACAGGTGGCGTTGGCGGCAGGTTGCGGCGAAATTCCGGGTTGCGGTTGATGCGCGGCCCGGGCACGGGCGGGTCTGCCGGAGGAGATACCTGTGCGAGCGCCGCGCCACCGGCCAGCCCGAGCGTCAATAACACCAATGGGGTTACAAGCATCTTTTTCATGGGAGCTCCTTCTGCATACGCCGGGCAAGGGAGTGGGGCAACGCGCTCCCACGACCAAGCCAGTTTAAGACGGCGGCGGCCGCCTCGCCATGATGCAGCGCAAGCACGCACAGCAACTGTTGCAAGAGGTTTCATTCCCACACAACTGCACGCAGGCGCGCCCTGGGCCGCTGTTAAGATGCGTCCCTTTCAGACCCGTCTGAATCGCCCGTTTTTTCTCTCCTTTCCGCGACGACGCGACGCCTATCCCCCATGACCGTTGCCATCCCGGCCAGCACCCCCGCCACCTTCGAAATCAAAAGCGCCAACCTGCCCCTGGTGGCGCTGCTCCTCAAGTCCTCCGACCTCAGCGCCCTGTCGCGCGAGATGGCGTTGCGCTTCGGCGATATCCCTGATTTTTTCGACAACGACCCGCTGGTCATCGACCTCTCGCAGCTGCCTCTTGACGCGGCCACGGTTGATTTTGCGGCGCTGATCGCGCTGCTGCGGCCCTACCGCGTCGCCCCCCTGGCCGTCCGCGGCGGCAATCCGGCGCAACTGGCCGCGGCCCTGGCGGCCGGGCTGGTCGCCGCGCCCGACGCACGTGTTGTCAGCGCTCCCGCTGCCGCCCCGGCGCCCGCTGCGCGCAGCAAGACGGCGGCACCGGTGGCCGAAACGCATGCCGCGCCGGCCCCGGGCGCACTGGTGATCGACAAGCCGCTGCGCTCCGGCCAGCAGGTGTATGCCCGCGGGCGCGACCTGGTCGTGCTGGCCATGGTCAACGCCGGCGCAGAGGTCATTGCCGACGGCCACATCCATGTCTACGCACCGCTGCGCGGCAAGGCCATGGCCGGCGCGCGCGGCAACACCGAAGCGCGCATTTTTGCGCTCAGCCTGGAGCCCGAGCTGCTGTCGATCGCCGGCATCTACCGCACCAGCGAAAACCCGCTGCCTGATGGTGTGTGGGGCAAGCCCACGCAGGTGCGCCTGGTGCCCGGCCCCGAAGGCGACAAGCTGGTCATGGATCTCATCAAAACGTGATGCCCAAGCATCACACGCCCCGTTTTTCTTAAGGACTTTTACGCATGGCAAAAATCATTGTGGTCACCTCCGGCAAGGGCGGCGTGGGCAAAACCACCACCAGCGCCAGCTTTGCAACCGGCCTGGCCCTGCGCGGGCACAAAACCGCCGTCATCGACTTTGACGTCGGCCTGCGCAACCTCGACCTCATCATGGGTTGCGAACGCCGCGTGGTGTACGACCTGATCAACGTGATCCAGGGCGAAGCCAACCTGCACCAGGCCCTGATCAAGGACAAGCAGTGCGACAACCTCTACGTGCTGGCCGCCTCGCAGACGCGCGACAAGGAAGCGCTGAGCAAGGAAGGCGTCGAGAAGGTCCTCAACGACCTGGCCGACATGGACTTCGAATACATCGTCTGCGACTCGCCGGCCGGCATCGAGACCGGTGCGCTGATGGCCATGCATTTTGCCGACGAAGCGCTGGTGGTCACCAACCCCGAGGTGTCCTCGGTGCGCGACTCCGACCGCATCCTCGGCATGTTGTCCTCCAAAACCAAGCGCGGCATGGAAGGCGGCGATCCGATCAAGGAGCACCTGCTGATCACGCGCTACAACCCCAGCCGCGTGGACCAGGGCCAGATGCTGTCGCTGGAAGACATCAAGGACATCCTGCGCATCAAGCTGATCGGCGTGATCCCCGAGTCCGAGGCGGTGCTGCAGGCCTCCAACCAGGGCGTTCCCGCCGTGCACATGGAAGGCAGCGATGTCTCTGAAGCCTACAAGGACATGATTGCCCGCTTCCTGGGCGAAGACAAGCCGCTGCGTTTCATCGACGCACCCAAGGTCGGCTTCTTCAAACGCGTGTTTGGAGGGAAATAACCCGCCATGGCATCCTTCCTCTCCTTCCTGCTCGGCGAAAAGAAAAAAACCGCCAGCGTCGCCAAAGAGCGGCTGCAGATCATCCTGGCGCACGAACGTTCGGGCCGCAACAGCCATGAGCCCGACTACCTGCCGGCACTGCAGCGTGATTTGATTGCGGTGATCTCCAAATACATCAAGATCGACCCGAACGACATCAAGGTCAACCTGGAACGCCAGGACAACCTGGACGTGCTCGAAGTCAAGATCGAGCTGCCGGAGGCGGCGGACAAGAAGTAGGGTCCGCTTGCGGCGCGCCCGCGTCGCTTGCATCACGCTGCGCCTGCTGTGTGCTCCGGGCAGTAGGCGCAACTCCCCACTCCCACCCCTAGCCCCTCCCTCGCCCCGCTGGGCGATGGAGGGGGACTTCATTTGGCCGCGTGCGCTTCGCTCGCGTGCAAACATGACGGTCTGTTGGGATTCCCGTGCAGGAAGCGCTGCGCGCTTCCTGCACTCCGGATTTTGTCTCTGGTATCTGTTTCTCCCCCACCCGTCGGGCCGGGCCGAGGAGCGCAGCCAAAAACGGATCAGGGCGAGCGATTGTCTGAGCCGAAGGCGAGTTCGAGCTCGACCCCGATTTTGGCGAGCACCGCAGGTTGCCCCGAAGCGCAGCGCAGGGGACCCGGACCATCGGGTCGCCTTTTCTTTGGTGACTTTCTTTTGGCGAAGCAAAAGAAAGTTACTTGCCGCCGGGCAACCCCCGGCCTACAGGTGCAGGCGCACCAAACGACCCGAGCAAGCCAACATGGATCCGGTCAGGCCCGGCATGACAACGAGGGGCCTGCCGCCCCGGCTTACAGCCCCAGAAACGTCTTCACCACCGCCACCGTGCGCGCCGGGTCTTCCTCGTGCGGCACGTGGCCCAGCTCGTCGAACACCACCAGCCGGCTGCCGGCGATGTCGCGCGCAAAACGCTGGCCGAACTCCAGCGGAATCAGCCGGTCACGTCCACCCCAGAGAATCAGCGTCGGCATGGTCAGCGCCTTCAGATCGGCCAGCTGGCCGGTGTAACCCTGGTCCATGCGCCGCCCCAGCGCCTTGCGGTTACCTGCGCGCAGGGTCATGTCCACATACAGGTCCACCAGTTCGGGCGTGACTTTGGCCGGATCGCCGTACACATTGCGCACACTCTTTTCAACCACGCTGCGCGGCAGCGTGTACTGCGTCAGCACCCGCAGCCCCGGCGTGCGTGCAATGCGAAAACCCAGCGGCAGCGAGGGCGGCACGCTGGCCGACTCCGGCGGGTAACCACTGGCATCGACCAGCACCAGCTGCGCCACACGCTGCGGCATGGCGGCCGCCGTCGCCCAGGCCACCTGCCCGCCCAATGAATTGCCGGCCAGCACGAAGCGCTGCACGCCCAGCTGGTCCACGACGGCGGTGACGAAGCGCACGTAGGCTTCGACCGAATAGTCGTCCTGCCGGTTCGGCCCGGTCAGCGCAAAACCCGGCAGGTCGAAACGGATCACGCGCCGCTGCCCGCGCAAGGCCGCGGCCCAGCCCTCCCAGGTGTGCAGGCTGGCCGAGGTGCCGTGGATCAGCACGATGGGCAGCGGGTCGTTTCGCGGCCCCTCGTCACGCAGGTGCACCTGCATGCCGTCGATGGTGATGAACTGCGAAGGCGGCTGCGCCCAGCGCGGCTTGAGCGCCTCCACCGGCTGGTCCGGCGCCCAGGTGGCCACCAGCGCCACCGCGGCGAGCACCAGCAAGGCGGCCACAAAAAAGAAAAGGCTTCGGAAAAACAGTTTCATGAAGGGGCTCCCGCCTGCGGCCTGGTGACGATGGCCAAGTCTAAGGTGTAGCCCCGCTTCCTGTGATGGGTGCCGCGCAGCATGCCCCGCCTGAGCCCCGCACCGCGCAGCCGCCGTTCCCATGTTCATGGGGTGGCGGCGCATGGCTATCCGCCCGGCTTTTGCCTAAACTGCAAAAGCGTCCACAACCCCTGCGCTGCCGCCTCTGGTGGCAACCCGCAGCCCACCAGGAAGAAAGCCCCATGCAGCGTCGCCTGTTCTCCATCCTTGCCCTTGTGGCCTGCGCACTTGCCGCGGCCCTCACCACCACAGACAGCCGCGCCCAGGAGCGCATCGGTGTGCTCATGCTGCACGGCAAAAACCCGGGCAGCAACATGGACCCCAACTCCGGCATGCTCAAACCTGTCTTCGAGCGCGAAGGCTGGCTGGTTGCCTTCCCCGACATGCCGTGGTCGCGCGGCCGTTACCTCGACGGCAGCTGGGACAAGGCCATGGCCGAAATGGCCACCCATGTGAAGTCGCTGCGCGACAAGGGCGCCACCCGCATCGTGATCGTCGGCCACAGCCTGGGCGTGCCCGCCGCGCTGAGCCATGCCGCGCGCGGCGGCGACGTGCAGGCGCTGGTGCTGCTGGCACCGGGCCACATTCCCCTGGGCTACTACACCTACCCGCAGCTCAAGGCCGTGCGCGACAGCGTCGACGAGGCCCGCGCCCTGGTGGCCGCCGGCAAGGGCGACTCGCGCGAGCGCTTCAGCGACATCAACCAGGGCAAGCAGCAGACCGTGGTGGCCACCGCCCGGGACTACCTGTCCTATTTCGATCCCGCCTCCGACGCCGAGATGTCGGTCACCGCCGCACGCCTGCCCCCGGCCGTCCCGGTGCTGACCGCCATCGGTGAAAAAGACCCGCTGTTCCAGCGCGCCCGCGCCTACTTCTTCGACAAGCTGCCGGCCAACCCGAAACACAAATACCTCGAAGTCCCGGGCGGCCACCTGGAGACGCCGCGCATGGCCAGCGACGACATCGTCAAATGGATCAAGACCGCCGTGGCGCCCTGACGTCACGGCCTCTTTCTGGCTGCGCGCGTACATTTGCAGGGGGCGGGCGCCTGATCGGGCTTGCCTCCCGGGCACACTGACCAGGCCGCAGACGGCGCCCACGCCAAGGAAGTCCCATGTCCCTTCACCACCACCACACACCCTGCCACTGGCTCCGGCTTGCCCTGCCCGCCTGGCTGCTCGGCCTGGCCCTGGCCGGCAGCGCCGCACTGGCGCAGACCACGACGCCCCGGGTGGTCGACATTCCCACCCGCCCGGGTGTCACACAGCGCTTTCTCTACCTGGCCCCGGCCAGCCCGAAAGCCTCGGTCATCCTGTTTGCAGGCGGCCACGGCGGCCTGCAGATCAACGCCGCCGGCGAACCGCAATGGGGTGGCGGCAACTTCCTGGTGCGCACACGCCAGCACTACGCCAACGCAGGTATTGCCGTCGCCCTGGTCGACGCGCCTTCGGACCGGCAGGCGCCGCCTTTTCTCAGCGGCTTCCGGCAAACCCCCGAACACCGGGCCGACGTGCTGGCCGTGATCGCCTGGCTGCGCCAGCAGGCCGCGGTGCCGGTGTGGGTGGCAGGCACCAGCCGCGGCACCCAGTCGGCCGGCTACATCGCCACCGAGGCCAACCCCGCGCAGGGCGGCCCCGACGGCCTGGTGCTGACCGCCACCATCCTCACCGACAACAACGGCCGCGCCGTGCCCGCCATGCCGCTGGAGCGCCTGGCCATCCCGGTGCTGGTGGCGCACCACAGCCAGGACGGCTGCCGACTCTGCGCCTTCAGCGACATGCCACGCCTGATGGACAAGCTTGCCAGAACGCCGCGTGCCGAACTCATCAGCTTCAACGGCGGCAACAACACCGGCGACCCGTGCGAAGCGCGGGCCTACCACGGCTTCAACGGGCTGGACGCCGAGGTCAGCGCCAGAATCACCGGCTGGATGCTGGCCGCCAGGCCCTGAGGCCGGGCCGGGCGCGCGCCGCCAACCTTGGTACCGCCACCCGGACATAGCGCTGCTTCCGGACTGCAGTACTAGCAAATGCATAGCAGCTTGCGCAAGCGCAACAAGGGCCGCAGGCACATTTGGCATCAAGCGCCGGCACCGGGCTATCATCGGCCCATGCTGATAGAGACTCTGAGCGCCGCGCGCGACATGGGGCGCCTCAACGAAATCGCCGGGGTGCTGATCCGCCACGGCTTCGGCGACAGCGTGCGCCGCCTCGGCCTGGCCGACAAGCTCGAGCGCGCGGGCCACGCCCTCAAGTGGGACACCGCCGCAGACTTGGCCCGCATTGCGCCCCCCGTGCAGGTGCGCCTGGCCCTGGAAGAGCTGGGCCCGGCCTTTGTCAAGCTCGGGCAAATTTTGGCCGGCCGCGCCGACCTGTTCGGCCCCGAGTGGATTGCCGAGTTCGAAAAACTCCACAGCCACGTGCCCGCCGTGCCCTTCGAGCAGCTGCGCCCGCAGTTGCGCGAAGACCTGGGCGGCGAGCCCGAAGACGTGTTTGCCCGCTTCGACACCGAGCCGCTGGCCGCCGCGTCGATTGCCCAGGTGCACCGCGCGCAACTCAAGGACGGCACCGAGGTCATCGTCAAGATACGCCGCCCCGGCATCACCGAGGTGATCGAGGCCGACCTGCGCCTGCTCGGCCGCCTGGCCGCGCTGGTGGAAGCGGAAATGCCCGCGCTCAAGCCCTACCGCCCGCAGCAGCTGGTGCGCGAGCTGGTCAAATCACTGCGCCGCGAGCTGGACCTGGCCGGCGAGTGCCGCAGCGCCGAACGTATTGCCGCCAACATGGCGCCGCTGCCGTGGATCGTCATTCCGCGCGTGCACTGGGCACACACCGGCGAACGCGTCAACGTGCAGGACTTCGTGACCGGCGTCCCCGGCGATCAGCTCGACCAGCTCACGCCCGAGGCCGGCTTCGACCGCACGCTGCTGGCCCAGCGTGGCGCGCGCGCCGTGCTCAAGATGATTGTGGAAGACGGTTTCTTCCACGCCGACCCGCACCCCGGCAACGTGTTTTACCTGCCCGGCAACGGCATCGCCTTCATCGACTTCGGCATGGTCGGGCGCCTGTCCGAGCGCCGGCGCGAAGAGCTGCTGCAGCTGCTGCTGGGCCTGGTCGAGCGGCAGGCGCAAGCCGTGGCCGACGTGCTGATGGACTGGACAGGCGACAGCCACGGCACCAACCTCGGGCAGCTCGAAACCGAGATCGAGGCCTTTGTCGACCAGTACCACGGCACGCCGCTGGCCGAGCTCAGCCTGGGCCAGATGCTGGCCGACGTCACCACCCTGCTGCGCGAGCACCACCTGGGCTTGCCGCCCGACTTGGCGCTGCTGATCAAGGCCTTCATCTCGCTCGAGGGCATGGGCCGCGGGCTGGACCCCGGCTTTCACATGGCCACCGAAGCCACGCCCATGCTGCGCCAGGTGCTGCGCGCCCGCTACCAGCCCGAGGTGCTGGCCGGCCGCGCCTGGAAAACCCTGAGACGCACCCTGGCCGTGGCCGAACAGCTGCCGCACGACGTCTCGCGCCTGCTGCGCAACGCGCGCCGCGGCCACCTGAGCGTCGGCATCGAGCTGGCCCACCTCAAGCGCGTGGGCGACCAGGTGGACCGCGCCGCCAACCGCCTGGCCATGGCGCTGATCATTGCCGCGCTCATCATCGGCTCATCCATCGTCATGACGGTCAAGGGCGGCCCCACGCTGATGGGCCTGCCGGTGTTCGGTTTTCTCGGCTTCACCGGCGCCATGCTGGGCGGCCTGTGGCTGGTGCGCGCCATCTGGCGCAGCAGCCGCGGGCGCGACATCGACGAAGCGGAGTAAACCCAAAAAAAGCAGCATCCGCCTGTCGGCAAATGCTGCTTGGGTTGAAGGCACCTCCAGCCTTTTGAGCGTCTTTTAAAGCCCGTTAAGGTCTTTTAAAAGCCCGTCAAAGACGGTTGGCGCGCTTTAGCGAGCCGGGGCGGCGCCCTGAACGGCCGCGTCCGCCTTGGCATCGGCCTTCACTTTGGCCTTCGCCTGGCCACTGGTAGCTTTGGCTGCGCCGGTGCCGCTTTTCACTTCAGCCTTGCCGGCCTGCGCCACGCGCTTGCCGCCGGACGTTGCAGCGCCACCCGCGGCTTCCGCCGTGTCACGCACACCGCCCAGCACCTTGCCTGCGCCATCGGTGGCGCTGTTGGCCGTGCCTGCGGGCGCCCTGTGCTCTTCCGCCGTCGCATTGCCATTGGCACCTGCGCGCACGCCGGCCTCCAGGCCAACACCGGCATTGGCGGTGCCGCCAGCGGGCTGCACGGCGGTGTTCGCACCAATGCCTGCACCCACACCCACGCCAGCATTCGCCGCCGGGCCGGCGGCCACGGTCACACCGGTGGCGCCGCGCACGGCACCGTCCACATTCACCAGGCCGCCGGCCTGCGCTGAAACACCCCAGATCATGGCCGTGGTCAACACCATCAGGGAAGGAAGGGCCCGCAAAGCCCGCGGCTTGGCCACAGGTGCAAGCGTTCGGGAAGAGGCAGATTGAAATTTGTTGAAACGGATCATTGAAGCTCCTGCTGTTGAAGAAGAGTTCATCTTCCAACGCCAGAATGTTCACTGAGTGTCGGCTTCGTTGGCTTTGTAAGGTGATGCATTGCCACCACCGGGCGGGCACTTTAGAGCAAGTGACCGCTTACATGACAAGCCATCTTCACCATGCGGAACGGCCCTGCCGGCCGGATGTAGCGGATGTCACCATTCACTACCCGCATTCCCGTCCAAGCGCGGGTCCGGGCCACCGGCACAGGCGCTGCCGGCCCCAATCAGCCGACGGGCCGGATGCCGATCAGGTAGCCGTGCGCCCAGAACGCAAACACCGCCCAGGCCGCCGCACCCACCACCACCGTGATCGCCGTGCCGGCCGGGGTGCCCGCCGGGTACACGGTGTGCGCCGCGCGGTCACGCGCCCGCGCTGCCCTGAAGCTCAGCGCCGCCCACACCAGGAAGGCGCCGAACAGCACCACATGCGCCAGGTTGCCGTTGGCCAGCAGATGGGCCAGCGCCCACACCTTCACGCCCAGCACCATGGGGTGGTGCAGCCGCGCCTTGATGGCGTTGCGCGGCACATAGGTGGCCGCCAGCAGGATGAAAGCGATCAGCGTCAGCAGCGAGGCCAGGTGCCGCATGCCCCGGGGCGGTAGCCACAGCTGCACCGGCTGCTGCCGCGCCAGGCCAAAGCCCCACACGATCAGCACAAAACCGACGATGGACAGCAGCGCATAAACCGCCTTCCAGGGCAGCTCACCCACGCGGCCTATCGTCGCCGTGCGCCAGCCGTCGGCAACGATGCGTATGGAATGCACGCCCAGAAAAAGCACCAGACCCAGAATCAGTATTGCCACCGCCATCTCCTCGAAGTATGGAAGCGATTATGAGCGCCCGCGGCGTGCGCCGCCACGCCGTTCGGGTGGCACTGGCTGGCGCCATACCACTATTGAATTTATAGCTGGTGGCGCCGGTAAATAAAGGGCTGGGGGCTAATTTGGCATGCAAATAACAGCGCACCGCCGGATGACGTCCGCAACACCTGGGTGTTCATTACCCGCCGCATCGGGCGCCGCCATGAAGCGGACGCAACCGCGCGCAGCGAAAACCGGCCGCCTCAATGCCCGGTGGTTTTCCCGCGCCGCGCCTGCGACTGGTTGCTGCCGCCGATATGCGCCTCGCGGTCGCTGCGGCTGTCGGGCGTGCGTTTGCCCTGGTTCAGCTGGGTGGCGTCCTGCTCGCCCATCTTATTGGCGTCGTTTTCCACCTTGCCGGTGTGGGGGGGCTGCTTGTCACGCGGGTTCTGGTTCTTGCTGCTGGGCATGGTGTACTCCTTGGAATGAAGGGGAAAAAGGTCCCCGCGCCGGCCATGCTGCCGGGTTGGGCCACGTCATCAAGTTACGCCTTTTTAGCGGCGTGTTCTTGTTTTATGTCATACAGGCCCGCTTGCAAACGCAGCCAGCCAAGCCCGGCGGCGCGCCCCATGGCCCCTGTGGGCAGTTTTCAAGGCAACCCCCATCCTTGTGTAGACTCGCCTGAAGAATTTCTGCACCCCGCCCGCCTGTTGCCCAGGCGGCTTTTTTCTTCAACCGGTCCCCTGATGCGCCTGAGAATCTTTCTGGTCGAAGACAGCCCCGTCATCCGCGCCAACCTGGCCGAGTCCCTGGAAGAACTGGTGGGCGCCCGCGTGGTGGGCGGGGCCAGCAGCGAAGACGAGGCCCGCCAATGGCTGGCCGACCACCCCACCGACTGGGACCTGGCCGTGGTCGACCTGTTTTTGCTGCAGGGCAACGGCCTGAATGTGGTCAAAAGCTGCGGCAACCGAGACCTGCGGCAAAAAATCGTCGTGCTGACCGGCTACGCCACCCCGGCCATGCGCCAGCGCTGCCTGGCCGCCGGCGCCGACGCCGTGTTCGACAAAGCCACCGAGATCGAGGAGTTCACCACCTATGCGATCAACGAGGTGGAGCGGGTCACCGGCGAAACACGCTGGTAGTGCCGGCAGGCCGTCAGCACGGCCTGCACACCCCTCCGCCGGTGCCGAAGCAGCCCGGGCGCGCTACGTGTCTGCTACGTATTTAGTAGCTGCTCGCGCATTCTCCATAAGGGCCAGAGGCAGATTTCACCCCTCAAACCCGGCCAACAGGCCCCGCCGGACTCAAGAGCAAGAGCCTCAGCCCGCCGCCTCGGCAAAACACATGGCCTCGATCTTGTGGCCGTCCAGGTCGCGCACAAAGGCCGCGTAGTACGTCGGCGTGTAGTGCGGCCGCAAGCCCGGCGGCCCGTCGCACAACGCGCCCAGCGCCAGCGCCTGCGCATGAAAGGCATCCACCTCCGCCGGCGAGTTGGCCAGAAAGCAGATGTGTGTGCCATTGCCCGGCGCAGCCCGCCCGCCATCGAGCGGCCGCCCGACCCAGAACTCCGGAAAGGCCCGGCCATAAGCGACCGACTCGCCGTGCTCCATCACGCTGCGGATCTGCAGCTTGCCCAGCACCGCGTCGTAAAACGCCCTGGCGCACGGGTAGTCGTTGGTGCCTATGGAGATGTGGGAAATAACGCTAGAAGGAAGGCCGGAGGGATCGGACATGATGGCTCCTTGGTAAAGGTGAGCGAAAAGTTTAGCGACGCATAAAGACGGATGCAAGAGAGCAGCGCCTCCGCGCCACCAAGACCGCTGCAAAAAAAACTCTGGTGTATGGTTACCAAAACGCTAAAGGACGGAGATGAGTAAACCGGTTCAATGGACAAGGCAACATACCCTGGCCGCATTTCATCTCTACACGTTGCTGCCCTTTGGAAGACTGCACCAGCACGCCCCAGAAATTCGACAGCTTGCGCAATGGGAAGGCCGCACACCAAGCTCCCTCGCCATGAAGCTGGTTAACTTTGCAAGCCTCGACCCCCAAATCGTTGCGAGCGGGCGTGCGGGCCTCAGCGGTGCGAGCAACCAGGACAGAGAGCTATGGGCTGCGCTGCAACAAGATTGGGATGCCGTCGCGACCGAAGCAGCCGACGAGTATGCCGCGCTCGCACTGAGCCACGGCGTTGAGGCCGACGAAGATCTTCTGCAAGACGAACCAGAAGAGTTTGCCGAAGGCCGTACTCGGAGCGCTGTGGTGCAAGTGCGTGTAAATCAGGCACGTTTTAGAACCTCCGTCTTGGCAAGCTACAACGCGACCTGCTGTATCAGTGGGCTACAGCACGAGAAATTGCTCATTGCCAGTCACATCATCCCGTGGAGCAAAGACGCAAAAAACCGCCTGAATCCTCAAAACGGTCTTTGCCTTTCGGCGCTGCATGATCGCGCCTATGACCAAGGGCTAATAACCGTGATGCCCGACTACACCGTGCGCGTCTCCGCCGCACTCAAGACGGCGCCTATCGACGCGTTCCTTCAATCCAGCTTGATAGACGGCGACTCAAAGCGAATCCGCCTGCCCGATCGCTTCTTGCCAGATCCCAATTTCCTGGCCGCGCATGCCCGCCACTTTCGGTTTATCCAGTGAGCGAGGCTCACGGCACAAGAGCCTTTCAGATGGCAGAATCAACCGCAACTGACTCCTGATATGCCGAATAGGGGTTCTGACAACAAATCAGGGGGAGCCCTCGGCCGCATGGACAAAAAATCGCTTTCCGAAAGTGACATCAGCGACAAGTACATTCGGCCAGCCATCGTGAAGGCCGGTTGGCACACGCTCGATCAGATCTATGCGCAATATCCCCTGCGTGCCGGGCGCGTCGTGGTACGCGGCAAAACGGCCAAGCGCGACCAGTCCACCGTGTTGTTTGCCGACTTTGTCGTTTTTCTCAAGCCAAACATTCCGCTGGCTGTCATCGAAGCCAAAAAATCTCGCCTCTCGGTACAAGCGGGCATGCAGCAGGCCATCAACTACGCAGAGTTGCTCGACGTGCCCTTCAGCTTTGCCAGCAACGGCGACGGCTTTGTGTTCCGCGATGCCACATTGGCTACCGGTGTGCTGGAGCAAAATCTCACGCTAGACGAGTTCCCCTCACCGCAAGAGCTGTGGGCGCGCTACTGCAAATGGAAAGGCTGGAGCGCCGAGGTCCAAAGCGTGGCCGCGTTTGACTACGCCCTAGCCACCACGGCCAAAACCCCGCGCTACTACCAGCTCAATGCCATCAACCGCACGGTAGAGGCCGTCGCCACCGGGCAAACCCGCGTGCTGCTGGTCATGGCCACGGGCACCGGCAAAACCTACACTGCGTTCCAGATCATTCACAGGCTCTGGAAGTCACCTTGGCGCGCTGACAAACCCAGTGGCCAAAAACGCATCCTTTTCCTGGCCGACCGCAACATCCTGATTGACCAAACCATGGTCAATGACTTTCGCCCCTTCAAGGGCGCTATGGCCAAACTCAGCCCCAACGCCAAAGGTATTGAGCGCGTGGATGAACAGGGTAAAGTCACCGTCGAAGACGTCAAGCTGGCCGTCAACAAAACCACCAAGCTGGTGGACAAGAGCTACGAGATCTACCTCTCGCTCTACCAGGCCGTCAGCGGCACCGAGGAAGAGCAGAACATCTACAAGCAGTTCAGCCCGGACTTTTTTGACCTGATCGTGGTGGACGAGTGCCACCGCGGCAGCGCCGACGAAGACTCGGCCTGGCGTGAAATTCTTACGTACTTCAGCAGCGCCACCCAGGTCGGCCTGACCGCCACGCCCAAGGAAACCAAAGAGATTTCCAATAGCGATTACTTTGGCGCACCCCTGTACACCTACAGCCTCAAGCAAGGCATCGAAGACGGCTACCTGGCGCCCTACAAAGTCATCCGTGTTGATCTGGACAAAGACGCCTTTGGCTGGCGGCCGACTGCAGGCATGACGGACAAACACGGCAAGCTGATCGAAGACCGCATCTACACCGGCGCCGACATGAACCGCAAGCTGGTGCTGGAAAAGCGCGACGAAGCGGTAGCCGCCAAGATCACCGAATACCTCAAAGCCACCGACCGCTACGCCAAAACCATCGTGTTTTGCGAAGACATTGACCACGCAGCCCGCATGCGCCAGGCGCTGTCCAACACCAACGCTGACATCTGCGCCGCCAACCCCAAATACGTGGTGCAGATCACCGGAGACAACCCCGAAGGCAAGCGCGAGCTGGACAACTTCATCGACCCGGAGAAGGCCTACCCCGTCATCGCCACCACCTCCAAGCTCATGAGCACCGGGGTTGACGCCCAAACCTGCAAGCTCATCGTGCTGGACCAGAACATCAAGTCCATGACGCTGTTCAAGCAGATCATTGGCCGTGGCACGCGCTTGCGCGAGGATTTGGGGAAAACCTGGTTCACCATCCTCGACTTCAAACGAGCCACCGAGTTGTTTGCCGACAAGGACTTCGACGGCGATCCCGTCCAGATTTACGAGCCCAAACCAGGCCAGCCTGTTGCGCCGCCAGATGCGCCGCCCGGCGGGACAGGCGAGCCTGGCACCGACAACCCACCGCCACTGGGTCCATTCGGCCCAGAAAGCGGCGAGCCCAAAAAATACGTCGTCGGGGGCATGGTCACCGTCTCAGTCGCCCGGGAACGCGTGCAATACCTCAACGCCCAGGGTCAACTGATCACCGAAAGCCTGCGCGACTACACCCGCATCAACCTGGCCAAACAATACGACTCGCTGGACAAGTTTCTGCAGGCCTGGAACGACGCGGACCGCAAGGCCGCACTGTTGCAAGAGCTGGAAAGCCAGGGCGTGCTGATTGAAGCGCTGGCCGAAGAACTGGCCAGTACCGGCCTCAAAGACCTGGACCCGTTTGATCTGCTGCTGCACGTGGCCTACAACATGCCTCCGCTGACTCGGCGTGAGCGCGCGAGCCGCGTCAAAAAGCGCAATGTGTTCACCCAGTACGGCCCGGTGGCCCGCAAAGTGATTGATGCGCTGCTCGACAAATACGCCGACGAAGGTATTGCTACCATCGAGGCCGACACGGTTTTCAATGTGCAACCCTTTACCGACATTGGCCGCCCTGGCGAAATCATCAAAAGTTTCGGCGGTCGCGCCCAATACCTGGATGCCTTGCACACGCTGGAACGCGAGCTGTATTCCACAATCGCTACGTAATTCATAGCTGCTTGCGCACATTCCATGGGCGCTAGAGCCTCATTTCATTCATAAAACCTAGAACAAGCATGTCCAACCTCTCCAGCGTCATCAAGTCCATCCAGGACGTGATGCGCCAAGACAGCGGCGTCGATGGCGACGCCCAACGCATTTCCCAGCTAACCTGGCTCTTGTTCCTCAAAGTGTTTGACGCGCTGGAAGAAGAGATGGAGCTCACCCGCGACAGCTACACCAGCCCCATCCCCGAGCCCCTGCGCTGGCGCAACTGGGCCACGGATGCGGAAGGCATCACCGGCGACACATTGCTGAGCTTTGTCAACAACGAGCTGTTCACCGCGCTGAAAAACCTGCGCGGCGATGCCCAGCGCAACCCGCGTGGCTATGTGGTGCGCGGCGTGTTTGAAGACGCCTACAACTACATGAAAAGCGGCCACCTGCTGCGCCAGGTGATCAACAAGCTCAACGCCATTGACTTCAACCGCCAGAGCGATCGCCACCAGTTCAACGACGTGTACGAGAAAATTCTCAAGGACCTGCAAAGCGCCGGCAACGCGGGCGAGTTCTACACCCCCCGCGCCGTCACCCAGTTCATTGTCGACATGGTCAACCCACAGTTGGGCGAAAAGGTGCTGGACCCCGCCACCGGCACCGGCGGCTTTCTGGTCTGCACCATAGAGCACATGCGCAAGCAGGTGAAAAACACCGAGCAAGAGGCCGTGTTGCAGGCCTGCATTGGCGGCGTGGAAAAGAAGCAGTTGCCCCACATGCTGTGCGTCACCAACCTCATGTTGCACGGCATTGAAGTGCCCAGCCAGGTGGTGCATGGCAACACCCTGGTCCGCCCACTGCGCGACTACACCGCTGCCGAACGGGTGGACGTGGTAATGACCAATCCGCCCTTTGGTGGCGTGGAAGAACCGGGTATTGAGCAAGGCTACCCCGCCGACGTGCGCACCAAGGAAACGGCCGACCTGTTTCTGGTACTTATCAAACACATCCTCAAAGCCCACGGCCGCGCCGCGCTGGTCTTGCCCGACGGCACGCTGTTTGGCGAAGGCGTCAAGACGCGCATCAAAGAGCAACTGCTGAATGAGTGCAACCTGCACACCATAGTCCGCCTGCCCAACGGCGTGTTTGCGCCCTACACCGGCATCAAGACCAACCTGCTGTTTTTCACCAAGGGCACGCCCACCAAGGACGTCTGGTACTACGAGCACCCGTATCCACCGGGCGTAAAAAACTACAACAAGACCAAACCCATCCGCATCGAAGAGTTCGACGCAGAGAAAGCCTGGTGGGGTACCGAGGCCGATGGTTTTGCCAGCCGGGTAGAGAACGAGCGCGCCTGGAAAGTGAACATCGAGCAGATCAAAGCTGCTGGCTACAACCTGGACCAGAAGAACCCCCATGCCGTGGACGCAGTCAACCACGACCCCGAGCAACTTCTGGCCGACTACGCACGGCTGCAAGGCGAGGCCCAGGCGCTGCGCGATGAGCTGAAAGAAATTTTAGCCAGATCGCTCGCTAGCCCCCGTTGACCCTGCGCATGATGCTATCAAATTTGAACCTGTTGGCCACCGCCCCTGGCGGCGTGGCGCGTCTGCGTGAGCTGATCTTGACGCTGGCCGTGCAAGGCAAGCTTGTTGCCCAAGACCCCGAGGATGAACCGGCGAGTGCGCTGCTAAAGAAAATTCGGTCAGAGAAAGACCAGCTGATTGCCGAAGGCAAGATCAAGCGGGACAAGCCACTGGCGGAGATTGCGGAGGAGGAGAAGCCGTTTGGGTTGCCAGCTGGTTGGAAATGGGAAAGATTTGGTGCGATCGCCGGCATTGAACGCGGTGGTTCACCTCGCCCAATTGAGTCGTTTCTGACGGACGACCCCACGGGGTTGAATTGGATCAAGATCGGTGACACGGAAAAAGGCGGAAAGTACATCACCTCTGCAAGCCAGAAGATCAAGCGAGAAGGTTTGGTGAAGACGCGAATGGTTTTCCCCGGCGACTTTCTACTCACCAACTCGATGAGCTTCGGTCGCCCGTACATAACTCAAATTGAGGGGTGCATCCATGACGGATGGTTGCGCATCAGCCCGCCAAGTTCTCTGAACAAAGACTTTCTCTATTTGTTGCTCTCATCCCGGTTCATTCGCAACGTTTTCGAAGCGGCAGCCGCTGGTGGCGTGGTATTGAACCTAAATGCAGACAAGGTTCGCACGGTCCCGATTCCACTGCCACCCCTCTCGGAACAATCTCGCATCGTCACCCGCGTCGAGGAACTCATGAGCCTATGTGACGCCCTCGAAGCCAAAAGCCAGCTCGAAGCCACGCAACACGCCCAACTCGTCAGCACCCTGCTGGCCACGCTCACCGACAGTGCAACGCCCGCGCAACTGCTTGAGAACTGGCACCGCGTCGCCACCCACTTCGACCTGCTGCTAGACCGCCCCGAAGCCGTCGACGCCCTCGAACAAACCATCCTGCAACTGGCAGTGCGCGGCCTGCTCGTCCCCCAAGACCCGCAAGACGAACCTGCCAGCGAACTCCTGAAAAAAATCCGCGCCGAGAAAGACAAGCTCATCGCCGCGGGCAAGATCAAACGCGACAAAACCCTGCCGCCGATTGAGGAGGAGGAACAGCCGTTTGCGTTGCCGCAAGGCTGGGAGTGGGTTCGGATGGGTTTACTCGGTAAAGCGTTTGATTACGGTACATCGCAGAAGTCCGTTGATGATTCGTCCGCAGTTCCGGTTCTAAGGATGGGCAACATCCAGAACGGACGTGTTGTTATGAACAACCTCAAGTATTTAGTTGATCGCGAAGGCGATTTGCCTGGACTGCTATTGAAGAAAGACGATCTGTTGTTCAACCGAACAAACAGCTATGAGCTCGTTGGGAAGACTGGCCTATTCGAGGGATTTCACCGAGACGTAACGTTCGCTTCATACCTCATTCGAGTCAAGCTGATGAAGGGACTTGTTAGCCCGCAATACGTCGACATGTATATGAACTCGCGTGACTGTCGCGTAAATGAAATCGAACCAGACCTCACGCAGCAAACAGGTCAGGCGAATTACAACGGCACCAAGTTAAAGTCGATACGTATTCCCCTCCCGCCCGTCGCCGAACAATCCCGTATCGTCACCCGCGTAGCCCAACTGCGCCGCCTGTGCGCCGACCTGCGCCAGCGCATGTCCGCCAGCCAAGCCACCCAAGCCCAGCTGGCTGAGGCGCTGGTGCAAGAGATCGCCTGATCATGTCCGTCGTCGGTGAAGCTACTGGTGTTATCGGCCTGCTAGGCAAAGGCTGGGGCTGGTTGGAGGACCGGTTTGATCCAGCGCGCTCGTCCGCGAAGCGGCTAATTGCCGCATTCGAAGCACACGGCGTAGCCCGCCAGCAGATCGTCCGTTTGCTTCCACCGCATGTGCTCCAGTCCAAGCCTGAGGTAACCATGGCGGATTTTTCTTTGCCCAAAAAGCTGATGCACCGGCTGTCGCCGCCCTTGCTGGATTGGGCGGCCGGCTATTTGAACATGCAACGCGCTTGGCTGGATGGTGTCGATGTAACGCCGCACATCGTGATAGACCGTTACAAACGGCCTGCCGAATACCGTACCTGGTTTCAGGTGCGTCAAACCCAAGCGCCTGAGGTCGGCCGCTGGCTGAGCGTGTGGAAAGCGAAAGGCGAGGAGATGGGGCCTGAAGGTAGCGGGCCGCTGTGTTTGGTGTATGAGGAAACGTCCGAAGGTTTGGACGGCAAGGACTGGTCTCGCTACTGGTTGTTGTCAGATGAGTGGCGCCTCGACCACTCCCCATGCGTGGAGAACATGGTGGCTGCGGTCGCGGTGGCGCGATCACTGGGCATCCTGGTGACCGGCCACGACCTGCCGATGGACAAGCTGACCCGCGTCACCACAGGAAAGATGCTGATACCCCAAGCCGCGCTCCATCGGCGTGGTCGTTGGTATCCGGAAGACTTAGCAGACCCTGCACCGGGGCAGAATACTGAATGGCAGCGCGCTGTTTGGAAAGGTGGGCAAGCCTGGCTAGCTGAAACCCATCGCGATACTCCCTGAATCCTGCTGCACCGTGCACGCACGGTCAGGTTCAATTAATCCTTGCCCTGCGCCGCGCCCTCACCGCCTCCGCCAACCCCTCCAGCACCGGCACCGTCTGCGCCATGCTGATGCAGGCGTCGGTCACCGACACACCCGGCCGCAGCGGCATACCGGGCACGATGTCCTGCCGCCCTTCGTGCAGATGGCTTTCGATCATGAGGCCGGTGATGCGCTGGTCGCCTGCCGCCATCTGCTGGGCCACCTCGGCCGCCACCGTGATCTGGCGCTGGTGCTGCTTGCTGCTGTTGGCGTGTGACACGTCGATCATCACCTGCTCGCGCAGACCGGCACTTTTGAGCAGCGCGCAGGCGGCGTCTACATCGGCTTTTGAATAGTTGGGCTGTTTGCCGCCGCGCAGAATCACGTGGCAGTCTTTGTTGCCGCGGGTTTCAAAAATGGCGGCCTGGCCCATCTTGGTCATGCCCATGAAGGCGTGTTGCGCCTGCGCCGCCTGGATGGCGTCGGTGGCCACCTTGATGCCGCCGTCGGTGCCGTTCTTGAAGCCAACGGGGCAGCTCAGGCCCGAGGCCAACTGGCGGTGGCTGGGGCTTTCGGTGGTGCGCGCGCCAATGGCGCCCCAGCTCACCAGGTCGCTGATGAACTGGGGGCTCAGCAGGTCCAGAAACTCGGTGCCCACCGGCAGGCCCAGAGCCAGCACGTCGAGCAGCAGGCGGCGCGCCATTTCCAGCCCTTCGTTGATGGCGAAGCTGCCGTCCATGTGCGGGTCGTTGATGTAGCCCTTCCAGCCCACGGTGGTGCGCGGCTTCTCGAAGTACACACGCATCACCACCAGCAGGTCGTCGGCCAGCACGTCGGCCTGCACCTTGAGCTGGCGGG
This sequence comes from Pseudomonadota bacterium, assembly GCA_040389085.1. Lineage (GTDB taxonomy): Bacteria > Pseudomonadota > Gammaproteobacteria > Burkholderiales > Burkholderiaceae_C > Polaromonas. Next base: position 140,185 of record JAZKAP010000020.1, read on the forward strand.
CATAGTCCATGGCCTGGTCATGGTCGTGAATGGAGCAGGGCCCGACCACGACGATCAGCCGGTCATCGGCGCCATGCAGCACGCGCGAGATGGCCGCGCGGCTGCGCTCCACCAGGCTCAGGCTGGCTTCGGGCACCGGCAGCCACTCCTGCAGCAGGGCGGGCGTGATCAGCGGGCGCACCGCGCCTATGCGGGTGTCGTCGATGCGGGTGGTGTCGTGGGTGGACAGCGGCGTGGCGGGATGGGTATGGGAGGGCATGGGGCAGATTATGAGTGTTTTATGGCCCCAGCCCTTTGGGGGCGGGCGCAACCAGCTACTCTTTTAATAGCGATTCAGCGCCGCTCACACACTGGCGTACTTCGCCATCAACGCAGGAACGGCAGGTTTCGCGCAGCGCTGCAGGCTCATCAGCAAGGCATGGTCGGGCCGGCTCACGCGGTGCCGGGTGCGCAGGTCGTGCTGGATCTGCCCCAGCAGCGACGCCGCCATCTCCGCATCGGCCAGCGCCCGGTGCGCACGACCGGCGCGCGGCAGGTGGTGGTAGTCCACCAGCACGCCGAGTTTGTGGCTGGGGGCCTGAGGGTACAGCCGGCGCGCGACCAGCATGGTGCAGGCAAAAGGCTGCGCCGCCGCCGCCCCGGCACGCGCCAGCTCGGCCTGCCAGAACTTGCGGTCAAACGATGCGTTGTGCGCCACCATGGGCACGTTGCCGACAAAGCGGCTGGCATCAAGCATGACGCTGGCAGCCTCGGGCGCCGCAGCCACCATGGCGTTGCTGATGCCGGTGAGGCTGGTGATGAAGGCGGGAATGTGCACGCCCGCATTCATCAGGCTCTGGAAGCGGTCCACCACGCAGCCGTTTTCGACCAGCACGATGGCCACCTCGGTGGCGCGGTCACCCATGGCGGGCGACAGGCCGGTGGTTTCAAAGTCGATGACGGCGATGCGGGTCATGCGCGGCGTTCAGGCCGGCGGTCTTGTGCCGGCCATCACCACCCCTTACACGTCGATGTTCGCGGCGCGCAACGCATTCGTCTCGATGAACTCGCGGCGCGGCTCGACGTCGTCGCCCATCAGCATGGTGAACACGTGATCGGCTTCGATCGCGTCGTCGATCTGCACACGCAGCAGGCGGCGAACGGTCGGGTCCATGGTGGTTTCCCACAGCTGGGCCGGGTTCATCTCGCCCAGGCCCTTGTAGCGCTGGCGTGCGGTGGCGGCTTCGGCCTGCGTGATCAGCCAGGCCATGGCGTCGCGGAAGGTCTCGACTTTTTCTTCCTTCTGGCGCTCGCCCTCGCCGCGCGTCACCTTGGCGCCCTGGCTCATCAGGCCCTTGAAGGTCACCGCGGCTTCCACCAGTGCCAGGTAATCGGCGCCGTGCACGAAGTCCTGCGTCAGCACGCTGCTTTTCACGTTGCCGTGGTGACGGCGGCTGATGCGCAGAATCGGTTTGTCGTTGCGACTGTCAAACTCGCCGGCCACTTCGGCCGTGGGCAGCTGGGCCTGCAGCGCGGCGGCGGAACGCTCGGCGTCTTCCACCGTGTCCAGGTTCAGGGCCACGCCGTCGGCAATGGCTTTCAGCGCCTCAGCGTCCATGTAGCCGCGCAGGCGGGCAATGACGGACTCGGCCAGCTGGTGCTTGCGCGCCAGTTCGGCCAGCGTGTCGCCGGTCAGCAGCGTGCCCTGGCCATTGGCGGGGTCGGCACCGGTCAGCACCGCGGCGTCTTTCAGCGCGATCTTCAGCAGGAAGCTGTCGAGGGCCGGGCCGTCTTTCAGGTACTGCTCTTCCTTGCCCGACTTGACCTTGTACAGCGGCGGCTGCGCAATGTAGATGTGGCCACGCTCAACAAGCTCGGGCATCTGGCGGTAAAAGAAGGTCAGCAGCAGGGTGCGGATGTGGGCGCCGTCGACGTCGGCGTCGGTCATGATGATGATGCGGTGGTAACGCAGCTTGGCGACGTTGAAGTCGTCGTTGCCGGTGGTGCCGCCGGCCTTGCCGATGCCGGTGCCCAGCGCGGTGATCAGCGTCAAAATTTCGTTGCTGGTGAGCAGCTTTTCATAACGCGCTTTTTCAACGTTCAGGATCTTGCCGCGCAGCGGCAGGATTGCCTGGAACTTGCGGTCGCGGCCCTGCTTGGCGGAGCCGCCGGCGGAATCACCCTCGACGATGTAGATTTCGCACAGCGCCGGGTCTTTTTCCTGGCAGTCGGCCAACTTGCCGGGCAGGCCCATGCCGTCGAGCACCCCTTTGCGGCGTGTCATGTCGCGGGCCTTGCGCGCGGCTTCACGGGCGCGCGCGGCTTCGATGATCTTGCCAACGATGATCTTGGCGTCGTTGGGCCGCTCCTGCAGATAGTCGGTCAGCAGCTTGCTGACGATGTCTTCCACCGGTCCGCGCACCTCGGAGCTGACCAGCTTGTCCTTGGTCTGGCTGGAGAACTTGGGCTCGGGCACCTTGACGCTCAGCACGCAGGTCAGGCCTTCACGCATGTCGTCGCCGGTGACTTCGACCTTGGCTTTTTTGGCCAGCTCGCTGTCGTCGATGTATTTGTTGATCACCCGTGTCATCGCGGCGCGCAGGCCGGTCAGGTGGGTGCCGCCGTCACGCTGCGGGATGTTGTTGGTGAAACACAGCACCTGCTCGTTGTAGCCGCTGTTCCACTGCATGGCGACTTCCACACCGATGTTGGTGTTCTGGTCGCTCTGACGGTCGCCCATGGCGTGGAACACATTCGGGTGCAGGACGGTCTTGCCCTTGTTGATGAAGTTGACAAAACCCGTCACGCCGCCGGCGCCGGCAAAGTCGTCTTCCTTGCCGGTGCGCTCGTCTTTCAGGCGGATCTTCACGCCGTTGTTCAGAAAGCTCAGCTCGCGCAGGCGCTTGCTCAAAATTTCGTAATGGAAATCGTTGTTCTGCTGGAAGATGTCGGTGTCGGGCAGAAAGTGCACCTCGGTGCCGCGCTTGTCGGTGTCACCCAGCACCTGCATGGGGGACACATCGACGCCGCCGACCTGCTCGATGATGCGGTTCTGCACAAAGCCCTTGGAAAACTCCATCACATGGACCTTGCCTTCGCGGCGAATCGTCAGGCGCAGCATTTTGGACAGCGCGTTCACGCAGCTCACACCCACGCCGTGCAGGCCGCCCGAGACCTTGTAGCTGTTCTGGTTGAACTTGCCGC
>JAZKAP010000021.1:0-58325 GCA_040389085.1 Pseudomonadota bacterium
CAGGCGCAGCGCCCCCTCGGGGGGCAGAGAGCGACACGCAGTGCGCGAACGTGGGGGCTCTATTTGTAACTTCGGGCATCCTCGATGACCTTGCCGTCGTTGGGCAGGCTGCCCGGCGCCATCAGCTCGACATCGCCGCGCAGCTTGGTCACATCGCGGATCGCCTCGCTGATCCGGCTTTCCAGTTCCTGCGGCATGGCGGTGGCTTCCACCTTGAGCGTCATGCTGTCGCTGGCCATCTCGCCGGTGACGACCAGGCGCGCCTTGAGCACCTCGGGAAAACGCCGGGTGATGTCGGCCACCTGGCCGGGGTGGACAAACATGCCCCGGATTTTCGTGGTCTGGTCGGCCCGGCCCATCCAGCCCTTGATCCGGGTGTTGGTTCGCCCGGTCGGGCAGGCGCCCGGCAGTATCGCCGACAGGTCGCCCGTGCCAAAGCGGATCAGCGGGTAGTCGGGGTTCAGGGTGGTGACCACCAGTTCGCCGACCTCACCCTCAGGTACGGGGTCGCCGGTGCCGGGACGGACAATTTCCACAATTACGCTTTCGTCCAGCACCAGGCCTTCGCGCGCGGACGTTTCGTAGGCGATCAGCCCCAGGTCGGCGGTGGCGTAGCTCTGGTAAACCGCCAGGCCATGCCCGGCAAACCAGTCGCGCAGGCTGGGCGGAAGTGCCTCGCCGCCCGTCAGGCCCTTGCGGATGCTGGAGATGTCGCTGCCGGTCTCCAGCGCTTTTTCGACCAGGATGCGCAGGAAACTGGGCGTTCCCATGTAGGCCTCTGGCCGGAGTTCGGCGATCGCCTGGAGCTGCTGCTCGGTCTGTCCCACCCCGGCCGGGAAAACGCTGCAGCCGATCGCATGCGCACCGGACTCCATGATGAAGGCGCCCGGTGTCATGTGGTAGCTGAACGCGTTGTGAGCCAGGTCACCGGCGCGAAAACCTGCGGCAAACAGGGCGCGGGCGGCGCGCCAGTAGTCGCGGGCGGTGCCTTCGGGCTCATAGATCGGGCCGGGGGATGAAAAAATGCGCGGCATCTTCGGGCCGCGCAGCAGCGTGGAAAAACCGCCAAACGCGTCGTTGCCGCGGGCCGCCTGCTGCCGCGCCAGCAGCTCGTGTTTGCGTGTGACCGGCAGCCGTGCCAGCGCCTGGCGCGACGTGACAGCCGTGGCTTCCAGCCCCGCCAGAATGGCGCCAAAGGCCGGCGCCGCCTTTTGGGCGTGTGCCACCTGCGCCGGCAGCGCCGCCATCAGCTGGGTCTCGCGGGTGCCCGGATCCCGTGTTTCCAGCGCGTCGAAAAAATCGTTCATGTCGGGCCCTTCACGCCAGCCAGCGCTTGCGGCGCTTGTAGCTCTTGACGTCCTTGAAGCTCTTGCGTTCGCCGCCGCCGACGCCCAGGTAAAACTCCTTGACGTCTTCGTTGTTCGCCAGATCGCTGGCCTGGCCGTCCATCACGATACGGCCGCTTTCCATGATGTAGCCGTAGTCGGCATATTTCAGGGCCATGTTGGTGTTTTGCTCGGCCAGCAGGAAGGTCACTTTTTCCTTCTGGTTGAGGTCTTTCACGATATTGAAGACCTCCTCGACGATCTGCGGCGCCAGGCCCATTGAGGGCTCGTCGAGCAGCACCATGGTGGGGCTGGCCATCAGCGCGCGGCCGATGGCGCACATCTGCTGCTCGCCGCCCGAGGTGTAGGCGGCCTGCGAGGTCCGCCGTGTTTTCAGGCGCGGGAAATAGTTGTAGACCTTCTCGAGGTTGGCCGCCACCTCGGCCTTGCTTTTGCGCGTGTAGGCGCCGGTCAGCAGGTTTTCCTCAATCGTCAGGTGGGCGAAGCAGTGCCGGCCCTCCATGACCTGCACCACACCGCGTTGCACCAGGTCGGCCGGAGACAGGTTTTCGATGCGTTCACCACGCAGCTCGATCGAGCCCTTGGTGACCGCGCCGCGTTCACCCTGCAGCAGGTTGGAGATGGCCCGCAGGGTCGTGGTCTTGCCGGCGCCATTGCCGCCCAGAATGGCCACGATGCGACCCTGCGGCACTTGCAGGGACACGCCCTTGAGGACAAGGATCACGTGGTTGTAAATGACCTCGATGCCATTGACGTTCAGGACGATATCGCTGGCGATGTCAGGTTTTTCCATAAGAATGTTTCTGCTTGTTGCTGTCCAAACGGCAGCGCTGCAACAGGGGCTTGAAGCGCTGGCGTTTGGCGGCTCGCTGGAGCCGCGCCCCCTCCCGCCGTCGGGAGGGGTGTTTAGCTGAAGATCAGGACTGGCAGTCTGCCGGGGTGCGTGCCGTGAGTTTTTTCTCGGCGGCGTACTTGGCAGCGGTGGCCTTGACCAGCGGCTTGATGATCTGCTCATCCGCCTGCAGCCAGTCGGAAGTGAACTTCCAGCCTTTGCCGTCCCAAGTGTGGATACGGGCCCAGGAGGCACCCATGTGGTCCGTGCACGAGGTGCTGATCGGGCGCATCACGCCGGCGAAACCCAGTCCGTCGAGCTTGGCCTGTGTCAGGTTCAGGTTTTCCAGGCCCCAGCGGACCTGCTCACCAGTCATGACCTTGCCTTTGCCGAAACGGTCCTGGGCGGAGCGAATACCTTCGAGGCCCAGCATGGCGCTCATGGCGCCGCGCATGTAAAGCACCTGGCCGACTTCGTCCTTGGGACCCGTGCCCTGGCCTTTGGCGTGCACCATGGACAGGATGTCCTTGACGACCTTGGAGTTGGGTTCGGCACCGTGCTGCATGGTCACCGCGTTGTAGCCCTTGGCGCCGTCAGCCACGTCTTTCACGTCAGGTTCCGCGCCTGCCCACCACACGCCATACATCTTCTCGCGCGGGTAGCCGGTGGCCTGGGCTTCCTTGATGGCGGTGGAGTTCATCACGCCCCAACCCCACAGTGCCACGTAGTCGGGGCGGGACTGGCGGATCTGCAGCCAGGTGGCTTTTTGCTCCACGCCCGGTGCGGTGACCGGCAGCAGCTGCAAATTGAAGCCGTGCATGGCCGCGCGTTCCTGCATCAGGGGAATGGGTTCCTTGCCGTAAGGGCTGTCGTGGTAGACCAGCGCAATGCGCTTGCCCTTGAGCTTGTCGAAGCCGCCTTCCTTCTTGGCAATGGCCTGGAGGATGGCGTCAGCGGCCACCCAGTAAGTGCCGGCGATGGGGAAGTTCCACTTGAACACCGAGCCGTCCGCGCTTTCGCTGCGGCCGTAGCCGATGGTGACCACGGGGATCTTGTCGATCGGGGCCTTCTCGGTCAGCGCAAAGGTGGCGCCGGTGGACAGCGGCTGCACCAGCGCGGCGCCCTTGCTCTTGAGCCGTTCATAACATTCCACGCTGCGGGCGGTGTCGTAGCCGGTCTCGCACTCCTCGAAGGAAATTTTCACGCCGTTGATGCCGCCGCGCGCATTGGTCAGCTTGAGGTAGTCCACATAGCCGTTGGCCCAGGGCGCGCCATTCGGTCCATAGGGGCCGGTGCGGTAGGACAGCACCGGAATGAACTGCTCCTTGGCCTGAGCGAATGCGCTGGTCGTCACGACGGACGATGCGCCAGTGGCAAGGACTGCCGCTGCCAATATCAAGTTGCGAACTTTCATTGTTGTCTCCTAGAAATTAAAAAATACACCCAAAAAACTGACACCCCAGTAAACGACCAAACCGTGCAAAACACATCGGTGCTTCCCAGTAATCCTTAACCCTGATGCTGGCTCAGTGCGGGAACGGCCAGAGCCGCATCTTCTGCTTGCCGACCGACCAGAGTTTGGCCAGGCCGTGCGGCTCCACGATCAGGAACCAGACGATCAGGCCGCCGAAAATCATCAGTTCCGCATGCGACACGCCTGCGGTGGATATCTCGATGCCGAACAGGCCGGCAAACACGGGAAGGAATTGGTTCAGCGCGATCGGCAGCACCACGATGAAGGCGGCACCGAAGAAGCTGCCCATGATGGAGCCCAGGCCACCGATGATGACCATGAACAGCAGCCGGAAGGACTGGTCAACGGAGAAGGCCGCCGGTTCCCAGGCGCCGAGGTAGACAAAGGCCCACAACGCGCCAGCCACGCCGATGATGAAGGAGCTGACGGCGAAGGCGCTGAGCTTGGCGTACATCGGCCGGATGCCGATGACGGCGGCCGCCACATCCATGTCGCGGATCGCCATCCATTCGCGGCCGATGGCGCTGCGCACCAGGTTCTTGGCCAGCAGGGCCATGATGGCCAGCACGCTCAGGCAGAGCAGGTATCGGCTCACCGAACTCTCGATGGGAAAGCCGAACACCTGCAGGTTGGACACCGACACGGAGCCCGACGGGGTGTCCAGCGTGAACCACTTGATGCGCAAAAACATCCAGTCGGCAAAAAACTGCGCGGCCAGCGTGGCCACCGCGAGGTACAGGCCCTTGACGCGCAGGCTCGGCAGCCCGAACAGGATGCCGAAGAAGGTGGCACACAGGCCACCCAGGATCAGCGCCGGAATCAGGGGCATCCCGGGCATGCGCACAAAGAAGTTGTAGGCACCGTAGGCGCCGACCGCCATGAAGGCGCCGGATCCCAGCGAAATCTGGCCGCAGTAGCCGACCAGGATGTTCACGCCGAGCGCAGCCAGCGACATGATCACGAACGGAATCAGGATGGCGCGAAACAGGTAGTCGCTGGCCAGCATGGGGACGGCCACGAAAGCAATGGCCAGCAGCAGCGCGATGGCAATACGGTCCTGCAGGATGGGGAAGATCTGCTGGTCTGCCCGGTAGCTGGTTTTGAATTGGCCGTTTTCTCTGTAGAACATTTTTTCTTTCTCTTCGCCTTTTAGCTACGACACGCTGCGCTTAACTTTGCTTTGCAAAGTTAGTCTTCGCTGAAAGATCATCACTGCCCTTGCGGGCAGAGAATCAACAAGTTGATTCTTCGCGTATTTCATACGCGATCGATGATCTTTTCACCGAACAGGCCTTGTGGCCGGAACAGCAGGAAGCCTAGGGCCAGCACGTAGGCAAACCAGATCTCGATGCCACCGCCCACAAACGGGCCGAGGTAGACCTCGGAGAGCTTTTCGCCGACACCGATGATCAGGCCGCCAATGATGGCGCCTGGCACCGAGGTAAGGCCGCCCAGGATCACCACGGGCAGGGCGCGCAAGGCCACGGTGGCCAGTGAAAACTGCACGCCGAGCTTGCTGCCCCAGATCATGCCGGCCACCAGCGCCACCACGCCGGCCACGCACCAGACGATGACCCAGATGCGGTTGAGTGGAATGCCGATGGACTGCGCCGCCTGGTGGTCGTCAGCCACGGCGCGCAGGGCCCGGCCGGTGGCGGTTTTCTGGAAGAACACGCTCAGCGCGGCAACCAGTACGGCGGCGATCAGGGCAGCGTACAGGTCTTCCTTGTTGATCAGGATGCCACCCGGGAATACCGAGTCGAGCACGAAGACCGGGTCTTTCGGCATGCCGATGTCGATCTTGTAGATGTTTCCGCCAAAAATCGTCTGACCCAGGCCTTCCATGAAGTAGGCGATACCCAGGGTGGCCATCAGCAGCGTTGCGCCCTCCTGGTTGACCAGGTGCCGCAGCACCAGCCGTTCGATGAACCAGGCCACCACAAACATGATCACGGCGGCAATCGCGAAGGCGGCGATGTTGGCCAGCAGGAGGCTCTCGATGCCGGTCCATTGCGGAATCCATTGCGAGAAGCGGGCCATGGCCAATGCGGCGAACAGCACCATGGCGCCTTGCGCGAAATTGAACACGCCCGAGGCCTTGAAGATCAGCACAAACCCCAGCGCGACCAGCGAATACAACATGCCGGCCATCAGGCCGCCAAGAAGTGTCTCTAAGAAAAAAGCCATCAGGATATACCCCTCACCCCTGTTGCGGGCTCGCTTCGCGTAGCCGCCTCTCCCCTTCCAGGGGACGCGGCATACGGCCCGGCAAAGCCGGTTCCGTCGCGGCCGCTGGGAAAGAAAGTGTCTGTGTGCTGCTTGTTGTACATAGTTAGTGGCTGGTTCCGAGGTAAGCCTTGATCACGTCCGGGTTGTTGCGGACTTCGTCGGGGGTGCCGTCGCCGATCTTCTTGCCGTAGTCGAGCACCACGACGCGGTCGGAGATGTCCATCACCACGCCCATGTCGTGTTCGATCAGGACCACGGTGGTGCCGAACTCGTCGTTGACGTCGAGCACGAAACGGCACATGTCCTGCTTTTCTTCCACGTTCATGCCGGCCATCGGTTCGTCGAGCAGCAGCACCTGCGGCTCCATCGCCAGGGCGCGGCCCAGGTCCACGCGTTTTTGCAGGCCGTAGGGCAGCTGGCCAACGGGTGTCTTGCGGTAGGCCTGGATTTCCAGGAAGTCGATGATTTTTTCAACCGCTTCCCGGTGCCTGAACTCTTCCCGTTCCGCCGGCCCGATGCGCAGCGCCTGCATCAGCAGGTTGCTTTTGATCTTCAGGTTGCGTCCGGCCATGATGTTGTCGAGCACACTCATGCCCTTGAACAGCGCCAGGTTCTGGAACGTGCGCGCCACACCCATGACGGCCACCTGGTGGCTGTTCATGTGCTTGAAGGTCTGCCCGCGGAAGGTGATGGAGCCCTGCTGCGGCGAGTAGACGCCGTTGATGCAGTTGAGCATGGAGCTTTTGCCGGCACCGTTGGGGCCGATGATGGCGCGGATCTCGTGCTCCTTCACATTGAAGGAAATGTCCGCCAGCGCTTTGACGCCGCCGAAACTCAGGGAAATGTTGTTGACGTCGAGGATGACGTCGCCGATTTTCTTAGACATGGTGTGCCCCCACGCTTGTCACTGCGTGTACTGCGCTGCCCCCCGAGGGGGCCGCCCGCCTGCGGCCCGGCGAAGCCGGTTCCGCGGCTCGAGCTGGTATGTGAGGAGCTTGCTGTCGCTTGTAATTCATGCTGCGGCCTTCACCGGTGCAAAGGTCTGGGTGTCACTGATCTTGAGCGTGGCGCTGACGCTGCCGCTGCGGCCGTCTTCAAACTTGACCACGGTTTCAATGAACTGTTCGGTTTTTCCGCTGTACAGCGCGTCAACCAGCGGCTGGTACTTGTCGGCGATGAAACCGCGGCGGACCTTGTTGGTGCGGGTCAGCTCCCCGTCGTCGGCGTCGAGCTCCTTGTGCAGCACCAGGAAACGGCTGATCTGCGAGCCCGCCAGCAGGACGTCGGCGCTCAGGTCGGCGTTGACCTTCTCGACACATTCCTTGATCAGCTGGTAGACCTCGGGTTTTTGCGCCAGGTCGGTGTAGCCGGCATAGGGCAGGTTGCGCCGCTCGGCCCAGTTGCCGACCGCGTCGAAGTCGATGTTGATCATGACGCAGACTTTTTCGCGGCCGTCGCCGTAAGCAACAACTTCCTTGATGTGCGGGAAAAATTTCAGCTTGTTCTCGACATACTTGGGTGCAAACATGGCGCCGTCGTTGGCGCCGCCCTTGATGCGGCCCACGTCTTTCACCCGGTCGATGATCTTCAGATGGCCACTGGCGTCGAGAAAGCCCGCATCGCTGGTGTGGTACCAGCCGTCGGCCGTCAGCACCTCTGCCGTGGCCGCCGGGTTTTTGTAATAAGCCTTGAGCAGGCCGGCGGACTTGACGAGGATTTCGCCGTTGTCGGCCACCTTGATCTCCACACCCTTGATCGGCACGCCCACCGTGTCGGCGCGCGCCTGGTTGTCCGGCTGCAGGCAGACAAACACGGCGGTCTCGGTCGAGCCATACAACTGCTTGAGGTTGATGCCGATGGATCGGTAAAAGGTGAACAGGTCGGGGCCAATCGCTTCACCGGCCGTGTAGGCGACCCGGACCCGGCTGAAGCCCAGATTGTTGCGCAGCGGCCCGTAGGCCATGACCTGGCCCAGCGCGTAGAGCAGCCGGTCGCCGGCACCCACCGGCAGGCCATCCATCAGGGCCGGGCCAACGCGTTTGGCCACATCCATGAAGAAGTGAAACATCTTGCGCTTGAGCAGGCCCGCGTCTTCCATGCGGATCATCACGCTGGTCAGCAGGCCTTCAAACACCCGCGGCGGCGCAAAGTAATAAGTCGGGCCGACCTCCTTCAGGTCGATGGTGACGGTGCTCGCGTTTTCGGGGCAGTTCACCACATAACCGCAGCACAGCCATTGGGCGTAGCTGAAAATATTCTGGCCGATCCAGGCCGGCGGCAGGTAGGCCAGCACTTCCTCGCGGCTGGTCAGCTTGTCGAATTCGGCGCCGGCATCGGCGCGGTCGAGCAGGGTGTTGTGCGTGTGCACCACGCCTTTGGGGTTGCCGGTGGTGCCCGAGGTGAAGAACATGGCGGCCACCTCGTCAGGGTGCGCCTGTTCGACCTGGTCCCTGAAAAACGCCGGCTGGCTGGCGGCCAATGCCTGGCCCGAAGCGATCAGCGCATCGAGGGCGACCAGGCCCGGCTCGTTGTAGTTGCGCAGTCCGCGCGGGTCGTCGTAAATGATGTGGGCCAGCTGCGGGCACTGCTCGCGGATGTCCATGAGTTTGTCGACCTGCTCCTGGTCTTCGACCATCGCAAAGCGGACTTCCGCATTGTTGATGGGGAACACACATTCGGCGCCGACGGCGTCCTGGTAGAGGGGCACGGCAATGGCCCCCAGCGACTGCGCCGCCAGCATGGTGGCGTACAGCCGCGGGCGGTTCGCGCCCACCACGACCATGTGTTCGCCGCGCTGCAGGCCGGCCTGGTGCAGGCCGCAGGCGATGTGTTCAACCAGCGCGGCCATGTCGGCCCAGCTGTGTGCCTGCCAGATGCCGTATTCCTTCTCGCGCATGGCAGGCGCCGTGGGGCGCTCTGCGGCGTGTTTCAGCAGCAATCGGGGGAAGGTGGTCTGCATTCGGTACCTTGTCTCCAGTGTTCAGTGCGGCTTCCCGTTCAAGAGAAGAGAGAAGCGCTTGCGTGGAATGAATAGTAGGACTGCCTTTGACGTTACGGTGTCATTGCGACGACAATTTCCGGGTAAGTCCTAGTGGGGTGTGCCCGGGGGGTGGCCCTGTTATCGGATAAAGCGGCCATCGCGCGCAACCATGGTGAGTTCGACGAATCGCGACGCGTTCGTCGCCGAATCGCTGAAGCTCACTTCAAAACCGCCCAGGTCGTAGCGTTTGAGGTTCCAGGTACTGTCTATAAAGCCGCTGCGTGTCGGGTTGCGTCCTGCAAGCCGGAGTGCCTCGGCAAAGACCCTGGCATTGATGTAACCCTCCAGCGCCAGATGCGACGGCGCCAGTGTCACGCCGGCAGCTTTCCAGGCGTGCTGGAAATCGCGAACGACGGGCACCACGGTGGCGTTCGGCAGGGGCACGACCTGGGAAATGGCGATGCCGGTCGCATCGTCGCCCATGGCCTTGAGGGTGGCGGCGGCGCCCATGATGGAGAGGGCGTACAGCGGCAGCCCCTTGCGGTGCATGCGCATGGCCTTGACGAAGTCGATGGTGGGTTTGCCCGCCAGGCCGACCAGCACCGCCTCAGGGTTCGAGGTCGCGACCTTGGCCGCTGCTGCGCCGGCGTCCGAGGAATTGTTCTCCACAGTCACGATGGCCGTGGCATCGAGTTTGTGCCGGGCCATGGAGCGCTGGGTGGCGTCGAACACTTCCTTGCCGAAGGAGTTGTTCTGGTAGACGATCGCGATGCGCTTGATGCCGATGGTCGCGAGGTGCTGCACCAGTTGCTCCGCCTCGTCCGCATAACTGGCGCGGATGTTGAACACATTGCGGGCATTTTTGGGCCGCACGGACAGGGCGCCGGAAAAGGGCGCAAAAAACGGGATACCCGATTCCATCACCTGCGGCAGCATGGCCTCGATCATGGGTGTGCCCATGCAATTGAAAAGCGCGAAGTTGTTGCGGTCTTCAATGAATCCCTTCACATTGGCGAGCGAGCGCTTGACGTCGTAGCCGTCATCGACCGCGACGAGTTCGATGGGCCGGCCGTTCACCCCGCCTTTGGCATTGATGGCCGCAAAACACGCCTTGGCACCCTGGTGCATGGCCTGGCCCAGTTCGCCCAGGGGGCCACTGAGTGCCGTGGACTGCGCAATTTTCAGGGGGCCGGTGTTGTCGGCGCGCAGGGGTGTATGAAAGGCCACGGGCAGTGCCGCGAGCGCGCCCAGCACGCTGCGGCGTGTCGGTTGGTTGGTCCGTGTGTCGCATGTTGCGGCATGCCCGGGATGGGGTGTGGAGAGGGGAGTGGTGGTCATGGGGTCCTGACGGGAGGTTGAAATTGAAGTGGCCAGATGCTAGGGGGGAGATTGACAATGAAATGTCTATCCAGCGACAATTCAAGGGTGTGCCCTCTCGGGAGTTTCCCGAGGGAGATTCCGATTCCTTCAACGGACCCGTGTGACCCGTGTCTACTGACCTGACCCTCCACCAGCGCCGCAGGACGCCCACCCTTGAAGAGCAGCAAGGCATTCCCTGGCTGTGGCAGCTGCTGCCGGATGAGCGGGCGCGTGCGGTGTCGCAGCTGCAGGTGGGCGACGCCGCAGCCGGCGACTATGTCTGCCGGGTCGGCAGGCCGGTGACCTACTGGTTCGGCGTGGTTGAAGGCCTGCTCAAGATGAGCAGCGACAACGCCCAGGGCACCACCATGACCTTTGCCGGGTTGCCGCCGGGCGGCTGGTTCGGTGAGGGGACGGCGCTCAAGCGCGAGCCCTACCGCTACAACATCCAGGCGCTGCGCAAAAGCGTGGTGGCCGGCCTGCCGGTCGACTCCTTCCACTGGCTGCTGGACCACTCGATCGGCTTCAACCGCTTCGTGATGAACCAGCTCAACGAGCGCCTGGGGCAGTTCATCGCCGCGCTCGAGATCGACCGCATGGCCAACCCCGATCTGCGCGTGGCCCGCAGCCTGGCGGCGCTGTTCAACCCGGTGCTGTATCCGGGCGTCGGCGAAATCCTGCGCATCACCCAGCAGGAAATGGCCTACCTCGTGGGGCTGTCGCGCCAGCGTGTGAACGAGGCGCTGTCCAACCTGCAGGCGCAGGGCACGATCCGCATTGAATACGGCGGTTTGCGCGTACTGGACCTGCAGGCGCTGCGCAGCAGCATTATTCAGTAAATTCGGCCCCTGGCCCTTGTCCTGATTGCGCAAGCAGCTATTAAATGGATAGCAAAGAAGCAGCGCGCTGCAAGTGGCGCTGACCGGCTGGCGGCGCTGGCCTGGGCGATACCGCCCTAAAATGGGCCCTGCATGGCTGAACCCACTCCCCCCAAACCTCCTGTCCCCGGCGCTGCGGTGCGCATTCCCAAGGCGGTGGCCGCCCCGGGCGCGCCAGCGCTGACGGTCCGTCTGAACAAACGCATGGCCGAACTCGGCCTGTGTTCGCGCCGCGAGGCCGACGACTGGATTTCGCGCGGCTGGGTCCGCGTGGACGGGCAGCCGGCGGTCATGGGCCAGCCGGTGGCTGCCAATGCGCGCATCGACGTGGCGCGCGAAGCCGAGCAGTACCAGCGCCAGCAGGTCACCATCCTGATCAACAAGCCGGTCGGTTATGTCAGCGGCCAGGCCGAAGACGGGCACGAACCTGCCGTGGTGCTGGTGCAGCCGCAAAACCGCTGGCGCGAGTGCAACAGCCGCATGCGCTGGGGCCATGAGCAGCTGCGCGGCCTGGCGCCGGCGGGCCGGCTCGACATCGACTCGATCGGGCTGCTGGTGCTCACGCAGGACGGCCGCGTCGCGCGGCAGCTGATCGGCGAGGACTCGGAGATCGAAAAGGAATACCTGGTGCGTGTCAGCTACGGTGCCGAAACCGTCAACGTCCAGGCCGTGTTTCCGCCGGAAAAACTCGCCTTGTTGCGCCACGGCCTGAGCCTGGACGGCGAGCCTTTGAAGCCGGCGCGCGTCGAGTGGCAAAACCCGGAGCAGCTGCGCTTCGTGCTCAAGGAAGGCAAGAAGCGCCAGATCCGCCGCATGTGCGAGCAGGTCGGGCTGTTTGTGACGGGCCTCAAACGGGTGCGCATCGGCATGGTCAACCTCGGCCATCTGCCGGTCGGCCAGTGGCGCTACCTGGCGCCGCACGAGCGGTTTTGATTCCGGATTGCTCCTGTTTCAGGAGCTGCTTGTGCCCGTCCTTCTTGGGCTAAAGCCCGTTTTCATTCAATAAATCACCCGAAAACGATGCGGGTGGACGCCGTCACCGGCGACCGCGACAATGGCCGCATGACCACCCCATCGTCGCGCCGCCCCGGGCGGGCCCCCCTGGCTGATTGGCGCCGCCACCTGCACCTGTCCGACATCCGGGGTCTCGCCCAGCTCGCCACCCAGGGCACGCTGGGCATCACCGAGCTGGTCGAGAAGGTGCAGGGCAATGTCTACAAGGTGGTCGCCGCCCCGTTTGGCGCGGCCGGGCAGAAGTTTGTGGACCGCACGGCGGGCGCCTCGGGTGTCCGCAAAAGCGGCATCACCGGCCTGGTCTACGGCAGCGTCAAGGGCGTGACGCGCCTGGCCGGCGGCACCGTCGATGCCCTGTTGTCGCGCGTGGCGCCCAGGGCGGAGCCGCCAGCGTCGTCGCCGCAGCGCGAAGCCCTGCTGGCGGCGCTCAATGGCGTACTCGGCGACCAGTTGCTGGACACAGCCAACCCGCTGGCCATCCGTATGAGCCTGCGTCACGACGGCCAGTCCTTGCCCCTGGACAAAGCCGCCCTGGCGCAGTGCCTGCCGCGCGCGACAGGCAAGATCCTGCTGCTGGTGCACGGCCTGTGCATGAACGACCTGCAGTGGCGCGCTGACAGTCCGGCCGAGGCGCTGTCGGGCCACGGCCGGGATTACGGGGAGGCGCTCGCGCACGAGCTTGGCTACACCCCGGTTTACCTGCACTACAACACCGGCCTGCACACCTCGGTCAATGGCGGGCTGTTCGCCGCGTTGATCGAGCTACTGTTGCAGGCCTGGCCGCAGGAGGTCGAGGTCTTGAGCCTGCTGACCCACAGCATGGGTGGCCTGGTGGCACGCAGTGCCTGCCACAGCGCGGTAGCCCAGGGCATGCACTGGCCAGGCCGGCTGCGGCATCTGGTTTTTCTGGGCACACCACACCATGGCGCGCCGCTGGAAAAAGTCGGGAACTGGGTGGACACCGTGCTCGGCAGCAACCCGCTGACCCGGCCGTTTGCCAAAATCGGCCAGGTTCGCAGCGCAGGTATCACCGACCTGCGGCACGGCAATGTGATGCCGGCCGACTGGCAGGGCGCCGACCGGTTTGCCGGCGGTCTGGACACGCGGCAGCCTTTGCCGCTGCCGGCCGGCGTCGCCTGCTTTGCGGTGGCCGCCGCGCTGGGCGTGGTTCCGGCGGCTGCAACGGCCGGCCGCAAGCTCGATGAAGCCCTCGGCGACGGCCTGGTGTCCCTGTCCAGTGCGCTGGGCCAGCATGCCGACGTCGCGCGTTGCCTGGCTTTCCCGGCGGACCGGCAGTGGGTGGCGGCCGGGACCGGCCACATTGCCCTGATACACAGCCTGCCGGTCTACCAGCAGCTCAGGCGCTGGCTGGGGTGAGCATTCACACTCGTATCCGCTCCGCATCTGCAAGAACCCCTAATTCAAGGCTAATTCAGTCCGGCGAAGATACCCTCTCCACCACCACACCTTGCCCGCCATGGACACCTTTGCCGAACGTGTTGCCCGCGCCATCCTGCTTGCCGCCGGTGTGAGCGCCGTGTTTGTCCTGCTGGCCCTGCCGCCACCGGACGGCGCTGCGCTGCCGCTGCTCCTGCACCACCAGTTCCTGATCGGCTTGCTGGCGGCCGCGCTGCTGGGCGCCGTGCTGGTGCGGACCCTCCGGCCGGCCGTGGTGGCGGCGGGCCTGCTCAGTCAGGCTGGTTTTGTCGGCATTGCGCTGGCCACGCCCGGCTTCAGCGCGACCACCGCCTTCTACCTGAACCTGGCAGGCATGGCCGCCCTGCTGTGCGCCGGTGCCCTGTTGCTGCAGGCCGCCAGGCAGCAGGCACGCTGGGAAGGCCTGTCGCCGCGGCACGGGGAGGCATGATGCGGGTCCTGCTGGTGGAAGACGACGACATGATTGGCCGCAGCCTGCAACAGGCACTGGAGACCAATGGCTGGTCGGTGGACTGGGTGCGCGACGGCCTGCTGGCGCAAAGTGCGCTGGCCGACGGCGCTTACGCCTGTGTGCTGCTGGACCTGGGCCTGCCCAAGCGCGACGGTGTCGAGGTGTTGCGCCAGGCCCGTGTCCGCGGGGATGCCACGCCGGTGCTGGTGCTCACCGCGCGCGACGGCCTGGACGACCGTATTGCCGGGCTGGACCTGGGCGCCGACGACTACCTCATCAAGCCTTATGAGTTTCGCGAGCTGCTGGCGCGCATGCGAGCGGTCATCCGCCGGCGCGACGGCAGTGCCCACTCGGTGATCGGCAACGCTGCGGTGCAGCTGGACCTGACCACGCGCGAGGTGCTGGTCAACGGCGAGCCTTCGGCGCTGTCCGCGCGCGAGTACGCGCTGCTTCACGCGCTGCTGGAAAGGCCGGGCGCCATCCTTTCGCGCGACCAGCTTGAAAACCGCATCTACGGCTGGGGCGAGGAAGTCATGAGCAATGCGGTGGACGTGCTGATCCACGGCATGCGCAAGAAACTGGGTGCAGACACCATACGCAACGTGCGCGGCCTGGGGTGGCGCATCACCGCCACGGCGCCGGCCGCCATTTCCAATCCCGCCTCCACCCCCGCCGCAGGAGACAGCGCATGATGTTCCACGTTTTCCCTGCAGGCCGGATGTGCTCGTTGCGCCGCGCGCTGCTGCTCTGGCTGGTCCCGGTGTTTTTGCTGGTGGGCGCGGCTTCGGCGGGTTTTGCGTACTGGAGTTATCTGCGTATGGCCAGCACCTTCATGGACAACCAGATGGAGTTGCTGGCCGAGTCCATGGCGGCGCAGGAGCAGGACATCGCGTTGCCTCCGCTCACCCGCGAGCGGGTGCACAAGCTGGGAACCTACGTGGTGCAGGTGTTTGATGCCGACGGCAAACCCCGTTTCAGCTCCTGGCCGGAATCGGCCATGGCGCTGCTGGAAACACCGGGCTTTCAGGATGTCAGGATGGGCGGCGAGCGCTGGCGCGTCTACACCACGGGGCCGGGCAAGGCCGAGGCATCGCGCCGCATCCAGGTGCTGCAAAGCGGCGAATTTCGCCGTCACGTGGCCGTCGGGCAGGCGGGTGCGGCCATCGCGCCCGTGATCCTGCTGTTGCCGCTGTCGATGCTGATCCTCTGGTGTGTGGTGGCCATGGTCTCGCGAGAGGTGGGAACGATCGCCCGCCAGGCCTCGGCGCAGGACGAGCACAGCATTGCCGAGCTGCCGCTGGACCGGGTGCCGCGTGAAATTGCGCCGCTGGTCATTTCCTTCAACAGCCTGCTGACGCGGCTGCGCGATGCGTTTGCCACGCAGCGCCGGTTTGTGCAGGATGCGGCGCATGAATTGCGCACGCCCATCACCGCCGTTGGCCTGCAGCTCGAAAACCTGCGCGGCGACCTGTGCACCGGAGCGCCGGCGCAGCGCTTTGCGCAGCTCGAGGCGGGCATACTGCGCGCGCAGCGGCTGGTGGACCAGTTGCTCAAGCTTTCGCGCCAGGAGTCGGCCGGCGCCGAACCGGCCTTGGGGCCGGTCAATGTGCACGAGGTGCTGCACGAAAGCATCAACCAGCTGATCACGCTGGCCGACCAGCGCAACATCGATCTGGGTCTGGACGCCTCGCGCCTGCCTGCCGAGGCCGCCATGCTGCACTGCCCCGGCAGCGATCTGCGCAGCGTCGTGGACAACCTCATCGAAAACGCCTTGCGTTACGCCCCGGAAGGCAGCGTGGTGGATGTGCGCATTGGCAGTGCGCAGGGACGACTGCTCATCGAAGTGGAAGATGCCGGCCCAGGTATTCCGCCCGAGCTGCAGGGCCGCGTGTTTGACCGTTTCTTCCGGGTGCCGGGCAGCGATGCGGGTGGCAGCGGTCTGGGGCTGGCCATTGCGCAGGCCGCGGCGAAACGTTGCGGCCTGCGCATCACCCTGCGCAACCGCGAAGGCCGCAGCGGCCTGGTGGCGCGTGTCGAGACGCTCTGAGACGGCACGCTCATTGCCAGCTAAGACTTCGCTCATGGCCGCCTAATTGGCGCCACCTACAGTGAGATCACGGTTGAAGTTGGAGCCCGAAAGGGCCGGCACAACCGACAACCCGGTTCTCAACCACTCACTGAAAGGTCATCATCATGAACAAGTCTTACGCCCTCATCGCCATCGCTACCTTTGCTGCCATCGCTTCCACCGGCGTGCGCGCCGAAACGCCCGATCCGGCCTCGCAGTTTGCGCTGCAGTCCGAAGGCAGCCGCACCCGCGCCGAAGTCATGGCCGAAGCCAGCGCCAAAGTGAAAACCCACAGCCAGGAGCCCGCAGGTTCACGTGTGGCTGCCACCGTGCAGTCCGCCGTGCCCACCGCCATCGTGCGTGGTGAGGCTGCGCAGGCCCTGCGTCTGGGCAAGATCCGCAGCGGCGAGCTGACCGGCCTGGAAGGCTGAGCCGGCCATCGGTCGCGGGCCCCGGGGCGCATCCCGGACCCGCGATAATCAGGTCTTGAAATATGCGACGACGCCCCTAACTCCAGGGGCGTTTGTTTTATTCCCCCTGATTTTCAAGAACCCACAACATGAGCAAGCAAACCCTCTCCTTCCAGGCCGAAGTGGCCCAGCTGCTGAAGCTGGTCACCCATTCGCTGTATTCCAACCCCGACATTTTCCTTCGTGAGCTGGTCTCCAATGCCTCGGATGCCTGCGACAAGCTGCGCTTTGAAGGCCTGAACAACGCCGAGCTGTACGAGGACGCGCCGAATCTGGAAGTGCGTGTCAGCTTCGACAAGGCGGGCAAAACCCTGACCATCACCGACAACGGTATCGGCCTGTCGCAGATCGAAGCCGTGGAGCACCTGGGCACGATTGCCAAAAGCGGCACGCGCGACTTCATGGCCAAACTCTCGGGCGACCAGAAAAACGATGCGCAGCTGATCGGTCAGTTTGGCGTCGGTTTTTATTCGGGCTTCATCGTGGCCGACAAGATCACCGTCGAGAGCCGCCGCGCCGGTCTGCCGGCGTCTGAAGGTGTGCGCTGGAGCAGCGCCGGCACCGGTGATTTCGAGGTGGAAACGATTGAACGCTCAGATCGTGGCACCAGCATCATCCTGCACCTCAAGGACGACGCCACCGAGTACCTCAACACCTGGAAGCTCAAAAGCATCATCAGCAAGTACTCCGACCATATCTCCCTGCCCATCCTGATGCGGAAGGAAGAATGGAAGGAAGGCGAGAACGACCAGCCCGGCGAAATGGTGACCAGCGACGAGTGGGAAACCGTGAACCAGGCCGCAGCCCTGTGGACGCGCGCCAAGAAAGACATCACGCCCGAGCAGTACGACGAGTTCTACAAACAGATCAGCTACGACAGCCAGGCCCCGCTGGCCAGCACGCACAACCGCGTCGAAGGCGCGACCGAATACACGCAGCTGCTCTTCATCCCGGCCAAGGCGCCGATGGATTTGTTCAACCGCGACAAGGCCGCCGGCGTCAAGCTCTACGTCAAGCGCGTTTTCATCATGGACGACGCCCAGGCACTGCTGCCGACCTACCTGCGTTTCGTCAAGGGCGTGGTCGATTCGTCCGACCTGCCGCTCAACGTCTCGCGCGAGTTGCTGCAGGAAAGCCGCGCCGTCAAGGCCATCCGCGAAGGCTGCACCAAACGTGTCTTGTCCATGATCGAGGACCTGGCCACCAACGAGCCGGAGAAGTTTGCAAGCTTTTACGCCGAGTTCGGCGCGGTGCTCAAGGAAGGCCTGGGCGAAGACTTCGCCAACCGCGAGCGCCTGGCCAAGCTGCTGCGTTTTGCCAGCTCCACCACCGACACCGTCAGTGTCGGTTTTGCCGACTACAAGGCGCGCATGAAGGAAGGCCAGGACGCGATCTACTACATCACGGCCGACACCCAGGCCGCCGGCAAGAACAGCCCGCAGCTCGAGATATTCCGCAAGAAGGGCATCGAGGTTCTGCTCATGACCGACCGCGTCGACGAATGGGCGCTGAACTACCTCAACGAGTTCGACGGCACGCCGCTGCAGTCAGTGGCCAAGGGCGCGGTCGATCTGGGCAAGCTGCAGGACGAGGACGAGAAAAAGGCCGCCGAAGAAGCGCAGACCCAGTTCAAGCCCATGCTCGACAGACTCAAGGAAGCCTTGAAGGACAAGGCCTCAGACGTGCGCGCCACCACACGGCTGGTTGATTCACCGGCCTGTCTGGTGGTGCAGGAAGGCGACATGTCCACGCAGCTCGCCCGCATGCTCAAACAGGCCGGCCAGGCCGCGCCCGAGGTCAAGCCGATTCTGGAAATCAATGCCCAGCACCCGCTGGTCAAAAAGCTGGAGGGCAGCGACCACTTCGACGATCTCGCCCATATCCTGTTCGACCAGGCCTTGCTGGCCGAAGGCGGGTTGCCGGATGATCCTTCGGCCTACGTGAAGCGGGTGAACGCCTTGCTGGTGTGAGTTTTTATCGGCGCCGGCAACAAAAAAAGGGCCCCGCGGGGCCCTTTTTTATTGGGGCGTTCAAACCGGGCGACGGAAAGACCTAGGGCCTGTTCACACTCGCAACGCATCTTGCATAAATAGGGTGATCAGGCCCTAATCCAGCTTGCCGATGCGCTTGACGACATCGGCCATGCGTTTGGCGTCGGCCTGGACGTAGTTCTCGAAATCCGCAGCGTCCTGGTACAGCACGGGGCTGCCGGCGTTGAGGATGACGTCCTTGACCTTGCTGTCCTGCGCGGCAGCGTTGGCGGCGGCGCGCAGGCGCTGGGCAATGGGTTCGGGTGTGTCTTTGGGAATGAACAGGCCGGACCACTGCGCGTATTCGGCGTTGTAACCCGCGTCTTTCAGGCTGGGCGCCTCCGGCAGGGCAGCGAGCTTGCCATTGCCCCAGTGGGCCAGTACCCGCAGCTTGCCGGCCTTGACGTGCTGCAGCACGGTTGCGGGCCCGGAGGACACCGCATCGATTTGCCCGCCGAGCAGGGCCACCACCGCGGGGCCTGCGCCGGTGAAGGGGATGTGCGTCATTTTCACGCCGGCGTTCTGCGAGAGGATTTCCATGGGCACATGCATGGTGCCGTAGTTGCCCGATGAGCCGTAGTTGATCGCCCCTGGGCGCTTCCTGGCATCCTCGACAAAATCCTTCACGGTTTTCCACGGTGATTCGGCGCGCACCGCGAGAACCGTCGGATCTGCAGTGAAGCGGGCAATCGGGCGAAGGTCGTTCAGCGCAAACATCGGCGGGCGCCCCCGCAGGGTGTCCGCCTCGGGAATGACAGTCAGCGAGGACAAGGCCAGGAGCACGGTGTAACCATCGGGCCTGGCTTTGGCGGCCATGCCCATGCCGATGCCGCCGCCGGCGCCGGCCTTGTTTTCAATCACCACCGGTTGACCCAGATCGCGCGACATGGCTTCGGCCACAGGGCGCGCGACGAGGTCGGCCAGGCCGCCAGGCGGGAAGGGCACGATCATCGTGATGGGGCGCGCAGGCCACGCGTTTTGTGCGGCCACCCAGGTGGTCGCTGAAATGAGCAAGGCACCCAGCAATACGGATCTGCGTTTCATGTTTGTCTCCTGAGGTTGGTCGGCGGCGTGTCGAAAAACCGGCGCACTTTTTATAGTTTGCATGCTAACATCCGCCTGAAATTTTGGGGTTATCGCAATCCCTAGGAGTCTGCCTCCAGGCTCCTGCTTCCACAACCGCCCCGGCGCTTTCCTGCCGGGCAAAAACAAAGAGAGACAGCGCCATGAAAATTGTTGCCTACCGCCTGAAGGGCCGCTCCGGTGTGGGCCTGGTGTCCGCCGACCTCCAGCAGGTCCAGCCCTTTGATCTGCCCGAAGCGCAGACCGACCTGGGGGCGCAGACGCTGATCGAGATGCAGGCGCGCGGCGACACCCTGCCGGCCCTGCTGCCCGCCCTTGCCCTCAGTGAAGTGCAGATCATCGCCCCGCTGCCCAAGCCGCGCCGCAACATTTTCTGCGTCGGAAAAAACTACTTTGCGCACGCGAAAGAGTTTGCCGGCAGCGGCTTTGACAGCAGCGCCAAATCGGGCGGCGACATTCCTGCGGACCCCATCATCTTCACCAAGGTGCCGGAGTCCGTGGTCGGTCCCGGCGCCGCCATCGAGATGCCGGTGGTTTCCACAGCGATCGATTACGAGGCCGAACTGGCTGTCATCATCGGACGCGGCGGCAAGGGCATTGCCGCGAAAGACGCCATGGCCCATGTCTGGGGCTATACCATCGTCAACGACATCACCGCGCGTGACTGGCAAAGCCGTCATCAGCAATGGCACATGGGAAAATCGTTTGACACCTTCTGCCCCATGGGTCCGTGGCTGGTGAGTGCCGACGAACTGGACGGCACCAAGACCAGGGTGCGTTGTTACGTCAATGGCGAGGAACGTCAGAACGCCTCGACCGTGGACCTGATTTTTGACATTCCCAAACTGATCGAAACCCTCTCGGCCGGCATCACGCTCTACCCCGGTGACGTGATCGCCACCGGCACGCCGGTCGGGGTCGGTATTGGCTTCAAGCCGCCGAAGTACCTCCAGGCCGGTGATGTGGTGCGGGTGGAAATCGACGGGATCGGCAGCCTGGAAAACCCGGTGCGCTGAAGCACGCCCAGGGATCCGTTTTCAGCCGGCGGCGTGCTGCTGCGCGCCGCCCCCATGCAGCTCATTGGCAAAACCGTGGTTCACGTCGCGGTGGCCCGCCTCGTCTTCCCGCACGGCCAGCACCACGTCGCGCAAGGTTGCGTCGGCGGGCAGCTTCCAGTAGTCCTTCGCAATCTGCGGGGCGGCCACATTGGCATGGGCGCCCGAGTCGATGAGTTCCAGGTAGTGGGTGTAGCTGGTGTAGGCTTCTTCCTCAAAGTAACCGACGACGCGGTGCGCCACGCCCGGGGCGATCAGGTAGAGCAGGAAGTAGGCGTTGTAGAAAAAGCCCTGCACAAGGATGACCAGACCGCGCTCGAACCAGTTGGGCTGCGCGATTTTGATGAATGTCATCAGGTGCATGCGCTCGTTCTCGGCCTCGTCCATCAGCGTGCGTATCCAGCCCTTGTCGTCTTCAATGCGGCGCAGGCAGCGCAGGTGTGTCAGCGTGGCCCCCACCATGCCGGGAACCGCGGCGACGGTTTCCAGAACGATGGCGCGGTGGCCGTAGCGCTTGGCAAAAAACAGATCGGCAAAAAAGCGCAGGAAGCGGACAAAGGCGTAGGCAAAGCGGTCGCCAAAGGTGCGGGGTGTGTAGTGGGGATTGTTCATCGGAGCCTTCGCATA
Source organism: Pseudomonadota bacterium (assembly GCA_040389085.1). Classification (GTDB taxonomy): domain Bacteria; phylum Pseudomonadota; class Gammaproteobacteria; order Burkholderiales; family Burkholderiaceae_C; genus Polaromonas. The sequence goes on from JAZKAP010000021.1 coordinate 21,334, forward strand.
CACGGGATGTGCAGCCTTCCGGACCACCGTACACGAAAGAAGTGCGTCTGTCTGTCGGGCACCAGGCCGCGTGGGCCTACAGGGTCTGCATGCGCAGGCGGCGCGCCGACTCTTCGGCCCGCGCATCGTCGATCTCACCCATCACTGCGTCCATGTCCACCGGCCCGCGTTTGTGTGCGAAACGACCGGTGAGCACCGTATCTGGCCGCAACACACCGCGCTGGTACAGGTCCCAGATCTCATGGCCGTAGTCGGTGGTCAGCAGGTCAGGCGCGAAACGGCCGAAAAAGCCGCGCAGGTTGGCGACATCGCGCAGCAGCATGCGGCTGGCGTGGTTGTTGCCGGCGGCATCGACCGCCTGCGGCAGGTCGATGATGACAGGGCCGTCCGCGGCCAGGAGCACATTGAACTCGGACAGGTCGCCGTGCACGACGCCGGCGCACAACATGCGCACCACTTCCGTGAGCAGTGTGGCATGGTGCAGGCGCGCCTCTTCGGGCGTGAATTCCACATCGTTCAGGCGCGGCGCCGCATCGCCATGTTCGTCGGTCACCAGTTCCATCAGCAGTACCCCGTCGCAGAAGTTGTGCGGCTTGGGAACGCGAACTCCGGCGGCGGCCAGGCGGTAAAGTGCATCGACTTCGGCGCTTTGCCACGCCGCCTCGGCCGCCTGCCGGCCAAAGCGGGTCCCCTTGGCCATCGCACGCGCCTGGCGCGTGTTCTTGACCTTGCGGTTTTCGGTGTAGTCCACCGCCTGCCGGAAGCTGCGCTGGTCGGCCTCTTTGTAAATCTTGGCGCAGCGCGTTTCGTCACCGCAGCGCACGACGTAGACCATGGCCTCCTTGCCGCTCATCAACTGCCGCACCACGGTGTCGATCAGGCCTTCTTCGATCAATGACTGCAGTCGCTTGGGTGGTTTCATGACCCCATTTTGCGCCCCGCTGGTAAAGCGCCTGCAGTCAGCCAGCCTGCCCGTCAATACGCGGCCGCGTCAGCACCGGCCAGTAGCGCACGGCATAGAGCGCGAAGCCGGCAGACCACAGTGCGGCCGACCCCAGCGTGGCCTCGATGATCCAGGCCGGGACAGCGAGCGGTACGAACACGCGGACCAGCGCCGCGAGCAGGACAAGGACATAGCAGGCCACATCGCTGCGGTCGGCCCGTAACGGCCGGCCGGTGTGGCCGCGCGCGGTACGCGTCATCATGCCGATGATGAGGCCGCCGATGGCGCCCACCGTCAACGCGTGCGTGGCCAGCGAAGGGGCCACCCATCCCGCTGCTGCCATGGCGCGCAGTACGAGATGCACCGGGATCCAGAAGTAGGCGACCTGCAATACCCAGACCAGCGGCGCGCGCCCTGTCTTCCAGGGCCGCCACAGGCTCCAGCGGGCAAGGTGGACCATCGCGCTGGCGCCAGCCACGGCGGCCAGCCAAGCGCCGTGCAGTTGCGCGGCGTCGGCCAGCAGCAGCACCAGCACGCTGCCCAGCGCGGCTTTCTCCAGCAGGGGCTGCCGCGTGGCATTGGCGCCCGGGACGCCGTTGTTGGTGAACATGGGGATCACACGGCCGCCCATCACGGCCATGATGAACAGCATGACGTCCAGGGCGAGCTGGATGCCGACCCAGCCCGGAAGCTGTACCACGCCGAGTTGTGCCAGGTGAATGCCGAGCACCGCTGTCGACATCAGCAGCAGCAGGCCGACAAAAAAGTAGTTGCGGCGATTGCGCGCGGCGATGAACGGAATCGCCAGCGCAATGGCGGCCGCGAGCGGGAAAGCGACATTGGCCAGTAGCGCCGCCCAGCCGAAAGGTGTGAGTACCAGGACCCGGCCCGCCACCCACAGGGCTGCCAGCGCGGCCAAGGGCCAGCCGGTGGGCGTCGGCCGGTTCGACCAGTTGCGCCCGGCCGTGAACAGGAAGCCGACGACCACGGCCAGTGCGAAGCCGAACAGCATCTCGTGGGCATGCCACATCGGCCCCTGAAGATAGGGCAGGCCCAGCAGGCCGGAAAATTGTAGCGCCCACAGCCCAATGGACAGGGCGGCGAAGGTGCTTGCCAACAGGTAAAACGGACGAAAGCCAAGGTCCCAGAGGGCCCAGCCGGCAGGTGCTGGCGAAGGGCGAGGAGGTTCTGCGATGAGGGGTGTCATGGGTCGGTCTTTCGGGTGGGCAGGGCGTCGGGCCCGCCATGATGGATGCGCCAGGCGAACGCGGCGCCGGCGATGGTGACCGCAAACAGCGCTATCGCGGCGGCATTGAGGAGGGCGCCGGTGCTGCGCAGCGGATCACCTGCCACCCCGGCGACCAGCCGCAGCAGCAGGGAAAGATGCAACATGGCCAGCGGTACATAGAAGAAGGCGCCGAACTGCAGCTTGACACGTGCAATGGCCGGCAGGATCACTGGTGCATGGCCCATCATCATGCTGACGATGAAGCCCAGACCGAGGGCGTGTAGTGCAGCATCGCGCAGCGGCAGGCCCAGGGCCGTAGCGGCCCACGCCGCACCTGCCACGGCCAGCCACGCGTAGCCACCGAGCAGGCAAACGGCCATGTAACGGCTCAGTCCGTGCGCGCGAACGGTGTGCCGGGCAATGTCGAAGATCGCCAGCCACAGCGCCAGAAGAACGAGTGCCGTTCCGTAGAGCAGTCCACCGGCGACCGGTGCCAGGGCCGACCAGGCCGCGCCCGCGAGCAGCGCCGCCAGCACGACTTGCAGCGACAGTTCCGCGGCGGGTCGCCGGCGCATCAGCCGCGTCATTTCCAGGCGCTCGGCGGCGATGGTCATCACGAGAAAGGCGAACCACCAGGGCAGCGTCGCCACGCTGCCCTGGCCCGTGGCGAACAGCAGGTTGCCGGTCAGCCACGCTCCCGCGGCGACAAGCAGCAACCAGGTGTGCGCTGCACGCTGGCGCCGAACGATCACGATGTTGACCGCGGTGAAGATGGACGCAGCGGCCACGCCCAGCCACGCGCCTGTGCCGGGTTGCCCCAGCAGCAGCAGTGCGCCGCCTGCACCCGAAGCCAACGGCGCGAGGAAAGCGGCGCGCAGCTTGACGGCCACGGCCCGTTCGATGCCGATGACGGTGCCGAGAAAACCGCAGATCATCAGTGCCGCATGGGCCAGCGCGGCCTGGCCGGGCCAGGTGGCATCTGGCAGGGAGGGAAGCGTCACGCCCACGCGCAGCAGGCCCCCTGCGATGCCGGCCAGCAGCGACAGCGCGACCCCTCCCAGCAACAGCGGCCGCACGGCCAGGGTGATCCACCGCGGCGTCGTCTGGCGTTGTGGATGCCTGGGTCGATGCGACGTTTTCACCACTGCATGAAGCGCCTGGCGCGCTCGCTCATCCGGTCGGCGGACCAGGGCGGCTCCCACACCAGTTCAACTTCAATCAACAATTCTGGCGGTGCCACGCGGTCCAGCTCCGTTTCGACCTCGTCGATGATGAGATCGGCGACCGGGCACGCGGCGGATGTCATGGTCAGCCGGACATGCAGTTTCTCGGCGGTCACGGTGACGCCATAGATGAGCCCGACATCGACGATGCTCATGGCGACCTCCGGGTCGACCACCCGCGTCAGTGCCGCTACCAGGGGCTGCCGCAGTGCCTCTGGGCCCTCGTAGGGAAATGGCGCTTTGGGCTCAGTCATGGCAGGTCCGGCATCAGCGCTCATGCGGCGCGTTTTGCCACCGGCGTGGACGCGGCTCTGTCGATAAACAGCACCGCTGCCAGCGACTGGCGGTTCTGGACCAGGTCGGCCAGGGTGTAGCGGTCCAGCACGGTGTAGAAGGCCTCGACCGCTTCACCGAGCACACCGCGCAACCGGCAGATGCGTGTGATCGCGCAGTGGTTGGCCTCGTCAGAAAAACACTCGGCCACCACCGCCGCGCCTTCGGTCTGGCGCACCACCGCGCCGACACCGACCAGTTCGGGTGGCATGGCCAGTTCGAGCCCGCCGCCCTTGCCGCGCACATTGGCCAGCCAGCCGCTTTTACCGAGCAGGTGCACCACCTTGGTCAGATGATTTTCCGAGATGGCAAAAGAGGTCGCGATTTCGGCAATCGTGGCGCGTTTCTGGGGTTGCGCGGCCAGGTAGATCAACACACGCAAGCTGTAGTCGGTAAAGGCGGTGAGTTTCATAGGGTGAATGTAAGGCCTCAGCCGCGTACCTGGAAGTCGATCACGATTTCCCCCGGTTCGCGCCGGACATAGTCAATGCCCAGTTTTTCGCCGAAGGCCTGCTGCAGCTGGTTCAGCAGTGGCAACGGGTCATGGTCGTTGACGAAACGCATGGTTTCCCCGGGGTGCAGGCTTTCCAGGGCGCCGAAGATGGCCGCGTGGCGGAAGCGTTTGGCGACACCGCGGGCGTCGAAGGGGTGGACGTTGTTGAGGGTCTGGATCTCGCTCATGATGAAAGCTCCAATAAAAAGAGAATAGGGACGAAAGGCCGGTGTGGCCGGCCTTTCGAGGGAGGTCAGAGACCGGCCGCCGCCTTGGCCGTGATGGCACTGGTGGGTTGAACCGCGGGCCGCCGCAACAGGCGCACGGCATACCAGGCCAGCAGGGCCGCACCGATGGCGAACAGGATGTCGCCGGGCACCCGCATCCAGACCAGTGTTTCCATCACGGGTGAATGGATGATTTCCGGCGAACGGGCGTACCACAGGCCTTTGCTCACGCTGGCCCAGGCCTGGTAGATACCGGCCGGTAGCAGCGACAGGAAGACCATCATCGCCAGACCGATGTTCAGGCTCCAGAAGGCAGGCTTGAGGATGTTGTCGGCATGGAGGTGGCGCGCATACAGGCCGCGCAGGCAGAACAGCATCAGGCCGATGCCGAGCATGCCGTACACCCCGAACAGGGCGGCGTGGCCATGGGCTGCGGTCATGTTCAGGCCCTGCACATAGTAGAGCGAGGCCGGCGGGTTGATGGCAAAGCCGAGCAGGCCGGCGCCGACGGTGTTCCAGAATCCGACCGCGACAAAACACATGACGGGCCATTTGTAGGCAGCCAGCCAGGGCAGGGCTTTGGAACGCCGGTAGGTCTGCAGGGCTTCCAGGCCGATCAGCGTCAGGGGCACGACCTCCAGCGCGGAGAACACCGCACCGACGGCGATCACCGAGGTGGGTGTACCGGTGAAATAGAGGTGATGCAGCGTGCCCAGGATGCCGCCGAACAGGAACACGATGGTCTCGGCGATGATGGCGCGGTTGGCACTTTCAGTGCGAACCAGTCCCAGCTTGGTGAAGATCAGCGCAACCACGGCGGTGGCGAACACCTCGAAGAAACCCTCCACCCACAGGTGAACCAGCCACCAGCGCCAGTACTCGACCATCGAGTAGTGCGTGTTCTGGCCCCAGGTCAGCGAGGTCGCGTAGAAGCCGCCGATACAGGTGGCCGACAGGAAGACCATGGCGATCAGGCCGCGGGTTTCCGAAGGTTTCTTCAGCGCTGGCCAGAGGGCGCGGCCCAGTAAAAACACCCAGAACAGCAGACCCACGAACAGCAGGATTTGCCAGACACGGCCCATGCTGGTGAATTCCAGCCCCTGGTTGCCGATCCAGAAGCTGAAGTCCACGCCGCGGTGCTGCAGCGTGCCCAGCCAGCCGGTCACGGTGGATCCGACCACGATGGCAATCAGCGCCCAGAACAGAACGTCCACGCCGAGCTTTTGCAGCTTGGGTTCACGGCCCGACAGCAGGGGGGCGATGTACAGGCCGGTGGCCAGCCAGGCGGTGGCGATCCAGAAGATGCCGACTTGGGTATGCACTGTGCGGCTCACCACATAAGGCAACACCTGGGCCAGCGGCAGGCCGAAGAAGGACTGGCCTTCGACGGCGTAGTGCGCCGTGACCACGCCCATGGCGATCTGCAGCAGCATGAGACCGACCACGGCGAAGAAGTACTTGCGCGTGGCCTTCATCGAGGGGGTGGCGACCGCGCCCAGCAAAGGGTCGGCCTTGGGCGGCAGGGCCTCGGGCTCATGCCGCTGGCTGCCGTGCAGCCACAACATGGCGGCGATGGCACCGAGCAGCAGGACGATGCTGACCATCGACCAGATCGCGGCCGAGTCGGTCATCTTGTTGCCCACCAGGGGCTCATGCGGCCAGTTGCTGGTGTAAGACAGGTTTTCCTCGCCGGGCCGGTCGGTGGTCGCGGCCCAGGACGTCCAGAAGAAGAAGGCTGCGAGGGCCTGGCGATCCGCCGCATCCGGCAGCAGGTTGCCTGTCATCGCGTACTGGTCACGCAGTTTGTCCAGCTGCACGTCACTGCCGAACAGGGCGTTGTAGTGACTCGCCACTTCGCGGATCGCCTGTGCACGGTCGCGTGACACGGTGACGGTTTCGCTGGTGGGGTCATAGGTGTTGCGCCGCATTTCCTCCTTCAGCGCAGCATCGACCGCGCCGCGGTCGGATGCTGTGATGGCCGAGGGATCCTTGCGGAAGGCCTGCGTATGGATGGCCTGTAGCGCCGCTGCTTCCCGGTGCAGCCAGTCGGCCGACCAGTCCGGCGCCAGATAGGCGCCGTGGCCCCAGACGCTGCCTTGCTGCTGGCCGCCGCTGGCCAGCCAGACCTGCTGGCCATTCTGGACCTGCTCGCCGGTGAAAAGAACCTCGCCCGACGTGGTGACGACGGCCTTGGGGATGGGCGGGGCTGTCAGGTAGATCTGCACGCCGAGGTAACCCAGGGCCCCAAACGACAGTACAAAGATGAAGCCGAGCCAGCGCCACAGCATGTTGTTGTTTTTCATCGCGAATTCCTTCTGGTTTCTTTAAAGGGGGTCAGGCGCCGCCGCAGGAGCCGCAGCATTGGCCGTCGCTGTGAGCGGATGCCAGTCGGGTGATGGCCACGCGCCAGGTTGCTGGTCCCTGTTCCAGGTAAGCCCAGCTGAACTTGCCAGGCCATTCGGCCTGGAACTGGTGATGCAGCGGCTGCGGGTCATGGTCGTTGATCAATTCCATGGCCTGGCCAGCGCGGAGTTGGCTGAAGGTCGAGAAGATCAGGGGATGTCGCTCGCGGGGCGCAAGGGTGCGGATATCGAGCGCGGCGGGGGCAGAGGCATGGCTCATGGAGACTCCATTCAATAACAAGGACAAGGATGATTTATAAGATGTATATATAATACATCTATAAGAACACCCGACGACAATGCCCCTATTGATCCAGGTCAATTGCCTTGATGACGCCCCCCATGCCTTGCTCTGGCAGGCGACTCTGCTTCACGCCGGAAGGTCAGGCGTTGGAGAGCCCACTTGCAACGATCGGCCCTGAGGGCCTTGAGCCCATTTCTTGACGGGGATCAGAAAGTATCCGGATGGATCGGCGTATGGTCGTGCGCTGTGACGGCTCCGTTCGGGGCCCGACGTCCGATCGCCACCCGCATGACCACCTCTACACCTCTTGCCGAACCTGCCCTGTCCCCTTCAGCCCCTCCGGAACTGGTCTGCCCGGCCGGCAGCCTGCCGGCCCTGAAGGCCGCGGTGGACAACGGCGCCAGCTGTGTCTACCTGGGCCTGCGCGACGCAACCAACGCACGCAACTTTGCCGGCCTCAATTTCGACGAGGCCGCCATTGTCGCGGGCATCCGTTATGCCCACGAGCGCGGCTGCAAGGTCTTCATGGCGCTCAACACCTATCCGCAGGCCGCCAACCCCGGTCCCTGGCGCGCGGCGCTCGACCAGGCTGTGGACTTGGGGGTGGATGCCGTGATCCTCGCCGACCCCGGGCTCATGCAGTACGCCGCCTCGCGTTATCCGGCGCTGCGCCTGCACCTGTCGGTACAGGGTTCGGCCACCAATTACGAGGCGATCAACTTCTACCGCGAGCAGTTCGGCATCGTTCGCGCGGTGTTGCCGCGTGTGTTGTCGCTGGAGCAGGTGCGGCAGGTCATCGACAAGACACCGGTGGAAATCGAGGTGTTCGGTTTCGGCAGCCTGTGTGTGATGGTGGAGGGGCGCTGCGCGCTGTCGTCCTATGTGACGGGCGAATCTCCCAATACACACGGCGTGTGTTCGCCGGCCAAGTCCGTGCGTTGGCAGGAAACACCGCAGGGTCTGGAATCGCGTCTGGGCGGTGTGTTGATCGACCGTTATGCCAGCGGGGAAAATGCCGGCTACCCCACGCTTTGCAAGGGGCGCTTCGATGTGGGTGATGACGAGAGTTATTACGCCATCGAGGAGCCCGCCAGCCTGAACACGCTCGAACTTCTGCCCCAGCTCATGAAGATGGGTGTGCGCGCCATCAAGATCGAGGGGCGCCAGCGCAGCCTCGCTTATGTGGCGCAGGTGACGCGGGTCTGGCGCGAGGCGATCGACCATTGCGTCGCCAACCCGCATCGCTATGCACCGAAAACCAGCTGGATGGCCAGCCTCGACCAGGTGGCCGAGGGCCAGCAGCACACGCTGGGCGCTTACCACCGGCCCTGGAAATGACGGAACCCCGCACCATGAAAATCGCCTTGGGTCCGCTGCTGTACTACTGGCAGCGGGAAACTGTCTTCAATTTCTACGACGCGGTCGCCGGGACACCGGTGGATGTGGTCTATCTCGGCGAGACTGTCTGTTCGCGGCGCCATGAATTGCGCCTGGCCGACTGGCTGGACATCGCGGCCCGCCTGCGCGCTGCGGGCAAGGAGGTGGTGCTCTCGACCCAGGTGCTGCTGGAGTCGGGCAGCGAGGTGGGCACCATGCACAGGATCACGGCCAATGGTGATTTCCGGGTCGAGGCCAACGACATGGGCGCCGTCCACCGCCTGGCCGGCAAGCTGCCATTTGTGGCCGGCCCGCATCTCAACCTGTACAACCCGGCGTCGTTGCAGTGGATGGCCTCGCTGGGCGCGAGCCGCTGGGTCATGCCGCTGGAGATGAAGCAGGGTGATCTTGCGCTGCTGCAGCAGGACCGCCCGCCCGGTCTTGAAACCGAGGTGTTTGCCTACGGCCGCATGCCGCTGGCCTACTCGGCGCGCTGCTTTACCGCGCGGCAGCGCAACCTGCCCAAGGACGACTGCCGCTTCAGTTGCCTCGATCACCCGGACGGCCTGATGCTCAGGACCCGCGAGAGCGAGGAGTTTCTGGTGCTCAACGGCACGCAGACCCAGTCGGCGCGGGTCTACAACCTGGTCGATGCGCTGGAGGACATGCGTGTCGCGGGCGTGGATGTGGTGCGCCTGAGTCCGCAGGCGCACCACATGGCCGAGGTGATCGCCCTGTTCGATGCAGCACGCAAGCAGGTGCTGACGCCGCAGGAGGCGCTGGCGCGCATGCAGCCCCTCATGCCCGAGAAGGGCTGCAATGGCTACTGGCACGGCCGACCCGGCCTGGAGCAGGTGGCCTCCGCGGTAGCTGGCTGAGGGCTGACAACGATGTACCACGGAGAACGTTTCAACAGCATCAGCCACCTCGTCGGCGCCGGATTGGCGGTGGCGGGTTCGGCCGCACTGATCGTGCCCGCCAGCTTCGTTGGTGATCCCTGGAAAATTGTGAGCTTCAGCATCTATGGCGCCATGCTGGTGGCGCTGTACGTCTTTTCCACGCTGTACCACAGCTTGCGCGGCCGCGCCAAAACCGTGCTGCGCAAGTTTGACCATTGTTCGATCTACCTGCTGATCGCAGGCAGCTACACGCCATTCGCGCTGGTGTCGCTGCGCGGCGCCTGGGGCTGGTCCTTGCTGGGCGTGGTGTGGAGCCTGGCGCTGCTGGGAATCGTGCAGGAAATCTGGCTGGCCAAAGGCGCGCGTGTGCTGTCACTGGTCATCTATGTGCTGATGGGCTGGCTGGCGCTGGTGGCGGTGTCGCCCTTGTGGACTGCCCTGACGCCCCCGGGCTTTGCTTGGCTGGCCGCGGGCGGTGCCTGCTACACCCTGGGCATTGGTTTTTACGCCACCGACCACAAGCTGCGCCATGGCCACGGTCTGTGGCACCTGTTTGTGCTGGGTGGCAGCATCTGCCACTTCATCACCGTGCTGCTGTATGTGGCCTGACTGTCCGGATCCCCATGAAACCCCTTTCGTCATCTCCTCCCCTTGTGTTGCCGCCTGCCCTCGGGTCTCTGCTGGAGCGCCTGCCGGCCTACCCCGGCTCGGTGCTGCTGGTGAGCGCGCTCAACCTGGGCCTGGCGCACCAGTTGCCGGCCGACGTGGGCAGCCTGTTGCTGCACAGAAAGCTGCGCATTCATGTGCGTGACGCGCGCCTGACCTTTGACTTTTCCTGGACGGGGCAGCGCTTCGCCGCCTGCCCCCGCCAACAGGCCACCGACCTGGCCATCAGTGCCAGCGCCCACGATTTCATGCGCCTGGCGCAGCGCCAGGAGGATCCGGACACGCTTTTTTTCAGTCGTCGCCTCGCCATGGAGGGCGACACCGAACTGGGCCTGGTCGTCAAGAACGTGCTTGATGCCCTGGAGTTGCCGGTGCTCGACCTGCAGCAGTGGACGCCGCTCCAGTTGCTGGCGCGCCTGGGTCCACGGCAGCGGTCGGCCGGTGTCGGCCCGCGTCAGCATGCAGGTGAGCGCCATGACTGAGGATAGGCGCGGTTTGCCGCTGGTGTATTCCTGTTCGGGATGCTCCAGCGCCGCGCAGCTGGCCAACCAGGTGGCGCTGCAGCTGGACCGGCGCGGCTTGGCCGAGATGTCCTGCATTGCCGGGGTGGGTGGCGACGTGCCGCATCTGATGAAAATCGTGCGCTCCGGGCGGCCTGTCATCGCGCTCGACGGCTGCCCGCTGGCCTGCGTGAAAAGCGTGCTGGCGCGTCATGGCATCACGGCCGACCGGCATTACCCGCTCCAGCAATACGGTGTCAAAAAACGCACGCATGAGGACTTCGATCCCGCGCAGGCAGCGCTGGTGCTCGAACGTGTGGCGGCCGACCTGCTGGCGGTGCCGCTGCGTGCATCCACTCCAGGTAGCGGGGTTGCCGCCAGAGGAGCGGACGAACATGCTCCCCGGTGACAGCGCACCACCACCCCGACGCATCATTGTGGCGATCTCCGGGGCCAGCGGCGCAGTGTACGGCACACGCCTGTTGCAGGTGCTTCATGCCCTGGCGGGGATAGAGACCCACCTTGTGGTGTCCGACGCGGGCTGGCGCAACCTCGACCAGGAGCAGGGCATGAGCCGCGCCGCCGTGGAAGCCCTGGCCGACCAGGTGCACGACGCGCGCGATGTGGGCGCCTCCATTGCAAGCGGCTCCTTTTTGTCCAGTGCCATGGTGGTGGCACCCTGCTCGATGCGCACGCTGGCCGCCGTGGCGCACGGGCTGGCGGACAACCTCATCACGCGCGCCGCCGACGTGGTGCTCAAGGAGCGCCGGCGACTGGTGCTGATGGTGCGCGAGTCGCCGCTGCACTTGGGCCACCTGCGCAACATGGTCAGCGCGACCGAAATGGGCGCCATCCTCTGCCCGCCCATGCCGGCTTTCTACCAGCGTCCGCGGTCGGTGGCCGAGCTGGTGGACGGCAGCGTGGCGCGTGTCCTGGACCTGCTGGAGCTGCCGCACGACCTGGCCCCGCGTTGGGACGGGCGGATTCCCGCCACGGCGGGGGCCTGAGCCATGCGTTACCGCGACCTGCGTGATTTCATGGCCCAGCTCGAGCTGACCGGCGACCTGCGCCGCGTGGCCGAGCCCGTCTCGCCATATCTGGAAATGACGGCGCTGTGCGACCGCGTCCTGCGTGCCGGTGGCCCGGCCCTGTTGTTCGAACGCCCCATCGGACACACCATGCCGGTGCTGGCCAACCTGTTCGGCACGCCGGCACGCGTGGCGCGCGCGATGGGTGTGAGCGACCTGCGCGCGCTGCGTTCCTTTGGCGAGGTGCTCGCCGCCCTCAAGGAACCCGAAGCACCCAAGGGCCTGAAAGACATGCTCGGTCTGGGTGGGCTGCTCAAGACCTTGTGGCACATGGCACCCCGTGAATTGCGTTCAGCGCCCTGCCAGGAGGTGGTCTGGGAAGGTGCTGATGTCGATCTGGCGCGCCTGCCGGTGCAACACTGCTGGCCCGGCGACGTCGCGCCCCTGGTCACCTGGGGCCTGGTCATCACCCAGGGGCCGCACAAGCCGCGGCAAAACCTGGGCATTTACCGCCAGCAGGTGCTCTCACGCAACCAGCTCATCATGCGCTGGCTGGCGCATCGCGGTGGAGCGCTCGATTTTCGCGACCATGCTGCGGCGAATCCGGGCCAACCCTATCCCGTGGCCGTCGCGCTGGGCGCCGATCCGGCCACCATCCTCGGCGCGGTGACACCGGTGCCCGACAGCCTGTCCGAGTACCAGTTCGCCGGCCTGTTGCGCGGCGCGCGTACTGACGTCGTGCGCGCGCTGGGCAGCAGTTTGCGTGTGCCGGCCACCGCCGAGATCGTGCTCGAGGGCCACATCTATCCGGATGCCGGCCACCCCAGCGGCTACCAGCACGCGCTGGAAGGACCGTTCGGCGACCACACGGGGTATTACAACGAGCAGGCTTCGTTTCCGGTGTTCACGGTGGACCGCATCACCTTGCGGCGCGATCCGATTTACCACTCCACCTACACCGGAAAACCCCCTGACGAGCCTGCTGTGCTCGGCATGGCCCTGAACGAGCTGTTCATTCCCCTGCTGCAAAGGCAGTTTCCCGAGATCACCGACTTCTACCTGCCGCCTGAAGGTTGCAGCTACCGCATGGCGCTGGTACGTATCAAAAAAGCCTATCCTGGCCACGCGCGGCGCGTGATGATGGGCGTGTGGAGCCACCTGCGCCAGTTCATGTACACCAAGTTTGTGGTCGTGGTGGATGACGATGTGGACGTGCGCGACTGGCGCGAGGTGATCTGGGCCCTGACCACCCGCATGGACCCGGCGCGCGACACCATGTTGATAGAAAACACCCCTATCGACTACCTGGACTTCGCCTCGCCGGTGAGCGGTCTGGGCAGCAAGATGGGACTGGACGCAACGAACAAATGGCCCGGCGAAACCCAGCGCGAATGGGGCCGTCCCATCATCATGGATGCGGCGGTGCAGGCGCGCATGGACGGCATCTTTCAGTCCCTGGGGCTGTGACGGGCGGTGTCGCCTGCGTTCTGACAGCGTCTGGCCCGAATCGCACAATGTCTCATGGACTTCAATCACTCTCCCAGGGCGCTGGCGCTGCGCCAGCAACTCGAAGCCTTCATGCAGCAGTACCTGCTGCCCTACAACGCGGCCTGGCACCGTTCGGTGCAGGAGGGAATCTATCCGCCGCCTTTTCTCGAAGACCTCAAGGCGCTGGCGCGCGAGGCGGGCTTGTGGAACCTGTTTCTGCCCGGCCTGCAGGAGGACGAGCCCGGCACGCGCCTGGGTCACCTCGACTACGCGCCACTGGCTGAAACCATGGGCCGGCTGCCCTGGGCCGCGGAGGTGTTCAACTGCAGCGCCCCCGATACCGGCAACATGGAACTGCTGCACCGCTTTGCCACGCCCGGGCAGCGCGTGCAGTGGCTGAGGCCCTTGCTGGAAGGCCGCCTCCGGTCGGCCTTTGCGATGTCCGAGCCGGACGTGGCCTCGTCCGATCCGACCAACCTGCAGACCACCGTGCGGCGCGAGGGCGGCCAACTGGTGCTCAATGGCCGCAAGTGGTTCATCACGGGTGCGGCGCACCCGAACTGCAGGTTGCTGGTGGTGATGTGCCGCAACGACGAGGCGCCAGGCGAGGGTGACCCGACCAGTGCGCACCACCGGCACAGCATGGTGCTGGTGCCCATGGAGACGCCGGGGCTGCAGGTGTTGCGCAATATTTCCGTGGTGCACCACCACGCACCCGAAGGGCATTGCGAAATCCTGCTGCGCGACGTTCGCGTGCCGCTGGACCACCTGCTGGGTGGCTGGGGCGAGGGTTTTGCCATGGCACAGGCACGGCTCGGGCCGGGCCGGGTGCACCACTGCATGCGCACCATCGGCCAGTGCGAGTTGGCATTGGAATTGGCCACGGAACGCACGCTGGAGCGCCAGGCCTTCGGCAAATACCTGTCGGATTTTTCCAATGTGCAGGAATGGATCGCCGAATCGCGCATCGAGATCGACCAGGCGCGTCTGCTGATTCTTCATGCGGCCTGGGCGCTGGACGAAGGCAAGGACGACTCGGCACAACTGCGCGCGCGCGTGGCCGCCATCAAGGTGGTGGCTGCGCGGTTGCAGACGCGGGTGGTGGACCGGGCCATGCAGGCCTTCGGTGCCATGGGCCTGTCACCCGATACGCCGCTGGCTTATTTCTGGACCTGGGGCCGGGCCCTGCACCTGATGGACGGGCCCGACGAGGTGCATTTGCGCACCGTGGCACGGCACGAACTGGCGCAGGCGAAGGCGCGTGCGGGCAGCACCGCCGCCTACTTCACCACGCCCGAGCAGTTGCAGGCGCCGCCGCGCATTCGTTAGCGTTCGGGGCGCGATCCACTCACACCATTTTGCGAATGGGTTTCTTCTTCCAGACCACGAAGAAGTAGGCCGTCTGCAGCAGCAGTGCCACCGCGTAGGTGGCCGGGTAACTCATCCAGATGCCGCGCAGCCCGAAAGTCTGGCTGAACGCCCAGCCCAGCGGGAACAGCAACAGGCTCAGGCAGCCCAGCGAGATGAGCGTGGGCACCAGCACCGTTCCGCTGGCGCGCATGACGGACGTGAACACACTGGCCAGGCCGAAAATCAGGCTGGCCCACACGGTGATGTGCAGCAGTCCGGCAGCCAGCGTGACGACCGCCGGATCGGTGATGAACAGCCCGACGATGGTCCGCGCAAACACCAGCACCCCCACCGCCAGCCCGCCGGTGATGGCGAGGTTCATGCCGAGCCCGACGCGGGTCACGCTGTCGATCTGGTGCAGACGCCCTGCGCCTATGGCCTGCGCCGCCAGCACCGACGCCGCAATCGCAATCGACATGGCGGGAAACTGGACATAGGCCATGACCTGGCTGACGGCTCCCCAGGCGGCCGTGGCATGGGAGCCGTAGCCATTGACCAGGCGCAGCAGGGCGAGGTCCGCCACCGAGCCGGTGATGAAGAACAGCCCGGTGGGAAAGCCCAGCCGCACGACGGGTTTCAGGAATTTCTTTTGAAGACGCACATGCCGCCAGAAATCCTTGTCTGGCGCAAGGGTGCGGCCGCGCCGCTTCAGGTACCAGGCCACCCAGAGCAGGGCCAGCGCCATCGACACCAGCGTGGCCCAGGCACCGCCGGTCACACCCAGCGCCGGCAGGCCGAACCAGCCCTGGATCAGGGCCGGGGTCAGCATGAGAATGATGCTCGAGGAGACCGCCAGCGACAACAAGGGGGTGACGGTATCGCCCACGCCGCGCAGCGCCGCCGCTGTCAGCATGGAAACAAACATCAGCGGCAAGGCAGCCATCATGACCCGGGCATAAGCGATGGCCTGGGGCAGCACATCCGCCGGCGTACCCAGCAGGCGCATGATGGGTTCGGCCAGCAGCATGCCGCACAGCCCGACCACCACGCCAAGCAAAAAGCCTGCGCAAAGTACCGTGCCGGCAATGGCACGCACCTTGTCGGCATCCCTGGCGCCCCAGGCTTGGCCGGTCAGAACGGATGCGCCTGCACCCAGGC
This sequence comes from Pseudomonadota bacterium, assembly GCA_040389085.1. Lineage (GTDB taxonomy): Bacteria > Pseudomonadota > Gammaproteobacteria > Burkholderiales > Burkholderiaceae_C > Polaromonas. The sequence goes on from JAZKAP010000021.1 coordinate 36,893, forward strand.
CGATCACGAAGGAAATGAAAAACAGCAACAGGGGGAAAAAGCTGGCCACGGCAGCCAGTGCACCGACACCCAGCATCTGCCCCACATAGATGTTGTTGAGCGTGCCCGACAGGGCGTTCAGCATGTTGGTCAGGACCAGCGGGCTGAGGAAGACCAGAAAGGTCTTCCAGAGTGGTCGGTCTGGTGCGGATTCTGTTTTGCTTTCTGGCATGGGCAGCGCTCGGCCAAATTCAGTGATTGAGCGAGCGGTAGAAGTAAGTCGTATCGCACGGCTCGCCATTCGGGAAAAGCGCGTAACCCGGAATCACTCCGCAGCGTTGCCACCCCAGCCGCGCATAAAGCCGCTCGGCATCGTCGCTGGCAGTGTCCAGCACCAGCAGGGTTTTGCCGCTTTCGCGCGCGACCTGCTCGGCAGCCTGCATCAGCGCTTCACCCAGGCCCTGGCGCCGCGCCCGGCGATGCACCAGCATTTTTGCCACGTCGGCGCGGTGCGGCTGATTCTCGGGCTGGTCCAGCACCACCTGCACGGTACCCACGATGCCTGCGGCATCTTCGGCCACCAGCAGCGCCCGTTCACCGCGGGCCGCGCTGTCCGCCACACCGCGCCAGAACGCCAGCGCCTTGTCCATTGGCAGGGGATGCATGAAACTCACTGAGGCGCCACCGTCCACACAATCGATCAGCAGCTCAGCCAGCGACTGCAACTGGTCGTCGGTGACGGCTTTCAGGCGGCGAATGGTGTGGGCAGAGGATTCGGCGGGCATGGTTTCTCCCGGAAATGGATCTGGAACAAGTCTTACGCCACCAGCGGCGCTTCCTGCATGGCTTCCGTCTGTTCTTCCAGCATGTCGACCTGGCCTTTCCAGTAGTCGCTGGAGCCGAACCAGGGGAAGTTGATCGGAAAGATCGGATCATGCCAGCGCTGGGCCAGCCAGGCACTGTAATGCACCAGCCGCAGGGTGCGCAGCGGTTCGATCAGCGCCAGCTCGCGGCGATCGAATTCGCGGAACTCCTCGTAGCCGTCCACCAGAGCGCCGAGCTGTTGCAGGCACTGCGCGCGTTCGCCGGACAGCAGCATCCAGAGGTCCTGCACGGCCGGGCCGCTGCGTGCGTCGTCGAGGTCGACAAAGTGCGGGCCGGCGCCTTCCAGGCCCTCGGGTGTCCACAGGATGTTGCCGGGGTGGCAGTCGCCGTGCAGGCGCAGTGTGCGGATGTCGCCCACGCTTTCAAACACGGCTTGCGCCACATTCATGGCTTCTTCAAAGGCCTTGAGCCAGCGCGACGCCATGTCCAGCGGCAGGTGGTCGCCCGCCAGCAGCAGGTCGCGGCTGGCGTAACCAAAGGTCTGCAGGGTCAGCGCTGGCCGGTTCTGGAAAGGCCTGGCGCTGCCGACGGTGTGGATGCGCGCGAGGAAGCGGCCAATCCATTCGAGCACGCTGAGGTCCTCGAGCTCGGGCCGGCGGCCGCCGCGGCGCGGCGAGACGCTGAAGCTGAAACCGTTGAAGTGGTGCAGGGTGCTGCCGTTCAGTGCCAGGGCGCCTACGACAGGGATTTCCGCAGCCATCAGTTCGGCGGCAAACTCATGTTCTTCGAGGATCTGTACATCGCTCCAGCGGCCGGGTCGGTAGAACTTGACGACCACGATGTCACCGGCTGCGGAGCCCGCGCCCGCCGGCGCTTCCAGATGGACCTGGTAGACGCGGTTTTCATAACTGGACAGCGCCATGAGCCGGCCGTCGCCATACAGGCCGACGCTGGCCAGCGCGTCCAGCACCACGTCGGGCGTCAGTTTTTCGTAGGCATGCACGGCGTCGGGCACGGGTGCCGCCAGGGGTTGTTCGCTCATGCCTCCATTGTCGGTGCAATCGGAAAATGCCCCAAAGGTGAAGATAAAAAGTGCCTCTGGCCCTTTGCAGGTAAGCGCAGACAGCTATTAAATCAATAGCGTGCGTGCGAGATTACAGCTTGAGAATGTGGCCAGTGCGGGGGTCGCCTTTGCCGGCCAGCACCTGCTGGTAGGCCGCGGCAACGGCTTCGGGGCCCTGGTGCTGCTGCACCAGCAGCCAGGGCGAGTCAGCTTGCGTGGCGCGCCGGCTGAAGGCCTGCCAGGCCTGCACCAGGCGTTGGCCCAGGCCTTCCGCACCCCAGTCGGCGCTGCGCTTCTTGATCTGCGCAGGGGCAAAAAACAGCGTGGCGCGCGGACCCGGCAGATCCCGGGCGCCGCCGAGTTCGGCCACATGGGTGCCGCCTATGGAGCAGCTGTATTTCAGGTTCGCAAAGCGGGTGTGGATGGCAAGGCGCAGCCCGGCGTTGCCGGCAAAGTCCACATAGATGCATGCCGCATCGGCAGAAATCTGGTCGAGCTGGTCATAAGTCAGCACCCGGCTGTAGCAACCCAGGCTTTCGCAAAAAGCCACATTCGCCGGCGACGTCAGCCCGATGACTTCGATGCCTGGGCGCTGGGCCAGCTGGAAGGCTGTTCCGTAGGCGGTCTTGCTGGATGCACTGGACAGCAGCATGGTCCGGGCGCCGAAGAAATCGTTGTCGGCCAGGAAGTCGTCAATCAGGAAGGAGGTGATGAACAGCGGCCGCAGCAGGGCCTGGATGTCTTCGGTGTTCGGGGTGTAAAACGGGTCGGCACTGCAGCGCAGGTACTGGTTGTAGACCGCATGCAGTTCACGCCGGTGGGGTGCACCGTCGTGAAAGCCGGCGGTGTTCAGGCGCGCGGGCGTGAGCACCGTGGCTGACGCCATGGGGTAGTAGCCGTAGAGCCGCTCGCCTGCCGCCACACCCGGGTGCAGCGACTGCACCACACTGCCAAAGCCCCAGACCGGAATGGTGCCCCAGCCTTCTTCGCCGGTGGGAAAGAACTGCCAGTAGTTCATGGTGTCGCCAAAGGCAGCGTAGGTGATGTTGTTGGAGGTCAGCGCAAAGGACTCGATACGCACGCGAACCTGGCCGTTAGCCAGCGGGGCGTCTTCAGTCGTTTCCAGCCGCGTGCTGGCCAGATCGTTTTTGCGGACAAGAAGGGTGGTGGTGCTCATGCCGGCAAGTTAAGCGAAAAAGCCCGCCGGTTCAAGACCGGCGGGCCGCTTTGGCGACAGTACTAGGTTCTGACCGCAGGCTTGTCCAGCCACAACACCAGTGTCAGCGCGATGATCGCGGGCAAAGCCTGGGTGAAGAAGATCTTGGGCGCGGCCGTGGCTGCACCAAAGACGCCGGCCACGATTACGCATGCCAGGAAGAAGAGCTTGAACGTGCGGTTGCCCGTGAACAGCCCGAAGAAGAGGCCCGCCGCCAGAAAGCCGTTGTACAGCCCCTGGTTGGCGGCCAGAGCCTGGCTCGCATCGGCAAACTCCTGCGTGAGATTGAAGGTCTTCAATCCGAGCGGCTTGTTCCAGAGGAACATTTCCAGAATCAGGATGTAGACATGCTCAATCGCCACCAGGGCAACGGCGACGTTGGGAATCAGGCGCCTGTTCATCGTCCGGCTCAGACCAGGGTGAGGGTCACGTCGATGTTGCCGCGGGTGGCGTTCGAGTAGGGGCACACCTGGTGGGCGGCATCGACCAGCGCCTGTGCGGCGGTGCGGTCCATGCCGGGAAGGCTGATGTCCAGGCGGACAGCGATGCCGTAACCGGCGGGGATCTTGCCCAGGTCCACGCTGGCGTCAATGCTCAGGTCGTCCGGCAGCGCGATCTTTTTCATGCCGGCCACGGCCTTCATGGCGCCGATGAAGCAGGCGGAGTAACCAGCCGCAAACAGCTGCTCGGGGTTGGTGCCGGTGCCGGCGGTGCCAGGCGAGCTCAGCGTGACGTCCAGGCGGCCATCGTCGGTTTTGGACTTGCCGTCACGCCCGCCAGTGGTGTGGGCGTGGGCGGTGTAGAGGACTTTTTCGAGTTGGGTTGTCATGGTGATTTCCTTGAAAAGATGCTTCGGGAGTGAAGCGGGTTGAAAACGGGAAAGGGTTTACGCGACCAGCCGCTGGCGCAGGGCCCGCATTTGCTGGGTCAGCGCTGTCAGTTCGGGAATGGAGCACTGGCTGGCCTCCAGGATGCAGCCGGGGATTTTGGCGGCACGGCTCTTGAGCTTGCGGCCTGCCGCGGTCAGTGTGATGTGGACACGGCGCTCGTCTTCCACGGCGCGTATGCGGGAAATCAGCCCCGACACCTCCAGGCGCTTGAGCAGAGGTGTGAGGGTGCCCGAATCAAGGTAAAGGCGTTCGCCGAGTTCGGACACCATCAACCCGTCTTTTTCCCACAGCACCAGCATGGCCAGGTACTGCGGGTAGGTCAGCCCGAGCTCGTCAAGCAGGGGCTTGTACAGCTTGGTCATGGCCAGCGAGGTGGAATACAGCGCAAAACAGAGCTGGTTGTCCAGCAGCAGCATGGCGTCGGTAGAGGTGGTTTTTCCTGACATGGATTGAATTATAGCGTGCAATTAAATTGCGCACAAGTTAATTGTTGCCGAATCCCGAAAAGAACTTTGTGGCCGTTTCGCCGCTGACAGCCGCCGGCTACTAAACTGTGGGGCCATGCAACACCCCCGTTCCCCCAGCACCGGCAAGCCCGCCCGCCATGCGCCGACCGCCAAAGCCGCCCAGGTCATTGAAGAGCTCCGGGCCGGCCAGTCCATCGAGTTGCTCCAGGAGCTGCACATCCTCACGCGCGAGGGCAAGCTCAACCAGGACACGCGGCGCAAGCTCAAGCAGGTCTACCACCTGTACCAGTTCATCGCACCGCTGCTGGAGGAGGTCTCGGCCAAGGGCCGGCCTTTCACCCTGGCCGACCACGGCGCCGGCAAGTCCTACCTGGGCTTCATTCTTTACGACCTGTTTTTCAACGTCGCGCATCCTGGCGAGAAGACCGGTGGCCATATCTATGGCATCGAGACGCGTGCCGAGCTGGTGGAAAAGTCGCGCACGCTGGCGCAGAAGCTGGGCTTTGCGCGCATGACGTTTCTGAATCTCCTAGTGGCGGAAGCCACGGTGTCGGACCAATTGCCGGCGCAGGTGGATATTGTCACCGCCCTGCATGCCTGCGACACGGCAACCGACGACGCCATTGCCTTCGGCCTGCAGAAAAAGGCGCGCCACATGGTGCTGGTGCCCTGCTGCCAGGCCGAGGTAGCCGGGGTGCTGCGCAAAAACAAGGCCCTCAGTTTGTCGAAGACGTCCCTCGCCGAACTCTGGCGCCACCCGCTGCACACGCGCGAATTCGGCAGCCAGATCACCAATGTGCTGCGCTGCCTGCAGCTCGAAGCCCATGGCTACGATGTCACGGTGACCGAGCTGGTGGGCTGGGAGCATTCGATGAAAAACGAGCTCATCATTGCGAGCCGGCCGTCAGCGCCGAACGCGGCCAAGACGCGCCAGGCACAGGCGCGGCTGCAGGAGGTGCTGGCAGAACTGAACCTGGGTGAACTCACGGCGCGTTTTGTTTCACCCACCTGAGCCTGGTCGCCGGAAGTGGGGATGCTCCGGTGACGGCCAGATGCCGGGAAGCCCTGTGTTCCCTCTTCGGGAATGGTAAATAGTGTTTTTTTAAGGTTCTCGTAGGCATTATTTAGCGATGTCCCCAGGCGTCTCTTTCTAGACTTCCTGCCTGGCTTTCTGATGGCTGGCGCGTGGTGCGTCATGCCGGTCAAGCCGCAAGCAGGCCTTGCCTGGGAAAAAAGACACCATGAATATCCACCCACTTGAGATGACGCAGCTCGCCGCTGCACAACCGACCTCCCGCCTGGATCTGTATGCCGGCATCCACAAGGCGCTGCGTGCGCTGATGGCCGATACGCTATTGGCCGTGGGTCGAATGGACACCGATGACGACCTGGAGCTGGCCACAACCACGCAACGCGTGTGTGAGTTGCTGGATTTTTGCGCCTCGCATCTGGCGCACGAAAACCAGTTCATTCATGCGGCCATGGAAGCGCGTGCGCCCGGTGCCAGCGATGCGATTGCCCATGAACACGAAGAGCACGAGCAGCATATTGCCGGCCTGGGCGCGCTGGCCGGCGCGTTGCTGAAGTCGCCCCCGGCAGGGCGCGCAGGCCTGGCGCTGGAGCTGTATCGGCAATTGGCACTTTTTATCGCCGGCAACTTCCAGCACATGCATGTGGAGGAAACGGCGCACAACGCGGTATTGTGGTCTCGCTATACCGATGCTGAGCTGGCGGACATTCACGGCGCACTGGTCGCTTCGATTCCACCGGAAGAGATGATGTACACCCTGCGCTGGCTGGTGCCCTTCATGAACCCGGCAGAGCGCCAGGCCATGATGGGCGAGATGCAGGCCCATGCGCCGGCTCCGGCGTTTGCCGCGGCCATGGACACGGTGCGCCCCCATCTGAGCGACGCGGAGTGGGCCAAGCTCACGCGTGGCCTGGGACTGGCGGCTGCGCCAGGCCTGGTCGAGGCCTGACCCGGCAGGCTCAGCCCGGTACTTCCAGCAGGATGAGCGGTCGCATCACCTGTAGCCGGAAGCGGCCGCGCCCGGTTTTCTCGATACGAATGTGCGGACCATGGTCAATGAGCCGACGCTGCAGCAGCAGCAGCCGGGCTTCCAGGTTGTCGGTCACATCGGGCAGCTGAATGGCCGGGTCCAGCCGCAACTCCCGATTGGAAAATTCCGTGCGTCCATGCCGGGCATGGTCGCTGGCCAGTTTCCAGAAAATGGCGCCGGCCACGCCCTTGATCAGGTAACTGTCATTCACAAAGACGCTGTCGTTGGCCCTGAACCGTCGCAGCTTCAGGGGCGCACCGCTTGCGGGTTGAACAGGCGTCGCCCCAGGCTGTGGCGATGGTGCGTCCTGCGTGTCGCCCCGGGCCTGCATCAGGTCGATGGCGGCGCCCAGATGCCCGCCCAGGGTAACCAGTGCATCTTCGTCCTCGAAGCCGAAACGCAGGTCCTCCGGGCTCTCCGCGAACAGCACGCCCAGCAGCCTGCCGGCCGATTCAATGGGTACGGCCAGCTGGCTGTGCGGCTCGGCCAGTCCGGGATAAGGAATGTCGGTGTCCAGCAGCAGCCCGGGCGCATGATCGCGCAGGCTGCTGCGAATGGCGTGGCTGTAGAGGTGGGCACTGGTTATGTGCGTGATGCGTACAGGCGTGCGTTCCCGCGCTGCCACGCCAATCACGCCATTGCCCATCTCGATTTCAGAGCCCACGCCCGACACGGCATAGCCGCAGCTGGCGACGGTGTAGAGCCGCTGGGTGCCTGCGTCCAGCATCAGGACCATGGCGTGGCGGATGTCCAGAAAGTCGGTCAGGGTGGCGAGGGTTGTATTGAGCAACTCATCCAGCCCGGTGCAGCGCGCCAGGCGCTCGCTGCCACGGCGCAGCGCCGTGAGTACATTGGCGCGCGGTGGCAAGGCCGCCAGCGGCTCGCCGGCAATAGGCTCGATCTCCTGCACCTCATAGATGTCCGAACCCCGCAGCTTGAAGACAGTCGCCATGCCACTGTGTGAGGCGATGCCGGCCAGTTGTGCTTTCATGCCTTCAAACACCGGGCCCTGTGTTTCCGTTCGCAGGTAGCGGATATGCAGGCGAAAGAATGCCGCAGTGACGGGATGCAGTACCAGCACGGTGGCATGCGGGTTGGACAGGATGTTCTGCCGGGTCTTGTTGAAAAACTGGAAAGACAGGGCGACCTGTCGCTCGCCCGCGTAAAACACCTGTGAGATGTACGCGACGTTGGGCGTTCCATCGGGCGCGCAGGTGGCCATGACGGCCGGGATCGCGCCTTCCAGGCAGGGACGTATGTCGGCAAGGGTAGGCGGGATCACGTTGCGCCCGCCGGTCTGGGGGTCAGTGCCGATCCTGCCCTGGGGCCCGGCGTCTGGTCAAAAGCCTGCAAGGGTTCGAAACTGATGGCCACCACGTCCTCCAGCCTGTGGGCCAGCATGGCCTGGGTGAATGCAGGGCCGTACCCCACCCGTCCGATTTCCTGCTCCATCGACGCCAGGTAGCGCGCCAGCGCGGCTTCATCGGAAGGCTCTGTACAGCGGATACGGGCGCCACTGGCCTTGAGCTGGACCGTGCGGTGTGTTGCCGGCTCTGAAAACACGACGGCGATGCGGCCGGTGGTTGCAATGTCCTGAATCAGCTGGCGGGACTGGGGTCGCGACACGTAGACTGTGACCGTCTGGCAGCCGGCTGTGATGGCGCTGCCCACCGCCCGCATGATGCTCGGTCGCAGCTCGAGGCTGCAGGAGCTCACGTTGACCGACACGCCCTTGTCCATCATGGCGATCAGCTCGGGCGACAGCAGCGAGGCGGGCGTGGGAGTGTTCATGCCGCCAAAGTATAAAAGCGTCAGGCGGGGCGCTCAGCGGTTTTCAGCTCCGGAAGCGCCGGCGCGTCAAGGCCAGCGCCACCCAGAAACCCGCCACGGTGTAGCCAACCAGCACCAGCCCGTGCCGCCACGGCGAAGCCGGCCACTGGTCCATGAACATCGGGCGGATGATCTCCACCGCGTTGGTCAGCGGCAGCCAGTCGGAGATGAGGCGTACCAGCGGCGGCAACTGCTCGCGCGGAAAGAAGATGCCGCTCAGGAACATCATGGGCGTCAACACCAGCGTGAAGTAGTAGGTGAAGAAGTCGTAGCCCTTGGCCAGCGCGTTGAAGATCAGCGCAATGCATGAAAACATCATGCCGACCAGCAGCAGAATCGGCCAGGCCAGCAGCAGCTTGGGGCTGTGGCTGATGCCCAGGGCCAGCATCACGCCGAGGATCGCGGTGACGGTGAACAGCGCTTTGAACGCGGCCCAGAGCATTTCGGCCAGCAGCACGCTGTCCAGGCTGATCGGGGCATTCATGATGCCGTCCCAGGTTTTTTGCACATGCATGCGCGAAAACGCGGAATACAGCGCCTCGAAGCTGGCGGCGTTCATGGCGCTCATGCAGATCGAGCCGCTGGCCAGGAACAGGATGTAGGGGATTTTGGCCGCGCTGTCGCCGCCCACGCTGATCTCGCCGACCAGCGCGCCCATGCCGTAGCCAAAAGCCACCAGCCACATCAGCGGCTCGGCAATGTTGCCGACCAGGCTGGGAATGGCCAGCTTGCGCCAGACCAGCAGGTTGCGCATGAAGACGGGCCACCAGCGTGCTGACAGGTCCGGCGCGCGCCAGAGTGATACGGCCCCCACGTTCGTCACTTCGTGTACTTCACTGCCCCCCGAGGGGGCGCTGCGCCTGCGGCCCGGCAAAGCCGGTTCCGCGGCTCCGGCTGCTGGGGAGGGAGCCGCCGGCGGCCCCGCGCTGCGTTCGCTGCCTTCGTTGGACTTGTCCATCACGCATCCTCCCGTATCTGGCGGCCGGTCAGTTTGAGGAACAGGTCTTCCAGGTTGGCGGGTCGGTGCAGGGTGCGCAAGCTGCCGTGGGCCGCGAGGCAGTCCAGCAGCGGGCGGGCATCCTGCGTGTAGAAAAACACGGTTTCGCCGCTGACCTCCACTCGCGCAGCCAGTGCCCGCAGCGCGGCATGTTCGGGGGAGCGGGCCAGCTCCAGCGCGCCCACGCCATAGACCTCCACCACGTCGGGCTCCAGATGCTGCGCGATCAGCTCGCGCGGCTTGCCTTCGGCGATTTTTTTGCCGTGGTCCAGCACCAGCAGGCGCGAGCACAGGCGCTCGGCTTCGTCCATGAAGTGGGTGGTCAGCAGAATCGACTTGCCCTGTTGCAGCAGCAGTTGCAGCCGCTCCCACATCAGGTGCCGCGCCTGCGGGTCCAGCCCGGTCGTGGGTTCGTCGAGCAGCAGCAGGCTCGGGTCGTTGACGAGTGCGCGCGCCAGGCTCAGGCGCCGCTTCATGCCGCCCGACAGTTCACCGGGCTTGCTGCCGGCCTTGTGCGACAGCGAGGCAAACTCCAGCAGCGCCGGCACGCGGGCACGCACCTGCGCCGCCTTCATGCCGAAATAGCGGCCATACACCTGCAGGTTTTCGGCGCAGCTGAAGTCCGGGTCCAAGGTGTCGAACTGGCTGACCACGCCCAGCCTGGCCTTGATGGCCAGCGCGTCTTCGGGCATGCGCAAACCGCGGTCCTCGCGGCTCGCAAAATAGGTGATGTTGCCGGTGTCCGGCGCAGTCAGGCCCAGGCACATGCGGATGGTGGTGGTTTTTCCGGCGCCGTTGGGGCCGATCACGCCCAGGCATTCGCCGGGCGCAATCTCGAAGGACAGGTCGTCCACGACCACAGCGCTGCCGTAGTGTTTGGTCAGGCCCCGGATCTGGAGAAGGGGAGGATTCATGCGGCTATTGTTGCCCACCTGCGCCGGGTTGTTGCCGCGGGACGGGACAGCGGCTGACCGGACACCGGATTTCAGGCTTCGTCGCCGTAGTCGTGATCGGGGTGGTTGACCACGTCCAGCTTCCAGTAACCCCGGCCCACGATCTGGCTGCGGCTCACGCCCAGCGCCGTGATCAGCAACTGGCGGATGCGACGCATCGCCGCGGCCTCACAGGCCAGGTAAATACGGGTGTCGGGGCCTATCGGCGCAGCAGCATGCAGCGCCTTTTCCAGGGCCTGTCCCGCCGCCCGGTGGTCGGTGCCGCGCGCCAGCCAGACCACGTCAAGCTGCGCCGCGCTGTGCAGCGGCCGCTGCTCGGCCTCGCTGATGACTTCCAGCAGCACCTGCGCATGGGCGCCGGCGGGCAGGGCGGCCAGAATGGTTTCGACCGCTGGCAGCGCGCTGTCATCCGCGATCAGCAGGTGCCGGGTGGCGGCGGTGTCCAGGGCATAACCGGGGCCGGGCCCCATCAGGAACAGCACCTGGCCCAAGGTGGCCTGCGCCGCCCAGGTCGACGCCGGACCTTCGCCATGCAGCACAAAATCGACATCGACTTCCTGCGCCTCGGGTCGCGCCGCCAGCGGGGTGTAGGTGCGCATGGACACCGCGCGCGGGCCGTCCGGCAAGGGGCGGGTCGGCTCGGTTTGCCCCGGCTCCGGGAAGATCAGCTTGATATAGCTGGCCGGTCCGGCCGGGGCGAAGCCCTCGAGTTCGGCACCCTTGAGCGTGATGCGGCGCATGGCCGGGCTCAGGATCTCGATGCGGCTGACTTCCACGCGGCGCGGTGGACGGCGTTTGCGTGCGGGTGCCGGGCTGGACTCTTCCTGCGGGCGTGCGCGAGGCGGAATAGGGTTCGTCAAGAAAGGCTTTCTGAAGAAGATGGATGTCAATGAGAACGATTTTCATCCAGAAGCTGCGCGTCCGTGTTTCGTAGGGCCATCTGCCGAAGGATCCGTACCCCGGTCGGGGCATTTTTCCGGGTGAAGTAAAGTGTTGGTTACGGCGCTTCGCTCCCCCGGCTCGTTTGCATTGCGACCTGTCCCCCGATCCATCCACCTCCTGCACCTCCCATGACCACTTTCGGCACCCCCCTGTCCCCCCATGCAACCAAAGTCATGCTGCTCGGCTCCGGCGAGCTTGGCAAGGAGGTGCTGATTGCGCTGCAGCGCCTGGGCGTGGAGACCATCGCCACCGACCGCTACGACAACGCGCCGGGCCAACAGGTGGCCCACCATGCACGCACCATCACCATGAGTGACCCGGCCCAGCTCAAGGCCCTGATCGAGAAAGAGCGGCCGCACCTGGTGGTTCCTGAAATCGAGGCGATCGCCACGCCCATGCTGGAAGAACTGGAAGCGGCCGGCGTGGTGCGTGTGGTGCCGACGGCGCGGGCTGCCCGGCTGACCATGGACCGCGAAGGCATTCGCCGCCTGGCCGCCGAAACCCTGGGCCTGCCGACCAGCCCCTATGTATTCTGTGATTCCCTGGCCGAGTTGCAGGCCGCCATCGACAACAAGATAGGCTACCCCTGCGTCGTGAAGCCGGTGATGAGCTCTTCCGGCAAGGGCCAGAGCAAGATTTCCGGTCCCGCCGACGTCAAGGCCGCCTGGGACCACGCCATGGCCGGCGGCCGCGTCAGCCACGGCCGGGTCATCGTCGAAGGATTTATCGACTTTGACTACGAGATTACCCAGCTCACGGTGCGTGCCATGGGCGCGGATGGGCAGATCGAGACCCATTTCTGCGAGCCCATTGGCCATGTGCAGGTCAGCGGCGATTATGTGGAAAGCTGGCAGCCGCAACCCATGGCCGCCAGAGCGCTGCAGAAAAGCCGCGACATCTGCAAGGCGGTAACCGACAACCTGGGCCTGGGCCACGACGGCAAGCCGGGCGGCCTGGGCCTGTTTGGCGTCGAGCTGTTTGTCAAGGGCGACGAGGTCTGGTTCAGCGAGGTCAGCCCCCGGCCACACGACACCGGCATGGTGACGATGTGCACGCAGTGGCAAAACGAGTTCGAGCTGCATGCGCGCGCCATTCTTGGCTTGCCGGTCAACACGGCGCTGAAAACCCCGGGTGCCAGTGCCGTGATCTACGGTGGGGTTGATGCGCAGGGCATCGTGTTTGACGGTGTGGCCGACGCATTGGGCGTACCCAACACCGACATCCGGCTGTTCGGCAAGCCGGAGAGTTTTGTCAAGCGCCGCATGGGCGTGGCGCTGGCCTTCGATGACGATGTGGAGACCGCGCGCGTTAACGCCAAGTTGGCCGCTTCCCTCGTCAAGCCCCGCGTGGCCTGAAGGCCTCGTCCGTGAAATACCCGGAACTGATGGAAATGCTGGCCTGGGCGGACGATTCGTCGTTGCGGCTTCTGTTGGTGGCGGGTATTGCGGTGGTGCTGGCCCTGCTGGTGCACCGTGTGGGCCTGGCCGTGCTGCTGCGGCTGACACGTTCCATGCCGGTAGCGGAGGCGGTGGTCCGGCAGTGCAGGGCGCCGGCCCAGCTGCTGCTGCCGCTGGTTGCCCTGCAGGCTGTCTGGCAAGGTGCGCCCGATGACCTGGCGTTGATAGGCGGCGTGCGCCATGCCAATGCCCTGCTGCTGTTCACGGCGCTGACCTGGCTGGGGCTGCGCGCCGTTCGCGGTGTGGCCCACGGTGTCACCAGCCTGCATCCGGTCGATGTCGAAGACAACCTGCACGCGCGCCGCATTCACACCCAGACCCGCATGCTGGCCCGAACCGCGATGTTCACCATCGTGCTGACCGGGCTGGCCCTGATGCTGATGACCTTTCCGGGGGCGCGGCAGTTCGGTACCAGCCTGCTGGCGTCGGCCGGCGTGGTGGGACTGGTGGTGGGGATTGCCGCGCGGCCGATATTCAGCAACCTGATCGCGGGACTGCAGATTGCGCTGGCGCAGCCCATCCGGCTTGACGACGTCCTGATCGTGGAAGGCGAGTGGGGCCGGGTCGAGGAAATCACCGGGACCTATGTGGTGCTCAAGATCTGGGACGAACGCCGGCTCATCATTCCCCTGCAGTGGTTTATTGAACACCCTTTCCAGAACTGGACCCGCAAAAGCGCCGGCATCATCGGCACGGTTTTCCTGTGGGTGGACTACCGCATGCCGATGGCGCCCCTGCGCGCAGAAGCGCAGCGTCTGTGCGAAGCGTCACCCGACTGGGACCAGCGCCTGTGCAAGCTGCAGGTCACGGAAGCGGGCGAGGGTGCCATGCAGTTGCGCCTGCTTGTGACCTCGGCCAGCTCCGGCCGGAACTGGGACCTGCGCTGCCATGTGCGCGAGGGGCTGGTCGATTTCATGCAACGCGAATATCCGCAGCACCTGCCATTGATGCGCGCCGAATTGGCGGATGCCCGGCAGGGGGATACGGCGGTCAGCGCCAAGGGGCTGCAGCCGGGTTGAAGCAGCCGGAGTTTTTGACCACAGCCCGAACGCCGCTGGGTTGTTATTCGTGCCGCAACGCGTCGATCGGGTCCATGCGCGCCGCACGCCGGGCCGGAAAATAGCCGAACAGCACCCCGATGCCAGCCGAGAACAGGAAGGACAGCAGGTTCACGGCCGGGTTGAAGAGGTAGGGTACATCCATCACGGCCGCCAGCGCCAGCGAGGCGCCGGTGGCCAGCACGATGCCGATCAGGCCGCCCAGCGCCGCCAGCACCACCGCCTCTATCAAGAACTGCAGCAGCACCTCGCGCTCCAGCGCGCCTATCGCCAGCCGCAGGCCAATCTCGCGGGTGCGCTCGGTCACGCTGACCAGCATGATGTTCATGATGCCGATGCCGCCCACCAGCAGGCTGACCGCGGCCACCGCGCCCAGCAGCATGGTCATCACTTTGGTCGTACCCGACAGCGTGTCGGCCAGCTGCTTGGTGTCTAGCACGTTGAAGTTGTCCTCGTCGGTATCGGCCAGCTTGCGGCGCTCACGCAGCAGCTGGGCCAGACTGGCCTTCAGGCGGTCGGCGTCGCTGCCTTCCTTCATCGACACCAGCAGGGTGTTGACGCGGGTGTTGCCGGTGATGCGGCGCTGCAGCGTCTTGATCGGCACCAGCACCAGGTCGTCCTGGTCATTGCCGAAAGCGCCCTGGCCCTTGGAGGCCAGCAGGCCCACCACCTCGCAGGAAATCTGTTTGACGCGCAGCTGCTCTCCGATGGCGGGGCGCGTGCCAAAGAGCTCGCGCCGCACGGTTTCGCCAATCAGGCAGACGGCCGCGCCGGCCCGCAGTTCGTCGTCGGAAAACATGCGCCCGTCACCGAGCTTCCAGTTGCCGGTGTCCAGCCAGGCATTGGTGCTGCCGATGACGCTGCTGGTCCAGTTGCGGCCATTGGCCACCAGGGTGGAACTGCTGCGCGCCTCGGGCGCGACCGCTGCGATCCCGCCAATCTGCGTGGCGATGGCATCGGCATCGAGCTCGCTGAAGGAAGGCGCGGTGGCGCCGCCCGTGCCCGGTCCCATGCGCTGGCCGGGGCGAACCTGCAGCAGGTTGGTGCCCAGGCCGGAAATCTGGTTTTGCACCGCCAGCGTCGCACCATTACCCAGCGTCACCATGGTGATGACAGCGCTCACGCCGATCACAATGCCCAGAATGGTCAAAAACGAGCGCATCAGATTGCGCCGGATCGAACGCAACGCCAGCAGCAGCGTGTTGAGCAGCATCAGCGGGTCTCCGTCACGGGCGCGGCGACAGGGGCGGCCGTTTCCATCGCCTGCAGGCCGGCCGGGTGTTCATTGCGGATGTCGCTGGCCACCAGACCATCGACAAAACGCACGATGCGCCTGGCATAGGCGGCCATGTCGGCTTCGTGCGTGACCATCAGCACCGTGATACCCTGGTCCACGTTGAGATGCCACAGCAACTCCATGATCTCGCGGCTGCGCTGGGTGTCCAGATTGCCGGTGGGCTCGTCGGCCAGCAGCACGGCGGGCTCTGTGACGATGGCGCGCGCAATCGCCACGCGCTGCTGCTGACCGCCCGACAGCTCGGCAGGCGTGTGGTGTTCCCAGCCCGCCAACCCGACGGAGGCCAGCGCCCTGGCCGCCGCCGCATGCCGGGCCGCCGCTGATTCGCCGCGGTACAGCAGCGGCAGCTCCACATTTTCCTGGGCCGTGGTACGCGCCAGCAGGTTGAAGCCCTGGAACACAAAGCCGAAAAAACGCCGTCGCAGCAGGGCGCGCTGGTCGCGCGTGAGCGATTCCACATGCACGCCCTGGAACAGGTACTGGCCCGCTGTCGGCGTGTCCAGGCAGCCCATGGTGTTCATGGCAGTGGACTTGCCTGACCCGCTGGGGCCCATGATGGCGACAAAATCGCCGGCTTCGATGTCCAGATCAACGCCCTTGAGGGCTTGCAGCGCCGTCGCGCCTTCGCCATACACCTTGGTGATGTTGCGCAGACGGATCAGCGGCAGGCCGCGGGCGGTGTCGCTCATGGCGTTGCGCCGGCGGTCTGCTGGTCGGTGATGACGGCCATGCCTTCCTGCAGGCCATCGCCCGTGACTTCGGTCATGCGGCCGTCGCTGATGCCGGTTTTCACGGAAACGGCCGTCGCCTGGTTGTCTTTGAGCACCCAGACCTGGCGGGTCCCCGCGCCGCCCGTGGTGTCGGCGGGCTTGCGTGCACTCGTGCGGGGCATGCGTGGCATGAGCTTGGACACGAAGCTGCCGTCGGAAGCCGCGGCGGCGGGGCTGTCGGCCTGCGTGGGCGTGAAGCGCAGCGCGGTATTGGGCACCAGCAGCACGCCGATGCGCTCGGTGGCGATGATGGTGGCTGCCGCGGTCATGCCGGGGCGCAGGCTCAAATCGGTGTTGTTCACTTCCAGATAGGTCACGTAAGTCACCACGTTGTCGGTCTTGGTGGAGCCGAAAGCCACGCGGGTGATGGTGGCCGGGTAACGGCGTGACGGATAGGCGCTGACGGTGAAGCTGGCCTTCTGGCCGACCTTGACCGAACCCACGTCAGCTTCGTCCACGTTCACTTCCAGGCGCAACTGAGCCAGATCTTCGGCCACGGTAAACAGCGTCACCGCCTGCAGCGAGGCGGCCACGGCGTTGCCCGGATCGACCGTGCGCGTCAGGACCACGCCGTCAATCGGTGAACGGATCGAGGCCTTGGCGAGGTTGGTTTCGTCGGTGGAGGCAGCGGCGCGCGCCTCGGCCACATTGGCGCGGGCGCTGGCCTCGGCGGCCACGGCGCGGTCCACGCTGGCGCGGGCACTGTCGAGTTCGGTCGCCGATGGCACCTTGCCGCCGGACAGACGGGCCACTTCCTCAAAACGCGTCAGACCGGCCCGGGCTTCCTTCACGGTGGCTGCGCTTTGGGCCAGTTGGGCCTGCATGGCCGCCAGCGAGGCGCGCGAGCGCAGCACCTGGTCGGACAGCTTGGCCGTGTCCAGCTCGACCAGCACCTGGCCCTTCTTGATGCGATCGTTCACGTCCACCAGCACGCGCTTGACCGTGCCCGAGAGTTCGCTGCCAATGTTCACCGAGCGTGTCGGTTGCAGCGTGCCGTTGGCCAGTACATTGAGTGTGAGATTGCCCTTGCGGACCGTTTCGGTCACATAGTGCGGCGCCGCGTTGGTCTTTTTTTGCGCCAGCCAGTAGGTCAGGCCCGCTGCCAGCACGAGGAGGGCCGCGGCGATGAGCCATGGCGTGGCGCGCTGCCACCAGGGGCGGGCGCGGTCCTCGCTCAGCAGGGTCTGCAGATCAGCGGCAGATGGCGTGGATGCAGGTGGGGTTGGGCTGTTCATGGTCGGTGTTTGTGATGGGAGGCAGGTTCTTCGGGCCGTATCTGCATGTCTGTCAACGCGTGGCGGTTCCCGGCTCGGGCGTCCAGCCGCCACCCAGGGCCTTGTAAAGGCGCACATGGTCAGCGCTCAAGCTGGCGCGGGTGCTCTCCACGCTGTCTTGTGTCGAGAGCAGCGTGCGCTGGGTTTCCAGCACGGCGCGAAAGTCGATCAACCCGCTGGCGTAACGCTGGCGGGCCAGCAAGTCAGCATTGGCCGCAGCGTCGGCCGCCGTCTGCAGCCGGGCCAGCCGCTCCCGGTTGCCTTGCAGCGACACCAGCGCGTTTTCAACGTCTTTCAGCGCAGTCAGTACCGTCGCCTGGTAACTCATGCGCGTTTGCTCCAGCGCGGCTTCCTGCGCGCGTACCTGGGCGCGCGCCGCGCCGCCGTCAAACAGCGGCACCGAAACGCTGGCCAGCAAGGCGTTCACCACGGTGCCGGCGGTGGTGAGTGAGGCCAGGCTCAAGGCGCTCAGGCCGAGAGAGCCGCTAATCTGAAAACCCGGATATCGTGCGGCATCAGCCTGCGAGACCCGCGCCAGGGCGGCGCTGATGCGATGCTCGGCCGCGCGCACATCCGGGCGCTGGCGCAGAGTTTCGGCGGGAAGGCTGAGCGCGAGTTCTCCGGGGGCCTGCGGCAGGGGGCCGGTGGCGGTCAACAGGGCCTGCAGCGCGCCTGGGGCCTGGCCAGTCAGTACCGCCAGGCTGTACTGCGCCTGGGTGGCACTGGTTTCCAGCGTCGGAATTTGCGCGCTGGTCTGCGCGCTGGCGGCGCGCGCCTGCTCCAGGTCGAGCGAGGACGCCAGTCCCGCCTGGACCCGCCAGTCGGTGATCTGCTGTGTCTCGCTCTGGCTGGCCAGGTTGTTGCGGGCGATCGCCAGGCGCGCCTGCAGCCCGCGCAGTTCGATGTAAGTCACCGCCACCTCGGCGGCGATGGACACCTGTGTATCGGCCAGGCTGGCCTGCGCGGCCTGGGCATCAGCCTCGGTGGCGTTCAGGGCGCTGCGCCTGCCGCCAAACACGTCCGGCTCCCAACTGGCATCAAAACCTGCCTTGAACAGATTGCCAGCCTCGTTGTCGCCCGACTTGCTGCGCTGGGCAGAGCCCGCGGCGCTCAGCTTGGGCACCAGATTGGCCGAACTGACATCGCGCAGTGCTCTGGCCTGCTGCAGCGCCGCCTGCGCGGAGCGAACCGTGGTATTGGCTTGCAGGGCCTGGGTTACCAGACTGCCGAGCAAGGGGTCGTTGAAGCGTTGCCACCACTGCGCCAGCGAGGTCGCGGCCGCCGGCGTGGTGGCACTGCCAGACCAGCCCGCCGGCACCTGGGTCTGGGGCAGGGCGGTGGCCTGCGGCGACAAGGATGCACAGCCGGACAGCAGCACGGTCAGTGCCATGAGCAACGAGACGCGCATCGGGCGAAGTCTGGAGGGGGTGGGGGTCATGGAGCGAAAAAACCAGACATATGCATAAAACACATTATTGGCTTTTCGCATGACGCGTTCGCTTGCGCCTCGTCAAGTTGTGTAAAGCTGTGGCCGCCTGATGAACCATCGCGGGCGCAGAACCTCCATGCACCAGCCAGTCGGCACGGAAATGGTGCGTTTCCGGATTATTGGAATGCCACTTCCGAAAAACTGCGCAGCTTGCGGCTGTGCAGCTGGCTGCTGCCCTGGGCGCGCAACAGTTCGATCGCCCGCATGCCGATACGCAGGTGCTGGTCGACCCGCTCGCGGTAGAAGTGGTTGGCCATGCCGGGCAGCTTGATCTCGCCGTGCAGCGGCTTGTCGCTGACACACAGCAGCGTGCCGTAGGGCACGCGGAACCTGAACCCGTTGGCGGCAATGGTGGCGCTTTCCATGTCCAGCGCGACGGCGCGGCTCTGGCTGAAGCGGCGCTGGGGCTGGTTGCCGGGCAGCAGCTCCCAGTTGCGGTTGTCGGTGGACGCCACGGTACCGGTGCGCATGATGCGCTTGAGGTCCGGGCCCTCCAGATGGGTGACGTCTTTCACAGCGCGTTCCAGTGCCACCTGGATCTCCGCCAGCGCCGGAATCGGCACCCACAGCGGCAGCTCTTCATCGAGCACATGGTCTTCGCGCACATAACCGTGTGCCAGCACATAGTCGCCGAGCTGCTGGCTGTTGCGCAGCCCTGCGCAGTGGCCCAGCATGATCCAGGCATGGGGCCGCAGCACGGCAATGTGGTCAGTGATGTTCTTGGCATTGGCCGGCCCGACACCGATGTTGACCATGGTGATGCCGGTGCGGTCGGCGCGCATCAGGTGGTAGGCCGGCATCTGCGGCAGGCGCGGCGGCGCCAGGCCCAGCTCGTCGCCGATGCTGGCCGGAAGGCCCGCGCGACGGGTGACCACATTTCCGGGCTCGACAAAGGCGATGTAGTCGCTGTCCGGGCGTGCCATTTCTTCATGGCCCAGTCGCACAAATTCGTCGATGTAGAACTGGTAGTTGGTGAACAGCACAAAGTTCTGGAACCACTGGGGCGAGGTCCCGGTGTAGTGGCGCAGGCGCTGCAGGGAGTAGTCCACCCGGGCGGCGGTGAACAGTGACAGTGGTTGTGGCTCGCCCGGCCGAGGTTCATAGGTGCCGTTGGCGATGCCGTCGTCCATGGCTGCCAGGTCGGGCAGGTCGAACACGTCGCGCATCAGCATGCGCCGGTCTGCGCTCAGATTGCCTTCGATGTGGTCGTGCTCGGCAAACGAGAAGTGCACGGGAATGGGCTGGGTGCTGGTGCCTACTTCCAGCTCGACCGAATGGTTTTGCATCAGCAGGCGGAACTGCTCCAGGTAGTAGTTGCCATAGAGGTCTGGCCGCGTCAGCGTGGTTTCAAAACGACCCGGCCCGGCCACAAATCCGTAACTGAGCTGGGAAATGTCGGGCGTTTCCAGGATAGCGCGCGCCACGGTTTCCGTATGCACACGCACAAAGGGGTAACAGGCGCGCACATGGCCGGGCAGGGTTTCACCGGCCACGTAGCGTTGCATGGCATCGCGCAGGTGGGCAATCTGCTGGTCATAAATCCGCTGTACCTGGGCCAGTGCGGCAGCCGGGTCGGCGTAGCGGGTGGGGGCGATAAAGGTGGGCAGGTAGGGCATGGGCTTATTGTGCTCCGCTCCCCGAAACGCGGCTTTTGGCCGCCGCTGACACGAAACCGACACATTGCGACCCTAGATTCAACGGCAACACCACCTGGAGAGACCATGGAAGCTGCGATCCGGATCAACACCCTGAGCAAGACATTTGGCAACGGCCGCAAAGCCTTGCAGCAGATAGACCTGAGCATTGCACCCGGGGAAATGGTCGCGTTGATCGGGGCTTCCGGCTCCGGCAAGTCCACCTTGCTGCGGCATATGGCCGGACTGATGGCCGGCGACGCGTCGGAGCAGGGGTCCATCGTCATCCACGGCAGGACCGTGCAGCGCAACGGAAAAATCGCGTCCAACATCCGGTCGGTGCGTTCGGGCATCGGTTTTGTTTTCCAGCAGTTCAACCTGGTGGGCCGTCTGCCGGTGATTGTCAACGTGCTGGCCGGCACCCTGCACCGGGTGCCGATGTGGCGCAGCCTGATCCGCTGGTTCACGCCCGAGGAAAAGGCCAGGGGCATCGAGGCCTTGCGCCGCGTCGGCATTGCCGAATGTTGTGCGCAGCGGGCATCGACGCTGTCGGGCGGCCAGCAACAGCGTGCCGCGATCGCGCGGGCCATGGTGCAGGGCGCCAAGGTGGTGCTGGCCGACGAGCCGATTGCCTCGCTGGACCCGGAGTCCTCGCGCAAGGTGATGGACATCCTGGCCCGCGTGAACCGCGAAGACCAGTGCACGGTGGTGGTGTCACTGCACCAGGTCAATGTGGCGATGAAGTACTGCGCCCGCACCATCGCCCTGCACCAGGGCAAGGTGGTGTACGACGGCCCTTCGGTCGGACTGACGCCCGTCGTGCTGCGGGAGCTCTATGGCGCCGAGGCCGACGACATCCTGTCTCTGGGCGACGCCATCTCCAGCCTGGAAGACAAGGCCAAACCCGTTCCCCACCTCGCCTGGCCAACGCCGATGGCGCAGGCTGCCTGAGCCGGGTTCCGTCGTTCCCCCTGTATTCACGAGGAAAAACCATGATCAAGAACATGTTGACAGGACTGGTCCTGATGGCGCTTGCCGTTCTGGCGCCAGTGCAGGCCCAGGGCATGAAGGAGTTCAGTTTCGGCATCCTGTCCACCGAGTCGAGCCAGAACCTCAGGCAGGATTGGCAGCCCCTGCTGGCCGACATGGAAAAGCGCACGGGCATCAAGGTCAATGCCTGGCGGATTCAAAAGTGAAGTGCAACACCCTGGATTTCAGTGAATGAGGGTGGA